>JAQWMQ010000016.1 GCA_029246705.1 Phycisphaerales bacterium | reverse complement strand
TCATACGGAAGGAAACACCTTTCCATTGAAGGCAATCCAAGGCCTGCAAGGTCCGTAAACATGACGAAATGGCTTCCTGCACCCTACACTGGCGGCAGACGACCAGTGGTGGTGATGCGTTCCCCGGACACACGATGCGTGAGGATTGAGCCGATGAGTTCGAGTTTCAAGTACCTGCTCCCCGTTCTTCTGGTCCTCGCATCGCCCACCCTCGCCGGCCCGCAGGAAGCGCCGTCCAAACCGACCGAAGACAGGAAGGAAGCGGCCGAGTCCCGTCGCTCGACGTACTTCACCTGTGCCGACGGTTACCGACTGCGCCACACCCTGGCCTCGCCGGATGAACTCGTCGAAGGCGAACGGTATCCGCTGGTCCTCTGTCTTCATGGTTCTGGTGGGGGAACCCAGGCACCCAAGGCACTCAAGCGTCGTGATGGATCACCGTGCTTCGTGCTTGTCCCGAGTGTCCCGTCGAAGGAGTTCTCCTGGGCGGGTCGTCGTCGCAACGGTATTCCCTACGTCCTCGAGCTCATCGATGACCTGCTCGAGCGATTGCCGATCGATCCCGATCGCCTCTACGTGACCGGTCAGTCGATGGGGGGAGCCGGCACCTTCGGTGCGGTCGCGGCTCGCCCCGATTTCTTCGCGGCCGCGGTTCCGGTCTGTGGCGGGTGGGATCCTGCCGATGCGCCGCGCATGAAGGACGTCCCGATGTGGGTCTTTCACGGTGATGCGGACACCGTCGTCCCGGTTCGGTATTCCCGTGAGATGGTCGCGGCCCTGCGCGAGGCGGGTGGCAGCCCGAAGTATTCGGAGCTGGGCGGGGTTCGCCACAACGCATGGGTGGATGCGTACGCATCCGAGGCGATGTGGACCTGGCTCTTCGCACAGAAGCGACCGGATGATCCGGAAACGACCAGGCAGGCAAATCCGGTGGAAGAGGAGCCGGACGGTGAAGGGACGTCGACCACGACTCCGTCGTAGCCAGGGCGCTTGGTGCCCGGTTGATAAGCTTCAAACCACCGTCTGAATTGCGACCCGACTTCCCCAGAGTTCTTGGAGAGCAGTGGGGGTTGCCCTAGGATTGGGGGGTACTTCCCGAGGTCCGACGAGCAAGCAGGTTCGGTTCCAGGGAGGGCACCAAGGATCTCCCCATGCGTACGCATCATCAGCTTTGCCTCACTCTGCTCTCCCTGGTCTTCGGTTGGCTCCTCGTGACGCCCCTCGACGCCCAGCAGCTTTTCACCCGCACCATCGACGTCGACGGTCTCGATCGACAGTACCTGATCTACCTGCCCGTCGACTTCAACGAGTCGGAGAACCTGCCGGTCATGGCGTGGCACCACGGTGGTGGGGGGACGGCCAACGCGGCTCTGAACTACGAGGCGGACTTCCGCTCGCTCGCCGATTCACGCCGATTCATCGCGGTCTATCCCAACGCGTATCCCGACGTCCTCGAGGGCTGCACCTGCTGGGGATATGAGGAACCCGATGGGTACTCCAACGGCAATTACGAGATCGACCTCGCGTTCACGAGCGCGATGATCGACGACCTCGTCGCCACCTACAACGCCGACCGCACCCGGATCTATGTCGGCGGCTACTCGATGGGTGCAAGCTACGTCTGGGATCTGTCCTGTGCGAAGAGCGATGAGGTCGCGGCCGTCGCCGCGGTGGCCGCCAGCATGTACCCCTGGACCTTCGCGGACTGTGATTCGGCTCAGCCGACGGCGATCTGTCACATCCTCGGCACCGACGACTTCTACGCCCCGTACGACGGTGGCTGGGTGCCTTCCGCGGCGGCTCAGTACACCTACTGGGTTGCAAAGAACCAGGCCGAGACGCCTCCGGAGATCGTCAATCTTGGTGGTGGCGTGACTCGATACACCTGGGAGGCCGGTGAGGGCTGCCACGCGGTTCAGCACTTCCGTCGTGACGGCGGAGGCCATGACGTCCCGTCCTTCGCGGCCACTGCGATCTGGGATTTCGTCTCCCAGCACGACCTCGACGGTGTGATCGACTGCGTCGACGACTCCATTCCCGGTGACTTCAATGGCGACTCGATCGTCGACGGCGTCGATCTCAGTCAGTTGCTCGGATACTGGGGGACGTCCAACCAGACCTATGACATCAACGGGGACCTGATCGTTGATGGTGCGGACCTGACGATCGTCCTCGCCAACTGGTCGATCTGACTCCGGCCTGCTCTTCAGGTGAACCGATGGCGACATCGACCGCCTGATGACGGGTGCCGGTGATCCGGGGACACGTCAGCGGCATCCAGATCGGATGCGTTGGTGTCGTCGAGACACGTTCAATTGGAGACGTGGGCTCCTCCGGGCAGGACGATATGGCAGACGCCAGCGCCAGCGGCGTTGCTCAGTTCATCATCGGACAAGGACGCATGTCCCTCAGGTGGCATGGGCATCGTGATGTACACGGTGTTGTCTGAGTTCTCGACGACGTTGACGTCGATGTTGTCGGGCACATCCATGCCATGCTCGGCGAGGACTGCCTTGGGGTCGCTCATGAAGCGTGCCTTGAGGGCTTCGTCCTTCCAGCAGGCGGCGAAGAGCTCAGTCAGCGCATTGCGTTGCTCGGTCATGGTCGTTGCTCCTTGCTATATCTGGTTACAGCTGGTTTGGTTCGATATCGAGATCACTCAGTCAGCAGGTGTGTGGGCTGACGACGCCATGGTATCTCCCGAGGTACCCCGACCGCGGTGCATTGACGAGGCGAAATCCCCTGAAGAGCGTGCGAATGGAGTCATCCAGCCAAGGAGAAGGTGTTCCGGAGTGTTTCGTACCCGGCACCTTCGGTGCCCAAGGCTGGGGCCTGCGACATGCGAAACACCCCCGACAGGACTCGAACCTGTGACCTCTGCTTTAGGAAAGCAATGCTCTATCCAGCTGAGCTACGGGGGCAGTGGTCGTCAGTGTACGGCGAAGGCGGGTGTGCCGACAACGTGCTCAGTTGACCGGAAGCAGCACCATCGGTGCGGTTCGTGGCGGGCAGTTCGGCGAGGTGATGTCGATCTGGTAGTTGCCCCGTGAAGGTGCCTCGAAGCCGCCGACCAGAACGACGCCTTCGTCCTTCTTCCAGGCGTTGGGGATCCAGGGGTCCGCCAGCAGGGGGACCTTCTCGCCCCGGGGGCTGGTGATCGACAATTCAAAGACCCAGCTCGGATCGATTTCGTTGGGACTGCCATCCTCGACGTTGGTCAGTTCGAGGAAGATGAGGCAGCGGCCGCCGGTATCAAGGGTCTGGGCGATGGATTGTCCGGGCGCCATGAACTGTCGAATCGCAAAGGACGATACGGCTCCGTTCTTGCGTTCATCGGAAGAGTCACCACTACACCCTGCAAGCAGGATGCCCGCGACCAGGGTCAAGAGGAGATGCCTGCCCCGTCGAGTGCAGAGCGGTGCGAGGAAACGGCCGTTGAAGGTGAGAGAAGTGTCCATGGGTTCATGGTAGCTCTCTGGACCGGGTGCGGGCAATCACCGGTCGCCGAGGCCATCGAGTGGCTCGATGGAATGGTCGGTCTCTGCTCAGTAGGTGAGGCGACCCGGAAGCATGTGTTCCTGGAACCAGAGGAGATCGCTTTCGCCACCCTCACCGCTGTAGGTGGCTCGGTGGTAGCCGAAGCCCGAGGCTGAATTGGCGATCAGGATGTTCCCGAGGTCGGGCGCCTTGAACTTGTAGAAGCTGGTCGAGCCGTCACAGAATGAGAGGGTGACGCCATCCTTCAGCCAGGGTGCGGGGTAGTCCCACCAGGCCTGGTAGTCCTCCCAGCTCTTCACCACCCAGCCCTGGTTGTTGTAGGCGGGGCCCTGGTCGTTCGCGTCTTCCTCGCAGATCGTCATCAGGGTCTCGTTGGGTTTCGGCAGGCCGCTCAAGGTGCGCGCCGAACGCCAGCCCTGGGCGACTTCGGTACCGATGCCGTCGATGGGGAGGTTGTCCGGGCAGATCTCACCGACGTAGGCGTTGAACGCATAGCTGCGAAGTCGGCTGGTCGGGTCCAGCGGAGACTTGTAGACCTTGGTGTCGCCGAGGTATTCCCAGGCGGCGCCGTCGGTGAGGGCCAGGTCGTATTCCTGGGGCCGACCGTTCTCGTCGGTGTACATCCGGTCCTGACCACCGCCGTCAAAGGACTTGGTGAAGAGACGGTATTCCTCGCCACCCCGGGAGCAGTCGGCGATGTCCGAAGCATCACCGGTACCGGCCGCGAAGTTGGGGTCCGAACGCGGGCTCATGAAGGTGCCGTCGTTGTCGGCGGCAAAGCCGTAGTTGGCGAGGTTCAGCTGGCGCTGATTGCTCAGGCAACCGGTCTGGGTGGCTTGCTCGCGCACCTTGCCGATCGATGCCCAGACCAGACCCATGAGGAGCAGGATCACGGTGAGCACCACGAGCAATTCAACGAGGGTGAAGGCGCGTCTGGGCAAGGTGGTCGGGTGCTGCATGTGGAGCTTCATCGGCTATGTATCCTCGCCTCGCGGAGCGTGCTGATGGTCCAGCAGGGGGTGACGACCCCGAATCGTCCGTGAGGATCTGGTGCTTGGATTGGAACCGAACCGGAACCGGAACGTGCTCTAGAACACGTTCCGGTTCCGGCGGTCTGTTCCAGAGTAGGCGCATCAGGTCCCGGAGCCAAGTCCAAGAGCCGTATGCCCGTGCCGAAACAGCAAGATGGAGTTTCCACGACTCCATTGACTATCTACGTATACAAACCGTCAATCGTCGACCTGAATCAATGATTTTGCGGGGTTTTTTGTCTTCAGAACATGATGAAGGCCCGTCCCCGTCGGGGTCGGGCCTTCAAATGGCGATAGCAGGACTCGAACCTGCGACCTTGGGTTTATGAATCCCATGCTCTAGCCAGCTGAGCTATATCGCCGTGGCTATCGGAACTCCCGGTCCGTGGTCGGGCCGGGTGGATCCGTCATTCAGTCGGGCAGAAAGGATACTCGTTTCCTCACCACTTGGGCGACTTCGAGCCGGAATGACCGGATCATTCGCGTCTTCTCGTCTCGAGGAGGTCCTCAACCGGGGCTCTGGGCGAACTCATGCCCGTTGGCGGTGTCCCCGGAGTGGTTGGGCTTCCATTGGGCCGGGAGATCGTCCAGGGAGGCCTCCGGTTCGGCTGTCCGGATGGCGGCAGCCACCAGTCCCATGAAGAGCGGGTTCGGCGTCAGCGGTCGGGAGGTCAGTTCCGGGTGGAACTGGGCACCGACGAAGTAGGGATGCTGGGTCGATTCCAGTTCGAGGACCTGCATGATCGGATAATCCGGATGTCGACCGGAGAAATGAAGGCCCGCATCCGCAAGCCGGTCGATGTAGCCGGGCTCGACTTCGTAGCGGTGTCGGAACCGTTCCCGGACACTGGCTTGTCCGTTGTAGAGGTGCCTCGCCAGCGAACCTTCCCTGAGCACCACGTCCTGGGCGCCCAGTCGCATCGTGCCGCCGAGGATGCCTTCCAGCTTCTTCTGCTCCGGGAGTTCCGCGATGATCGCGCCCGCACAGTCCGGTTCGAATTCGGTGGAATGGGCTCCGGGCAGTCCCATCACGTTTCGTGCGTACTCGATCACGGCGACCTGGAACCCCAGGCAGATGCCCAGGTAGGGGAGGCGGTTGGTCCGGGCGTGTTCCACGCAGAGGATCTTGCCCTCGACCCCGCGAAGACCGAAGCCTCCCGGCACGATGATGCCGTGCATGCCTGCAAGTGCCTTGTCGGCGTCCGCGCTGGTCTCGATCGAGGTGGTGTCGATCCAGTGTGCGTTGATGTCGGCTGAAAGCTGGGTTGCACAGTGTTCAAGGGCCTTGTCGATCGAGGCGTAGGCATCGCGCAGTGCGGCGTACTTTCCGGTGATCGCGATGTTGATCTTGTGTCGCCTGGTGGCCAGGAGCTGCTGGGTGAACTGCTTCCACTCGCCGCGGGCCCGGTCCTCGTGGGTCGGGTCGACTCGTTCGTGCATGTCGAGGATCGAGAGGATCTGTCCGTCGAGCCTTGCCGCACGCATCGCGTCGGGGATGGTGTAGATCGATTCACGGTCGTGCATGGAGAAGATCCTGTTCATCGGCACGTTCGAGAACATGCCGATCTTCTCCATGACCTGGTTGGTGACCGGGTCCTTCGCGCGACAGGCGATGATCGACGGCTGGATGCCGGCTTCCAGGAGTCGCTTGATCCCGAGTTGGGCGGCCTTGGATTTCTGCTCGCCGAGTATCGAGGGTTCGATGATGTAGGTGAGTGCGACGAAGCAGGTCGAGTCCGGTCCTTCCTCGAAGGCCAGCTCGCGCAGCGCCTCGATGTAGAAACCGTTCTCGTAGTCACCGGCGGTTCCGCCGACCTCGACGAAGACGACGTCGCACTGTTTGCCCTGGTTGCCGGTCAGCGCCAGTTCTCGAAGCTTCCGCTTCACCTCGCCGGTCACGTGGGGGATCATCTGGACGTCGCGACCGAGGTAGTCACCCCGTCGTTCGCGTTCGAGGATCTCGGTGTAGATCTGGCCGGCGGTGAGGAAGTTCTTGCGATTGAGATTCTGGTCGAGGATTCGCTCGTAGGTGCCCAGGTCCATGTCCGTTTCCAGACCGTCCTCCAGCACGAAGACTTCGCCGTGTCGATAGGGGTTGAGGGTGCCCGAATCAATGTTCAGGTACCCCTCGAGCTTGATGGGCGCGACGGTCAGCCCCTTGTCCTTGAGCAGTTTCGCGAGCGAGCTCGAGAAGATGCCCTTGCCAAGCCCGCTCATCACGGTACCCAGGACAACCACGAACTTGGTTCGTCCCTGTTGGTAGCCTTCCGGGATGGGAGAATAGTTCTCGCTCATCTCACCGGAGGTGCCCAGGCGAGCGAGGAAATCAGGGTCCTGATCGTGTTCGTTGTGCTGATCGTGTGTTTGGGGGGGCATACGTGACGATAGCATGAAGGGCACTCGCCCACCAGTGGCTTTTCGCCCTAACGTCCAGCCGTCCAAAGATCCACGAAGGCCTGGTACTGCTCTGGCGTGTCGATGCCGTGGTGGGCCCAGGCCACCTGGCCGAGCGCGATGGGGTGTCCGTGTTCCAAGGCACGAAGTTGCTCGAGGCGCTCGGACTGTTCCAGTGGGGTTGAGGCGAGGGCGGCGAACTGCTGGAGGTATTCGGGGCGGTAGGCATAGAGGCCGAGATGGCGAAGTGGCGGCGCCACCGGCTCGTGTCCCAGGATCGGGTCCGGGGCCGTGGCCCGTGAAAAGGCGCCGGCCCGACCATCATCCCGGGGAAAGGCCTTCACCAGATTCGGGTCCTCGGGGTCCTCCCCGGTGGCGAACGGGCAGGCGACGGTGGCCATGCCGGCCTCGGGGTCGTCCTCGAGTGCTTCAACGACGGCATCGATCGCGGCTGGGTCGATCATCGGCTCGTCACCCTGGACATTGACCACCATCCTGCAGTCGAGTCCGCTGGCGACCTCGGCGATCCGACTGGTGCCGTTGGGGTGTCCGGGATCGGTCATCACCGCGAATCCGCCGAAGGCCTCGACGGCTCGAAGGATCCTCTCGTCGTCGGTGGCGACGATCACGCGATCGATGCGCGAAGCGGCCTCGGCCTGTTCACAGACATGCTGGACCATCGGCCTGCCGGTGGCATCTGCCAGGGGCTTGCCGGGGAAGCGGGTGGAGCCCATGCGGGTGGGAATGATCGCGACGATTTCACCGGAAGGCGCGTCGATCGCGTGGTCGCTCGTGCCCATGAGACGCTCCTCCGGCCGGTCGATGACCGGGTCCGGCACTCAGCTGAGTGACTTCGTCAGTTCGTCGATCTCTCTTCGACGATCACGGATGTCGCGGTACTTGATGTCCTTGCGAACGATCGCGGAACAGATCTCGGCGGCCTCCTCGGCAAGCTCCCGGGACCTGCTCTCGCCTGCCTGGGCGATGAGCGACACCATCATGTCGTACTTGATTGGGAGCTCGAGTTCCCGGGTGGTGGCGTCGATCCACTCCAGTGCATCGCGATACTCGGCGATCGCTTCCTGGTTCCACCCCTCCTCGGAGAAGCAGCGTCCGAGTCGATGTGCGCTGGTCACGCGGAACTTCGGCTCGTCCTTGCATTCCTGGAAGTTCGACATCGCACTCTCGAAGTCGCCCTGTTCGAAGAGGACATTGCCGAGTTCGTACTTGATCGAACGGTCGGTCGGGTACTTCTTGGCCCGTTCCGTGAATTCCACGGCCTTCAACTGGGTGTAGGCACTCCTGGCCTCGGTCAGGCGATCCTTGGCGGTCTGGTCCTCGGCATTCGCTTCGACCACCTTCTTCAGTCCTCGGAGCTTTTCCTTGGACTGGTTCAGTCGGATGTCGCCGGCAGCCATGCGGAATCGATACTGGGTGAGCCGCTCGAAACCCGCCATGTAGACATCGTGGGCTTCCTCGGTGGCTTCCGGCGTGTTCTTGCGGAGCAGGGTCTTCGCGAGCTTCTGCACGGCCTCGGGGGAGGTCATGTTCTCCTCGAGTTCCTTCCGGGCCACCTCGACCATGCGATCGTCGGCATTGCCGCCCACCATCGATGTTTCATCCTCGAGCCGCTGCTGTTCGTCGAGGTCCTTGACCGCGGTGCGGAAGTCGCCCTTTTCGTTGGCGGCATCCTGGTAGCCACCGGAGACGATCGCACGCTGGGCGGTGAGCTGCTTGAGATCCTGGACCAGTCCGGCATCGCTGGGATCGATCTTGACCGCAGCCTCGCCGGCCATGAAGGCTTCGTCCCAGGCGCCGACTCCGCTGAAGAGGTTCTTCGCCTTCACGTAGTCGGACTTCGACTGCTTCTTCGACCGCCGAATCATGTTGAGCACCTTGGGCGCCAGCCACTGGCCGAACTCCATCTGGTTCGCCTTCCCCGCGGAGTCGAGGAGCTTCAGGGCCAGGGTGTGGTTGTTGAGGTCCCGCATCCAGGCCAGTTCCGCGGTCGCGAACTTCTCGACCGGTCCGGGACCGTCGACATCCTTCAGTTCCTTGCGCGAGGCGGCTTCACCACCGGAGTTGTGGTGTCCGACTGCAGCCTCGTACATCGCCATGTGCGTGCTCATCGGGCTGGGATCGAGCTTGAGCGCCGAGGCGTAGCAGGTCAGTGCATAGGTGAAGTTTCCGGTGTCGACGATGTGCTTGGCCTGGTCGAGCCAGGGTTTCGCCTTGTCCGGTTGAGGCTGGAAGCCGGTATTGCCGTCGCCGTCGTCCTGCTTCTTCTTGCCGAAGAGTGCCACGCGCTGCTCCTGAATCAAATGCCCATCCCTGAACCGACCGGTGCCGTTCCTTCATGGGGATGAATACAACACCCTACGAGTCTCTTGAAGGTGGGTCAACGCGTACCCTACCCGAGGCGCTAGGATTGACCGTTATGAGCATCCAACCCTGCCGAATGGTGTTTCATCCAGATCCGATACTTCGCGCCAAGGCCCAGCCGGTGGAGCACTTCGATGATGACCTTCGCACCCTCACCGAGGAGATGATCCGGCTCCGAAAGGCGCATTCAGGGGTCGGTCTCGCAGCGCCCCAGGTCGGGCATTCCGTCCGCATGTTCATCTGCAACACCGAAGAGGAGGGGGAGGAGGAGTCGATCTTCATCAATCCCGAGATCCTCGAAGCCTCCGGCCCGCTCGAATGGGAGGAGGAAGGCTGCCTGAGTCTCCCGGAGATCCGGGGATCGGTTCGGCGACCGATCTTCGTCCGGATCAAGGCGTTCGATCTCGAAGGTGAGCCGTTCGAGCTCGAATCCGACGGGCTCCATGCCCGGATCTGGCTGCACGAGTTCGACCATCTCGAAGGCACCTTGATCCTCGATCGAATGCGCACGCTTGATCGTCTGTCCAATCGTCGAGCGCTCAAGGAACTTGAGTCGATGTATGCCGGCGGTGGGCACTGACCGCGGACTGTCTCCAGCCACGGAGGATCCCCAGAATCATGCGACTGGTCTTCATGGGTTCCGGCGCCTTCGGGCTGCCGACGGCACGCGCACTCGCTGCGGAACACGAGATCGCCCTCGTGGTCTCCCAGCCGGACCGAACCGCCGGGCGTGGTCGACACCTGCGCCCGACGCCGATCTCGGAATGGGCACTCGAGGGCGATCTCCAGCTGGAACGTCCCCCGGACGTGAACGTGCCCGAGATTCGTGATCGCATTCGTGCGCTTCGCCCCGACGCGCTGGTGGTCATCGCCTTCGGACAGAAGCTCGGCCCCGAGCTTCTCGACGGCCTGCAGGCGTTCAACCTGCATGCGTCGCTGCTTCCGGCCTATCGAGGGGCCGCGCCCATCAACCGGGCGATGATGGATGCCTTGGAACGAACCGGGGTTTCGGTGATCAGTCTCGCCGAGCGCATGGATGCCGGTCTGGTGTTCGCACGAAGTGAACTGGCGATCGAACCCACTGAAACCGCGGGCGAACTGCATGATCGACTGGCTGAGCTCGGCCCCGCAGCCGTTCTCGGAGTGCTTCAGCAGCTTGCCGATGGCGAGCTCGAGGGAGAGACCCAGGACGAACAGCAGGTCAGCCAGGCGCGCAAGCTCTCTCGAAAGGAAGCGACGGTCCATTTCGACCAGGCAGCGGTCCGGATACGTGCCTGGGTGCATGGCCTGACCCCCTGGCCCGGCTGCGACATCCAGTACGACGGGACCCGCCTGCGCCTGCTCCGGGTGAGCGCGGTCGACGGCGATGAACCGGCGCCACCCGGCACGATCCACCCGGATGGCACGATCGCCTGTTCCGAGGGTGCACTGCAGCTGATCGAGGTGCAGCCTGCCGGAAAGAAGCCGATGTCCTTCGATGCCTGGCTGCGCGGACACCCGCTTTCGGCCGGCTGTCGTGCGGAGGCGATCACGTGAGTCTCCGTGGTTTTCCAACCTTCTTGTGGGATCTGCTGCCCGGCCGTGGCTCGAAACCGGACCCCGTATTGGTGAAGGCGCCCGCCGCACCGCGCAGCAAGCCGAATGTCACCGCCCGACAGGTTCGCTACGACGAGCTGGTCCTGGAGATGAAGAAGATCCATCGACTCCGGGTGAACAAGTGGCGTTCAAGCACCTCCGGCTGCGCCTGGGAAGTCCTCTACCGGGATGGGACGGTGAGCCGTCTGATCGAATCGCCTTATCCGCGCGGCCCCATGAGTTGCGCGGTCTTCATGCACGAGGTGGGGCACCATGCCATCGGGCTTCGACGCTATCGACCGCGCTGCCTCGAGGAGTACCACGCCTGGAAATGGGGCCTCGAGGAGATGGAGCAGCGGGGGTTCTCCGTCACCGATCGGGTGCTTGCGCGCCGGGACGATGCACTTCGCTATGCGGTGGCCAAGGCATTGCGACGAGGACTTCGTCGTCTGCCGGTCGAACTCGTTCAGTGGGCGCCGCCGGGCGTTCTCGGTCCGGATGCCGTGCCTTCCGGCGGATGAGTCAGGCGAAGACGTCCAGCAACGAGCCGATGTTCGTGAACACCGTGGGCTGAACGGTCACCACCTGCACATGCACGTCGATGGTCGTCTCCGTGGTCGCTTCCGTGGTCTGGACCGGGGTGATCCCGGTCGGCTTCGAGCTCGCATCGAGGGTGGCGGATGTCGGTGGCATGCAGGTCACCGATTCCGTGCTCAAGGCTGCTGACAGCCTTGCTTCCAGTCCACGGATGGTTGCGGCCTGCTCGGCAAGCTCTTGAGCCTGGCGGGTGAGCAGCACCTGGTCGTTCCGACGTTCCTCGGCACCTCCGCGGTGCTGGCAGTTCGTTTCCTGAACGACGACTTCCTCCCGGACGGGGGTGAAGCGCAGTGGGGAAAGTCCACTGAAGGGGGTCATGTCTGGGGTTTGTAGGGTCATGGATACCCCCGAACCGTGCCACGCCCCGTGGGCGGGGCGAGCGGTTTTTCGGAGGTTCCGGCCTGACCGATAAGGTGCATTCCCAACGGGTGCTCGAGCCGGGTCTGCAACCCGGGCGACGTCGATGCGCAGCTTCCTTGGAGGCGCCTGCGCTCACTCTTGGGTAGCGTGTAGGCGATGCGCACCGACGAGCTGGACTATGAATTCGATTCGACCCTGATCGCCACCCACCCGGTCGAGCCCCGGGATTCGGCGCGACTGCTGGTCGTCGATCGGAAAAGCGGGGGCATTGCCCACCGACGAGTACGGGACCTGCCGGAGCTGCTATCTGCCGGTGACGCCCTGGTGGTCAATGCGACCCGGGTGGTCCCGGCGCGGGTGAACTTCGAGCGAGCAGGCAGCGGTGGACGACTCGAGGGCCTGCTGCTGCCCGGTGAATCGACCGATCGGATCGGCTGCTACTTGAAGGGCGCGAAGAAACTGCGGGCGGGCGAGCGACTGCTGCTGCGAGCAGCCGATGACACCTGCCGCGGGGTCTTCGAGGTCCTGGGTCGCCAGGAGGAACAGGTCATGCTGCGGCTGCTGGAAGGCGGACCCTTGAGCAGCCTGCTCGAGGATGCAGGCCACGTGCCGCTGCCGCCCTACATCCTCAGTGCTCGCCGCGGCGAAGCCGCCTTCGATCGTCCGGACATCGAGGCACGGGATCGCGACTGGTACCGGACGGTGTATCAGCATCTTGGCGGCCAGTTCTCGGTGGCGGCACCGACCGCGGGCCTGCACTTCACCGAGCCGCTCCTTGAGCGCCTGCAGACTTCCGGCATCACTCGGATCGATCTCGAGCTGGAAGTCGGGCCCGGCACCTTCCGCCCGGTCACCACCGAGACCCTCGAGGCACATCCGATGCACCGGGAACGCTTCGTGGTCGATGATCTCGCCCAGGCCGGCCTGAAGCAGACCCGTGCGCATGGTGGACGGATCCTCGCGGTGGGAACGACTTCCTGCCGAGCGCTCGAATCCCTCCCCGAGGTCCTGCCCGAACGGACGATTGCCACCGATACCGATCTCCTGATCGCGCCGGGTCATCGGTTCCGTCACGTGGACCTGCTGCTGACCAATTTTCACCTGCCTCGCTCGACCCTCCTGGCACTGGTGGCGGCGCTGGTCGGGCTGGACCGCCTGCGGGAGGTGTACGCAGAGGCGATCGCGGAGCGATATCGTTTTTATTCCTACGGGGATGCGATGTTGATCCTCTAGTAGGATTCATGGTGTTCCAGTGGCCATGACCGATGTTGTAAAGGTGTGATGCACGGAAACCCGCCCAGCCTGCTTGAACTCTTCGAGGATGATGCGCTCATCGAGGGCGATGGTGCCATCCGTCCTCGCGCGGTGGTCGAGGATTCGCGTGCGGTCGGCCCCGGAGCGCTCTTCGTCGCGCGACCCGGTTGCTCCGATGACGGCAGCCGCCATGTCGCGGACGCCATCCGGCGTGGTGCCGCCGCGGTGCTCTTGCCGATGGATCTGCCCGCATCGACGCTCGATGCCGAAACCGCCGTGATTCGTGCTGCGGACCCCCGGGTGGCTGGAGCCCGTGCGGCGCACCGTTTCCATGGTGAGCCTTCCACCGCCCTTGATGTACTGGCGGTCACTGGAACCAACGGAAAGACGACCGTGGCCTGGCTGGTGCGTGCGCTGCTGGCAGGAGCCGGGCGACGCTGCGGCCTCATCGGCACGATCGAGACCGACGATGGAGCGACGAGGACCACCGCGTCCCTGACCACGCCCTCGGCGTGTGAACTCGCCTCGGTGCTCGGGCGAATGGTCGGCAACCGCTGTGATTCGGTGATCCTGGAAGCCTCGAGCCATGCGCTGGACCAGGGACGCCTGCTCGGGGTCGAACCAAACCGTGCGATCTACACCAACCTCACCGGCGACCATCTCGACTACCACGGGACGGTCGGGGCCTATGCCGACGCGAAGGCAAGGCTGTTCGAGCTCCTGTCTCCCGATGGTGTCGCGATCGTCAATGTCGACTGTCCGCACCACGAACGAATCACCCGGGGAACCCGGGGACGGATCATCCGCTGCTCGACCGCAGACACCCCGGCGGACGCCCGTGCGGTCATCCTGGAATCGACGCGAAGCGGAACCGAGCTGCGTCTGGAGGGAGCATGGGGAACCCTCCACGTGCACTCCCGGCTGATCGGCCGGCACAATGCGGAAAACCTCATCCTGGCCTGCGCACTGGCTCATTCCCTCGACGTGGATGCCGCGACGCTCGAGGGTGTCCTGCCTCTCCTCGAGGCGCCTCCCGGACGCCTGGAACCGGTCACCAGTCCTGATGCGCCCTTCACGGTCCTGGTTGATTACGCCCATACCGATGACGCTCTTCGTAACGTCCTGCTGGCAGCGCGGCCGCTGGTCGGCGAGGGTGGCCGGCTGACGGTGCTCTTCGGGTGCGGCGGGGATCGCGACCGAACCAAGCGGGCGCGGATGGGCCGACTGGCCGCGGAACTGGCCGACAAGGTCCTGGTCAGTTCGGACAATCCACGCACCGAGCCCCCGGAAGTGATCGTCAGCGAGATCCTCGAAGGCATCCCCGAGTCACTCGCTCGCCACTGCGATGCCGAGGTGGATCGCGGCAAGGCGATCCGACGAGTGATCCGAGAGGCCGTCGCCGGCGAAGTCATCGTCATCGCCGGAAAAGGACACGAGGACTACCAGATCATCGGTACCGAGCGACGTGATTTCGATGATCGAGTCTGTGCTCGTGAGGCACTGGACACCACCGGGGGGGGAGACGCATGAGTTTCTTCTCGCTTGAAACGATCCGCTCCGTGGTCGGCGGCCGCTGGCTGGTCGAAGCTGCGGATCCCGATCTCGAAGCTGGCGGAGTCTCGATCGACACCAGGGACGACCTGGCTGGTCGCCTGTACATCGCACTGTCGGGTGCCCGACATGATGGTCATCAATTCCTGTCGCAGGCTGAAGCAGGGGGGGCCGTCGCGGCCCTGGTCGAATCGGGGCGGGTTCCCGACCCGACTGCCGGTTCGCTTCCATTGCTGGCGGTCGAGGACACGCAGCAGGCGATGTGGGCACTGGCCGCTGCCTGGCGAAGCCAGCTCGAAGCCACCGTCGTCGCGATCACCGGCAGCGCGGGAAAGACCACCCTGCGCCGGATGGTGCAGGCGATCTGTGAAACCAACGGTCCCACCACCGCATCTCGGCGATCGTTCAACAACCACATCGGCGTGCCACTGAGTCTCCTCGCTGCCGATCGTTCCGACCGCTACCTGGTTCTGGAAATCGGCACCAACGCTCCCGGTGAGATTCGTGCCCTGGCGGAGCTGGCCCGACCGGATATCGGCGTGATCACCTCGATCGGTCGGGCGCATCTGGAAGGGCTGGGGTCCCTCGAGGGCGTGGCCATCGAGAAGGGGGCGCTCCTAAAGGTGCTCCCGGAACGTGGAACCGCGATCCTGCCTGCTGATTCCGCGCAGGCGGGCCTGCTCGAGTCATGCGTGCCCAAGGGGGTGAGGACCATCGGGTTTGGGGCCGTTCATGGGGCCCTGAGGCTCTCGCACAGGCGTTCCCTGAGCCTGACGGGTGAACAGGCGATCATGCTCGAGGGCGGCCTGGAGCTCCGGAGCCGGCATCCTGGTGCGCACAATGCCCTGAACACCTGTGCGGCGGTCTGCGTATCAAGATCACTGGATATTCCAGATGAACAGGCCGCATCGGCGATATGCTCCTTAGGTCCCGACTCGATGCGGCTTTCACCTCTCTTGCTGGAGGGAACCGGAACGATGCTCTTGAATGACGTCTACAACTCGAATCCCGAAGCAGTCGCTGCTGCCCTCGAGACCTTTGGCGAGATCGCAGCTGACGCGCCACGACGCATGGTCATCCTCGGGGACATGCTTGAACTCGGTCCTGATGAGAACGCCCTGCACGCCGAAGTCGGTCGGCAGATCGCCCGGCTTGACCAGCAGACCCCGATCGAGGTCGCCATCTTCATCGGCGAACGAAGTCGACACGGAGCGGATGCGCTGGTTGCCGAGGGTTTCACTGGCCTGGTGGCCACCCTGCCGGGGCTGGATGACGTGCTTGCAGATACCGTCGCCGCGGCGATCCAGCCCGGTGATGCCGTGCTGCTGAAGGCCTCTCGAGGCATGGCGTTCGAACGCATCATCGAAGCTGCCCGAGAGCGCGGCCGCAAGCTGCCCGAGTTGGCCAGCCACTGATGAGAGTTCGCTGGTCCTGCCGATGATTAGTGACGCGCACCTCATCGGTTGAAACAGCATGCTCTTCAATCTCATCGATGCCTTCCAGAACCAGCTCGAGTCACTCGGGCTGTGGTCGGCATTGCAGGTGCTCTACCAGGAGGAATTCCGTGCGCTGGCCTCGGTGCTGGTGGCCTTCACCCTGGTGATGCTCTTCGGGCGCCGCACGATCGCCTGGCTGGTGCGCCGCAAGGTGGGGGACTCGCCCGAGTTCTACAACGCCGATCTCAATGAACTGATGAGCTCACGAGCCGGGACGCCGACGATGGGGGGGATCCTCATCTGCGGTTCGATCCTGGTGACCGCCTTGCTCTTTGCCGACCTGAGCAACCGCTACGTTCTGCTGGCATTCCTGGTGCTGGTCTGGCTTGCGGTGGTCGGGGGGTTCGACGACTGGTTGAAGCTCACCGCAGCAGTGCGCTCCCCCGGAAGCCGGGAAGGACTCCGGGCGTGGGAGAAGCTGCTTTTCCAGCTTGGAATAGCGTTCGTGGTCTCCCTTGCCGCCTTCAACCACGCCGAAAGCCCCGATGCCTTCGCGCTCAACCTGCCGTTCCAGCGGACCTACCCACCCGCCCAGCTGGATGACACCATCCAGCTTCCCTTCACCCTGAACTCCGGGGTGATCGTCTTTTCCGGGTTCGTCTTCGTGCTGGTGGGGACCCTGCTGATCGCGGGGTTCTCCAATGCGGTCAACATCTCCGACGGCATGGACGGGCTCGCCAGCGGGACGCTGGTGATCGCAAGCCTCGCGATGATGGTCCTGACCTGGATCGCGGGCGAACCGCGAGCGGCATCGTTCCTGATGGTGCCTTATGTCGAGGGGTCCCAGGAGTTGATGATCTTCGCGGGTGCCATGGCTGGGGCGTGCATCGGATTCCTCTGGTTCAACGTCTCGCCTGCAAGCGTCTTCATGGGCGACACCGGATCGCTGCCGCTGGGTGGCTTGCTGGCCTTCTTCGCGGTGGTGATCAGGCAGGAGATCCTCGTACTGGTGATCGGTGGGATCTTCATCCTCGAGATGGGCAGCGTGATGCTGCAGGTCGGCTACTTCAAGGCCACCGGTGGCAAGCGGATCTTCCGTTGTTCACCCATCCACCATCACTTCCACCTTGGTGGCTGGAGTGAACACCAGGTGGTGATTCGTTTCTGGTTGATCGCCGCGATCCTCGCCATGATCGCCCTCGCGAGCCTGAAGCTTCGCTGAGCGGCTCGCTCGCGTTCAAGCCTCGGGCATCGCGGCCTTCAGGTCTATGGTCGCACCCGGTGCATCGATGCTGCGTCGTGGGCGATGCGTCCTCAGCAGCTCGATCAGGCGCCTCATGTCCGGACGCAGGGGTGCGAGATAGCTGACCGGCTGTTCGGTGATCGGATGGGTGAAACCCAGGGTCGTCGCATGGAGGGCCTGGCGGGTGATGAGGGGCTCGGTGCCAAGGCTGCCATCGATGTCACTTGCCCGAAGGTGACGGCCGCCGTACATGTCGTCTCCCACGATCGGATAGCCCAGGTAGGCCAGGTGCACCCTGATCTGGTGGGTGCGTCCGGTCTCCAGTTCCAGCTCCACGAGGGTGTAGCCGTCATAGGCCTCCCGCACCCGGTAGATCGTACGGGCGCTCTTGGCCAGGTCGTCGAAACGAACCGCGTACTTCTCACGTGCGGTCGGGTGCTTGCCCAGTGGTTGCTCGATCCGATCGGCCCAGGGCCGGATTTCGCCGTGCACGACCGCAAGGTACCGCTTGTCGGTCTGTCGCAGTTCGAATTGCCGACCCAGTCGCCAGTGTGCGGTATCGCTCTTGGCGGCGACCATCACGCCGCTGGTGAAGCGGTCCAGCCGGTGGACCACGCCCGGTCGGCAGGAATCCTCCCCGACGGTCGAGAGTCCGCCACCACTGTTGTGGATGAAATGCCAGCTCAAGGCGTTGATCAACGTGCCCGAACGATTGCCTCGTGCCGGGTGGACGATGATGTCCGGCTGCTTGTTGATCACGATCAGGTCGTTGTCTTCGTGGATGATGTCGAGCGGGATGTCCTCCGGTGGGATCGCGTTGCTCGGAGGTGGCGGCAGGGAGGTCTCGACCACGTCGCCCTTGCGAAGTCGGGTCGAAGCCTTCGGCAGTCGGCCGTTCACGGTCACGGCGTTCTCGTCGATCAGTCGTTGGATGCTCGTTCTGGAGAGAAAGGGGACTCGATCCACCAGGTAGCGGTCGAGTCGCTTGCTCAGGTCACGGGAAAGCGTGAAGCGGACCCGTGGTCGAGCATCTGGGTCGGTCTCTTCGATGCCTGCGTACAGGGCCTCGAGGGCATCTCGATCGACCTTGCCGCCACCCGAGATCAACGCCTGAACAGCCTCAGCCTCGGCCGAGGGCGTCGAGCCGTCATCAATCGGATCCTCAGCTGAGCTCGGGTCAACCACCGTCGCCGCTGGGATCGGCAGCCGGTTCCGAGGTCGCCGGTTCCGAGGTCGCCGGTTCCGAAGTCGCCGGTTCCGAAGTCGCCGGTTCCGAGGTCGCCGGTTCCGAGGTCGCCGGTTCCGAGGTCGCCGGTTCCGAGGTCGCCGGTACGTTCTCGAGGATCAGGGCGGAAGCTCCGTCAGAGTCCTGCTCGACGCCTTCGCTGGCGGGTGCGGCTGATTCCTGATTCAGTTGGCCTCGAAGCAGATCAAGCGGATCCGGAACTGCTTCGGGCTCGGGCGGGGTCGGAAGATCCGCGGCAGCTGGAAGCACCAGCCGATTGGCCAGTGGCTCGAGGGTCGAGATCCTGAAGGTGGCCTGGTTGGCAAGATCCGGATATTCGGGGTTCGCCGTTTCGACGATCTTGTTCAGTGCGGTCCGGGCCTGTTCGATGTTGCCCTGGCTTTCCGCCACCGCTGCCTGGCCGAAGAGTGCACTGCAGACAAGGATCTTCATCGAGAAGTTCTTGCCGGGATCACCCACGGCGGTCAGCGCCTGGGCGTAGAGAGCGTCTGCATTCTTCAGGTATTCGGTTCGAGTGGCTTCGTCGATTCCCGGCTCCTCGCCTTCCAGCAAGCCACCGATGGGGGTGTTGGTCTGGATGCTCGTGAGGTACTGATCGGCAGCGCCAAGCAGTGCGAGAATGCTGACCGAATCGATGTCCTTCGAGTTGGCCGCGACCTCTTCCAGCGAAGCAGGAAGCTGCGCGCTGCTGAGATTGGTCCAGGCGGTGTCTCGGTCGGTGTCGGCCTTGCGCTGCCACCAGTTCCATGCCACGCCAGCCAATGCGACCAGGAGGATGGCCAGAAGAATGGAGTTGCCCCATTTCTTCAGCCACTCAACGAATTCCTCATTGACCCGGCTTTCGCCGAGATCGGACTGCTGGACTTGAGCCAGTCGTTCCGGGTCTTTTTCAGACTGCTTGGCCATCGGCTTCTCCGTGGACTGTTCGGTGCGGACCCGCCTCAGCGGGCTCGAATCGGCGAGGATACCCCTCTGGGCGGCCTGCAGCAACAGGCATCGAGGGTCGAGTCTCGGATCAGCGTGCCGGGAGACCGTGATCCGACCACCAGGCAAGGGAGCTCCCCAGCACCCTCAGACAGGCATTCAGGTGTGCTTGGGTGCCTTCATGTGCCAGGAATGCAGGGGTGGTGGCGGCCAGCAGGATCCTCCTCGCAACCGCAAGTTTCTTGACCTGGCGTCCGTTTTCCAGCCCGAGGTTCTCTCGGGCCTCCATCATGGCGAACACCGGATCCTCCATGTTCACTCGATCCGGATAGGCCCAGAACATCCGCTCCAGGTACAAGGCGTCCTCCAGCCAGTGACCGGGTCGGACCTCGGCGAGATCCACCAGGCAGATTGAACCGTTATCGCGGCGCATGGCGTTGGCCAGGTGCAGGTCGCCGTGAATCCATCCGATCGGTTCGCGTGCTCGCCAGAGTTTGATCACCGAAGTCCAGCAGGCCTCGGATTCCTCGACCCTCCGTACCCATTCCTTGTGTTTCGGAAGGCGGTTCACGCGAAGTGATTTCCTCGTGCTGACCAGCAGTGACTCCCAATCGTCGCGGTGAATCGGTCGGTCAACCGGTATCGAGTCGGTCTCCGCATGCATGCGTGCCGCGATCCGTGCCGTGTTGAGGAGATTCCCCGGAACCCAATGGGCACCAAGGGGGTCTCCGGGCAGTCGTTCGAGCACCAGCCATGCGATGTCATGGTTGCCCAGTGAGGATCCGCTCGCGTGGAGGCGGGGGATCAACAGCGGTTCACTGGTGTTCTGGAGATTTCGTGTCCAGCGCAGTTCTCGCCCGGGAACCGGGAACTTCACGAACACCGGATGGGTGCCGGTGTCGTCGGTGAACTCGGAAATGCCGGTGAGGGCTCCCCCATGCTGCCAGTCCATGCGGACCCAGCTGAGTTCACCCAAGGCCTCGCCGCAGGCACTGCGGAGGTCCGGTTCAAGTGAGCGTGCGATGCTTCGTTCCATCGAGGGCGTCAGGCTCCCAAGGAAAAATCCATATCCATTGTGACCCCTCAGGCGATGAATTGCACGCGCCGAGTACCCTGAAGGTGACATGAAACTCAGGATGATCGTGATCGACCTTGATGGCACCCTTCTTGATCCTGCGGGGAAAGTCCCCGTTGCACACCGGGAAGCGGTTCGTCGAGCTCGGGCCTCGGGCCTCGAGGTGGTCATCGCCACCGGGCGTAACTGGTCCGAATCCCGCGTGGCACTCGAGGCAATCGGTTCGGAGGGTGTCATGATCGGCGCCGGTGGCGCGATGCTCTGCACCGCAGAAGGTGGTGCCACCCTGTCCCGCAGGGTGCTGCCCGGCTCGATCGTCAAGCGACTCACCGAGTGCATCATGGGACACGGTCACCTGGTCCATCTCCTGCAGGACCACGATCAAAGCGACGTGGACTACATCATGGTCGGTTCCAGCGAACCCGATCCCGCGACCAGCTGGTGGCTTCGTGAACATGATCTCCAGGTCAGGCACCTGAAGGATCTCGATGACCAGGTCCTCGAGCACACCGTCCGGGTCGGCACCGTGGGAACCGAATCGTCCCTGCGCCCCTCGATTCAGGCCCTTGAATCGGATCTGGGTGACCGCATCCACCTTCAGCACTGGCCGGCGGTCGTCGAATCACAGGCAACCGGGAAGTCCGTCCACCTCCTCGAGGTGTTCGAACCCGGTGTCGACAAGTGGACCATGATCCAGACGATTCTCGAGGATCGCTCGATCGAGGCGTCCCAGGTGGTCGCGATCGGCGACGGCCTCAACGACATCGCCATGGTTCGCGAGGCCGGACAGGGGATCGCCATGGGGCAGTCGGACCCTCGCGTGCGAGCGGTCGCCGATCACGTGGTCGGGTGCAATGCCAGCGATGGGGTGGCCGAAGCGGTCGATCTGGTTCTCGCACAGCTCGATGACGATAGGATCTCCGACACGTCATCCGGAACAACGAGCTAGGGGCCGCCCGTGCACGAGGATCCGAGCAACAAGACCAAGCTGCAGCGTTCGGCCCTGGAACTGGCCGAGGGTGACATCGTGATGTCCGCTCTGGATGCGCTCCTGAAGGGCGCTCTCGAGTCGGAGATTCCCATCGATGCGATCTTCGCACCGGTGCGCGGACCGTTCCGACTGCTGGCCTCGGTCAAGCGCGATGAGACCACCTCCGAACTGTTCAAGCGTCACGGGTGTCGACTCGAGCTGGTCAACGAACCGGGTCGGGCCATCGAACTCGCCGCCCGTACCTGCTCGCTGGGTCGCAATGTCGTGCTCATGCTTCCCTCGGGTGATTCGTTGCGGGCTGCGTCCGGCGTGGCGCGAGCTCGTGCCGCTCTGCAGGGTGCGAGCGGGTACGGACTGGCTCTCGTGGTCGAGGATGACCTGGAGAGTCCCTCGGGCGGTGCGCCTGCCCGACTGCTCGAGGACCTGGGCATCGCACGGATCGAACCGGATGACGTCATGGAACTTCGTGACATGGTCGAGGCGGGTATTCGACTTTCCCGAGCCGGCAACGGTCCCGCGGCCATCCTGGCTTCTTCAACGCTCTTGCGATCCATCGACACGATATCCATGCGACCGAACCGGGTGGTGGAGACCGTGGACACTGCGGCAGCCATGCGTGGACGCAGGCGTCTGCCGCGTGGTGTGGAATCAGCCGACGTCCTGCGCCTGGCACGGCGTCTCGAACTGAACCAGCCCTACGGCCTGCCGAGCCCCGGCGAACGTGCTCCCCTGGGACTGGTCGCGATCGGGCCCGCCTATTCGGCCGCGGAACACCTGCTGCGTCGGTTCAATCTCTCGGGTCGGGTGCCTCTGCTGAAACTGGGCATGCCTTCGCCCCTTGACGATTCGATCGTCGAGCGCCTGCTGGTTCGCTGCGAACAGGTGCTCGTGCTTGAAGGTCGTCCCGGACTCACCGCACCCGCGATCCTGGCCGCGGGGGAAAATGCACGGCGGCGGGGCGCACCCGTTGCCACGGTCTGGTGGCGGGAACTGCCCGATCGTGACGGCATGCCGATCACGTTGCAACGGGGTGACGCACTGCGTTCCTCGAGGTTGGCACGCCGAATCTCCCATGTGCTCGACTCGGTCTCGACGGGAAGCAACGTCACCCGGGGTCTCAAGGCTGCCGACCCTCGGTTCGAGCAGCTTCCGGTGCCCTCGCGTGGCGGCAGCCTCGGGGTCCAGGGTGCGGTCCGCACCGTCCGCAATCTCCTGATCGCGACCGGTCAGTGGTTGGTTGAACGGGAGGAGGATCCCGGCTCCGATCGCGTGGCGCTCATGCTGGACACGCCCGTCGAGGGTGGTCCCTACGATCGCGTGGTCCAGGCGGAGATCTGGGAACGTGAACGGTTTCTTGCGGAAGGCCCGGCGGTGGTTCGTGAGTGTGCTCGGGACCAGGCCTCCCGTCTGCTGGTGGTCTGCGATGTCGGCGGCGTGATGGGTACCGACCTCTCCCGGCTCGCCACCGCGGCGGTCCCCGACGAGGAAGGCCACCGGGTCAAGGTGGTCACCGCGGTGCTGGACGATCTCGACGCCTTCCTCGAGACCCTGCGGGAATCGGCCTTGAATGAAGGCGTCACCATCCTGGTGGCTCGCGACGGGTCGCCACCTCGGTTCGATCGCGAGGCGATCGAGCGGTCCTTCCGTGAGGTCGACCAACTCGGTTTCACGCCCGTGCAGCGGATCATTCGACCCGCGGACCAGGCTTGCAGTCTGCGCCCACCCCTGTTTGCCGACCTGCTGGGAACCGGACTTGATCGACATGGTGACGAACTCGAGACCAGCTTCCGCTTCGATCGACTGCCTCGCCGACTGAGGCGTGGCGTCCTTCTTCGGGTGCGCCCGCAGACCGAGCAGGTGGAGGTCGTGCGCACGCGCGCACCGATGGTGGACGTGACCGGTGGTCTCCATGGTCGGCTTTCGCCTCCCGAGCTGCGACATGCCGCCAAGTCGACCTGGCGCTGTCACCTTGCCGGGCTTCGGGGTGCCGATCCGGGGCTCGCCACGCGCATCCTCTCTCGCGCCGGTCGAACCATGGGCTATCGGGTGGGCTGCGTGGTCTCCTCGGAACAGGCGGGGCCCGGGCGTGGCGCCTGGGCACAACTGCTCTTCAGTCGCCCGCGTGACGGAACCACGCCGTCGCTCCCGATCGCGATCCCCTACGGCGAGGCCGACCTTCTTCTCGGTGTGGACCCCGTGGAGACCCTGCGTGCCCTGGGGCCTGATCCCGAACTGCGGGTGGCGGATGCCGATCGGACCGATGCGGTGGTCAACCTCGGACTGCTGGCCGACCAGGTCGAACATTCCAGCGTGCGCTTGCGCCGTACCGACGAAGCCCTCGAGGATGCGATCAACCACCACTGTCGAGATGAACCCTGGTGTGCCGACCTGGTGGCGCTGGCCCGGCGATCCCTGCTCACCGAACGCCTGCTGGACCTGCTGCTGCTGGGCATCGCCTACCAGCGTGGGACGCTTCCACTCACGCTCGAGGCGATCGAGAATGCGATCGAGGAAGAGCAGCAGGGTGATTTCGGGCGACTGCTCGTCGCGTTCCGTTACGGTCGAAGCCTCGAGTTCGGTGGTGCAGCCCCTCGGGATGATTCGCTGCGCACACCACGAATCGACCGCATGATCAGGCGCCTGATCCGCGACGTTCGAGCCAACGGGTTCAGGAAACGCCGCGATGCGGTTCGTCTGGAGAACCTGATCACGAACAACATCGAGGCGATGCCGGGACTGACCGAGAGTGCACTGGGTCGTCCGGCGATCGTGGACTTCGCGGTCGCGGTGCGACATGCCCTGGCCTGGGGGGGGATGGTGATGGCGAACCGCTTCGCCGACCTGATCCGCGAACTCTACGAAGCCGACAGCGGCGCCCGGGCACGTCGAATGACCTGTTACGCGATCTATCCCCTCGCGGAGTCGATGCTGATTCGCGATCCGATGTTCGTGGCGACCATGGCCACCGGCATGGAACAGCGACGAAGGATTCGTGAGCGACTGGCGGTGCGTCATGCTCGAGGTGACGTGATCACCCGTCGCTACCTCACCCGGATCGAACTCATCCTCGGACGTCGACGTGCCCGCTTCGACCTGCGCTCGAGTGACTGGCCGGCCCGGGTCGTCGCGTCGATGGTGGGCATCGTGCCTCGGGCCTGGCGGGGCACCGCTTCCGAGCGCTCCCTCGCCGACGCCGCGATCAGCCTGGTGGAGCGGGCCACGCAGGAGGCCGCGAAGGATCGGGAGCTTTGGGAACGCACGATGCTGCGCTTCAACATCCAGGCGGAGATGGGGCACCTTCGATCGATGCACGCCGCCGAGCTCGAGCAGCTCGCGGAGACCTGAACATCGAGGTCAGTCTTCTTGTCCGTTGGCCCCGCACTCGTCGTCCACGCGAGCCTGGCGTTGTTCGTGTCGGAGCTGCCCGCATGCCGCGGCGATGTCCCGACCACGGCTGGCGCGGATGTGGGCGTTGACGCCCTTGTCCTTCAGGATCGCCTGGAACCGATGGACATCAGCGGAGACCGGTCGTTCAAACGGCAGGCCGGCGACTTCGTTGTAGCGGATGAGATTCACGTTGGCGCGCAGCGTTCGTGCCAGTCGTGCGAGTTCCTGGGCGTGTTCGACCTGGTCGTTGAGCTTGCCCAGCAGGATGTACTCGAGGGTGATCTCGCGGCCCGTCGCCTGGAAGTAGTCGTTGCAGGCGTCAAGGAGTTCGCGGATCGTCGCGTGTTCGGCCCAGGGGATTATGTCGCGACGCAGTTCGTCAAACGGAGCATGCAGGCTCAGTGCAAGTGTCACCGGAAGTTCGAACTCGGCGAGCTTCCTGATCGCCACCGGCATGCCGACGGTCGAGACGGTGATGCGTCGTGCCCCGATTCCCAGTCCCCATTCGGCATTGAGGATGCGAATCGCACGGGTCACATTGGCATAGTTCGCAAGGGGTTCACCCATCCCCATGAAGACGATGTTGGTGATCCGGTCGACCTGGTCGAGTCTGCCGAGTCGCCATGCCTGTTCGACGATCTGGCCGGCCGTGAGATTGCCCTCGAGCCCGCCGAGTCCCGAAGCACAGAACCTGCATCCCACCGGACAACCCACCTGCGAGGATATGCAGGCGGTTCTCCGCTTCTCGGTGGGAATCATCACGCACTCGGTCTCCCGGTCATCCCCACCCGACTGCAGGATGTTCAGTCCGGGTCCCGGTTCGACATCCGGCCAGCCCATCAGGAGTTTCTGCGTTCCATCGGTCGCGAGCTGGTGGGTCAGTTCCACGCTTCTCTCGAAGTCCAGGACGTCCGGCAGTCGTTCGCGATCTCGCTTGGACAGGTCGGTCATCCGTTCCGGATCGGTGATGCCTTGTTCATAGACCCAGCGGAGAAGCTGTTTCGGCAGGAACGAGCGAAAGCCGTGCTCCGACGCCAGCTGGGCAAGCCCGTCTCGGTCAAGATCGAAGAAGTGGGTGCTCAACCTGTCTCACCGATGGTGAGATCCACCGTGAGGTGTGGGATGCTTTCCTCGGTCAGCCACGTTTCGAATTCCTCACCCACGTTCACGTGGATGCGTCGACCTGCGGGGTCGATGCCACGATCACGCATCACGCGCTTCAGGGTACCCGGAAGTCCGAATTCGACATCCTCTCGGTCGACGTGGTGCTGTTCGACCACGCCACCGTAGTCGTTGATCAGTCTCTTGATCACTTCCTTGACGAGGTCTTCCGGCGCGCTGGCCCCGGCGGTGATGAGTGCGGTCTCCACGCCCTCGAACCATTTCTGATCGATCTCCGCGGCGTCATCGATCAGGAATGCGCTGGTGCCGACGTTCTCCGAGATCTCGGTGAGACGAACCGAGTTCGAACTGTTCCTGCTGCCCACCACCAGGACCACGTCGCAGTCGGGTGCCAGTGCCCTGACCGCCCGCTGTCGGTTGGTCGTCGCGTAACAGATGCTGCTGGAGGGCGGTTCCTTGATCATCGGGAATGCCTCGCGCAGGGCATTGATGATCTTGGTCGCGTCATCGGTCGAAAGCGTGGTCTGGGTGAGGTAGGCGACCATGTTGGGATCGATGATGTTCAGATTCGGGATGTCCTCGACCGTTTCGACCACCTGGATCGAATCAGGCGCCTCGCCCCGCGTCCCGATCACCTCCTGATGGGAGATGTGTCCGATCAGGAAGATCTGATATCCCTTCTTCGCCAACCTGATCGCCTGCGCATGGACCTTGGTCACCAGGGGGCAGGTCGCGTCCACGGCGATCAGGCCGCGTTCCTCGCACTGGGACCGGATCTCCGGGCTCACGCCATGAGCACTGAAGACCACGATCGAGCCGTCCGGGGCCTCGGAGATGTCCTCGACGAATTGCACGCCTCGATCTCGGAATCGGTCGACGACATGGCGGTTGTGGACGATCTCGTGGTAGACGCAAAGGGATTCTCCCGGGCAGATCTCAAGCAGCTGGTCCACGACATCAACGGCCATGTAGACGCCGGCACAGAAGCCCCTGGGATTGGCAAGGATCAGTTTCATGCCTCCAATCATACCCTCGTGGAGGGCTTCGTCGGCTAAGGTGTGCTCCCTTTCAGCCATGAGAACGACTCCAGCACCAATCAGCGAGCAGGTCCTTATCTGGGGCCCCGAGAGCGCGGTTTCCATCGAGGAATCCGAAGCGGTCGCCTATTGCCGTTCCCTGGCCGGTGGTCACTACGAGAATTTCTCCGTGCTGAGTTCGCTGATCCCCGTCGAGGTTCGCGATGATTTCGCGATCGTCTACAGCTTCTGCCGCTGGTCTGACGACCTGGGCGACGAGATGGATGATCCAGCCGAATCGCTGCGACTCCTGGACTGGTGGAGAGGCGAACTGGTCAAGTGCACCGCGGGACAGGCGACGCACCCGGTGATGATCGCCCTCGCCGGCACCATCAAGCGTCACGACCTGCCCCTCGCTCCCTTCAACGATCTGATCGATGCATTCATCCGCGACCAGCACCAGACCCGGTACGAGACCTGGGATGACCTGCTGGACTATTGTGCCTTGAGTGCCAATCCGGTGGGGAGACTGGTGCTCATGATGCTTGGCGAGCCTCGTGACAACAGTCACTTCATACCCTCCGATGCCATCTGCACCGCCCTGCAACTGACCAACCACTGGCAGGATGTCAGCCGCGACATCCTTGACAGGGATCGTGTCTACATACCCCGCGAATTCTGGAACTCGACCGACTTCGAGGACAGGTTGAGGCGAAGCGCCCGCCAGGGCTGGGCGGTCGACGACACCTTCCTCGAGGAGAGCCGCCAGCTGGTTTCGCGCTGCGTCGACCGGACCTGGCCGTTCTACGAACGAGGCAACGAACTCATCGATCGGGTGTCTCCGGCGAATGCGCCGTTGATCGGCCTCTTCCGGGACGGCGGTGCGCACGTCCTTCGAACCATCGAGACATGGGACTGCGAGACCGCGCTGCACAGACCAACGCTCTCGAAGACCCGGAAGTTCCTGCTCTTCGCTCGTGCGTGGCTTCGAGCCCGCACCACGAGATCCGGTGGTCGTTCATGACCGGGCAGGCCCTCCAGACCGACGCCGATGGAACCCGGGCGGCGTTCGATCGTTGCAGCGAGGACGTGCGTCTGCGAGCCCGGAACTTCTGGTACGGGTTGCGACTGCTTCCGCCCGAACGCTTCAATGCGCTGTGTGCCATCTACGCCTGGATGCGGCGGGCCGACGACCTGGCCGACGAGGACGTCGAGGGGGTCTCGACCGAGCAGCGACTCGCCACCATCGAGACCTATCGCAGCCGGACCCATGACCTCTTCGCAGGTGCCCTCGACGATGACTTTCCTGATGAAGAAGCCCACATCTGGGTCGCCATGAAGCAGGTGCTGGTGGATCACCAGCTGGATCCAGCCGATTTCAACTCGATGATCGATGGACAGGTGGCTGACCTGACACCGCGTTCGATCGAAAGCATGGCGGACCTCACGCTCTACTGCGATCAGGTCGCCTCCACCGTCGGCCGCACCTGTGTACGCGTCTGGGGAGCTGATTCTGAAGAGGCCCTCGAGATGGCCAGCCATCGAGGGGTCGCATTCCAGATCACCAACATCCTTCGAGACATCCGGGAGGATCACGGCCGAGGACGGGTCTACCTGCCCGCGGACCTGCTCGCGGAACATGAAGTCGACCAGGCCATGATCCTCGACTGGTCCGATCCTCAGCGGTGCACGCATCTGGTGCATGCACTGACCGACATCGCCCGCGAAGGCTACAACCGCTCGAAACGGCTCGAGTCCATGTTGCTTCCGGACTGTCGTCCCACCAGCTGGGCGATGACCACGATCTATCGATCACTCCTTGAAAAGATCGCCCACCGACCTCGACAGCTCGGCACCAACAACCGGATCCGCCTGAGCTCGCTGCGCAAGGCCGCGATCGCCCTGCGTGCCAGGCGTTTCGCCTGGCAGGGGCTCGGTGAACGTGGCGGGGTGATCAAGTGAAGCGGCGAATCGCCATCCTGGGGGGTGGGCTCGCCGGAATGGCCGCGGCGATTCGCGTGGCCGAGGCAGGTGAAATCCCGGTCCTGGTGGAGACTCGCCAGAAACTGGGTGGTCGTGCGACGAGTTTTCGCGACCCGAGAACCGGGGACACCCTCGACAACTGCCAGCACGTGGTCATGGGGTGCTGCACCAATCTCCTGGACTTCTACGAGACGGTCGGGGTCACCGACCTCATCGAATGGCACACCGAGACCTGGTGGGCCAACCCACCGCACGAACCCGACCGCATGCGTCCGGGCCTGCTGCCTCCACCCGCTCATTTTCAGGGCAGTTTCGCACGCATGCGTTTCATCGACCGTCCGCTCAAGAAGGCGATCTCGCGGGCGATGATCGCCATGATCAGGATGGGTTTCCAGGGACGGGCTGCGTGGTCGGATCGCACCTTCAAGGCCTTTCTCGAGGAGCAGAAGCAACCGGCGGAGGCGATCCGTCTCTTCTGGGAGGTGGTGGTCGTCAGTGCCTGCAATCTCGGCGTCGACCAGGTCGGCGCGTCCTTCGCCATCCAGGTCTTCCAGGAAGGCTTTCTCGGACATCGCTTCGGCTCGGCCATCGGACTTGCCACGGTTCCCCTGAGCGAACTCTACGATCCGGTCGAGAAGCTCCTCCATGATGCCGGCGGGGAGATCCAGCTCGGTAACAGCGTGCGTGGGATCAGCTACGACGGCAGACGCATCAGTGGTGTCGTCACCAGCAACGGACTCCTTCAAGCCGCAGCCGTCATCTCCGCCGTTCCCTTCGACCGACTGGCGAAGCTCTGCTCGATGCCGCTTCGCCAGGCTGATCGACGTCTTGCCGATCTCGATCAACTCGAAGTCAGTCCGATTCTCGGTGTCCACCTGTTCTTCGACACCGAGGTCATGAGCCTGCCGCACCTGGTGCTTCCCGGGCGTGGTACCCACTGGCTCTTCAACAAGGGTACGGATGAGTCCGGCCAGCAGCACCTGCATGCGGTGATCAGTGGTGCCGAGGACTGGATGGATCTCGACGAGGAGACGATCGTCGCCCGGGTGCTCGAGGATCTGCGCTGGGCACAGCCTCGGGCACGCGGACTCGAACCGATCGGCTACCGATCGGTCAAGGAGAAACGAGCGACCTTCCGCGCGGTTCCCGGTGTCGATCGCATTCGTCCGTCGGTCGAACCGGGGATCGGGGTTCCGAACCTCTTCCTCGCCGGTGACTGGTGCCGAAGCGGCTGGCCGGCCACCATGGAAGGTGCGGTCCGAAGCGGCTACGCGGCGGCGGCCGCGGCGGTGGGGGGTCCCGGGGTTCTTCCCGACCTGCCGATCGCACTCGGACCACGACTGCTGGGGTTGCGATGAGTGCGGCCCGGCCGCAACCACCCGATCTCGGCGATCTCGAGGCCGCCACCCCCGAGCAGCGACGTCACAGACTTCTCGCCGCCTGCCGCGAACTCGGTTTCGCCCACGCCGGCATCTGCTCGGCCCGTCGCAGCGACCGGGAAGCGGAGCTGCGCGAATGGATCGACGCGGGACGACACGGGTCGATGCACTACCTGGCGGAGCGGGTCGACGCGATGATCGATCCTGATCACGTCCTCGAGGGCGCTCGTTCGATCATCTGCCTGGCCGACCGGTATCACGGCGGTCGCGACCGGATTCCGGAAGAGGGGCCCGCCCGCGGTCGCATCGCGCGCTACGCCCGGGGGCGCGACTACCACGATGTGCTTCGCCGACGGCTCGACCTGCTCGCCCGGGCGATCGCGTCCGCCTGTCCGCAATCGGCTTCGCGTGGGGTGGTCGACACCGCGCCGCTCATGGAGCGGGAACACGCCACCCGTGCGGGACTCGGTCTCATCGGAAAGCACACCCTGGTGATCCATCCCGGTGAAGGATCCTGGCTGCTCCTGGGCGAAGTGCTCACGACCCTCGAGGTCGAACCGGATCGTCCCATCGACCGACCCGATCCCTGCGGCAGCTGCACCCGGTGCATCGACGCCTGTCCCACCGGTGCGATCGAGCCCTTCAAGGTCGACGGTTCCCGCTGTCTGGCCTACACGACCATCGAGCACCGGGAAGCGGTCGACCCCGACCTCCACGAAGCGACCGGCGACTGGTTGTTCGGGTGCGACGTCTGTCAGGAGGTCTGTCCGCACAACCAGCCCACCCGGGGCAAGCGAGGCCTCGAGGTGCTCGAAGCCTACGACCGGCGTCGCGACGGCTTCGACCTGCTTGAAGTCCTGGGCTGGCGCGAGGAGGACCGCCGGGAGGCCTTCATCACCAGCGCCCTGAAGCGCGCGAAGCTGCCGATGTTCAAGCGCAACGCGGTGATCTGTGCCGGCAACGCGTTGCAGAAGCGCGCCGACCCGGCCCTCGAGGCTCGGCTCGTTGAGATCGCCGAGGATCCAGAGGAGGATCCGTTGGTCACCGAGACCGCGCGCACGGTGCTCGAGTCACTCTGAGCTTTGAATTCGATGTCGGGTCGACCCTGCGGACGGGGTCCGTCAGCGGTTTCGTCCGCCGCCGCGACCGAACCCACCGGGGTCGCCGCCGGGTCCGCTTTCCATCATGCCTTCGAACATCGATTCCATCATGGATTCAACCTGCTTCATGAAGGCATCCATGTCCATGAACCACTCGCCATTGCGCTTGATCAATGGCATCGTGATGTTCATGCCCGGAGGCATTCCGGCGGGCATCTCTTCGAACTTCAGCTGGGCAGTCGAACCGGAGACCGAGTCGACCGCGACTTTGACGCTGGAAATCATGCCGAGCTGCTGGGCTGACGCCTGAGGGTTGTCCATCCCGGCGATGAGGTCTGGGTCGGTGGTCCAGGTGGCGGCTGCACTCTGTCGCAGGAGTGCAGGGGTCTGGGGCTTTCCATTCATGCTGTTGATGAAGTCGGCAAGCGCCTGAGGACTGTCGAAACCCTTGGTGCCCATCAGGGCCGCCATCTCACCGCCACCCGCTGCGCCACCGGGTCGGGTGCGGCCGGTCCCGCGGGGCCGTCGTGGCGCCGAGGACTTGAGTTCCATGGGGCTGGTCGGTGCGATCGAGGTGCCGTCGAGCGCGGAGATCAGCGTCTGCACCGAGTTTCGAGCGATCTCGTTGTTCTTCCCGCTTCCGAGCTTTTCCAGTGCCGACTCGTAGGCGGTTCGCGCGGCTTCGATCGAAGTGGCGTGCGTTTCCTCGGCGGAGCTGGCCAGCTCGGTCCAGTTCTGATTTCCGCCCAGGCCAAGTTCGCTGGCCGAGGCCATCGCGTTGAAGAGGTTTGCATTCGCCATCGCCTCGTCGGCTCGCATGGCGTGCAGGTCACCGAGGGTGCGGGCGGCATTGGCTGCGATCACCATGCCCGAGCCTCGGTTGCCGCGTCCGCCACGCTGGGCCTTCTGGAAGTTGGAGATCGCCTGGTCGAACAGGGGGGCGATCTCGTTCTGCTCTCGCTTCTCGTAGGCGGCAAGGTTGGCCTCGAGCTCGGTGATCATCACCCGGGCTCGTTCCCGTCCGGCTGCGCCGGCTGCCTGGACCGCATCCTTGAGGCGACGCGTGGTCTCCTCCGCGCGGTTGGTGGCTTCACGGGTGGCCTCGATGTTCATTCGCTTCAGGAGCATCATTTCGATGTCCGGCTCGAGGGAGGCCAGTTGGACTTCAGCTTCCGCGATCGCCTTCTTGACGGGGATCGCTCGTGATTTCACGCCCGCGGCTTCCTCGACCAGGGTGTATCCCTCGACGGGGCCGGCGTCATTGGCGCGCTGGCGGAGCTGTGACATGTCGGCTTCGAGGCTGTTCAGCTGCTGGGTCGAACGTTCCCGCATCTGCTTCGTCTGTTCCAGTTGTGGTTGCATCGAGGCGATGCCGTTCTGGATCGACTCGTGCTGCATCTCGACGCCGGCCTGCATCTGGGCGACATGGTCCTGCGGTCCCGAGAAATCGGCCTGTGTCCGTGGCTGTGCGCCAGCGGCAAGGATCATGGCGGAAGCGGCATGCTCGGCGATCTGCTCACGGAGCATCGCCTGGTCAAGTGCGAGCTGGAGCAGCGTGTTCGCTCGAAGGTCACCCGCGGTGGCCTCCATCGCGGCGACCAGGCTGGAGGCGCTGTTCTTCTGCTGCTCGGAAAGACCATCGATGGCGTTCACGCGTCGGATGATCTGGTCGATCTTGTCGGCCACCGAGGTCGGGCTGTTGGTGGTTCCAACCTGTGCCACGAGGGCGGTGTAGTCACTGGTGATTCCATCCAGTTCACCCTTGGCCTTGACCTGTTGGGCGAGTTCGCCATCGCTCAGCAGACCACAGCCTGAGATCATCAGGGCGGTTCCAAGGAGCGAGCAGCGGGAGAGCATGGACTTCGTTCGTGAGGACCTGCGATGCGTCATGGTCTTGGAACTCTCATCAGGCATTCAAAATGCCGGCCGTGAGGACCCGGGCGTGGCCCGGGGGTGAAGTGGACAGTGTACTGAAAACACCGTTCCTGATGCAGGGAGATCAGCGAGGAACCCGAGGTGGGGCCGGAGTTTCCAGCGGCTTGACCTGGGTCGGGGGGATGTAATCGACCGGATACTTGGGCCGGGGCTGGTACATCGACCGGATCCAGTTCTCGGTATTGGTCCGGATCCGACTCTTTCCGGAGGGAAAGACCGCCTTGAAGCCCGGTACGTCCGGGTGGGGGACCCTGGACTCCGTCTGAGGCATGGCGTACTGGACCAGGAGGCTCATCTCCGGATTCTCGTAGTCGACGAGCTTGTAGGGGCCTTCGATGTCCAGCCTCTCGAGGATCAGGAGGTTCTCGAGGATGGTCCTGGAGTCGGTGGCGTCGGCTCGGTGCAGGAAGAACCGGCCCGAATTCTGACCCCCATGACACCCGCTGGTCGCGCAGTTGCGAATCAGCCACGCGTTGTGGACGTTCTTCCTGAACAGGGCGAGTGAATGGGGAATGCTCTCGACCAGGATCCGCGGGTAGAGTTCCCGCGCCTTCACGTCGAAGATGAGCTTGACCTGGTCGATGTCGTGAAGCGAGAACAGCTTCTTCCGTTGCTGTGCATCATTTGGAATCAACGGGTGGTCGGCATGCTGGGCGATCAGGTCGTCGATGACCCTTGGCCCGAGGCTGACTTTCGGCGGGTTTCGGAAGTCGATCTCGAAGACGCGGATGATGTTCACGTCCTCGGCGGTGAGCTGGCGCTTGGGAAGCCCTTCGGTTCGATTCTGCTTCGGGGGCATGGGTGTGGGGTTTTCGGTTCCCTCGTTCTCAAGCTCGATCCGGACCTCGGTGAGTTCAAGCAGCTGGCGTGCTTCGGGGTGATCGTCGATCGCGATGATCGCGGTCAGTTCCTCGCGTGCCAGCTGGAGTCGCTTGTTCTCCATCATCCACTTGGCGAGTTCGATCCTCGCCTCGAGGTCTTCCGGCCTGATCTTCGAACGCGCGTAGGTCAGCCACTCCTCGAAGCCGGGGTAGAGTTCGACATGATCGACGTCCGTGCGAGGAACGCGGTGCCTGATGCCTTCGACCTCGATGACCACCTCGTCGAAACCGTCACTGAGCACGAGGCCTTCGAGTCCGCTGCCGTCCCGCATGTAGACCACGCCATGCTCGCCACCGGCCTTCGGTTCCATCAGGGGGACGATGGCGAGGATCTTGTTTCGCTCGTAGGTCTCCGTTCGTCCCTCACGCTTGATGGTGATCGAGGCGTCGTCGGACTTGATGACTTCACCGCTGACTTCTCGAAACCGATCGATCACGATGTGCACCCGGCCGGACATCGTGTCCTTCGCCTTCGGTTCGCTCGCCTGGACCGGGGGGGGGTCCTGCCCCGCTGTCTCCTGGGCTCCTGCAAGCGCCACGGCCTGGAAGCCGAGAATGACCATGCAGGCCAGGGACATGCCGGTTGCTCGCTTCAGGTGGTTCAGATACGTCATGGGGGCTCTGCTCAGGGGTGAAGGCATCGAAGGATTGTTCGCGGCCCGGGCGCTCAGTGCAACCCCCCAGTCCAAGAGACTTCCCCGAACACCCCGTACCGGGCCCTCCACGCTCTTCCGGGGCGGGTCTGGAATCTGCTACCGTCCTCGTGAGCCTTCGGTGGCGGAGGTCGTGACGGAATCGATGAGAACAGCGAGACAGGAGCGGGGTCATGAAACTCGGCGTGATGGCGGCACTCTTCAGCGGACGTGATTTCGAGGAAGTCCTGGCGTATTGCGCCGAAAGCGGGCTCGATGCCATAGAGCTCCCGGTCGGCGGGTACCCCGGAAGCGGTCTCTTCGATTCCGCCAAGGCGCTCACTTCGAAGAAGGAACGCGACCGGCTCAACGGCCTCATGTCCGAGTACGGGCTCGAGTGCAGCGGCCTTGCGGTCCACGGCAATCCCGTCCACCCCAACAAGCGACATGCCAAGAAGGACCACGACGACTTCGTCCGTGCGGTGAAGCTCGCACCGATGTTCGGAACCGACACCGTCATCACCTTCAGCGGTTGTCCCGGTGGTTCCGCCACCGACAAGAAGCCCAACTGGGTGACCTGCGCGTGGCCGCCGGATTTCGCCGAGATCCTCGACTACCAGTGGGAAAAGGTGCTGGTGCCGTACTGGACCCAGCAGGCGAAGCTCTGTCGCAAGCACGGCGTCAAGGTCGCCTGGGAGGCCCACCCGGGCTTCTGCGTCTACAACCCGGACACGCTGATCCGTCTTTCGGAAGCCGCCACCAAGGCCGCTGGTCGAGGCAAGCCGGTGCTGGGTGCGAACCTCGATCCGTCGCACTTCTTCTGGCAGGGCATCGATCCGGTCCAGGCTGCTCGGGAGCTGGGTGAGGCGGGGCTGCTCTTCTACTGCCATGCGAAGGACACCGAACTCGACACCCACCAGGGTGCGATCAACGGCTACAACGACGCTCGCCCCTACACGGACCTCAAGCACCGTTCATGGACCTTCCGCACCTGCGGCTACGGACACGGTCATGATTTCTGGAAGCCCTTCATCTCGATGCTCAGGCGCTACGGCTACGACCACGTGCTCTCGATCGAGCATGAGGATGCCTACATGTCGATCGAGGAGGGACTCCAGCGTGCCATCGAGTTCCTGTCGGAGGCGATCATCTACGAACAGCCTGCGGAACCCTGGTGGACCTGAGACCTTCCCGGGCGCGCATGGCGTCCACATAACCGCTGGTGCAACTGATACCAATGGAGCAGGACGCGCAGGGTGGAGTTCCGCCCGCACGGGTTGGGATCAACACCGTGTCTTCGCGCATTTGATTCGAATACTTGGTGCATCGCGACGAGGCCGACTCTCCGGTTGAGGTCTCGCCTCGCATGCCGGTGCACCGGGTCAAGCGAGCCGGACTCTTGCTCCCCCGGCTCGCTCCGGGCACCGGTCACGCGTCACCGGCGATCCAACGCATCGAACCGTTGATCATCTTGGGATGGGCGTGGTGTCGACTTCCGAGGAGCGAGAGACGTTCACCGTCCACTCGATGCTCAGGGGCACGGCATCCGGCGAACCGGGTGGCAGGGTGACTTCCCAGCGCAGGATTCCCAGCTTTCGTTCGCCGTCCAGGTAGGCCGGGTCCGTCGACAGCTCCGGCGTGACGTTCTTCAGCGAGATCTCGATGTCCTCGCTTCGCGAGATCGGCATCCGGTCCTCGACGATGATCTTCATGGTCTTCGGACGGTCGTTCCTGATCGTGATCCGGTAGCGGGTCGTCGTCAGCCGTCCGCCGCCCAGCAGACCGGTCTTGACCGTCTCCCGTTCGAGGATCTCGCGTTCGATCTCCATTCCCTCGAGCTCGCTGAACCAGATGTTGAAGGTCTCGCCCGGGTCCACCTTCCGGTCGAGCGCGGGCATGCCGACGAACTGGTTGTCGAGATAGAGCCGCATCGAACAGGGCAGCAGCACCAGTTCGGAGGTGTTCTTGATGGATCCTCTCGACCAGGCGCCCGCCTGGGTGACCGGTCGCATGATCGCTTCCAGCAGGCAATCGCTCTGGAAGCTCTTCACCAGCAGCTTGCCGTCGCCCTGGTCCAGGAAGGTCGGCTGGTCGATGGTGTAGACCGTCACCATCTCGGATGTGGCCTCGGCGATTTTTCGGGGGGGTGGCGTGGTTTCGGAATCCTCGTCTTCCTCGACGGTGTCCACGGAGACCGGCTCGATGTCGCGAGGGGCTCCACCACGCAGATCAGTGGTGGAAAGCAGCAGGCGAATGCCGTTCCAGTCGGAGTTGGTTCGATTCGAGACATTCGCATGCAGTTGGAGGGTGGTCGAGCCTTCTGATTCATCGGTACGGACGGACAGTTCAGGGCTCCAACTGGAACGAAATTCCAGCCAGGTGACCTTGATGGTCTCTTCGCCGCCCGTTGAATCGACCTCGATCTGCGCCGTCGCGACTCGTTGTGTCCGACCGGTCTCCGTCAGTTGCTTCCGGGCCGAGTCCAGTGCACGCGTCAGCTGGGCCATGACCGTCCTCGATGCCTCCTGTACCTGGAGGATCGCCATTCGCTTGCCGCTGATGAACTCGAGCTGCTGCTCAAGCAGTTCGAGATTCAGCACGTCGGTTCCCACCACCGATCCCGAGTCCTCGACGAGTCTTCGTCCGAACACATCGAGCAGGTCCAGGTCGGCTTGTGCGTTCACTTCCAGTTGTCGTGCGCTTGTCAGTTCGATCTCGAGAGACGAGATTCGTTCATCCAGTGCGTCGACTTGTTCCGCGGTTGGCTGTCGGGTGCGTTCCTCGAGGCCAATCGAGAGGATCCTGGTCGCTTCGCCGGTCGTGGCCGACACCACCTCGAGCTCGTCGCCACCCAGGTTCTCTCCTTCGGGGAGCCTGAAGAGGTCGATTGAGAGGCGTGAGCGGCCCGCGGGCAGCTCGAGCGTTGTTTCTCGGGTGACGCGGGCTCCGTTCTTGTGAACCACCACTTCGGTGATGGGCGCATCGAGCTCCGTCAGCTGGGGCACATCGCCTCCAGCCTGAACAGGCAGGAGGTTGGCGATCAGCAGCAGCATCATGCACATGCGTTGAATGGAGCAGCTCCGATTCGTCCGTGGATGCGTGCGGTTCAGGGATCCTGCAACGAAGCCCTGGTTCCGGCCCTGCGAAGAAGTTCCGCGATCCTGGCGGCTTCGTCCAGATCGCTTTTCTTGACCAGGTCCACGAGCTTCCTCGTCTCCTGGTCCTTGCTGAAGTAGCGGCATGCGGTCTCGGCGATCATCTCCGGTTCCATCGAGGCGAAGAACGCGATGCCCTCTCGATAGACGATCTCCGCCGCAAGTCGGGAAGAGATCAGACGCGAGAGGTAGGCACGAGGCAGTCGCTCCTGGATGCGTGACCCTGCGGTCTTGACCAGGATTTCCGGGAGGTGGTCGAGCACCAGGCTCCAGGAGAAGTCGAACTCGTCCTCGGACTGGGTCTGCAGGAGGCTCTCGATCGCATCGGCCACCGAATTGACGGTGCGGCTGAGGCGGACGCTGATCTCCGGCAGGGGCGTGTGCGGGTGTCGCTGGTGTTCGTGGATGAGCAGCAGGGCCTCGAGTCGTGCCAGATGACGAAGCTTCACGAGCACCTGGTTGACGAATTCAACCTTGATGTCCATGAACTCCTGCTCGCTGATGAGCATGCTCGCCGCGACCTCGAAGCTGGAACAGATGACCCCGCACTTGTTCGCGGAGGAATCCTTCACGATCGTGACGCCTTCCGCGCTCAGGCGTTCCCGGGCCGAAGGCGTGAGGAAGAGGTTCGCACCCTCGACGATCAACTTGCTGCTGGGGGTTCCGTCGGCACCGAGGAAGTCCCGCCAGTTGTGCTCGTGCATGGTCGCCGGTCGACCTCCGCAGGGCAGGAATGCATCGGCGATCACCCGGTTGTGCATGGTGTTGCGAAGACGGAAACCGTCCTGGTCGTCGATCGAGCGGATCAGGCCCCTGGGGCCGAGTTTCGATCGATCGAAGTCGATGATCGGAAGTTCCTCCTCGACGAGGCGAAGCAGTTCGGTGTGGTCCAGGCCGTCGGGGTCCTCGCCGACTCCCGATCCGTCGGCGATGCCGACGACCGACACGTTCGAACCGTAGTCGCGGTCGAGGATCTTGATCATGTTGCCGGCGACGTCGCCGTCGGGTCCACCCGTGATCTTCACCGAGAACGGCGTGGTCTTGGGATCGATGTCCTGCGCATTGAGGAACTCGGCGAGGAACACGTTGACGCCCTCGCTGGTCACGCCGTAGACCTTGTGGTTGATCCCCGCGCCGGGCTTCGAGCTCATGAAGGCCGTCGGCATCGGGTAGTTGCGGAGTGCCGCTCGTCGGACCATCCAGAGGATGTGCTTGGGCGTGATGTTCTCATCGGGGCCGAGGTAGATCAGCTCGCTGTGACCGAAACGGTCCACCAGCTTGGACCGGGTGTCGCGGTCGGGCGTGATCAGGTCGAGCAGTGCATCGATGAAGCTCTTCACGCAGCGGTCGATGCCTGCTTCCGGTTCGATGAGGATCGTCGCCTTTGCGCCACCTTCGGGGATGTCCTTGTTCTTCAACTGCTGCGCGAAGCTGAGTCCGTACGCCTCGTCGTAGAGTCGTTCGCTCTCTCGAAGGTGATGGAACATGCTTCGGGGCTTGACCACCCTGAGTCCACCGCGGGCGATGTCCTGGAACCGCACGTGGAATCCGCTGAAGCCTCGACCATGGACGTAGAAGACCCCGTAGGGGAGCTCCGGCCGTCGCTCGTTCAGCAGCAGGCGCGGGTCCAGTCGCAGGGCCAGTCCGAACCGGTTCGGCAGGAAGTAGTTGGTTCGAAGGGTCGCCTCGACCGCATCGATGAAGCCCGAAAGCGTCTCGCGAGCGGTGTCGGACTCGACCTCTCGTTCCACGCGTTCGTGGAGATCCGTCGCCTGCTGGAGGAAGGAGTCCTCGGTCAGGGGATTGACGGGATTGAACCGGTCGGTGAACAGCTTGAGTATCGCCATCGAGAGCTCGATGGCGTCCTCGGCGCGCGAGAGGATCCGGTCCCGGGTGAATGCGAATGAGTTGCGTGGGGAGAGCACCTGGTGGACGAGATGGGTCAGCGCGAGCAGGAGTTCCGCACGATCGATGTCGAGGGACTCATGTCGCTGCGAGAGTCCCAGGACGTTGAAGTCGATCCACTTGATCCGGTGGAGTTCCCGCTTGATCGACTGCCAGGTCTCGCTCTGTTCGTCGAGGGGTCCGCCATCGGGACCTACGACGATGAAGCCCACGTAGGTGACCGAGCCGAACGGTTCGTCGCTGACGATGTCGAGGTATGCCCGGTGGATGTTCACCCCGTAGCTGGCGATGAGGTTCGCAGCACGTTCAAGGGTGGTCCGGGTCCTGGCGTTGGCCAGCGCGATGGTCACCCTGCTGTGGTTGGGTTCGGCTTCCGACTCGAGGGTCACCACCGAGGAGTCCGTTCCGCTCACCTGGTCGAACAGCGCCCGGTGCTTCTCCATGCGAAGCGGGGTGAGGGTGCGGATGTAGTCCGCGGTGCACTGGGTGCAGTAGCTGCGGATCGCATCCTCGTTCCAGTCGATGTCTTTCTCGCGTGCGTACTCGATCGTGGCGTTGATCTTCTCGTTCTGTTCGGGATCCGAAGGGTCGAATGGATCCTGGTTGCCGAACTCGAAGGTGTCCAGCACGAACGTGCCATCGGCGGCGGTGTGGATCTTCGCACTTCTCAGTGACTGGTCGAGCGGAAGCTCCGCCATGATCTCCGCGAGCACGCCGGGGTAGTTGGTCGGCCGCATCGCCGTCCACAACCGACCGTCCTCGCTTCGCATCGTTATCTCGAGGGGGCCACCCGACGCCCGCAGGGCGATGATGGTCCGCAGGTGTGACAACTGGGTCTGGATGTCCGTGTCCTGGAAATACATCCTGGGCATGGAGTCCAGGAACCAGGGGACCACGCCTTCGGCGGTGTCCCGGAACCCATTGACGAGTTCCTTGACCAGGGGTTCCGGGTCGGTCGGAAGAGCTTCTGATGGTTCGCTGGTGTCGGTTCGCATCTGACTGAGATACCCTACAAGTGTCTTCCTCGCGTGAGGAGTGGAATCCTACATTCTCGCATCGGATTTGCCGGAGTGTGGCATGAAGGTGATCTCGATTGGAAACTTTGATGGTGTTCATCTCGGACACCAGGCCCTGATCGGCAGAGCCCGAGAACTCGCAGGTGCGGGCCAGGTGGTCGCTGTGACTTTCGAGCCCCATCCAGCCGTCATTTTGCGCCCTGGGAAGGCCCCAGTTCGTCTCTCTGGGCCTGAAGAACGTCGAGAGCTGCTTCTGGAGGCAGGGGCCGACGAGGTCCGGGAACTTGAACCCACCCCCCAATTACTGGACATGGATGCTGAGGCATTCATTTTCAAACTTCTCGAAGATGATGACTTCGATGCGGTGGTGGAAGGCCCCGACTTCCGATTTGCCCGAAATCGAAGCGCAGGACTGGAAGAACTGGGTGAGATCGGGGCCCGCAAGGGGTTCCAGCTCGAGGTCATCCAGCCCCGGTTGGTCACCCTCGAGGATCGCTGCCAGGCACGGGTTTCCTCGTCGCTGGTGCGCTGGCTGCTCGATCACGGGCGCGTGGTTGATGCCGCCAGAACCCTCGGGCGGCCCTATCGCCTTGCCGGAACCGTGGTTCGTGGTGATCAGCGGGGCAGGACACTGGGGTTCCCGACCGCGAATCTCGATCATGGCAGCCAGCTCCTGCCTGCCGATGGCGTCTATGCCGGTCTCGCCCACCTGCCGGCGGGTGAGACCAGGCCTGCGGCGGTCAGCATCGGGACCAAGCCGACCTTCGGCCGATCTGAACGAATCGCTGAAGTGCACCTGATCGGTCATGATGGGCCGGTGGACGACTACGGTTGGACACTGCGGGTCGATCTCATGAAGTGGCTTCGAGACCAGACCCGATTTGATGACATCGATGATCTGCTGAAGCGGATCACCCTCGACTGTGAAGAGACCAGCCACTGCGTGCAGGAGCATTTCGCCCGATGACCAGTTTCGAGTATTCCTCCAACGCCACCATGAAGCATCTCGCCGGTCGAATCACCTCGGCCCGCAAGATCCTGGTGACCAGTCATGAAAAACCCGATGGCGATGCGATCGGTTCGTGCGCGGCAGTCGCACGGGCCTTGACGGAGCTCGGCATCCGGCATGAGGTCTGGGTTCAGGGGCCCATCTCCGACGGGCTGCTCCAGTTCGTGCCGGATCTCTCGATTCGGATGGCGCCGCCCGAGCTGCCTGACGAAGACCACGATCTGGTCATCATCGTCGACACCGGAGCCTGGACCCAGCTGCAGCCGCTTCAGGACTGGTTGCGTCCCCGTCGTGACTCGATCATCGGGTTCGATCACCATGCCCGTGGAGACGACGTCGCTTCCGAACGCATCGTCCGTGTCGAGGCAGCCTCCTGCACCGAACTCCTGGTGTCCCTGATGGACGAACTCGGCGTCTCGCTCGAAGCCGGTGGTGACGAGGTCGGTCGGTGCTCGATCGCCGAAGCATTGCTGCTGGGCCTGGCCACGGACACCGGATGGTTCCGCTTTGAAAGCTGTGGAGCGGAGTCGCTCAGCGTGGCTTCTCGCCTGGTCGCAGCTGGTGCCGACAAGAGTCGCATCTTCCGCATCATCGAGGAGACCGATCGACCCGCCCGGATCCACATGGCCGCACGTGCACTCCAGTCCGCTCGCTTCATCGACGGGGACCGAGCGGTGCTGATGTCCCTGACCCCGAAGGACTTCGCCGAGACCACTGCACGCCCGGAGGAACTCTCGGGCCTCGTGAACTACCCGATGAGCGTCGGGACCCTCGAGGTCTCGATCCTGGTCACTGCGGTCGACGCCGACTCGGTGAAGGTGAGTTTTCGTTCGAAGCCGCCCATGGACCCCACGCCCGGGGCGCCCTTCGTCGACGTGAACGCCCTCGCCGCGGGGTTCGGCGGAGGTGGTCATGTACATGCTGCCGGTGCTCGGATCGACCTGCCCCTGGACCAGGCGCTTGAGGCCATCGAACAGGCGGTCGGAGCGGCCATTCAGGACGCGGGGTTCGTCGATTCCGGTTCCACGGTGTAGCCGAGGCTTCGAATCGCCTCCTCGACATCCGTGGCCGAACCGTTCTCCGCGAGCTCGACCGTCGCCTGCTGCTGCTCGAGGGAGACGTCGCAGGCCATGACGCCATCGACCTTGTTGACCTTGGTGGTCACCGCGCTCGCGCATCCGCCGCAACTCATCCCCTTCACCGAGTAGACCACGGTCTTGCCGACCTTGGTGGTGTTCGTTTCCGAAGCGGTGTCCGGTGCCGCGGGAGCCGCGGGGGTCGCGGCGGGGGTCGCGGCGGCGGTGGGGGTCTTCCCCTGTTCAGTGCACCCGGCAAGGGCGAAGCTGGCGATGGTGATGATGATGAGTGGCGTGATCTTGTTCACTTGAGAGCCTCCGGGTTGAAGACTTCCGCCTTCTGGTACGTCTTTCCGAGCACGGCCTGGGACGGGGTCTTCAACCAGTCTTCGAGTACCGAAGCATAGATCGACCTGAAGTCGACGGTATGTCGAAGATCCCCGGAATCAAGATTTTCCAGGGACGGGTGCTGTCCGAGAACCCCGGGACGGACCATGGGGCCCACCAGGAACATGGGTGCCGCGGTTCCGTGGTCGGTGCCTCCCGAGGCGTTCTGCGCGACTCGGCGACCGAATTCGCTGAAGACCATGGTCAGCACCCGCTTGTCGTTGCCCTGTGCCTTCAGGTCGTCCTGGAAGATCTTCATCGCCTCGCCGAACTGACGCATCCTGTTTCCGTGGGAATTCAGCTGGTTGGCGTGCGTGTCGAAACCACCAAGCGTCACGTAGTAGACCCGGGTGCGCATCTCGTTGCGGATCATCGCGCCGACCAGGCGCAGCTGCCGGGCAAGCCCGTTGTTGTTCGGGTAGTTCACGAGCGTCTTCTGCGCGACCGCCTTGCGAATACGGTCCGAGGAAAGCTGGGCATCGAGTGCGGTGCGCATCAGGAAGGAGGCCTGGGTGCCGGGTTCGACGTCGTCGGGCATGCCCATCCGGTTGATGCTGTCGTAGGGCGACTTCATCGATGCATGCAGGTCCTGTCCGAGCCAGCGGAAGAGATCCTCCGATTCGAAGCTCACTGGTTTCTGCATGTCGCCGTGCATGGCCAGGGGCGCGGTGCCACCGATCGCGATCGCGCCTTCAGGGTCCGGTGTGCCGTTGCAGGTGTTGTCGAAATAGCGACCGAGCCAGCCGTTGCCCTTGGCGTCGTGCCGCGCGGTGTGCCAGATGTCCATCGACGTGAAGTGACTTCGGTTGGGGTTGGGGTACCCGGTGCCCTGGATCACGCCGAGCAGGCCTTCGTCATGCAGCGACTTCAGGCCCGTGAGCTGCGGGTGCAGTCCCAGGCCCGCTTCCTGGTCGAGTTCGAGTGCCGCGCCGGCTCCTCCGTTGGGTCGCCCCGGTGCACCGATGGCGATCGAGGGGCGTACCTTGCGGTACTGGTCGGAGTAGTAGGGGACCACCGTGTTGAGGCCGTCGTTGCCGCCGCCCAGCTGTACCACCACGAGGATCCTCTCCTCTGGAACCCCGGCAAGGCTCGAGACCGCCGAATCCAGCGGATGCATCATGCCGGTCGCACTCTGCTGGACGAACCACGGCACCGTCCCCGCGATCGAGGCAAGGGTCACGCCCTGCTGGAGGAACAGTCGACGAGAGTAGGCGTTTGGTTCTTCACGTGGCATGTGACGGCCCTCCGGATGATTCAGCAGAGTTGGTACTCGGGCATCGAGGTGATCAGGCAGAGGACGCCGGTGAGACGATCCCCATCGATGCGACCGTCGTGCTCACGGATGAATTCGCCCAGGCTCTCGAGGCGACTGGGATGGGGGATGTCGCCCAGCATGAACCTGCAGAGATAGGGGAGTGCCTCATCGGGATCGACCCGGCCTCGAGCATCCGCATCCAGGGAGGCCAGCAGGATGGAAGGGTCGTAGCGGGTGCCGCTCAACTGCCAGTCGTAGACGTCCGGTCTCTTCCCGGTCAGCAGGTAGATGGCGAGGTTCTGCCTGATGAAGAGGGTCGAGGTGTTGATCCAGCTGCGTCCCCCGTCCCAGCCCTTGACCGAAGGCGGTTCGAAGATGCTCTGCCCCATGAGTTCGTTGGCTGCCGCGAGGGTCGTGAGATCCCGTACCGGGGTCTGGAGGCAGCGAATGGTCTGCACCGTGAGCTGTACCGGGCTCTTGACCACCGCACATCGATTGGTGTCCATGTAGAAATGGCGACTCTTGAAGAGTGCCTTGAGCACCGGCTTGATCTCGTACTCGCCGGAACGGATCTTCTTGGCCAGGGTCTTGAGGAAGGGGCGTTGATCCCTGGTCGGCACGTCGGGAGCGTCGTTGACGAAGAACCGGTAGAGCTTCAGTGCGAGGAACTCGCTGCAGACCTTGCGGGAAAGGATGATTCGCACGAAGTCGTCGCCGTCGAAGTTGCCGCTTCGTCCGAGGATCGTCTTCTGGTCGCTGTCGTGCAGCCGTTCGTTGAATACGAAGGAGTCGTCCCGGTAGGAGTAGCCGGTCAGGGCCCGGGCGCCTTCCTTGATGTCCTGCTCGGTGTAGTCGTTGCCTTCGCCCAGGGAGAAGAGTTCCATCAGTTCGCGCGAGAAGTTCTCGTTGGGTCTCTCCTTCCGGTTCTGGTTGTTGTTGAGGTAGCGGAGCATCGCCGGGTCACGGATGATTCCGAACAGGAGATTCCCGAAGTTGCCGGTCGCGTGATCCCGGAACATCCGGTTCTGCTGGAGCATGTGCCAGCTGTCCTCGATCGCCCGGTACCCCGTCGCGAAATGTCCGTGCCAGAAGAGCGTCATCTTCTCTTCCAGCGGACGCGGGGTCTCGATCATGCGTTCGATCCACCACTTGCGGATCTCACGGATCTGCTGGCGGTCAGCGACCTGGCGCTTCTGCCGACGCATGCGGAACTGGCTGAGCGTCGCCTCGTCACCGGCTTCCCGGGCGCGACGGTATGCCGCGGTTTCAGCCTCGGTCGCGGGGCGCATGATGTTCGACTGGAAATCACCCCCGACCTCCGGAGTGGGCAGCTCCTCGTAGTCGACGATGAAGTCGACCGCGTCATCGAGACCGAGTTGTGAAAGGGCCCGTACCTGGTCCGGGGTTCCACCGAAGCCAGCGCGTGACAGGAGGTGGTGTGCAGCCCAGAAGTCGAAGTCCCGGTCAGGCAGGGGGCGCAGCGTGGATTCCGGCATGACCGCACTCCTTCCAGGTATCACCATGGGTGCTCCCTAACACTATCGCTTCGGATGGCCATGTTCCAACAGAACCTGTGGGTGATCAGGCTCTTTTGGGCCAGCTCAGGCGGGATGAGCCCTTCGAGTCGCCATCAGCACGGCCAGCGCAAGAACCAGCAGGCCACCGATCGCCACCGGAACCCAGCCGGTCCGGTGCCCCACGAAGGCGAGATCGAGCGCCAGTGCGCAGGGGAGCAGCAGGACGCCCAGCAGCAGCAGGGTGAGCCGATTCGGCGTCATCCTGGCCCAGGGGCTCATGAACAGCAGGGCATAGGCGGGGAATACGAGTCCATAGAGCCCCAGCAGTCGAAGGTAGGTGCTTTCACCTGCGACCATCGGCAAGGTCCCGAAGAGAATCGCAATCACCGGAACCAGTGCCGCCCACGGCCAGCTCGAGCTGCCTGCCTGGACTGCACCGGGACCGCCAAGCCATGCGTCGCGGGCATGGACCGCATTGGTGAAACCTGCCTGCATGGTGATCTGGGTGAGCGCCACCGCCCCGACCACCAGCATGCCCTGGCTCGAATAGGCGCAGCTCAAGAGGATCATGGGAGCGAAGGCCACCGCGAACACCGCGAAGGCATGAGGGCTGCGTGAGCGGATCCTCGCCCGATGAAACGATGCATCGAGCCATGGACAGAACAGGAACCCGAAGATGATCGACGGCGCGATCAGCAGGAGGTCGGTCGAGGTGAGTTCGCTTTCGGCCAGGGGGCGATCGAGGCCGCCGGTTCCAAGGGTGATGAACAGCACCAGCGAGACGATCCACGTCAGTACCCCCAGCCAGCACCACGCCCGGTCCGGGACCGCAGCAAGCAGGAGACCGACCACCCAGATTCCCAGCGCGATCGCGGCCCCCGTGGTCGGGCTTCCACCCGCGTAGAGGTGGGACCAGAGCCAGGCGATGAAGAAGAGCTGGTAGGCCGAGGTCGCGATCGAGAACAATCGAATCGCCGGGCGATGCTCGCGGAGCAGTCGCAGGCAGCTCTTTTCATCGAAGAGATAGCCGAAGATCACCACGCCGGCGATGTTGGGGATCGCGAAGAGAAAGAAGCCCGGCCAGCCGAAGAGACGAAGCATGATGATCGGGAGGAAGAGCCCGATGCACCAGGTCCAACTGCTGGCGGAGTAGATGCCCCATCCGAGAATGCCTCGCGCGTTCGCTGACTGCATGGGGGGCAAGTCTACGCGAGGACGATGAAGGGGGCGATGAGCGCAGCTCACGTGCTGCGAGCGATGTCTTCGTGCTCGGTGGTGTGCTCGGTTTCGCCCTCGGGCTTGTGTTCGATGGTCACCTGGGGGCTCGAGGCGTTTCGATCGCGGTTGGCGACCCGGGCGCGACGACCGTTGTACATTTCCTTCGGGGTGCAGTGGAAGGTGATGTAGCAGCGTCCGACGCGACGATCCTTGCCCTGCTTCTTGTGCATGTGCTGGGTGATCGCCATCTCGAGCTCGATGTTGAATTCACCGCCTTCGGCCACCTTGGTGGTCAGATCCTCGCAGTTCACGATCCGGTAGATGGCCGGGCCGAAGCAGGGCCTCAGGAACCGGTAGCGCATCTCCTTGCAGATCACCACGTAGTCCGAGCCGCATTCGGCGAAGAGGTACATGCCGGCGGCCACTTCCGAGTTTCCCAGCAGCGCGGCACCCGCCATGGCGTTGTACCAGTTGCGGTTGAAGCGCCTGAAGGGGAGCTTGGCCGTGAAGGTGTCCTTGTCCAGTTGACGGAAGCTGATGCCGCTTCGGAACGCGTAGGGCAACCAGATCAGCGAGCAGATCTTGTTGAAGAAGGCGTTCCGGGTGGACAGCTTGCTGAAGAACGCACCCATGCGGCGTCCCAGGCCCCGTCTCTTGGGCTCGTCATCATCGGTTGTGATGGTGTCGTGGTCGACCCTGGCACTGGTCAAATCTGGATCTCCAATCTTCCAGTCTAAGGGGCGAGCGGGATGGGGGCCAGCTGCGTCATGCAAGGGTACACTTCTCAATGCCAGATCTATGGAAGGAGTCGACCGTGCAGAAGTCAGGAGATCCGCAGGACAAACCGGAACAGGACGCTCAGATCGGGGTCTGCAGCTGGAGTCTCCAACCCAGCAGCCCCAGGGATCTTCTGGAACTCCTCGAGCAGACCGACATCAAAACAGTTCAGCTCGCCCTGGTGCCATTGGTCGAGGAGCCGAGAATCTGGGCCGAAAGCATCGAGATCCTCCGGGAGCATGGTGTCCAGGTGGCCAGCGGCATGTTTCAGACCGCGCACGAGGATTATTCGACCCTTGAGACGATTCGAAGGACCGGAGGCGTCTCACCAGACGATTCATGGCCGCAGACCCTCGAATCGGCGATCCGCGTGGCCGATCTCGCCGGCGAGTTCCAGATCCGCCTGGTCACCCTCCACGCCGGCTTCATACCCCATGACGTCGAGGATCCTCAGCGCGAGACGATGCTGCACCGGCTTCGGCAGGTCATCGATGTCTTCGCCCAGCGGGGCGTCTCGGTCGGGCTGGAAACCGGCCAGGAATCGGCTGCCACCATGCTCGAAGCCATGCAGGCGCTCGATCGTCCGGATGTCGGGGTCAACTTCGACCCCGCGAACATGATCCTCTACGGAATGGGCGACCCCTGCGAGGGTCTCAGGCTGTTGGCGGATCATGTCACCCAGGTGCACGTCAAGGATGCGGTTGCCACCAAGGAACCGGGAACCTGGGGTCGTGAAGTGCCCGTCGGCAGTGGTGACGTCGACTGGGATGCCTTCTTCGCGGGCGTTCGCGCCTTGCCGCGGGTGGTGGATCTCATCATCGAGCGTGAAGCGGGCGAGGCTCGAGTCGCTGATATTCTCACCGCAGGTCGACTGATCGCCGATTGTTGTACCGGCCCTTCGGGGTCTTCCCAGGAGAAGTGCTGATGCCCACCTATGTCTACGTCGAGCTTCGAGATGATGGCAGTGATGGCGACCCGTTCGAGGTGATCCAGAAGATGTCCGACCCGCCCTTGAAGGTGCATCCTGAATCAGGCCTTCCGGTCCGGCGGATCCCGACCATGCCGAACCTTCCGCTGAACCATTCCGATGCCGCGGAGAAGACCAAGATGTCCAACAAGAATCTCGACCGAATGGGTTTCACCAAGTACGAGAAGGCCGGGGACGGACATTACGAGAAGAAGGCCGGCAAGGGCCCGGACGTCATCTCCCGCGACTAGCGGACAGGACGGATCAACGTGGCGAACATGCAGGACGACTCAGCACGCATCGAGGAGCTCCGGGGCCTGCTGCACCGAGCCAACCGGGCCTATTACGTCGATGCCGATCCGCTCATGCCGGATTCGGAGTTCGATCGACTGCTGAGCGAGCTTGCCACCCTGGAAGACGCCCATCCGGAGCTGGATGACCCGCACAGTCCCACCCGTCGCGTGGGCGGTGAACCCCTCGAGGGGTTCGAGACCGTCGCTCATGCCCAGCGGATGATGTCGATCGACAACACCTATTCGCTCGAGGATCTGCGCGCCTGGCACGATCGGGTGGTGAAGGGCCTGGACGGCGTGGTCCCCAGCTACGTCTGCGACCCGAAGATAGACGGGGTCGCGATCAGCCTCCGCTACGAAGCCGGGGTGCTCGTCGCGGCGGTCACCCGTGGAGACGGCGAACAGGGCGACCTGGTCACCTCCAACGTGCGGGCGATCGACTCGGTGCCCCTGCGACTGGCCGATGGTGCGCCGGAAGTGCTCGAGGTGCGTGGCGAGATCTTCATGCCCGACGAGTCCTTCGAACGGGTCAACGCCGATCGCGAGGCCGCGGGTGAACCGCTCTTCGCCAACGCACGCAACTCCACCGCCGGCTCACTCAAGAGTCTCGATCCCGCGGTGGTGCGAAGCAGGGGGCTTCGTTTCAGCGCGCACGGCCGTGGCGCCGTGGTCGGTCTCGACGGTGTCCCGGACTACTGGAGCTTCCTCGAACGCGTGCGTTCACTGGGCATTCCCGTGTCCGATGTCTCGGTTCGTTGTGCCGACATCGAGGCGGTCATCAAGCGGGTCGAGTCGTTCGAACGTGAACGGCTCGAGCTGGGCTTCGCCATCGACGGCATCGTGGTTCGCGTGGACGGCTTTGCCGAGCAGGAGGCGCTGGGCTCGACCAGCAAGGCCCCACGGTGGTGCATCGCCTTCAAGTATCCAGCCGAACAGGCAGAAACGCGCCTGCTCCGCGTCGACTGGCAGGTGGGCAAGGGCGGCACGCTCACGCCTCGGGCGACGATGGAGCCGGTGTTCGTCTCCGGGACCACCGTCCAGCACGCGACACTCCACAACATCGAGGAGATCAGGCGCAAGGACATCCGGGTGGGGGATCTGGTCGTGGTCGAGAAGGCGGGGGAGATCATTCCCCAGGTCATCGAAGCGAAGGTGGACGCCCGGGTCGGTGAGGAGACGCCGATCGAGGCGCCGCGAAGCTGTCCCGAGTGCGCGGGGGCGGTCGAGCAGGAGGGTCCGAAGCTCTACTGCGTGAACCCCGAATGTCCCGCCCAGTTCCGTGAACGGCTCAAGTGGTTCGTGGCCCGGGGGCAGATGGATGTGGACGGCTTCGGCGAGAAGTTGATCGACCAGGTCCTCGATGCCGGCCTGGTCACCCACTTCGCCGACATCTTCACGATGGACCGTGACGACCTGCTTGCGCTTGAACGCATGGGCGAGACATCGGCCGACAATCTGATCGCCGCCGCCGAGGCTTCAAAGAGCCGGGGGCTTGCCAGGGTGCTTGCGGGCCTGGGCATCAGGCACATCGGTGCCAGCGCGGCCAAGACCCTGGCTCGAGCCTTTCCCGACGCCACCGCACTGCTGTCGACCACCGAAGAAGCGCTGGCTGAACTGGATGATTTCGGTGCGATCACCGCCCGGGCCTTGAGGGACTACCTCGACACCCCGGCCGCAGTGGAGGCCTTCGAGCGTCTTGCGGCGGTGGGGGTCGACCTGGGAAGTCGGGAGCACGTCGAGGCTGATCCCGAATCGCCATTCAACGGACTGGTCGTGGTCCTGACCGGCACCCTCGAGCACTTCAGCAGGCCCGAGCTGACCGAACGCCTGGAGGCCCTCGGAGCGAAGGTGACCGGCTCCGTTTCGAAAAAAACCGATCTTCTGATCGCCGGTGAGCGTGCAGGAAGCAAGCTCACCAAGGCTGAATCACTCGGGGTCGAGGTCTGGGACGAGGCTCGTTTGAGGTCAACCCTCGCAGACTGAGCTATCCTGTCCCATCTATGGCAATCGTCCAGGTCATCCTCGGTCTCCGAAGCCTCATCGTGAAGGCGGTCGTCTTCTTCATCATGGCGGCACTGCTCGCCTGGGCACTGGGCGGCACGCTCTTCCCGCGACCTGAAGTCGTTGATTTCACCAAGGTCAGTTTCGAGGGTGCCGACTGGTGGCTGCGCATGCTGGCCGGTGGTGACCAGCCCGGCGCGGTCCGCTGGTATCTCATGGAAAAGACCGGTGGCAAGACCTTCGCACAGCCACACCTGCACCAGGATGACGACGGTGCCGGCTGGCTGGATGCCGCTGGGCCCGTCGTTGCGGACAACGTGCTCTACGTCGGCTTCCAGACCGCACGCGACGGATGGCAGATCGCGGTCTTCGAGCAGATCGCACCGGTCACGCGGATCGCTCCGGCCATGGACCGACTCGCGGTCGAACGCCAGCTGGCCAGGGTCCGCATGGGGCTGCCGCTCCAGGACTCCTCGATCGAACGTGCCATTCGAAGCACCGTCCTCGATGTGAATGCCATTGACTCCGAGGGTGATGCTTCCGAGCATGCCGACGGCGGTTGAGCCGGGCGTGCCTCCGCTTTGCTGGTGGGTCTCGTGGTTCGTCGCGAAGGCGCTCTGAACGTTCGGTGTTCAAGAATCCTGTTCGAGCCCGGCGATCTCGGTTTCCAGAAGCACGAAGGTCTTCTTTTCCTTGACCGCGTTCACCGATTCATCTTCGAGAGGTGCGCTGATCGAGAACCAGCCCATCCAGATCGCGATCACCAGGAAGACGCTCAAGGCGATTCGCCACCAGCCAAAGAGTGCCAGCCCGTGGGTACCGAGCCATTCGACCAGCCACTTGATCGCGATCGCCGCGGCGAAGGTCGCGACGATGATCCCGACCACCACCGGAGCCCAGCCACCGAGGGTCGTGATGAAATTGTCACCATCACGAAGCAGTGACTTGCCCAGCTTGTAGACGCATGCGCCTCCCAGGGTGGGAAGACCGAGGAGAAAGCTGAATTCGGCTGCCTGTCGTGGGCGCAGTCCCATGAACATGCCGCCGACGATGGTCATCATCGATCGGCTGGTGCCCGGCCACATCGCCACGCACTGGAGCAGTCCGATGATCAACGCGCTTCGCCAGGAGAGATCCTCGATGTCGACGAAGCGTCCGTCACCGGTCTTCGTGTCATCGCCCTGGGCTGCATAGAGTCGGTTCTGCCAGCGGCGGATGCCCAGCAGGAGAAGCCCGCCGAGAAAGAGCGCCGCGATCACGGGGATCGGACTGAACAGGTACTTCTCGATGAGATCGTCAAGCAGGAGGCCCAGCACCACCGCCGGTATGAAGGCGATGATCAGGTTGAGAAAGAGCTTCCGGCCAACGGGGTCCTTCCCCAATATGCCTCGAATCATCTGGGCGACCCGGGACCGGTAGAGCCCCAGCACCGCGAGGATCGCTCCGCCCTGGATGATGATGTTGAAGGCGTTGACCGCCGACTCGGTCTGGGGATCCTTGTTCAGTCCCAGGAGCCAGGAGGTGATGATCAGGTGTCCGGTCGATGAGACCGGAAGGTATTCCGTGATGCCCTCGACGATGCCGAGGATGATTGCGTCGAAGATCGTCATGGTCTGCTCGCGTTCTCGAGTTGGCTTCCGGGGCTCCAGTAGCCTCCATCGGTCAATCCTCACGCCGAACTGAGCATTACCCGGGGGAGGAGGCCCGCATCAGCTGCCTGAGGATGTCCTCCTGCGCTCCCTGCGAGTCGATCACCGCGTCTGCCAGTGCTTCAAAGGTGCCTGCACGCCGCTTTCGAAGCGCCCGGCATTCTGAAAGTGGGTCGAGGATTCCTTCGGAATCGTCCTTGAGCAGGGGCGGTCTCCCGGGGTCGTGCTCGCCGATTCGCGCGGCGAGCACCTCGTCCTGCGCATCGATCCAGAGCACCCGCATCCGGCCGGCTTCGCGGGCCTCCTCGATCAGGGTCCGAATCGACTCAACCATGGGTGCGCCTCCGCCCAGGGCAAGGACCAGGTCGTCCTTCAGGATGGCTTTCTCGAAGCTGGCTGCTTCCAGGGCACGCCAGGCGGCTTCGCCTTCCCGGGCGAAGAGCTCGGTCACGGTCGATGCACTGGTACTTGCAAGCGCCAGTTCGTCGAGGTCTTCGAAGTCACGGGACAACGCGACGGCAAGGGCTTTCCCAAGCGTCGTCTTGCCTGCGCCACGCAGGCCGATCAACACGACAATCGATGCTGGCGTCCGCGTCATCACTTGAATTGAAGCAGGTTTGCAGGCTCGCTGCTCAGCGGACGTTGACTCGACGGCCCAACGCACGCTTGCGATTGATCATCTTGCGGCCAGCCTTCGTCCGCATCCGGGCACGGAATCCCTGCTTGCGGATCTTCTTGATGCGACTGCATCTTCTTGGATAATGCATGCAAGTGCCTTTCAGGGCCTCGATGGGGGGCGGACATGCCCCCTCTGGCGAGTCGGACAGTCTACCCTGAGATGCCGTTTAAGGCCACTCCCCCTGGAGAAGGCCCCCCATGCGCGGTTTATCGGGGTAGAGAGGCGACCGAGATCTGCCGATATGAAGAATGAACAGGCCCCGCCGAGGGGCTGTGTTAGGATCAGATCGGACCCGCGCGGGTCCTCCATCCGCCGTTGATAGCGACGAACGGAGAAGCCGCCCGGGTCGAGCAAACTGGCATCAGGGCCCACATGATGCCCAAGGACTCGACCTATGGATGAGGACATCCTGCTGGATGCTGAGCGCAAGCTTGGCCATCAATTCACCGACAAGGGCCTGCTCAAGCGGGCTTTGCGCCATGCTTCACAGGCTGATACCCGGCTCAAGAGCAATGAACGCCTCGAGTTCCTCGGTGACAGCGTGCTTGGCATGGTGGTCTGCGAGTACCTCTACCAGCGCTACCCTGAATACCTCGAGGGCGAGCTGACCAAGATCAAGTCCAACGTGGTCAGCCGTCGAACCTGCGCCGAAGTGGCCAATGAGATCGGCTTGTCCGAGTTGCTGCAGCTGGGCAAGGGCATGGGGGGGCAAGAAGATCTGCCACAGTCGTTGGCTGCCGCGGTCTTCGAGTCGCTCATCGGTGCGCTCTATCTCGATGCCGGTCTTGAGGCCGCTCGCCAGTTCATCCTCGGCAGCCTGGGCCACCTGGTCGCCGAAGCGGCCCGTCTCGGGCACCAGTACAACTTCAAGTCCGTCCTCCAACAGGCGCTCCAGCGACTGGGTGGACAGAATCCGGTCTACCCGGTGATCGAGGAAAGTGGTCCTGATCACGCGAAGTGCTTCCATGTCTGCGTTCAGATCGATTCGCGTCAACACGCTTCCTGCTGGGGCAATTCCAAGAAGCAGGCGGAGCAAGAAGCGGCGCTGGCGACCTTGATCGAGCTTGGTCTGGCGCTGACGACCGAGGATGGCGAGATCCAGTTGATCGAGCTCGAGACGATCGATTTCGAGCAGTTCGGCGCACCGATTCGCGGTGGCCAGGCCACAGAAGAGGTCTCGGTTGAACTCGCGGAGACACCGGCCGGTCCGGATGACGTCCACGACAACACGTGATGGGCTGAGTGACTTCAGGCGCCGGCGATGAGCCAGGTGGCGGCCAGGGTCGCGATGCAGAGTGCACCAACGGTTGCAAGGAGCAATCGACTGGTGATCGAACGCTCGAGCGGGCCGCTCGGCTGTGTTCGCGGTGGGTCCGCCGCGGGTGGCATGGTCTGTGCAAGTGGGATCGCGCCGGGGGTCTCGCCTCGGCGTGCCCGGTCCTGGACCATCGCAATCAGCAGGTTGCTGTCGAAGGCGCGCAACCCACGGGCTCGACCGAAGGCCAGGAGTGCCGAGCGATCCTCGGGGGTGAGGATGGTTCCCTGAAGCCGGTTCACGATCTCGGAGATCACCGCGAGCCTCGGGTCGTTCGGCCTCGGTGCGGCGATCGCACTGGCACGGTTTTCACTGGCGATGCGTTCCCGGGTGCGGCATGCCATCTCCTTGCGTTCCCCGATCAGCTCGAGGGTCCGAGTGAGCACGTCCCGTCTTTGGATCGACGAGGCGTCGGACTCGAGGGCCATGCTGTCGGGATGGATGGTGTTCATGATCGCTTCCGGAATCGTGTACCCACAGGACGATCCTAACGCCTTCCCGGTTCGTTCAAGTTGAAATCGACTCGAGAAAAAGCGGACTGGTTCCGGTTGTACGAGCTGCCTTGGAGACTTCTCTTGGAGCCAGGTGGCTCAGCCCTCAGGTCGTGCCCGCTTCGCCCGAGGATGCTCCGCCATCGGACTTCGGCGGCTTCCGGAAGTCGAGGTCCTCGATCCTGCCGAAGATGGCCGTCGCGATGTTCGCAAGATGCGAGGCCAGTCGCTTGTAGTAGCGCGCCTTGAGGCTGCAGGCGACTGCGTCATGCGTCTCCATCGTCTCCCGCTCGGCGAGCAGTTCGTTCTCGATCGAGTCGCACTCGTTGCGGATGGCGTCGGCGGCACGGATAGCGGCCTTGGCCAGTTTGGTGCTTGATTCGGGGAATGCCTGGCCGACCAGGTTGAAGACATCCTCGACCTGGGAGGGAAGGGCGTCGAGTCGGTTCGCGTACTGCGTGGGATGCTCTCGCTTGTGGTCGTGCACGGCGATCTCGAAGAGGTTCTTGCAGTAGTCGCCGATCCGTTCGGCATCCTTGGCGATGCTCATCAGGACCAGGCAGGCCGCGACATCGGCGTTCTTGTTCATCGTCAGGTGGGTGACCAGGTTCGATCGCAGGGATCTCAGGAGGTTGTTGATCTCCTGGTCCTTCAGGAAGATCGCGTCCCGGCTGTCCATCGGGTTCTTCGAACCATCGAGGATGCTCTGCACCTCCTGGTACATCCAATGACCCGATTCGAGCATCTGGTTGAATTCCAGAAACGCCTTGTCGAGTGCGTCGTTGGATCGAAGTACTGCAATCAGGCTTCCAAGCATTGTGGTGCTCCACTCATGAGATTCTGTGATCTTCGTTCCCGTGTTTCATGGGAATCGCTGAATCGTTCGGTGTTGGGGGCGTTGACCCGGGTCAGAAGAAGAGCCATTCAGTGATGGCAAGCCCGATGATGGGGACGACTACGAAGACCGTCCCGAGGAAGATGAAGGCCCATTTGGGCGACTGGCACGCCAGTCGACTGTAGGCCTTCGACATCCTGATTGGAATCCTTCTCAGTGGGTACCAGATGGAGTTGTCGCAGAAGTTGAAGATGACGTGGGCGATCGCGACGGTCACCGCTGCGTGCGTCGGGTTCGCCAGTGCGGCGATCACCCCGGTGACGGTGGTCCCGATGTTGCATCCGAGGAGAAAGGGGAATGCACGCTTGAGCTTGACCGCACCGGCGCCGGTGATCGGTACCAGCAGGCTCGTGGTGACCGAGCTCGACTGCACGCTTATGGTCGAGAAGATGCCGCTGAGCCAGGCGACGAAGTCGTTTCGGAAGAACACGGTCGAGAAGAGCCCTTCAAGGCGACTCAGGACCGCACCCTTGAGGTTCTTCACCAGGAAGACGAGCGCGAGGAACAGCAGCAGCAGCCCGCAGACCGCCACCGCGACCGAGGCCCCGAGGGAACCATCGCCCCCGATCGCGTCCATCGTCGACTGGATGAGGTTCACGACCGGCTTGGTGATGAGCTTGATCGGGTTGGTCGGCTTGGTGACGTCGCTGAAGCCGATCAGGTTCGCCGCCCAGCTGGCGATGTTGGCGAGGATGCCGCGACCATTGCCCATCATCAGGCTGCTGATCCACTCGATGGGGAAGAGGATGAGCACGGTCAGGATGTTGGGAATCGCATGCATCAGGGCGGTCGCATAGGCCCGACGGAACTGGCGCTTGATGCGCATCGTTCCAAGGCTGACGATCAAGCCGGTGATGCTGGTTCCGATGTTGGCGCCCATCACGGCGAAGACGGCGGTCTCGATCTCCATCTGGCCTGCTGCGACCAGGGTGATGATGAGCGATGTCGTGAAGGATGAACTCTGGACGACCGAAGTCACCAGGACCCCTCCGAGCAGCGCGACCACCGGGTTGGTGCCCTGGGCGATGATCGTCTCGAGCCAGTCTGAACCCTTGCCGACACCCTTGAGCCCCGCACCCATCACGTTGATCGCGCAGAGGAACAGGTAGAGGAAGCAGAGCGCCCAGAGCCCGCTGAGCCAGGTCCTTGTCTTGCTGGTCTTGCCGTTCTTGGAAAGGGGCCGCGAGGTGTTCATGCGGGCACGGTAGCGAATGTCCGGTGCCAATTGTTAAGACCGTATTCACGTGGTGTTGGAGATCGGCATGCTTGAACCGGGGATCTCGAGCAGGAAGGTGGACCCCTTCCCGGCCACCGTCTCGACCCCTACGTTCCCTCCGTGGACGAGGGCGATGTGCTTGACGATCGCAAGTCCCAGCCCCGTCCCGCCTTCAGCCCGGGAGCGTGCCTTGTCCACCCGATAGAACCGCTCGAAGAGCCTGGGCACGTGGCTCGCGGGGATGCCGGCCCCCTGGTCGGTGACCGCGATCCGGATCAGGCCGTTGTCATCCTGCATCGTCGCCTCGATCTGCACGCTGGAGTGTTCCGGCCCGTATCGAATGGCGTTGGAGACCAGGTTCGAGATCGCCTCGACGAGCAGGTCGCCACGGGTGAGGATCTCCAGCCGATCGCTGCAGGTGCTGTCCAGCTTGATCGAGCGTCTTTGGGCGGCCGGATCCTGCCGGTCGATCACCTCCTCGATGATCCTGCTCAGGCTCATCGGGTGGAGGTCGGCCCCGAGGGCATCCTCCGGCTGCTCGAGCCGGGCCAGGGTCAGGAGATCCTCGATGATCATGCCCAGGCGTTCGGAGTTGCGCTGGATGATGCCGAGGAACCGCCTGAGCTGTTCCTTGTCGTCGAGGTCGATGTCCTGGAGGGTCTCCACGTACCCCTGGATGTTGGTGATCGGCGTGCGCAGTTCGTGGCTCACATTGGCCGCGAAGTCCGAACGCATGCGTTCCAGCTGCCTGATGTCGGTCACGTCGTCGATCAGGACCACGGCGCCGATCGTCTTCTGCTCGTTGACCCGCATCTGCTCGGCGATCACGGAGAGTCGTCGTCCCTCGAGCACTTCCGATTCGAACTCCCGGGCTTCCCGCACCCCGGAGTCCAGGACGTTCTCGATGATTCGGTGCAGCTCCGGCTCGTGCAGGATGTCCTTGAGGGATCCGCCCCGGTTCGACTGCTCGATCCCGAAGAGCGACGTCGCCGCATGGTTGGCCGAGATCAGGTTGAGGTTCCGGTCCAGGGCGATGACGGCGCTGCTCATCGATTCGAGGATCGCACTCTGCTGGAGTCTCTGGTTTCGAAGCAACTGGACCCGTTCGGACAGTCGTCGTGCCATCCGGTTCATCGTGAGGGAGATGAGGTCCCATTCCCGTGTTCCGCTGAGGGGGATCCGGTGTGCGAGTTCACCCTCCTCGAACTTCGAGACTCCGCGCAGGATCGATCGGATGGCACGTTGGTTTCGAGCGGATGTCAAGGCGACCAGGGCAAGCCATGCAGCCGATGCGAGGGCGAACAGCCATCCGAACCTGATCAGGATCGAGGATGCATCCTCCGAGAGCCCCTTCGAGGTGTCGGTCACCTCGAGCACTGCCGTCCGCCCCGGTATATCGACGACGACACCACGCTCCCCTGCGTCCGCGTCCCGACCCTCGGGGCCTGCACTCGGGGGCAGGAGCTCGATCGTGACTCCCAGCAGCGTGCCGGTGGACTCGATGATTCGTTCGGCCTGTTCCGGCGGGGCGGCGGCGAGTTGGCGTGCGATCTCCTCGGCCTGTGCCACGAGGGTTCGCTGCTCCCGGCGTTCCAGGGTGTCCAGGAGGACCAGTGCGCATGCGGTCCCGATCCCGGCGAGCACGACGACCAGCAGCAGCGCACGAAGAATCGCCAGCATGGTCGCGGTCGATGGCGTGATGCGTCGGCCGCTCATTCGTCGGTTCCGGGTTTTATCCCTTGCTGCAGGTCCATTGGCAAGCCGTTCCTTAGTCGCCGAGGGTTCGTTCGGCTGCTTCCGCGAAACGATACCCGACGCCACGAACGGTCTCGATCCGATCCCCGAACTCCCCGAGCTTTCGGCGCAGGGCGGTGACGTGGACGTCGACCGTTCGGCTCGAGAGCACCGTCGATCGACCGTGTACCGCTGAGATGATCTGTTCACGGGTGCGGACGAACCCCGGCCTTGCGGCGAGGTACTGCAGCATGCTGAATTCCGTCAGGGTGAGGACGATCGGGACGTTGGCGAGCGTGACCACGTGTCGCCCGGGGTCGATGACCAGCATGCCACCGCAGAGGGTGAATGCGTCGGGGTCATCCTTGCGAGCCTCGACTTCGGGATCCTTGCGCCTGAGGAGGTTCCTGATCCTCGCCATGAGGATGCGTGGGCTGAATGGTTTCGTCACGTAGTCGTCCGCGCCGAGTTCGATGCCGGCGACCACGTCGGATTCGTCACCCTTGGCAGACACCACGAGGATCGGGGTGTCGCTGCCTGCCTCGAGCCTGCGAACCCGACGCAGCACTTCGAGACCGTCGACATCCGGAAGCATGAGGTCGAGGATCACCAGGTCGGGGCGGTCGCGACTGATCACTTCCAGTGCCGTCCTGCCTGAATGGACGACCTTCGTCTCGAACCCGTCGCGGCGAGCATGGAACTCGATCAATTCCGCGATCTCCAGTTCGTCTTCCACGATGAGCAGGAAATTCTCAGACACGTCTTTGCCCTTGGTAAACGCGCGGGTTGCGACCCGCTCTGGGTGGGACCCACTCGTGGGGACCCGATGCCGGCATCATGAATGATCGCACGCGATTTCGCGATTGCTCGATCAGGATCATTCATCCACTTCTGGTAAAGGTTCCGTAAAGTCCCCCGGTATTGCAAGGTGCCAGGCGCCATCGAGATGCCTGCGGGCGGTTCTGCGTCCCGTCACCGAGGGAAGGGTGATCCCGATGTCGTCCTGTGCGAGCGCCCCGAGGACGCCGATCGCAGCGGCCTCGCGGGCATGAACGTCCATGTCCAGGGGAGGCTCTTCGAGTGCATTGGCCGGAAGGTGGCGTGCCAACGCCGCCTGAAGTGCCTTGTTCCTGCTCCCGCCTCCGAAGCACAAGACGGCCTCATCGGGCTCCATCTCGGCGGCGATCACACCGGCAATCGCATCGACAAGGGTCGCCAGCCGGTCCGACGGCTGCTCCAGTCGTTCCAACTCGGCAAGGAGTTCGTGCATCTCCTCCCCGGTCCCCAGCGATTTCGGAGCGTCGGGCCCCGGTGCTGCGAGCTTTTTCATCAGACGACCAGCGATGGCGGCATCGACCGTGCCGGTCAGTGCACTGGCGCCATTTCGATCCATCGGTTGCTTGAGCGACCGTCGGGCTTCGGCATCGAGTGGATGGTTGCAGGCGCACACGTCCCGGCCTCGGAGGTTGGCGGGTCCCTGCTGGGCGGCGGGAAGATGGCTCACGTTGCAGAACCCACCGAGGTTGACGATTCCTCGTGGGCGTTCACTTCGGAAGAGCACCCAGTCCGCAAGGGGGGTGATCGGCGCGCCCTGGCCCGCCTGGGCAAGGTCATTGACCCTCAGGCTGGTGACGACGTTGCAGTCGAAGGCCGCCAGAAGAGGCGCGGGATCGAGGAGCGCCCAGCTGAAGGGGGGGGCATGGAAGATGGTCTGCCCGTGGACGGCGATCAGGTCCGGTGACACTGAGCAGCGATCGAGAAGGGTGCGAATCGCCTCCGCATGGAGCCGACCGAAGTCGTGCGCCAGTCGAGCAATCGCTCCGGTTGTGGCCGGAACCTGCCCGGCAAGGTCTCGGAGTGGCGGTCCGAGTGAGCCAAGGGGGGTATGGGCGTGGCCGAGCAGTTCGATCGACTGTTCGAGGCCCGCTCCGGTGACTCTGATCACCGCCACATCAAGGCCGTCGATGCTGGTGCCGGTCATGGTTCCCACCACGATTCGCCTTTTTGGAGGGGCGATCATCGGTGCACCCTCCCGGGCGCCGGCCTGCACGTCAAGCGACAATTCACCGTAGACTCCACCTGCACGGAGGCATCAATGCTCAAACGAGTTCTCGTATCAGGTGGCGCGGGGTTTCTGGGATCACATCTCTGCGATCGTTTGGTCGAGGCGGGGCACGAGGTGCTCTGCCTGGACAACTTCTTCACCAGCCAGAAGTCCAATATCACCCATCTCCTCGACCGCCCGAACTTCGAGTTCATCCGGCACGACGTGACCGAGCCGATCACCCTCGAGGTCGATGAGATCTTCAACCTCGCCTGCCCGGCGGCACCAGGGCACTACCAGTACAACCCGATCAAGACGATCAAGACCTCGGTGCTCGGCTCGATCCACATGCTGGGTATCGCCAAGCGCGTGGGGGCCCGCATCCTGCATGCCTCGACCAGCGAGGTCTACGGGGACCCGACCGTCCACCCACAGACCGAGGACTACCGGGGCAACGTGAACCCGATCGGCCCCAGGGCCTGCTACGACGAGGGCAAACGCGCCGCGGAAACCCTGATGTTCGACTACCACCGTCAGAACAAGGTCGACATCAAGGTCATCCGGATCTTCAACACCTACGGCCCGCGCATGCACCCCTTTGACGGTCGCGTGGTCAGCAACTTCATCCGTCAGGCGTTGCAGAATGAAACGATCTCCCTCTATGGAGATGGTTCCCAGACCCGTTCATTCTGCTTCGTGTCGGATCTCATCGACGGCATGTTGGCGATGATGAACAGCGAGGACGGCTTCACCGGTCCCGTCAACATCGGCAACCCTCATGAATTCACGATCAAGGAGCTGGCAGACGCCGTCGTGCGGCTGAGTGGTTCCAGTTCCGACATCCAGACCACCCGTGCGCTTCCCGAAGATGATCCACTGCAAAGGCGGCCGGATATCAGCCTGGCCAAGAAGGTCCTCGACTGGGAACCGAAGGTCCAGCTCAACGAGGGGCTCGAGAAGACGATCGAGTTCTTCCGGTCGATCGATCTCGCCGAGTACCGAGCGCCCACCCCGAATTATTGATCTCCAGCCCTTCTCAGGCCCGCTCAGGGCCGTTCAGGGCACAAAAATCAAAAAGAGACCCTAAAATCTACCGAACAAAGGTCAGCTTCGCCGAGTGAAACCGTACCCTGACGGATACCGAACAAATCCACAGCGCGTGGATTCCAATCGGACACGGACTCTTGACGACGAGGACCACACGAATGCCCCTACCAACTCCGACGACCCGGGCCAAGAAGGCCGATTCAGCCACGAAGACCCGCTCAATGAGCACAATGACCAAGGTGACCAAGGTGACGACCCCGACCAAATCCGCGTCAAAGACCCCTTCGCAGACTTCAGCTGATGGCGATCATCAGAAGAAGGAAGCCGGACGACAGCAGGCCCTGGACCGTGCACTCGGTCAGATTGAGAAGGCCTACGGCACCGGCTCGATCATGAAGCTCGATGGGGATTCGCTCCCGCAGATCCCTTCGGTGTCTGCCGGAACCATCAGCCTGGACCTCGCACTCGGCGGCCGCGGTCTTCCGCGCGGCCGGGTGGTCGAGATCTTCGGCCCTGAATCCTCGGGCAAGACCACGCTCGCGCTCACCGTTGCGGCCAATGCCCAGAAAGAGGGTGGCGTCGCCGCGATGATCGATGCGGAACACGCTCTTGATCCGACCTGGGCCAAGAAGCTCGGCGTGAATCTCGATGAGCTGCTGCTTTCACAGCCGGACACTGGCGAACAGGCTCTGGAGATCTGTGAACTGCTGGTTCGCTCCAACGCAGTCGACGTCATCATCATCGACTCGGTGGCAGCCCTCATTCCACGGGCTGAAATCGAAGGTGAAATGGGTGACAGTCACGTGGGTCTCCAGGCTCGCTTGATGAGTCAGGCGATGCGAAAGCTCACCGGAGCGATTGCGCGCAGCAACTGCATCGTGATCTTCATCAACCAGTTGCGCGAGAAGATCGGCGTCATGTTCGGAAGCCCCGAGACGACCACTGGTGGACGTGCGTTGAAGTTCTATTCCTCTGTGCGCATCGACATTCGTCGAATCGGTGCGATCAAGGATGGCGAGCTGAACGTCGGCAACCGCGTGCGCGCCAAGGTCGTGAAGAACAAGGTCGCACCGCCGTTCCGAAATGCCGAGTTCGACATCATGTTCAACGAAGGCATCTCACGGTCCGGCGACCTCGTCGACCTGGCCGTCGCGGACACGATCATCAAGAAGGCTGGTGCCTGGTTCAGCTACGGCGAGACCCGATTGGGTCAGGGCCGTGAGAACGCCAAGCAGTTCCTCCGGGACAACCCCGACCTCTTCGAGGAGATTCGGGTCAAGGTGCTCGAGAAGAACCTGCCGTCGACGAAGCCGGCACCCCAGGAAGCTGGAAAGTCGGAAGACGCCTGACCCCGGCAAGCGGGTACGGCCGCGAAGTTCGAAGAGATCGGGTGGGCCTCCGGCTCATCCCACGAAGACCATGAACAGCGCCCCGGCATCACTTGGATGCCGGGGCGCTTGTCTGAATGCGGATGAGAGGGCTCGAACCTCCACGGGGTTTTACCCCCACTAGAACCTGAATCTAGCGCGTCTGCCAATTCCGCCACATCCGCATGGCTTGGGGGGGGAGATGGTAGCCGACCTCGCTGATCTGAACAGCCCCGGAGGGCCCTTGATTCGCGGAGTCCTTCAATATCCTGCGGCGGTACCGCCCTTGCGGGGATCAGACGCGGGTTCGAAGCCCGAGTCCGCCACGCGAATGGCCTGGACGACCCCGATTCCTCTGCTGGTCTTCTCGAACTGATGGCCCATGCCCTCGAGCGCGCTTCCATCGTCCGGTCCCCGGGCATCATCCTCCCAGGCGATGGCGTCCGGCATCCACTGGTGATGCAAGCGGGGGGCTGAGATGGCTTCTGAAGCACTGCGACCCCAGTAGCGCATGCCGAGGAGAACCTGCAAGGTGCCGCTGATGATCCGCGGGCCACCCGAGGCCCCTGCGATCGCACGTACCCGGCCTGCTTCATCGACCATGATCGAAGGCGACATGCTCGAAAGCGGTTGCTTGCCTGGTTCAGGCGCGTTCCATTCCGATTGTCGCAAGCCGAAGAGATTGCCTTCACCCAGGCTGGTCGTGAAGTCGTCCATTTCGTTGTTGAGTAGCACGCCGCTGACCGGGTCACCCACCAGTGAACCAAAGGTGCCGTTGATGGTCGAGGTCCACGCCACCGCGGTTCGTTCGCGATCGATGACGCACAGGTGGCTTGTCCCGCGATCTTCCGGCAGTTGGGTCGCCAGGCCGATCTCCTTCGCCGTCCGTGCACGATCCGGTTCGATCGTGGTCGCCAGTTCCTCGATGTAGGCGGGTTCGAGCAGGGCTTCGGTCGGCACCGGCGCGAAGTCCGGGTCCGCCAGGTAGCGGGCTCTCAATGCGAAGGCGATCTTCATCGCCTCCACCAGCTGGTGGTTGCTGGCCAGGTCCGGAGCGCTCGGCCAGCCCGCCTGTCGAAGGTGTTCCTCGTGCATGCCGAGGATCTGGGCCAGTGCGATGCCTCCGCTGGAGGGCGGTGGCATGGTGACGAGCGTGTCTCCTGCAAACGCGTCATCGATCACCAGTGGTGTGCACGCCGAAGCCCGGTATCCGGCGATCGCATTCGCATTGAGCTTGCCTCCGGAAGCCCGTGCCGCGCGCGCCAGTCCCTTCGGGATCTCGCCGCTGCGCCATGCGGAGATGCCCTCGGTGCCGAGACGCTCGAGCGTGCGCCCCAGTGCGGGGTTCTTCACCAGCGTTCCAGCACGCACGGCGCCTTCATGACACCACTGGGTCCAGGTCCACTTGGAGATGGTCTTCGTCCAGGGAAGTCGTTCACGTGTTCTACGGAGACTCTCGACTGCGTTGGCGAAATGGTCATCCGCGGGAAAGCCGTCGCGCGCCACGCGTGCTGCCGGTGCGAGCAGGTCCTTCATCGGCAGGGAGCCGTGTCTTGCGTGTGCAAGGAAGAGCCCGCTCGGAGTCCCCGGTACGGCGATCGCATGCCCGCCGTAGCGCGAAGCCTCGGCCGGTCCGCCGGATGATCTCAGGTCGACGAAGTAGCTTTCCCACACACCCGGTGGCGCGGTCTCTCGTGCGTTCATCGCCCAGGCGTTGCCGTCCCGCTCGGAATACATGACGAGAAAACCACCGCCGCCCAGTCCGCATGAATAGGGACGGACCACGCCCAACGCAGCGTTGACTGCGATCGCCGCATCGACGGCGTTGCCACCGGCCTTGAGTATGTCGACGCCGATCGCGGAGGCGATGGGATGATCCGCGGCCACCGCGCCATTCCGGTACGGGGTGCTCGCGGAAAGCCTTGCCGGTGGCGTGTCGGTCCCGGCGCGGTCCGGGCTGCTGCATCCGGTCATCAGCAGCTGAAGTGCGCTCGGCGCCGTACCCAGGAGGGCCAATCGGGACAGGGCTTGCCGACGATCTGGATGCGTTCTTTTTTCGTCACTGGGTGGTGTGCTCATGCACCCAAGATACGTCGAGCATGGCCTGCTGGTACGCTTCCACTTCGATGAACCACTCCGCAGACAACCCTGCCAGGCCTCGTTCGATGTGGAATCGTGGTTTCTCCTCCTTGATGGTCATCCAGTTCTCCGGGGCCATGAACGACAACATCCTGCGCGGAACGATTTCCTACGCCGTGGCGCGAGAGGGCATCTGGTCGAATTCGACGGTTGGCATCTACGGAGGGACCTCCCTCGCGGCGCTCTGCCTCACCATTCCCTTCCTGCTTTTCTCGGGATGGGGTGGTCAGATCGCGGATCGATATTCCAAGCGCTCCCTGACCATCTGGTTGAAGCTCGCCGAGTTGCTGTTCGTCCTGGTCGCGGTCGCCGCCTTTCTCGCGGGCAGTGCGGTCATGGCCCTGGTCGGCTTGTTTCTTCTTGCGTCGCAGAGCGCCTTCTTCGGGCCGGTCAAGTACGGCGTCATCGCCGAACTCGTCGGACGTGAACGTCTGGGTCCGGCCAACGGATGGATCAGCATGTCCACCCAGATAGCGATCGTGCTCGGCGCCCAGCTTGCCGGCAACGTGGCCAACCTCTACGCGCCCGGTGGTGATCAGTACGGAATGGTCTGGTTGCCGGGGGCACTGATGCTCTTCTTCGGTCTCCTTGGTTTCCTGCCGACCCTCCTCTTCCCCAGACTCCCTGCAATCGAACCGGGGCTCCGGTTCGATCGGAACCCCTTCGAGACCTACGTGCATGCCATCAAGGGGATGGCCCGCGGTCCGGTGCTTCGCATCGCCTTGGCCTGGGCGGGATTCTGGCTGGTCGGTGCGATCGCGCTGGTCGCCTTCCCCGATCTGCAGGCGCGACTGGGCACGGTGACGCCACGCCTGGTTCCGATTGGTTCGATCACCATGCTTCCGGGGTTCTTGATCGAACAGGTCAACACCCCCGACCCGGTGCGGTCCGCAACCCTGTTCTCGACCCTGGGTGTCGCCAGCGGGATCGGTTCGCTCCTCTGCGGCCTGCTGTCACGACGGGAGATCAATCCCTACCACGTCCCCTTCGGGGCCCTGGGCATGACGGTCTTCTTCCTGCTCTTCGCGATCGCCGGCTTGTTGGACATGGATGCCACGCGACTGTTCTGGACCTGGGTCGTCCTGGCCGCGGGCGCAGGCATCTCCGCGGGGTTCTACCTGATTCCCCTGATGACCCTGATACAGAAACGAGCGCCCGATGGGGAGCGGGGGCGATTCCTCGGAACGACCAATGCGATCAGTTTCGCGTTCATGACCCTCGCCTCGATCATCTACCTGCTCTGGTCCAAGGTCTTCGGACTCGATCCGGAGTGGGTCTTCTTCCTCTGCTCCGCCCTGGCTCTGGTCGGCTGTCTGATCTTCTTCCTGCGAAGACGCCACCTCATCGAGTGGGTGAAGGAGTCCTGAACGGATCCTTCTCTCAGGCGTGGCGCCAGGGGCCGTCGATCGCGATCGTCAGACCCGGGCGCTGGATGTTCACGAAGAGGGTCCTGCCGTCAGGACTGAAGCAGGCACCCGCAAGCTCACTGGTGTTCATGCGGTTCTCGGCGAATCGCTCGACGATCCCGTCCGGGGTCACGCATGCCATGCCGTTTGATCCCGAACCGTCCTCGCACAGGAACAGGTCGCCATCTGGTGCGATGGTGAGGTTGTCGGCATTCGAAACGAGGCTGCCAAGGCTCGGTTCGATGAAGAGTGTCAGTCGGCCGGGTGCTTCGGTTTCCCGCATGGTGCCTTCATGGGGGCTGGGAACATAGGTGAAGACCTGACCGTTCTTGTGGGTACCACCGGTCGTGCATACGAAGTGCAGTCGACCGTCACCCATCCAGATGCCTTCTCCACGGGCGAAGCGGGCACCCCCTGCGTCGTGGCTTCGATAACGCAGGTCGTCCCCGGGGCTCTCGGCGTCGGTGAGATCGATCCAGCTGACCGGCAGCGTCGAACCCAGCAGCATGTCGTCGGTGCCGTCGTCGTTCCAGTTCCGGGTGTCGAAACGGTGTTCATCCGCGATCGCCAGTGCCTGAAGTCTTCCGCCCCGATCCAGTGCACCGGGAACCTCCGGAATGAACCGGTAGAAGGCGCCGTCCTGTCGATCCTCGGTCTGGTAGACGATGCCCGTCGTCGGGTCGACGGCGATCGCTTCACGTTTGAAGCGTCCCATGGCCACCAGCGGTTTCGGATCACACAGACCGATGTCGGTCACGGCGGGAACCTCGAAGGCGTATCCATGATCCCGTGCGTGCCTCAGGTCGCCACGCTGGGTCCACTCCTCGCAGGAAATCCAGCTGTTCCAGGGGGTCGGTCCTCCGGCACAGTTGAGTCCTGTTCCTCCCAGCGAGAGCCACTGTGCGCGTGGTGCGCGTTTCTTCAGGTCGTAGAGGACGCTGGTGGTGCCGCCCAGTGACGGTTCGTTCTCGCCCGCCCCAGCGTCGTACAGGCGGCCGGTATCGACGATGTCGAGGCGTTCGTTCTGCCAACCGAAGGCGCCGTACCGAGGTGCGAGGCTGGTACCGATCTCGTGGTTGCGGATCAGCAGGCAACATGCGTCGTCGACCGCGAAAGCAGCCATGCCATCGTGAAGACCCGGAACGAGCAGGCCATCGTCCATCTCCTGCCCCTGGGTGCTGAAGACCTGGTATCGAAAACCGTCCGGTAGATCGAGCACTCCGGAAGGATCGGTCTTGAGCGGGCCGTAGGTTCTGGGATTGGTGGTACCGGCAGGACCGTCTCCATGGATGACTCGGTGCAGGCCGGTCAGTCCCAGGCCAAGAGCCGTCCCGGTGACGGCAAGGAACTCTCTTCGCTTGATGCCCGAGTCGAATGTCATGAAGTGATTCTTGGCGTCCCGGCACGTGACATCAAGTGATGTCTCCTCAAGTCGTGGTTCGGTTGTGGAAGGTTCAGTCCTCGGGTGGAGCATCCTGGGGATAGATCAGGATCCGGTCATGGGCCAGCAGCACCAGGTCCTCGAGGCCATCCCCGGTGATATCGACGGCTATCGCCTGCCGGGGTTCGAACTCCCGAGGTTCACCGCCACTGAAGATCCTCGACTCGAAGACCTCGAACGCCGTTGCCGGGAGAAGTTGCCTGGACTCGGACAGGCTCAGTATGCGTGCGGACTGCTGCCCTGCATCGAGCGCGACGATGTCGGTGAGTCCGTCGGCGTTGAGGTCGCCGATCCCGAACTCGTGCGGTACCTCCCGCGGATCCTCCGGTCGCCAGCTGGAGACTTCCCTGAGGATGTTTCGCTCGCCTCCCAGTCGAACCACGGCGAATCCATCACTGCCAATGGCAAGGATCTCCTCGTCCGTTTCATGACTTGCTCCGGTCCTGAGGCTGTCGAAACGGAAGCCGCGCAGGGTGATCGTGTCACCGGCTGACCAGGTGCCGTCCTTGCGTTCGAAGATGACGATGCGTCCGTTCTCACGGTCAGCCGCCGCGACCCGATCGGGGCCGAGTGGTTCGATCGCCACCAGGTTGATGTCGGATCGTGGCGCGTTGATCTGGTCGATCACCTCCCAGCCACCTTCGGTGGTCGCGGGATCCGGTCGGTTGAACTCGAGAGCTCGAATGAAATTGCTGTCAGCGACCAGGAGTTCGGATGAACCATTGCCGTCGAAATCGACGACCGCCGTGTTCATGGGGCCTGCCGCCCTGAGGAGTTTTTCCTGGCCGGGTTTCTCGACCATCGAGAAGCCATCCTCCCCGGCGAGCAGGAGTGTCGCGCTTCGTTCCGGCGTGAGAAGTAGGAGGTCGGTTCGTCCATCGCGATCGGCATCGACCGCCATGACCGTCTGTGGCGCACGACTCATCGAACCGAGATCCACGCTTGATTCGATTCCGTCGACACCAATCAGGTCCAGTGCGTACTTGCGTCCCGACTTGGTGACCACGGCCAGCTTGTCGCCGTCTTCGAGCCCGACCACATCCGTCGCCACCGGTTCGTAACCGGTTGAGACCGGCACCACCTCGGGAAAGCTCAGGCGACCGTCACGAGGAATGCTGCGTCCCACGACGCCCTCGTTCTCGCTGAGCATGTAGACCTCCTGTTTCCCGTCACCGTCGAGGTCGCCGGTGGTGAGGCCACTCAGGTCCGAGTAGGCGGGGGAGAGGATCGGAGCGGCCAGTCCGCCGTCCGGCGTCTTCCGGTAGATCGCGATCGCGTTCGCATCGGTGTTCGTGGCCAGCACGTCGGCTTCACCATCTCCGAACAGGTCCGCCACCTCGACCGATCGAGCGCGGTTGCCTGGGTCCATGAAGGAAAACACCTCGTAGGCCGCTTCTCGATCACCCTGTTCGCCCACGGTCTCCCGGTCAAGCTCGAAGAGGGCGACACGCTTGCTCGGCTTCTCGATCACGGCAAGCAGGCTTCGGTCCTGCTCCGGAAGCTTGATCGCGCTGGCTTCTCTCAGTGGAGGCATCTCGAATCGAAGCTGTGCACCGAGCGTCTTCTCCTCGGCGCTGCCCTCGGCGAGCCACAGTCGGACTGGCGCGGAGTCATCGGGCGAGATCGCAAAGACATCATCAAGTCCGTTGCCATCGGCATCGTCGATGAAGAAGGCGGCAAGGGGGGTGTCCCCTCCGGTGAGCTCGATCTCCTGGCCGAGGGCGTCGCCGTTCATGGGCCAGACGTTGATCCTGCCCTTGGTCACCGCGAGGATTTCAGGTGATTCGTCGCCGATCACGTCACTGATGGCGATGCCATCGCGCGAGGCCATGAGACCGTTGATGAAGTGCCGTCGAGCGACTTCCCATTCGCCGGGGGCGGTCTGCTGCAGGAACACGATCGCCCCGGGGTCCTGCCCTGCGTAGACGAGATCCATCAGCCCGTCATCGTTGAAGTCGTGGGGCACGATCGCCGTGACGCGGTTCACCGCCGGAAGCTGGACTCGCCGGAATCGCCAGTGCTCGGGCAGGTCGTTCGCGCGCTGCGGCTGGAACGACTCCTCCTCGTAGGAGGCACCAGGCTTCTGGTGGTGAATCTCGATTCGATTCTTGTAGTTGTTGACCACGATCAGGTCTTCATGCCCGTCGCCATCAAGGTCACCGGTGTTGATCGGACCGGCTCCGGGATCGATACGAACCACTTCCAGTCCGTCAAATCCGTAGAAATCCTCTAGATCGGGAGACTGTGCAGTCGTGATGCTCGTGCCAGTCATGATGACCAGGCCCGCGAGGGCCCCTTGGATCGCGTGATGCGGCATGTTCACTATTTCCATTCGCTGAGGGGGCAGACACTGCCCTTGATAAGCTTATAATAGCTCGTTCGCAAAGCTCCGTTTTATCGAGAGGAACATCGGGATGAGAACACCCAGCATCGTTGTGGCCTGCCTGATCTCGCTGATGGCATCAATCGCCTTCGCTGACGACGTGGTTCTGCACAGTGGTGCCCGGCTTCAGGGGACGATCCTCAAGCGGACGGACCAGAAGCTCTGGTTGGACGTCGGTCCCACCGTCCTGGTGCTGGACATGGCGGATGTCTCCGATGTGGTCTCCAAGGAACCGATGGAATCAACCATCGCGGTGCGCCAGGGCGATCTCTTCTCCACGGCTGAAGATCTTCCCGAGCTCACTCCGCGCGAGCACGCCAAGCGAATCGGTCCTGCGGTCATCAAGGTGTCGACGCCCGGTGGTCTCGGGTCCGGCGTGATCATCAACGAGGACGGATCGGCCATCACCAATGCGCACGTCGTCCAGGGCGAGACCGCCCTTCGGGCTACGGTCTGGTTCCCCCAACCTGACGGCACGCTCAAGCGAACGCTCATCGATGACGTCGAGCTGGTCGCGGTCAACAGTCACCTCGACCTCGCGCTCATTCGCATCAAGCATCCGGAGGGCAAGCCCTTCAACATCGCCACGGTCGAGATCGAGGACGAGATCGAGGGCGGACAGCCGGTCTTCGCCATCGGCAATCCGCTCGGGTTGGAGAGGACCCTGACCCAGGGCGTGGTCTCGACCAGGAACCGACCATTCGACGGTCTTTCGTACATCCAGACCGACACGCCGATCAATCCCGGCAATTCCGGCGGGCCCTTGTTCAATTCCAGGGGCGAGGTCATCGGCATCACCAACATGATCATCGGGGGCGGACAGTCCCTCGGTTTCGCGATTCCATCCCGATATATGAAGGATTTCGTTCGGAACCGAGAGGCCTTTGCCTACAACAAGGACAATCCGAACTCGGGTCGTCGATACCATCAACCACCCCGACGCCGCAATTTCGAGGATCCGCCGCAACTGCAGGATGGTACCTCGGCTTCAGACTGAAACAACGTCCGTCACATTCCCAAGTAATGGGATGTGGCGGCGAGACCGTAGAAGGAGACTCTCCATGTTTGACTGCACCCTGCTTGCACTTGCCCTGGCCTCGACCAACGGCGCCAATGCCGATCTGCGTGGCCAGGACATCTTCCCCAAGTCCACCTTTCTCGTGGCACAGGCCCAGAATTTCGAGGGTGTACTCGATCGATTCGGCAACTCCAGGATGTGGAAGCTCATGGGGGAAGGCGAATCACTCAAGGACTGGATGAACTCCCTCACCGAAGGCATGGCCCGTGAATACGACCTGGACCAGTCCAAGGTCGGACTTCCGGAGTACATGGGACTCAGTGCCTATGTCAGCTTCAACGAGGACCTCGGGATCGAGGTTCCGGCCTACATGATCTACGTCGACTTCGGTGATCACACCGACATGGCCAAGGCGGTCTACGACGGGCGCATGAATGAAATGACCGCCGACGCTGCTACGCGTTTCGACAAGGAGGAGATGCGAGGCCGCGACATGCTGGTCTTCGAATCCAACTTCGAGATGCCCCAGCTCGACGAGTTCGCCGATGATGCGGGCATGATGCTGCCGGTCGGTGGCGACATGGATTTCGTGAATGATTCACTCTCATCCATCTACATGATTCGCGATGAAGCCCGGATCCTGATCGGCTCCGAGCCGATCGCACTGGATGACGCCTTGTCGATCATCGATGGCGGCAAGGTCAAGGTTCTCGCCGACAATGATGAGTACCAGGCCCTGATGGACATGATTCCCGAGGGCAGCCGCGACATGAATGCGATGATCCTGACCAAGGAGATCCAGCCCATGATCGCTCCGGTCATCGCCGGGCCCATGGCTGCCGGCGTGATGCCGATCGTGCTCGAACTCTTCGGGGACATCCAGGGTTACGGCTTCTGGGGTGACGTGGCCACCGGTTCCAACATGATGGAACTGGGTGTCGGCATGCTCATGGACGGTGAACGTCGTGGCCTGATGAAGCTGATCGACGTCTCTCGACCCGTCGCCGAGGTTCCGGCCTTCGTGCCCGCGTCCGCGCTTTCCTACGGGCGAATCGATTTCGACTTCAAGAACCTGGTCCCGACGATCCGAGAGATCATTGCCAGTCTTCCCGAAGGCGACGCGCAGCAGATCGAGCCGATGTTCGAACAGTTCGCACCGATGATCGGGGCGGGCTTCTCGACCCTGGGTCCCGAGATCCACGTCTTCACGGTGGAGACCGACAGCCCGTTCACGCCGACTCGAACCACCATCTCCATCCCCACCTCGGATGCTGAATCCCTGGAGCAGGTCTTCGCCATGATGGCTCCGGCCGCAGGCCTGATGCCGCGTGACTTCAACGGCGAGACCATCTACTCGGATCCGCTGGACGAGTTCAGCCAGATGGCGGTCGGCATCGGTGCCGGCAACCTCGTGATCGGTCAGTCGGAAGGGGTTGAAGCCGTCCTTCGAAGCATGGGCCAGAAGGACCTGCCGAAGATGGAGTCCACGCCTTCAGTCCGATCAGTCACGCGAAGCCTGCCGTCCGGTGAACTGATGGGCTGGGGCGTTCTTGATTCGAAGCAGCTCGCAACCCAGCAGATCATGGCTGCACTGATGCCCGTGATGCTTGAAATGACCGAGGAGGTCGCAGGCATCGAGGATCAGATGGACCAGATCATGAAGATGGATGCAAAGGACATCGCCGATGTCCTGGGGCCCGGTTGGTGGTACATGAAGCGTACGGATTCCGGCATGATCTTCCGTGGCGGCGTGCTCGAGGCCGGCAACTGATCGATCGTTTTCGCCGTCCGTCGAAGACGATCATCACGAAGATGACCCTGCGAAACGACAAGGGTCCGTCCCAACGGGGCGGGCCCTTTCTCATTCAGGATTTCGCGGAAGCACTGTGTCGAAGGGCTTCATCCAGGAGCCGGGAGATCAGTTCCGGATCCTTTCGGTGGTGGTTTGAATGGCTGGTCCCGGGCATGTCGTGAAAGCGACTTGTACCGATTCGATCGGAGATCATGCGTCCGATCGACGGTGGGATCACCCGATCATCGGCACCAGCCACGACATCGACCCGGGCCTTGATCCGGCCCGCCACATCCTGGGTGTCCGGGAGATCACGGCCGAACAGGCGAAGAAGAAGCATCATGCACCCAGCCAGTGGACCGGCGGGGTACTCCCGGCTTCGCAGGTAGCCGGTGAAGGGGGTGGTCAACCGGTCGTAGGGTGCCAGTGCGATCACCGCACCGATGCGTCCCCGGTCCGCGTCCATGGCGGCGACGTGGAGTGCGATGACGGCGCCCAGGCTGTGTCCGATCAAGATGACCGGCCCATCGCCGAGTTGCTGCAGCAGTTCGTGGACATCGTCGACGTCCATGGCGCCGAGGGTGGTCGCGCCTGGAGGTGCGTCGCCATGGCCTCGGAGTTCCGGGAGGATCGTCCTGAAGGTCCTGCATCCTCCGGGTGGATCCTTGAGCAGGCTGGTGACCCTTGCAAGCGAATCGATCCGGGAGCGACCCCAGCCATGAAGCACCACCACGCTGATCGGCGGGTCATCCTTCGATCGAGTGGGTGCGGCGTCATCCGGGGGGATATCCCAGACCGGCAGCACCACGCCACCGGGACGGTCAAGTGACCATTCCTCGAAAGGAAGCCCCACGTCAGCCGGACATGCGGGCCAGTGATGGGCGAGGGCCCATCCGGCGGTGATCCGACTGGGGTGGCTGATCTCCCAGGAGAGGATGGTGATGTAGCCCACCAGGATGATGATGGTCGCGAAGAGCAGCAGACTGAGAAAGCCTAGGAGCATGCTTGATCAGGTCCTCGGGCTCAGCCCGTCTCGAAGATTCGCTGGTCGGTGCCACCTCGGCCGATCCGAGCCTTGGTCTTGGAGCCGCATTTCGGGCATCGTCCTTCGTAGTGACTTCGTTCCATGTTGACGTAGAGCCGGCCGTAGGTGTTGCAGCATCGAAAGAGAACCGAAAGGAACTTCTGGTTCGGTCCATTCGATTCGTTCGATTCGCGTGCGTCGCTGCTTTCATCGGGGACGCGGTTCGCGTCCGAGATGTCCAGCTTGTCACGAGGGTCGATTGGCATGACGTTCGAATCCCAGGCGTTGTACCGGTTCTGTTCAGGCGAGTTGTTCGAGGATGGTCCTGGCTCGTCCGTCGATCCGCACACCGAGTTCGCCGTAGCTGGCATCGTAGTCGTCGCGGAACGCGCCCTCTGGAAGCAGGGGCAGGTTCACGGCGACGTTGCGTTCGGCCGCTCGTGCCCCGGTTGCCGCCAGTTCCACCGCGATCGCGAGATCACTCACCAGGTGTTTCGCACTCCGGCCGGGAAGTTCCTCGAGGATCTCGAGGATCCGGTCAGCGGTCTTCATGATCGCTCCCGGCGCCTCGATGGCGCCGACGACCGCGTCGGTCCAGCCCGAGACTCGGGCCGGGTCGTCCTTTGCGAGCCCCCAGAGGGCGTTGAGTCGACCGTAGGCGACTGCATCGGCCTCAGCCTGTTCGAGTGAGCGGCTTCGCAGCTGTTCAAGTTCTGTTGCAGCGTTCTCCAGCATCTGCTCGGAGTCCGCGAGCGAGGGCTTGCCGAGGCTGTAGGCAACGACCATGGCCCCGAGCGAGGCCGAGAGTGCGGTGGTGATTCCCGCGACCGCGCCACCTCCCGGAACCGGCTGCTTGGCGGCGAGTGACTGCAGCAGTGACTCGAGCGTCTGTTCGGCAAGTGGGGGTGTGGAGTTGCTCATCCTCTCAGCTCTCCCCCCACGGATTCAACCAGTGCATTCGCGATCGCATCGACCTGTGGATCGACTTCGGCATGTCTCAGGGTGCGGTCGTCGGCACGGAAAGAAAGTCGCATGGTGACCGACTTGCGATCACTTCCCAGCTTCTTGTCGCGCCAGGTGGTCACGAATTCGATGTCGTCGAGGAGTTGGTCGCCCGCACTTCGAGCCACGGACTCGAGTTTGGACCAGTTGACCGCCTCATCGACGACAAGCGAGAGATCCCGGTCGATCGAAGGGAACTGGGGAAGCGGCTCCGCCTCCCGGATGGGGGGGTAGCCCGCGACCAGTGGGTCGACGATCAGTTCCGCCACCGCGACCGGACCGTCCGCCCCGAAGCTGCGGGCGATGTCTGCCGTGACCAGGCCGATGCGTCCGATCGTGGCGGAGCCCAGCCGGACCTCCGCCATCGGGGTCAGCCATTGTCCGTCACCATCCGGATCCCCGGGTTCGAAGACGAAGGCATCCGGAGTTCCGAGCAGGGCGGTACCCAGTCGTTCCAGTACACCCTTCAGGATCCGGTACTGGTTGCTCGGATCGTCGCCGGGTCGGGCATCGACCAGAAGTCCGACGGAGCGTCTTTCACGATGATCCGCGCCTTTCCGGTCGAAGATCGCCGCGATCTCGAAGGCGCGAACATGCATGCCGGCGCGATCCCGATTGCGACGCGCGATGTGCAACAGGCTGGGAAGAACGCTCGGCCTGAGGCTGGGTTCCCCTCCGGCCCTGTTCTCCTCGACGCGCAGGGTCTCGCGCCCGTGCTCGAGGAAGCGGTCTGCATCCTGGTCGGAGACGAGGGAGTGTGAGATCGTCTCGATGAATCCTTCGCTGACCAGCAGGTTTCGCATCAGGTTCAATGCAAGCTGTTCACTCTGGGCTGCGGCGGGGCGAATCTCGACCGTGTCGTTGATGTCGAGTCGCTCGTAGCCCCAGGTGCGTCCGACTTCCTCGATCACGTCGATCTCGGTCGAGACATCGAGACGACGCGTGGGGATCGTGCATCGAATGATCTCGCCATCGAGCTGTGGTGCGAACTCGAGCGTCTCGAGTCGCTGGATCATCTCCTGCGGTTCAAGCGGGTGTCCGAGGATGTCGTTGCATCGCTGGTGACGCATCTCCACGATCTTCGGCGAGGGGATGGGCGCGCCATCGGCGACCACGCCTTCCATGAGCGTTCCGCCGGCGATCTCGAGGATCAGCGCGACCAGTCGGTCGGCTGCCTGCCCGACATCGGCCGGATGCACGCCGCGTTCGAATCGGTAACTCGAATCGCTCGCTATGCCGAGCCTGCGGGACGTGTTTCGAACCGCGACCCGGTCGAAGGTGGCAGCCTCGATCAGGATGTCGGTGGTCGAGTCGCTCACCGCGGTCTCGGCTCCACCCTTGACCCCGGCGATCGCGATCGCGCGGTTGGTATCGGCGATGACCAGGTCCCTGGGATCGAGTTCGACCTCGAGGGCGTCCTCACCGATGGGGAGGAAGGATTCCTTCGCTCGGGCCTTCCGGATCACGATGCTTCGATCCTCGAGGTGGTCGAGATCGAACACATGCGTCGGCTGTCCCAGTTCGAAGAGGACGAAGTTGGTCGCGTCCACGAGGTTGTTCCGTGGAACCTGCCCGATCGCGCGAAGTCGATCCTGCAGCCAGTCGGGGGACGGGCCCACCGTGACACCGGTGATGACTCGTGCGGTGTAGATGGGGCAGAGCCCTGGTTCGTGGTTCTCCACCCGAACCAGATCCTCGACGGGGGGGCCGGTCGATGTCCCCTTGCCGTCGGGTGCCTTGAACCTGCGACCGGTGATCGCTGCGATCTCCCGTGCCATGCCGGCATGACAGACGCAGTCCCCTCGATTGCTCGCCATCTCGATTTCCTGCTGGACGTCGCCGTCGGGCAGTTGCTCCCGACCTTCGAAGGGAAATCCACACGCGGTCAGGGCATCCGCCTGTTCCTGGGGATCGGCGGGGGGGTCGAGGTAGTCGTTGAGCCATTGCACACTGGTTTTCATCGTGGCGACACGGTATCCGCTCAGCTTCCCAAGGGGAATGGCAGATGAGTACTTCCCCGCCAAACCGAAGCGCCTCATGCTGGTAGGCTGCCGTCATGGAAAGCCTCCACCCCGTCCCGGATCCTCGAGGATCCACAGCTCGGATGCTCTGTCTGGCACTGGCTTGTGGTCTTGGCCTGCTCATCGCCTCGATGGGATGCTCCACGCCCGAAAGCACCACTTCCCGGAACACCACGGGCGGTTCTGATCCGCTGGCGGGTGTTCCTCGCGACTTCCAGCTCGATGTCCAGGTTCTGGTGGGTGCCAAGGTCGAGGATCGTGATCGCCTGGAACGGCGGCAGGTCCACATGGTCCTGCTTCCGGATGGCGCGCTCCATGCCGCCACCGGTGACGAAGTCATTCCAGGCTCACGCCCCGGACTGGCACGCATTCTCTACCGGGACCAGGTGGCCGATCTCTGGGCACTCCTCAAGCAGGGCTCCTTCATCGGGTCGGGTGAACCGGTCATCGGGCCCGTGCGACAACCCGGTGCCAAGGAGATCGTCTACATCGTTGAATACACCAAGGACAACACGCGAAGGCGAATCGTTGAACGCCAGTTGTCCAAGGATGCCAGGGAGAATGCCACGACCATGCTGGTCCGGTCATTGGGCGCCATGGCCTGGCTGAGGGATCGTCCCATCAAGGACAGCACCGTGATGCCCATTCGCTACGACTTCGGTCCCGACCCCTGGGCCCGTTACCGAACCGTCGACGAAGGTGGTTGACCGAAAGGTCCTGCCGCCCGCATCCGTTTCCCCATGGAACTCGTTGCTGCTTGTTCGAGCCCGGCCATCCTTGGCCGAGACATGCTCCCAAGGGACTTCCCTGTCCCTGCCTGCTTGTTCGGTGCATGGCTTCCCTGCATGCTCCGACTTTTGCCTGGTCGGGTGGTCCCGGATGGTGCTCCACATCCAGGTCCGTGCCCGACACGCCTGTTGGATCCAGTTGTGCTGGAATCCCGTGTTCTTCGATTGTCAGCCTCGCGTCCTTGCGAGGGGCAGATCCTGGTTCGAGCATGTCTGGCCTGACATGCCGATGCCGAAGCATGACCCACCTGCCTGGACGCCTCCTTGCGTTCCAAGCTCAGCCATGACGAGAAGTCCCTCCAGCAGGGGCCGTTTCACGCTTCGTGGACAATGGGGTGCTGACCCCCCCCTGATCCATGAAGACGACAGGCCTCCTCAGAAACGCTCTCTTGAGCCTCTCAAGGTTGTTTTTTGGGGCTGATTGACCTGTTTTCAGGATGATTACCGGACAGGCCCTGCTGATTCGCCATTAAATGGCGGAACTCCCCGAAAAAAGGCCGTATATCGGAGGGGATCGAAGTCTCGCCCTTAGGCTAAGTGAGAGGACAAGCGGTTACTCGCTTCTCACACACGCAGCGGCGGATGTTCACGTCCGTCTGGGGCAGTTCAGGACGTTTTGATTTGAAGATCTTGACGCGCTGTCGCCTGAATATGTTCCGGCAGGAATGAAAGGCAGATCAATGCAGAGCAAACAGCAGCACTCGAACAGTTTCGAAAGGGGTCATCTGGTCCCTGCGGCCCCAGGAGATGCCGTGTCTTCAAACGAAGGCACTCGGGACAGCACCGGAAAAAAAGGTCTCAAGGATCCCCAAGAGGGTTTCCGGCCCAGCACCGAATACATCATCACCCCTGAGACCTTTGAAGACATGATTGGTTCGGACCCGGATCAAGTCCGTTACGAGATCGTGCTCCGTCTCTACGAGTCCTGCTACCCAAGGATTTACAGCTTCTTGAGACGCTCTGTTCCCGCTGATGTCGCCGACGATCTTGCCCAGGAGACGTTTTTACGTCTTTTAGCGCACAAGAAGATTGAAAGGATGTCCATAAGTATTAGTTATCTCTTCCGTATAGCTCAGAATCTTTTGCGACGTCGATACAACCGCCTAGTCAGGAGCCAACAACACGTTCATGACCAACTGAAGCGCCAAAGAGCTGGTGAGCACCAACATTCAGTCCTGAACCTAGACACGTTCGAGATCGATTCCGATCAACTTGATCGAGCCATCGGTCAGCTTTCCCCGAAGGAACGTGAAGTAGTCAAGCTCATCGTCTGTCAGGGGCTCAGTTACTCAGCCGCAGCCAAGGTCATGGGAGTTCCGGTTTCGACAGTGAACAATTGGAAATACAGGGCACTCTCAAGACTCAGAGAGTTCATTTGTACGAATCATGGAGTGGAACTTGATGCACCACACGACAATCGATCAGGAAACAACGGAACTCACCTCGGAAGAGATTCTCCTGGAGGCCTTGGCCAGCAAGGACCGGGTCAGGGCGAATCTGATCTCCTTCATCAGATTGAGATCCCAGTCGCAACAACTGGTCCCGGCTTTGGGGCACGAGTTGCAGGTTGAACTCAAAGAGCTTTTGGAAATCGCCTGATTTCACCTGGCTCCGGTCCTGACAGGCCAAAGGTTTCAGGACAGCCATCCATGATGGTCCCCGTCCTTCCACCTACACTGCGGGTATGACACCGGACTCCAATGCCTCCCCCGGGCCGATCATCGGCATCGATCTGGGAACGACCAATTCACTGGCTTCGATATGCGATGAGCGTGGGCCTCGAGTCCTGGCTTCCCGCGATGGTTCAAGGCTGTTGCCATCGGTCGTTCGCTACGATCCGGACGGCGTGGTGGTCGGGGAAGCGGCTCGTGCCGGAGCGATCAGGCACGCAACACGCACGGTCTCCAGCGCCAAGCGCCTGCTTGGCCGCAGTGCAGCCGAATGCATGAGGAATGGTCTCCAGCTGCCGTACCAGGTGGTCGCGGGGCCACGTGGTCTTGCCTGCATCAAGCTCGAGGATCAAACGGTGACACCCCAGGAAGTGGGGGCGCATGTCCTCGCAGCGCTTCGAACTCGTGCCGAGGAATCCCTCGGCCAGACGGTCACTCGGGCGGTCGTGACCGTACCGGCCTATTTCGATGATGCACAACGGACCGCCACCCGGGACGCCGGCCGCCTCGCGGGTCTTGATGTCGTTCGCATGGTCAATGAGCCCACCGCTGCAGCCCTGGCTTACGGACTTGGCGAGCGCAGTGCAGAAGAGCGGACCGTGGTGGTCTACGACCTCGGAGGTGGCACCTTCGATGTCTCGGTCCTCAGGATGAGTCCTCCGGAAGAAGAGGACGAGGAAACGCTCTACGAAGTGCTCGCCACTGCCGGTGATACCAGGCTTGGTGGTGATGATTTCGATCAGCTTCTGATGAACCGGATCCTCGATGATGCCGGAGTGGACCAGGACGCCCGGGAGGGGCTCTCGCTCGAGGCGTTGCAGGCACTTCGCCGGTGTGCGGAACAGATGAAGTTCGAACTTTCCAACCGCGACCAGGTGTCATTGGATCTCCAGCTGGAGGACCGGCTGCTTCCGCGCTCGCTTCGGGTGGAGGTGACCCGGAGTTCCTTCGAGGGGATGATCCAGCCGTTGCTCGAGCGCACCATCAAGGCTTGCGCGGCGGTACTTGCGGATGCGAAGTTGCAGACCTCGGACATCGATCGAGTCGTTCTTGTCGGTGGATCGACCAGGATTCCCGCTGTTCGCGACGCGGTCGAGACCTTTTTCGATTGTCCTCCCTACACCGCGCTTGATCCGGACGAGGTGGTCGGTCTTGGTGCAGGTGTCCAGGCTTCGATACTCGAGGGAAACAGGAGCGACATGCTCCTGCTCGACGTCATCCCGCTCTCGCTCGGGATCGAGACCGTGGGCGGTGCGGTCGCCAAGCTGCTGACGCGCAACAGTTCCATCCCGGTCAGGGCGAGCGAACGATTCTCGACCTCGATCGACGGCCAGACATCCGTCAAGATCCACGTGCTCCAGGGCGAGCGCGAGCTTGTCGATGATTGTCGAAGTCTTGGCATCTTTCACCTGACGGAAATCCCCCCGATGCCCGCCGGCATCCCGCGGATCGAGGTTGAATTCATCGTCGATGCGGACGGCGTCCTGTCCGTCCACGCGGTCGAGCGACGCAGTGGTCGGCAGGCTTCTATCCAGGTCGTGCCGAGTTTCGGACTCACCCCAGAGGAGGTCGATCGCATCGAGTCGGATTCATTCACACATGCGCGTGCCGACATGCATGCACATCGAGTCATCGATCTTCGTGTGAACGCGGCGCTCGACGTCAAGTGGATATCCGAAGCTCTTGAAAGAGTGCGTGATGAGCTCGACCCAACCTACGTCCAGTCCCTGACGGGACTTCTCGATGACGTACGGGCACAGATCCGGCTTTCAGGCGAAGATGTCACTCGGATCGATGCGGACGCCTTCCATGCCAGCAAGGAGCTTCTGGACAAGGAAAGCATCCGACTGCACGAGGCTGCAATCGCCGCAAGTCTCCGAGAAGACCCCGGATCCGGCTCCTGACCCCTTGCCACGAAGGGGTTCACCCCGCAGACTGTTGTGGTGGGAACCCCTGTTTACACCTGGAATCGAATACATGGACATCAATCGAACCACTACCGCGATGCTCGATGCCCTGCATGACGCTGGGAATGCCGATGTCTGGGAGCAGTTTGATCGTCGCTACCGACCGATTCTCATCGGATTCGCCCGCAACCTCGGGCTGACCGATCAGGATGCCGCGGACATCGCCCAGGAGACACTCGCACGATTTCTCTCCGAGTACCGAGATGGTCGTTACGACCGTGAGAAGGGGCGTCTCGGTGCCTGGTTGGTCGGCATTGCACGCTACCGAATCCTCGATCTGCGTCGTCGTTCCGCCGGCAAGTACCAGTTGGCCGGTGAATCCGCGATCATGGACCTGGACGACGAGAAGAATCTCAGCAGGGTCTGGGAAGACGAACGTCGGCATGCGGTCCTCCGGATCGCGATGGAGGAACTCCAGGAGAATTCACGGACCGATCCGAAGACCATCAAGGTCTTCGAGATGCTGATGGTCCACTCGGTGCCTCCCCAGGTGGTTGCCGACGAGCTCGAGATATCCGTTCATGATGTCTACCTGGCCAAGAGCCGGGTCGCTCAACGCCTTCGGAAGATCGTCGAGCGCATCGAGTCCGAGTACGACGATGATGCATGACGCGATCGGGCCCTGTCTTGATCGCATGCAGCTCGAGCGGATCGCTTCAGGCGGACGCACGGACGAAAAGCAGTCGATGCACCTCGAGTCGTGCCGATCCTGTCGGGATCAGGTCGATGCCATACGGAACGAGAACGATTTTCTCGGCGAGATCATCGGCGCCAATACCGATCTGCTCCAGACGAGTCAGGGTGACCAGCACGAGGTGGATGGCTACCGGGTCATCAGTGAGATCCACCGAGGTGGCCAGGGCATCGTCTACGAGGCCGAGCAGATCTCGACCCGACGGACCGTGGCCATCAAGATGATGCTGCAGGGTCGTTTCGCGACCTCCAAGCAACGCAGACGTTTCGAGCAGGAAGTCGAGGTCATCGCGGGGTTGCGTCACCCCGGAATCGTCACCCTGTACGAGAGTGGCACCGCTCGTGGTGGTGAGATCTACTTCGCGATGGAGTTTGTTCGGGGGGCGACCCTCGACCAGTGGTTGCGAAGCGTCGAGCCCTCGCCAGGTCAGCGGGTCAGGATGTTCGCTGATGTCTGCGACGCGGTCCGCTACGCTCACGGCCGAGGCATCATCCATCGGGATCTCAAGCCAGGCAACATCCTGATTGACGAGGATGGCAAGCCACATGTGCTTGATTTCGGACTTGCCCGGGTCAATGACTCGCAGGTCGGTGTCTCGGGATCGGAGCGACTGGAAACGATGGCCGGGGAGTTCCTCGGCACCTTCGCCTACGCCTCGCCCGAGCAGTTGGAGGGTGATCCTGATCGAATCGATGTCAGGACCGATGTGTTCGCCCTGGGGATCCTCCTCTACGAGGTCATTTCTGATGAACGTCCCTTCGAAATGGGTCGTTCACTGACTGAACTGGTCCACAACCGCCTGGAGTGCACGCCGGCACCACCTTCGCGCCATGATTCCTCGATCCCTCTGGATCTCGATGTCATCTGCCTGAAGGCATTGTCGGTCGACCCGGATCGACGGTACGGATCGGCGGGGGAACTCGAGGAGGATCTGCGCAGGCATCTCGATGGTCGACCGATCCTGGCTCGGGCCGACAGCACCGCATACGTGCTTGGTCGAATGGTGCGTCGATACAAGCTTGCCTTCGGTGCCGCCATGTTCATTCTCCTGCTTGCCGTGGGGTCAGCGGTCGGTTTCGGAATCCTCTTCACCAGGGCGGAAGCCAAGCAGGTCATCGCTGAACAGCGGTTGTCGGCCCTGGGTGACTTCATCGGTCTCTTCAACTTCTACACCGGCCATGGCAAGGACGATCTTCGTGTCAGCGAAGCCATGGAACTCATGGATGAATGGGCCATGACCGAATACCAGGATCAACCCGAAGTCGCCTCGACGATCCTGACCTCGGTGGGGCTCTTCCATCTCAGCTTCGACAACATCGATCGAGCCCACGAGGTTCTCGAGCATGTACTGGAGCTCCGAGCCGAATCCGATGCGCGTGAACGTGGTGAAGCCCACCACAATCTCGGGCGTGTATGGATGGACAAGCGTGACTACGCGGAGGCCGAAGGTCACTACCTGTCCGCGCTTGATCTTCGAATCATGGCCTTGACCGAGATGGATCCTGATGTCGCGATGACGCTCCAGCACCTCGGTGCCTGCAAGCGCAAGCAGAAGGACTTCGAGTCGGCGGAGTCCTTCTATTCACGAGCCGAATCGACGCTGGTCGAGCTCGAGCTGTTCGATGGTGAGCGGGCGGCGCGTCTGCTCAACAGCAGGGCATGGCTTCAGAATGATCGTGCGCTCGAAGCCGGCAGCCGAGAGGATTTCGATGAAGTCCAGAGCAGGCGACTGCAGGCACTTACAATGTTTCTCGACGCTGCCTCCATGATCCGCTCGGAAGCGGCACCCGATGACTTCCGCATCGGTCGTTCCGAACGTGCGATCGGAACCCAGCTTCGCTGGTTGGATCGGCATGAGGAAGCGATCGAGCGCTACGACGAGGCGATCCGCATCCTCTCGACGAAGGGGGTCGAATCAGATGAGGTTCTGGCCACCACCGTCGATCGGGCGCGCTCGATGTTGATCCTCGGACGAGACCTGGAGACCACCGCAGTGGCCCTTGGCCGAGTGGCATCGGCCCAGGAACGCCTTGCTCGTGAGCGATCGGATCCGGGGTTGGCGGAACAGGCACGTACGACTCGAGCACTTCTCGTCGAGATCGAGACGGCCCTTGCGATGTCCGTGGGTGAAGCTTCCGGTCGCTGACCGGCATGCTCCGCTGGTCATTCCTCGGTGCAGTCGCCCCAGGCTCCAAGCACGATGCTGATGTCCGCGCCATCGACCTGGCCGCTTTCATCGAGATCCGCGCATCCGGTCTGGCTCCAGCTACCCAGCACGATGGCCAGGTCGGGACCGCTGACCACGCCGTCGAAGTTCAGGTCGGCAGGGCAGATCAGGTTGCATGGTGGGGAGCAGAAGGCCTCGGCAAAGGCGACGCAGTCTCCATCCCAGCTCTCATTGCAGCATTCGGGTCGTTGTTCGCACACCAGTGCACAACAGACCGGATCGTTGCAATAGGCGGACTTGTGTGCCTCGAAGCAGCTTTCGGCTGCGTTGGATCCACATCCGGTCTCGCCCTGACCGCAGAGGAAGTTCGCGACGTCGACGCAGGTCGCATCCCAGGTCACGTCACAGCAGAATGGTTCCACGGTGCAGGTCGCCGTGCAGCATGCCGGGTCGTTGCAGTAGGGCAGCGGGTGCGCCACGAAGCAGCTGCTGGTGTTCTCCACCCCGCATGCGGAGGGGAGCGGTCCCACCGAGTTGAGCTCGATCACATAGTTGCCGGTCTGTCCGGGTTGGGTCCAGGCGACGAACGGTCGGTCGTTCCCTTCCGGGTTCGGCCCGACCACGTCGGTCTGGGTCTTGGAGAAATCGAAGACCACCTGGTCCAGGATGTTCACCGGCCTCGAATTCGCACCACTGATGGAGATGATGATCGACCCGGGGGTGTTGATCTGGAACTCACCATTGGTCGACTGGTTGCCCACTCGAGATCCGTTTTGTCCCTGCTTCGCGTTTTCGTTGGCCAGCAATGCACGGCCATCCAGGGTGTAGACACCGAGCAGGCTGTTGAATTCAGTGCTTCCGAAGGGAGCGGTGGTCTGGATCAGGAAGCGCCCCGGTTCCTTGATCGCCACGATGTAGCAGTCCTGGTAGTCACCGAGGCCGGCAAGGCCTCCGCTCTCGCCCTTCAACTCGCCCTTGATGGTCTTGACCTGGTCGAAGGTGTCCAGCTCGACCTTCTGTGCGGTGGAAGGCTTGTCACCGGCGTCTTCGTTGGAATCACCTTCCCAGTCGCGCCCCATGGAGTTCGCCGATGCGCAGACTGCACTGGTCACGGTGAAAGTGATGATGCTGGCAGCAAGAATGTTCATGCCTTGCTTGCGACACGACAGCCTTGTTTCTTCCCGGTTGCGCTTCAGCAGTCTCATGGGCGATTCCTCGTTGTATTTCGCGGCCAAGGGCATTGTCGTGCCTTGAGCTTGTGCGGCCAGAAAGAAATCAAAGCTTCGGGGTATTTTTCGCCCAATTCGACTCCGGTTCGGCCTTTGGAGCTTCTGAAGCGCGGGTCGGCGACCTATCGGTCGATTTTCACCGCACCAAGGAGGCGGTCGATACTGGCAAGAACCGTGAGAAGTTCTTCCGGGTCAGGCAGGGGAGCGGAGGGATCCTGCAGGCTTTCCGCCATCAAGGCGAGCCGTTGTCGTTCATTCTGAACCCGGGTTCGGATCCTGGTCAGGGATTCGAGCCTGCTCCAGCTTTCGGCGTCGCGTGCAGCGCGTTCGCGGGCGGGCAGATCGCGTTCCAGGGCAAGGTCGACTTCAAGGATCGCGAGGTTGATGTCCGCCAGGAGCTCGGTTCTTTCGGTGACCTGGTCCAGTACCAGGATCGGCTCCGACGGCACCGGTCTCGGAACCGGTGCCATGAGGGGGATGAGCAGGGTGCCGCAGGCGATCCCCGATGTGATCGCGGCAGGCAGGAAGCCATCACCCGGATGCTCTGGATCGGTCTTCTCGTCGTACTTGAAGTGGATGAACCAGAGCACCAGTGACGTCACCAGGGTGACCAGTGCCGGTCCCATCGGACGATTGACGACTACGCCGCCGAGGCAGGCGATGGTGATGAGGACGAGTGCGACGATCGTCGGGATGCGCCATCGTGGTGAATCACCCAGAACCGAGCGGGTGAGCAGGGTGCCCGCACCCAGTGCGATCAACGAACAGACCAGTGCCGGCCCGTCATTCATCGGTTTCCTCGGGTGCGAGTTTTCTTATGCCCTTGGCATCAAGGAACTGATAGGCCAGTGCCTCGTAGATGGATGGCTCGCAGATCCGGTTCGCCATCATGGCACCGATCATCGAAGCAAACATCAGGGGCAGGATCATGCCGTAGGCGCCGGTCATCTCGAACATGATCACGAACACGGTGATCGGGCTCTGGACGACACCGGCGAAGTAGGCGGCCATGAAGAGCATCATCATTTCGGGAAGGCCGATGCCTGGTGCGATGAAGTCGTTGTTGAACAGCGGGTAGGTGACCTGCCCCAGCGAGGCGCCGACCGCGAGACTCGGGTCAAAGAGTCCACCGGGGATGCCGCTGACCAGGCTGACGAAGCTCGCACTCGCCTTGGCGATGGGGTAGTACCAGGACACCGTCGGGACCCCGCTGCCTTCGGGACTGGCGCTGACCAGCATCGCCTTGGCCTGGTCATAGCCACCGCCGTAGCTTTCTCCGAAGGAAGCGATGGCGATCAGGGCCAGTGCAATGCCCAGGGCCGCTCCGGTGATCCAGGGGTGCTTGACCAGGCGTGGCCCGGTGAACTTGCTGGTCACCACCACGCCCTTGCCGAACCAGCCGCCCAGGAAACCACCGATGATGCCCGCGAGCGGAACCGCGATCCATTGGCGCAGGTCATGCAGGAACTGGGGGAATCCGCCCTGCTCCGGAAAGCCCAGGGGGAGCTGGGCGCCGTGGTTCGCGGAGGTGTAGAACATGTAGTCGCCCTTGAAGACGACGACCACGCCGCAGGCCAGGGCGACGGTGCGAATGATGCAGGCCACGCTCTTTCGGTCGAACATGCGTCCGACTTCCTCGAAGCAGAAGACCACGCCGGCGATCGGGGTGTTGAAGGCCGCGGCGATGCCGGCGGCCGAGCCGGCGAGGATGAGTCCGCGCTGCACGAGAAAGGGTGGGAGTCGGGTGACCTTCGTGCACAGGTGCATGAAACACGCACCCACATGGACCGAAGGTCCCTCTCGGCCGACGGTGATTCCGCTGATCAGGGCCACGGTGAGCAGCAGCGTCTTCCCGATCGCGATTCGGACCGAGAGCATCAGGGTGCGTTCGGGGCGGTCGCCGATCTTGAGGGCCGCGATCGCCTGGGGAATGCCGGTGCCTTCGGTTCCCGGAAAGAACTTCCGCTGGACCACGACGATGAGCATCATCGAGATCGCGATGAAGATCGCGGGGAGAATCCAGGTCCACGCTCCGGTGACTTGCAGCCCGAAGATCGGGTGGTCGCCCTGGAGGCACTTGACCAGGGTGTCGCCCCAGCCTTCCGCAAGCACGAAGTAGTACGCTGCGAAACCGGTGAGGATCGCTGCAATCGATGTGACCACGACCGCTCGCCAGCTTGCGAAGCTTGACGAGGGGGTGGGCTGCTCGGAGTCAGCGATGGTGTCTGTCATGGTTCTGGTCTCGTCGAATCAATCCGCACCTGGCGGTCAGGTGGAGAGGTTGCGCAGCTGGGCGGCTGCACCAATCCGGTAGATGCCGGTGAAGATGAACTGGATGCCGAAGAAGATCGACAGGACCCAGGCCGTGATCAGGGGGTTGGTGATCATCAACAGGCCGGCGATGAGACCGAGGATGCCCATGGTGATCAGCAGGCCTCGAGCCTGGTGTCCCACCAGGCCAAGTCCCGCTGACAACTGCAGGGCACCCAGGAGCAGGGTGCAGATTCCAACGACCCAGACCACCACCTTGATCGACTGTTCCGGGTCAGCCAGCAGGAAGACGCCCAGCGCACAGGCGATGATCGGTGTGAACCAGCGAACCGCCGAGGCGCTTCCTGCACTCGTGGCCTGTGCCGAAGCGAAGATGCCGATGATCGCACCTATGATGAGGAGGATTCCGACCACTTCGAGGAAGGCCTTCGCGGCCACGAGCTGGGTGCACACCAGGAGAAGTCCCATGAGGACCAGGACCACGCCATCAAAGGCGAAGAGCCACCATTTGCTGGCAAGCTCACGTCGTACACTGGTGGGGTCAGTCACGTGTTGAATCCTTCTGTCAGGGATGCGAGGCCTGATGTCGGTCTCGCATGGTCCTGTCTGTTTTAAGAATCGTTCTCTGGAGGCACATCGGTCGTGCAAACCGAAACTGATGATACTTCCAGTGTCCTTTCCGCGTGGAAACTGCTGGATTCGAATGAGGGGCATCCTCTCGTCGAGGCGGCGTCCTCGGCACCAGAGGCCACGCCCGCGCTGATCCGTCAGCTGAGGCGAGACTGGCCGGTGGAAGCGGTGTCCTCCGCTCTGGAGCTTGCCCGGGCACGAACGAGGGCTGGGATCAAGTTTCCCGGTCTTGATGCCCTTTGGAGTGACGTCATCGGCCTCGAGCAGGCGTCATCAAGGTGCACCGCGGACTGGAAGGCGGCGCGATTCGAACGAGCCGATGCCCGGGAGATTGCCGACCTGTGTTGCGGCATTGGTGGTGACGCGATGTCCCTGGTCGACGTGGGGCAGGTGCTGGCCGTGGATCATGATCCTGTTCGAGCCTGGATGGCTGGTCGAAATGCCGGTTGCGACACACGCGTTGCCGACGTCAGAAGTCTTCAGGACTGCCCCGAGTTCGTGCACATCGATCCCGCGCGTCGTGATGGTGCCACCGGACATCGCCGCTGGAATCCCGAGTCCTATGAACCCGCCTTTGCCGAGATTCTCGAACTGATGAAGAAGTCGCGCGGAAGCGCCTGCAAGATGGGGCCGGGGATTCCGATGCCTCTTCCGGGTCGACCCGAGGGGGGGGAGATCGAATTCCTCCAGGAAGGATCGAGGCTGGTCCAGGCGGTGGTGTGGTCAGGAGCCCTGGCGGAGCACCCCGACCAGCGAACGGCGACCTTGCTGCCCGACGGGCACACCCTCAGCGGCTTTCCCGGTGAACTGCCCCTCGCCGAAGACGATCCTCGACCCGGAAGCTGGCTGCTCGAGCCACGTGCAGCACTGGAACGTGCGGGCCTGCTCGACACCGCGATCGTGAACCTCAACGGTGATCCGTGCGAGATCGCACCCGGTCTGGGGTTGCTGTGTTCAGATGCACCATCCGAATCGCCCTGGTTCACCGACTGGCGCATCGAGGGAGTCGTGCCTCTTCGAGAGAAACAGATCAAGGCCTGGCTGCGGGCGCATGATGGTGGAGAGGTGATCGTGCGCACGCGTGGTGGTGCGGTCGACGTCGACCGCTGGGGCAGGTCCCTGCGTGGCAAGGGCGAGACCACCTGGGTGCTCTTCGCCCTTCGTCTGGGCCTGAGTACGCGAGCGATCCTGACTCAACCCGTGGGTTGAGCGCTACCCAGTGCTTCCAACGTGTCGAGGTTCCGTCCGAGCGCTTCCACGAATGTCGTGGCCGAATCGCCTGACCGGGGATCGACCAGCAGGGGGATGACGACCGCTTCGAGGTTCATCTGCTTCAACGTCGCGCTGCGTTCCGCGGAGGGTTCGCTTGGCACGAGGATGTGTCCTGCTCCACTGGCTTCGACCAGCGCCCTGAGGCTGTCCATGCCCGCATGCGGAGCGGGTTCGTTCCAGTGCCAGTCCGCTTCAAGGACCTCCACGCCGCAGGCCTTCGCGAGGTACTGGTACTGGGGTTCGGAGGCGATGAGGGTCGGCATCGTCATCCCGCTGATGCGTTCGGCCTGCTTGATCAGCGGGTCGAAGGAGCCCTGGAGATCCTTGCTCCGTTGTTCGACCACGGCGGCATCGGCCGAAAGCAGTCGTCCGAGTGCCTGTCCCACCGACGCCGCCTGGCGCTTGGCGTTCATGGGCGACAACCATGTGAACGCGGCCCAGTGGGCGTGGCTGTGCACGCCTTCGCCCTCGGGTCCATGCTGATGATCATGATCGCCGTGGTCGTGACTGCTTTCCAGCCATTCCTTCTTGAACGATCGGCTCGTGATGACGGTCTTCGAGGCGGGCAGGCTGGCTCGCCCGGTCCAGGGTGAGAAATCAGCGCCGTTGAGCAGGATCAGGTTGGCATCCTGGATGGTGATGATCTCTTCGGGACTTGGGTTGTAGAGGCTGGCGCTGAAGCCGTCGACTTTCGGCACTTCGACCTGGATGAGGTCGCCGCCGATCTGCGTGGCAAACGACTGCAGGGGGAAGTTGATCGCGAAGACCTTGGGCGTGGTCGGTTCGGTCTGCGTGCTCATCGCAGTGGATGGACTGCTGCGGTCACAGGCGGCCAGCATGCAGGTGATCAGGAGCGAGCTGAGAATGACAGGTGTTCTGATGACGGACATGAGTCCGAATCTCCAACAGTGGTTCAGGTGGCAAGGCGAAGTACGAGATCCGCAGGAAGAGCGGTGGAAGCGGCCAGCGCCGCGAATGCGATCATGCAGGCCAGCGCGGCCAGCATCACGACCTCGGCAAGCAGCAGGGTGATGGTGGCGGATCTGGGTGCTCCGATGCGTCGAAGGGTGTCCAGCTCGTCCTTCCTGAGTCGAATGGAGAGGGCAAGCACCAGCAGCACCACGCCGAGCGTCGCCACCCCGGTGGCGACCAGGATGCCGGCCAGGAGCGCGCCGATCTGGAAGACCCGGTCGAGGACTTCCTTGACGACCTCGCTCGGATAGACCACCGAGACCTCGTCACGAAGACCCAGGCGACCGGACAGGATCGTCCGGCTCTTGGCATCCTTCGGCACCAGGATGATCGCCTCGACGGGCAGGTCCTCCGGTTCGCCGTGGAAATGCAGGGTGGACAGGAGCTCGGGCGTGAGTTCGGTGTAGGGGGTGACCGCGGAACTGGCGATGGGGCGTCCGTCGTTGTCGCCCATGATCGCTTCCGGATCCTCGGTCTCGGTGACTTCGACGTGAACGTGGCCGTATCCCGCGATGATCCAGCTGGTCTTCAGGTCGCAGAAGACCGCACCGTCATCAGGTGTGTTGCTGGGGGCAAGGACGCCCGTGATCCGCAATCGCAGCGGGTAGCCGCCACCGATATCCAAGAGTCCTTCAGGGTCGGTGAGAATGGTGTCACCGGGCGCCAGTCCCTTGGCTGCGGCAACGCGCGATCCGAGCACGCATTCACCCGGAACCGCGAACTGTCGACCATCGGTGACATCGAGCCCTCGAAAGTCGAGGTAGGCGACATCGGTGCCGACCACGGGGTACCCGGAGGCTCGAGCGGTCATGGACAGTGGCAATGCCGTGGCAAGCCCGGAACCGTTGATCTCGTCGGATTCCCGGGCAGGCAGTGTCTTGAGTTCCTCGGGAAGGAACCAGAGCGCGCCCAGAACCAGGTCGACGCTGCCGCCGGGCGCGCCCAGGAGCAGTGGTGTGACCGATGCCCTGGACGTGGTGGCCTGCTCGCCACGGCTGACGAGCGATTGCATCACCAGGGGCAGCGCAATCGAAATGGCCAGTGACAGAACCAGGATGCCGCTCCGAACGCCATGGAAGCTCAGGTGCTTCCAGGCAAGGCCGCAGGCATGAAGCGAGGCTCGGGAGCTCATCGGCTGACCCCCGATTCGTTTCCTGCTGATTCGTTGGCTTCTCCCAGATCCACGACTCGGTCGAAACGTGGCAGGATCTCGTGTTGGTGGGTGACCAGCAGCAGGGTCGCTCCGGCCTTGTTCACCTCGTCAAAGAGCAGGTCGAGCACGGCGTTGCCGGTCATGGGGTCCAGGTTTCCCGTGGGTTCGTCGGCCAGTACCAGGCTGGGGGTGCCGATCAGTGCTCGGCAGATCGCAGCCCGCTGGCGTTCCCCCTGGGAAAGCCGCGCCGGACGCCGCTTGAGCAGGTGCGCGATGCCGGCTCGGCTGGCGAGGGTCTGGGTTCGTTCCCGCAGGGCGCGATCGACCGATTGTCCAGCCAGTCGGATCGGCAGGAGGATCGAATCAAGCACCGTGAGGTACTCAAGCAGGCGGAATTCCTGGAACACGAAGCCGATTGATTCAAGGCGAAGGGTTCTTCGCTGGGCCATGGACATCGAACCCATGGTTCTTCCCGCAGTCTCTACGGAGCCCTCGTTCGGTTCCCGGATCCCTGCGATGAGGTCGAGGAGCGTGGACTTGCCGCAGCCCGAGGGGCCGATCAGTGCAACTCGTTCCCCATCTCGGATCTCGAAGTGATCAAGCTTCAATTCGAAGGGGGTGCCGCTGTACGCAAAGCGGAGCTGGTTGATGTCTACGACTGACTCCGGCATCCCTGAAGTCTAGCCTCAACTTGGTTTTGGTGTCAGTGTCAGGGGGCGTTGCTGCAAAAACAACCACCGCGCACATGCGTGCGCGGTGGTTTGAAGGACTTCTTCCGATCACCGGCCGATGAAGGCGGTGATGTGTGACGTGATGAACACGTCCGTGCTCTTGATCAGCCGCGTCGTCGACGAGCGACGATGCCACCAAGTCCGAGCAGGGCAAGTGCGCCTGGGGCAGGAACAGGGATCTCCCAGCTGTCTCCGCCGGTTTCGAAGTAGGTTCCGGTGCCGATGCCGTAGTTGTAGGACATCGATGCCGAGAAACTGATTGATTCGCCACCGGCGTCGATGTTGGTGACCACGAAGCGACCGAGGAAGGTCTGGAGGTTTTCACTATCAACCCGACCCTGCAGAGCCTCGGGAGCTCCGGTGAACCAGCCTGCGCCTTCGGCTACGAAGCCGCCGGTGGAAGGATCAAAGTTCGGGTCGAGGTTCGTGTTGTTGGTTGCACCGGGATCACCGCCGATGGCGACGAAGCTGTCAACCCAGGGAAGACTGCCTGCGGAGGGAAGGTCGAAGCTGAACTTCGGGTCCCATGAGCCGCCAGCGACGTCAGCCTGCTTGAACGAGCGACCATCAGACATTTCGATGGTTGCATCGAAAATGCTGAGGACGGTGGAGTCGGCGAAGGCGAAGCCGTCCGTCTCCGAGTCATCGAACTGTGCGTAGATGTCGATGACTGCAAACTCCGCACCGCTAACGATGTCAGCGCTCGAGCCATCAAGGTTCATGCCGTACCAGCCATCGGACTCAAATCCGACGAAGTCAGCCGAAAGGGCCGAAGTGGCCGCGAGTGCCGTGCAGGCACCGATTGTTGCAAGGACTCTCATGATTGAATCTCCAACTCTCTTCTTTGGTGACGCGTCCAAGCCCCCCGGACGCGCGTAACTGTGAGGAATACTGATCTGAGGGAATCTGATCTGAGGGAATCTGACAGGGGGGGAAGTCTCTTCACGCATATCTTCCATGCTTATGGGTCAATGGCAAGATCAATTCGTGTGTTTCCTGGAAATTCATGTTGCCAAAAACCACTAGAAAACAAGTGCTTTTCGCGCCATTCGGCCTTCTTTTTCGTGAGGTCAAAGAGACAGCCTTCGCACTGTTCCTCGTCTTGCACAGCGATACTTCGGCGCGTCGAAAGATCGACGAACAACGCCTGGTTCGCTTGTGCGATGTGCGAGGATCGCACAGCACGGAAGCGCCTTTTCCCAGTTTCTGGCGGGTGCTCTCAAGGCTCGAATGAGCGGTCGGTTGCAGCAGCGGACAATGCATGTACAAGCCCCGGTACGGGTCCTGCGTCTTCAAGCATGTTCACTGGGTGTCTGCGTGTGACCTTGGGAGTCGTGGAAGCACCCGGGTTCTCTCTGCCTGCATGATCAACTCAGGGTGCAGACAAGGCAAGTGTCTTTCTCGTTATTCAGCCATAAACTGCCGATAATGATCAGATGTCTCAGGGAGGGATCTTTGCCTGAAATCGTCGATATCTTGTTGTGGGGAGTGGTTTTCTGGGTCCTGGGCCTGGCCCTTCCCGGTTGCGTCCAGCCCGACGGTGGTGCCGTAGCGCCCGTGGTGCACCTGGAATTGGCCCCTGATGGCACCAGCACGAGGCACAGCGAGGGTGACCTGATCCGCTTGACCGATGGGTCGTTGTTCCTGGTCTGGACCAGGTTCACTGCCGGGCAGGGTGGCGACCACGACCCTGCATCGATCGTCGGTGCGCGGGTCGATGACCCTGCCGACGCCTGGCCCGTCCCCCAGGTGTTGGTCGATGCCGATGGCGGGTTGAACGTGATGAGCGTCACGCTGCGCAGGATGCGGGATGGTCGACTGGCCTTGTTCCATCTGCGCAAGACCTCGCTCACCGATTGTCGCCCGGTGGTTCGATTCTCCGTTGACGAAGGCATGACCTGGGGACCATCGGTCGAGATCATCGAGAATGACGACGTCGGTTACGACGTGCTCAACAATGATCGGGTTCTCCAGGGATCCGACGGGTCCCTGGTTCTGGCCGTGGCGCGACATGCAGGCAACGGCATGGACGAGACGTTTGATGCGCATGGGCGCCTCCGATGTCATCGATCGGAGGATGGGGGACGCACCTGGGTCGCGGGGGCCTGGGCACCCGCCGTTGATGGTGTCGCCCTTCAGGAACCAGGCTTGTTCGAGACCGACACCGGACTCTGCCTTCACGCTCGAACCGATGCAGGCGTCCAGTACCTCGCACGTTCGATCGATGGCGGCATGACCTGGAGCACCCCGGAACCCTGGACCTTGCGTTCACCGCTGAGCCCGGCAACCATCGAACGCCTCCCGGATGGCGATCTCCTTGCGATCTGGAATGAGCCCGGCCCGGAGGTGCTTGATCCCGCCAGTGCTCCAAGGACTCCGCTGGTGGCCGCACGATCAACCGATGACGGGGTCAGCTGGGGACCGCGAAGTGTCCTTCTCGACGACCCTGACGGCTGGTATTGCTACGTTGCACTTCTGGTCGAAGATGAACGCATGCTTCTGGCCACGTGTGCAGGTGACCGTCGTCAAGGCAACGGCCTCGAGAAGACCATCCTGATCGAAGCTCCTCTTCCAGTTCGTCCAGTGGAGAACCGCGCCCCGTGAAATCCCTGAATCACATGGTGCAGCACGAGCTGGTCGAGAACGCCGTTCGGCAGCCCTGCCGACACGCTTCCGGAAGCGGCGTGTTCCAGGTCCTCTCCGGTGCGTCGATGGCCATCGCGAACTACTTCCTGTACTCGGTCGCCATGGTCGTGCTGGCACGACACGTCTTCGATACCCACACCTTCGGCGACTTCAGTGCCGCGGTCGCCGCGGTCACGGTGGGGGCCACTGCGGGAACCCTCGGGTTGGAGAAGTACCTCCTGAAGTTCATCCCGGCCTGTCGCGTTCGGGGCGACCTGAACCTGGTTCGTGGTTACCGACGATTCGCTCCAGTCGCGGTGCTGGTGGTGTCATTGATCGTCGGAAGCGTGCTGATGTTGATCTGGGCGTTGAGCGAGCAGGATTCAGCCCTGCACCATCCGTCCTTCCTCGCCGCGATCATCGCGCTGCCGATCGTGGTCCTGGGCAGCTATTTGATCGAGGTCACGACTGCGAATGGTGCCTACATCTCGGGGACCGTGATCTATCGAATCATCTTCCCAGCCTTGATTCTTGCCGGCGTCTTCGTGGTCGACTGGCTGCGTTCACCCGTCACCGCCCTGCATGCGGTCGTGATGTGGGGCGTCTGCTGGTCGATCGTGCTGGTTCTCCTGCTGATCGTCGCCGGATGCACCGTCCCTCGAAGCGAACGCAAGGGGCATTGCTCGTTCCAGAGGATCGCTTGGGTGCGCCACTCGTCGGCGTACCTGACCTACAGCCTTCTCCTGAGCATGATGGCCAACACCGGGGTGCTGGTGCTGGGTTTCATCAGCAGCGACAAGGAGAATACCGCGATCTACGCGGCGGTTGCCCAGTTGGGCGCCTTGTTCGTGGTCATTTCGACCGCCATGAATCGGTGGTACGGACCACAGATCTCCTCGATACTCGAAGCGAAGGATGCTGATAGTGCTCAGCGACTGATCAAGTCTCGACGACTGATCATGTGGGGTATCGCCGTGCTCTACGTGGCGTTCATCGTCCTCTTCGGAAAGCAGGCGCTTTCACTCTTCGGAGAGGACTACGTTACGGGGCATACCGCACTCATGATCATCGGGATCAGCACGGTGATCAGCTCGATCAATTCGATCGCGCCGATCTACATCCAGTACACGGGACGTGAGTGGTCGGTCCCGGTCATGCTCATGATCGCGGTGGTGCTGTCCTTCGGATTCACGATACCGGGCGCCTTCATCTGGGGGCTCGAAGGGGCCGCCGGTGGCTATGCACTGGCCACCGGGATGCTCTTCATCTCGTTCCATCTCTACGCACGTCACATCCGACGCAAGCAACTGCGCGCGATTGGACGAACGGATCTGTCGCCGATCATCTGAGTGCCGCCGGCCGAGGGTCTCGGTCAGCTCGATTCGCTCAGGCCCTTCACCTGCCACCCGTCGCGGTATTCGGTTCGAACCCACTGGTTGGCCTCGGGGAAGTCGGGGAACGTCATCGTCTTGGAATCGTAGGCAAGCTTCTGGTTGGGGAACCTCGACGCCAGTGCGCCGAGTGCGAGGGTCTCGCACATCCTGCCGGCAAAGATGAAGTTGGACTGGGTCTGGTCACCGTCGAAGGCGGCGTCGACCCACTGGTGCCAGTGGTTGCGTCCGTCGAGATTGGGACGCTTGGTCTCCATTCGCTTGCCGTCGGACCACATCTCGAGGAAGCCCTTCTCCTGGTCGACGAGCATGGTGCCCTTGCTGCCCACGATCGCGCAGCAGTTTGCCAGCAGTTCGACGTCTTCGGCGACGCCGATCTCCTGGGGTTTGGGCTTCCTGCCACCATCCGTCCAGGAAAGGGTCACGGGCTTGCCGCCGCTTTCATCCACGCCGGCGAACTCGATCAGGACACGCTCCGAGGACGGGAACATGTCCGCGGTCGCATCAGTCGCCTCGACCAGCACGCTGGTCGGCTTGTAGAGGCGGTAGGCCTGGATGGGGGTGTCGGCGATGTGGCAGGCCATGTCGCCGAGTGCACCGCAACCGAAGCTGCGGAAACCGCGCCACTTGAAGGGTGCATAGGTTTCACTGACATACGGGCGCATCGCTGCGACGCCGATCCAGAGGTCCCATTTCAGGTAGCTCGGGACCGGGTCGTTTCCGGCAGGCCGGTCCTTGCCCTGCGGCCACCAGCCGGCGGGTCGGTCGCTCCAGGCGTGGATCTCCTTGACCTCGCCGACGATGCCGTCCTCCAGCATCTGCTGGGCCTGGCGCTTGTGTTGCCTCGATGCGTTCTGGGTGCCCATCTGGGTGGTCAGCAGCGGCTTGCGCTTGGCGACCTCGACCAATCGGCGTGATTCATGAATGGTGTGGGTCAGCGGCTTCTGGCAGTAGACGTGCTTGTTGTTCATCAGCGCGGTCATGGTGACCGGTGCGTGCATGTGGTCGGGGGTGGAGACGGTGACCGCATCGATCTCGTTGCCCATCGAGCTGAAGAGTTCGCGCCAGTCCCGGAAGCTCCTGGCATCCTCGAAGAGATCGCGTGCACGATTCAGGTTGTTCTTGTCGACGTCGCAGAGCGCGGCGATCTCGACCGCCGGATGATCACCGACTCGGTTCAGGTCGCTCCAACCCATGCCACCCACACCGACTGCGCCAACCCGGAGCAGTTCCAATGAACCGCCTCGTCCTCTGAATGGCTTCCAGGCCATGCCAGCCATGGGAGCGGCTGCAGCGGCACCGAGCGTTGACTTGAGGAAGGATCTTCTTGTGAAGTTGCTCACTGTGAACTCCTGTTCTGGGTCTGGTTCTGGGTCTGTGGCTTCGTCGTGTCTTCGAGTGACCGAATCCTGATGTTCCTGTAGGCAACTTCGTCGCCGTGCCCGCAGAAGGCGATGTGCCCGCCAGTGCGGCTGAGACCGGGGTGATCTCGTCCCGATAGGGTACCGTCCTTCGTGGCCTCGTCGAGGTTCACATCGAGGATCACCTCGCCATTCAGCGTGATTCTGACCTCACGGCCCCGGACACGAATCTCCTCGTGGTTCCACGATCCCGGGGGGAGTTGGTAGCCACGACGTGCCGGAGCAACGCCGTAGATCGCCCCGTGGTATTGCCACGGCTTCAGGCCTTCGTATTTCGAATGACTGTTTTCAAGGACCTGAATCTCCATGCCCTCGTAGGCGGCATCGCCTCCCAGGGGTGCCCTGATCCCCACGCCGTTGTTCGCACCCTCGGTCAGCTTGAATTCGAACCTCAGGATGAAATCGTCGAACTGATCACTGGTGTAGAGGTTCCCCGATGCGTTGGAGCTGGTGTCCAGTTCGATCGCCCCGTCCTTCACCCGGTAACCCTTCACCGCACCGGTCCAGCCTTCGAGGGTCGTGCCATCGAACAGGGTTCGATACCCCGCTTCATCGGAGTCGACGCGTGCCATGGAGACCTTGTCCACCAGGGCGATCGAATCGGTCGCTGACTCGGGCCTGGCCAGGTTCTGGAACGCGATCATGTAGCCCCATTCGACGCTGAGATCCTCTGGCAGGGTGAACCGGACGTGCTGTCTCTTCCAGTCCTTCGGGTCGGTTCCGGTCCTGGAGCTGACGGTGCGGGTACCGGGAACCTCGTTGAGTTTCTGGTCCAGCAGGTACACCGCGAGGATCGGAGGAGGCTCGTCAGCGAGCGCGCCCTGCGACCATGACAGCTGGTATCGGCCTCCGGGAACCAGCTCGATGGTCTTGCCCGAGGCATCCACGAGTGGCGTGATCGCCGCCGCTCCGGCATCAAGTGCGACCACGTGTGCGGTGAAGAATTCCCTCGCGACGTGGCTGTCGCCCTCCATTGGCGTCACCCGGGCGGCGCCGGTCGATTCAAGCGACCCACCGTTGCGGGTCTCCGGATGAAGCCATCCCCAGTTGGCGCCGTTGGTGGTCTCGCCGTTGTGCAGCGGCAGTGGGACCAGGTGTTCCTGTGGTGCAAGGGTGAACAGGCTCAGTAGTGGTGCCAGGATGATCATGATGTTCATGTCTAGAGCCTCCTCGAACGGGGGACGGGATTCAAGTCGTTGTCAGCGGATCGGGGTCCTCGATCTGCCGCCATCCGCATTCCGGACAGGGATGGTCCTGCGGCAGGCCCTGAAGCAGGTATTCGCACTTCTGGCAGCGCGGGCCCATGGTTCGCTTCTCCTTGGTCTGTCGGCAGAACGGCAGGACGAAGAGCACCAGAATCTGGATGCAGGCGGCGATCGCGTAGATCGTGCGCACCCCAAGTGGTTCGAGCACCGGGCTCATGAAGTTTCCGGCGGTGTAGCTGAGGTTCATCAGGGCCATGTACGCGGTGAACTGGGTGGCGGCGACGATTCGCCAGCTGACCGACATGAAGATCGCGAACAGCGAGACGTTCAGCGCGCCATGGACGCCCGACTCCACCACCAGGAAGACACTCACGAAGGTGGTGTTCATCCAGACCGAATCGGGCACCATGGCGAAGGCCGCCAGCATGAGCGCGAAGGTCGTGGCGCAGAGAGCGGCCAGGGTGCGCGCCCCGATCAGGTCCGCGACGAAGCCGCCAAGCACCGAGCAGGTCAGTCCCGCGGCCAGGCCCCAGGTACCGGTGACGGCGGTGTAGTCCCCCTGGGTCCAGCCGAGCTTGCCGATGAAGAGCGTCATGCTCACCGGATAGACCAGGCCGTTGGGAATCCAGACCAGCAGACCCAGCACCGCGGCGAGCATCGTGTTCCGGCGATTGAACGCGGAGAGCAGTCGCTTCAGCAGCACCTTGACGGTCGGGTTCTCCGAACCCTCGTCTGCATCCCGCGCATCCTCGACCAGGTGTCCTGTCTGGTGCTTCAATCCCGGGAAGAGTCGTTCGCCCGGACGTTCTCGAACGAAGATCGGCACGCACATGATCAACGCGAGCAGGCCCATCATGATCAGGACCGAGTAGAAGAGGCTGCCATCGGAATTCGTCAGGACATAGCCGAGCAAGCCCGCGCCCAGTGCCGTCCCGCCGTACTTCGAGCCGTACATCAAGCCGTTGGCGCGACCGCGTTCCTCGGGTTTCAGCAGGTCCACCGCCAGGGCATCCACCGCCACGTCCTGCAGGCCGCTGAAGACGTTGTGCATGAAGATCACGCCCGCCAGGACCCAGATCGCCTGCGCGGGGTCCGGCACCAAGGTCAGCACGAAGGCCGAACCGATCATCAGGGCCTGTGCGAAGATGATCCAGGGTCTTCGTTTGCCGTATTCAAGGATCTGGTAGCGATCGACGATCGGCCCCCAGGCCCACTTGAAGCTCCAAGGCATCACCGAGGCCCCCGTGATCATGGCGACTCCGGCGGTCTCGGTGCCATGCTCGACCAGCCAGGCGACGAGGGCGTAGGTGACGAAGCCGTGGGGGATCCCCTGCGCACAATAGAGGATGCACAGCACGACGATGCGGAGGACCGGGTTCTCCGACATCGTTGTCTTCATGGGTGCACTCCGATCCGAATCCGTGGTTCTCCGGACTTTCAGGCGTTCAGCCTAACCGTGGTGTGGGGAAGGTGCTTCCGAGGACGCTCGGTGCGTACCTGCTCGGGTTGCACATCCCGTGAGTTCGGTCACCATGCACCTCATGCTCCGCAGGGCACCAACCAGTTCCGGTTCGGCGACGAAGGGTCTTCGTGGAGGTGCTGCCGCATTCTCGATCGAGGCGGGGGTGCTCGCCCTGATCCTGGGGCTGCTCGGGATCCTGCTGCTGCTCGGTCGCAACGCCTCGACCAGTTTCGAGCCGGTCGAGAAGATCTCGCTCGACCTGGTCCACCTGCCCGGGTACGCGATGCTCAGTCTCGGCCGCTGCTTCGCGGCTTTCGTCCTCTCGCTGCTGTTCACCCTGGCCTTCGGCACCCTCGCGGCTTCCAGCCGCCGCGCATCGGCGGTGATGATGCCGATGCTCGACATCCTCCAGTCGATTCCGGTGCTTTCATTCCTGCCCGCATTGGTGGTGGCACTCGTTGCGATCGTTCCCGGAACCCGGATCGGGTTGGAACTCGCCTCGATCATCATGATCTTCACCGGCCAGGCCTGGAACCTGACCTTCGGGTACTACGGCGCCCTGCGATCGGTGCCCAAATCCCTGGAGGAAGTCGCGGATCTCGGTGGCTACGGACCGGTGCGACGCTTTCTTCGCTTCAGGCTGCCGACCACCGTCACGCCGCTGGTCTACAACTCGATGCTCAGTTTCGCCGGTGGCTGGTTCTTCCTCTCGGTCTGCGAGGCGTTCACCCTGGGTAAAGAGGACTACCAACTCGCGGGGGTCGGTTCCTACGTCGCGCTTGCCGTCGCGGGCAACCAGACCGTGGCGATCATCGCGGGCCTGGTGGCGATGGCGATCCTGGTGCTGGCGACCGATCAGTTCATCTTTCGTCCACTGGTCGCCTGGTCCGATCGGTTTCGCATGGAGTCGATCGGTTCCGGGGAACAGCCGAAGTCCTGGGTGTACAGCCTGCTTCGTCGCTCCCGGCTGCTCTCGACGGTTCAACGCCGGGTGCATCAACGTCATCACCGGCGGTCGGAACGACGGGCGGGTGCGCACCGGCATCACCACGAACAAAGCCGTGCTTCGGCGCATCGCTGGCGGTTGCTGGGTCGAGCGTCCATGGGTTTGCTGGTCCTGGTCTCGGTGGTGCTGGCGGGGATCGGCCTGTGGATGCTCATCAATCTCCTGCTGAAGGTGGGCTGGGACCCCGGCGGTGACCTCAGTCACCCCGAGACCATCGGCTGGGTCGACATCTTCACCGGGTTCGGACTCAGTTTCCTCCGGGTACTGGCTGCACTGCTGATCGCAACGCTCTGGACGGTGCCCTTCGGTATCTGGGTCTCCCGTTCGCCGCGACGTTTCGGTCGGTTCAGTCCGATCATCCAACTGGCGGCCAGCTATCCCGCGCCGCTGATCTTCCCGGTGATCGTGGTCTGGTTGACCGGGTACCAGGTGCCTCTTGAAGTGGTGGTGGTGCTGCTGCTGGTCTTCGGTTCGCAGTGGTACGTGCTCTTCAACGTGCTTGCGGGCGGGCGGTCGATTCCCACACCGCTCGAGGAACTGGCTCGACTCACCGGGATCGGGCCGCTGAGACGCTTCAGGTTGATCCACCTGCCGGTGGTGCTGCCGGCGTTGACCACCGGGTGGATCACCGCTGCCGGTGCCGCCTGGAACGCGACGATCGTCGCCGAATTCATCGACCTGGGCCCCGACCGACGACCGGACGAGGTGCTGGGCATCGGTTCGATCATCGCGCGTGCGACCGAAGACGGTGCCTACCCGGCCCTGGCGGCGGCGACGGTGATGATGGCGGTGGGGGTGGTGGTCATCAACCGTCTGGTCTGGAATCCAATTGAGCGACACGCACGTGATCGCTTCGCACTGGCATGAATGGAGTCGATGGCATGACCAAGACCGACAGGAGCATTGACGAGAACCAGCCGCTGGCACGGTTGTCCGGCGTGGTGCAACGCTTCGGTGATCCACCCCGAACGATCCTGGATGGTGTGGATCTCGAGGTTCGTCGTGGGGAAGTCCTTGCCTTGCTGGGGCCTTCCGGCTGCGGCAAGAGCACGCTGCTTCGACTGCTGATCGGGCTTGCCCGTCCTTCGGAAGGGACGGTCCACTGTGACGGTCGTGAACTGGACGGACCTCGGCCTCAGACCGCGCTTGTCTTCCAGGATTTCGCGCTTCTTCCATGGCTGTCGGTCCGGGACAACGTGGCCGTCGGGCTGGGCGCTTCCGAAATCGATCCTGCGGAACGTGACCACCGGGTCGACACCGTTCTGGAACTCGTCGGACTGCTTGGTGCGGAGGATGCATTGCCACGTGAACTGTCCGGTGGCATGAAGCAGCGTGTCGGCATCGCCCGGGCACTGGTCTCCGAACCGGAACTGCTCTGCATGGACGAGCCGTTCTCCGCACTGGATGTCTTCACTGCGGAAAGCCTTCGCAGCGAGGTCTACCGGATGGTCACCCATCGCTCATCGGAGCAGGAACCGAAACTGCGTGCGCCCGAGAGCGTCCTGCTCATCACCCACATCATCGAGGAGGCGGTGTATCTGGCTGATCGCATCGTCCTGCTGGCGGCCAATCCCGGTCGGATCAGCACGATCGTCGAGAACGACGTGCCTCATCCGCGCGAGTACGAGGACGAGTCGTTTCGTGCTCTCTGCAAGAGGATCCACGACACCATCGTCAGCGACCAGCTCCAGGCCGCGGAGATCGGTCGTCCGGATGAACCATTGACCGAGGGCGGTGCACTCGAACCACTGCCGGACGTCTCGCTGTCAGAGGTCTCCGGACTCGTCGAATTGCTGGCCGATACCGGAGGAAGTCGATCCCTCGAGGAACTCGCCCTGCTCGGCACCGGTTCGTTCCAGCATGCCCTCGAAGTCGTTCGGGCCGGTGAGATGCTCGATCTCATGCGGGCCGATGAGCGCAGCCTCGAACTTCTGGATGCAGGGCGCACCCTGGTCGAGTCCCCGATCAGCCGGCGTCCGGACATCCTCGGGGTCTGCGTCGCCGCGCTTCCGGTCGCGGAGATCCTCCTCCCGGTCATCGAGGACAGTCAGGGCGTGGTCGATGAGGATTCCTTGTCGGAGCGGCTCGAGGGTCGCCTGCCCGCCGAGGAACTGCCCCGAACCCTCGCTCGATTCCTGGTCTGGGCGAACACCACCGACCTGGTGGACTGGGATCCCGGAGCCGAGGAGGTCAAGTCTGCCGACTCCCGCGAGGTCGGATAGAATGTCCCTCCCACCGGGAGCAACCTCATGCATTCGATTCGAACCCTGATGGACGGCATCATCGACTACGCAGGTCTCTTTCCGCCTGCGCTGCTGGAGATGGCTCCGACCGTCACCAACTACGCGACCTATCGAGACCACGCCGACGGCTGGATGATGTCCAGGCTGATCATTCCAGTCTCGAGGCTGGATGAGTTCGAACGTGCGGCCAATGCACTGCTCCCGGTCTCCAACGATCCGGCCTCGGACGACTGCTGGGTGATCAGCGCGCTCACCGCCCCGGCGGGCGAGGAGCAGTTCGCCGATGATCTTGACGCGATCGAGGCGTTCAATGAACGCCATCTGCCCAAGGGCACCGGTGCCGCGGTGATCGACACCATCGAGTGTCGTGCTTCCAACGCCTCCGAGATCGACAACGCGCTCGAGCAGCTGCCGGAGTCGATCTTTCCCTACTTCGAGCTGGACCACCACGTCGACATCCGTGGACTGCTCGCCGCGATGGCCGGAATGGATGCCGGAGCCAAGGTGAGAACCGGCGGGGTGACCGCTGATCTGCATCCCACGCCGGAGGAACTCGCTCGCTTCATCATCGGATGCAGCAACGCCGAGGTTCCGTTCAAGGCGACCGCCGGGCTCCATGCGCCCTTGCGTCACCACGCCGACTCGGTGGGTTGCGATCAGTTCGGTTTCCTCAACGTCTTCATCGGCGGCTGCCTGGCCTGGTGGTCGGACAGTCTGGCTGAAGCGGATCTGATTCCCGTACTTGAAGCTCGTTCATCCGATCTCTTCGACATCGATGACGACTCGATCGAAGTCTCCGGTCGGGCATACGGCATCGCCCAGATCGAGGAAGCCCGCGAACGCTTCTGTCACGGGTTCGGTTCCTGCAGTTTCACCGAACCCATCGAGGATCTCACCAAGCTTGAACTGCTGCGTCCCGATGCAGCCGCAACCTGAAGGCCCCCATGAACAGCACCACCGACCCCAACCTCAAATCCTGGATCGAGTCCGCAAACGGTTCGGACACCGACTTCCCGATCCAGAACCTGCCTTTCGGTCTCTTCTCCCGTCCCGATGGGGACACCCGCTGCATCGGGATCGCGATCGGCGAGGAGATCCTCGACTGCCAGGCCCTGGTCGAAGCCGGCTACCTGGATGATCACTGTTCGCCCGAGGCTCGTTGCGCCCTGAGCGCGAACAGCCTCAACGACTACCTCGGCCTCGGCCGTGACGAATGGCGAAGCGTGCGTGAGCGGGTCTCCGCACTGCTTCGCAGCGACATGCCCGATCTCAAGGACAAGCCCGACGATCGTGATGCCTGCTTCGTGCGGCAGTCCGAGGTCCGGATGCACGTGCCCATGGCGATCGGCGACTACACCGACTTCTACGCCTCGCTGCACCACGCGACCAACGTCGGTTCGATGTTCCGTCCCGACAACCCGCTGCTTCCCAACTGGAAGCATCTTCCGGTGGGCTACCACGGCCGTGCCTCGAGCATCGTGATCAGCGGAACCCCGATCGATCGTCCGATGGGACAGACGATCGCCGCCGACGGCGAGGATCCCAGGTTCGGCCCGGTCCGGCTGCTCGACTACGAACTGGAAGTGACCTTCGTCGTCGGGCCCGGCAACCCCATGGGTCACCGGATCGACATCGAGAACGCCCGTGACCACCTCTTCGGGCTCATGCTCATGAACGATTGGTCCGCCCGTGACGTGCAGAAGTGGGAGTACCAACCGCTGGGCCCTTTCAACTCCAAGAACTTCGGCACCACCCTCAGTCCCTGGATCGTCACCCTCGACGCACTCGAGCCGTTCATGGTGCCCGGGCCGCTTCGTGGTGATGACGACCCGAAGAACCTGGACTACCTCAACTGGGCTGATGACTTCGGCATCGATCTGCAGTTGACGGTGGAGATCTCATCCGCGGCCATGCGCGAGGCGGGGTCCGAACCCACCCTGGTCAGTCGCGGCAACTATGCGGACATGTACTGGACGATGTCACAGATGCTCGCCCACCACACCAAGACCGGCTGTCCGATGCGTCCCGGTGACATCTTCGCCTCGGGCACCGTCTCCGGCGTCGCCGAGGATTCGCGTGGTTGCCTGCTCGAGCGCACCTGGCGTGGGCAGAATCCCATCACTCTCGGTGACGGCACCGAGCGCAAGTTCCTCCAGGACGGTGACGAGGTCGTGATCAACGGCTGGTGTCAGCGGGATGGCGTGCAGCGCATCGGATTCGGTTCGTGCACCGGGGTGGTGCATCCGGTCAAGGAACCGGCCACGGTCTGAACGGGTTCTCAGGATTCCTCGAGTGACAGTCCTGCTTCGAGCATGGCAGCGAGCAACGCTTCCGGTTCATCGGTACCGAGTTGGATCGCCTTGCCGTTCTCGAATCTGACCAGGACCGCGTGCGGAATGCTGATGTTGTAGAGCCAGCCTTCCCTGGTCAGGCGGATGCCCCAGCCGTCGATCAGCCGCGTGCGGGTGGCGCGTGCACCGATGCAGTCGGAGACTGGCCAGGATCTCTTGATCAAACCGGGTCCGAACCGGATGCGGATGTTCTCCTCGTTCACCTCGATCGTCAGCGAGTGAAAGCAGTAGGCGATACCGAGGAAGAGCAGGCCAAGGCCCAGTGTCATGTACTGGAAGCCGCCGGTGATGTTCAGGCTGAAGAAGAGGGCGAGGCAGATGACGCCCGGAAAACCGACCGCGAAGATGTTGAGCATGCTGAACTGACTGTGTCGGTATGGAGTCATCGCACGTTCTCTTGCAGTTGTTTGGCGGGCAGGCTGATCATCTGGCCCTTCTTGAGCGCGAGTCTGTCGATGGTGCCCGGAGTGAACTCAAGGGCGTACTGGACCAGGTAGCGGCTTGAATAGCGGGGCAGTCGATCCTCGTAGTGGTTCAAACGCTCCTCGCCGCCGCGGGGTGGTTCCTTCTTCATGCGGTGCATGGACATGATGCGTCCGTCCTCACGCACGTAGACGATCTCGAGATCGATGAGGCAGTCCTTCATCCAGTACCCGAGCACCTTCTTGTCCGGGTAGACGAACAGCATGCCTTCGTTGCGGCCGAGCCGCTTGCGGCCACTGAGCCCGAGGGTCCGTTCCGGGGTGTCGTCCGAGATCTCCATCAGGAACCGTTCGCCTGCGATGACGAGTTCGATTCGATCTCGCCCCGATTCGGGGTGGGGCGGAACTTCCGTCGTTTCGGCCGGTTTCGACCCGGGCACGGTCGGATTGACTTCCGTGCTCGTCGCCTGGGGGTGGGAGCAGGCGATCAGCATCCCGAAGCACGCACTCAGGACGATGCGTGGAAGCTGGCGCTTCACGTATTGACCTTGCGCGTGCGACCGTTTCGGGATTTCTTCGCTGCGCGGGTTCCGGTTCCGTTTCGGGTGGGCTTGGGGGATCCGTCGGGCTGGTGGGTGCCCGCGGTCTGCGGGGTGTGTTCGCCTTCCCAGCTCGCGGGGTAGGCAGTGTCGTCGAGATCCAGAGCAGCCCGGGTCGGGAACAGCGGCTTGAAGGTGTCGCACATCACGGCCAGTTCGTTGGTGAACGTCGCGCCCAGGGACTTCTCGATGGTACCGGGGTGCGGGCCGTGCGGAATGCCCTGTGGGTGCAGGGTCAGTGAGCCGACCTCGATGCCCTTGCGTGCCTTGTAGTCACCTTCCACGTAGTAGAGGACCTCGTCGGAGTCGAGGTTCGAATGGTGGTAGGGGACGGGGATCGATTCCGGGTGCCAGTCGAGAGTGCGCGGGCAGAAGGAGCAGATCACGAAGTTGTGCGCTTCGAAGGTCTGGTGCGTCGGCGGGGGCATGTGGTGCTTGCCGGTGATCGGGCTGAAGTCGTCGATGTTGAAGCAGTAGGGGTAGTAGCAGCCGTCCCAGCCGACGACATCGAGCGGGTGGTAGTCGTAGGTGTAGGTGTGCACGCAGTCGCGGGCCTTGATGCGTACCTCGTACTCGCCGGCCTCGTCGAAGGTCAGCGGAAATTCCGGTCCACGAAGGTCGCGTTCGCAGTAGGGCGCATGTTCGAGGAACTGCGCGGTCTTCTTCGACATGTAGCGCGGCGGCGGCATGATGTGCGAGTGGTTGCAGGTCTCGATCACCAGGAACTTGATGTCGGGCTCGTCCGCCGGTTGCTCGTTGAAAACCATCCGGTAGATGGTTCCCTTGGGAATGATGATGTAGTCCTTCTCGTGGAACTCGAGCGTTCCGAACTGGGTGTGGCAGGTGCCGGATCCGAAGTGGATGAAGATGCACTCGTCACCCTGGCCGTTCTTGTAGTGGTAGTCCATGCCCTCGGCGGGGCAGCAGACGCTCATCTCGCAGTCGGCGTTGCCGAAGAGCACCACGCGGCCGGTGATCGGGTCACCCTTGGGTGGCATCGGTGCGCTCTTCACGTGCCGCATGCGCATGGTGTCGGTCTCGACGTACTCGGCCTTGGTCGAATAGAGCGTCTTCCATCCGGTGACCTGGGTCGGGGGATGGATGTGGTAGATCGTCGAGGTCGGCCCCACGAAGCCTTCGGTTCCGAAGACCTCTTCCGAGTACAGCGCCCCGTCGGGACGGCGGAACTGGATGTGTCGCTTGGGGGGCAGCTGGCCGAGGGTGCTGTAGTAGGGCATGTGTTCTCCGGTTCAGGGGCGCATGCATAGTGTATGCCCCTTGGTCCGTCAGCGCGTTTTGTCGCATTCATTTCCAGCATCTTCGGTCCAATGGACTGTGCACAGTGGCGTTGGATGTGGACGATCGGCAGGATTGCCGCCAGACGTGGAGTACCATGCCATCATGGAGATCGTCGTCTGCCCACTGGTGATCGTGATCATGGCATGGTTTTTCCTGGGCATGATCTTGCCACTCACGCGTCGCGCTCAGGAGGATGCCTGCCCCACGTGCAAGCATCCAACCCACGGGCTGGTGCATCCGGTCTGTCCGGAATGTGGTCAGGATCTCACCAACGGAATTCAAGCCGCCGACCAGATGACCGGGTTCTGGAGAAGCTGGCTTGGAACGAACATCGTGCTCGCCTCACTATGCCTTGGCTTGTTCGCGGTGAGTTGCTCGGTGGTGACGGCGGCTATCCGTTACGCCCTGTTCGTCTCCATGGATGAATACGACATGCCCCAAGACGATACCGCCACATTTGTGGTGGAAACGATCTTGTGGTCATTGCTCCCGATTGCCTTGCTCGTCGGGTCGGTGCTGCTGTTCATCTGGGGTATGCGGGTCATCAAAAATGCAGATCGACTCAAGCCGTTCAAGTCTGCAGGTATCATCGAACCCGTACCCGTACCCGAACCGAACGACTTCCAGACCTGATGATCCATGAACCGGAAGGTCGAGGACCCCCGAGCTCAATGGCGTTCCACTCGATTTGGTCTTCCACCGGCGTGTTGTAGAATCAGCCCGTCAGCCACTGGAACTTCCTGGGACACGCATGCTCACACTGGTTACAAGTCTCGTCTGGGTTCTGTTGGTGCTTCTCGCCGTGGTCGTGTGTTTCCTGCTGCTCAGGCGATCGCGCAGCACGGTGTCGTCTTGTCCGGGCTGCGGCTACGACATCGAGGGCCTGACTGAACCCCGATGCGTCGAATGCGGTCGTTCGCTCGAGCGTGGCGTCGTTCCGATCGGTGGAATCACGCGTCGGCGGCGGCTTGGCCTGGTCGGGGTCATCCTCCTGCTCACCGGGATCCTGATCTATCCGCCGCTTCAATGGGGCAGCCAGACGATGTTCGCCCTGGCCCGCTGGCGAGCGTTGAATGCCTCTGAAGTCGACATCAAGATCGATTCCGTGCTGGTGAACGACACGGGAGAGCGATTCTCGGCGAGCTTCCGTGGTGTCGACTTTCTGGAGCAGGACGACATCATTCGAATCACGTTCCGCATCGAGGAGCCCGGCCAGGAGCCGATCATCTGGGAGCAGGCGGAGGTGGGCACCTGGAACAATCCGGTCGGGCTCCCTCTCGAGGGTGATCCGATCGTCGAAGACCTCATCGCTCGTCTCGACGGCGAACCTCGCGGCATGATCACCAGGGCCCTCCTTGAATCGCCGGATGACTTCGCGCAGTTCCTTTCTGCAATCGCGGCTAACCCCGAACAAGCCATGACCCGGGTCATGGTCCCCGGTCGTGCGGATCCTCTCCTGATCTGCGACTCATCGACCTTCAGCGACAACGGTTCCCGTGTCGTTCGCAGCCTGCCTTCCAGCATCCCCGCGATTCCCGGTCGGATCGCCCTGGGGCTGGTGTTCATGGCGCTGGTCTCGATCGGATGGATCCTGCTTCGTCCGGGACTGGTCGCGTTCGACTCCGTATCTGCCAGGACCGCCGACTGAACCAACTTCGCAGGGATCCCGGTTTCACGGTCTTCGGCCCGCCTGAGAAAGAAATGGAAACGATCCTCGCCACATGCATGAGGTAGCATCATGGCCCCGTGATTAGGCATCGACGGCTCTTGCGCAACCGCGTGAAATCCGGAACTGGACTTCATCGATTCATCACCAGAGAGGCCATTCCCATGCTGAGCCTGCTTCTGTTCAACCTGATCCTCTGCGCCATTCCCGTCGTGCTGATCTGGATCGTGCCACGCTTGTTGCGGGTGTCGACTCGACGATGTCCGAACTGCAACCACGATGTCTCGATGACCGCGAGGCCGCGTTGTCTCGAATGCGGCAAGGATCTCTCCGATGGCGTGGTTCGAGCAGGAGGTCTTCGTCGAAGCACCACCCGTTGGCTCGCGTTGACCTGGGTGATCTTCGGTCTGCTGGTGGGTCTTTTCGGCATGCAGATGATGCGCGTGGTCTGGCCTCGGTTCCTGGCCACCGCGGGCATTCTCCAGCTGGAGGATCTCGAGGTCGAGACGATCAGTGTCGTCCTGAATCCCGCTGGTCCGCGGATCGACATCAACTGCATCAAGCCGGTGGACCGGGATGACGGTCGTGAGATCTCGGTGTATGTCGTGCCCACGAACCAGCTGATCACCACCTTCATCCTCCCATCAGCTGAATGGAAGGGGCCGGCCGAAGCCGATGATGACCCTGACTCGATGATTCCAGGTTACCGCTTCGATATGCAGGCGATGATCGAGTCCCTGCGTTCCCAGTCCTCCGGAGCCAAGGAGACCACCTTGTCCCTGATCCTCGCGGATCCAGAGGACACCGCCCAGCTGGAAAAGGCGATTCGACACTTCACCGGTCCTCGGATGGCGGCATCCAGCACCGGCTGGCCTCGGCAGGATGGAACCGAACTCTTCACCGGAACCATCTCGCACCGGGCGGGAATCGACGTGCGGGTCCTGACCTCGAACTGGTGGTGGGTGCCGGCCTACGTCGCCGTGGGCTTGATCATGGTGCTGTACATCCTGATTGGGCTGTACACCCTGAGATTTAGAAGGACCCTGGTGCCCTGGCAGCCGGTCGAGGATCCCAAGGGCTCGATCTGAGCACGCCTGCCCGGGAATCCTGTGGCAGTTCACTGCAGGGAGTATCCTTCTCGTCCTGCAACCGCTTCTGCCAGCGAACCTCCTCGAACCCACGATCGGACCTCGACATGCGTATTCCCATGCCCCTCATCGTCTTTGTTGCCGGGCTGTTGCTCACCGCACTCGGACTGCTTGCCTACTTTGCGTTCGCACCGGCCGATGAACGGTCCTGGACCGCCTTCATCCCGGCGATCTGGGGTGTGCCGATCATGGGCTGTGCGATCGTTTCGCTCTTCACCCGAAAGCTGCGCAAGCATGCCATGCACGTGGTTGCCATACTCGCACTGTTGGGAGTCATCGCTCCCCTGGCTCGGTTCTTCGGTCAGGTGGGGAAGCCCGACTTCGAATTCGGCGCTGCCGCGGTCACGATTCTCCTGATGGCGCTGATCTGTGCGGTCCTGCTCTTCTTCGCGATCGTCTCATTCATCAACGCCCGTCGTGAGCGCAAGGCCGCGAGCAAGCTGATGCACAAGGCCGAGGGATGAGCGACCCGGAGATCCTTCAGGAAAACGAAGGCTGGTTCGTCCTCGACAAGCCGTCGGGTCTGCACACCATCGCCCGACCGGGCGACGATTCGCAGTCCGTCCAGGGGTGGTTGCGGCGACATCGCCCGGAGCTGGGCGGCCTCGATGAGTCTGGGCTGGTGCACAGGCTGGATCATGGCACCAGCGGCTGCCTGCTGGTCGCGAAGACTCCCGACGAACACATTCGCCTGCGGGGACGGGTCCAGGAGGAATCGATCAGGAAGAACTACGTGGCTCTCATCGATGGTGACATCGCCGATGACGGGCGCTTCAACCTCTTCTTCACCAGTCGCTACAAGCGATCGAAGAAGGTGACCACGCGATCCACCGGTGCCGAACGCGATCGAGGTCGGTGTGCCTGGTGGACGCTCGACCACGATGGCGATCGACGCCTCATCGAGATCGAACTGCTCGGTGGCGGTCGTCGTCACCAGGTCCGCGCCGGGTTCGCGCACCTGGGTGCGCCTCTGCTGGGTGACCCGCTCTACGGTGGGGAACCATGGCGCCTGGAACGCCCTGCACTGCATGCTTCCCGGCTCCGTTTCGACGGCGAGGAGGTCGAGAGTCCATCGCCCTTCACGGTGACTGATTCCCGACGATGAACCGGACCCTGCCTGCATCCCGTTCGGCGATGCTGCGTCGAAATCTGAAACTGCTTACGACTGACGGAGCCTGCTGGGCGATCATGTCCGGTGCTGCGGAGTGGCAGTTCACCCTTTTCGCCCTGGCGATCGGCTTGTCCGAGGTGAAGGCCGGCCTGGTCGCAACGGTCCCGCTTTTCCTGGCCGCGGTACTCCAACTGGTCACGCCCTGGGGGGTGCGCCTTGTCGGCTCGATCAGGCGTTGGGTCTGGATGAGCGCGTTGGTCCAGGCCCTTGCGATCATTCCATTGATCGTGGGTGCCCTCGTCGGTGACATGCCGTGGTGGGTGGTCTATGTCTCGGTGGGTCTGTTCAATGCGGCACAGTTCGCTTCCGCGCCACCGTGGCAGGCGTGGTTCACCTCGCTCGTCCCCGGCCCGATCCGCCCGACCTTCGTCGGTCTTCGAAATCGTTTCGTGCAGGTCGGACTGGCGGTGGGGATGCTCGCCAGTCTCTTCCTCGAATACGGTGCCCGGAACAGCTGGGTGCTTCAAGCCTTCGCCGTGGTTTTCGGCGTCGCACTCCTGGCACGACTGATCTCGGTGGTGTGTCTCGCGGGACAATCCGAAGCGGAACCCGGTCTGGTCGAGCGCATCGAACCGCCGACCCTGGCGGTGATGAAGCGGGATTTCGGCGATCGCCAGACGCGATTCCTGCTGCTCTACATGCTGGCGTTCTTCTTCTCGGTCTTCATCGTGGCGCCATTTCTCATTCCCTACATGCGAAAGCAGCTCGATTTCGAATACTGGCAGGTGACCACCGTGCTCGCCGTGATGCTGGGAGTCAAGGCGGCGGTGCTGCCCCTGGTGGGGCGACTTGCCAAGCGCCACGGTTCATTCCGCGTGCTGTGGATCGGTGGAATCGCGACCGTGCCCCTGGTCACCTTGTGGCCCCTGAACGATTCGTTCTGGTACATCCTCAGCCTGCAGGGACTTGCCGCACTCGCCTGGGCCTGCTGGGAGACGGCGACCTTCCTGCTGGTCTTCGACATCATTCCCGCCGAGCGGCGGACCCCGGTGATGACGATCTACCAGCTGGCCCAGGCGAGTGCGCTGCTGCTCGGATCGCTCCTGGGTGCGGAAGTCCTCGAAGTGGTCGGGCTCGACCGCGGCGGCTACATCGTGCTCTTCATCGGAAGCGGGGTGATGCGCTTTCTCTCGCTCTTCATCCTGGCCGGACTCGAGCCGAGTGGGCTCGGTTTACGACGCCGGGTGTTTCGACTGTTGACCCGCCGGTGAGCATCGTCTTGGACTTGCAGGCATCACGCTCTGTTCGAATCACGACATGATCGACGATATGAACAACGCCCTGCGTGTGGCACGCAGGGCGTTGATGTCGATCTGATGGTCGGCCTGGCCGACTCGCAGTCACTTGAACAGCTTGCGCTTGGCCTTCCGGAAGAGTCGTGACATCTTCTCCGCGGGCATCAGCACCGAAGCCTTGAGCTTCTCGTCGGGGCGTGCCTTGAAGCGGGTGGAGTGTGCGTTTCCGTCCCACCATTCCGGCGTGTCGGTGGTGTAGTAGTAGCCGGCAAACGACTTTCGTGCGTTGCCATCGGGGCACTTGACCGCGGTCACGCCGTGGTAGCTGATCTCGTTGGTCTCGAAGACCACGCAGCGGTTGAAGCTGGGGGTGAACGAGTGGACGCAGTTCTTCACATCCTTGTCCCACAGCTCGATGTTGCCACCCCAGTCCTCGTTCCAATCCTTGTTGAAGTAGATGAGGATGTTCATGCGACGGAAGAGCTTGCGAGCCGGGATGTAGTTGAAGTCGACGTGCACGTCGAGGTGCCCGCGGGGTCCGGTCTGGTGGATGCCACCGCCCTGGAGTTCCGCATCGGGCAGGATGTTCGGGATCTCGAAAGCCGTCGAGAGCAGGTTGCAGAAGTGATCCGAAGCCAGCATCTCGTGAAGTCTCAGCAGCGGGGGCTTGAAGAGGGTCGAGTCGCTGACCTGGTACTTGTTCTGCTCGTTGACCGTGGACGCGGTCTGCTTGCCGAGATCCCGGGCTTCCGCAAAGGATGGGAAGCAGTCGTGGACCTCGTTGGCGAAATCCTCGTCCAGGAAGTTCTCGATCATGAAGTTCTTGACGGGTTGGGAAGCGCTGACCTGGGCATGAAGATCGGCCTGGTCGATCGGCTTGATGCCGGTGAGGGGCCATGTTGCAGTGCTGTCAGCCATTTTTGATCCTTACTGGAGTCTGGACTCGGAACGATACAACCGGGGAAAGATCCTCTTTATCGTCGATCAACCGGGTGCAGGTCACTAACTTTTCCTGTTGTTCTCACGTGATTTCAGGTTCCCCGGGCCCGATACGTCTTCAGAAGCACCTTGGCATGGTTATCCAGACCCAACTTTGCCCGAGAAACCCATCTGAAATCGATCAGCCGACGCAGAGCCAGCAGACCACCAGGAATGCCGCGGGGTAGATGAATCGTCCCCACACATCGATCCGGCCGGCGAGTCCGATCCACTTCTCCCTGCGCGCAAGGGCGCCGGTGACCACCGTCACGTACATGGCGCTGAAGACCAGGATCGTGCACCCGATGATGAAGTAGTCGGCGCGGGTGAGGTAGGAGGTCTTCGGGAGCATGTGGCTCAGCGCGAAGTTGTAGGCGATCAGTGCAAAGACCGAGCTGGTGGAGATCGCGATCTGCGAGGCGATGATCGCGGGGTCGAGGTAGAAGATCGCGTAGGCCATGAAGACGATCAGGGTGAGGGGCAGGAAGAGCTTCCACAGGAAGAAGGTCTGTTGTCGCTTGAGGCGGTATCGGGTCTCGATGACCTCGAAAATCCGGGTGCCGTCGAGTGAATCGAGCAACCGGGTCTCGGTCACCGGTGTTCCGATGATCCAGCCGGGGACCGTCGTTCCCTCCACGATCCCCACGGACTTGATGTCGGCGACCATGGGCCTGCCATCAGCGCCAAGGGCGAGTATCTGGACGATGATCTCCTGGGTATCGAAGGGGAAGTCCTCGAGATCCATCGGGGTGCTGAGGGTTCCCTGGAGTCGTTGTCGGTAGGTGACCCGGCCGGCTCGGTCGACCCGGACCGTCTGGGGCAGCTTCTCATCGAGATCCCTGGCGTTGAGGACGAGCAGTTCCGGTGACTCGGCCTTGTTGAGCGGGAGGGTGCGGATCGCGGGTGCCGAGTCATCGGCCAGCGACGGGACCTGCCAGCTCGCGCGCAGCCCGAGATCCATCTCCACCTGCTGTTCGCGTTCCTCGATCTTCGAGACGTCGATGATGAAGACCCCGATCGTGATCGCCTGGTCGTTGGTGTCGGCCTGGACCGTCGATTCGCCGGCCACGGCAGACAGGCCCGGCAACCAGGCCAGAACGGGTACTGCGGCCAGAAGGACGATCGTTTTCAAGCGTGTGATCACGTTGATTCCCACCGATCTTGCGAGGTGTGGTTCCTGATCAACGCTATCGACCACTCGAGCGCTTCACTCCAGAAGCCCATGGCTTTGGTTACCATCGTTCCCCCCAGCTGAGCCCTGTTTTCGTCAATGAAATCACCCCAGTTTTCAAACCCCGAGAACAGCTGGATTCACGATCCGTACCACCTGCCTGATCGTCGTGTCTCTGCACGGCTGAATGCCCCACCCCCTTCATTCAAGGAATCCAATCATGATCTCGCGAAACACGCTCTCCTGTGCGCTGCTCGGCGCAGCCATGCCAATGACCATCACCGGAGTTTCCTTGGCTGGAGACACGTCAAACGACTGGGAACTTGAGCTTGGTGTCAATCTCGTCGGTGCTGTACCCGCTGCGACCGACATCAGTGGATCGCAGGCCATTGTCGGCAGTTCCTCCGGACCCAGTGCCTCTGCCACCGTCTTTGAACGCCTGTTGGACGGCACCTGGGACCAAGGGGTCACCTTGCAGAGGCCGACCGGCGTCGGCAACTATGGATTTGATGTCGCCATCGATGATGATGTTGCAGTGGTCGGCGCACCATCAGGCGGTGGTCAGGTGGTCATCTATGAGCGGGGTGCGGCGGGCGAATGGGGGCCTGGTCTGGTCCTGGACAATCCCGGTGGTGGCGCCCAGTTCGGATACGCCGTCGATGTCGAGGACGGTACCATCCTCGTCGGAGCGCCCACTGGGGGGGCTCTGGGGCGTGCACATGTCCTCGCTCAGGATGAGACCGGCGAATGGCAGGCGACTCAGGTCCTACGAGGGAAGAATGGAACCATCTTCGGAACTTCGGTCGGTCTTTCCGGCGACAGTGCGGTGGTCGGTGCGCCGGGAAACTTCAGTGGAGGTTTCGGGAGTGCGGATCTCTTCGTGCGTGACACCACGGGAAACTGGCTTGCCGACTCGGTCTTCACCTATCCAAACGTATCTCAGCTCGGATCTGCGGTCAGTCTCGATGCGGACACCCTCGTGGTCGGTGCCCCGGGCTCGGCAATCGTCTGGGAACGTGACGATGCCGGCTGGGATGAAGGAACGCCCCTCCCTGGCAACAACCCCTTGTTCGGGACCGCGGTGGCCGTTGGCGGTGACCAGATCCTGATCGGTGTGCCAACGGGTGGTGCTGGCAATGTGGCCAGTTACGTGCGTGGTGACGATGGTGTCTGGGGTTTCAACCAGAACCTGCCTGGGATCGGATTCGGTTCAGTGCGCGGGCAATCGGTTGCGATCTCCGCTGATCTGGCGGTTGTCGGTGCAAACGGTGCATTCGGGATCTACGCCCAGTCCGACTGTCCCGGTGCGGACTGCCTGGCCGACCTCAACTGCGACGGCGTGGTCGACGGCGCCGACCTCAACATCATGCTGGGTGACTGGGGACTGATGGATTCACCCGCGAACATCAGTGGTGAGGGGCCCGTTGACGGTTCCGATCTGACCATCCTGCTGGGTGAATGGGGCCCGTGCCCGTGAGTCGTCGCCGCTTCTTCTGAAACACACGAGACCGCAGCCTTCGGGCTGCGGTCTTTTCATGATGTCCCGGCATGGTGTCCTGAACGGATCAGCTGAACCAGTCGTTCCATGCCGGCCAGTCGTCGACCAGTCCGGCCATGATGTCGTACCCGCGTTCGTCGCAGTGCATGTGGTCGCTTCGCGTGAGGCCCGCCATGTATTCAGGATCCGCAAGCAGGGGGGTCAGGATGTCAAGGAAGGGAAGCCCCAGGTCCTCGGCGACCGACCGGGCGTTTTCGACGCTCACGTCATGATCGACACGAACTCCGGAGCCCTGGATCTCCGCCACGTCGTTCAACCCGAATTGAAGCACCACGCGATTGTCGGTGCCTTCGGGCAGTCGAACCCGGCATTCGGACTCCCGGACTTGACGTCGGCGGATGTCGCGCCCCGGACGCCCAGCTCGTAGAAGGTGAAGCGTCGGTGTGCGGTGTAGCGTTTTCGGCAGAGGCGACGGACCCAGCCCAGCAGTTCCAGGTCTCCGCTTCCATTCATGTAGCTGTCGCCGACGAAGCAGATTCTCAGATCGTTCATGTCGGTCATCTTAATAATGCATCCGTATCCTGGTCCTTGGTACTCAGTGAATCCTCGTGGGTGTACCCTGCTCGAAAGCGACCTGCCCCTCGTGAGACTGGTCGTTCGGAACATCGCGCGACTGCCAGCGCACGTTTGGAGCAACGATGTCAGGCATGCAGGGTGGTCCCGTCGTGATTCTCGGGATGATGGCGTCCGGCAAATCGACGGTCGGATCGCGTCTTGCGCACCGGCTTGGTCGGCGCATGCTCGACAGCGATGAGCAGATCGAGGCCGCCACCGGTCGAAAGGCCCGTGAGATCGAAGCTTCGGAGGGTCTTGGTGCCGTGCATGCGCTCGAAACAGCGATGCTCGAGGCGGGGGTTCGGGCGCCGCGGCCGGCGGTGGTCACGGCGGCTGCCAGTGTCGTCGACGATCCGAAGACAGCGGATCTGATCCAGTCCGCATTCGTGGTGTGGTTGCGCATCCGGCCCGAGACGATCCTGGCGCGCATGGCCGGTGACCCGGACAACCGACATCGCCCCAGCCTCGGTGCAGGGTCCGACGCCGAGACCCTGACGCAGCTTCAGAAACTCGACCAACGACGTGCTCCGAGCTACGCGTCGTGTGCGAACCTGGTGCTCGATGTCGATGCTCTCGACCCCGATGACGCGGTCGAGAGCATCCTGTCGGTCTGCGGTCTTCCTGAACTGGTGGTGGGTGCGGGTGCGATCGTCGGTGAAGGCCCGGTCTGGGATCCTGGAAGCTCGGTGCTGTGGTGGGTGGATATCACCGGTCGGCGGATCCACCGGTTCGACCCGGCCACCGGGGAAGACGAGTTCTGGGATACGCCGCGGGAGCCGACCGCACTCGCTCTGCGTCGTGCGGGGGGGCTGGTGGTGACCACGCCGCAGGGCATCGAGGCCTTTCATCCCGACCGTGCTCCGAAGGATCGGCTTGAACTCCTGATTCCGATCGAGGCTGATCGCTCCGCCAATCGTGCGAACGATGCGAAGTGTGATCGTCGAGGCCGCTTCTGGGTAGGCACGCTCGCCTATGACTTCGCGGCCGATCAGGGCCGGGTGTATCGGGTGGACTCGACCGGTGACGTGACCACGGTCATCGAGAAGGCGACGCTCTCCAACGGACTCGCTTGGACCGACGACGACACCACGTTCTACTTCGCCGACTCGGTGGCCGGTCAGGTCGCGGCCTACGATTTCGACCTCGAGACGGGAGCGCTCGATCATCGACGGGTGGTGATCCCCAGGGACGGCGCCCCGTTCAACCCCGACGGACTGACCATCGATCAGGAAGGGTGTCTCTGGGTCGCCCACTTCGCGGACGGTCCCGGCTCGGTCTGCGGGGTCCCCGGAGGCGTCACTCGATTCGCGCCGGACGGGCAGGAGCTTGCTTCGATCCGGATGCCGGTCAGCTATGCCACTTCGGCGTGTTTCGGTGGTGCGGACCTTCGTGATCTCTACATCACGACCGGTCGGATCGATGTCCCGCAGGCCGACCTCGTGCACGAGCCGCATGCGGGTGGGTTGTTCCGATGGCGGGCCAGGGTGGCCGGAAGCGTCCTGCACGCCTTCGACGGTTGAGGCGATCGGTCAGGAGCAGGGGCCCCAGAATCCGAGGATGATCGAGAGATCTCCGCCGTTGATCACGGCATCGGCATTCAGGTCGGCCACGCACTCATCCGGGTCGTCGCAGTCACCCCAGTCGCTCAGGAGAATCGAGAGGTCGCCGCCATCGACGCGTCCGTTGCCGTCCAGGTCCCCCGGACAACCGGGCACGCGCAGGTCGGTGACCAGTGGTCGGTGGTCCGAACAGGCCGAGTCCGCCGCGAAAAGCCCGTACTCGGAGCGCTTTTCGGGTGACATTCGATCGGTCTCGATGGTCACCCGGGTGCCGACCTCGAGCACCGAGTCGCTCAGGATCGTGAAGTCGAGACGACCCGGCCAGTACCAGCCGAAGTCGTTGCGCCAGGTGTAGGCGAGGCGGGCGTCGGTCTGCAGGCAGATCACATCGCGCAGTTCGGTTCCATCGACGTCGATCGCGACGTCGGAGCCGTAGGTGGCCTCATCGACGATGTCGCCCTCGATCAACGAGTCGAGTTGCTGGGCGAGACCGACGAGGTTCAGGTCGCCGGTGATGATCAGGGCGCAGTCGATGGGATAGCCGGCCTGCTGTCCGTTTCTGACCTGACGGATGAAGCGCAGGATGCGGTCGATCTCTTGCTGGCGTGACTGGTCGTTGTCGCAGCAGGAGAGGTGCGCGTTGATGATCAGTGTCGTGCGGTCGAGCACGCTCGTGGTGTCCAGGAGCACCGCGAGGTTGCCGTCGATCGCTTCCGAGGCCAGGACCGGGTATCGGGAAACGGTGTGACAGTCGTAGTTGCTTGCGACGTGCCAGGTGCCCGAAGGATCGGCTTGCACCCAGTCGTCGACGAAATCCACCACATCGTCGCCGTCGTGGTCGTAGATTTCCTGGAAGCTCATGATGTCGGCATCGAGCGCCGCAAGGATGCGTCCGAACGAGGGGCGCAGGGCCTGGTCCCAGGGTGAGTCGAATCGTACGTTCCAGCTGATGTGCCTGACGTCAGTCGGCTGCTGGCGCCCGATGCTCTCGTCCCGCATGTCTGGTGGAGTACCTGCATCCAGTTCGTATTCGATGCCGATGGAGGTATCCGGAATGCGCTCGCCACCGTCATCGACCAGGCGAATCCGGATGGTGCTTCCGTTGAAGAGGTTGGTTCCCTCGATCGTGGCATCCCTGGCCAGTGCGATCTCGAATTCGTCACTGGTCACCGTCGGCTGACCCTGCAGGCCGAAGTCCGAGTGCCAGATCTGGACGCCCGACGACGGATTGGTGGTGGTGGTGGCGAAGAAGCGCCCTTCGAGGTCGCCGAAGTCAAAGTAGAGCTCTGCTCCGAAGCCCCCGCTCAGGTACCCGGTCGAGGCATCGTTGTCGGTGTCGATGAGAATCCTCAGGGTGTCTCGATCGGCGAGAGCGAACTCCGCGGAGGCCTCTATGCGGATGGCGAGTCGGTCCGGGTCGTCCGCCAACCAGACACGACCGATGTCCAGCGCACCTGGTGGGACATCGCCGATGGGATCGACAACGGCGGGGGTGATTCCAGACCAGTCGGCAAAGCGACCGTCGATGTCGATGGCCGCCTGGTCTGCCGCGACCGGCGTGACCAGCAACCCCGTGATCAGGACGAATTTCTTCATGAACACACTCCGTTACTGGAGACAGTCTAGCCGTGTCTCATTGGAAGTTCGGGGCGTTCTTCCCTATTCGAGGAAGGTCACGAGCAGGGGCCCCACGCCCCGAGGAGGCTGTTGAGATCGGCTCCATCGACCACGCCATCGTGGTTGATGTCGGCGGGACAGGGTTCATCGACCGGACAGTCGCCCCAGCTGGCGAGCAGCAGGTTGAGATCTGCGCCATCGACGAGGCCATCGCCATTGATATCGGCGGGGCAGTTGATCCCGAGTGTTCCATCGAGATTGAGGTTCTGACCCATGAGTTCGTCGTTGCCGCTGCGGTCGTCCTCCCATGCGAAGATCGCCTGTGAGCCAAGGGCGATGCCCCGCAGTCGTGCGTGACCGCTGGGAACGCTGCAGAGCGCGACCGGCTGTTTCCACGCAGGGGTTCCTGACAGATCCAGCTGCTGGGCGATGAGTTCACCCGAACCAAAGCTGCTCTCGGGATTCCAGGCGAAGACGAAAGCATCCTCCACGACCACAGCCGAGGATCCGATGATCTGGTAGTGGGTCGCCAAGGGGCCGATCGCGATCCCGTCGGGCGCCCAGAGCCTGGTTCCGTCTTCGAAATCGAATCGCTGCGCCGAGCATGCGAAGCGGCTGGTGTTCGGAACCTGCTCGATCCAGTTGGCGGCCAGCAGTTGGTGGGTGGGATCGAATGCGACCGATGGGTTGGTTCGCAGGAGGCCGGTGGAAGAGGCAGTGACGGTCGTTCCGCTCGATCCATACAGGGCATTGCCGTCTGAATCGAGACGTTGGACGTGGCACTGCAGTGGCGAGACGTTGTACCAGGAGAAGATGCCGCCACCGAGACCGTCGGGGACGAAGGAGGGGTAGTTTCCGAACTGCAGTGAACCGGAGGTGAAGACGGACTTGTTGGCACTCCAGGCCAGCGTGCCGTCGGCGGTCACCTTCTGGGCCTTGAGTCGCTTGGCGCCGGTGAAGGTCGCGTAGCTGACGAAGGACACCATGACCTCGCCCGCGCTTCCGCCCGACTGCATGTTCGCAAGTTGTGCGACGTTCGAGCCGTCATCGATCGAGACCGGGGAGGTCCAGATGGCATTGCCGAGGGGGTCGAACCGTTGGAGGCTGGTGGTCGACTGGTTGATCCAGCCAGCCACGATGTGGCCGTCGGAAGCGACCGCCACATCCGGTGCATTGACCGATCCACGACCGGCTTCCACCGACCATTCGATCGTGCCACTCGAGGAAACCCTGCTCACCATGGCGGTGGTGGATGCTCCAGAGCCTCGGTAGGCGAGCACCGCATCTCCATCGGGCGTCACTGCAAGTCCGTAGTCCTCGGTCGAGGAGAAGTTCCGATCGGCGACCAGCAGCCCCGAATCGTTCCAGGCAGGTGTTCCGTCGGCGCCGAAGTGCTGCAGGTACACGTCGTACCCGCCGCTCGAGGAGAACCACGAGAGATAGAAGCCTCCGAAACCGTCGTCGACCATCTTGGGCTGTACCTGGTCACCGGGTCCTCCGGCAAGCAAGGTGTTCTCCGCGGGATCATCCGTCCACTGTGCCTGCAGGTCTGTTGGACAGAGACTCATGGCAAGCCCCAGAACCGTTCCCATGGTGACAAAGGTGGGCGCATTGATCGGGATGTTCTGCATCACATCGACTCCTGAGTTCTTCACGCCCAAATGGGGCGAGCCTCGACTATACGGTCGAGCTCTTCACGATCTGGGATGTCTTTGCGACAATCTTCAAAGTGGTCGATCCTGAAGGCGAACAACGACTCTTGATGCCCGCCCGGTAACGGTGACTTCGCGGCGGTTGCGGCTGGTCGGTTTTTGGGGGGGCCGATGAGTCCGTACTCAGAAGTTGATGTAGGCGGTCAAGCCCACTGCCACGGAGGAAAGATCGTTCAGCTTGAATTGACTCGTGGCAGACGGGTTCGGTCCGGTGAAGTCGGGAGTGCCGAAGTCGGTCTCGGTGGTGCCTGCATAGCGGACATATGCCCCCAGGCCGAAGTCGTGCGTGAAGTCCCAGTCCAGGGTCACGCCGACCTGGTACCGGAATGAAATCGCATTTGCGTTGATCGATGCCGTCGTGCCGGCAGCTCCGGTTGATGTGATGCCGGTGATGTCGGCGTAGGAGAATTGGGCACCGACTGCGGCATTCAGGTTGATGGAGAGTTGGTCCGTCACATCGATGGCGTACCCCAAACCGATCACCAGGGGGACTCCGTTGACGTTGCCCTGCCCGCCGTTCCAGGTGCCTTCCAGGGTCTTGACGCTGTTGTAGGCGAACCCGGTGCTCAACTCGAGTGACAAGGCTTCCCAGACGGGAATGCCCCAGGTGAAGAGGAAGTCGACGCCGGTGTCGAACTTGATCGTTCCGGACGCAAAGCTGTTCCCCGAGCTGGGGTCTCCCTGGATGTCCGAATCAAATGCGAAGTTGCCACCGACTTCGAATCTGATCGAGTGGCCTGAAAAGAAGAAATCATCGAGGTCGGTTCCGATGCCGTCGTTGGAACCACTCTTGTCCTCCTGGGCATCGTCGTCGAGGAGCATGAGAGTCCTCGCGCTTCCAGTGAACTCAAGTGGCGTCGGGATGTTCATGGATGGGGATCCATGTGGATTGAAAACGGTGGCCAGGGAAGCGATGAGGGTGTGCAGAATTCTTTTCGGTTCTTTCTCGTTCTCGTTGGCGAAGTTGCATTGAAGTCAGTCACTTCTGCTCGGCTCGAGGCCTTTCTTGCATTGAATGGAATCGTACTTGAATGCAGTTTTCGACTTGGTCGGGTCGATTGCTTTTTTGCGATTTGAATTGAACCCTCATCGGTCTTTTTCCGGGATTCATGGTGGTGTCCCGCTTGGTGACCCAATGAAAAGCCACCCCGCGTCATTGACGCGGGGTGGCTTCATCGGTCATGGATCACGGGTCACATGTTGTCGCCCACGGGGTCCCCGAGGACGACCATGCTCTGGAAGTACTCGATCACACCCGAGTCCGAGACATCCAAAGCCGGCCACTGCGGCCAGTCGAAGGTGTCGTTCATGAACGGATCCATCTGGTCCCAGCTCAGCACGGTGAGGTGGTTCACGTCATGGTTGATGGCGACGCCTTCGATCGAACGGAAGCCGTGGCATCGTCCGTGCATCCAGCCGCCGTAGTGTGGTTCCATCTTGAGGGTGTTGATGAAGGTGTCGACGAGTCCGTTCTCCTCGAGATAGTCGGCATAACCGTCGATGCCGTGTTCCACGACCATGTTCATCACCAGTGACTTCATCTCGGTCGGGTTGCAGACGGTTCGCGCCGTTCGCTGGATGTCGGCCAGGATCTGCGGGTCATAGGCCTCGTCGGTGATCCAACCGACCTTGGCGCCCTGCATGGCATACCAGAGTCCCACGCCCTTGAGGTCGTTACCCCAGGCCTGGGTGTTGTTGGTCAGCGCTTCGTCGAATGCCCACTGACCGACCTCTTCGAAGGTGCGTGCCGGCAGATCAAGGAAGGCTCGCAGGTCGTTGTAGGCGACCATGGCTTCGGTGGTGATCACGGTTCGACCGCCCACCATCTGGTCGTGGTGCGAGTTGTTGTTGGAATCGTGGAATTGGTCCCACATGGTGATGTCCATGTAGTCACCATGGTCATGCGATCCATGATCATGGTCGCACGATCCCCAGCGGCTGAGGAGCAGGGTCAGGTCCTCGCCATCGACGAGGTTCGATTGATTCAGATCAGCCATGGCATCCGAGGTGTTCCACATGCTGAGCATGTAGGAAAGGTCCTGCCCATCGACAAGCCGGTCACTATTGATGTCGCCAAAGCAGCAATCTTCCGCACCGCCTCCGCCATGACCACCGTCGTCACCACCGTCGTCACCACCGTCGTCGCCGCCGTCACTCTCACCATTGATTTGCACGTCAACCAGAACGCCATTGATTCGTACGTCTTCAGGAGAGGGGGGCCAGGAGCCGATTCCGGTGAAACCGAGCACCACGGAATCTCCTGGTTGAATCGTTTCGTTGTACCAGACATCTTCGAGAATCGTCCGGTCGCCATCACGATAGTGGGTGCAGTTCCATGAGTCCTGGACCTCGGGGCTGTTCACCCAGGAGAGTTCCCAGTCACTCAGGACGGCGCCGTCAGGGTCGACCGTCAAGACGATGTCAGCGTTGTAGCCACCTTGCCATTCGGCGGTGAGTTGGTAATCGACTGCATTCTGTCCGTACAGGAAACTCGAGCAGAGGATCGGTACGGTTACACATACAGCCGACGACAGCGATCGATTCGATTCCAGTCTCATGATGTTTTCCTTAGAGTGCCCCGTCTCTAGTTCTCTTCAGACGACGATACGTCAGTACAAGTGGGGCGGTTCCTCTGGCTTCGAAACAAGAATCGCACATGGGGGCATGCGTTTCGGAAAGTGCTTGAATACCGCGCTTTACATTCGCTACGACGTCGTTTTTTTGATCGCAACGCGCCCTTGTGAATCAATTCACAAGGGCGCGGGTACTGAAAACAAGTTTTTCGGCGATCTGCTGGTGCTTTGTGCTTCGAGGTGGCTTCGTACCATGCCGGACTGTTCGTTCTGCAGCAGTGCTGCGGTGTTCAACCCTTTTTCTCGTCGGCGCCAATCGCTTCGGTTTCACCGGTGGGGGCATCGGGCTGCACCTTGAGTGGGGGGGTGTGGATCATCACCTCTTCGATGATCGCTGGGACATCTGACTGATGTTCTCCATAGTTCAGTGAGTCCAGGTCCGCGGCATACAGCTGGTTCAGCCAGGTGAGGGCGCAGACCTTGAGGAGCATCGGTCCGGCGTGACCGGGTTGCTTGTCGAGAAAGAGAGCATCGCTTCCGGGGCCTACCATCATCTTGATGTCGGGCAGCGATTCTGACTCGAATCCTCGCTTCATCGCGGAGGCGATCTTGCCATAGGCAAGATGGTCGATGCGCTTGTCGGGGTAGCGTTCGCGCAATTCCTTCACGACCACGTCGGCTTTGGCTGCATAGAGATCGATCATCTGGTTGTAGCGTTCAATGCTCGTTTCAGGACCACCCCTCGCCCAGGGGATTCCAATGAAGAAACGGGTATCGGGATTGTGTTCGAGAGCGAGGTCGAACCAGGGTTCGAAGGTCTCGGCGGTGTCCGTGACATCCGGGGTGAGTCCGAAGATCTCGATGTCACCGGTTGCAAGAATCGCCTCGATCGCCTTTCGGGCGCTGGGAGAGTTCCACAGGGCGCTCGCGGTACCGGCTCTGCCACCACGAAACACGATCTTCATCTCATGGTCGGGAAAGTCGCTTTTTCTGGCGATGCGGTCGAAGTTCATGGCGACCGGACAGAAGAAGCTGTGTCCGGCAAAGAGGCAGTGCGCGCCCTTGGACCGCGATTCGGCGGCCGGGGTGTCATCGGCACGCGCGATGTTCGTCGCGCCGGCCAAGATGAGAAGCAGTGTCAGGGTCGTGAGGGTCCTGGTGATGGCATGTGAAAACACAGCAAGATTCATGGTGGGTGGATTCTCTCGGAAAATGGATGTGAACGGGTTTCGTCCGGAAGCGTCCTGGTGCACCATCGGCTTCTGGCGCTTTGAGGTCGACCCTGCATCTTCGTTTCTTTGGTTGCCATCAGAACAGACCTCTCAGTCTGCAACAGAATGGCATCGCCGTCAATACTTCCCGTATAGACTGTCGGTCGTTTGCAGCTGAATGCTTCAAACGTCGGTACATGGTGGCGTGCGTCTCGGTGAACGTCTACGGGGTATAGGCATGGATTTTCTTGTTTCGATTGGCTTTGTCCTGCTGGTTGCGGTCATCTTCGTCGTCTTTTGGACGATTTCAAGGAGGCTGCGTGTCACGCAGGAGGTGTGTCCGAGATGTGCGCATTCCGTGCGCGGACTGATGGAACCCCGTTGTACTGAATGTGGGGAGGATCTCAGTCGTGGCGTGGTCAGGTCCGGAGGCATCAGGCCGATGCCACGTCGGTGGTTTGGTGCCCTCACGGTTGCAGTGGGGCTGGTCAGTTCCGTTCTCGCCCTGACCCTGTTCGTGGCAAGTTGGGATTCGTTTCTCAGAATGACCGGACTCCTCTATCTGCATGTTGAATTCAACCGCTCGGTCAATGTCACGATCGACCAGACGAATCAATTGCAGGTGAACACTTCCGGGTCATACGACAAGAAGAACAACGTCTCGACCGTGACAACGCTTGGTCAGGTCGAGGTCGTCCTGAGTCGGAATGATAAGGAACTTGCCATCTGGAATGGACAAGGAACGATTCAGAACAACCCCATCAAGGGTGTTCTCGTCGACGGGGATCAGGTGGTCGGAGTCTTGCGATCCCAGATTCCCCGGGACAGTGACTCGCCATTTGCCGGGATCCTGCACAACGAGGAAGACGCTGCGATTCTTGCCAGGACCATCGAGTCCTATGCCGATACCAATGGATCCGTTTCGTCATATGTCATGAACAGCCAAGGCAAGAAGATGTTCGACGGTGGCATATCGTCTTCATCCGGAGGAAGCAGCGGGTTGGTCTGGCCATCGGAGATCTGGTTCGTGCCGATATACGTGATTAGCTTCGTGATCTGCGGCCTCTTTCTCATGCTGGGCCTGCGTATCCTTCTCTATCGGCGATCTTTGCAGCCCTTCGAGCCGCAGGCGTCGATGGTTTGATGCTTCCACCGGTGTCTGTCACCCATCGACGCGTAGCCAGTTCCTTGCCGAAATCGGTATTTCAGATCGATGTTTCGACGTGCGGGGAAATAGGGAGGTCATTCGCCTAATCTGGTGATGTTGGGATGAATGTTCCGGGTGTGAGGCACGTTGATGGCACAATTCAAGATTGGTCGGCTCTGGGGTTTCGTCCTCTGGCTTTTCATGGCAGCGGTTGTCGTGTGGTTGCTCCATGCCTTTCACCGGTACATGTCACTCAACTTCGATGGCTTTGGAAGAAGTGACGCGTTCTTCTTCGCGTTTCTCTTTCCTGCCGGATTTCTCCTGGTCTTTCTCATCTCTTCCGTCTCGCGAAACGGTGCGACCTACGGCAAGTATCGAGTTTTTGAAGCGATGGCACTTGCAGGACTACTGCTCTGTGCCGTGTATCAGACGGCGAGTCACAACCGACACGTCTGGGCCGAGATCTCGAGAATGCGTGGTTGGCCCACGTTTTCACCACAGAACGAACGGGATTACATCTGCGGACTGACCTCGCGTTCGCTTCGGTGGGAGGAAGCACCTGAAGTCGAGCTTCTTCTGGTCTTTCGCGTCGAATCCGAGGCTGAAACGATCAGGTTGCTTGACACTGAATTCAGCGAGCCACGAACTCGGTCAGTCGGGGTTCGGGTGAGAAAGCATGACGCCTACGGAGAAGAGGCCCGAGTCCTGGCCAGTTGGTCTGGTGAGTGGCTCTTTTCCCAATCAGGGCTTCCGGTGGAGGTCGATACGTCGGAGTTGGCTGAAGCACTCACGCGACAGCTCATCGATGACGGCTCCACGGAAATCGGCAGACTCCTTGTTGACCCCGAGGTCTCCGCTCAATTCGCCCAGAGATTGAACAGACTGTGGATGCCGTACAAGGAGTTTCAACTCTATGCGGTCGAGCACAGCGGCCAGGAAGAACTGCTGGGCACGAAGACGACGCGGCAGGCGGATGGGACAGTGGACTTCGAAATGGTCTACGCCGATGAGCGACCTCGCGGTGTCTTTTTCGTGGAAACCATCAGGAATGGCCCAGGAGTGCACGGCTACGCAGCCTCCATGCAGACTGAGCCGTACCTCATGCCGACGGCCGAGCTTGGCAGGCAGATCACCAGTGTGGTTCTCTGGTTGGGTGCAATACCGCTTGTCGCGTTGATCCTTGCATTCCATGGACGGGTCCGTTGGCGGCCGTGGGGGTGGCAGTACGCATGTTCCACCGGAAAGAGCATGGCGCACGTGTTGCTCGGGCCATTGACCGTGTTCGGACTCAAGGTCTGGGCCGATCCCAGGGAACCTTCATGTCCCAGCTGCCTGCATCCGGTCACGGGTCTGCGTGAAGCACGGTGCTCGGAATGTGGAGGAGGCTTTTCCCTTGGCGTCCTGAAACCTGGTGCATTGAAGCCGACAATACGCAACAGTCTTGGCATCGTGTCGTTCCTTCTTGCAATCGTTCTCTTCGGCGTGAGCATGGCCCTGTTCAGCACGTACTGGCCGAAGGTGCTTGATGCTGCAGGAATCAGGTACTCCGTGATGTTTTTCAAGAGCTCGGAGAACAAGCACGTCAGGTTCGGCCCAAACGAGGTCGACCAACATGATTATCTGGTGATCGAGAAGGTGGGTGAACTCGTAGTCGGTAGCAAGAAAGGGGAAGGCAACGTCCGGATCCTCTTGTGTGACGAAAATGAGGTCATAGCTCAATGGTCTGGTATTGCCGGTATTCAAGGGCCGCCTTATGGATACCTGATCGACGCGGACGCGGCGGTCGCAAGTCTTCGGGAGCAGGTTTCATTTGACGAGCATTCACCTGCCGCGCGCTTGCTGCATGATGATGACGATGCGGCTTTTCTCGCCCAGATCATCCGTTACGACGCAGCTGACCCTGCCGTGGGAAACCTCGATGGAGAGAGGCGATCTCTCGATCTCTTCGGGAGCTGGAGCCCTTCTCCCCAGGTCAAAGGGAACGGGCCATACGTTCGATATCTTGGCGACACCGATCTTTGGAACCTCCCGCGGATACTGCTGCCGGTCGCGATCTTTGCCGTCTTCTTTCTGCTGTCGGTCAATCTGCTTCAGTCCCATCGAGGGCGCATGCGCTTTGTTCCGGGTCTTTCCGATGACGAAGCTGCAGTCTTGCCGCCACCGGTCGCTGGGGCTGCTGCCACCGGTTCCTTGCCTGCGAATTCGACTCATGAACTTGTTCCCGATGTTCCTGACTCGGCCCGCAAGCCGATTTGGAACTATGCGACATGGTTTCTGCTCCTGTGTGTCATCATCGGGTCGATCGAAGCCTTGTTGTTCGTGGATCAAGCGTTGTTCCAGGTCGCGTCCATGTTCGTCTCGCTTCTTCTCCTGAGTGCGATCCTCCTTGGCGTGGTGTCCTGGACGTTCAGGAGAAAGACCAGGGATGGCGACTGTCCGACATGTCAGCATTCTCTTGCCGGCCTGAAGGAGCCGATCTGCCCCGAGTGTGGCGGTGACTGGCGTCATGGAACGCCGCCTCCTTCCTATATCGCACAGGAATCCCGTCGCCTGGCCGAGGCAACAGCCCTGGTGGCGGTCTGGTTCTTCATCGGAAGCTCTGTTTTCATGGGGTTTGTCTCGGCGGCTGTGATGGTCATGAACATGAACGATCCATCATCTTTTTTGCCGCCCATGTCCCAGGCGAACATCACGCTTGATTCCGTCGTGAATTCCAAGGATGGTCCGCGTCAATCGGTGCGTTGCATCTGCGTTTTCAAGGCCTATGAAGGCGAAGATCCGATCTTCGACATCACGTTCGAGCTGCTGTCCATGCCCGATGGTGGAGATTCCATGTCCGCGAACGGTTCGTCCGGTGCTTTGGCGAATGGTGCTCGAGGAAACCCGGTGGTTGATGCGACGTGGCGCGACAAACAGGTTCGTCTTGATTCGGAACTGGTCCCGAGTTCACTGGATGCCGAGGCAATCACCACTGCCTTCGCTGAACAACTGGACGGTACCTCACCGGTGGGCATCGCTCGGTATTTGTCGACATCGGAAGGTCGCCAGGAGTTCGAACGTGCCGTTTCCGAGCTGTGGTCGGCTGAAGGATCCTTCGGCCGGAGATTCAAGAAATACGTTTCTACCAATGGCAGTGGTTCAGGGAGTTCCAGCGGCGGCGGAAGTCGAAGGTCGAAAATCTGGGAACAGCAGAGCATCTCCGATCACTTGTTCAGATCGAGTGATTCGAGCTATTCGATCACGCGAAAGCAGTCGCTGCCTTTCAGCCCATCGGAATCATCGAGCTTCTTGTTAGGCGGCATCTTCTTCGTGGTCTTCTTTTCGGCGACGATTGCATTCATCTATCGCTGGTACGGACGTATGGGTGCAGGGCCCTGGCTGCGTCCGTGTTTCGTGTTTCGCAAGTCAGCTCCTCAAGTTCTTCCCTGAAGAAGATCTTGATGAAGACGCGTTGCCTGGCCGGGTTGTCGTGGCGCCTGTGCACGTGCTGACTTTGCTGCGTCATGACCTGAAATGGCTGCCATCGAACCTGATCCCTGAACCCCCCAACGAAAAAGAACCCGCAAGGCCGTTGGCCTTGCGGGTGCAGTGATGAGTTGAGGGATTCTTCGATGACGGTGGAGGATCCGGTGCTCAGCCGTCGACGTTTCCATCATTGGATCCGCTGTCGAAGTTGCCGTTGTCGTTTCCGCCATTGTTGTCGTCGTTGTTGTTTCCTGCACCTTCCACCTGCTGCTCCTTCTGCATCTCTTCGGCCCATTCCTTCAGCTTATCGCCGGAGAGAAGCACCACGGTGGAGGTGATGATTCCAATGATTCCGAGTGTCAAGCCGGCCTTGGCCATGCCGGACCCGGGGCCCTTCATGCTCATGGCTCCGAAGATGATCGCGAGGATCGCCAGGACGTAGTTCAAGTAGAAACCTGCCATGCAGCATCCGGGAAGGGCGATGATGCCAATGACAAGTGCTGCGATAGCAAGCCCCTTGCCGCCTGATTTCTGCGTTTCGGATGCCGCGTCGCTACCTGATGTCATGTGCATTCTCCTCTGTTCTACTCACGTCTCACGTGATGTCTGAGTGCTGTTGTGTATCCAAAGCAGGTCCGTTCGAATGGTACGTTAACCGAGATGGCGCGTGTTCGGGCAGTCCTTCATCGATCTGGTGAAGCCTCGGTAACCACTATTTTCTTGCCGTGTATCGACTTGCCCACGGGCCTGTTTCCCGAAGTGTCTGGTCTGCCCAAACGACCAGACACCCAGGACCTTCGTCGGATGAAGGCATCAAGCTGCCTTTTCGCAATTCTTCAAGACTCTCTGGCAATTGAGTTTAGACTCAGGTTGTGGATGCAGACCTTTCGGGCGGAAGGCATTCGAAGACATGGAACCGTTTGGACGTCTCTGTATGAAGTGGCTGCCTTGGGCACTCGTGGGCCCCGCCCTGTGTCCGGGACAGAAACGATGTTCTCTCCTCAGGGATGCTCCCGAAGAGGAGTATGCGCCGATCCCGAGTGTGTCTGATCACGAGGTGTGGTCATGAAACGAGCTGTAACCAGTTGCTGGGTCTGGCTTCCGATCTTCTGCGTGCTGCTCTATGCGGGGCTGCGCCTTGTCCGCGCCGAACGATCGATCGAGGCGTTCACGCCCAGCATGGAGTCGGATCGGCGCGCTGAAGCACCGGATGACGCCGTTTCACCAGTGAGCCCGGGCAGACCCCGGTGATGATCGCATCCGTCTGCTGTTCAGGGGGCGGGTGGCAGGAGGTGGTTGTTTTCCGTGATCCAGTCGAGACCGTGCTGCCAGATCATGAGATTCACGACGAGCATGATCAGGGCGAACGAAAAGGCGATCCAGCCGAGTTGGCGTGGCATCACGGCTCGCCCGAGGAGCCCGACCGCGAGCACGCTCGCCCATGTGTAGTTGGCGGTGAAGAGAAATGATTCGCCGAGCCCGTAGATCGAATGCAGGGCGACGCCGAAGACCACGAAAGCGGGTATGAACATCGTGCGTGCGGTGACGACACGGAACGAACAGATCGTCAGCAGCAGGACAAGAAGGCCCGAGAGGTAGGCGGGGGCGGTCGACCACCTGTGTTCGAGCGCCAGCAAGTCCAGCGCTTCGGGTGAACCTTCGTAGGCGTTCATCGGGGGTGCGATCCACGCCAGTGACAGGATGGAATCCCACCAGCAACCGGGTATGTCCTGGAACAGGAGGGTCACGTCACCTGCACCCCGCACGATCAGCTCGAGAAACTGCCGCATCTCCCGATCCTGGATCAGGTACCAGCCGGTGAGATGAACGAAAGCGAGCAGTCCGATGCCGATCAGGAATGCCGTCACCAGGGTGGGGAGTCGTCGCACTGTTCGGTTCACGAGACGAACGGGTCTGGGGTACCGAACGAAGTTGACCGGCAAGACCGCCAGAAACGCGAGCATGATGTTGGTGATGGTGATCGACGCTGCGAGGGCGATCGCCACGCCGTAAATGGCAAGAGCCGCCGGGGTCGGGCGGGCCCAGAGTCGCGACGTGATCCGCCGATTGGTGAGGATCAGGGCAGGGAGCAGAAGGCTGGTGGGCGCGAGTACATGGGTTTCCAGGACCACGCTCCAGGTGATGGTGGCACCGGTCGAAAGAAACAGCCCCGTCAGGGCGAGCGCTTGCAGGCGATTGAACCGAAGCTGGCGGGCCAACCCCAGGAAGAGGCAGAGGTTCAGTCCCAACATCACCGGGGTCATGCTGTTCCAGAGCTTTATGCCCCGAAGTCCGGTCGCGCTTGAAGCGGTCTGGTACAGGGCGCAGATCGTGAGCCAGGCGGGATGGTCTGAAGCCGCGGCATAGGGCTTCGGCAGCACGGAGTGTCCGAGGAGCTGCTCCTGCAGGTCGTCCATGTCACTGGGGTGGTAGCGTCCGTGGGAAGGCACACCCGGCATCGAGGCCACCTGCATCGAACCGAACAGGATGCCGATCAGCAGTACGACGGGAAAGAGGATGAGATCAACGCGCTTGACGCTCATGCCTTCTGCAGCTCATCTTTCACACATCATGTATCTCGGGTGACGAAGTCTGTCGGGCTGTGCAAGGGTTTCCAGCCTAACTGTAGCCGCATGTCGCACCAAGAACATTTCTTTGGGGCCAGTAACAACGGGCCTCGTACTCTCTGAGCGTGTTCATCTTGGTCCTTCAGCCTTCGCTTGGCGTGATGTCCGGATGTTCAAACGGCGTGTGTCATGCGCGCCATCTGGTTCTGATGTCATTTTGGATTGGTGCGTCTGGTGTGCTGTGTCAAGGGTTGTGGTCACGCTAACATCGGCGTTCGTCCCTGCCGGCGTGGGTGAGGCAGGGCAAGGCAACGACTGCCCTCGGGGGACCCTTGGTTTTTCCTGGGATTGGCAGGCCCCTCCAGTGGGGGCTTTACGCATGTAGGAATAGCGCACTCTCACATCTCCATGAATCCTGAATCGGGCAATCGATCGGATTCCATGGTGATTGCCGTCGGTATTCATCTTCTGAATCCATCTGGAATCGTATTATATGAACCTGAAAGCCTGACAGACTCTCAGGTACTCATGAACTGGTCTTGTTTCAACGCCCGGGGGATCTGGGCCCATACATCGAAAGCCGGAGTTCACTATGCACCAGCCGACAGGTAGATCGATCTGTGTCATGGCCATCCTCACCACGGTGTTGGGGATGTTTGCCCTGGACGCGCCCGTGACAGCTCAAGGCACGATGAACCAGTTGCCTGACCCGATGAACAGCAAGGATCTCACGCTCTATCTCGAGCGGTATGTCGACCCCACGTTCGACCAGTGGATCGCGATCGAGAACGCTCAAGACGAGTACTACGAGAAATTCGCCGAGCTGCGCGACGGCAAGATCGCGGAATTCATGCGTTCGATGGGATCGATGCAGAGCGCCATGCCTTCGCGCGAGCAGATGGCCGTCTACATGGATGACCTGGATGACGTCAACCGGCTCATCCGGAGACTCGACGTCGCGTTCTTCGAGAGGGTCATCGGGTCCCTTCGAGAAGACCAGGTTCCGGGACTCCAGCGAGCACGTCTTGCACGTGAACGCATTCGCCTTCGGAGTGGGGTCAGCGGGCAGATGGGTATGGGGATGTCGCTCGACATCTGGAACTGCATCGAACAGGTTGAACTGGACGAGGCGGAACTTGCACTCGTCGATGTGGAGATGCGCGAGTACGAACAACGACTCACGAAACTCCTCCGCAAGTGGAATGAACAATCCGGACGAACGATGCTCACGATGTTCGACGAAATCGAGGCACGTGGATTCGCCGACATGGACATGTCCGATCCGGAGAACATGGACCGTGAACGCATGCAGGAATACATGCAGGCGATCCAGGAGTCGTTCAAGATCGCGCTTGACCTCGCTGCGAAGGAAGCCGCCAAGAGCAGGGCGTTGAATGCCGCGACCCTCTCCAAGATCGCCGCGGTGCTCGACCCCAAGACGGGGTGGAAGCTGAAGCGCTCCTACCTCGGGATGACCTCCGACTTCGGCATGCGACTCATGGCCGGAGACATGGAGAGCGCCTGGCAGGCCGAAGCCGGTCAGCGCAACGGAGATGTCGTCCTTGTGATCGATCGCCTCCTGAAGGAGACCGCGGTTCCGGAAGAAACGCGAGCCATGCTTGTCGAGATGCGCGATGGCTTCATCATCGAGGATACGAGCAGGATCGACCGACTCGTCAAGGGCATGAAGGAGATCGATCCCATGCTCGTGATGATGGAATCCTGGACGACGATGAGCTCCGGGGGCGAGGGCGAAGTCGAGCCGAACGATACGATGAAACGCGTCGCTGAAATGCGTGCGTCCCTCAAGAAGCGCGAGGAGGCGGCAGCGGAGGCACGTGCTCGCGTGGCCGGTTCCATCGCCGAACTCAAGGACGCGCGACTCGACCGCATCGCACTGGGTTTTCAGGACGACGAGGATCCGGATGCCGATCTGATGTCGATGGGAGACGATTTTCTTGCGGAAGAACTGGCGCCCAGTGGTTCATGGGTGATCAATTCCATGGACATCCGGGACATCTCCAGAATCCGTCGATTCATCGGATGCGAGGATTGGCAGTTCGCGATCGTCGAATCGCTCCACGAGGATTACCTCGAGGAATGGAACTCGTCCGTCACCGAGATCGAAGTGATGATCGCACGCATGGAACAAGGCACCAGGGAGGTGGTCGCGAAGAAACTTGCCGAAGCGAGGAAGGCTCGTCTTGGCGGCCTCATCCGTGCCCGTGAACTCGACGACGCATTCTTCGCCAACCTTGCGCTCGCAATGAGTGACGAGGCCGCGCCGGCGATTCAGGTCGCGCGCGCGGATCGTCTTCATGATCATTCCATGGTCGCCGCGGAAAGCACGATAGGAATGACGATGGCATATTTCCCGGCAAGTGTTTCCGGTCGACCTGCAGGTCCGATCGGAATCGTCATCGACATGATGGAGGACATCTCCCCGGAGGACCGAGAGGCCGTACTGGAGGCAGTGCTCTCGACATCGGAGCGGTACCTCGAATCCGCTCGAGAACTGGCAGAGCAGCATTTCGACAACGGTGCTCGGTTTGAGGAAATGATGAAGTCGCTGGTGTCGACCTCGATGTCCGGAGCGGAGGATTGGGAGGTCATGCAGGAGGTGGGGAGGCGCAACGAGGAAAAGACCGCGCCTTTACGGGAACGTGCGGAAAAGGAACATGAGGCACTACTCGATCGGCTCGCGGCATCGATGCCTGCGGAGACCTACGAGTTGTTCGAGAAGAACTGGCGCCTCAAGTCATACCCACAGGTGTATCGGGATCCTTCGAACTGCAGTCCGATCTTCAAGCGAGCGCGTGCACTTGGGACAGTGAGCCAGGAGCAGACCGCACGGATCCTCGCGCTGGAAGTCGAGTATGAACTCGCGTGGGAGGATCTCTGCGATCGCATGGTCAAGCAGATGAGCGCCCAGCCGAGGGCATCGGACTGGCGGGATCCAGAGACGCGCGATCGGATGATGGATCAGATGAGTCGAATGGAACGGATTCAGTTCGAGCGAGATGAGCTTTCGGTGCGAACGCTCCGACGGCTTGCTCGCCTCCTCGATGCCGAGCAGCGTTCCCGTATCCGCGAACTCCGTGCTCTTGGCAAGGAGATCGGCGATGACGGACCGCTTGAAGTGAATTCCGCCGTCGCGCAGTAGCTGTTCGATCGGACAAGCCTTGTTCGCATGACCTTGATCGGTTTTCGGGTCCTTGTCACGTGCAGGGCTCGACGGTTCGTTCGACGCGGTTCGGTGACCGGAATGAGAGGATTCCCTCATGCCTCAGGTCACGGGCAGACGCCCCACGCCCCGGGCAGGTAGGCGAGATCGAGAACTGGACGACCATGACCGGCGCCGGCAGCACGTGGTCCGCCTGGATCACCGTCGAGCCCGGTCGGATCTCGATCGACCTCGTCACGACCCACACCGTGACGGTCGATGGGAGTGTGGTTCCCGTCTGTGGTTCCCGTCAGAGCACCCTACACACGTTTGATCATCGAATAGGTGCCACCCGCAGCGTGTACTCGTTCTCGATTACGCCGAAGACGATGGGTCCAATCCTCAAACCCTGAGAAACCGGCTTTTATCAACGATACCCGGCGTAATGCTCCATTTTCACTCTAAATCGGATTGCGACATTTCTGTGAGGTACAGTTGACTCATGAGACATGCACTCCTGATTCTCCTTGCGTCTTTCGCGCCCACCTGTCTGGTCCATGCACAGAACATCGACTTCGAGCATGACGGTCTCACCCGCCAGTACCGGATTCACATTCCCCAGAACCTGGACGCGAACGCTCCGTTGGTCGTGGCCCTGCACGGGTACAGCGGCAACAACAACGAGATGAGAAACGACTACGGCTGGACCGAGCTCGCCGACGAGAGGGGGTTCGTGGTCGTGTTCCCCAACGGCACCAGGGACCAGTGGAACAATCGTTTCTGGGACGTCGACTACGATTTTCATCAAGGTCTCGATATCGATGACGACGGTTTCCTGTCGAGTCTCGCCGTTCATCTCCAGGATCTTCATGATCTCGACCCCACGCGCACCTTCGTCACCGGGTTCTCGAATGGTGCGGAGATGTGCTTCCAGCTTGCGTGCAGGGAGTCGGAGACCTTCGTGGCCTTCGCCCCGATCATCGGCATGATGCTGGACACGCTCTTCACCAACTGCAATCCCGTCGTCCTCAGACCGATCCTCTCCATGAACGGCACGGCGGACGACGTCACGCTCTACGAGGGTGACATGGGGAACTCCGGTGGATGGGGCGCCTATCCATCGATCCCGGACACCATGGCCTTCTGGAAGAGCAAGCTCCAGCTCCTGGATTCAGACAGAACCTACCTGCCGAACACGGATCCAGACGATGGAAGCACGGCGCGACTGGATCTCTACAGCTCCCCACTGAACCAGAGACTGATGAAGTACTACCTGATTCAGGGCGGCGGCCACGATTGGCCGGGCGAGTGGGGCAACATGGACATCAGTGCCACCGTGGAGGCCTGGAACTTCTTTGACACGGTCACCGGCGGTATCGGTGGCGGTAGCGGTACATGCGAACCCAGTACCGTGGTTGTTGGTGACAATGCAGTCGACACCACTGCAAATCGAGGAAACACGCTCGACCTCGCTGGAGTGTGTGATCCAGGTGAGTTCGGATCCGATGCTTCCATGAACACCGCGTTCTATGAGTTTGTTGCGCCGGGAAATGGAACCTATACCGTCTCGACGTGCAATCAGGCTGCCTGGGACACCCGTCTTTCCGTCCACGATGGCGATTGCGCCCCGGAGAACGTGATCGTCTGTCTTGATGACACCGCGGGCTGTGATGTCTACACCACGACGATCGAGTTCACGGCATCGGCCGGAAGTCTCTATGTGATCGCGCTAGGTGGCTTCGCGATCTCGGACTACGGCTCGGCGACACTGACGATCTCCGGTAGTGGTGGCGGTCCCTCGACCGGCGCGTGCTGCATGGCCGACGGCGAATGCAGCGTCATGACCGCCCTCGCATGCAGCCTGTTGCAAAGTTCCACCTACCATGGTGACGGATCAAGCTGCGACGACTCGGATCTCCCCTGCACCATCCTCGGTGCGTGCTGCGTGACCGGAGTGGGCTGCTCGTACGTGACACAAGCGGCTTGTGCGAATGACCTCGGTGCGTTCTACCCGGGTCAGGAATGCACGTCCGACCCCTGTGGTTGCCTTGGCGATCTCAACGGCGACCTCGTCATCAACGGCGCCGATCTCACGATTATGCTGGGATACTGGAATCTTTCGGGCGCCGATCTCAATGAAGACGGCACCACGAACGGTGCAGATCTCACGATCCTGCTCGGTTCCTGGGGGCCGTGCTAGACACGAACCCGGTTCAAGCCTTGAACGATCGAATCAATCTCCGTGCGATCGGCCCTCAGCCGCAGCGTCGACGTCCCGCTCCGCAGAGGCCGCAGGCAACCAGCGCAATGGTCGCGGGAGTGGGGACGGGGATGGTCAGGTTGTAGCTGTCCTGACCGGTCGCGATGATTTCACCATTGGCCTCGCGAAAGGTGAAGAAGCCGACATCGATCGTCCAGGGGCCGATGGGCTCGGTGACCAGGAGGTCCAATCGAATCAGTCCGACCGGATCCGGCCCGGGTTCGATCACGCTCTTTCCGCCGTCCCAGCCCGCGTAGAGGTAGGTGTTCTCCGCTTCCTCGTATTCAAACCACTCGTGGTAGGCCAGCGGGGAGATGTTATGGATGGAAGTGACGGCCAGTCCGCCGGTCACGACCCCCATTCCGAACATGACGATGGGCGGGTCCGATTCCAATCCGATCATCTGGACGTCGATTGAGAAGCTCAAGGTCTCCGGGTCGAGCTCCGTCATGTTCGCGAACTGAAAGTCCAGGTCGGCATGGGCGAGTGAAGCGCCGTGGAACAGTGCCAGAAAGGCGCACGACGACAAGGCGGCAAGGCGATGCATGGGGCAGGTCTCTCTCCCCCTTTTTCCTGTCTCTCCAATCAGCCACACTACTGCATCGATCGGAAATCCTGCAAGGGGCGACTGAGATGGTGTGCGATCCTCGCGGGGTGTTCGAGCCTGTCGAGGGGGCAATGGTCGAAAACCAGTCTCCACTGGCGGAAGGTGCGGTTTGGCAAGTAGACTGTTGGCAGGCATGAAGGCATTCTTCAAAACATTTCGTTTTTGTGTGTTGTTCCGCAACGTGTTGCAAGACAAGTTTGATCGCAGGATGTACACCCCCTTGATGATGCGAACGGACCGCCGTCTCTTCGCTCTGCTTTTCAACATCAAGGCTTGTCTCCTTCATCGCTCGAGTGCGCGGATTCGGTGGCGCGATGGTGCGTTTGAGGTGACTGATCGAGATACTCCTGATTTTCGGTACAAAATACGTCATGGTCGCCAGTGCGACATGGCCTACGTCCGTGGGATACGCCGGCGCAGTGAGTCAATCCACAAGGCATATTCTCTTGGTCTAATCGATTTCAGGGGCGGTGACGTGTTCCTGGATTGTGGAGCGAACGTCGGTGACCTCAAGATCTGGTTCGACCTGAATGGAGTCGAGGTTGATTACATCGGGTTCGAGCCATCCCCACAGGAGTATGCCTGTCTCTCGGAAAACGTTGCGCCCAGCGCGGCCCACAACGTCGGCTTGTGGAATGCGCCTGGGGACTTGGAGTTCTACGTGAGTTCGCAGGGGGCAGACTCCAGTCTGATAGAACCTCCCGACTACGATGAGAAAATAGTCGTCCCAACCAGGCGTCTTGATTCATACATAACCGGTCCGATCAAGTGTCTGAAGCTTGAGGCCGAAGGTGCGGAGCCCGAAATCCTGGAAGGTGCCGGGGAGGCCTTGAAGTTTGTTGAATATGTTGCAGCAGACCTCGGCTTTGAGCGTGGAGTCGCAGCCGAGAGTACCCTTGCGCCTGTCACGAACTACCTGCTGGCCAGGGGGTTCGAGTTGGTGCACGTTACGAAATCGAGACTATGCGCCTTGTATAGAAACCGGAACTTTCAAGGCTCATAAAGCATCTTCTGTTTTTCTGAGGCTTGGACGGTGCGGACCTGACGATCCGCATGGCTTCCTTGGGCCCCTGCGAAGTTTGATCACAAAGACAGCCCGGTCTCGATGGACGCGGTCTGTTGTGGTTCATGCTGTCCGGTGATCCTGCCCGGAGCATGGAACCTTCAGGGCGGTGACCTCAATGGCGACGGCACCACGAACGGCGCGGATCTCACGATTGTGCTCGGTGCCTGGGGGCCGTGCTAGGCACGACGCCAGTGGCGGTGCGGATGCCTGCATGCCGAAACCCTGAGAGCTGTGCGTCGATCGGGGCTGACGCCATGAGCCCACACCCTTCAACAAGTCGCTCTCGTTGGTGAACATCCCAGGACTGGTGTAGGGTTCTTCTCCAAGGAGCACCCCATGGAATCGCCATCCTCCGACGAGCATGTCAGGGAACCATCGCGGAAGCCGCATTGGAAGAAGCCGAACTTCTGGAAGACGTTCGGCACGATGCTGGTGATCTACCTGATTCTTCGGATCCTGATCACCTTCGTTCTCGACTGGTCGGGGGCCCCGGCCGCGTCCGGAACCGGTTCCGAGCCTTCGTCACCGATTGCCGCACCGGCACCGAACGATCAAGAAGCACCGGCGAATCCGTCGAAGTGAGTGTTTCAGCGCCTCCGGAGGTTTCCTGCTCGGCGTTCGTGGGCTCTTTCCTGATTGTCGAAGAACGCTGCAGGTGGTCTTCAGGACGAATCCCAGGTGTCATGAGCATCGACTGCACTGTGAGTCACAGCCAGGGATCTTCACACTCATGACTCCGCAGTGACCTTCTTGGAGCAGCTGTCAATGGATGTTGAAGCTGTCGAGTTGCCTGCTCTGCTGCCCGTGTTCTCTTCGTGAAACTCAGTTGAGTCCAGTCGCTTACAGGTTCCCGCGACGGTCCTGTTCCATCTCGAGCGCCTCGAACAGCGCCTTGAAGGGGGTCGCTTGCCAAAGCTCTGGCTGCCCTGGCGGGAGATGATCTCGAAGAACATCGTGGGTCAGTCCTGCAGCGGTTTCCGATGTGGCCCGTGAAATCAGGAAAAAATCAGGAAAAACGGACTCAATGGGGGGAAGGGTGGTCTCGGACTGCGCACTTGATTGTGCCGTTCGTCGAAGTCGTATTGTGACTTCATCATCGGTGTCATGTGTCGCCATGACTTGAAACGGTTCTGGTGAGGAGACAAGTCTCCGGGTCCACGGTGCTTGTGCCTTCACCAGACCTCTGGCGACCAACCATGTCTGCATGGAGCCTTTTGGTTCTCATGCCCTCAGGAGATCGAATGATGAAATTCACGTACTCGTTGATTGTGGTCTTCGTGCTCTGCCTCGCACCCGGCAGGTGGTGTGTCGCCGGTACCACTGAAGATGAGGTCAAGCATTATTCATTCGCTGAATTCGGCGATCTGACGGCGGAGAAGCGTTCAAGCACTCCCTATGCCTGGGAAGGTCGTTTCGAAGTCGGAGGCGCCAAGGGTGACCTCTTCGACGTATCCACGCGAAGCGGTTCCGTGGTCATCATGCGACTGGATGATGGTCGGATCATTCATCGTCTGCCTGCGGCGGGTGGCGGTGAGACGGTGCTTGTTCATCACCCGAGCGATGTGGAACCCTGCAGCATGATCGAGCCCGGATCGGATCTCCAGGTCGAGATGGCCGGTCACCGCCGGACCGGCGATTGCGATGACGGGAGTGTCATTGATGTTCTCGTGAAATGGACGCCGGTTGCGGCTGTTGAAAGCGGGGGGGACGTTCAGATGCGTTCGCTTGCGGAGGCCTGTATCGCGTTCTCGAATCATGTCTATGCGCAGAGTGGGATCGGCACTCGACTTCGAGGGGTTGGTTTCGGCGTGACGGAAGACTACTCGGGTGATTCCGGCGATCTGGATCTGCTGTACAAGATCACGGATCCCTACGACGGCGTGCTGGACGATCTGCATTCGGAACGGGATGCCGTGGGAGCGGATCTGGTGGCGGTCCTGCAGGGGGTGTCGGACTATTACTGCGGGAGGGCCTGGTTGTACGGTGGGACCGGCAGCGCTGCTTATGGATTCAGCCTCTCGGTCTGGAGCTGTGCCATAGGCAATCTCACCTTTCCTCACGAGATCGGCCACAATCAGGGGTGCTGTCATG
>JAQWMQ010000035.1 GCA_029246705.1 Phycisphaerales bacterium | reverse complement strand
TGGTCGTCCAGTTTCCGCCGAAGCCGTCGTCGTAATCAGCGACAACTCCCGTGAAACCTGTAAAACCCGAACCTGCCATAGCTGCGCCCGTGAGGGTGAGGGTCGCTGCTGCTGTAATGAGGGAAGCCTTGTTCATCTCTTAATCTGCCCTTTCTCGTACGAGAATCCTCCGTACGAACTGGTGTCGTCTTCTAGAAGACCTTTTCACACCTCTTAATATTTAGAATCACTCCATCAAGGTAGTGACTACCAGGGCATGGTCAAGACAATGCAGCCAAAAAAGAGCAAAAGTAACAAATGCCCCTGTTTGCGGGGGTAAGCCGGAAAACGCTTATTTGGGCAGGTAATCCAATCAGCCGAAGTGGCGATCGGGTCCCTTTTCCCGCCCTATGTCATTGCCATTACCCAGGCAACGGGGGTTGTAGCTGGCCGGAGAGGCTTAGAACGCCGGTTTCCTCGACCAGTACGGTTTGTATCGTACCAACAAGCTCGAGCGGGTCAACTCCCTTTGGCGAATCAAAGAACGTGATGAGGTCACCAGCGGTCCTTCCTGACAGTTGGACCGGTTGTGCCGGAATCTCGGGGTTTGGTTCTCGGACGCTGGACTCCACAACTGGGCTGTCCAGGGTTGCGCCTCGAGCGGTCAGGGGGACCCCACCGGGCAATGTCTTCTTCATTGAGCCTCGGCTGCCGATCTTGGCCTGGTCGCGCTTACTGACCTGCTCGACCAGGACATCCACCGTACGGCCGCTCCAGCGGGCATGGACAGCTTCGCTGACCTCTGCCTGAACTGCCAGGAGGTGGTTGTTGCGCTCGCGCTTCACTGCGTCGGGAATGTCATCCTCAAAGCGCGTGATGGCGACTGTCCCGGGGCGTGGGGAGTATTTGAAGATGAAGTTGTTCTTGAAGGGGACCTGCTTGAGCAGTTCCACGGTGGCCTGAAAGTCCTCATCCGTCTCCCCGGGAAAGCCAACAATGATGTCGCCGGCGATGGAGATGTCTGGAACCAGCGTGATGGCCCTCTTGATGAATGCCAGGTACTCCTCGACCGTGTACCCGCGATTCATCAGCTTGAGCATGCGATCAGACCCTGACTGGGCAGGTACATGCAAGTATGGGCATATACGAGGCTTATCGGCCATGATCGCCAGGATGTCATCTCCAAAATCCTTGGGATAGCTGGTCACGAAACGAAGCCTCTGGATCGCTGGAACGGCGTCGTGGATCTGCTCGAGCAGATCGGCAAAGCTCGTGGTTCGGCTGCCCGTTGCATGCTGAGCGCTGGTGTGCTCCTGCCTGAAAGCTTTCAAGCCGGGTCCGACCTGGGCGACTTCCCGCCCATCCAAGGTCACTGCGGTGCCGTGGGTGTACCGGTAGTGATTGACGGTTTGACCCAGCAGGGTGATTTCAAGCACGCCCTGATCAGCCAGTTGCTGGCACTCAGCGATGATTTCAGAGGGTGGGCGGTGGACTTCAGCCCCGCGGGTATGCGGGACCACGCAGTAGGTGCAGAACTTGTTGCAGCCCCTGGTGATGCGAACATAAGCACTACGACCACCTGACTTTGCGCCTCGATCTGGGTTGAAGGCCCGGGAGAGATCGAGAATCTCTAGTGAGTCCTCAGCGGCCTCCAAGGCGGTTGATCGGCGGGAACCTGCTCCGGTCAGAGCCACTCGATCTCCGACTGAAACGGCTTGCGCCAGGTCCGAGGTTCGAGCCTTGGCGACATTGTCCAACAGCATCGGCAGCCGATCCAGCTGGCTGGGGCCGCACATCAGGTCGATCTGGGGGTGGCGGCGGATCATGTCCTTGCCATCCCTTTCAGCCATGCAGCCCAGGACCCCGAGAATGATCGGGGCGCCATCCCGCTTGCGCTGTGAAATGATCCCTACTCGGCTGAGCGCCTTGTTTTCAGCCTGTTCTCGTACGCTGCAGGTGTTGTAGAGGACGATATCGGCTTCCAGATCGTCCTTCGTGAACCGATAGCCCAGGGCTTCGAGCTGCCCTTGCACGAGTTCGCTGTCCAGTTCGTTCATCTGGCAGCCGAAGGTTTCTAGATAGACCGATTGTTGTTGCACGTACGAAGTTCCTCGAATCACTTATCGTAACGCAGGAATCCTATGACTCCCCCGCGAGGTACCCGCTTCGGTGCGGAAGTACTTCACGACAGCCTTGGAGAGATGCATGACAACTGCCCAGAGCAAGGACGTTCAGGCCAGATCAGGCTCCTATACCGTTGCGGTGGCGCTTGTCGCCGCCGTCGGTGGTCTGATGTTCGGCTACGACATCGGGGTCATCTCCTTTGCCAAGGAAGGGGTCAAGAACGCTTTCAAGCTCGGTACCTTCGAGATCGAGGTGGTCGTGGCGGCGGTGCTGGCGGGCTCCTTTGCCGGAGCGATCGTGGCAGGCAAGCTGTGCGATCGAATCGGTCGCCGGTGGACCAATGTCTGGGGCGGAATCCTTTTCGCCGTTGGATGCCTTGGGTGTTCTCTGTCCTACGACTTTTGGATGATCACTGCCTTTCGCATCATGATGGGGTTGGGCGTGGGGTTTTCCTCGGTGGCCGGCCCCTTGTACATCGCTGAAATCGCAGCACCATGGTCGCGCGGAGCCATGGTGAGCCTCTACCAGTTGGCCATCACCCTCGGCATATTGATCGCCTTCCTGATCGGGCTCGCCATGCCTGATTTATGGCGTATCCATTTCGGGATTGGCATTGTCCTGGGGCTTGGTCTGGTCTTCGGCATGTTGGTCATGCCGCCCAGCCCCCGGTGGTTGGTTGGTCGTGGCCGAGTGGATACGGCACTTGGTGTTCTCAAACGAACCACCGGGTCCGACACTGCGGCGAAATCCGAACTCGAAGCGATCAAGGTCCGAGTCAAGGAGGAGGCCGGTGAGCATCTGTTGACCGAACTCAGTCGCAGCCCGGCCGTCCGTCGTGCCTTGTTCCTGGCCTTTGGCCTGGCCCTCCTCCAGCAGTTCTCGGGCATCAATGCGATCATGTTCTACGCGCCTGAGATCCTCAAAGAGATCGGCCTGGTGAAGCATGAATACCTGTTGACCGCCATGATCGGCGTGGTCAACGTCCTGGCGACCTTCATCGCGATCTGGTTGGTTGACCGGCTTGGCCGGCGGGTTCTCCTGCTTGCAGGCACCTCGCTGATGATGCTCTCCCAGATCGGTATCGGGATCTTCGCCTTCTGGATCCCAACCGGGGCTGCTGCCGCTGATGGCACCGGTTCCGTACCGATGGCGGGGATCTTCGCCCTGGTCATGATCTTCCTCGCGATCATCGCCTTCGCCTTCAGCCTGGGCCCGTTGGTCTGGTTGGTGATCTCCGAGATCTTCCCGGCTGGTGTCCGAAGTGCCTGCGTCGGCGTGGCCACTGCGGCGAACTGGACCGGAGCGTTCATCGTCGCGCTCTTCACGCTCACGGTCCTGGAAAACAAGAGCCTGGGAACCAGCTCGGTGTTCTGGATCTTCGCTGGGTCCAACATCGTCGCGATCATCTTCATCTATCTGAAGCTGCCTGAGACCAAGGGCGCCAAGCTGGAAGACATCGAAGGCTTCTTTTCGGCCAAGAACTCGAAGTCCGCACGGGACCATTCCTGATTCAGATCGACCGATTTCGACCCTCCGAGGCCATCCTGTCCGATAGTGACTGACATGTTGCGGCCTGGTCACGGTGTAGCTCTTCTCACGTTGGCGCTCCTCATCTTCGGTGTGGTGATGGTCAATTCCGCCGGTCTGCTCGTCGGCGCGAGCGTGCCGAACGTGACCTATGACAGCGTCTTCCTCGGGGCTCCCATGCAGCATGCCATGCTCGCGGTGGCGGCAATGGCCCTGGGAACGATGATTCCACTGCGGCGGTTCGAGGCTGCAAGGGGCTGGCGAAGTCCTGCGCCCTGGCTGCTGCTGGGCTCGGTGCTCCTACTGCTGCTGGTCTGGGCTCCCATCGGAATCACGATGAACGCGTCCAGCCGATGGCTCGAGGTCGGTGGGGTGCGCTTCCAGGCCAGCGAATTCGCCAAGTGGACCCTGCCATTCTTCCTGGCATGGTTTCTGACCCGCCCTGCGATCAAGGTTGAACGACCGATTCGTGGTCTGCTGCCCTCGATCCTCGTCATCGGGCTGGTCACTGGCCTGATCGCCATCGAAGATTTCGGAACGGCTTTCCTGGTCGGATGCGTCTCACTGGTGCTCCTGCTCGGAGCCGGGGCACGCTTGTGGCACCTGCTGACCCTGGCTCCACTTGCCCTGGTCGCCCTGGTGGTCGGCATCATCGCCGAACCCTATCGCGTGACGCGTCTGATGACCTACCTGGACCCCTGGGCTGATCCGGAGGGGGACGGCTGGCACATCATCGAGTCGATGCGTGCGATCAGTGGTGGGGGCGTCATGGGCCGCGGGCTCGGTGCTGGAGAACAGAAGTTCGACCTGACCTCCGACACCACCGATTTCATCTTCTCGATCATCTGCGAGGAACTCGGCATGGTCGGTGCCGCCCTCGTGATCGCTGCATTCATCGGTCTCATGCTCTGCGGCCTGGCGATCATCTGTGACCGACGGGAGGGCGGCGATGGTCGTGAGCATCGCTCCGAACCCTTCGTCCGTCTGCTCGGGCTGGGCGTGATCCTCACCATCGGCTTGCAGGCATTCTTCAATATCCTCGTGACCACCGCCCTGGTGCCGACCAAGGGCATCGCGCTGCCCTTGATCAGTCGGGGGGGAACGGGGTGGATCCTGACCGCATTCTGTCTTGGGCTGGTCATCGCCATCGAGCGTGGTCGCACGCGCGCCCGGGCCTGCTCCACCGAACCGACGCCCAGCGACAGCCTGTCGCGATCTCCAGTGGCGACCACCGGGGAACCTGTCGAGGCCATGTCGCTATGAAAGGTGGCATCATCCTGGCTGGTGGTGGTTCAGGTGGGCATCTCAGCCCCGGTCTGGCGGTTGCCGAGCGTCTCCACTCGATCGCAGGTGACATCGAGACGGTCTTCGCCTGTTCCGACCGCAAGATCGATCGCATCATGCTGGAACAGGCAGGTGCACGCTTCGAGGTGATCACGGCTGCGCCCTTCTCGATCCGACCTCGCGGCCTGTTGCGGATGGTGCGCTTGAACCTGCGGGGAACGCGTGAAGCGGAACGACTCTTCAGGAACACCGGAGCCACGACCATGGTCGCCATGGGGGGGTTCGTCAGCATCCCGGTGGTGCGAGCGGCTCGGCGGTGCTCCGTTCGCGTGGTGCTCTTGAACCTGGATGCCGTCCCCGGGCGAGCCAACCGGTGGGTCGCCAAGCAAGCCGATGACATTCGAACCTCCGTCCACCTCCAGCACCCCGGTGCGCTCGGCAACCCCGTCCAGGTCGGGTTTCCGCTCCGCCGGGTCGCACTGGCGCCATCGGATGCCTTGAGCTGCCGCGAACGACTGGGCCTTGAGCCGAATCGATTCACATTGCTGGTCACCGGAGCCTCCCAGGGCGCATCCTCCTTGAACGCCTTGATGCGGATCCTGCTGCGAGAGAATCCACTTGCCTTCGATGGTTGGCAGGTGATCCATCTCTCCGGCGCTCGAGACGAGTCGGCGATGCGCCAGGCGTATGCCGAGGCGGGCGTCCCGGCCCTGGTGACAGGCTTCCTCGAGAAGATGGGGCTGGCCTGGGGAAGTGCGGACCTGGCCATGAGTCGTGCTGGAGCGAACTCCGTGGCGGAAGCCGCCGCGAACACGGTTCCCACGCTCTTCGTTCCGTATCCCTACCACCGCGATCTTCATCAACGCTACAACGCGGAACCCCTGGTTCGCCTCGGCGGAGCGCGTCTGGCCCTGGATGCCATCGAGCCCGATCTCAATCGTTCCGCGATCGGTGGACCGCTGATCGAACTGCTCACCGATCCGGATCAACGGGCACGGATGCGGGACGTCCTCAAGCAGCAGGGACACGTCGATGGCGCTGCCGAAATCGCTCGGCTGCTGCTCGAGATGACCTGAATCAGTCGCAACTCAGCCGGTGGTGGCCAGCCAGGCTGCAAGCAGATCCACCGATGCCTGCAGGTCGTTCTTGTCCATCGACTCGGTCACGGTGTGGATGTAGCGCGTTCCGGCGGCCAGGGTGGCGCATCGAGCACCGGAACCCGAACGCTGGATCGCGGCGCCATCCGCACCGCCACGGGGCAGGATCGCGCGCTGGTGCTTGATTCGGTGCTTGCGGGCGACGGCACAGAGTTCGTCGACCAGTTCGTGGTTGGCGATCATGGAACTGTCCTGGACCACCAGTGCCGCACCATCACCACGCTTGGTGACTCGCTGGGTGGTGGGGACCCCGGGCGTGTCGCAGCCGAGGGTCACGTCGAGGCCGATCCCGACATCCGCGTTGACCTGGTTTGCAGCGACCTGCGCGCCGCGAAGACCGACCTCCTCCTGGGTGGTGAACGCGATCACGATCTCGCAGCCATGTCGTCCCAGGGCGCCCTTGGCGCGGGAGAGCTTCCTGATCGCTTCGATCGCCACGTAACAGGCGAAGCGGTTGTCGATCGCCTTGGAGACCAGGGCCTTCGGTTGTTCCACGAAGGGCTCGTGCATGACGATGAAGTCACCAATCTGGACTTTCTTGGCGACTTCCTTGGGATCCATGCCGAGGTCGATGAAGAATTCGTTGATCTCCGGGATCTTCATGCGGTCTTCGGGGCTGGCGATGTGGACGGGCCGCCCGCCGGGGTTCAGGACCCCCTCGAAGTCACCCTTGCCGGTGCAGACCAGGACCCGTCGCGAGAAGAGGTTTCGAGCATCGAAACCGCCTGCGGGGTTGATCCAGATGAAGCCGTTCTCGTCCACATGCCGCACGTAGAAGCCGATTTCGTCCATGTGGGCGGCGACCATCACCCGGGTGGGCTTCTTGCGACCGGTGCTCTTGCGAGTGGCCTTTCGCGTGCAGATCAGTGATCCCATGCTGTCGGTCGTGGTCGAGTCAAACAGGCCCTTGATCTCCTTCTTGATCAGATCTCGGACGCGTTCCTCGCGTCCGGGGACGCCGGGGGTCTCGCACAGGCGACGAAAGAGGTCGATGTTCAGGGGCATGGTTGGAATTCTCCTCATGGGTACACGGGGCGTTCTCTGTGAATCCGTCTAGAATACCGCCCCCTTGGAGGGGGTGTCAGGATGCAACACGACTCACCACTACGAAATCGTCATCAGGCCTGGTTGAATGCGGAAACCGATCGCATCGAGGCACAGGTCAACTCGGCCGATCGGCCTGGAGCGGCGACCGCCGATCGACAGGGGGGGCTTGCACTCGAGTACCTGCCGTACGGGCCGGGCGACGAGTCGGGTGCCCCGACCTGTGAGATCGTCTCCAGCTTTGGCACGGTCGAATCCGAGTACGCCTCGATTCGACGTGGTGTCGGCCTCCTGGATGCTCCCCACCGGACCATCATCGAGCTGCGAGGCAGCGAACGACTGAGCTTCCTGGATTCGATGATCACCCAGGCGGTCGGCACCCTCGCGCCCGGATCGGTACGTCGTTCCTTCTGGCTCGACCGCAAGGGACGCATCGTCTCGGACCTGGTGGTGGCGAACCTCGAGGATCGCTGCCTGCTTGAACTCGATGTCCATGCAGCGGCGCGCACCCTCGAGACACTCGACAACTACCTCTTCGCCGAGGATGCCACCCTCGAATGGTCACCCGATGCCACCGCCCAGCTCAGGCTGCACGGATCGGCGGCACTGGCAGCCCTCAGCGCCGTTCTCGATTCAGGGGACACGCCCGGAACCGACGCGATCACGGAAGGGCAGCTCGCCGGATGTCCGGTCACCCTGCTTCGTTGTGACGAGACCGGTGAGCCGGGTGTCGCGGTGATCGTCTCGCGTGCTGATGCAGAAGCGGTCTGGGATGCACTGCTTGCCTGGACCGGCACGTCCGGAACCCGACTCCGACCGATCGGCTGGTCGGCCTTCAACACCGCGCGAATCGAAGCCGGTGTTCCGCTGTTCAACGTTGATTTCGGTTCGGATGCGATTCCCCAGGAGACCGGGGTGCTCGAGGATCGAGTGAGCTTCAACAAGGGCTGCTACCTCGGCCAGGAAATCGTCGCTCGCATCCACAGCCTCGGAAATCCAAAGCAGCGACTGGTGGCTCTTGATCTCAAGACCGAAGGCCTGCCCGTGGCGGGCTCCCAGATCTTCACCAGGGTCGAGACCCAGGATGGATCGATCGGGTTCGGTCCCCAGGTCGGCTGGGTCACCAGCAGCACGCTCTCACCGATGCTTGGCGCCCGTCCGATTGCCCTGGCAATGATCCGTTTCGAGCCATCCCAGCCGGATACGCAGGTCCTCCTGACTGCCGAGGGGGAACCACTCGACGCGACCGTTCGTGGTCAGCTGAGTTTCCTGCCTGGTGCGGAGTCATGACTCCGGCCCCGGCCGGGAGCGAGCCTGGTGGCTTTGAACTGGGTCCCGAACTCTGGCTGCTGCTCCTTGGCGTCCTGGCGACCATCGTGGTCTTCGGGATCTTCGTGTGGCTGATCAGGCAGCAGTTGCAGCAGGAGAAGCAGGTCAAGCAGAGCGAGGCGGACTTGGATCAGAAGAAGGTCGACGACCATGACTGAGGCCTCCCCGGATGCTCCGCTTGATTCGGTGCACATCACCGACGTCGGTCCCCGCGACGGACTGCAGAACGAGCAGGGCGTCATTCCGCTGGATTCGAAGGTGAAACTGGTCGAGGCACTCGCCGCAGCGGGCCTGACCGAGATCGAGATCGGCAGCTTCGTTCGTCCCGACGTCATTCCCCAGCTCGCCGACAGTGCCGATCTCTTCACCAGCATCGACCGACGACCGGGCGTTCTCTACACCGCGCTGGTACCCAACCAACGGGGACTCGACCGCGCGCTCGAGGTTGCCGTCGACAAGGTGGCGGTCTTCACTTCGGCGTCCGAGGGGTTCGCTCAGGCCAACGTCAACGGATCGATCGCCGACACCATCGACCGTTTTCGCCCGGTTCTGCTCGGAGCCCACGCCGCCGGGCGCAAGGTTCGTGGCTACGTGAGTTGTGTGATCGCCTGTCCCTACGACGGGCCGACCGACCATGCCCGGGTTCGAGCCGTCTGTGAGCAGCTGCTCGAGCTTGGGGTCGATGAGATCGATCTCGGGGACACGATCGGGGTCGCGAAACCTGCGGACATCGATCGCCTGCTCGGCGGGCTGGAAGGCCTGCTCGAACCGGGTGAGATCGTTCTGCACCTGCATGACACCTCGGGTACCGCCGTCGCCTGTGCCGAACGGGCGCTGCAACTCGGCGTCAGGCGCTTCGATGCCTCCTGTGGGGGGTTGGGGGGATGTCCTTTCGCCCCGGGAAGCCCTGGGAACCTCGCGACCGAAGCACTGCTTGATCTCTGCGAGCGAATGGGTTTCCAGACCGGTGTCTCTCGAGCAGCAGTCGCTGAAGCGTCACGCGCGATCTGTTCGATTCTCGGGGTGGAACCTCGGGGCACCGGTTGAATCGATCTGCCTCAGGAGCCTTCCGGCGGTGGTGAGGTGGTGCCCGGTCCCGTCTGAAGACCTGCCACCCAGGCTCTTGGAATGACCTGGTTGCCGAGGGGAAGTTCCGACGGTGGACCATGAAGCTGGTGGAGCTCCCCGGCGTCCTGCACCGTTTCCTCGAGCACGTTCCTGGCGCCCTCGAGCGTCCAGCCATTCGGGCCGTTGCTCAAGGGGCGCACCTGGATCCGGTTCGAATCAAGAATGACGGCATACGGCTTCGTCGGAAAACCGAACGCTCCGGTATTGATCACCGACGGTCTCGCCCGGCGGTCGATACCGAAGCGATGGCAGTGGCCGGCAACGATCCATTCCGCGCGCGGGAAGAACCGGCTGCAGAAGGTCCGAGCGATCGTCGGGAACTGCTTCCATTGCTGAAGCACCTTCCGAAGTGCTCGTGGACGCAACATGATGCTCAACAACGTCGAGTACCCGGGCTTGGTCGGATCCATCCACCATTCTGCGATCGCAGCACCCCGAACCGAATCAAATCGTGTGGTGATGGTCTCGTCTCCGGGGTGCAGTCTCTGGATTCGCTCCCATTCGGTCTTCATGACTTCGGCTTCCCTTGCCCAGGGTGCGATCCTCGAATCGAACGCGTCTCCATGGGTGACGAGGATGTCGCCGCCTGCGAATTCAGCCGCCCGCCACTGCGAAATCTCCGGGTCGTGGTTCCCAGACAGGAGCACCAGTTCGATGCCGGCCTTCTCGACCATCGATTTGAGGGTTCGGAGTTCTGATTCGACTTGAGGACGCAGACCCTGCTTGTGGGTCTCGGCAAGATCGCCATTGACCACGAGGCGATCGCAGTCCTCGATCAGCGGGGCAAGCAGTCGCGCCGAAGTCAACTTGCCCTTGCGGGGGATGTGGGTGTCTGAGATGACGATGGTGCGTGTCATGAGGACGATCCGTGAACCCGGGGGGCAACGAGCCGATCTCACTCTTCGGCTACCTGGCGGCCGGTACTGAAGGGCTGCCGGGCATCTCGACCGTCAACTTTTCAGTCAGGCGTCCGGATCTTGCGGGAACTCGTCCTGGGTCCTTTCGCGGGCGGCCGGGCCGAACGAGATCACGTTCTTTCCGCTTCGCTTGCTCTCCAGGGCCAGTTGGTCCGCCCTTCGAAGCAGATCACCAGGGGTCTGTCCGTCCCATGGGTATGTCACCATGCCGGCCGAGATGGAGACCGTTCCTGGCGCGTCCACCCCGATCTGGGGAAGCTGCAGGGACCCGATCTGATGCTGGAACCGCGAAGCGATCTGTTCGATCGATTCCGGTGGACTTGAGCAGGCCGAGCGTGGACCGGAGGGATCGGGTGCGAAGATCACCACGAATTCATCTCCCCCGACCCGGAAGACATGGTCACCACGCCTGATCACCGATCGAAGCAGTTGCACCGTCTCGCAGAGGACCTCGTCGCCGGCTTCATGACCGAAGCGGTCGTTGTAGGTCTTGAAGTTGTCGATGTCGAAACACATCACCGTGACCGCACGGCGTTCGTCCCTGGCACGCTTGATCACCTGCCCGAGCACCTGGTAGAGCGATCGTCGGTTTCCTGCGCCCGTGAGTTCATCGGTCCAGGCCTGCCTGCGCAGGCTGGCGTGTCGCTGCTGGAGGATCAGCCAGTATCTCAGCCAATCCGCCCACGATGTGAGCGCTCCGTTGTCCTCTTCATTCGCGATCAGGTAGCCAAGACCCTCTTCGGGGCGGCCGACCGGAATGCAGGTACCGGCGGAATCAAGTTCCTGGTCGTCGCTCGGCTCATCCTCGAGCAGATGCCTGGCCGACATGATGCCACTCTTGCTTCGAATGATGTCGACGGCGATCTGGTTGATCTCCTCGCCTTCCATCATGCAGTGGATGAGCCTGATATCTCCGAAATCGCCTTCGGGAATATTCTCCTTGAGGAGAGAGCACTCCTCGTCGGGCATGGCCCGACTCTCCTCCTCGATTCGGGAGCAGGCTTCCTCGAGGACGATCTCGACGATGGAACGTCGTGCGGACGACTTGGATTCCGCCATCGATCTCGTGTCCTCGTTCTCCACGCCTTCAACCGAGGATGGTTGGTGCGGTTCAGGGTCCGCATGTTCGACGTAGGTGGGATCGATGGCCTTCTGCAGTCTGGCGGTCGATGCTGGCAGTGCGAAGGCATCATTGAAGCCCGTACTCATGGCGAGGCCCGCTCTCTGGGACTCATCGCCTGGTAGCAACAGGATCAGCCTGATCTCCGGGTCGGTACGTCGAAAGGCCTGGATGACCTCGCCTTCGCTCAACCCCAGGGGTGGGGGAGCCATGAAGATCGCGTCGATCGTCGTGTTCAGCCTCGGTGAGCCGGTGATGCAGAGCGCATCGAAGACGGTATCCACCACCTGGACATCGTTTGACTTGAGGTCTTCGTTGAGGGCCTGCAACTGATCACGGGACAGCCCGGCCCTGACCAGAATCGGCCGGGAGGAGTTTGATCGTACTGATCGACCAAAGGCGCTCATTGCAGAATCACTCCTCGCCCTGGTTGGGAGCTGATCGGTCTGACTCGAACCGACCATGGAGTCGGTCTCGTTCCTCTTCCGTGAGAGTACGTTGCGGGGGGTCCTCGGGGTTCGATCCACTTGAAGATTCTGTCTTCGTGGGCTCCGATCCTGCGGTTTCGGGGGCCTTCTCAGGAGTCTTGGGCTGCGATTCGGGAGTTCCCGTGAAGCGAAGATGCCCGTATTGGCGATCCTCCAGCTTCGGGTCTGGGGGGGTGTTTCCCTGCGTGTCCGCTGACGGGGAGCCGCCCTGACGCGTGATGTTCAGGAATATCAGGCCCTCCTCGGTTGTTTCAATCGGGATGATGTCGACCTCCCTCAGGTGCTCTCTGAGCACGCGGTAGAGATCCGGCAGTTCCTCGAGGGTGCCTGGTTCAACCACCAGCAAGGCGATTTGCTCGCCCTGACGAATGTTGTTCCGACGTCGTGGTTCCTCCTCACGGTCAAGGGCACAGAGCTCCTCCAGCGCGGCAAGTGCATTGTGAACTACGGTGACGCGGCTACCAAGCTCGACAAGTGCTTCCCTGACCGGTTCGGGGCAGGGGAAATCTCGAGCCCGCAGGAGCACATAGCGGCTGTACCGCAAGTGCCAATTCTCCGGTGGCTTCTGCACAACATCACCTCTCCACATCGATCCTAACACGGGAAACAGCGTGTGCCGCATCGCTTCCTCGAGGTTGTCCTCAGGCTGATTTCAGTGGCCTCGAATGTCCGTTTTCGGACGCTTTCGCAGGTTTATCGTGCAGTCATCAGCGACTTGGGACACCAGCAGCCTGCTGTACAAGGTGCTGGAAGAGACCTGATCCCAACGCCTGGCACTCGGTTCGTTCGGGGTGCCATTGGACGCCGACTCGCTCCGGTTGGTCCGGATCGGCGACGGCTTCTATCACGCCATCCGGGGCAATGCCGACCACCTCGAGCCTGCCCGGATCGCTGATCGCCTGGCGGTGATGGCTGTGGACGTCACCCGAACCGATGCGACCGGTGATTGGATGCCGGCCGCCGTCCCAGTGGATATCGGCGGTTTCCAGCGTGTCCGGCAGATGCTGCTCGAGCGTTCCTCCTGCATGGAGGCACATCAGCTGCATGCCCAGGCAGATCGCCAGCAACGGATGGTTGGTGGTGTCGAGCCCCTCGAGCAGGGCCAGTTCGAACGTCTGGCGACGTGCGGCCATCAAGGTCGTCTTCGGATGATTCTCGATTCCGAAATGCGACATGTCCGGGTCATCCCCGCCGGTCGTGACGAAGCCATCACAACAGGCGAGGTACTCCGGAATCGACTCGGTCACGCACGGTAGAAGCAGGGGCGTGCCCCCTGCAGCCTGGACCATGTCCGCGTAGGGGAACCGACAGCGGTAGGCCTTCTCGGCGACGTCGACCGTGATCCCTATCAGCGGACGTCGGTCTGCTCGACTCACGGGTTGTCTTGAACCGTGATCACGAGATCGATCACGCGGGCCGGCGGTGTGTCGGCTTCCCAGGCCCGGGCAAGTTCAAGTCGTGCCGTCTGTCGGCCGCTCTCCTCCATCATCAGTTCGAAGGTGGTCACGGTCGGTCCGCCCGGGGTATCGGCCTTGAGTGGCTTGGTGACCGGAGCACCCTCGAGCTGGATGCCTTCGGAATGCGAGGTCATGGACCAGGTGTATCCCGTCCCGCTGTTGCCGGGCAGGGTGACCATCAGGGTCTTTCCGATCGTGGAATCGACCGTCCTGGTCTCGGTCTTCTGCTCTCCGGAGGCAGCCGTGATGGCCACCACCGATCGATCATCCGACTGGGACTGGTTCGTGGTGTCGCACCCTGAGAGGCCAACGACCAGAAGCCCGCTCGTGAGGGCCAGGGCCTTGCCGAGTCGTGCCCTGTTGGAGAAGAGGGGGCGCATTCGAAGTGAATTCGAGCTGATTTGTGTATTCATGCCCGCATTATGCCAATTCTGGGTGTTTCTGCCTCGATCAGCGGATTGCGAGCTGGCCCGGGACCCGGTACCCTGCTCCGTTCGCTTACCGCCGGGCCCGTATTCGGCGGAGGTCCCAGTCGGGACTTTCCAGGATTGATCACCAGCGAAGGCAGCCACCCATGAGCCAGTTCCAGACACCCGGACCGCAGTTGAAGATGAAGACCGGGTCCGACGGTCGTTTCTACGTTGATCACAAGGACATCGACATGCTTCGACGCATGTTGACCCCCAACGGCAAGATCTACTCCCGAAAGCGGTTGAGTACTTCGGCTCGTGAACAGCGCGCCCTTTGCCAGGCGATCAAGCGCGCCCGCTACATGGCGCTGCTTCCCTACACCAGCGCGACCCTCTGAATCGTTCGATTCCCTCGCTCGCCACGCACCCGGAGCTTGTCCGGGTTCTTGTCGTGTTCATCGAGTGATCGTCCTGAACCGCCTGGTTTCCGGATCGGCCGGCTCAGCTTCTCTTTGAGAAGTGGTTCCTGATTCCGTGCAGCAGGGTCGGAACCCACTTCAGAAGCAGAAGCACCCTGAGGCGTCGAAGTCGTTCGTCGCCCGGGCAGCTGGCCAGTCCACGATTCAGACGCATGCGTGCCAACGCGGAACGATGTGCGTGCAGTGCGCCAAGCACCAGGTTCTCGTGACTGGCTGCCAGTGTCGAATCGAGGCGAACAAGCCTGCGGGAAGCGCGGTCACCACCCCTGGTGTCGCCTCCATCAAACCGTGCAAAGGCAAGCCGACGCAGCAGCCCGATGTCGTTGCGAGTCCTCGACATCATCTTCTCGAGGATGTCCGTTGCGATTCCAGGAAGACCCGCGGCCAGCAGGAGGTCGCAGAGTCGTGCCGTTTCGTCCCGGTCCGAGACCTTGATCAGGATCTCGGCATGTTCCACGAGAAGTCGCCTCGCTTCACGCTTTCTTTTCAGGGCAAGCAGTGCGGCCGCCAGGTGCAGGATCGTCGAATCATCCTCCGGAGCGAGGCTGCGAATCAGCTCCAGCTCGGCCACGGCCTGTTCGTTCTTGCCGATGCGCATCGAGAGCTGGGCAAGCCTGAGGTGCGCTTCGATATCTGCCGGCTGCAGTTCCAGAATGCGGCGGTACTTCTCCTCGGCCTCTCCGTATCGCCCCAGTTTGCTGAGGAGGTCGCCGAATTCCATGAGGGTCCGGGTCGATCCGGGATCCTCCCTGAGGTCCTGGATGAACATCCTGACCGCACGATGGGTTCGACCTGATTCAGCGAGCACCGCTCCAAGGCGTGCTCGAATTCTCGGCAGGCTCGGGTCCTGGCTGGCCGCTTCCCTGAAGCACCAGGCCGCTCGATCCAGTTCCTTGCGCGCGAAGAGGCTCTCGCCCATCGCGAAGAGGCAGTTTGGATATTCATCGAGATACTGCTGGGACAGGTAGTAGACGTTTTCCGCCTCGTCATGCCGTTCAAGGCCGGAAAGGACCTCGATGCGTGCGGCCCAGGCCTCTTCACTGGCGGGGTCGATCAAGCACGCCTTCCCCAGATGCTCGAGTGCTTCCTCCGGTCTGCCGGCCTTGGCAAGAGCCACTCCGGCCGCCCCGAGTATCTCGCCTTCCTCCGGCAGAGCCGCGACCGCATCGAGATAGAAGTCGATGGCTTCGTTGAGCCGCCCGGAAGCGTCGAGCGTCAGGGCCAGGTTGAACAGCCAGTCACCACGATCAGGAGCGATCTCGAGTGCGAGGCGCAACGACTTTTCCGCTTCATCAAGACGACCACGCTTGAAGAATTCAAGTGCTCGGTCGACATGGTCTTCTGCGGCGTTCCAATCAGTCATCGTGTGACTCCGAAGCTCGTTCGTACTCATGATTGAACGCGTTTCACGCTTCCATGGCAAGTGTCTCGAACCAATGAACTGAATCCGAATGCAATGATCTGGCCCTTCTTGCCTCCAAGGGGGGGTTCAACCGGTACGATTGACAGCGGCCGAGGTGATTTTGGCCATGTTCATACATAGATGTCATCGGACGGAGATCGGGTCTTTCATGCGATCATGGCCTCGATTTTGGAGTTTGCTCACCCCCTCCCGGAGGCTTCCCGCCCTCCTGGCTTGCCTTGTGCCCTTCGGCACATGCGCTGTGGAGCTGCAGGCGGCGAATGATGACGATCTCAGCTTTCTGAGTTCGATCCTCCAGAATCCGGACATCGCCACCCCGACCCGAACCAACGCCGCGGTCCGGCTGTTGAGGCTTGGGGGTCCCGGTGCCCAGGCGTTGCTGGCGGAATCGCTCGAGTCCGGTGATGCCACCCAGATCGAGGCCGTGGCCAGGGCACTTTTCGAGAACGGACCGCCCTCACCGGTGGTCGCCGATGCCCTGGTGGCTTCCTTCAAGGATGCGCGTCCCGGTCATGGCGCTCTTGCGGGGCGAACCCTGGCTCGACTTGGGGATGGCGCGGTCGAATCCATCATGGTCGTCGCACGAGATTCCGAGGCTTCCACCACCACGCGGGTCGTGGCGATCGACGCGCTCGGTTGTTTTCAATCCCGAGCCGCAGTGGTTGCTTTGCTGGAGCTGCTGGAATCCACCTCGGTCCGGGAGGAACGTGCCGAGGCGATGCGTTCACTCCGCGAGATCACCAGGCTCGAGCTCGGTGAGCAACCGGAACGATGGCGTTCCTGGTGGGAAGCCGCAGGCTCGATGCCGCTCGAACAGGCGATCGGCGTCGCCGCCACTGATCGAGAACAGCAGATCGAGGCGCAACGAACACTGATTACAGAGCTTGAGACGATCCAGACCGCACTGTCGGATCGACTTCAGCTGGTGCTCGAGCAATGGTTCATCACCATCGTCGAGGATGAACGGGCTCCTCAGTTGAGGATGATGCTCGCTGACGAGCTCGCGCCGGTTCGACTCTTCGCGGCCAATCAGGTGCAGCGCATGCTTCGAAACGGTGTTTCACCCGACGCCCAGACCATCCAGGCGGTGACCGTGCTCCTCGATGACCGGGAACGCTCACTTCGGGTCATCGGTGCTCAGCTGCTCGCCGCCATGCGTGTGGAGGGATTCTCCAAGCGGCTGGCGCTGAAAATCGCGGAAGAAGTCGATTCGCAGGTCGCATCGGTGATGCTCGACCAGATCGCGCTTCGTCCCAGCCCGGAAGCATTCGAACCGATACTTGTTCGACTCGAGGATCCGATCGCCTCCGGAGCGGCCACTCGGGCCCTTGCCCGCATGGTCGATTCGGACATGGTCCCGGAAGACTGGCCCGATCGGTCCTTGAAGTGGATCCGGCAACTGCATGCTGAATCGGTCACACCGGCAACGGCATCGTTGCTCGTGCTTGCCGGTGAGGATGAGGATCTCATCATCGCGCTCGCCGATCTGGACAATGTCCTGGCAAGCATCCGCCGAGCTTCCGCCTACGCGTTCGTCTCGCGTGGTCGCCATGAACCGGTGATCATCCGTGCCAACGACGAGGGGATCAGGCCTGCGGCCATCAAGGCGCTGGGCGTCGTTGCTCCCACCATCGAGAACCTGCGAAAGCTCCAGGAGCTTGATCCGGGTACCTCGGAACTGCCATCGTGGCTTGATTCGCTGCGACAACTCGCGGTGCGCTTTCCATCGGCACGGCGAATCGAGGTCGACGATGTCCTCGGGGGTGACCAGAGAATCCCCCGGCAGCTTCGAGCCGACCTCCTGAACGCGGCCATGAGTTCGGACCTCAAGGGTGCCAACGGCGATGCCCAGATCCTGCTCGTCGAGCGTTACACGCTGCTGCTTGCGCAGGACAATCGCTGGCAAGAGGTCGCCACCACGCTTGGTAGCCGCGATATCGAACTGGATGATGTGCTGAACGAACGGCTCTTCGTCGCCAGAATGCGCCTCGAGGACTACGAAGGTGCCCAGACGGTGGAGGATTCGCCCGACGTCTGGCTGCAGTACCTCGAAAGCAGCATCGAGTCGGCACCGGGCGGCGCGGCGACGATCATCACGGAGATCCAGGAGCGCTTCAACGACCGTCTGAGCGACGAGCAACGAATTCGTCTCGTCGCGATCAGCGAGCAGGTCACCCTGGTGGACGGCACCGCCATCGACACCGACGATGGGTGAACCCGTGCATCGGGAGCTCATCGGACGTCTCGCTGCCGCGCGACGCCCCGTGGTCTTCTCGGGTGCCGGGCTCAGTGCTGAAAGCGGCATACCCACCTTTCGCGGCCGGGTTGATCATGCGCTCTGGTCACGCCACGACCCCCAACAACTGGCATCGATCGAAGGCTTCGAACGTGCGCCGGAGCTCGTACTCGAGTGGTACGACTGGCGACGGGGTCTGGTGGTCGAGGCCACGCCGAATTCCGCCCACGTCGCGCTCGCTCGATGGCAGCAGGCGACCCTCATCACCCAGAATGTCGACGACCTCCAGGAACGTGCCGGAGCCGATCCCGATCGTGTTCTCCACCTGCATGGTTCGATCATGCAGGATCGTTGTCACGCGACCTGTGGTTGGTCGATGCCTGCGGACCCCGATTCGCCAAGAGGTTGGCATCCCTGTCCGGAGTGCGGTGCTCGAACCAGACCCGGCGTGGTCTGGTTCGGGGAAGGTCTCCCCGAGGAGACCTGGGCTCTGGCCACCCGGGCCTGCTCCAACGCGGATCTCATTCTGGTGATCGGGACCAGCGGGGTGGTGCAGCCCGCCGCGAGCCTGGTCGAGCTCGCGGCCGCTTCCGGTGCCTACGTGGTCAACGTCAACCCCGAGGCAACGCCCCTGGATTCCATGGCCGACACCTGCCTGCACTCTGCGGCGGGAGAGGTGCTTCCCGAGCTCCTTCCGGACTGACTTGCGCCATCGCCGATATCATGTGACTTTCAAACCGCGACAGCGAGGAGCTCACCTGCCATGGCCAAGAAGTCGGTACGTCGTCGAAAGAAACCCGTGCAATCAAGCGGAAGATCCGGGTCGGTTCGTACCGAAAGCGATTCAATGGGGAAGATGACCCTTCCCGGGGATGCACTCTACGGTGCGACGACCGCTCGAGCGCTCGCGAATTTCCCCATCGCAAACCGTCCGCTTCCCTACGAGATGATCCGTGCCTTCCTGATGCTCAAGAGAGCCGCTGCCGAGACCAACATGGATCTCGACCAGCTTCCCAAGGTCAAGGGAAGAATGATCGTCAAGGCCTGCAACCAGATCATCGACGGTATCGACGAACAGTGTGCAGCAGGCACGCTCGACCAGGGTTGGATGAAGCAGTTCCCCGTCGACATCTTTCAGACCGGCTCGGGCACGAGCACCAACATGAACGTCAACGAGGTGATCTCCAACCAGGTCTGCATCACCCAGGGCAGGGAGGTCGGTGCGAAGGAACCCATCCACCCCAACGATCATGTGAACATGAGCCAGAGCAGCAACGACACCTTCCCGACCGCGATGCAGGTCGCTGCCGTGATGGCGATCAGGGAGCATCTCATCCCCGCGCTCAAGGAGCTCGGCAAGGGACTTCACGCGAAGGCACGCAAGTGGGACAAGATCGTGAAGATCGGCCGGACCCATCTGCAGGACGCGACTCCGATCAGGGTCGGACAGGAATTCAGCGGCTTCGCCGCCCAGATCGACTACTCGGTACTGCGTGCCGAGCGAGCCATGGTCAGGCTCGCGGAGAACCTGCCGATCGGCGGGACCGCGGTGGGCACCGGCATCAACACCCATGCCAAGTTCGGCAAGGGCGTGGTCAGTCATCTCTCGAAGATGGCGGGTGTCCGGTTTGCCAAGGCGGCCAATCACTTCGAGGCCCAGGCCACCCGTGACTGCGTGGTCGAGGCTTCCGGTGAATTGAAGACCATCGCCGTCTCGCTCTCGAAGATCGCCAGTGACATCCGGTTGCTCGGTTCAGGCCCCCGCGCGGGTTTCTACGAGTTGAAGCTCCCTGCGACCCAGCCGGGTTCCTCGATCATGCCCGGCAAGGTCAACCCCGTGATCTGTGAATCGGTGGTCCAGGTCGCCTGCCAGGTGATCGGAAACGATGCTGCGATCACCGCCGGCGGACTTGGTGGGGTCGGTTCGATCCTCCAGCTGAACGTGGCCATGCCGATGATGACGACGAACCTCATCGAATCGATCAATCTCCTTGCGAACGTCTCGCGAATCTTCAACGACCGATGCATCAAGGATCTCGATGTGAACATCGACAACGCAGCGGGGTTCGTCGAGCGAAGCCTGATGCTCTGCACCAAGCTCGCACCGGAGCTCGGGTACGACACTGCGGCGAAGATCGCGAAGGAATCCTTCGCCAACAATCGATCGATCCGCGAGCACGTGCTGGAACTGGAGATGATCGAGGAGGAACTCCTCAATGAACTCCTCGACGCGCACGGGATGACCACGCCGGACTGACCCGGTCTCAGTGGTTCGATCGACGGATCAATAGACCTCGAGCATGCAGCGGTGGGTCGGGCGGACGAACCGCTTGATCTGCTGGCTGGTCCAGTCATCCGGTAAGACGTCCGCAAGCTCGTCCTTCACCTTCAGGTAGGGTGTTCCCAGGCCAAGTTTCGCAAGCAGCTGGAACACGCCGATCTGCATGCCTGCAAGCCCGCAGAGGTACATGAGGGTTCGGTCCGACTGCAGCATCGATTCGTGGAGTTGCACCTGCCGGTCGAGGTAGTGGTGGATGTAGCCGCCCTTGGTGCCGTCCGGCTGGATCTCCCGGCTGATGACGGTGTGGTAGTGGAAGTTGGCATGGTTCTCGGCCAGTTCCCGGAACTCGTCGTCGTAGAGGAGATCGGTGGTGTATCCCACACCCATGACCATGTGGATCTGGCTCTGGGTCGGACCGTCTGGTCCCTTGAAGAGATCCATCAGCATGCCCCTGAAGGGAGCGATGCCTGTCCCTGTCGCAAGGAACAGGTAGTCGTGGGCCTCTGGTTCGGCGGGCAGGATGAACCGTTTGCCGGAAGGCCCGGTGACCAGCACCTCGTCGCCTTCCTTGAGGTCGCAGAGGTAGTTGCTGCAGACTCCGAGCACCAGGTCGTTTCGGTCCTGGTCGTCCTTGGGCGTCTGTGGCTGGTACTCATCGATCATCCGCTTGCAGGTGGTCGAGAGGATCCGGCCTTCACCATCCTCACCAGAGGTGGGGGAGGCGATCGAATACAACCGCACCTTGTGGGCCCGTCCCTTTTCATCGGTTCCCGGCGGAACCACGCCGAAGGCCTGCCCGGCATGGAATGTGCCTTCGAGAGGGGTTCCGGACACGTCGATCGCGATGTGACGGACGAAACTCGCGCTCTTTCCTCGCATGCAGTTCCGGTTGCTCACGACCCGCCCGATCACGGGCTCGGTCGGCTTGACCAGGTTCATCTGGACATCGGGGAGGACGGGATCAAGCAGTCGTGGTGCTGGCTCAGTGGTCATCACGTGATTCTAGCAGGAGCCCGGCCCGGGTAAACGAGCCGAGCCTCGCCGAGGTTTCTCGACGAGGCTCGGGGCTCTCTCTCTTCGATGGGCTTCCTCGATGGCTCGAGGATCAATCGTAGGCTGCGGTGACGGTGGGCAGATCGACCGTATCAAGCTTCAGATTGGTCTGGATGCGGAAGTTCGACTGGGTTCGGTGTCGTTCCGCGAAGAAGAAGCAGAGACGGTAGGTCTCGCCGCTGGTCAGTCCCAGGCGGTCGATGTCGACGGTCTGGGATTCGGCTCCATGGACGCCGCCCAGGTCGATCACCAGCTTGCCGTCGATGAAGACCCACACGTCGTCGTCACCACGGAACGTGAAGACCTGGCTGTCATCCTCGTTGTAGGTGAACTCGGTGTGAAGCTCGAACGTGAAGTGGAAGTTGCGATCGGGTGCGCCCGATGCAGCCGCCGAGTTCCCGAACAGCTGGTTCTCGATGGGGAAGAACCCATTGAGAAGCTGGCACCATTCCGACTCGTTGCTGTCGAACACGTAGGAACCGTCCGCGGCCTTGTCGAGGGTGAGATCGAACGTGCGGGACATGTTGGAACCGAGGACGTCGTTGAACCAGACGTCATAGGAGGATGACGACTCGATGCCACCGGAGTCGTAGCTTCCCCATCGACCGAGCATGTCGCCCATATCCTCGTCGAACAGCGTCCAGCAGATCGGATTGCCTGCCGAGTCCTTGTACTGGCGTCGTAGCTTGCGGCCGCTGCCGGTGAACACGGGCTTCTCGTCCTCGCCGATGTCCACGGCGATGTTCTGGCCGTAGAGACCGAACCCGCCGTCAGGTCGACTCTCGAAATCCGGGTGTCCACCTTCCACGGATCGTTCCTTGAAGTCCCGGACCACCCCGGTGAGGGTGATCGATTCAGGATTCTCCTCCTCGGTCGTGTTGCTGGGGGAGAGTGGGGTCGGGTAGGCGTATACGCCTCCGACGAGGATCGCCAAGCAGGTGGCGCCGAAGATGGGCTTGAAGTTGTTTCGCATGGTATTTTCTCCCCGAATCGAGGGTTAGCCTTCCAAACAGGACCGTACGATTCAGCTTGGCCTGTCCAAATGATCGAATCGGGTAACTTGGGTACAGGCTTGACTCTGTTCCACGAGTACCGGTTGTGCAGGGGGTAAGTTGGGGACCGGTTCGATCCAGTCCCTCCAGCTAGAATCATTACAAGACCCCCGGACTGGTTATCGGGCGATTGAACAAACACCGGCTCTCAAGGACGAGGCGCTCAATGCATCAATTCGAAATCAATGGTGGCGCGAGGCTCGCAGGAAAACTGAAGGTCGACGGTTCCAAGAACGCGGCGCTGCCACTCATGGCCGCTTCCCTGCTTGCGGATTACACCCTCACGCTTCAGAACGTTCCGGAACTCAGCGACATCGACAAGATGGTCCGCCTTCTCGGCGAGCTCGGTGTGACATGCACCGACGAATCCGGCGCGATGGAGCTCTTCGTCAAGGATCCCACCCTCTGCCACGCGCGATACGACGTGGTCAGCACCATGCGTGGTTCGATCTGCGTTCTCGGTCCGATGCTCGCCCGCCGTGGCAAGGCAAGGGTCTCGATGCCCGGAGGATGCGCGTTCGGACATCGTCCGATCGACCTCCATCTGCGCGGGCTCGAACAGCTTGGCGCGCGGATCCGCCTGGAGAACGGCGACATCGTCGCCGAAGCCGATCGCTTGAAGGGTGCCACGATCTTCCTGGGGGGTCCGTTCGGGTCGACGGTGACCGGCACCGCCAACATCATGAGCGCCGCGGTTCTGGCCGAAGGCACCACCGTCATCGAGTCAGCTGCCTGCGAGCCCGAGATCGTCGACCTGGCGAACATGTTGAACGCCATGGGCGCACGGATCGAGGGCGCCGGAAGTCCGAGACTGGTGATCGACGGCGTCGAGGAACTCAAGGGAACCACGCATTCGGTCATGCCTGATCGAATCGTCGCCGGTACCTGGGCGATCGCGGCAGCCGCCACGAACGGAGAGATCGTCCTCGAGCGCTTTCCCTGGGACAGCCTGCTCGCCGCGCTGGATGTGATGGATCAGGTCGGCATCCGCGTTGAACGGCTCGACGGCGGACCTTGCTGTTCGGAAGCGACCGTACGCGTGACCAGCGATCGTCGACTCAAGCCTGCGGTGCTCACCACGCAACCGCACCCCGGTTTCCCAACGGACCTGCAGGCCCAGTTCATGAGCCTGCTCTGCCTGGCTGATGGCAACAGCGTGATCACCGAGAAGATCTACCCCGAACGGTTCATGCACGTCGCGGAGCTGACCCGGATGGGTGCGCAGTTCACCCGGCAGGGGCCGACGGTCGTCATCCAGGGCGTGCCGGGGCTGGTCGGTGCCCAGGTGATGGCGTGTGATCTTCGTGCATCGGCCTGCCTGGTCATCGCCGGACTGGTGGCGAAGGGGCGGACCGTCGTCACGCGCGTCTACCACCTTGATCGTGGGTACGTGCAGATGGAGAAGCAGCTTGCGGCTCTTGGTGCCGACATCCAGCGCACCGATGACAAGACCGGAGAGGTCATCTGGTCATCCTCCATGGCAACCGAGGCACCTTCAATCGAGATCATCGCCCAGCCTGATCCGGCGAAAACGTTCGTGCAGGGCGATGCCTGAAGCGACCGCCACGTTGATTGAGGCATCATCCTCCTGATCCTCGCTGGGTCGGACCGGTATCTCGCAGAGCTGGTCACACGTCTCGATCGTCTCATCCTCCAGCCCTCTGCCTTCCGCCCCGAACAGCAGCACCACGCGATCCGCCGACTGCATCATGTCGATGGAACGCGATTTGGCATGGGTGTCGAAGCCGATGACCTTGAAACCGTGTTCTTGTTTCAGGCGCTCAAGGCTTTCGTTCCATGGGTCCATGAAGGACCAGGGCAGCGAGAACACCCTGCCGGTCGAGATCCTCACGGTCTTGCGCAGCAGGGGGTCCGCGCAGGTCGGTGAAAGCAGCACGGCATCCGCTCCGAGGCAGCTGGCATTCCTGAAGAGACTGCCCATGTTGTCGACATGGACCACGCCTTCGGCGGCCACGATCGTCAGGCGTGGCCGCTCGAGGATCCCCTCGAGGCCGGCCATCCCCGTTGGTCGGGGATCTCGACGTCCCAGGGCGAGTGCCCCCCCGTGGAATCCATACCCCGAGATCGATCGCAACGCATTCTCCGGCGCAAGGTAGATCGGAACCTCTTCCGCCACGCCGTCCAGTTCCGATGACAGCCGCCGTGCAGCGTCCGGTTCGAGCAGGAGGGACTCCACCGGCCATCCGCTGCGAAGGAATCGACGCACCACGCGAAGTGACTCGACCGTGAAGAGCCTTCTCGCGCCTCGAAGATCCGCATCCCTGAGGTCGCGGTAGTCATCCAGTCGAGGATCCTGAAGATCGCTGATCTCGATCATCGATCTTCAGGATCGGGTGGCTCGGCCGTATTGAAGATTCGCTTCTGTACAGCCAGGTAGTCATCAAGTGTCTTCTGGAGTTCGCCGCGCAGTCGTTGCAGGATCTCTTCGGCTCTTTTGGATTCGTCTGAATCGATGTCCAGCGACTCCACTGCCCCCAGGAGCAGATGGATCCTGGTCGCGGTTCGAGCCCACATCTCGAGTGCTTCCTCGCGGATCATGAGCTCGAGGTCCAGCTGCGTGGGGCGTTCGAGAAGACTCAATCCAAGGGTGCTGAGAATCTCGTCCTGGGCGAGGATCAGTTCCTGCGCGGCGAGGGTGCTGTTGGCGACGAAGATCTGCATGGTGCCACGGCCTTCACCGGCCATGCGCTGAAGCTCCGCGAGTGTCTGCTTGCCCCTGGCTTCGGAGTCTTCGATCGCCTTCATGATCGACTTGGTCTTCGGGACGATCTCTTCGTTGAACGTGCTGGAGAGGCTCTCGTAGTTGGTCATCGCCAGCTCGAGATCGTTCTTGAGCGTCTCGAAGCGTTCGTCGGTGAACAGGAGCCTCAGTCGGTCCACGTCCTCGATCATCCTGCCGGCTGATTCATTCACCCCGGCGAGATCCTCGCCCGCGGTCGAGACTCTGGGGCCAATGGAGTCAAGGCGCGTCTGCATGGTCTCCATCGTGGGTGTCCATGTCTCGACGTCCGAGCGCACTTCAGCGGTGAACTGCTCGATCTCGTTCCTGGTGTCTCGGAACCCGTCGAGACTCATGGAAACGTCTCCGTAGTCGTCCTCGAACCTGCTGATGGCATCTCGAATCCGCTTCAGGTGATCTGCGTTCTCCTGGCCCACGATCTTTCGCGCACCATCTTCATTCTTGGCGGCCATGATGCTGGCGCCGTTGGGGAGAGGGCTCTTGTCCTTGTTTCCGGTCGAGACGATCACGAAGGAGGCCTGACCTCCGATGAGCGATTCCGAGCGGATGATCATCGCACCCGGGTGCAGGCGGAACTTGTTCTGGACAAGGGTCTTCACGGTGAGGGTCCCGTTCTTGTAGGCAACCCCCTCGATAATGCCCACTTCGATACCGCCGTAGTAGACCAGCGATCCTGGAGACACCCCATTCACCCCCGAGCTGAGGTTGAACACAACACTGTATTCAATCATGTTCGAAGGATTCTTGCGGTTGTGGGAGATCCGTGCCATCAACATGAGGCAGATGGCCGCGAGGACGACGATCACCACTCCGGCCCAGTAGTTGCTGCGTTGTCTGGTTCCGGATGCACTCACGAAAATCACCTGTGGCTCTTCAGGTCGGACACGATCGTCAGGCAGGAAGCACGAATGAGGGTGACCTCATGCATGCATCACTTCTGGTCAACGATTTCGGAGAAGAGTCGTTCCTGCGCCTTCTTGAAACGATCAAGCGCATCGAAGACGTACTTCTCGACCTCGGATTTCAGCTCCGGCTGACGTTCGAGGATCCCGGGATCGACCTTGAAGACCTCGCGAAACGCGAGGGATGCCGATTCGAGTTCATTGGTGGCCATCACGAAGCTTCGCGCGGATTCGTAGAGGTTCTCGTGAGCGACTTCGGTGGTGCTCGGCGTGTAGAGAAGCTTCCACGGACTTCTTCGCACCTCGAGGGCCGTCAGCTTCAACTGTGCACTCGCCTGTCGCAGGTTCGAGAGCATCATTGAGATGCTGGGGATCTGCAAAGCGATTTCCGCGTCGATCCGGTTGAGCGAGTCGGTCAGTGAATCGATGCCCTTCTCGCCGGTCGCGAGGATCTGGTTGATCTTGACCAGCGAGTCGGTCCGGAAATCGGAGATGATCACCTTGCCGTCCTGGCTCATCACCACGATGTTGTCCATGGTCTCCGAGATCTTCGGCGCATTCTCGTCGAGTATCTCGCCCACGTGATCGAGATCCTTCTGTGCGCTGGCCAGCAGCGGGGGGATGTCGTCGAGGGTGCCGTCGAGCTTGAGTGCGGCGGAGTCGGCTCGGGCAAGGAAGGTCGTGATCTTCTTGGACCACTCCCCGTAGTCGCCTCGAAGGCTTGCGACCATGGTTTTCGCGTTCTCCAGCATCGGCACGACATCCTCGTTCCAGGCCTTGGGGATGTCGGTGAGGAATGCGGTGAAACTGTCGATGTTCTTGAGCGCTTCGCTGGTCCTTTCTGCGTCGGTGGGGCCGAGCAGGGTCGCCAGTATGCCTCCGGTGACGTTGGCCTGCAGTTCGCCGTCCGGTTCAAGGAGCTTGCCGCCTTTGTAGTCCTTTCCCTTGGGATAGCCGACGCTGTCGAAGTTCAACCATGCGCCACCGCCGAGCAGGGGCATGTAGCGGGTCACCGAGGCATTGCTCCAGAGTGTGACGTCGGAATCGACATCGAAGTCGACCAGGATCGATTCGAGCTGCTGGACCTTGGAATCGTTCTTGGCGAATTGCGGCGAGATGCCGGTCACCATGCCCTTGAGAAGGCCGCCGACCTTCACGTCACTTCCTGCGGCAAGACCGTCCACGCCCTGTTCGACCGTGAACCGAACGGTGTAGCTCTTCCTCACCTGGAACGGGTTCCATCCGGAAAGAATGATGAACACGGAGATACCGATTGCGAGTCCGCAAAGGATGAATGCTCCTGCGCGTACGTTGTTTGATCTGCTTGAGCCTTCTGGCATCGGAAAGTCCTCCCATCACGACGGGTTAGTTTGGCCGTTTGGCGGCCACCTGTCCAGCCGGATCAGGTTTCTGTGACCATGGCAGCCATCAGCCCTTGACCATGTCCTCGTTGGTCTTGAACCGCTCGAGGGCTCTAAGCAGTTGCTCCACCTGAACTGCGGGCTTCATGCTCATGAGTCGACGCCTGAGGGCGGTGACCGTCTTGAGTTCCTCGTCACCCATCAGGAGGTCTTCCTTTCGGGTTCCGGAAGCCGCCAGGTTGATCGCCGGGTAGATGCGCTTCTCCGAGATCGAGCTGTCCAGGATCAATTCCATGTTCCCGGTGCCCTTGAACTCCTCGAAGATGACCTGGTCGGCCCGGGAGCCGGTGTCCACCAGGCAGGTGGCGATGATGGTGAGGCTTCCGCCCTCCTCCGCCTTCCTTGCAGATCCAAAGAGCTGCTTCGGAACCTCAAGGGCCTTGGCATCGAGTCCACCGGACATCGTTCGTCCGCTTGAGGCGTACTTCTTCGAGTTGTTGAAGGCCCTGCCGAGTCTGGTGATCGAATCCAGCAGGACGACCACGTCCTGTCCCGCCTCGACCATGCGCCGTGCTCTTTCGATGGCAAGCATGCCCATGGCGATGTGCTTTTCGGTGTCCTCGTCATTGCTCGAGGCAAGGACATGCGCTGGAACGTTGCGACGGAAATCGGTGACTTCCTCGGGGCGTTCGTCGATGAGCAGCGCAACCAGCTCCACGTCGGGGTGGTTGTTCTTTATCCCGAAGGCGATGTTCTGCAGGAGAATCGTCTTGCCTGCCTTGGGAGGTGCGACGATCAGCCCACGAGTACCGAACCCGATCGGACAGAACATGTCGATGAGCCTGCATGCAGGTGCACAACCGTCGTGTTCCAGGGTCATTCGCGGCTGCGGATCGATTGCGGTCAGGTCCTCGAACCGCTTGCGATTGGCGAACTCATCGGTCGGGATTCCCTCGATCTCGATGATCTCCTCGGCCACCATGCGGACCGGTCGACCGCCACCTCCGCGTCGACGTCGCTTCGCCTTGCGTTCGACCACCTCCACCGTCATCTGGAGTGCGGGTCTGAATTCGGTCACTTCCTCGAGGCTCAAGGGAATGAAGGGGTCGTCCTTGGCTTCGACCAAGCCATCGCCAAGCTGTCGCAAGCGCGCATCTGCGCCGTTCTGAAGCTGGAGTATTCCGCTGGCCTTGGGCATTATCGAGGGTGTCCGCGCACGTCTCAGATGAAGTGAATGAGCGTGCTGGGTTTTATGGGATCGCTTGAGCAGCCCCGGGTGCGGCTGTTGATTGCTTGTGCAATCCTCACTCGGTCGTTCTGTACGTGCATCCGCCAGTGGCAATGACCGTATGGCATGCCCGGCTGATGGTCTGATTGGAGCAATCAAGCCTGAAACTGTCAAATGACTCGTCGTTTGGGGCGGTCATGTTCGCTTCATGAATTCTTCTGCGAGGCGGGTTGCCAGCGCTGCGTTTGAACACAGGAGGCTGATATTCGCATCGAGCGCTTCGCCGCTGGTGGATTCGGCAAGGCTGCCGAGCAGGAATGGCGTCAGATCGGCTCCACCGATGCCTCGCTGCTCGGCATCCGCGACCGCGTGCAACACCTTTTTCTCGAGCTTCTCGGGATCAAGCCCCAGCCCCTGCGGGATCTCGTTGGCCAGCAGTACGCCCTGGGGTCGATCCAGCAGTCCCCAGTGGGCCCTGCAGGCTGCCGCCACATCCTCGAGTCGCTCGAAACGGGGAAGCGAACGGGCCTCAGGAAGGCCGGGAGCGGTGAATCTCGGGAAATGATCCGTCAGCCAGCCCAGGACCGGTATGCGCTGGGTCTCGAAGGCTTCCTGGGTCGCAGGAAGATCGAGAATCACCTTCGCGCCGGCGGAGACCACGACCATCGGCGTCTCCGCCAGGGCGGGAATATCCGAGGAGACATCCCCGGTCCTGCCCCAGTTGCGGTGAACACCCCCGATGCCACCGGTCGCGAAGACCTCGATGGGGGGGAGGTTTTGACCGCGCAGTTGTCGGTTCGCTGCATGGGCCGAGGCCAGCGTGCCTGCGACGGTGGTGCCTCCACAGCCCCCGCGCGCCATGACCATGCCCAGTTCGCGTGTCGAGCACTTGGTCGCATGATCCATCGATGCCAGGCTCTCGAGTGCTGCGTCATCAAGCCCGATCTGCAGGATTCCATCGATGACGGCGATGGTGGCGGGTACTCCGCCCTGGCTTCGCACGGTCGATTCGACCAGGCGGGCCACTTCGAGGTTGACGGGTCTTCCATCATTCCACTCATGAGGTGACGTCTCCGCGCCCCAGCAGGTCTGCCTGGCTCGGCGTGCGTCATCATCCTGTCCGTTGACCAGGCGCGGGGTCATGCCCAGCGACGTTCGCGGCAGTCCATGGGTGAGCACCGCGGTCTCGAGTGCCACGACCGGTCGGCCTTCGGCGAGAGCTTCGCTCACTTCCGGTTTGATGTTGATCGCGGCCTTCACGTTCAACGTCTGCCGGAGCGGGTTCGTCCCATCATGCGCTTGGGTGGCATCTTCATCGGGACCACGCCACCGGGGAACTTGCGCTCATCGCTTGGATCGACCTTGTCCGGCATCGCGTATCGGTTCTTCTTCTTGATCTCCTGTTCCTTCTTGGTCTTCTCGTGTTCGCGGTGTGCGCGGACATCCGAAGGAACCTGGCCCGGCTTGAATTCCGGGAAGACCTTGAGGGGGATCTCGATGTTGGCGAGCATCTCGATCGCGGTGAGCAGGTCACCCTGATCCGGTGAGACGAAGCTGTAGGCGATGCCGTCGCGTCCGGCGCGAGCGGTTCGACCCACCCGGTGGATGTAGATCTCCGGATCCTCGGGGAGGTCGTAGTTGATGACGTGGGAGATCCCGTCGACATCGAGCCCACGAGCGGCGAGGTCGGAACAGACCAGGACGTGAAGATCACCGTCCCTCAGGGTCTGCATGACCCGGTTCCGCTTGCCCTGCACCATGTCGCCATGGATCGCGTGGGCGTCGATTCCAGCCCTGGAGAGTTTCATCTGGACCTGGTCGACCGTTCGCTTGGTCCTGCAGAAGACCAGCGTGAGGCTGGCTTCCTCCTGCTTGATCAGGTGGATGAGGAGGCTGGCCTTGTCCCAGCGCTCGACACTCATGTAGCTCTGACCGACCTGCTGGACGGTGAGGCTCTTCCCGGTGGTGACGATCTTCTCCGGGTTCTTCATGTAGCTGCGAGCGAGCTTCTCGATCTCGTCGGAGATCGTGGCGGAGACGAAGATCGTCTGCCGGGTCTTCGGCATCTTGCCGAGGATCTTCCGGATGTCCTCGCGGAAACCGATGTCGAGCATCCGGTCCACCTCGTCGAGGATCGCGATCTGCATCGAGTTGTAGGGAAGCAGGCCTCGGTTGTGCATGTCCATCACGCGGCCGGGTGTGCCGACGATGATCTCGGGGCCCTTCTCCAGCTTGTCCGCCTGGGACTTGATCTTCTGCCCACCGTACACCGCGACGATTCGCTGCTTCGAATACGTTGCGAACTCGCGCAGTTCAGCGGTGACCTGGATCGCCAGTTCACGAGTTGGAACGAGAATCAACGCACCGAACTTGGTGCCCTTCTTCAGTCGGCCCAGTGCCGGCAGTCCGAAGGCCGCCGTCTTGCCGGTTCCGGTTCGGGCCTGGCCGAGCACGTCCCGCCCTTCGAGCGCGGGGGCGATCATCCTGGCCTGGATCAAGGTGGGGTATTCGAAACCCCGATCGTTGATCGCCTTCAGGACATCTTCCTCGAGGCCGAGGTCCTCGAACTTGACGTCCATGTTGAACGTCTCGGCGGCATCGATCTTCGGCTCCGCCTGGGGCTTGCTTTTCTTGGTCTTGCCCTTGTCACTTGATTTTGCTGCGTCGGCTTCGGTTTCGGAGCTGTTGGTCATGGTCGTTGTTGAGTCCGTCTGGTTGGGGGGCGCCCGTCGAATCGTCCGAAAGCTGGCGTTCGCGCTCTCGTGGCCGGTCTCAAGCGACGGGCTCGACATTCGGGATGGCCTGAGGGGAAACGGCGACCCGAGACCTGCCATGGTATGGTCGACTGTCTCCTGATACAAACAGTGGGAGTGCAACGGACTGCATGCGCCACACAAGCCACATTCGAGTCGATCTGGACGCTGTCGCGGGTAATTTACACGCGATTCGTCACGTGGTTGGTTCCCGGACCAGGATCTGCTCCGTGGTCAAGGCAGACGCCTATGGCCTGGGAGCGCGACGGGTGGCCCGCACCCTCATCGAGGCCGGGTCCCAGATGCTGGCTGTCTTCACCCCTGCCCAGGCCGCCGAAATCGAGGATGTCTCGGCCAATGCACGCATTCTGGTCCTGATGCCCACCCGGGAGCTGCCGCAAGACCCGGCAATCGCCCGCATGCTTTCCGTGGGACGACTTGAGCTGGTGGTCACCGACCTGGATCAGCTCGCCATGCTTTCGAGCATTCGGCTGGGACGAACATTGCCGGTCCACGTCGAGATCGATACCGGCATGGGACGGGCTGGCGTCCACTCCGACATGGCCCAAACGGTGATCGAGGGTGTTCGAGAAGCTCGATCCCTCAGGCTTCGTGGCGTGTTCACCCACTTCAGTTCCAACGAACCCGATGTCATCGCCGAGCAGTCGGCGCGATTCGAACAGGTTCTGGCCGAGATCACGGATCTGCTGCCGCCTCGCGTGGAGATTCATGCCGCGAGTACCGGACCGTGCTTCAGCTCGCCCGAAGAGCGTCGTGATGTCGTACGAATCGGGCTGGGCTGGACCGGGTCGCTTCCCGGCGACCTCGACGGACGACAGGCCACCGAAGTCGGCCTGCGCGGAGCGGTCGGTTGGACGAGCTCCCTGATCCAGGTCCGTGATGTGAAGGCGGGGGTGACCGTCGGGTACGGATCCCGCTGGACCACGCCGCGGGCGACCCGACTCGGGCTGATACCCGTCGGCTACTCGGACGGGTATCCCTCGAGCTGCGTCGACCCGAAGGATCCACACCGGGTGCTCGTCGAGGTGCGTGACGGACTTCGTGCCGTGCCGGTGGTCGGAATGATGAACATGGACCAGTTGGTCGTGGATCTCGGGGATCTCGATCCCAGTGAGCCACTTGATCAGTCTGGGGTCGTGCTGGTCTCCGAGCAGCAGGATTCCCTGGTGAGCCTGTCCCGGGTCGCTGCGCGGGCGGGAATCATTCCTCACCAGCTCCTGGCATGCCTGGGGGGCAATGTCCCCCGGACCTACCTCGCTGAAGGCGGGGGCACGCTGGTGCGACCCTGCAGCCAGCAGGTCGAGTTCGACGATCGATCAGCCACCGCAGCTGGATGACCGGATGTGTGCGGGCCAGACCGTCATCGGCCCCGATTCCGGGCTAGACTTCATGTGATGACACAGGCAGAGTCGCTTCTTGATCCCCCGACGGAACGTGTTCCACCCCTGACCCTCACCATCGGTGCAGTGGACTACCTCAACACCGTTCCCTTGATCGCCGGCCTGGAACGATTGAACTCGGTCCGGGTTCTCACGGACATCCCCGCCAACCAGGTCGGATTGCTCGAAACCAACCAGGTGGACCTGGCGCTGTGTTCCTCGATCGACCTGATCCGTTGTCCGGTACCACTCGAGGTGGTCCCGGTCGGCATGCTGGGTTGCGAGGGTCCCACCCTGACCGTCAGGCTCTACTCGAGCGTTCCCGTGCGACATATCTCCCGGGTCGCCTGTGACCGGGACAGCCACACCTCGGTCGAACTGCTGCGGATCCTGCTGCGGGAGCAGCACGGCGTCGAACCTGAACTCGTCTACTTCGATGCCCGTGGTGCTCATGGCGAGGTCCAGCCGCCGGACGGTGTCGATGCGCTGCTGCTCATCGGGGACAAGGTGGTCACGAGTCCGGTTCCCGAATCCTTCAAGCGCCTGGAGATCGATCTCGGCGAAGCGTGGTTCGAACTGACGGGACTGCCGTTCGTCTTCGCGACCTGGCTGTGTCGCGCCGAGCGAACCGATGAACAGTTCGCCCGCATCAAGCAGGCGGCCGTACTGCTTGATCGCACCCGGCTTCGCAATGCCTTCCGCATCGACCAGGTGGCCGCCCTGCATGCGCCCGCTCATGGCTGGTCGGTCAAACTGGCCCGCCGTTACCTGGTCGAGCATCTCAGGTTCGATCTGAATGATCGTGCCCGACTGGGTTTGAAGCGGTTCCTGTCCCTGGCGGGCGCTGATGCGAATGCACTTCCGTTTCATGGTGAGTGCTGACTCATGCCGCGCACCGCGGTCCTGCACACCCAGACGATCCAGTCGATTCTCGAATCGCTTGAACACGCCGAGATCACCCGCTGTCAGGACACCCTCAGGTCCGCCGAGGAGCTGATCCTCGAGATCGATCCTGATTCAAGCTATCCGGTGGAGTTCGTGCTCTGGCGCCTGACCGGGGACCGAGGTGCCGAGGAGACCCTTCCCATCAAGGGTGGTGTTCTCCGACGGGATCTGGCGATCCTCGTCCAGCGGGCCAGCGAACATGCACCCATCGATGCCACTGAGGACCCCGATGGTGCGTTGGACATGCACGAGGCGGCCGCTGCGTTGGGGGTTTCGGTGCGGACCGTGCAGCGATGGCGCAATGACGGGCTGGTCTTCCGCCAGATCAGGTTTGCAGATGGTCAACTTCGACTGGGAATCCTGCATGGAACCCTCAAGGCCTTTCGGGAACGCACTTCGGGTCGACTGCATCAAGCAGCGGGTTTCACGCGTATCAGCCCCGAAGAGGAACGTCGATTCCTCGATCGAGCCCGGAGCCTCATGGCCTCGGGGCAATCGCTCAACCAGGCCGCACTGGAGATCGCTTCCCAAAGCACCCGTGCCCACGAGACCATCAGGCAGCTGATCCGAAGGCATCGCGGTGAACGAGGTCCCGTTCGGGGCGTGGGGGGCAGGGTGCGCCGACGTGAGCGACGGCTGGTGCTCGAGGGGATCGAACGGGGCTTTGATTCCTCGCAGCTCGCCGAGCGCCTCGGACGCAGCACGCCTTCGATCCGCCGGATCGCTGCCGAGGCTCGTGCGGATCGACTGCGTGGACTTCGCCCCAGCTGGATCGATCTGCCGGCCTTCGATCAGGCTGATGCCGAGCACGTTCTGCTCGGAGCGCGTGACGTGGTGCACCGACGGACGGTCGAGCCTCGAGGCGGCACGCTCCTTGAGCAGGTTCATGCGCTTCGCGAAACCAGCGATGCACCCGAGACCCTGATCCTGCCTGCGATGAACCTCCAGTCGCGCATTGCCGCAAGGCTGATCGATGTGCTGCCACGGATCCCTCCGGTCGGTCGACTCGACGAGATCGAGACCCGCCTTCGTCGGGCCGACAGCCTTCGCCGGCGCATCGGCGAGGCGGTGCTCGGGGCCGCCATCGCAAGGGTTGAACAGCATCTGTCCAGTTCGATCACGAAGCTGAAGCCGAACCAGCTCGGCGGTTGGCTGGCATTCTGCATCGACGTGGTGGGGGCGATCCTCGAGCAGTTCGATCCATCTGCTCGTGGCGAGATCGAACCCCGACTCGATCGTCGAGTCGCCCTCGAGACCGACAAGCAGATCGCCCTCCTGGAGCGAGGTGCTCCCGGCCGCAGCCCCGACCATGGCCTTGTCGTTGCTGGCGACCTGTGGGCCGGTCTCGAGCGCTTCCGGGTGCTGGGTCTCGCCTCCAGGCTCGAGGCGCGCCTGGAGCGACTTGGCCCCGACCAGAGGGCGCTGGTGATCGCTCGATTCGGAAGAGGTCTGGATCAGGCCATGACCATGCAGGAGCTCTCCACCCGCTTCGATCGATCGAGCCGGTCCCTCGCCGTTGAACTGGCAGGCGCCCTTCGGATCCTCCATCGTTCCGGCTCCGACCGCGGTTGAAGCACATGCACGTCCGCAATGACAACACGCCTCCCGATCGGGAGGCGTGTTCGCACGACCGTTCGGTCGGAAGTTCTTCTTAACGCTTCGAGAACTGGAAGCGCTTGCGGGCACCGGGCTGACCGTACTTCTTGCGTTCCACCTGACGAGCATCCCGGGTGAGGAAGCCGTTGGCGCGCAGGATCGGTTCCAGCGAGGCGTCATACTTCAGCAGCGAGCGACCAAGTCCCAGGATCACCGCGCCGGCCTGTCCCATGAAGCCGCCGCCGTGGGCGCGGACATGGACTTCAAGCGAACCGGAGGTGTTGGTCTTGTCGAGGACGTTCCTGATGTTCTTCAGGTCACGGTCTTCCGTGAAGTAGTCCTCGAGGTCACGTTCGTTGACCTTGAAGCTGCCGGAACCCGCCTTGATGCGGACTCGGGCCACTGCCGTCTTGCGACGACCGGTTCCGCGCCACCAACCGTGCGCATCCGATTCCTGCGAAACGGCGCGTTGCACCGGTTCGGGTTCGGCGGGTGCTTCGATCACCGGAGCAGTGGTGGTGGGTGACGATTCCGCGGCCATGTCGGTCGGGGTCTCGTCGTGCAGTTCGTTGGTTGGCTCTTCGTTCATGCGTGTGCTCGAAACGATTCCGTGCTTCCGGAGTGACTCACTCAGGCGCCGATCGCGAGGGGTTGGGGTTGTTGTGCCTGGTGCGGATGTTCCGAACCGGCGTAGACGTGCAGTTTGCTGGCCATCTGTCGGCCGAGGCGTCCCTTGGGAAGCATGCGAGTGATCGCCTTCTGGACGATTCGCTCGGGGTGCTCCTTCATGACGCGTTCATAGGTCTTGACGGTCAGTCCACCGGGGTAACCGCTGAAGGACTGGACGGTCTTGTGCTCGGCCTTCTTGCCGGTCATGACGATGTTCGCGGCGTTCGTGATGATCACGTGGTCGCCGGAATCGACATGGGGGGTGTATTCGGGGCGATGCTTGCCCATCAGGATCGTCGCGATCTCGGTCGCCATGCGACCCAGGATCTGCCCGTCGGCGTCGACGTGGTGCCATGAGCGTTCGAGTTCACCGGTCTTGGCGAAGTAAGTTTGACGAGCCATCATTCGATCCTGTCAGCCGGCTTGATGATCCGATACTGGTCGGATGCACCGCCACGGCGGGTATCATGCATGGAGAACTCCTCGGCAAGGACCGAGGCGAATCGGCAAGGATAGTGGGCGGACTGGGGGTGTCAAGCGTTTGGCCGCCATACCCGCCTCCTGAGCCCGGGAAGGTACCCTGCAAGGATGTCAGACCCAGAACTGCCCGAATCTGAAGCGCCTTCGAACTGGAAACTGGACGAAAGCCCGGCTTCACGGCAGCAGATGCCTTTCATCAGCCTCCTCCTGCATGCCCTGGCCTGGGTGCTCACCTGTGGCCTGGTTGTCTTCTGGATCCTGATCTCTTCGATGATGGAGGCGCCCCAAACCCAGCAGGCGGCTTCGGTTTCGATATCCAGTGCCGACGAGATGGCGGCCAAGATGCTGTTGGGCCTGAATGACCTGAGCCCTGGCTCCGGGCCGATGCTCGAGGGCCAGGTGGCGCCCTGGGAGATCAGTGACAACCCCGGGCAACGCCTTGGCTACGTCATCATGATCAGTGAACTGGGTTCTCCCGAAGCCGGCGTCCAGGCCCTTGAACGTCTCCACGAGTCCGTGGCTGCCGAAGAGATTCCCGATCTGCCCGAGTCCTACCCCGAGCTGCTCAAGATCGTCGGCGAACTGCTCTTCGCCGAAGCCGCCGGAGAAGCGGCGACTCCGTTGAGCCAGGTTCAATTGGGCGAGCTGGAAAAGGACCTCGGATTCCTCGGGAAACTGCTCCATGCCCGGGCCGTCCAGGACACGGCGGTACTTGAACGGATCCAGACGCAGATGAACCGTGCCGCCTTCGCGATTCTGGGCGTGATCGTCTGGTTCCTCGTGATGGGCTTCAGCGGGTTGGTGGCCCTGATCCTGATGTTCGTCCTGATGATGAACAAGACCTTGAAGTTCCGGTTCCGGGTGTCATCCACCTCCAGCAGCATCTACATGGAGACCTTCGCGGCCTGGTTGCTGCTGTTCATCGGCCTTCAAACTGTTCCATCAATCATCCTGATGAATGTCCTTGATCTGAATCTCCCCCCCAATGCAGGCCTCCTGATTGGACTTGCCGGCTTCTTCCTCAGTCTCCTGGCCCTCGGCTGGCCGCTGCTGCGTGGCTATTCCTTCAGCAGGGTTTGTGCGGACATCGGCCTGGTCCCGGGACGATTCTTCATCGAGATCCTTGCGGGTGTCGTCACCTACGCCGCGGCGATACCACTGCTCCTGGTGGGTGCGATCTGCTTTGCAGTGCTTTCGGCCCTGTATTCACTGGTGTTCGGGGCGCCCCCGGAACCCACGCATCCCATCCAGGAGAGCCTCACTTCCGGAGCGACCGGCATCATCCTGACCTACCTGCTGGCCTGCGTGGCCGCTCCGATCGTCGAGGAGACGATGTTCCGCGGGGTGCTCTATCGCTACCTGCGCGACATCTCGCGCAGGTGGTTGTGGTTCTTCAGTTTCCTGCTCAGTGCACTGGTCTCGAGCTTCATCTTCGCGGTGATCCACCCTCAGGGGATACTCTTCGTTCCCGTGCTCGGAGCGTTGGCGGTGGCCTTCTGCATCGGGCGCGAGTGGCGAGGATCGTTGGTCGCACCGATGGTCGCCCACGGTCTCAGCAATGCCGTGATCATGACCCTCAACGTGTTGATCATGTTCTGACGCGCCGACGCGAGACTCAATCCAGTTCGACCGTCCAGTACGCTTCGTCCAGGAACGCCTTCCAGGAGTTGTAGCGGGGGCTGCCGATTCGAACGGTGATCGCGGGGTTGCGCCGCGGCTTGCGCGGCTTCTGGATGAGGTGCATGCGGGCCTGCTCGGGCGTGCGTCCACCCTTGCGGGCATTGCACTTCACGCAGGCACAGACCAGGTTGGTCCAGGATTCCTTCCCGCCCTGGACGCGGGGGACCACGTGGTCCAGGGAGAGTTCACGGGTCGAGTGCCGCTTGCCGCAGTACTGGCAGCGACTGTCGTCTCGTGCGTAGATGTTCCGCCGGTTCAGCTTGATCTCCTGAACCGGTCGGCGGTCGTAGTCGAAGAGCCGGATGATCTTGGGGACCGCGATGGTGAGCCGTGCAGTTCGAACCCACTCGTGTGATTCAGCCTCGAACTCGCGCTGGAGTTCGGCGATGTCGGCCCAGGAGTGGAAGTCGTAGTTGCGGTAGGTGCCGTCCTCGAGGGAGACCACCTCGGCGATCTGCTTGGCCAGCAGCGTGAACGCCCTGCGGGCATCGATGATCCGGATCGCGGAGTAGACGCGATTGAGGACCAGGACCTGGGCATCCAGGGCCGGTGGGCCGTTCAGGTGGTTTGGAATCAAGCTCATGCCGGATCCTCCGGAAGAGACGTCGGTTCCTTCCGACGACCTCTTGAGTCTACGAGGGGATCTCGGACCCGGCAATCTGCGGAATCAGGCTTCCTTCAGCTGGGTTGAGGGGCGCTCAAGGGGGGCACAGTCGCTCAGGCGCCAGCAAGCCAGCTGGTCTGCTCGGCCAGGGCCTCTCCGAGCACCACGATCGGTTTTTCGCGTGGCCAGTGGGTTCGGACCGCCTCAAGCACCGTCTCCTGGTCGAGGATCCCGGATCCCAGGGGTACCGGCAGCAGGCGATCATCCGTGTCATCGATCACCACGTCGTGCAGGAACAGCAGGGGAGATTCGCCCGCAAGCGTGCCGAAGGACCGCTCGAGGTGGTCCTCCAGGGAATCAAGCATCGAGGGCGTCAGCATGGAGGACGGGGTCAGGGCGACCTCGATCGGCGTGTTTCGTCGTTGCCTCAGCAGGTTGATCGAACCCTGGACGTCGCTGAGCACGTGGCGTGCGTGCGGGAAGAGGCAGAGACTTCGCCCGTTGCGTTCCAGGCCCGGGATGACCGAATCAAGCAGGCTCGCAAGGGCTTCCGGACCGGGGTGCATCCAGTTGCGCGGGCAGGCGGCGAAGAGATCGCCTGCAGCGACGGCATCGTGATCGAGGGTTCCGCTCCAGCAGGCGATGCGTTCGCCCGGAAGATCCAGGTCCACCAGCCAGTCGGGGGCAAGGGGGTTGTCACCGACGAACGCGAAGAGCACCTCGGAAGGGTCCTCGACCGAGAGGGCGAGTGATTCACAGAGTGGTGGGTCCGCGCCGGCCAGTCGCGCCACCACCGCCGCGTCGTGCAGCGCATGCAGCGTCACGTCAGCGGTCTCCGCGGTAGGTGCAGCCGTTGCTGCAGGTCTCCCGCACGTTGACCTCGACCAGCAGGGGCAGGGTTGGATGCAGTCGGTTCCAGATCCACCTGGCCAGCAGTTCCGCGGTGGGGTTCTCGAGGCCCTCGATGTCGTTGAGGCATCGATGATCCAGTTCGTCGTGGATCGGGCTGATCGCCTTCTTGATCTCCCCGTAATCGAGGAGGTAGCCCGTCTCCTCGGGGACATCACCCTCCACCATCACGTCGATGTGAAAGGAGTGCCCGTGCATGCGGCGGCACTTGTGTCCTTCGGGAAACGTGGGCAGCCAGTGGGCGGCTTCAAACGAGAATGTCTTGCTGAGGCTTACCCGCATCGAATCGACTTGCCTGGCCTACTTTGCCGCGTCCTGGGCCTCGTTACGGCTCTTCTCGGCATCCTTCGCGGCCTGCTTGGCTTCGGCGACCTTCTGGGCGTGGGACTGTTCCCAGACCTGGATGTGCTTCTGGCCGCGGCGCTGGTCGCGCAGTCGACGGGACTTGCCGATGCGGTCACGCAGGAAGTAGAGCTTCGCACGCCGTGCGTCGCCGCGACGAATCACGTCGATGCGGGCGATTCGCGGGGAGTGCAGGGGGAAGATTCGCTCGACACCCTCGTTGGCGACGATGCGCCGAACGGTGATGGTGCGGTTGATGCCCTGGTTGTTCATCGAGAGCAGCACGCCCTGGAAGATCTGAACACGTTCCTTCTCGCCTTCGATGATCCGGTAGTGCACATCAATGGTGTCACCGGGGCCCATCAGGGGGAGGTCATCATTGCCCTTCAGCTGGTCGGCAACGATGGATTCGACGATCTCGATTGGAGTGGTGTTGTTGCTCATCGGTCTGGTATCCCGGCTGTTCGCCGTTCTCCCGCACAGTTCCATCAGGAACCGTCCGGTGGCGCGACTTGAGTCGTGGCTTCTGCCCGCTCAGGGGTCGCGTGTCTCGAGGTCGGGGCGCCGTGTGCGCGTCCGATCCTTCATCTGTTGGAGGCGCCAACTCGCGATTGCGGCATGATCGCCGCCGAGCAGGACCTCCGGAACCTCCCGATCGCGCCACGAGCGCGGGCGGGTGTAGTGCGGGCAGTCCAGGAGCGGACGGCCCGACTCGTCCTTGGCGGAGAATGAATCCTCCGCCGCGGAGAGCTCGTGTCCGAGGACGTTCGGCAGGAGCCGGACGACCGCATCCACGAGCAGGAGCGCCGGGAGTTCGCCGCCGGAGCAGACGAAATCCCCGAGGCTCAGTTCGAGGGGCGAGAGTGCTTCGATCGCACGCTCGTCGATCCCCTCGTAGTGTCCGGCGATCAGGAGCAGTCGCTCCGTTCTCGCCAGGGTCTCCACGCGTCCCTGCCGAAGGGGTTCACCCTGCGGCGTGAGGAGCACGCGAGTCGCCGGCCGTTCGTCCATCGCCTCGACTGCTTCGACGCAATCGACGAGAGGCTGGCACATCAGGACCATGCCTGGTCCTCCACCGAACGGCCGATCATCGACCTTCCGGTGCTTGTTGTCCGCCCACGCGCGGATGTCGTGGATCACGTACTCCACGGCGCCCATCTCGCGGGCCCGTCCCGGAATGCTGGTGCCGAGGGTCGGCTCGAACAGGTCCGGGAAGATCGTCAGGATGTCGATCCGCATGGGACGCGCCGGGGGGGTGCGCTCACGGGATCTGTCCTTGTCCGAACCCACTCTGTTGGGAGGCGTTGGCATTGGCGTCCACCTCGAGGTCGTGCGGGTTCGAACCGGAGTGCGTCTTACTCGGCCGCGGCTTCAGCGGCCTCGGCTGCTTCCATGGGTGCCGCGACGTAGGCGGTGCCCGGCTTGGCGTCGATCTCCGCCTTGCGAAGCAGGTCCCGAACCGTGTCGCTGGGCTGGGCGCCGACGCTCAGCCAGTAGCGGGTGCGGTCTTCGTTGATCTGGTATTCCGGCTTGTCCTTGCCCATCGTGTGGACGGGGTCGTACCAACCGAGGTTTTCGATGACGCGGCCGTTGCGGGGGGAACGCTTGTCCATCACGCCGATTCGATAGAAGGGGCGGTGGGCTCGGCCCATGCGCTGCATGCGAATGACAACCATGTGTGAACTCCTGGCAGGCACCTGCCTCGACCGGTCCGCTCGTGACGATCACGAAACGCGACCTGCCGTTCGACCGTGGGGGCGGGGAGCCCGTGCGGCCGACCTCGGCGGGTGGGTGCGAATCGGAAAGTCTAGCTGAAGCCGGGGGTCCTTATCAAGCCGAGGCGCCCAGCAGCCAGCTCAGGGCCCGGACATACCCTACGGACGCGTCTGAGGACAGCGCGTAGCCGATCGAGCCCAGGTTCAGGATGAAGAACAGGGCGATGATCGCAAAGAAGGCGTACTGCTGGACCTGGGGGTTGTGGAACCACTGGTAGAACCGGTCGGAGAGCCCCATGAGGACCTGCGAACCGTCCAGCGGCGGGGCCGGGATCAGGTTGAAGCCGGCGAGAAAGATGTTCAGGATGCCACCGGTCAGGAGAAAGACGTGCAGTCGTTCATCAAAGGCGCTGCCTGCGGTGCCGAAACGCACCCAGAAGGCGAGGGCGGTCAGCGCCAGGACCGCGAGGGCCACGTTGACCAGCGGGCCGGCGAGGGCGACCACGACGCGTCCCTTGCGTCCCCAGCGGTAGCGCGAGGGATCGGTCGGCATCAGGCCCCAGGCGATGCCGATGATCGCGAACATCGCGAGTGACCACGGGCCCATGTGGACCAGCGGGTTCCAGCTCATGTGACCGGTCTCGCGGGGCGTGTCGTCGCCCTGCCAGATCGCCGCCCAGCCGTGGCCCAGTTCATGCAGGGTGATCGAGAAGATCACCCAGAAGATCCAGGAGCCCAGCTGAACCGCTCCGCCGTTGTAGTACACCTCGTGTACCCACCATCCACCACTCATCATCGCGATCAGACCTCGACCTTCGTCTTTGAACACAGGGTGACGTCGGTGATCATCAATTCGGCGTCGACCCCCTTGACCATGTCCCACAGGGTGAGTGCCGCGATCGACGCGGCGCACAAGGCTTCCATCTCCACCCCGGTTCGGTCGATCGTTCGCGTGGTCGCGACCACCCGCAGCCGGTTCGGCGCAGCGCGTTCGAAGTCGACCGCCGCATGATTCAGCGGCAGCGGATGGCAGAGGGGGATCAACTCCGCGCAGCGCTTCGCCGCCTGGATGCCCGCGACCCGGGCCACCGCGAGGGCCTCGCCCTTGGGCAGCTCGCCCGCCAGCACCCGGTCGATCGTGCCGGCCGCGGCGACCAGGAACGCTTCCGCCACCGCTTCGCGCGCCATCGGCGGCTTGCCGGAGACATCGACCATGCGGGCGTTGCCCTCGGCGTCATAGTGCGTCAGTTCTTCGCTCATGGTGACATCATCGCTGTTCGTGGACGATCCTGCCTGCGACGATCGTCGCAAGGACTTCGGGGTTCTTGTCCGTATGCCAGTCGACTTCGACCGGATCCCGGTCCAGGAGCACCAGATCCGCCGGTTCGCCGGCCGCGATCGAACCTCCCGGGCAGCCCAGGCACGCCCGAGCCTCGGTGGTGTAGGCCGCGATCGCCGCCTCGACGGGAATCGTGTCCTCCGCCCGGTGCACCCGGCCTTCGAGGTCGCGCCCGGTGACCGCGGCCCGGATCCCCTCGAAGGGATCGCAGGAGACGATCGGCCAGTCGCTTCCGAAGGCGAGCCGCGCGCCGGCATCAAGCAGCTGACGGAAGGGGAAGAACCGGTTCATGCGTTCCGCGCCGAGTCGGCTGCGTGCGGTCACTGCGTCCGAGGCCTTGTGCAGTGGCTGCATGCTCGCAAAGCGTCCGCGCATGCGTGGGAGGTCGTCGGGGTGGATGGTCTGCGCGTGTTCGAACCGCACCCGTTCGCGGGCGTCCGCGGGCAGGGTGTCCGCGGCGTCGAGGGCGAGTCGCAGGGCGCGGTCGCCGATCGCATGCATCGATGGCGAGTACCCGTGCTGGTGTACGGCCTGGATCCACGGCTCGAGGACGCCTTCCTCGGCGAGTTCGATCAGCATGCCGCTGCCGGCGTCCGGTTGATCGGCGTAGGGCTCGAGCATCGCGGCGGTGCGCGAGCCGAGGGTGCCGTCGAGAAACGCCTTGAAACCGATGACCTTCAACCACGCGTCGGCGGGAAAGCGTTCGGCGATCGTGCAGTCGAGGGGCCAGGTCCGTTCGAGCAGCGTCACCAGGAACCGCAGCCCCAGCGTCTCTCGCTGGGGCACGATGCCCTCGGCGAGCTCGGCCGGGTATTCCATCGAGCCCACTGCGACCAGCCCGAGGCGTGCGCAGTGTTCGGCCGCGGCCCGTGCGGCCGCCAGGCGTTGCTCCGGCGTGGGATCGGGAACCAACGGGTTCACCAGGTGCCAGGCGGCGGATTCGACCATCAGTCCGTCCGGTTCGCCGCTTGCATCGCGGTTGATGCGTCCCCCGGGCGGGCACGCCGCGCCTTCGAGCATCGCGAGCACCGGTTCGTTCACCACGCACGCATGGAAGTCCATCCGGTAGCAGACGGTGGGGCGGTCTCCGGCGGCGCGCAGCCACGACGTGTCCGGCATCGCACCGTCCGGCCAGTTCGCCTCGTTCCAGCCAAGTGCCTGCAGCCAGGCGCCCGGCTCCAGTTCGGCGCAGCGGCGGGCGATCGCCGCTTCGAAGTCCTCCCGGCTGCGAACACCACTGAGATCGAGCTGTTGCAGGGTCTCCCCACCCAGGGAGAAGTGGAGGTGGCTGTCGACGAACCCCGGATGCAGGCAGTTTCCGGCGGCGTCGAGGGTCTCGTGATCCTGCAGGGTTCCTGGTGTTTCCAGGGCGGTGATCTTGCCGTTCGCGATCGGCACGTCCACAAGTCTCGATGCCGCTCCCGGCATTCGAATGAGGGCGTTGCGAACGCCGCGGATCTCGGGATGGCGTGTCGATCCACTCATCTTGAGGGTATCGTACGGTCTTCACCCGCCGCTTTCGGAGAAACCATGAAGTCGATCATCTCATCCTGTTCCCTGTTGCTGGTCCTCGCTGCGCCGATCTCCTGTGGTGATCAACCGCAGCCACGGGTGCCCGCACCTCCCGCCCCTCGAACCAGCGAGGCGGCACCGACGACACCACCGACGACGACACCCCCGGCCGGGGACATGGAGTCGACCACGACCACGGCGGGGTCCGATCCCGCGAGTTGGGTGGTGTCCGGGCCCACGGATGATTCAAGCATCGCCCGTTGCGCGGGTCTCCAGTTCGACAAGCCGCCACTCTGGGGCTGGATCACGCCGACCATGCGCTTCAGGACCCTGCAGTACACGGTGCCCGGGCAGGACGGTGATCCCGCCGCGGACCTGATCTTCAGCGTCTTCGGTTCCGGTGATGGCGGACCGGTGGATGCGAACATCGATCGCTGGGCCGGCCAGTTCCGGGGACTCGATGGAACCCCGCCTCGGGAGGAGCGTTCGACGATCGAGGTCGACGGCATGACGGTGAAGCGGATCGAACTCGAAGGCAGCTATGCCGGCATGGGTGCGGCGGCACCACGCTCGGGTTGGGCCCAGCTTGGCGTGATCATCCAGGCACCCGGCCGCAACGTCTACATTCGCCTGCTCGGGCCGAGCCCGACCGTCCTTGCCAACAAGGATGCCTTCGACTCGCTGGTTCGTTCAGCGCGTCCCGATGCCTGAACCCCGCGCCTTGATCCATGACAACGCCCCGCAGATGCGGGGCGTTGTCGTTGCACGTCGGATCTGATCGGCGCAGTCGCTTCAGCGGGCAGCGGCGAAGCGCTTGCTGATCTCGTCCCAGTTGACGATGTCCCAGAATGCGTTGATGTAGTCGGGGCGACGGTTCTGGTAGCTGAGGTAGTAGGCATGTTCCCACACGTCGAGTCCGAGGATCGGCGTGCCGGGGCAGTCCATGACGCCGACCATGAGGGGGTTGTCCTGGTTGGCGCTCGAGCAGACGCAGAGTTCGCCGTCGCCCTTCACGCAGAGCCACGCCCAACCGCTGCCGAACCGGGTGGCGGCTGCGGCGGCGAACTTCTCCTTGAAGCCGTCCATCGAACCGAAGGTGCCGTCGATCGCCGCGGCAAGCTCCGCGCTCGGGGCGCTGCCGTTGCCGGGGGCGGCGAGGCTCGTCCAGAAGAGACTGTGGTTGAAGTGTCCGCCACCGTTGTTTCGAACCGCACCCTGCACATCGGCGGGCAGGTTCTTGATCGCGGTGCACAGCTCCTCGATGGTCTTGCCCGCGAGGTCGGTGCCTTCGATCGCGGCATTCAGCTTGGCGATGTAGGCGGCGTGGTGCTTCGAGTGGTGGATGTTCATGGTGCGTGCGTCGATCGCCGGTTCAAGGGCGTCTTCGGCGTACGGAAGGTCGGGCAGGTTGAAGCTCATGGGTGGTCCTCCTGGGTTTGGACGGGCAAGTCTACCGATACGGGGGGAATCATGGGCCTTCACGGGTTAGGATCTGGTCCATGCATGAACCCCCGCACCGTCATCCCGCCAGAATCCTCGACGCCAACGCGAATCGAGCCCGGGAAGCGATGAGGGTGTTGGAGGACGGCGCGCGTTTCCTGGTCGATGACGAGGCCGGCAGCCTGGCCTTCAAGTCACTCAGGCACGATCTGGTCGCCGCCCTCAAGGAGCTGCCCCCGGGTCTCCTGGAAGCCCACCGTGCGACCGAATCGGACATCGGTCGCACCCTCACCCTCGCGAGCGAAGCCCAGCGTGCCGATCCGCGTGCGGTCATCGAGGCCGCGGGCGCTCGCATGGGCGAGGCGCTTCGCTCGATCGAGGAATGGGCGAAGACCATCGATCCTGCCGTCGCCGGTCGAATCGAGGTGGTCCGCTACCGCGGCTACGAGGCCGCTGGTCTGCTCCTTCAGCGACTTCCAAGTTCGGCACCACAGTGGCGACTCTGCGTCCTGGTCAGTCAAGCCAGTTGTCTCCTTTCACCGCTGGAGGTGATCAAGGCCACCCTTGCCGGTGGAGCAGACTGCCTGCAGATTCGTGAGAAGGCGATGACCGACCAGGGTCTCCTCGCCTGGGTGCGGGAGATCGTTGCGATCGCCCGACCGCTCGGTGCGGCCGTCATCGTGAATGACCGGGCCGATATCGCCCTGGCCGCCGGAGCCGACGGCGTGCACCTGGGCACCGGGGACCTGCCGATCGCCGAAGTTCGCCGGGTGGCCGGACGTCGACTGCTCATCGGTTCGAGCGCCCACGACATGGAGGAGGCCGCCGCCGCCATTGGTGCCGGCTCTGATCTCTGCGGCCTCGGCACCATGTATGCCAGCCCCACCAAGCCCGAATGCGTTCCGAGCGGGCCGTCGTTCCTGTCAGCCTTCATCGCACAGCACCCCGAGATCCCGCACCTTGCGATCGGCGGGATCGATGCCCCCCGAGCTGCGGAACTGGCGGTACTCGGGTGCCGTGGCGTCGCGGTTTCCAGCGCGGTCTGCGCCGCAAAGGACCCCGAGGCCGCCACCAGGTCGATCCATCAGTCGATCACCGGCACGGCACCGGTGGATCGATGACCGTCAGCGAGATCGAGTTGACCTTCCTGGGCACCGGGACGTCCTCCGGCGTTCCCGTGATCGGTTGTCACTGCGATACCTGCACCTCGGAGGATCCCCGTGATCGTCGCCTGCGGTGTGGCGCATGCCTGCGGTTCACGGATCCGGCGGGTCAGCTCCGGGTGATCCTGATCGACATCCCCCCCGACCATCGCGAGCAGTCGCTTCGCGAGGGCATCGAGCGGTGTGATGCGATCCTGGTGACCCATGCGCATGTCGACCACGTGTTCGGTCTCGATGAGGTACGTCGGTACAACTCGCTCATGAAGAGTTCGATCTCGGTTCATGCCGAACCGGAGGTCAGGCAGGAGCTCCATCGGATCTTCAAGCACATCTACGCCCGCCACGAGAACATCAACGATTCCTATGTCGCCGATCTTCGGGACGTGCCCCTGGTTCCCGGGGGAGCCTTCACCATGCACGGCCTTCGAATCGAGCCGCTGCGCCTGCTCCACGGACGACTTCCCATCCTGGGCTTCCGGATCGAGGCGGTCGATGACGACGGGGTGGTTCTGGCCGACCAGCCGGGGCCCTTCCCCCTGGCCTGGTGCAGTGACGTCTCCGGGATTCCTCCTGAGACCTGGCCGGGGCTCAGGGGGCTGAGAACCCTGGCCCTGGACATGCTCCGGGACCGAGCCCACCCAACCCATTTCACCGTCGAGGAAGCGGTCGAGGCGGCCGAGCGAATCGGGGCGGAATCGACCTGGTTCATCCACATGACCCATGATCTGCGTCATGCGGAACTGCTCGAGCGCCTGCCAGCGGGGATGGCACCTGCCTGGGATGGCCTGAAGCTCTGAAATCGGTCCCCATCGGTCACGGGAATGGGGTAGACTTCCCGACCTATGGCACAGATTCGCGAGATCAAGAAACGGATGGTCGCGGTCTCCACGATCCAACGCATCACCAAGACGATGCAGATGATCGCGACCGCAAAGTTCACCTCGAGCCTGCAAAGGGCCAAGGCGACCCGTCCCTACACCGACAAGATTCGAGAGTTGGTCGCCCAGGTGGCGGCGAACAGTTCGGACGACCTGGACGATCCCCTGATCAACGGCGTCCGGAATGCACCAGACCGAGAGCTGGTCCTGGTGGTCTCCTCCGACCGTGGTCTTTGCGGTGCGTACAACAGCCATGTTCTCCGCGTCGCCTCGAAGCACCTCGCGTCCCTGAACAAGTCAGGCACCGAGTACGAGCTCCAGATCGTCGGCAAGAAGGCCGCGGGGTACTTCACCTTCGCGGGAACACCCATCGCCGAGCAGTACATCTTCGGTGACAAGCCGGACTTCGAGCCCGTCGCCGAAGTCGCCGAGAGTTTCATCACGCGCTTCAACGCCGGTGAATTCTCCGCGGTACGCGTGGTCTACATGAAGTTCATCGCCACCTCGAAGCAGGAACCGGAAGTGATGCAGCTTCTGCCCATGAGCATCGAGGACGTGGTCGATCAAGACGCCGACTCGCCTGCCGCCGGTCACGGCGTGAGCTACGAATTCAGCCCCTCGGTCGAGCAGATCCTTTCGGAACTGCTTCCCCGTGCGGTGAAGACCTCGCTCTACCAGGCGATCAACGATGCGATCGTCAGCGAGCAGGTCATGCGCATGATCGCGATGAAGGCTGCAACCGACAATGCTTCCGGCCTGGGTCGCACCCTCAAGCGCGACTTCAACCGCGCGCGACAGGGCAAGATCACCACCGAACTCACGGAAATCGTCTCCGGTGCAGCCGCACTCGAATAGATCGTTTTCGTACCGAACCAAGAAAAAGGGCACCGACCAGGTCGGTGCCCTTTTTGATTGTCATCAGGAGCGTGCGATCAGCGACGGCCGGCCTGGTGCTCGGTTGCCTCGCTGGGAGCGCCCTTGTCCACGGCGTTGCCATCGGCGACCCAGGCTTCGAGTCCGCCGCGAAGCGAGTACACGTTGCTGTAGCCGATCTCCATCAGGCGCTTGCTTGCGCTGACCGCGATCACGTCATCCCAGTTGGTGTCGTAGACCACGATCGTTCCTGCATTTCGAAGCAGGCTTTCGTGATCCTGCTCGATCATGGGAAAGGGCAGGCTGATCGCTCCTGGAACATGCCCTTCGGCATATTCAGGGGGGGTTCTCGGGTCGAGCCAGATGTTCACGTCGTCACCGATCGAACCGAAGACGCCCGTCGGCTTGCCGATGAGGTCCATCGCCTGATATGGAGTGACCCACTCGAGATCGCGGTCACTGGTCTTCTTGGCGCATCCGGTGGTCAGGGCGATCAGTACAAGCGGCATCAGGAAACGTGTGTATCGCATGTCCGAGGGCTCCAGAAGGGGAATTGGACGGTGAACATCAGGAGCATACACGCAAGATGAAACCCAACCGTCCATTGATGGGTATCGTGACCAAGATCATGAGCAGATCAGCCTCAAGGACAGATCGTTCCCCAGGCTTCGAAGGAGCCGGCGTGATGGCCATGCTCCTGGCCGTCCTGGTCCTTTCCGGGCTGGAGCGTGCGCTCTCGGCCCAGGATGCGACTCAGCTCACCGGAGAAGCACTGGTCGGCAGTGAACTCTTCTCCAGCACCGATGCGATCGCACCGGGGGCGAAGTTCGAACTTGCGATCCGTTTCAAGATGAAACCCCACTGGTACATCTACTGGCGGAATGCCGGTGGAAGCGGCATGCCGCCGAGCATCGATGTCCAGGTTCCGGAGGGGTTCGTGGTCGGCGAGACCCAGTGGCCGACGCCCGAGGTCTTCCCCGGTGCCGAGCCGAGCTACGGCTATGCCGGGGAGACGGTGCTTCTGGTTCCAGTGACCGCACCGGCGAAGCCTCCCTCCGATGGCGTCGAGATCACGGTCGCGCTGAACTGGCTGGTCTGCAAGAAGGCCTGCCTCTTCGGTCAGCGAACCCACACCCTTCGGTTGCCGGTCGTCGGCGATGTCGGGGCAGCACACTCCGAGCACCAGGCGCTCTTCGATGCCTGGCGCTTGCGTATGCCGCGGCCCTCGAAATCGGTCAACGGACTGCGACTGCAGCTGGACGATGGGCGGTTCATCATCGAGGGTCCACTTCCCGGTGCGCGGTTGGTCTGGTTCTATCCCTACGATACGCCCGGTGTCATGCCGGCAACCCCCGGACCGATCAAGGGTCGGTTTTCGAATGGGCGTTTTGATTTCGACATCCCACTCAAGATCGAACCCGGGAACGCCCTGGACGGCGTGTTGAAGTTTGCGGGGATCGTGGTGCCCATTCCCGAGGATCCAGGTCGTATCATGTCCCCGATATCCATCGATTTTTCAATTCAGACCGGTAAGCACAGCTCACCGGCGGTTACAACATCTGAAACACAAGCTCCCTCAGCCGGGAGCTGAATCTGTCACGGAGATCATCATGAAGTGTATCTGTAGCAAGTTCGTTCTCAACTTTACAATTCTCTTCGGAGGTGCCATCGTCATCATTGGGGGCGTTATCGCCAACGATACTCTTGCTGAATCGCGCACCGTTTCCTCTGAAACGGCAACCGCTGAAATCGGCAAGGCCGCTCCTGCCTTCACGTTGAAGGACACCGACGGCAAGAGCCACAACCTGTCTGACTTCAAGGGGAAGATCGTCGTCCTTGAATGGTTCTGCCCCACCTGCCCCTACAGCGGTGGCAAGGGTGGCCGTTCGATCCACAACAACGGTTCCGTCAAGGACCTGGTCAAGGGCCTGAAGGAAGTCGATCCCGAAGTCGTCTACCTGCTCGTTGATTCCTCCACCGCGAAGATGCGGATGACTCCAGAGGAACTCGCGAAGAAGGACGGCGGCATGAAGGACTCGCTCGGTATCACCGCTCCGATCCTGATCGACGGTGACACCTCGGTCGCAAAGGCCTACGGTGCGAAGTCCACCCCGCACATGTTCGTCATCGACACCGAAGGTGTTCTTCGCTATCAGGGCGCCTTCAGCGACCAGCGCAAGACCAACTACGTGCTCAACAGCGTCAAGGCGATCAAGAACGGCTCCACCGTCGAGCCCACCTACGTGAAGCAGTGGGGCTGCGGCGTTCGCTACCAGTGAGCTGATGCGAACCGAGCACGACGGCTCAAGACGATGAAAGGGCGCGGCCTCGAGGCCGCGCCCTTTCTCTTTGTCTGGTGTTGTGTCGCCCCGGAGGTAGCGCCCCGGGCTCCTCGAAGTGATCAGGTCAGGTTGACCGGCATCACCACGTAGGTGAAGTCCGCTCCGACCTTCATCACCCCGGGCTTGTTGGGGGCCTTGAGTTCGATCTCGATCTCGGGAGCGTCCACGACCCGCAGGGCCTCGGTGAGATAGGCGGGATTGAAGCCTATTTCGATCGGATCGCCCTGATAGCTCTTGAGGTCGACCTGGATCTCTGCCTCGCCCATTTCCGGGGCTCGGCTGGAGAGCAGGAGCTTCTTCTCGGAGAAGGCCATCCTGACGCCCTTGCTCTCTTCGTTGGTGAGCAGGGCGGCACGTCGAACGGCACTGCCCAGTTCGGCGGACTCGAAGCAGACCTTCTTGTCCTGGTCCTTGGGGATCACGTCCTCGAAGGGCGGGAACTGTCCTTCGACCAGGTTGGTCGAGAGGACCGCGGCATCCGCACCCTCACCGATCCTGAAGACGGCCTGGGAATCCTCCTGTGCGATCGAGACCATCGCATCGGGATCATCCACCATCTTGTTGAGCACCTGAAGTGGCTTGGCGGGAATGATGAAGGTCTCTTCCTCCGCGCCACCCTGGACGTCACCGATGGCCACCGCGAGACGTCGTCCGTCGGTCGCCACGAATCGAAGCCGCTTGCCTCGCTTCTCGGCAAGCACGCCGCTGATCGCGAATCGACTGTTCTCGACCGCCGTGGCGAAGAGGGTCCGGCTGATGAGCCTGCGAAGCACCTTCGCCGAGCAGGTGAAGCAGTTGGAGGCCTTCTCCGGGAACTCCTTGACGCCGGGGAATTCCTTGGGATCGAAACCGAAGATCTTGAAGTGTGCGTCCTCGCTGTGGACATGGAGTATCGACTTCTCGAGCTCGAGCGTCAGGGTGGTGTCCTCGCAGGCGCGGACGATCTGGGTCAGCTTGTCCGAGGGGACCAGCGACGTGCCATCCTTCTGGATGTCGACCTGGGGGACGCCGATGGTGAGCCCGACTTCGGCGTTGGTCGCCGCCACGGTGAGCATGCCATCGGCTGCGGTGATGGCAATGCAGCCGAGTACTGGTGCCGTGGTCCTGGTTGGGACGACGCTCCCGGCCAGGGCCAGGGCTTCAACAAGCGCGGCGCGGTCACAGACAACCTTCATATCGAACCTCCATTTGAGGCCTCAAGTGTACTCACTCAGCGGAAAATGGGCGGTTCTCCACGGTTCTTCACGGGCCCTGTCGGTATCTGACAGCTAGAATCATGTCGATGATCTACCGATACTTGTGCCGCTTCAACGACCTCTTCGGCCTGCTGGTCTTCGGGGTCTATCTGGCTGCATTCATGCTTGCCTTCGTGATGGTCTTCCTCTTCCCACCTGGAGCGCTCCTGCTGGTCATGCTCGGCCTGGCGGGGTTCGTCCTGGTGTGGGTGGTGATGATGATTACCCGCGGTCTTGAGCGTTCCATGGCTCGAACCAGGATCCAGAAGGGGCTTTGCCCCACTTGTGAAGGCGATCTGGTCACCTCCCCGGCCCCGGAGCCCACCTCCCTGGGCGATCCCGAGACGATCCTCACCTGCGCACGGTGTTCGATGAACTTCGAGGAGAACGGAACCCGTTTCAATCCACTTTCCGTCGAGGACGAGGAAGCGGACAACCTTCTTGAAGGCCCGGCTGTATAGTCCTCGGACACCTACGAAGGGACAGCTTTCATGACCGATCATTCCGAACCCATCACCCTCGCCGCCTTTCCGGACGAGCTCTACGCCCAGATGCTCGTCGATGCACTTTCGGACCAGGGGATCATGGCGGAGGTCGCCGGTGGCATCACCGGAGGTTTCCGGGCCGAAGCACCGGGCATGGTGAAGGTGCTGGTCCGAGCATCGGACAAGCAGCGGGCCGAGGCCTACTTCGTTGAATGGGAACATGAAGGCAAGAGCATCGACTGGAACAACGTCGATCTCGGTGAGCGCGAAGACGCCGACTGACTCGTCCTCGAGGACGCTTCAGACCGCGAACGGCTCGAGCAGTTCACGAACTTCCGCGGCGAGTGATTCCCTGCCCAGTTCGATCCGAAGACGATCCGGTGGTTCGGCGCAGATCAACAGCGGCTTGCCGAGTGCCGCCAGGGTCACGCCCTGCAGCGGGTTCTCGCCGACTCGAAGAATCGTCGCCAGGATGTCATGCACCAGGTGCAGATCCTGGGGCTCGCACATCATCGGGTCCTGCGAGTTGAGTGCAACGATCGACGCAGAGTCCATCTCCTGCCAGTTCTCGTTGCCGGCCAGTTCGAACGAGATCGAATCGATCACGTTCCGCCACTTCCCGATTGGAAAGAGCAGCAGCGGTGCGAGGTGCAACTTGTGCACGAGGGCTTCCAGTGCGTCTGCGGCTCGCTCGCGGGGAATCTCGAGTGGGATGGCGTCAGCGTCAGGTGTCGTGCCACAGAGGTCGAAGATCACCAGATCATCCGAATCCTCAAGACCTGGCCTGAAGGCTTCCTCGGTGGAGGAGTCCAGACGTACCACTTTCAACGGTGCCAGGCTTTTCCAAGCCTCATCAAATCCAACGAAGTCCACGGATCATCTCCAGCAGTTCATCTGCCGACGGGTTCAGAAGTAGGCTCTATTTTACCAAGAGCCACGGAACAGTCGAGTCTCCATCGTCCGCCAATGGTCTTCATTTGTCCTTTCCTGATGGTTGGTACCATGGTTCCCCCTGGAGTCAGCTCATGCGAACCGTCCTATTCGTCTGTACCGGAAATACCTGTAGAAGCCCCATGGCCGAAGCAATCGCCCGTCATGCAGCGCAAAGTGGGCTTGTGGAGGGCGTCGATGCTGGTGACATGCTCTTCGTTTCCGCTGGTTTGGCTGCTTCAGACGGCATGGCGGCCTCTCCGGAGGTCGCGGAGGTCCTCGCTCGGAGGGGTATCGACGGCTTCGAGTCCCGGAGCCTCGGACTGACTCCTGAGATGGTCGAAAAGGCCGATCTGGTCCTCACCATGACCCGCGGCCACCTCGGGGGCATTCAGTCGATGTTCGGAGGCGATTCCGAAAAGATCTCCCACGTGCATCTGCTGGACCCGAATGGTGATGTTTACGATCCCATTGGAGGAGGTCTGGACGTCTACGAGGCCACCGCCTCACAGATGGAGGATGTCATGCCGGCTCGACTCAAGGAGTTCCTCAGATGAACATCGCCATTGCCAGCGACCATCGCGGCCTCGAGCTTCTGGAAGTGGTTCGTAGTGAACTGCACGCACAGGGACATGAAGTCGACGCCATGGGCTTGACCACCGGTGAGGTCTGTGACTACCCCGACCAGGCCGGCATCGTCTGCAAGGCCCTGCGCGACGGAGAGGCTGACCGTGGCGTGCTCATCTGCGGAACGGGCATCGGCATGTGCATCACCGCAAACAAGTTCGCCGGGATCCGTGCCGCACTGGCTCTTGATGAGTTGAGTGCCCAGTTGAGCCGATCGCACAACGATGCGAACGTGCTCTGCCTCTCCGGCGACCTCGTGGGGCATGCCCTCGGGCGGCGGATCGTCAAGGCGTGGATGCAGACCGATTTCGAGGGGGGACGACATGAACGCCGCCTCGAGAAGATCGCCCGGATCGATTCCCGCATCGAGGACTGAACCCGCGCTTCAGCCGGCTTGTCCCTCTGCAAGATCGAAGAGAAGTCGTACGCCCCACCCGGTCGGGCCGGGGCACAGCACGCCGTTGCCGCCTTCGCTGCTGGAAGTGCCTGCGATGTCGACGTGGGCCCAGGGGATCTGCTCGTCCACGAAGTAGGACAGGAAGGCCGCACCCTGGATGGGGTGTGCTTCCCGCCTCGGGTTGCTGTTGAGGATGTCGGCGTGCTGGGAACGCATGTAGTCCCGGTGTTCCGGCCAGAGCGGGAGCTGCCATATCTTCTCGTCGGAAGTCGCTGCGGCCTTCTCGAGTCTCCCGCGAAGGTCGGGGTCATTGCACCAGAATCCCGAGCAGAACGATCCGAGCGCGACGACGACGCCACCCGTGAGCGTGGCCATGTCGACGATCGCGGAAGGCTTGTACTTGGCACAGGCGTAGGCGAGTGCATCCGCGAGCACCAGTCGCCCTTCGGCGTCGGTGTTGGTGACTTCCACGGTCACTCCGTTGTACATGCTGATGATGTCGTCCGGTCGATAGCTGTTGGAGGACACCATGTTCTCCGCGGCGGGAAGCAGTGCCGTGACCCGTACCGGGAGACGTGCCTCCGCGATGGCCCTCATCGCCCCGAGCACGGCCATGCCGCCGTTCTTGTCGTACTTCATGCCGCGCATGCCGGCTCCACTCTTCATGGAGTAGCCACCGGTGTCGTAGGTGATGGTCTTTCCCACCAGGGCGAGCCGTTCCTTTGACTTCGTCTTCGAGGGCTTCCAGTCGAGGATGATCATGCAGGGTTTGTTCGCCGATCCCTTGCCGACGTTCTCCAGCCCACCCATGCCGAGCCTCCGGGCCTGTTGATAGGTGATGACGTTGCAGGACAGCCCGTCATGCTGTCGTGCCACCGAACGTGCGACGTTCGCCACGTGGGCCGGGGTGCAGATGTTCGGGGGAGTCGCGGCGAGCCGGCGCGTGAAGTTCATGTTGTTGCCGAGAATCAGCCCCCGTCGCAGTCCGTCGGAGAAGGCCTGGCTGGAGTTGATGATGGTCAGCTTCCCACTGGCGGGCTCCTGTTTGCTGGCGGCTCCGTCGAAGAGATCCAATCTCCAGTTCGCGGTCACCATGCCCTCGGACAGGGCACGGGCGAGGGCAGGATCCTCCGCCTGCTTCGCGGGGAGAGCTTCGAGATCCAGGACCACTCGAGTGGCCTTCATCCGTTCCAGTCCGTACACCATCCCGGCTCCGACCCGTCGAAAACGAGCGGTATCGATCGCCTTGTTCGACCCGATTCCGACCAGCACCAGCTTCGGACTCACGAAAACCAGTTCACCCGGTTCCTTCAGGAAATCCGGCCGCTTGAGGGCGGCAAGGGCGGCGGGGCGGTCGGGAAGGTTCTCCGGCAGACGCCTGGTCTGGCTGGTGATCAGGAGTACGCGGATGCAAGAGCCGCTTCCGGAGCGACCGACGGTGATCGATTTGTACATTCAGGTCTCCAGGACGTTGGTCTGACTGCTGAAAGCCTAGCGTGAACCCCTTCCAGGTGCTCGGCTCTTGCCCTGGACCGCGATGGGGAAGCCACGCTGTCATGTGCGGTTGTAGAGTGTGGAACCAAGTTTCAATCGGAGCCTTGCATGATGAACGAGCAGCAAACAGATTCAGCTGACGATGAAGTCGTTTTCGTCGTCACCCGACGCATCCGTCCTGGTTGTGAGCAGAAGTTCCAGCAGTGGTTGGATCGCATCTCGAAAGTCGAAGCGACACTCCCCGGTTTCCTGGGCCGTGAAGACATCCCGCCCCTGGCCAATGGTCAGGACACCTGGACCCATGTGATCCGATTCGCCTCGCCTGCAGCTCATGCAGCCTGGTTCGAAGCGGATGCCTACAAGGCGCTCATCGATGAGGTCCGGCCCCTGTGCGCCGCGGTGCACCGTTCCAACCCCATCACTGGGTTCGGTTCATGGTTCTCCCTGTCCGACCAGGCGGAGCCCGGGGCAGTGCCCGCATGGAAGCAGACCCTGGTCGTGGTGCTTTCACTCTACCCATCGATCTATCTCATCAGCTGGGCCTTCACGTCACATGTGAATTGGCCATTTGCGATGAAGCTCCTGGCCAGCAACGTCATCGCGGTGTCGGTCGTGTCCTGGATAACGCTGCCCTTTGTTCGACGGTGCGTCGGATGGTGGATGCCTCGATCACCGAATCGTTCACGTGGCGTGGAGATAGGCATGGCGACCTTGATCATCGCGGTCCTGCTCGGCTTGATGCTGGTCTTCAATTGGATGTCGCTGGTCTGATCGATGCGCAAGGATGAGCGGATCGTCGAAGTTGCCACCGGAATCGCGGGGATCCCGAAAGCGTGGGCAGCAGCCACGAGTCAGGCGGTTCCATGCGACGGTCTGGTGCCGCGATTCGTGCAGTCAGGTCTCCGAAACGTTGTCTGGGCGGCTGGCAGCCCGGCGAAAACCCCTTCAAGTCGCTTTGACTGGTAGTCTTCCGGGTTGCCATGAACCACGAATTCGATGTCATCGTGATCGGCGGCGGCCATGCAGGAACCGAAGCTGCCTGGGCCGCGGCGAGTGTCCTTGGGCCCGACGGACGGGTCGCTCTTGTCACCATGGACCCGGCACGAATCGGGACCATGTCGTGCAATCCTGCCATCGGGGGCCTGGGCAAGGGACAGATCGTTCGTGAGATCGATGCTCTTGGCGGCATGATGGGACTGGTCGCGGATGCGACCGGGATCCTCTTCAAGGTTCTCAACGCCTCGCGTGGCGCCGCGGTGCGTGGACCACGCTGCCAGAACGACAAGTACGCCTACGCCGCTGAAGTCCAGCGACTGCTTGCCGGCCGCCCGAGGATCTCGGTGATCGCAGGCACGGTCGACCGCTTGTTGCGTGATGCTTCGGGCAGCATGCGTGGCGTGCTGGTGCCCGCGGGTGGCGGCGTCGTCCGTCCCGAATCGAACACCGAACAGGCGAGTGATGCGGGGATGGCTCGTCCGCTCTATCCAACGACTCCCCAGGCGGCGGACCGTTTCGAGGAACCCACCGAACTGCGGTCACGTGCGGTGGTGCTCACCACCGGGACCTTCATGCGCGCACTCATGCACACTGGTGATCAACAGGTCCCGGGCGGCCGTGCCGGTGAAGGCACTGCCTTTGGTATCTCCGGCATGCTCGCCGAACTCGGATTCGAACTCGGTCGACTCAAGACCGGAACCCCGCCGCGTCTTCGACGGGGTTCGATTCGCTGGGAAGAACTCGAACCCCAGCATGGTGACGAAACGCCCCGGCCCTTCAGTGACCTGACCGACCGCACGCGCTTTCCGAAACTGCCTCAGGTTGAATGCCGGGTCACCGCCACCACGGCCGAGGCACATGAGCTGATCCGCGCGAACCTGGAGCGGGCACCGATGTATTCCGGTGCGATCGATGCCGAGTCCGGCCCTCGTTACTGCCCGTCGATCGAGGACAAGGTGGTTCGCTTCGCTGATCGCCACGCGCACCACGTCTTTCTCGAGCCCGAGTCACTGCATACCGACGAGATCTACTGCAACGGCATCTCGACTTCGTTGCCCGAGGATGTCCAGTCGTTTCTCGTTCACTCGATGCCCGGATGCGGGGATGCGGAGATCCTTCGCTGGGGCTATGCGGTCGAATACGACATGGTTCGCCCCCACCAGCTCGATGCCACCGGCATGACCCGCCTGGTTCACGGGTTGTTCCTTGCCGGCCAGATCAACGGAACCAGCGGATACGAGGAAGCAGGGGGGCAGGGGCTGGTCGCCGGTCTCAATGCGGCCCGTCTGGTTCGGGCGCTTCCCCTGGTCACCCTCGGGCGCGACCAGGCCTACATCGGGGTGATGATGGACGACCTCGTGACCAGGACGCCGCGTGAGCCCTATCGAATGTTCACGTCGCGGGCAGAACATCGCCTGCTCCTGCGGGCGGACAATGCCGACGAACGACTCACGCCCTGGGCGCGCGAGCACGGTCTGGTCGATGATCATCGCTGGGCTGCATGGACTGCCCGGCATGCCGAGCTCGAACGGCTGCGTGCACTCTTCGAGCACAAGACCACGGGTGTCCCGACCCTTGCTGATCTCGCACGACGCCAGGAGACCTCGGTCCCGGAGCTCTCGAGACTCGCGGAGGAGCGCGGCGCCGTCGAAACCGAAACACCTCTGGTGGAGCGGGTGGCCACCGAGCTGCAGTATGCCGGCTACATCGTGCGGCAACGGGCAGAGGTCCGCCGCCAGGAACGCAACGAGTCCACCCGAATTCCGATCGACCTGCAGCCGGCGGTGATCCAGGGGCTGAGAAACGAAGCTCGGGATGCCTTGTCACGATATCGACCCGCGACGCTCGGCCAGGCCGCACGGGTCGAAGGGATCACCCCGGCCGACCTGACCCTCATCGCCCTTGCAATTCGCCGGCACACGCGGGCTGCCGACACCGTCTGAGAGGCGCTTCCGCCCGGGCATCTCTCCTCGTGATGCGGTCATTGACCCGTCTCGTGCTTCAACGGGGCCATGAGTGGTGGCGCCTGCTACCCTGTCTGACCCATTGCCGCCGTAGCTCAATTGGTAGAGCGCGTGATTTGTAATCTCGAGGTTGCCGGTTCAAGTCCGGCCGGCGGCTTTTCTGGGACCGGTTACCGGCCCCGTTCGGTTGATCGAATCGTTCAGCTGTTGCCTCATGGCACCTGCTGGCGGTAGACTTCTCTTTCTCCAGATCGTCCCTGATGATCCGGAGTCGGGACCCTGGCGGGTTACCCAAGTGGCCAAAGGGGGCAGACTGTAAATCTGCTGGCGTATGCCTTCGAAGGTTCGAATCCTTCACCCGCCATTTTCATCTGCGTCGAGAGGCGCGATCGGGGTGTAGCTCAGCTTGGTAGAGCGCTTCGTTCGGGACGAAGAGGTCGCAGGTTCAAATCCTGTCACCCCGACTTCCAAAGGCCCGTTGTCATCTGACAGCGGGCCTTTTGATTTTCACCGGTTGATTTCCAGTCATCGGTTGGTTGGAGTTCGGTGGTGGATAGCGTGGAGTCATGAAGATATTCCGGATCATCTGTCTTGTCCTGGCGCTGATGGGCCTGATCGTTTTGTGCCTTATTTTGTTCATGGCGACCTGGGAGCAGAGTCAGCTCCAACAGTCCGTCAGGAACTTGGTCATTGGCATCACCGGTGGTGGAGTGGGCACGCTGCTTGTTGCCCTCATTTCACTGGGCGTGTTCATCTTCGGACTGGTGGTCTGGTTCATCACCGGCATTCAGGGACCGTCGGCGAAGCGGAACCAGGCCTCTTCAGAAGCGACCTCATGACGGAACGATGACCCGCGCGGAACGCGAGGCGTCTACTCCTCCGATGTCGTTCCCGCCTTCGCGTCTTCCTTCGGGTGTCCATCACGAACCATGGCAGGGGTGAGGCCCGTTCGGTGCGTTCCGAACCCGAACCGCGTCGGGGCCCAGTGACCGACCAGCGGAGCGTCCACGCCGTCTTTGGGGATCATCTGCTCGTTCTCCAGTTGCCAGAGCGAGGCCTGCAGAACCAACCGTCGCAGGTCGCGACTGGAGAAGTCCTGGGATGTGCCCATCGTCGTGCAGAAGATCCGCTGCGTCCCGCCGTCGGGGAGGGTGCGTTCACGCACCCAGGCGACCGGATGCATCGGCTTGTTCCGGTCGTCCTCGACGAAGGCGTCCTCGGGGTCCATCCCTTCGAGGATCCCGCCGCGCAGAAGGATCGTCGAATCCTTCGGCAATCCTCGAATCGTGTAGACATCGGTCGGGCCGAAGACATCCTTGACGCCACGCAGGACCGGGTGTGCGGCATTCTTAGGTTCGATCACTCCGCGGGTCGCTTCCGAGCCGTGATGGCCATGATGGGCGACCCAGGTCTCTCCCAGGATGCCTCCACCGAAGCCGCCCCTGGGCTCGTCACTGTTGAACGACCAGTTGGCGTAGGGGCTGTCGGGATTGTCCCGGTAGTAGAACGCGTGGGTCGCGGTTCTCAACCCGCTGACCGGCTTGCCTGCATCGACGTATTCGACGAGATGCTTCATGGCCTGGTCCGGCAGTTCGCGAAAGCGGAGGTTCACGATGACCAGGTCCGCATCGTCGATCAGGTGCATGCCGGGGATGTTCGAACTGTTTTCGGGGTCGATCTCGCCTGATTCAGGGTCCTGACTGAAGAGCACGATCGTCTCGAATCCTTGCTTGGCGAACATCCTCGCCAGCATCGGCATGCTCTCCTCCGAGCGGTATTCCTCGTCACCAGCGAGCATGACCACGCGGCGACCGTTGCCTGGTGCGACATCGGCGTCTCCGGAAAAGCGAAGCCAGCGTGATGCGTCGGCATCCTGCCCGAAGGCGACGGCGCTCAAGAGCGCAAGAGCGAGAACGGCGATCGTGGTGCGGAGCATGGGTTGTCCTTCGCGAGGTGTGACATGGATCTGGCAGCATCGTCCCGGAGGGACGGGTTCATTGGACTCGATCATCCTGAGGCCTGCCAGCGGTGGATTCCAAGCCGCCCCATGCTCATGGGCATCGATTCCCTTGACGGCAGGAACCGTCCCGGCGCACCACAGTTGGTCTTTCGTTTCGATCATTTTGAAATTCGGATGGCACAGATGACATTGGCACGCAGAACCATGAAATTCAGTGACGGCAGGGGGATTGGTGCTTCTTATCGATCTTGTTGCCAGAGGTTTAGCCTGCTGAGACGAGTTTTGATGAAAGCCTGCTGATGGCTTCTTTGTGGGTCTGAAGGGCTGGAATGGGTGGTTCTGAGTCATAAAAAGGTGACTTTGAGCACCAGGATGCTTGACGCCCATTCAAGATCAACGTATGTTGACATTGCAAGTCGACGCCGGTCGCTGCGGCACTGCCCCCACATGCCGCTCGATCGGCGAACGAACTGCCTGAACGCAGACGTCCCACGGGACCCAGCACAGGCGGAAGAGATGGAGAAGCGGGTGCCCCGGCGGCACCCGCTTCTTCTTTTTGCTTTTTGCGTGGAGTCCAGCCGCACTGGCCGAGGTGCGGTCAGCCGTTGGTGCCGGTACCTCGAGCAGAATCGGCTCCCGGAGTGTTTTCCGGTACGAGTTCGGTCGAGTACGGGTGGTCCCTGAGATGGCTGGTCCCCAGGATCTCCATGACATCCTCGAAGAGTCGCACGCGCAGGGCGGGGCCGGCATCCGCGGTCTCGATGAGGCGTCGTGCCGTCATGTGCATCAGCCATTCGCTGGAGGCATGACAGGGGCCATGGCTGGACAGGATCTCCCTGCGTGCCGCACGCAGGACGTCCAGTGGAGTGAGGTTCGATGGGTATGTCGGATGGTCGGGATTCATCAACTCTGATATCGGCACGCATGAACCCCTTCACTTGAGAAGGGGTTGGGTAATCGCTGGATGATTGGTGGGGGACCGGTTGTTTGTTGGTCGCTTCAGAATCGGAACATCATGCCGCCGCTGATCGAGTTCTGGGTCGATTCACCGTAGGCGCCATTGAAGCTCACGTTGACCGAGGTGTTCCAGGAAGGCACCCATTCGAACTGGACGCCCACGTAGACCTGGTTGATGGTGCCGCTTCCGGGGCTTTCGGAAACAGTGCCGCCCGGTCCCAGGTCGAATGTCGCCGTTCCCCAGTTGTAGTACTGCGCCTGGTAGCCGACGCGGGTGGTGGTCCTGAAGGCCGGGGTGCCGAACCATTCCAGTCCGACGCCCAACCGGCTGTTGACATACTGGAAGTTGCCGCCGGAATAGTTGGTGGTGGCGCCGCCGTTGGCCTGGGTCTCATCCCCGCTGTTCTTCAGCAGTGAATACCGGATGGAAGCCTCGGGTTGAAGGGCGACGGTCTTGCTGAGCGGTACGCGGGTACCCACGGCACCCATGACGTCGAATTCCCAGCCATGGATTTCAAGACTTCGGTCGAGAGCGATGGGGCTGACGGCTCGGGAACCGCTTCCGTAGTTGTAGGCGCCGCCCACACTCAGGATGGCGTACTGCTCGGTGTTTCCGGCGTTGCCGCTCCAGCTCACGAAGGGGGCGGCTCGAATGCTGTTCATGGTGGCATCACCCGAGGTGCCGAATGCCTGGTTGCCCTTGAGGCTGATCGAGTTTTCCTCGAAGCCTGCGGTCACGCCGACGGTGATGCCGTCCGCGAGACCGATGCCCCAGCCGCCGGCGACGCCCCAGGCATCGTTGGTGTAACCGGGCGTGAAGGCGACCTCCTTCATGTTGCTCCAGCTGCCGTACCCGTCCAGGAAGAGTGCATGGAAGACATCGGTGTCCGTGGAGCTGGTGCTGACCGCGCCGGTGCTGGGATTGATGATGATGTCGGTGCGGCCGGAGCTCGCGGTCGCGGATTCAACCGCGTTCTCCTCCTGCAGCGAGGCAAGCAGCTGAGGTGCACCGGCGGTTCGGACCATGCCGGGACCCCGGGAACCGATCGCGATCTCGCGCAGGTTCTGTCGCTGCACGTCGAAGAACATCGTTTCCGCACTGGCGCGTTCCGCGGCGAACTGCGTGGTCGGCATCGTCGAGGCGAGTGCCTGTTGGTAGTTGAAGTTCGAGCTGGCGTTGGCATCGAGATAACCGAGCAGTTCGGCCTGCCAGCTGTTGGGGTCGGCGTTCGCACCACCGATCAGGCCGTTGAGGTACTCGCCCATGCGCCCGAGTTCACCGGCAGGGCTGGCATAATCGGCACCCAGGGTCATCACCAGTGCGGAGGTCGAGTAGAGGCCGAGACCGCCAGTGAAGTTGTCAACGATCTCGATGTTTCGAGTCACTCTGTTGGTCTCGAGACTGCTGAAGGCGTCATTGTTCGGTGCGGTTGTCCTGATGGTGTCGAACAGCTCGCCGTCGGGATCCCGCCAGAGCGACTGAATCACGGTGAATTCCCGGTCCGTGTTGACGAAGCTTTCGCCCCTCAGGTTCACTTGCATCCTGGCGCCGAACAGGTTCCAGAATGAGAGCGAGTCGAACGAGAAGTAGCTGGCTTCGGTGTTGAAATTGTCACCGTCGATGGTGAACTTCAGGCCCGCATTCGGGCCGAAGCTCGAGCTGAATGCCGTGCCGGTGATCCTGAGCTGGCCCTGTCCATCTTCGTTTCCGCCGTGGAGCCAGCCGTCCTGGACGTTGAGGAGGTTGGAGAATTCATCGCCGGAGATGAGGAAGATCCAGGCATCCCCGCCGAACGTTCCGCCGCCCGTGACGTTCAGCGACTCGAAGAAGAGGCTCGGGAGCTGGGTTGTTCCATCAACACTGACGAACCGGTCGACCATGAAGGTTGCGCCGTTGCTCACGTTGACTGCGCCATCGATGATCTTCACGTTCTGCTGGGTGTGACTGGCATCTTGGTCCTGCTGACGGTACAGCAGGTAGGTGCCTTCGCCATCGACGGTGAAGTTGCCCTCGATGTTCAGGCTGCCTTCGAAGATGGAGCTGCCGCCGCCGGTGATCGTCACGCTGGAGTCGTAGGTGACGAAGGGGTTGACCGGATCGATGCCACGGACCGTCTCGAGAAACCCGTTGCCGCTCAGTCCGTGAAAGACGAAGTCCTGGTTTTCCTCGAGGGTGGACGAGCCGAGCACGACCGAGCTCAGGTCCGACGCTCCCGGCGTCAAGGAGCCTGGGCCGTTGATCACCAGACTGATCGCGCCGTCGAGGCTCTGGGCGCTCTCGATGGTGAGCAAGGAGAGCTCGGCATTGTCAATGTCAGCCCCTCCGACCGTGATCGTGCCATCCATGGTGAGGACGGCGTCCTCGCCGAAGCGAACTCCGTTTTCACCGGTCACCAGAAGATTCGATCCGGTCACTGTCATGGAGGCGTCGACAAGGAGTTCCTCGGTGATCCCACCGTTCATGCCGGTGGTGTCGAGGTGCACGTTTCCATTGAAGATCGTCGCGACTCGCAGGGTGAGTCCCACGTTCGGGTGGACCCAGATGTAGCTGGCCTCTTCGCCGCTCTGGTCGAGGATCATGTGACTGCCGTCATCCTCGAAACTCAGGCTGCCGGAACCCTCGAGAATCAGCTGCACGGGGTTGGCGGAGTCGGTCGTGGTGAGCTCGGTGATGCCGGTGTAGTCGAGATCGATGCCACCGATGGTGACCGTGCCGATCGGGCTCGCCGTGTTGAACTCGATGCTGCCGTCGACGGCGGTGCCATCGGTCCAGGTGTCGGGACCTCCAGGGCCCCAATTGGGATCCGTGAAGTCACCACCACCGGCCGGCACGTCGTAGGTATTGTCGGACTGAGCCTGTCCCGGGGTCGCCAGCAGGGCCGGCAGGAGAAGCATCGATGTGATGGGGGCGATTCGCATCCTGCGTGGATCCTGTCTTTTGGTGCCGGAAGGAGCCGACAAGGTACCCCAGTCAACGCTCTCGCGCAGGCGAGATTGCGTCCAGTCCCCTTATCTTGATCAGATTCAAGCTCATGGGCCCGAGGGGCGTCTGGGCGCACCCTCGGGCCTCGGTATCTGGCTGGATCAGAAGTCGAAGTTGAACGAGCCGATGATCGACTGCTCGTTGGTACCGTCGCCACTCTGACCTTCGTACTGCAGGCTCAGGCCGTAGTTCCAGTCCGGCATCCAGGTGACCTGGGCGCCGTAGTAGATGTTGTTGCGGTTCACGCTGTCGGCAGTGGTGGGCAGTCCGCCGATGTTATCGATCGTGGTATCGACGCCGCCACCAGTGGTGTAGTTGCCCTGCCAACCGGCCCGTCCCTCGAGAATGACGCCCGAGATGAAGTTGAACTGCGCGGTCATGCCCAGACGGGGAATCAGGGCGTTCATGTCCGAGGAACTGACGTTGTAGTTCTGCCCGGTGGTGTTCTTGCCGGAGTAGCTGTCGGTGTGGAGGAAGCTGTAGACCAGCGAACCTTCGGGGATCAGGTTGATGCCACCACCGACCGGGATGCTGTAGCCGAGGCCGACCGAGGTGTCGATCTGGTAGCCGGTGGTGTCCCAGTCATAGAAGCCATTGCCGCCGAGGCCGGTGTTGTTGGTGCCGTTCCACTGGTTGTAGCCACCGGTGACAGCGGCATCGGCGATCCAGCTGCCGTCGGACCAGCTGAAGAACGGACCGACCCGGATGGTGCTCACGTCGACCGAACCGCCGTTGTCGTTCACGGTGCCGTCGAAGGAGTCGTAGCCGATCAGGAGGCCGAGCATCGTCTCGTCGCTGAGCTGGTTGGCCACACCCGCGACCACGCCCCAGCTGTTGGCGCTGATACCGAGGACGCCGTCGCGGTTGGAGAGGTCGATCGATCGGCCGTAGCCCTGGACGAAGGCGACGAAGTCGGTGTCGTTCTCGGTACGTTGTGCACCGGACTGCGGGCCGGCACCGTAGCCGTACTGGCTGCGAATGGCGTCCGCTTCGTCCTGGCTGGCGAGCATGGAGTAGCTTTCCTGGCCGAGCGGTCGCGGGGCGGGCCCCGGTCGTCGCTGGGTCTGTTGCATGTTCACGCCCCGGACCGCATCACGCAGCACCGAGAAGTGCCGGGTGTCCGCGACGACCTGCTGGCCGGCGGTGAAGGTGGTCGGCTGCAGCTGCTGGAGCGCGAACTGGTAACCGGAGACCGTGCCGACCTGGTCGAACTCGTGGGCCATGTCACCAAGACTGCCGGTGTTGCTGCCGAGCCAGCTGGCGTTCTGCTGGAAGCTGCCCGCGTTCTTGTTGTAGTCGGCCTGGAGGATGACGACGCCATCCCCGTCATATTCGAAGTACCTGGTCACGGAGTTTGACATGACCAGGTCCACGAGATCCGCATCGGTCCAGTCCTGAATGGTGCCACCGATGATCAGCTCGAAGGCCGTGTTGCTTTCGATGTAGTTCTCTCCGGAGACCGCGAGTGCGACCGTGGAGTCTTCGTCGAAGTTGATCGTGTTGCCGTTGAGGTCCATCTGGCTGTTGGTCGCGTTGCCATCTTCGTCGCAGCTGATCGCGAACTCGACGGTGCTTCCCGTGGCATCGATGTCGCCGCCCTCGACTTCAAGTGTGCGGTTGCTTCCCACGTAGCCGCCTTCGCCGTCCTGTTCGCCCACGAAGAGGGTGCCTCCGTTGAGGAGGAGGCCGGTTTCGTTGTTGATGTTCAGGTTTCCGTAGCCACCGATTCGAGCGCCTACGCTGCCCAGTTGGAAGGCCATGGCGTCCTGCTTCTCCGTGCCGACATTGAATATGCCGCCATCGATGTAGACCTCGCTGGTGATCGTCGTGTCACCGAAGGAACTGAACGAGCTTCCCGAGGAGATCGTCAGGTTGCCCAGGATCTCGATCTGGCTGAGCTCGTCTTCGTCGTAGGTGCCGGCATCGACTGAAGCGCTGTTCTCGAGGGTCATGGTGCCGTCGAGCCCGAAGCTGCCGTCCACCTCGATCGTGCCGCCGGTCACGGTGGTCACACCACTGAAGATCGCGTTGCCGTCGATGTCGAGAAGCCCGTCCGTGATGATGTCAAGGGTGCCGCCGGAGGTGAAGTCGTTGAGGGCATGGATATATCCGCCGTTGACGATGGTGCCCTGGCTGGTGAAGCTGCCATTGGTGTCGGTGATTTCAATGCGACCGTAGTTGATGAGGGTCGCGGCTGATTCGATGTCCATGTCTCGGACACTGATGTTGAAGTTTTCCGCGCCAGTCAGGCCGCCCTGGACCAGGATGGTGGAGGAGCCGCCAAGCTGCACGTTGTCACCTTCAAGGCTGCCGTCACTTCCGATCACCACGGCGGCATTGCCGCCGAGGAACATTTCGTTGGTGTTGACCCTGCTGTCGATGCCCTCCTCCGCAAGCGCGGTGTCGTAACCGATGGTCGTCGTCTCGGCATCGAGATCGAAACCAAGGTCCTCGAGGTTGTCGTAGCTTCGGGCGCTCTCGTCGATGTCGATCGACCCGATCAGCAGGGCACTCCAGCCATCCAGGTCGATATCGCCACTGGAGCTGCCGCCTTCGCCGTCTTCGGTCGTGTCCAGCGTGGCACCGTTGGTGACCTGCAGGATGCCGCGACCATCGCCGCGTGCGTCTTCGCTGCCACCCGAGTAGTTCATGTTCACGCCGCCACCGAGCCAGTATTCGGCACCGCCTGCGAACATCAGGCTGGCGCCCTGGTTCATGGCCAGGGCCCACTCGGTCGCGTCTTCTTCGCCGTCCTCGCCGGTGCCTCCGCCGCGGATGCCACCGGTCAGGAGTGCGAATCCATTGCCCGCGAAGGTGAGGGTCTCGTCGCCCCATCCACCGCCTGATTCAGGGTCGCCCTCTACCGAGCCATCGTTGATCTCACCCTCGATGATCAGGTTCCAGGCCAGATTGGTCTGGCCCCCGACTCCCTGTTCGATGGTGACCGCTGGGTCATCCTCATCGTTGTTGCCGTAGTAGAAGGTCATGCTTCCGCTCAGCTGGAGATCGAGCTCGGTGATCCGCAGTGCGCCATCACCGGTGTTGAGCGAGGCGTTGTCCTCGAAGTTCAGGTAGTTTAGATCGGTTCCGTCGAGGGTGATCGCGGTGCGGCTGAGGATGTCCATCTGCGAGATGTTCTCATACCCATCGGAACCGAGGATCAGCGTGATGGGATCCTCGCCGAGTTCGAAGGAGATGCCTTCGAAGTCGAAGTCACGCACGCCGCCGGGGTCGCCGGTGCCTGGTCCGCCCTTGTCCCAGTTGTCTTCGAGATCGAAGTCCGTACCGGTTCCGTCATCTCCTCCGTTGTAGTTGTTGTCCTGCTCTTCCTGAGCGAACAACGGATTGGCGGTGACGCCAAGGAGGGTAAGAGCGGTGAGGCTCACGATGAAACGTGCATGAATCATGGTCAGTTCTTCTCCAGATCAGTGGCGGTTCCCAAGGCTCCCCGGGAGCTCTTTGGGCTATGTCTTCATCGGCTGGTTTTGCGAGGTACCACGATCGAAAGCCATCGATATGAACCGGGAGGGTACCGACTCGAACCAATCACTGCTTGCAGCGCGTTCGAACGGTCCCAGATCACCCCTCTCCCAAGACAACCCTGTGGTGATCACTGTTGACTCTGTGCCGGGATTCACCCGATGCCCAGCATCCATCACCGAAATAGGGTCAATTTGTCCTGAGGTCCGCATCGAGTTATCCATCTCTTGATCTCACTTCAGCCACTGGGTTCGGGCACATACAACTGCACCGATGACCCAGCACGATCCGTACGACCATGCCCCGGTGCGGGTTGGTTGAAATCAAGAGCTTGTGCTCAAATGAGGTTTTCAGATGCCTCAGCCGGGATATTCTCAGCCATCCAGCGGCCTGACCCAGATGTTCTGGAAACGAATCGGATCGCCATGATCCTGGATTCGAATCGGGCCGGGGCCATGGGGGTCACCATAGGTGGCCTTTCGGGCGTGTGCGGTTGAGCCCCAGAACCTTTGGTTGTTCTGGACCAACACGCCGTTGAACAGAACCGTTGCTCGCCCTGGCGCCGTGAGCTTGCCGTCGGCGTCCCAGCGCGGTGCGGTATAGATGATGTCGTAGACGTTCCAGGAACCCTTGGGGTGACATGGGTTTACCAGCGGGGGGTGCTGCCCGTAGAAGCTGGCGGCGGTACCGTCCGCATAAGTGGTGTTTTCGAATGCGTTTAGGATCTGGATCTCGTACTGGTTGTTGAAGAAGACCCCGCTGTTGCCACCGCCCTGACCGTTGGTCTCGCGATCTGCGGGGATCATCCATTCAATGTGAAGCTGGACATCACCGAAGTCCTGGCGCGTCTGGATGTCTCCACCGTTGACGGTGGCCACGCCATCCTTGACCGTCCATTTGGCAGGGCCATTCCCGCTCTTGAAGGCATCGAGATTGGTGCCGTCGAAGAGGATGATCGCATCGCTGGGTGCGGTTCCGGCGGTTTTTCCGCAGGAGGGTGTTCCGGCGGTCACCACTGCGGGTTGTGGCCGCTTCATGTCATGAACGGCCCAGTCCTCGAGCATGCCGGTGCCGTTGAGAACCGCCGCGGTTGCAAGGGTCGCCAGGCAGCCGGTCAGCGAGATCACGCCGAGGGAGCACAGGGTGCGGGGCTGGAAGGTCCGTCGTGGCTGGCTGGTCGTCATGGCATCAACTCCTGGTGCGGTCGAAAGGTCTTTTCTGAATGGGGTCCGGCGGTCTGCGCGCCCGGTCCCTTGAAACCATCTTGTACCAGATGGGTGAATCAAACGGAGCGCTCCGGGGTGTCCTAGCATGGGGCCATGGCTGAGATCATTGGACAGGAGCGCACCGAAACCCCCGCCATCGAACTGGAGGCGGTCGGACGCCGCTTTTCCGGCGGCGTCGAGGCGCTGGCCGGCATCGATCTCGCCATCCAGCCGGGTGACTTTCACGCGCTGACCGGTCCCAGCGGCTGTGGGAAGACCACGATTCTCAGGCTGATCGCGGGGCTCGACCAGCCGAGCAGCGGGCGGGTCACCGTTCGCCCTCGACGGCTGGCCTACTGTTTCCAGGATCACCGACTGTTGCCATGGCGGACGCTCGAGGCCAATGTCGCGTTGCCCCTGGAATTGAACGGCGTCCCGTCGGCCGAACGTGCTGAGCGCGCTCGAGTCGCGCTGGAACGCGTCGGCCTCGAATCGGCTCGTGATCGATTGCCCGCGGCCTGTTCCGGGGGCATGTGCATGCGCGCTTCCGTGGCTCGCGCCCTGGTCGACACACCGGATCTGCTCCTGCTGGATGAACCCTTCGGTGCACTCGACGAAGTGACCCGCGAGGAACTCGACGACATGTTGCTCGGCCTCTGGGACTCGGATGGCATGACGATACTCCTGGTCACGCACTCGATTCGAGAGGCGACCTACCTGGCTCGTCGGGTGAGTGTCATGGGGGTCGACCCTGGTCGCATCATCCTTGAGCAGTCGATCCACCTCGGTGTTCGCGACCAGGACACCCGGACCGGTGCCCCTTTCAACGAACAGGTTCGCATCCTGCAGCAGGCGCTCGAGCATGGCGCTCCGATGAACGGTGGTGGCTCGTGAAGAACGTGGTCATGCGACTGCTTCCCCCGGTCCTCGTGGTCTGCCTGTTCCTCCTGGTCTGGTCCGCGGTGGTCCAGGTCTTCGGCATCAAGGAATACCTGCTGCCCGGTCCGCTGGATGTGCTGGGTGCGCTGCGATCCGATGCCGACCAGCTGGCCAGTGCGACCTTGCGCACGGCGATCTCCACTGTGTCCGGGTTTCTCGTCGCTGCGGTGGTGGGGGTCGTTCTCGGCAGCGTCCTCGGCTTGAATCGCTGGGTGGAACGAGGGCTCTACCCCCCGACGCTGCTCCTGCAGATGGTTCCCCTGATCGCGATCGCACCACTCTTCGTGGTGTGGTTCGGTTTCGGCGCCCGTTCGACGATCGCGGCGACGGTGGTGGTCGCGGTCTTCCCCGTGATCGCCAACACCCTCGGTGGGATCCGTTCCGCCGCACCCGAACATCGTGAGCTTTTCCGACTGTGTGAAGCCGGACGATGGGCGACCTGGTGGAAGCTGGAACTGCCTTCGGCCACGCCCTCGATCATCACCGGCCTGCGCGTGGCTGCGGGACTCTCGGTGATCGGTGCGATCACCGCTGAATTCGTCAGCGGTTACACCGGCGAAGACGCGCCACTCGGTGCGATCATCATGGGATCGGTGAAGACCTTTCGAACGGATCTGATGTTCGCGGCGGTGCTCATCGCCTCGCTTGTCGGATTCCTCCTGTTCGGTATCGTCAATCTCATCGGTTGGCTCCTGCTTCACCGCTGGTACGACACCACCCGTGACTGATCGAACCCCTCATCAAGAAAGCGAATTGCCGTGCGACATCTTGCCTTCCTGTTCTCGATGATCCTGCTGCTCAACTGCCTTCCCGGATGCACCCGGAAACCCGCTCCGGTGAAGGGTGGTCCGACTCCGGTCACGTTGCAGTTGAACTGGCTGCCCGAACCTCAGTTCGGTGGCATCTACGAGGCACGCCTGAAGGGAATCTTCGAGGCCGAAGGTCTCAAGGTCGAGGTGCGCCCGGGCGCCGCCGGTGTCTCCGCTCCGCAACTGGCCGACAACGGGAACGTCGAGTTCTCGATCGTGGGTGGATCACAGATCCTGCAGCTCAACGACCGCGGCGGTGACCTCGTCGCGCTTTTCGCCGTCTACCAGCACGATCCGCACGGAATCATGGTCCCGGAGGATTCGAAGTACACGAGCCTGAAGCAGCTGTGGCGCGACCCCGGCGCGACCATCGGCTGCGAGGCCGACCTTGCCTTCGTTCGCGAGATAACCCGGGTCTTCGGTACCGATGGCGGAGCGAGACTCGCGGCGTACAACCTGCCCGCCTTCCGGGCGGGCCGGCAGCAGGCGTCCCAGTGCTTCGTGACTTCGGAACCGGTGTCGCTTGAACTGGACGGGTTCAAGACCAGGGTCTTCATGTCGAGTGAGTCCGGATTCGACCCCTACAACACCGTGCTGGTCACGCGTCGGGCCTATCTCGAGTCCGAGCCGGAGACCTGCGCGGCGATGGTCCGGGCGTTCTCGAAGGGTTGGACGGGGTACCTGGCCCAACCCGAGGCAACCAACGCCGAACTCGCCCGCTTGAATCCCGGGATGAGCATGGAGGCGCTCGCGCTCTCCGCTCGAAAGCAGATACCCCTCATCCAGGACGAGGTGACCGCTCGAGAGGGGCTGGGTGCGATGTCGAAGGAGCGCTGGCAGAGACTTGCCGAGCAGCTCAAATCGCTTGGTGTCCTTGATCAGGTACCGGATGTGAGCAGGATCTACCGATGGAAGGGTCAATGAGTCCCATTTCCCGCACCATCGCGGCATCCTGGCCACCGGTCCTGGTCTACCTGATTCTGGTGCTGTCGATCTTCCTGGGTGATCGCTCGCTCAGCGCCCCGGAACACGATCAGGATCGGTTTCACTACCAGGTGGTGCGTCAGTTCGATGCGAACTGGCCGGCGATGGACATCACCAATTACGGCACCGCGACCGGTCCCGGGTACCACTACGTCATGGCCAGCGTCAGCCAGGTCATCGGCCACGACCTGGTCGGACTTCGTCTGGTCTCGATGATCTTCGGTGCGTGCCTGCTGGTCGGCGTGGCAGGATGGTGTGCGACGATGGTCTCGGTGCGAGCTGCGGCGTTTCTCACGATGCCCCTCGCCGCCTCGATCTACGTGGTCGGCAGCGGGCTGTACGTCCACACCGACAACTTCGGCTGGATGCTGGTGGTGTTCCTGCTCGGGCCACTGGTGTTCACGCTGCTGCGTCCCGTCGACTACCTCGCAACCGGCTTCCTTGCACTGATCGCGGTTTCGGTTCGCCAGATCTTCATCTGGACGATCGGTCCGGTGATCCTTGCGGGTGTGCTGTCATCGCCGATCGCCCGGCTTCTCCCGGAACGTCTTCGAGGCAGCGATCTCGCTGCGAACGTCTCCTGGAAGCCCCTGGTCACGGCGGTGCTCTGTTCGGTGCCGGCCGTGGTGCTGCTGCTGGTCTTCATCGGCACCTGGGGCGGGTTGGTTCCCCCTCGCTTCCAGACGCTGCATGCCTCGACCTCTTCACTCTGCGCCTACGGGTACGGCCTGGCGGTGGTGGCACTCTATGCGCCGTTCTTTCTCCTGCTGGTCCCCGCACCTGGTGCGCTCCTCAAGGCCAATCGCGGCTGGGTCGTGCTCTTCGTCGTGATCGGCGCGGTCCTCTCCCTGGTGGGGCCGAGCTCGGCGGACTTCGCCAAGGGACGTCATGGTGGCCCGGTCTGGATGCTGGTCGAACACGGCCCGGTGATCGGTGACCGTTCGGTGGTGCTTGCAATCCTGTCGGCATTTGGTGCGGGCGCCCTGGCGCTTCTGGTGTCAGCTGCGGTCCGAAACGGGCGCGGGCTGCCTGCCCTGGTCCTGCTCTGCGCCTGGGTGGCATCGACCGCCACCCAGCTCGTCAACACCCAGACCTTCCAGCGTTACTTCGACACGCCGGGTCTCCTGCTTCTCTGCTGGCTTGGAGCACTGGTTCTCGCCGGGCGAGATGATTCCGAACAACGAACGGCCGTCGGGCCACCGCTGCTCGCAGTGGTGCTTTCGCTGCTTCTGTTCGCGACGGTGGTGAACACCTGAGGGTCGAACTGGTACCGTTCTGACGGAAACACCCATGAATGAGACGCAACGGACCATCCTTCACTGCGACCTCGATGCGTTCTTCGCGTCGGTGGAACAACTGGATGATCCCGAGCTTCGGGGTCGCCCGGTACTGGTGGGGGGGACTGGAGCACGTGGCGTCGTCGCTGCCGCGAGCTACGAGGCCAGGGTATTCGGTTGTCGCAGTGCCATGCCGACCGCACGAGCACTTCGGCTCTGTCCCGATGCGATCTGCGTGCCGGGACGCGGGGCTCGTTATTCCGAATTGAGTCGGCGCTTCATGGCGATCCTTGAATCGTTCAGCCCCCTGGTCCAGCCACTCAGCCTGGACGAGGCGTTCGTCGACGTCACCGGCAGCCGTCGGTTGCTGGGTGAGGGCCGCGTCATCGCCGAGGAGATCCGCAGGCGCACCCGTGAGGAACTCGGGCTGGTGGTCTCCATCGGCGTCGCCCCCAACAAGTTCGTCGCCAAGATCGCCTCGGATCTCGAGAAGCCTGATGCACTGGTCATCTTCGAGGAAGCCGGACTCGCGAGCCGACTTGCGTCACTGCCCATCGAACGGATGTGGGGGATAGGGCCCCGTTCCCTCCCGAGGTTCCATGCCGCGGGCATCCGAAGCTTCGGTGACCTGCAGCAGGTCGATCCCGACCGACTGGCCTCCCGGTTCGGTGAATCGAGTCGACGTTTTCATGACCTGTCCCACGGTCGAGACGATCGTTCGGTGGTTTCGGAACGAACAGCCAAGAGCATCGGGCAGGAGCGCACCTTCGCCGAGAACATCGCGGATCGTGATTCGATCGAGTCGATCCTCCTGGGCGAGGTCGAGCAGGTGTCCGAACGTCTCCGGCGCAGCGGTGCCAGGGCGCGGACCGTCACCGTCAAGATCAGGTTCGGCGACTTCGAGACGATCTCGCGTTCAAGGACCCTGCCTGAACCCACCGACCTGACCATGCGTCTCTGGGAGCACGCTCGAGACCTCTTCCGGGAATGGGCGCGTTCAGGGTTCCAGTCCGTCCGGTTGATCGGTTGCTCGGTGAGCGGTTTCGATCGGGACACCCAGGAAAGCCTCTTCGAGGATCCCGAAGCTCGTCGAGCGGGCCGGGTCGATGCGGTCACCGACGCGATTCATGCTCGCTTCGGTGGTCGCTCCATATCGCGTGCTCGCGCCGTCCGGCGGGGCGAGCGTTGAGGTGGTCCTGATCAGCCGTCGCTGGTCTCACGGGGTTGGAGTTCGATCTCCAGCTCCATTTCCTTGCCGTCACGAATCAGGGTGACGCTTGCGGTGCCACCGGGTTCCACCGTCATCAGTTCATCGATCAGATCCCGACGACTGGTGAGTTCCACGCCGTTGAACACGAGGATGCGATCGCCTTCCTTCACGCCGGAGACGTCCGCACTGAGACCCTCGCGGACCATGACGACCCGGATACCGGGTTCATCCTCGTCCGTCGTGGAGCGGATGCCCAGCTGTACCCGAGGCATGTTGCGCGCTCGTCCGCGTTGACCGCCACCGCCACCTGAGGAGGCGAATTCGAACTTCTCAGGTCGGGTGGCCGCCCCGAAGGCCAGGTTGTGGAACAGGTAGACCGTCTCGACCGCACCTTCACGGTTGATCTTGTCCGGGGTGTCACGAGGCGTGTGGTAGTCGTTGTGCAGCGGGAAGGGCGTGATTCCGAAGAGGATCGGAATGTTTCGATTCAGGAAGGAGGAGTGGTCGCTGCCGCCACTGGAGGATTCGCTCACCACGATGTCGAGTTCAGAATCGTCGTAGAGCGCCTGGGCCCATTCCGCCATGCCGTCGCCGGTTCCGCTTCCCGAGATGCTGAGTCGGTTGTCCTCGATGCGGCCGATCATGTCGAAGTTGATCATGAGGGCATGGTCTTCAAGGGGAAACAGCGGGTCATTCACGTAGTGACGTGATCCGTTCAGGCCGCTTTCCTCGCCATCGAAGCAGGCCAGGAGGATGCTTCGAGCGGGCTGATCCTCGTCGAGTGCCTGGATGGCTTCGTTCAGTGACTGGCCGAGCATGATGACCGCCGCCACGCCCGAGGCGTTGTCGTCGGCGCCGGGGTGCAGCGCACGTTCACTGGAACGGCTGCCGAATTCACCCATGCCGAGGTGGTCCAGGTGCGCACCGATGACGATGTACTCGTCCTTGAGCTCGCCACGACCGGGGACCACGGCGACGACGTTCTCGCCCATCAGGGGGATGTTCTCGCGGCGACCCTGCATGGTGACCATGGGGCCGTCGATGTGAACCGCGCCGCCTTCGCCCGAGTCGGCAAGCTGTCGCCATTCCATGATCGATCGCTGGTCGCCACCGGACTGGAGGATCCGCTCCGCGATAACGGGGGTCGTCATGAACACGGGCACGCCGTTCATCAGTCGTGTCGACTTCGTCATCAACTCGTTCGCCCGGCTGTCGTTGGTGCCGGGGGGGTTGACCAGGATCACACCGGCGGGGTTTCGTTCGGAGAGTGCGTTGAACTTCTCGCTGAAACCGGCGCGTGAGGACCAGCCTCGCTCTCGCCACTGGCTGTCGCCTTCCTCGTTCATCGGCTCGAACCGGAACATCACCGCGATGCGGCCGGAAAGGTCGTCGTCCTCGTCGTAGCTGGAGTAGTCGTCGGGGCCCTTGCCGACCGAGTAGCCGACGAAGGTCACCGGTGCGGTGATTCCTGCGTCCGCGCCGAGTCCGGTCATCTCGAAATCAGTGCTTTGGATGAGTTCCTGGTCGCCGAGCATCATCTTCTGGTCGACGAATTCGGTGCTTCCTCCAAGGCTGAAGGGTTGCCGGAAGCCGTAGGACCCGGTCTCCTCGTCGAGGACCGGGGGGATCAGCCCCATGTCCTTGTACTGTCGCTCGACGTACTCGCGCGCAAGTTCCATGCCACGGGTGCCTGGCAGTCGACCTTCCATCCACGGGCTCGAGAGGATGATGAGGTGTTCGTTGTAGACCTGCACATCCGGGCTTGCCTCGCGAATCGCGTCGGACAAGGGAGTCTTCGAAGCACTGCTGTCCTGGGCAGTCGCGATGGACCCCGCTCCAAGGCTGGTCACGAGGGAAAGCAGGAAAAGGCCCGGGCACCGTCTTACGGTGGAACACATGTTCGAAGTCTTCACGTCTTGAGCTCCTTTGGGGGTCACTTCACACCCCATTCGGGTGCTTGCGTGCGAGGTTGCGTATCGTACCCTCAGATCCGCCGGGTGATGCGCGTGATCTGCCAAGGCCGGCTCCAGATCCTGTCAAACAGGTACGATTCACAGGATGAGCTTGAAAAAACCATCCAACGGACTCTTGGTCTCTCTTTTGGCGATGGCGACCCTGCTCGGCATCGCCTCCGAGTCCGTTGCCATGAAGGCACTCGACCCGGCTGATGGGCCGCATGTCGATCTCAAGCTCAGCCTTGATCCCGATGCGCTCCGGATGGAAGTCACGATGAACATCGTCTTCCTCGACGAGATCATCGATTTCGATCGTGAGAGTCCGGACGTGATCGCGCCCGTCGAGGGAATCGCGCTGCTTGATGCACTGCAGGACTGGGCTGATGTCGACTTGGTCGCGACGGTCGACGGCATCGACGTCCAGCCGCTCATCGACGGTCTCGAGATCAGTGATCCGAGCGACGACCTGCTGCCGGTCTTTCCTCGAACCGGAATGCGCGGCATTCGAAAGGTGCGTTTCAAGGTCACCTGGCCGTTGAAGACCGAGCCGCAGGAGATCGTCTTCGACTGGCCGAGTTACCCACCGGACATCGCGATCGATCCCGACGACCCACCACCGATGCAGATCGCAGCTGAAGCTGCGGTCGAGGGTGTCCGCGAGGCGGTCTTCTTCACCGTCGATTCACCGACCTGGCTCTGGCGAAGCGGCTCGACCTCGATCGAGGAACGACTGGCCCGCATTCCTGTTCCTGAAGCCGCCACGCCCTGGCCGCTTCCGGTGGTGTCGGTGCTTCTGCTGGTCTTCGGTGTCCTGTTCGGTCTCGTCCAGCTTGCCTCGCGGCGAAACGGTTCCTCGGCGATTGCAATCGTCGTGATCCTGGCCTGTGCCGGTGGGGCCTGGCTGTTCGGTGGAATCGGCGTGGTCGAACTGCGCCTCGACGGCCGATCGGCACTCGAGCTCCCCGACGATGATGCCGCCGAGACCCTGTTCGTGCCCCTGCACTCGAACATCTACCGTGCCTTCGACTACGTGAGTGAAAGCGACATCTACGACGCCCTCGAACGAAGTGTCGAGGGCGACCTGCTCGACCTGCTCTACCGTTCGATCTACGAGAGCCTGGTGATGGAGGAGGAGCAAGGTGCGCTGAGTCGGGTCATCGCGGTGCGTCCGGTCGAACTGCTGATCGAATCGATCGAACCCCTGGATGACGACGACGCCGGGCCCCGCATCGGTTTCGTCGCACTCTATCGATGGCAGGTCGAGGGTCGGGTCACCCACTGGGGTCACATGCATGAACGGACCAACGAATACCTCGCACGTTTCGATGTGGTGGGGAACACCGAGGGTTGGCGTATCGCTGCGATCGAACTGCTCGAACAGGAACGCGTCGGTCAGTACGACGATCCGGAGGGCGTCGACGGTCCCGTGACCGACGACGACCTGCCTGATGACTTCGAGCTCTGAGCCTTCCTGCGTCCTTCAGCGTCTTCGAAGCACCACGATCAGGTCGACCAGGTCGTCCTCGAGTTCGTAGTGCAGGTCGGGATCGAGACCGTAGTCGTGCAGCGCGACCAGTTCGAAGCGTGGTTCCCCTGCCAGCAGGCTCATGAACTGTTCCAGCGTCCAGGTCCTGAACCACCAGCTTGATTCATGACGCTGTCGAGCGCCGTCTGCTTTCTCGACGTGCAGTCGAGCGTGGATCCGCTGCCGGCGATTCACCGGGTCCGGTTCCTCGCCGCCCAGCACGCAGGTCACCGACACCCCGTCGCGCTCGGCGTGGAAGGTCTCGCTTTCGACGATGAGCTCCGGCCGGTCGACCAGGTGCAGCGCCAGGACGTAGAGCCCGCCGCTCTCGAGGTGGTCGGCCATGAGGCGCAGGTGTCCTGCGGCCTCTTCCTCGCTCTTCACGTGCTGGATCGAGCTGATCAGGCAGTGTGCCAGGTCGAAGCGGCCCTCGAACGCGAACGCATCGAATCGTGCCTTTTCAAGGTGTATGGGCTCCGCGAGCGATCGGTTGGTCTCCCGCGCGTAGCCCAGCATGCCCTCGGAGTGGTCGAAACCGGTCGTCTCCCATCCCCTGCGCGTGAGGGCGCGAAGCAACCGGCCCGTGCCGCAGGCCGGTTCGAGCACGCGTCGGCCGGATGAACCGCCGTGGCGTCGGTGGATCGCCTCGAGGAAATCGCACTCCGCCTCGGTGTCGATGTCGAAGACGATGTCGTAGGCCTCGGGACGGTCGTACATCTGGAGCCGTCAGCCCTGAACCCGGAGGTTCTTCCATCCGAGGACATCGACCGGGTCGGCGGCCATGAAGGATGGCCCGTCTTGGGTCTCGATGCCTGCGTGTGCGATCAGTTCATCCTGCAGTTCATGCACCTGGACCTGTCGAAGGGTCCAGGGTTCGTGCCAGACCGCACCTCGCCAGATTCGATCGCCCCGGCCTGCATAGAGGTAGTACCGCTCGGTGAGGAAGTGCCGGAGTGAACCGGCCTCGCTCGGCGGCAGTTTCGCACCGGGGGTCCAGTGGATCCGGGCACCGGATCCATCCGATCGGGTCAGTCGGTAGTCGATCGAGTCCGCCTCCGTCTTGACCTTGAACCGGGCCTTCACGTAGTTCAGGTTCCAGAGGTGCCGTCCGCCGAGCACCGCGAGGCGACTTGCCGCATCAAGGCTGAAGAACCACACCCCGGGGACACCGTCATGAAGGACGTAGGTCCGGACGTTGCATTCATGGAAGCGGCGGATGGTGGGCATCCCCGGCAGTCCGAAGAAACGGACGTCGTCCATCTGGAAGGGAACCAGGCCGATCCAGGCGCTGCCATCGAAGGTATCGACCTCCATGCCCTTGGGAAGCAGCGAGGACATCAGGCCCGGATCGACTCGCCAATGTGCGAACAGCAGCTGCTGCCAGCGCATCCTGACAGCGATTCCCGGGGTCTCAGGGCCTGATCGATCACGATTCCAGCCGATGGTGGCGTGGGGACTGCTCATGGCTACATGGTATTCGTCTCACGAATCGGCGTGGGTGGTCGATATGATTGTTCCCACCAGAGGAGATCCACAGTGCTGATCGAAGTTCTCATGACCGTGTCCAGTTCCATCGCCCCGACCACCCCGTTGCCACCCGGTCCGGACTGGTGGTCGGCCCTGAACGGGCTGCACCCCCTGGTGATTCACTTTCCGATCGCCCTGGTGATCACCGCTGCGGTGGTCGAGTTCATCGCGATGCTGGCACGTCAGGAACGTCCGACCCAGTTCACGGTCATCTCCCTGGTGGTCGCGGCCTTCGCCTCGGCACTGGCGGCATGGAGTGGCTGGGGGCTCGCCGACGAAGGCTACGGTGGTGGGTGGATGCTGTCCCTGCACCGCTGGCTCGGTGTCGTCACCGCGGGCCTGATCATCCTGCTCGCGATCTGTTCCGTCATCGCCTGGTACGGACCAAGGACCTGGGCGACCGCGACGGTGCGGGCGGGCATTCTCGTCGCGGCGGCCCTGGTCGCGGTGACCGCCCACTTCGGTGGCGAGATGGTCTGGGGCGGATCCCTGGTGATGGAAGCGCTCTTCCCGGAATCGACGACCACGCAGTCGGACAGTGACGCCGTTTCCCAGCCTGCGATCGAGTCGGCAGATGCCACGGACTTCCAGGCCCTGGTCGCGCCGATCCTCGAGAAGCACTGCTGGAAGTGTCACGGTCCCGCCGATCGCGGCAAGCGTGCGAAGGCCGGGATTCGACTGAGCAACCGGAAGCAACTGCTCGAGGAGCACGACGGCCTGGTCATGATCAAGCCCGGTGATCCCGAAGGCAGCCTGCTGTTCCATGTGGTGACTCTTCCCCGGGACGACGAGGATGCCATGCCACCTTCGAAGGAAGGTTCCGGTCTGACTGAAGACGAGATCAACACCCTTCGAGGTTGGATCAATGCCGGCGCTCCCTTCGCAGACAGCGCCGTCAGCACCACGCCGGTCGCCACCGTGGCAGCTTCAGCGGGCGAACCCGAGCCCTCGACTGATGGCACCGCTTCGATCCTGCAGAAGATCAAGGCGCGTGGGGTCTCCGCGCGTCCGATCTCCCAGGACGGCCCCGACCTGGAATTCAATGCCAACGGATTGAGTCACCGCATCACGCCACCGTTCGCCGATGATGATCTCTCGATGCTCGACGGACTCCAGGCACTCCTGGTCGAGGTGGACCTGAGCAACACCGCGGTGACCGATGCCGGGGTGGCGAAACTCGCGGGTTTCGACGCTCTTCGCATGGTCAAGTTGAAGGACACCCGGACCGGTGATGCGGCGGCAACCGTCCTTGCCGCGCTGCCCGCGATCGAGGTGGTCAACTTCTACGGTTCCGATCTGCAGGATGCCGGACTGCTCACCCTCGCAGGTGCAAAGACGATCAAGACGATCTACGCCGGCGAGACCGCGGTCACCGCGGCCGGAGTCGCCGCCGCCCTTGCAGCCCATCCCGAGCTGGTCGTCCACCACCAGCTCCCCTCGACCGAACCGTCTTCCACCGAAACACCGGTCGAGTCGTCGGCGACGACCCTTGATCCGGCGACCTTCAAGACCTCGATCGAACCGATCCTCAAGAAGAACTGCTGGGCCTGTCACGGCCCCGGCGGCAAGCCCAAGGCCGACCTCACGCTGGTGACGTTCGATGACCTCCTGGCGACCCGTGGCGACGAGCGACTGGTGGACCCCGGCAAGCCGGAGGACAGCCTGATCCTCCAGCGGATCTCCATGCCACGCGGGGAAAAAGGTGCGATGCCGCCCCGGGGACCGGGGCTCACCGCGGAAGAGATCCAGAAGATCACCGCGTGGATCCAGTCCGGTACCGGTTGAATCGCGTCATGACGGACGTGCGGCACCATGGCAACCGACAACGGCGTCATCGCGTGCGGGGCAGTTCATCCCACCGTGTGGTGTAGCGTGGTGAACGGTGGTCCTGGGCCATCGCCCAGCGCTGCGGCTTGAAACTGCTTGCCGCGGGGCGCAGGGTGCCGGACCCCATCTTTCGATTGATGCGGTCCATGGTGCCCATGAGTCGATCGTCGCGCTGTTCATCGCGTTGTTCGAAGAGTCCGGCCTGGACCGGACCACGGGTGATCTCCGAGAGCATCACCCCGGCCTTCTTGTACTGGAAGCCGGAGCGCCAGAGTCGCTGCCCGATCTCGAGCGCCTTGCTCAGGATGACCGGGGTGGTGCTGGTCGCGGGCAGGAGTTCGCACGAACCGGAGCCGCCGTACTGGGGGAGATCCTCGCGGAACCGGTTGGTGTGCACGAAGACCGAGAGGTGTCCGGCCCGTGCGTTTTCATGGCGCAGTTTCTCGGCGGCGCGGATCGCGTGGGAGGCGATCGCCTCGGAGAGCTCCGGCCAGCTCGAGACCATCCGACCGAAGGATCGTGAGCGCACCAGGGTCTGGCGGAGTTGCGGGTCGTCCTCCAGTTCCTGGCACGGCACCCCGCGCAGTTCGAGTGCGGTGTGCATCGCGACGATGTTGAAGCCGCGACGCACTTCGCTCGCGGGCATGCGGCTCAGGTCCAGGGCGGTCCGGACCCCGAGCGCGTGGAGGCGCGCGGACCAGCGACGCCCGATCCCCCAGACATCCTCGATCGCCACTGATTTCAGCACGCGCGCCTGTTCCGCCTCGCCGGCGGGGAACCAGTACACCCCGTCGGTGCCGGGGGTCTTCTTGGCGATTCGGTTGGCGAGTTTCGCCAGGGTCTTGGTGGGAGCGATCCCCACCGAGACGGGGATGCCCGTCCACTGCCGCACGGTGGCGCGCGTGGTCCGGCAGAGGGCTTCGAGATCACGGCCGACCAGCGGATCGAGATCGAGGAAGACCTCGTCGATCGAGTAGATCTCGACATCGGGGATGAACCGCATGATCGTCTGCACCACCCGTCGGGACATGTCCTCGTACAGGGTGTAGTTGGAGGAACGCACCGCGATGCGGTGGCGACGGATGCGTTCCCGACACTTGAAGAAGGGTTCACCCATCGCGATGCCGACGTCCTTGGCTTCCTGGGAACGTGCGACGACGCAGCCGTCGTTGTTCGAGAGCACGATGACCGGCCGGCCTTCGAGTGCGGGTTGGAAGACGCGTTCACAGGACGCGTAGAAGTTGTTGCAGTCGACGAGTGCGTACATGGCGTGCACCGAGGTCCGTTCACGGGCGGTGAAGCACCCAGGTGACCACGCCCCAGATCGTGACCTCGGTGTCGGGACCGATGGGAATCGGTGGGTAGCCGCGATGTTCGGCGGTGAGGGTGGGGCCGTCGGGTCCGCGGGTGAGTCGCTTCACGGTGAACTCACCATCGACCACCGCGACGACGACCATCCCCGTTTCGGGGGTCTTCGAGCGGTCGACCACCAGCAGGTCGCCGTCGTGGATCCCGGCGCCGAGCATCGAGCGTCCCCCTGCGCGCAGGAAGAACGTCGCGGCCGGATGGGTGATCAGTTCCTCGTTGAGGTCGAGGGTGCGTTCGACGTAGTCGTCGGCGGGGGAGGGAAAGCCCGCTTCCACGCGGGAGGCGAGGAGCGGGCGTGCGATCGCGGTGGTCTGGGTGGCCGGGCGTGCGGGGGTCTTCATGGGGGAAAGACCCTAACAGAAGCCGAACAGAATGCAACCTGGAGCGGCTCGAGCCCGGTTCGAATCAGGTCGGCAGCCGTGGTGGAGGCTTGGGTTGCCGGATCCGGCGTACTGCCAGGGCGATCAGGCTGAGAACGCCCCACCAGGCGGCGGTGAAGTAGCCGGCCGGAAGCCACCCGGCGATCAGCATGCCCAGCGGCGCGGTATCGGCGTAGGCCTCATCAGGAGCATTGGGCATCGCCTGCCAGTTGCGGAACCCCAGTTCCGACCCGATGAAGAGTCCGCCCCAGACGATGGCGATTCCCAACAGGACGGTGATGAGCTGCACCCAGAGCGGGAACCGCCAGACGGCGATCAGGACCAGGAACATCATGACCAGCAGCGCGGAACCACTGAAGAAGAGCAGTGTCGAATGGTAGGGGTTGAGCGGGAGCATGGAGTTCATCGCATGGCTCCAACGGTGTTGTGCCTGCTGATCGCGGCCGATCTTCTTCCGAAAGCGGTCATGGGGATTTCTCGTTGGAAGGATGTTCGGCGTTGCGAACGTTCCTGCCGCGGGTGCGCGCTGATGGTCCGGGATCGGCCCGCGGAAGGAACTTCGTGCAGAGCAGCACCACAAGTATCGTGAACCACAACTTGAAGGCACCCCAGGTGACGGTTCCGTTGAGCAGGTACTCGCCCAGCACCACGGCCAGGAGGAGCAGCAACATCATCATGACATGGCCGAGGACGCCTCGCACGCATTCGAAGAGCAGGTTCATTCCCAAGACCCCGGTGACCAGGTAGACGGGATCCAGGGACAGGCCACCGGTGAAGAGAAATTCCAGAAGGAGGAGCAGCAGCAGGAACGGTATCCCCAGGACGATGGACCACTGGAGGGTCAACCAGAGGTTCCATGTCGTCGTGGCGTCTTTCGCCGCCTGGTGGCTTGATTGGTCCGGAGAGTCGTCCGTCCGTAACATGCTGGTCTGTCTTCTCAAGAGGGTTCAAGGTCGATCACCCGGTGAGCCCGAAACGCCCGTCTCCTCAACACCCCGGGGAAGATTCGAACTTCCGACCTGCGGATTAGAAGTCCGCTGCTCTATCCAACTGAGCTACCGGGGCATGCCAGAGATTCTACCAAGCGTCTTCGGATGACGGTTCACGGCCGAGAACGAAGGGGTCTCGATCGTCAAAATGGTTTTTGCCCCGAAAAGCCGGTGGCTTCACCTATCTTTGAGACCATGACTGCACCCACCATCCGATCGTCCATCGTGCTGCTCCTGGGTCTGGCCGCTTCCGGCGCCCTTGCCGGGGAGAAGGAGATCCTCTTCGAACGCATCGCGTCGGGGCTGGCCTACGGTGTCTCCGACGACGGCGCCATCGTGGTCGGTGGCTACGACAGTGGGGGTGGGTTCATCTGGACGCCGCAGTCCAGCACCGATATCGGCGGCACCGCCGCCATCGCCGCCAGCGGCGACGGCAGCCTGATCGTCGGGGATCTGCTCGACGGCAGTGGGAATTCAGCGGGTCGCCATGAAGCGGGCGACGGATGGATCGCCTTCGGTGGTCTCGGCAGTTCCGGCTGCGACTCGAGTCTCTCCAGCGCCTACGACATCACCTCAGACGGTCAGCGTTGCGTCGGTCTCGGCTGGGACGGCTGCAGTGCGGGCGCCTTCCTCTGGACGCGCAACGAAGGCATGCGGGCACTCCCGCAGCTCGGCCCCTTCTCGTCGCGCGCGGACACCATCTCCGGTGACGGCACCGTGATCGGCGGCTGGGACGAAGCGAGCAACGGCGGTCGTCGTGCCGCGGCCTGGCAGGAGACGCCGGGCGGTGCGGACTGGGAGGAGACGCTGGTGCTCGCAGGGACTTCCGGCAACACCGAAGGCTACGGTGAAGTCAACGGCTCGAATGGTGACGGCTCGATCCTGGTCGGTTCCGCGCAGGGCTCGAGCGATTCCACTTCGGGCGCGTTCGTCCTCCGCGAGGACGACGGTCTGCAGCTGCTCGGCCTGTTGCCCACCGCGGCGGTGGCGACCGGTGGTGCCCTCGACGTGACCGAGGATGGTCGGGTGGTCGTCGGTTTCCAGCGCGAGGGCTTCGGGGGCGCGCAGGTCTTCACCGCCACCTACTGGTCGGCGAAGACCGGACTGGTCGCCTTGAAGGATCACCTCAACGAACTGGGTGCGGGCATTCCCGCGGGTTTCACGCTGGCGGCAGCGATGTCGATGAGCGACGACGGCCGGGTGATCTGCGGCTGGGGCTACGAAGGCCTCTTCTTCTTCCAGGAAGCCTGGGTCGTGGTGCTGCCCGATGGTCCCGACGCGTGTCCGGCGGATTTCAATGGTGACGGCGTGGTCGACGGCGCGGACCTGAACACCCTGCTCGGTGCGTGGGGCACGCTGGCCCCCGAGTTCGACCTCACCGGCGACGGCCGGATCGACGGTGCCGATCTGCTTGAGCTGCTGAGTGCGTGGGGACCCTGCGCCTGAAGCGGCGCGTGACGACACTTTCAACGACCCATGAAAAAACCGGCGTGCACTGCGTGCACGCCGGTGTGGTGGCTTCTGGCCAATGACCCCTAGGGGATTCGAACCCCTGTTACCAGGATGAGAACCTGGTGTCCTGGACCTGACTAGACGAAGGGGCCAGCGAGTCCTGAAGGATAACGATCACCGAGTTGGCGGTCCAGCATTCAGGTGGATCGACGTTCGGAAACCGCCTCAGGACGGCCTGCCGGGGGCCGCGATGCCGCCACCGCGATGTTGCGCAGCAGCCGGACGCGTCGGTCGACCGGGGCATCAAGCGCGGGTGCGGCGAAGCGTTCGCGCATCGGCAGGGGCGCATCGTCTTCGATCGGCATGGGATGACGCAGCCGCATGCCGCTGGCTTCGAGCAGGCCCCAGCCGCGCGGCAGTTCCGGTTTTCGGATCAGCCCGCTCGGGGTGAAGAGGTAGAGGTGGTCGGCGAGGTGGTACTGGGGAAGCAGCCCGAACTTCGTCTCGCCGTGCAGGCGCTTGTCGATCTGCCGCAGTTCGCGCAGCACGCGCCGGTAGGAATCGATCCGACTCGCGGCGAAGTCCCAGGTCTCCATCTCGGGGAAGAGCGCCGTGCCCCCGCGGCGGAGGTGCGGTTCGCGCGGCTTCACCCGCTGTTCCTCGATCTCGCTGCGGCGGCTTTCCAGGTGCGTGCGTGCGCGCAGCAGTTCGTCGCGATCGGCGTCGTCACGCAGGAAATCCGAACGCGCCTGCTTGCATTCGATGATGATGGTGCGTGCACGGTCCGCACCGCGTTCCACGTCGTGGGAACTGAAGAGGGGGGAGGCCTCCGCGAGACGACCCTGTCTTCGGCGGTCGGCCGCGGAATCGACGCCGTCGAACCAACCTGCGACGTCGACCCGCCAGCGCGAGATCGGGCAGCGCACCTCGGTCGCGACCGCACTGCAGCCCAGGCGGCGCAGCCACTCGACGGCGAGTCGTTTCAGTTCGAGATGCTGGATGGTCTCGTTGGACACGGTTCGCCTCCTTGCGGACCGGTTCGAGGTGGGGTGCTGGGGTGTCAGCCGAGCAGCGAAGTCGTTGGTTCACCCAGTCACTGGGATTCCATGTGCGCGGTGTAGTGGACGCCGCGTTCGGCCAGGCCGGCGAGGATCGCATCGAGAATGCCGTCCTCGGTGGCGATCATCTCCGGGGCGAAGACGCCGGGGGTCTTCAGGGTGCCGTCCATCATCATCCGAGCGACGACGGTGCAGGTGAAGCCGGTGGTGCGCGACATGCTGGTGAACCCGGTCACCGGGTCGAGCCGATCCAGCAGGTCCCACTTCAACCGGGTGGGTACGCCGTCGAGTTCGCCCTCGACCACGACCCGCATCACGGTGATGTCCTCCTCCATCGGTTCGAAGGTCCACTTCGGGAAGAGAAGCTTCGCCAGCAGCGCCCGGGGCACCACCTGGACGCCGTCGACCTCGACCGGTTCCTCGCTGAAGAGGCCGGTGTCGCGGAAGGCGCGGGCCAGCGCGATGTGTCCGGGGTAGCGCATGGTGCGCTCCCGCATGGTGGGGACGTCGAGGGTCTCCGCCAGGGTGCGCAGGCCGTCGGTATTGAAGGATTCAAGGGTGCCGATACCGGGGAAGTCGATCAGTTCCGGCTCCGACAGCGCTTCCTTGATGACGATCTCGCCGTTCTCGACGACCCGCGAGGGGCGCACGTACTCCTCGATCACGTCGTAGGGGGAGAAGCCCGCCTTGTACTCCCAGGGTTGGAAGCGCTCGCGCGGGATGCCGCCCACCAGGATCTCGACGAAGTCGGCGCGGTCGAGCTTCGAGACCCCCCAGCCCGAGAGCATGTTGCTCATGCCGGGAGCGACGCCGCAGTCGGGGATCACGGTCACGCCGTGTTCCTTCGCGAGTTCGTCCAGGGCGAGGAAGTCGTCGGTCATGAAGGAGATGTCGCACATCGGCGTGCCGGTGCGGATGGTGGTCTCCATCGCCCGGTAGCCCAGCGTCGAGGGCAGGGCGCCGAGCACGATGTCATGTGATTCCGCCAGCTCGCGGACGACGTCCTGGTCGGAACAGTCCACGCAGCGGGTCTCGATGTCCTCGAGCCCCGAGACCTGGGCGAGTGAATCCTCCGACGGGTCGGCGGAGACCACGGTCCAGCCTTCAGATCCTGCGAGATCGCGTGCCATGACGGAACCGACCTTGCCACAACCGAGAACGACAGCCTTGGGCATCGAGGACTCCGTGAGAAAAGAGGTTCAGCGACTTTCGCGATTGAGCGTCTGGTAGTGCTCGCGTTCGCCGCGTCCGCGCAGGGGGTAGTCCTTGCGCAGGGGGTGCGCAGGGAAGTCGCGCCAGAGGAGGATGCGACGCAGGTCCGGGTGGTTCTTGAAGCGGATCCCGAACATGTCGTAGACCTCGCGTTCGGGCCACTCGGCACCGGGCCAGATGTCGGTGATCGAGTCGACCTCGAGTTCAGGATCGAAATCAATGCCGGAGGTGTCGACCGAGGGGTCGACGTAGGTCTTGAGCGTGATGCGCAGCCCGTGCTTGCCGCTGGCGAGGACGTAGGAGACCGCGAAGCGACCGGGTTGTTCGACCGGGTAGCCCATGTAGTCGATCCCGACGACATCGGCGAGGAAGTCGTAGTCGCAGTCAGGCGAGTCGTGGAGGTACCGGGCGACTTCGTGGATCTTCTCGCGAGGAATCACGACGGTCGTCATTTCACGGAATTCCGTGGCCTTGAGCCCGGCGTCGGGAAAGGCCTTCTTGATCACCGCGAGGGTGGGGTGCTCGAGCACCGGCTTCCTGGTCATCGATCGTGTTCCTCGTCTGGCACCGCGAATTCGGTGGTCACCAATACTAGCAAGGCCCCCGCTCGATGTTCGAACGGGGGCCTCGATTGGTCAGAAAGACGGCCGAATCAGGATCCGGCGAAACGCCTCAGGATCGCCTTCGACGAGCGGCGAGGCCGCCGATGCCGAGGAGTGCAAGGACCCCTGGGGCGGGGATCACGTTGGCTTCGAGTCGGGCGGGGCCCGAGGTACCTGGATAGGTGAACGTGAAGCTGGTGAAGTCCGCGATCGCCGCGGCGACGTGGGTTCCCTCGGGAATGCCCAGGTCGTTGGCGGGCATGCCGCTGACAGGCCATTCCAGACCCTCGGCGATGTTGAGGGTCAGTCCACCACCGATGTAGTCCGCGGTACCGGACATGATCGTGCTGTAGATCGTGCTCTCATCACCCGCGGTGCTGGTGTAGGAAAGTCGCCAGTCGACTGATGCTGCGGAGCTCAGCTCGGCGCCCATGAAGTAGGGGTTGAGGATGACACCCGAACCGGGCAGGGCGAAATCCAGAACGTAGTGTTCCGGGTCGCCGTAGTGGCCGAGGGTATCGGGCAGGCCGACCGGCACGACCTGGTCGACGACATTGTCGAGGTCCCAGTCGAAGTAGGCGTTCTCGCCGGAATAGAGGATGTCGAAGGTATCGACCAACTGGAACGAAAACCCACTGAGCGCGGTCAGGCTGGTATCGAAGTTTGAAACCTCTGCATTCGCGTGGGAGCCGGTTGCCGCCGCAAGGCCCACCGCGGTTGTCGTGATCATGGCGCAGAATGTCGCGCCTCGGAGTTGAGACATGTCGCTCTCATTTCTCCCAGTTCCCGCCCACCAGATTGTGTGAGTTCTCTCTCTCTAGAAAACTCCGATGGGACATTATTCCGAGGCTGAACCACGAATTCAAGGCGTGAGATTTTGATTTTCTGAAATCCCGCCTAATCAGATGTTTCGACCCAGCTAGTGCCTGAAATGTCGGACGCCGGTCAGCAGGCAGGTGACCCCGCGTTTTTCGCAGAGCTCGAAGGTCTCGTCATCACGTTTTGAGCCCCCAGGGTGGATGAGGCAGCCCACGCCCGCATCGATCAGCAGTTCCGGGCCGTCAGCAAAGGGGAAAAAGGCATCACTTGCCGCCACCGGCACTCCGCTGCCGGGGCCGAGTCGGTCTCCGGACTTCGTGATCGCATTTCTGCAGGCAGCCACGCGATCCATCTGTCCGGCGCCCGCTCCCAGGAGTGCACCGTCGCGTCCGATACATACGGCATTCGACTTGAGGTGCTTGGCGACCACCGACAGCAGCTCGGCATCGCGGCTCATGGCTTCGTCCGGAGCCGGCCCCGCGACGTGACGGAAATCGGCCGAGGAGGGGAGATGTCGGTCCTGCTCCTGGGCAAGCAGCCCTCCGGGAATGCTTCGATAGAGGATTTCGGATCGACTGGATCGACGAAGTTCCCCGGCCTCGATGAGGCGAACGTTCTTCCATCGTGCGCCGAGTCGTTCCGTGGCCTCGGATGAGAAGCCTTCGGCCACCACGACCTCGAGGAAGGAGCATTCCTCGGTCATCCGGGTCGCGGTCGCTTCGTCGATCATGCCGCCGAAGGCGACGATTCCACCGTAGGCTGCCAGCGGATCCCCGGCATGTGCCTTTGAAAACGCATGGGCGGCGTCGTTGTCGATCGCTGCGCCGCAGGGGTTGGTGTGCTTGAGCACCGCGACGGGCATCGAGTCAGGGTGCAGGTCCCGCAGGTCCTGGACCAGTTCGAGTGCCGCAGCGGCGTCGAGGATGTTGTTGTAGGAAAGCGGTTTTCCCCGGAGTTGGTTGGACGAGGGGATGCTTGCCCCTCGCGGAACCGGATCAGCGTAGAGGGTCGCTTCCTGATGCGGGTTCTCCCCGTAACGAAGGCTTTCCTTCGCGATGAACGAGAGATCAAGCACATTGGGGAACTTCGCTCCGGAACGACGGCTCATCCATCCACTGATCGCAGCGTCGTATTCCGCGGTTCGGCTGAAAGCAGCGGCGGCGAATTCCGTTCGCAGGTCCATGCTGGTGCAGTTGTCGTTTTCTCGCAGCTCGATGATCAGTCGGTCGTATTGGCGGGAGTTGGTGACCACCGTGACGAAGTCGTGGTTCTTCGCTGCCGAGCGAAGCATGGAGGGTCCGCCTATGTCGATCTGCTCGATCACGTCGGCGTCGCTCACATCGTCGATCTGGATCGTCTTCTCGAAGGGGTAGAGGTTCACGCAGACCAGGTCGATCGGCTTGATCCCGTGTTCCTCCATGGCCGCGACATGGGAGGGGTCGTCGCGGCGCGCGAGCACGGCTCCGTGGATCTTCGGGTGCAGCGATTTCACGCGACCATTCATCATCTCCGGGAAACCGGTGATGGAATCGACGGTGAGCACGGGAATGCCCGCCTCGGCGATGGCGCGTGCAGTGCCTCCGGTCGAGATGAGTTCGATCCCCGCATCGTGCAGTGCACGGGCAAAGGGGATCAGGTCCGTCTTGTCGCTCACCGAGATCAGGGCTCGGTTGACGGGCACGAAATCGGTCATGCGTTCACTGCTCTCGACGTGGGGTTTGCTTCAACGGTTCTTCGTGGCGAGACGCTGGATGATGCCATCGGTCGACGTGACCATGACCGTGAGTCGGTTGTCTTCACCTCTGAAGGCGAAGAGATCCCGCACCTTGGGGAGTTTCAGCTTCAACTTGGTGTCGCCACGATCGGCGTCCACCAGGGTGACCATCTTGTCGTCCTTGTCCCAGAGGACCAGGTCGTTGCCGATGACCGTGGTGACATCCCCGGTGATCTTCGGGTTGGTCCAGAGGGCCTTTCCTCGAGGCGAATCCTTCGGATCGGCTTCGAAGCAGATCAGGCCTTCATTCGGGACGTACTGGAAGATGCGATCGCCGAGGGCGGTGGGGCCGGTCTTGAGCGGGCTTTCGGTGAAATACTTCCACTTCACGTCGCCGTTTCCGCTGTCCAGGCACCAGATGCTCTGCCCGAGGGTCGAGACGTAGATTCCGTAGTCGTTGAAGGCGGGCTTCGCATCGATGCCACCGGTGAGCGTTCGTGACCAGATTCGCGAGGCATCCTTGGCATTGAGCAGGAGCACTTCACCCTTGTTGCTCACCGCGACCACTTCGTCGTCATGGACGACCGGGGTGGCACTGACCTGTCCTTGCATGCTGTTGGCACGGAGTTCGTAGCCCACTGGTGCGTTGTGGAAGATCACCCGTCCGTCGATGCCACCGAAGATCAGTTCCTTCCTGTACCTGGACACACCGGTGATGGGTGCGTTTGGAAGGTTCTGCCGGCTGACCATCTCGCCGGTGTTGCCGTCGAGTACGAAGATGTCGGTGTCGGTGGTGATGATCAACCGGTTGTTGCCGTAGGAGTCGATCCGGTCCATGCCGAGGATCTGTTCCTTGCGCGGCATCGGAGCCGAGTGCCAGATCTGGTTGCCGTCATCGGTCTGGAGCAGCGTCACCCGATTGTCGGAGTCGACCGCGAGGATGTCCCCGGCAATGTCCGCGACCGCCTTGACCTGTGCATTATTGACCGGAACGTCCTGCTGCCAGACGCAGCGAAGTCCGAGTTGGTCGGCGAGTGTCGGTCCGACGATGTATTTCTTGTCGAGGTCGGTTGCCGACTTCCAGGAGTTGCTGTCCTGGGACCTGCACCCACCCAGCGTTCCGCCGAGCAGTCCGAGCCCGACCATTCCGGTCAGCAGTGCGATCGAGGTCTTGCGATGTGGTTTGGCCGTGGGGTTCATCAAGTCATACTCCTGATCGACATGCGAGGGGGCTCTCGTGGGGGTTGTGCCAAGTCACGCAGTATCGAAGGGAGCTGCAGAAGCGTCAAGAACCCGACTTCCGGGAGCCCGGTTCGATCAGTCCTCTTTGCTCCAGCATCGAGGCCACCATCTTGGCCAGGCAGTCGGGCTCGAGATTGACCTCATCGCCCGCCACAAGCCCTCCAAGGGTGGTTCTTTGGAGGGTTTCGGGTATCAGGGCCAGACTCACCTCGGTGCCGTCCCAGCCTGCAATGGTCAGTGAAACCCCCTCCACGGTCACTGAGCCGCGATCAACCAGGAAGGGTGCGACTTCGGCAGGTGGTTGGATTTTCATCTTCCATCCACCGAAAGCCTCCTCGCCATTGGCTTGGATGGTGCCCGTGCCATCGACATGCCCCTGGACCAGATGTCCCCCGAGCAGGGTCGATGGGGTCGCGGCATGTTCAAGATTCACCCGATCTCCAGGAGCCAGGCTCCCGAGGGTGGTGCGCTCGAGCGTGGTCGGAACCACGTCGAAGGCGAGCCCCTCCTCATGCTCCACCAGGGTCAGGCAGCAGCCGTTGACTGCGATGGAGTCCCCCGGTCGGGGTTGGTGCTCCCAGCCATGATCATCGATCACCAGTCTCGTGCTGGTTGTGGCATCGTCACGGGATCGAACGATCCCCATCTGCTGGATGAGTCCGGTGAACACGTCATCAGGATAGGGGGCGAGGGCCGTTCGTGGCTACCGAATGTCCGTCGCGAGCCGGTGATCCCCGGTTCAGCCGGCCTTGAGCCGGTTCTCGGGCACGGCACTGGCCTGCCGTTGATGATGAATGCAGAGCAGGGTCAGGTCATCGCACGGATGCAAGGAGCCTCTGCGCGAATCAATCGCCAGTGACAGTCGCTGCATCATCTCCTCGGGATCGTTGGCCTCCCCGAGCGACTTGAACACGTTCAGGTATGCGTTGGTCGGTCTGGTGAGTTCGCTCGGACCGGCAGTCGGAAGCGGAAAGGCCTGTTCGAAACCGTCCGAGTGCACCAGGAAGGATTCCCCCGGTCGAATCGACTCGGTCATCACCGAGTATTCGGCCTCGGGGAATATGCCCAGCAGTCCGCCACCCAACGTGTTCTCGAGGACACGAAGTTCCGTCTCGCTCAACACCAGTGGTGGTGGGTGTCCGGCGGAGGCGTAGGTGATCAGTCCTTCCGAACAGTCGACCACGGCATAGACCGCGGTCGCGAATCGAGTCACGCCCGATTGCTGCTGGTAGAAGTCCTTGTTTATGGCGGCCATCACCATGTCCGGGTTCGCTGCATGCTCGTTGTGGGCATGTTCGAACGCCCTTGCGAGGATCATGGTCATCATTGCAGAGGGCACGCCGTGGCCGGCGGCATCCGCGATGAACACGCCGATGCGATTCTCGTCGATCATGCGCACGTCGTAGTAGTCACCGGAGACATAGGACGTCGGTCTCCAGAGCGCTCCGATGGAGATCGGTCCGATGTTCGGCAGCACGTTCGGAAGAAAGTCCCGTTGCACGACGGCAGCCGCCTGAAGCTCCTCGTCGACCTTCTCCATCTCGAGGTTGATGCTGTTGACGATCCGGGTGGCGATCGACAGTTGCTGCTGGAGCTGGTCGAGGTCCTGCTGGCGGCTGATCATGCCGCAGAGGATCGCCGCGATGGTGGTCGGATTGGTCTCTTCGGGAACCTGCATCGTTTCCAGTTGCAGGGTGGTGCTGCAGTCGAGATCACCGATGATCATGGTCGGTATGCCGGCTTCCTGCGCGAAGTCCATGGATTGAAGGTTGGGGTTCCTGCCCGTCCCGCAATCGGCGGTCTCGGGAAGGACCAGCAGCCCGCAGGCACCCTTGAGGATGTCCTGCTGCGCTTCCATCATGGATGCCGAGACGATGTTCGGACACAGCCCGCATGGCCAGGCACTTTCCAGTGCCTTGCCCAGTTTTTCGGCCTTTTCAAGCCGATCGACGCCTGCGAGGACAACGAGGTTTCCAGTGGTCATGACGCCTGCTCCGGTGAAGCAGGTCCAGCTGCTTCATCCTTGGCATCGGGTCACTTGACCCTCGCCTTGAGGCATTCGATCGGTATATCGATCTTGTTTCCGGTCTTCAGATCGAGTTCTCGGATCTTGCCGGCTTGAAGTTCGATCGCGAACTGGGCGCTCAGGCCGCTTGGATAGCGTTTCAGTCGCTGTTCGTACTCGGTCCTGGTCTCGGACCCGGTCTGGAGTGGTTCGGCCCGCATGGTGTGGATCGAGGTGATCCTGCCCAGGGCGTCGAGGTACATGATGTCGATGTCGACCAGGCAGTCGACCATCCAGAAACGTCGTTGCTGGGCGTCCGGAAACACGAACAGCATGCCGCCGTTGTCGGGAATGGATTCGCGTTCCCCCAGTCCCTTCTTGATCGCCTCCAGGGTGCTGGCGACCTCCAGCGTGAACGTCTGCTCCTTGATCGTGACCTGTTCGGTGGGGCCGTTGGCACAGCCGCACCCGGTGAGCTGCAGAAGCAGGGCCAACAGCAGCCAGGAACGAAGCCGGGTCGCGGCATGGAGTCGTTGCATCACGTGGTTCTCCTCTCGAGCCAGTCAAGCTCTTCCGGAAGGAGACGGTAGCCACCTTCCCTTGATTCTGCCCGTGCCCATTCGGTCAGTGCACGCACATCCAGTGCCTGGACGAAGTCCTCGATGCTCATCGGTTCAGTCGTCTCCTGCACACCGGAAGTCCTGGCCAGCAGTCCGATCACCCGCTCCGGTGGGACGCCACGCTGTCGAAGCGTGGACATGGTCAGGTCGCCATCCCGCTTGGCAAGCCGCCTGCCCTGATGGTCGAGCATCAGGGGAAGGTGCCACCAGCGGGGCGGGTCGGCCCCCAGCAGTCGACAGAGTCTCTGGTGAAGGGCTGCTGATGGCAGGAGGTCTTCCCCGCGAACGACGTCGGTGACGCCACGCTCCAGGTCATCGACCACGCTGGCCAGGTGGTAGGCCGCGGTGTCGCGACGGGTCCACAGGATGGGGTCGCCGAAGCGCTCCAGCGGATCAAACGACCGAGTTCCAAGCAGGGCGTCCTCGACCACCTCCTCCCCGGGTTCCAGGGCGAGGCGGTGGTTGAGCGGGCCGTCCTGCAGCCCCCAGGCCGCCCGGTCCTCGGGGCGCATCGCGGGCGTCGAAACCAGGTTCGTCCCGCTTTCGTGTGGTGCTCCGAGTGCTTCTGCAGCGGCACGCAGGTCCCTTCTCGAGCGGTCGCAAGCGAAGATCAACCCCGCTTCCGACAGGCGTTCCAGTGCCATTCGGTGGTGTGCGGGGGTGGCCCTCTGCCGGATGATCGGTCCGTCGTGGTCGATGCCCAGCCAGGCCAGCGATGCGAGCAGAGTCTCCTCGGCCTCCACCGAGCATCGTTCGGTGTCGAGATCATCCATCCTCATCCGGATGGACCAGCCCGCCTTGCGCCCGAGCGCCCAGTTCAGCAGGAAACTCCGGGCATTACCCAGATGCAGGCCTCCGGTGGGGGAGGGTGCGAGTCGAGTTGTCCGGGTTTGGGGGATCATGTCGCCGGCCTCATGGCTGCACACGATATAGTGCGTCGTTGTGGAAGAACACTTCATGCACCTCCTTCACGGCGGTGTGACTCGATACGGACGGGAATTCTGCGCGATGGACAAACTGACTCCCGAGCAAGTCGACCAAGGACTCGTCCAGCTCTCCGACTGGACCCTGAATGGTGAGTCGATCCAGCGAACCTTCGGCTTCGATGATTTCATCCAGTCGATGGCCTTCGTCACGCGGGTCGCTGAACGTGCAGAGGCCGTGCAGCACCACCCCGACATCCTCGTTCGCTACAACAAGGTCACCCTGACCCTTTCAACGCATGATGCAGGCGGACTGTCAGAGAAGGATCTCGCCTTCGCTGCCGAGTGTGATGGTTTTCTCGTGTCCTGACCGGTCCGTCCGGCATGCGATGATCAGCTGCCCGCAACAACGCCACGAACCAGGTTCGCCCGCGCAACGCGGGTGCTTTCGTCGTCCTCGAGCGCGACGCCTTTCAGTGCGCTGAGATGTGCCGGCTGCACGTGAAGCAGCAGTCGGTGCACTTCCTGGATGGAGATCGACTCCAGCAGGCCGAGGCTCACGCCAAGGCGCACCCGGCTGAGCAGGTTGATCGCCTCGTTCGCCTCGAGCATTCGGGCGTTGCCCAGGATGCCGTGCGCTCGATGAACGCGGTCCTCGAGGGTGGAGAGCTTCTTCTCCATCAGCAGTTGGCGTGCACTGCGTTCGTAGTCGACCAGTCTGGGGACGACATCCTCCGCGAAGGCCTGGAGCAGGTCGTCCTCCGAGATGCCGAGGGTTATCTGGTTGGAGATCTGGAAGAAGTCTCCCGTCGACTCGGTGCCCTCGCCGTGGAACCCACGGACCGCGAGGTCGAGATCCTTCGCGGATCTGCGCACGCGTTCGAGTTCATCGGTGATACGCAGTGCCGGCAGGTGAAGCATCACCGAGAACCGGACTCCGCAGCCGACATTGGTGGGGCAGGCGGTGAGAAAGCCCCATCGGGGATTGAACGCGAAGTCCAGGTGTGATTCCAGCTCTCGGTTGATCGCCGCGACCTTCTCGTGCGCGCGGGTCAACGCGGATCCCGTCCAGAGCGTCTGGATACGAAGGTGATCCTCCTCGTTGACCATCACGCTGAGACTTTCGTCCTCGCTGACCCCGACGCCCCTGGCGGCGGATGAATCGGCAAACTGCTTGGAGACCAGGTGTCTTTCGACCAGCTGCTGGCGGTCGCATTCGTCGAGGTCGCTCATCTCGATCCAGCGCAGGGAACCACCATCGGTGGCGAAGAGCGGGGTGCGGCGCACCATGCCGACGATCTCGTTGCGGTCTGCATCGCTTGCGCGGTTGACGAATGGGATGCCATCGAGATTCCGAGCGAGTCGCACCCTGGAGGAGACCACGACATCGGAATCGGGTCCTTCCTCGCCAAGCCAGGGCCCGCTTTCATTGAATCGAACCATGGGGAGCTAGTCCTTCTCGACCTCGATCTTCTGTTCCAGCAACTGGAGATCGTCACGAATGCGAGCTGCGCGTTCGTACTGTTCCGAGCTCACGGCTTCGTTGAGTTCCTTGAGCAGCCTGATCCGGCTCATCCGGCGGTCGATGTGGGCTTCCTTCTGCTCCGGCACATGCCCGCAGTGGTAGGTGGCGCCACCCTGTGCTCGGCCGATCAACGGTTCCAGGTGCGGTTCGAACGCACGATAGCATTCGGCGCATCCCAGCAGTCCCTTGCGCCTGAACAGGGCGAGGGTCAGCCCGCAGGTCTCGCAGGCGGCCAGTCTCTTGCGTGTACCGGTTCTCGGTTTTTCGGTGACCGGCTTGCCGGTGGTGGTGACCTCGCCCGAGCCGGGGTATCCCTGGGCTTGGGCATGGTCTTCGCAGAGGTGAACCGGTTTCCACTGGCTTCCTTCGAGGACCAGATCGTGGAGAACGGCCGACTTGTCGCAGAGGTCACACTTATGCATAGGTCTATTCGACGATATCGTCCCTGAGGGCGTTGTGCTTGAGAAGTCCTGAAAACCAGCCGTTTCGACTGAAAATCAGTCATTATCCGAGGCTCAGCCGCTGGCGGCCTTGCGAATCTTGATCGCCTTGCGAAGCAGCATGGGAATCGAATCCAGTGGCAGCATCGTTGCTGCGTCACTGTGTCCCTCTGAAGGGTGGGGGTGACATTCGATGAAGAGCGCATCGACTCCCGTCGATGCCGCTGCGCCACAGAGCAAGGAAGCTCGATCAGGCCTTCCGCCCGAAGCGGTTCCCTGCTCACCGGGCTTCTGGGTCGAGTGGGTGACGTCGAAGCAGGTCGCGCAGGCATGGTCCCGGGCCATGTCGATCAGGTCGCCAAGCCCCACGAAGTCGTTGACGAGTCGGTGGTATCCGAAGAACGTCCCGCGTTCGGTGAGCATCAGCTGCTCGCCTCCCGCGCACTTCAGCTTCTCGACCACGTTGCCCATCTCCGAGGGGGCCATGAACTGCCCCTTCTTGACGTTCACGGCGGCTCCACTCTCCGCAGCGGCGACGAGCAGGTCGGTCTGCCGGCAGAGAAACGCAGGCACCTGGAGCATGGTCACGTGATCGGCCGCCAGGGCAGCCTGTTCCGGTCGGTGGATGTCGGTGCAGGTGGGTGCGTCGATCTCCTCCCCGATCCGTGCCAGTTCCTCGAGGCCCTCTTCGAGACCGGGGCCCCGATTGCTGTGGGCACTGGAGCGATTCGCCTTGTCGAAGCTCGCCTTGAACGCGAGCGGCAGGCCGAGATCCGCGCAGGCCTCGGCAAGCGCATGAGCGATGCGTCGATTGGTGTCGGCGGACTCCAGGACGCAGGGGCCTGCGATCACGAGCATGGGGCGCTTCTCCGGGGAGGCGGCGAACCACGCATCGAGTTCTGTCTGACGGCGAATGCCCGTCTGTTGCTGAGTCATCATGGAGGTGTCTTCCGGCGTGCTGGGGAATGGCCTGGGGGCGACCTGAGACCAGTTTAACGCCCATGAGGCGCTTTTTGGCCCCCGGGGGGGGCAGGAATCTCGACTCCAGTGCCGCCTTCTCGCAAGCTGGGGCCCTCAAGGGCCGAAATAAGGAGAGAAGGATCCTCGTGTTGAGGCTTCCCTCGAATCAGGCTCGACGCACTCGACCCAGGCTGCGTAGGCTTCGTCAGGACGGGATACCCGATTTATGGCGCAACTACCAAGAGAACCCGAAGCCTTCGGTGAACAGGTCGCGAAGATCCTGAACCGACATTTCCCCGATCATGAAGCCACGCTCGCCGGCCCACTTTCACTGGTGATCGCCGGCCGGCATCTCGACCTCGAGAACCTGTATCGAATGGTCCTCAGGAATCCCCAGCGAGGCACCGAGATCGTCGAGGACTATCTCGAGAAGATCATCGAAGGTGACGCGGTCCTGAATGTCCCGCTTCCCCTGGCCGTCGCCCAGGCCCGGATCATGCCGCGAATACAGCCGATGTCCGTGTTCGAACGACTCGAGCGCGAGCAGGTGGCGCACATTCCCTTCGTCAACGGCACGGTGGTGGTCTTCGTCATCGACATGCCCGAAGTCACCGTCTCGATCACCACGGAACAGATGATCCGTTGGGGATTGTCGCCGGACGAGCTGGAATCGATCGCTCGCGAGAATCTCGCCCGCTACACGCCCGACCTCACGGTCCGCGTCGTGGAAAGCAGTGACGGTGGGCGGGTCGCGTTGCTCTCGCAGCAGGACGGCTACGACGCGGCACGACTTCTCCTTGACACCCTGCACCCCCGGCTCGCTCCGGAACTGGACGGGGACTTTCTCGTGGCCACGCCGGCCCGGGACTCCTTTCTCGCCATGACGATCGGCCCCGATGGTTTCAACGACCGACTCCGTGCGCGCATCGGCGAGGAGTTTCGAAGGCTTCCCTACCCCATCACCAGGGATCTCTTCCTGGTCACCAGGGATGGAATCGCGGGAACCAGCTTCGAGGCGGCCTGAACGGGGCTGCATTCATCCCCGCAGGACGCTAGGCTTGTGCCGTGATCCTGCTCCTGGACAACTACGACAGCTTCACCTGGAACCTGGTCCAGGGTCTGGGTGATCTCGACCCCACTCTCGAGGTCCGAGTTGTTCGCAACGACGAGATCGATGCCGATGAAGCCGAAGCGATGGCCCCGGAGCGACTGATCGTCTCGCCCGGCCCCTGCACCCCACTTGAGACCGGAGCCTGCAGTTCGATCATCGAGCGGCTCGCCGGGCGTGTGCCGATCCTGGGGGTCTGCCTCGGACACCAGACCATCGGACACATGAACGGCATGGTGGTGCAGCGCGCGGATCTGCCCGTCCATGGCAAGACCGGCCTGGTCCATCACGACGGCAGAGGAATCTTCGAGGGTCTACCTCAGCCCTTCGAGGCCACCAGGTACCACTCGTTGATCGTGGATCGTTCGACCGTGGACCTGGATCGATTCGAGATAAGCGCCTGGCTCGAGGACGGGATGGTCATGGGTCTGCGACGACGGGGTGAGGGGGCTCCGATGGATGGCGTCCAGTTCCACCCCGAAAGCTTCCTGACCCGGGCGGGCCCGATGCTGCTGGCCAACTTCATCGGCTGTGCGCGGCCCCGGCTCTCCAGCCCCTAAGATGGAGCCACTCGGGCCCAGTGCCCAGGAAAGGACATGTCGTGACCGAAGCCAGTTCGATGACGGAAACAGGAACCTACATTCTCGAGGGCGAGCCCACCGAGACCCTCGTGGTACTCGGGCTGCACGGCACGGACTACCTCCTCGAGCTGACACCGACCGTCACGCCGCCCGACTTTCCGGCTCCCCGCTCGCAGCGCAACCGCCGGATCCGCGGGGTTGTTCATGCCCGTGCCCTGAAACTGCATCATGCCCAGGCCGGTGGTCGCTTCATCGAACCGGTCCACGGTCGACCACGGATCGTCCAGGGCACCGTCTACGAGGTCGATGCCGAGAACGATCGCCTGCTCATGGACGTCGTGATCCCGATGTGGATCACGGTCGAGACCGCCGTCACCGGACAGAGCGCCGCCGACTTCAAGCAGGGCGACATGCTCAACTTCTACGTTGAAAACGACATCAGTTTCACGCCCGCCTGAGGTCTACTCCTCGGCGATGAGCATCTTGACCGCATCCTCGACCTTGCTGTTGGTACAGTCCGCGATCCGCAGGTTGCCCTTGCGGTCGATGAGGTAGTAGTCCGGATAGCTGTCGACCATGTAGGCGGTCTTGGTCACGTTGTCGGCATCATGGCAGACCGGGTAGAGGATCTGCTTGTCGCGCACCACGGCCGCCATCTTCTCGTGTCCGCGATCATGACAGATCCCGATCACCACCAGGTCGTCCTTGTAGGTCTCGGCGAGCTTGTTGTTCTTGGGGATGGACCGGATGCAGGGGCCGCACCAGGTCGCCCAGAAATCAAGCAGCACGACCTTGCCGCGAAGTGACTCGAGCTCGACCGGCTTGCCGTTCATCCAGCTCGTCACCTGCAACGGAGGGGGCTCCGCCGCGTAGAGGGAGGCAAGCGCCTTTCGACGGTCGGGCTTGCCTTCCTCGAAGTTCGCGCCCATCGGTTCGGCAAGGGGTTTTCCCGCATCGGCGTCATCGGAGGCAGTGGTGGGGCTTCCCGACTTGCCGGGCTTGTCGAGCCCGGCAGGCACCGGTTCCTCGAGGAGCTTCTCCACGACGGCACGGAGGTGGTTGGGCATGAGTCCGACCGCGCGCACGATGCCCGCACGGTCCACCACCGCGATGGTGGGCCAGAATTCAACGTTCCAGGCCTTCTGGCTCCTGGTGTCATCGTCGACGAACAACGGGTAGTTCAGCTTGTACTGGCTGGCGAGTTCCTTGATCTTCGAAGCACCTCGTCGGGAGTCGTGCACGCCGAGGATGACCAGCCCGTCCTCACCGTACTCGTCCATCAACTCGACGTTCTCCGGCAGCGCCTTGCGACAGGGGCCGCACCAGGTCGCCCAGAAGTCGACCACCACGACCTTGCCGCGGTAGTCGCCGAGGGTCGCGTCCTTCCCCGACGGGGTCTTGAGTTCCAGTGGAGGCGCCGGCTTGCCGACCATGGCCTGGTGCCGAGCCTTCAGTTCGTCCTTCCCCCAGAACCAGTCGGAGGGAAAGTCATCTCCTCCCGCCAGGGCCGGAGTGATCAGGAGCAGCACGAGCAGGGCAATACATGAACGCATGGGGTTCTCCAGCTGGTGTGGCGGTCACCCGTTAGCATACGTTCCATCCAGTTCGAACGACATACGGAGGACTCAAGACCATGGCAAAAGAGATCGGTATCGGCCTGATCGGAGCAGGTTTCATGGGGCGGGCGCATTCCAACGCCTGGGATTCGGTCAATCAGTTCTTCGACCTGCCCAGGCATGCGGGCATGAACATCCTTGCCGGACATCACAGCGAGGATCTCGCTGCCTTCGCGCGAACCTGGGGTTGGAAGCAACACACCACCGACTGGCATTCCTTGATCTCGGACGAGTCGGTCGGGATCGTCGACGTGGCCACGCCGAACAACTTCCACCGGGAGATGGCCGTCGCAGCACTCCAAGCCGGCAAGAGCGTGGTCTGCGAGAAGCCGCTGGCCGGAACGCTGGAGGATGCTCGTGCAATGCGCGATGCGGCCCGCAAGGCGAAGCGCAAGGGAGCCAACGCCTGGGTCTGGTTCAACTACCGACGATGCCCTGCAGTCGCCTTCGCCCACCAGCTCGTCAAGAGCGGCAAGCTCGGGCGGATCTACCACGTGCGAGCCCAGTACCTCCAGGACTGGGGCGGCCCGGAGACTCCGTTGCTCTGGCGATTCATCGGCAAGGAAGCTGGTTCGGGAGCGCACGGCGATCTCAACGCGCACATCATCGACATGGCACGGTTCATCACCGGGGATGAATTCTCCGAGGTCTCGGGTGCGATCCAGGAGACATTCATCACCGAACGAACGCTGCCCGATGGTGGTGGCTCCGCGATTTCCGGGAAGGGCGGGGCCCGCAGGAAGAAGACCGGCCGTTCGACCGTCGACGACTGCCTGCTGTTCCTCGGGCGATTCAAGAAGGGCGCGGTCGCCAGTTTCGAGGCGACTCGCCTGGCCACCGGCAACCAGAACGCCAACCGCATCGAGATCAACGGCGAGAAGGGGTCGATCCGGTTCGATTTCGAACGCATGAACGAACTGGGGTGGTGGGATCACACGCTCGAGCCGGGCCTTCGTGGTTGGAGCAGGATCATGTGCACCGACGGCGAGGCACATCCCTACGTGGCCAACTACTGGCCGGCCGCCCACCTGATCGGGTACGAACACTGCTTCACCAGCATGTGCTCGGACATGCTGCGGGTTGCCGCCGGTCGCAAGCCGGTCGTTCCGCTTCCTGATTTCGAGGATGCCTACCAGACCCAGCGTGTTCTCCACGCCGCGGTCCGGAGTGCGAAGGAACGAGCCCCGATCAGGATGTCTCAGGTAAAGTGATCCGCTTCCGCACTCGACCGAAGACCCTGCACCGCGTTGGATGAACCATGGACGAGCACGTCACGCCGGAACAACTCCAGAAGTTGAAGGTCTCCCGCAATGCCGCGGTGCAGGCCCTTCTTTCCCTGCAGAGGGAGGACGGTCACTGGTGTGCCGAACTGGAGGGGGACTCGATCCTCCAGAGTGAATACCTGCTGATGAAGTGGATCCTCGAGCAGGAGCATCAACCCATGGCCGATGGCCGTGATGGTTGGGCCGTGCTCGAGAAGATCGCGGCCCAGCTTCGCGCGCAGCAGCGTCCCGATGGCGGGTGGGGCCAGTATCCCGGAAGCGACGTGGACCTGTCCGCCACGGTCAAGGCGTACTTCGCGCTCAAGCTCATGGGTGACGATCACCGGTCCGAGCCCATGCGCAAGGCGGTCGAACGAGTACGCGAACTCGGTGGTGCGGAACGATGCAACTCCTTCACCAACTTCTACCTGGCCTGCATGGGACAGATCTCCTGGAACGCAGTGCCCTCTATCCCCCCGGAGATCGTGCGTTTTCCACGCTGGTTCTACTTCCACCTCGACAAGGTGAGTGCGTGGAGCCGGACGATGATCCTGCCGCTTGCGCTGGTCACCACGCTTCGTCCGACCCGCTCGATTCCCGATGCGCTCGGCATCGATGAACTCTACGTCGATCCCCAGGAACGTCACCGACTCACCCTGCGCAGCGACACCCCGACCGGCTGGCGCTGGTTCTTCAGGACCGTCGACAAGAGCATGAAACTGGCTCACGACCTGGTCGCCGACTGGTCGTTCCGTCGTCATTCGGTGGAACTCGCCTCGAAGTGGGTCCTCGACCGGGTCGGTCAGGACGGACCCGCGGCAACCGATGGCCTGGGGGCGATCTTCCCCCCGATGGTCTATCTGCAGATCGCCCTGAAGGCACTCGGTTGGAAGCGCGATGATCCGGTCCTGCAGCGAGCGGAAGAGGAGCTTGATGCCTTCTTCATCGAGAATGATCCAGGTCGCATCCGCATCCAGCCCTGCTTCTCACCGGTCTGGGACACGGGTATCGCCCTCTACGCCTTGAGTGACTGCGGCATGGGGTCCGAGGATGGCTCGGCCCGTCGTGCCGGTGACTGGCTCCGTTCGAAGGAATGTCGCTTCCAGGGGGACTGGATCCGGAATCTCGATCGACAGGTTCCCTTCACGGGCTGGTACTTCGAATACCACAACGCCTGGTATCCCGACTGTGATGACACCGCGATGGTCGGGAAGGCACTGCATCGACTGGGTGGAGAGGAGAACGAGGCCGCGAGTGCGCGTGCCCTCGAGTGGATCCTCGCCATGCAGAACCAGGACGGTGGTTGGGCGGCATTCGACAAGACGGTCGATCGTCCGATCCTGGAGTACGTTCCCTTCGCCGATCACAATGCAATGCAGGATCCTTCGTGCCCCGACATCACCGGTCGGGTGCTCGAGTTTCTCCACATGCAGGGACTGGACACTTCACACCCCTCGGTGATGAGGGCGATCAGCTACATCAAGGCCTGCCAGGAGCTCGAGGGCTGCTTCTTCGGTCGTTGGGGCGTCAACTACATCTACGGCACCTGGCAGTCGGTGGTCGGTCCGATCCGTTGCGGGGTCGACCCCGGTTCGGAGTGGATCCAGCGTGCCGGCACCTGGCTGAAGAGCATCCAGAAGCCCGACGGTTCCTTCGGTGAAAGTGCCAACAGCTACGTCGACCCATCCCTGAAGGGGCAGGGGCCATCGACCGCCTCCCAGACCGCCTGGGCGGCCATGAGTCTGCTCGAGATCCACGGGCCGGATGATCCTGATCTCCTGAGAGCCCTCGAATGGCTGGCCGACACCCAGCTCGATGCGGTGGCGGCCGGTGACCCGGTGCGCAACCCGGATGGTGATCCGCCCGGTTCCTGGTGCGAACTGGAATTCACCGGCACCGGTTTCCCGAAGGTCTTCTACCTTCGCTACCACCTCTACCGACTCTACTTCCCGATGATGGCGCTCGGTCGCTACCTCAAGGCGCATGGCGTCGAACGGGCTCCGCGCTGCGAAGCGGAGGAGACCGTTCTCGGTTGAGCGGTCATCCTCGAGATCAACAGCACGATTTTTCAGGCGACGGCCTCAAGTCGCCTCCAGATCCGGTCGAAGCCCTCAAGGGCCCGACGATCGTCGGCACGACCCGGCAGGATGCCCGGTTCGCCCTTTACAACCAGCATGAAGCAAGGAGTCGCTCGCTCGATGTTCGTGCAACCAGAGGATCTGGAGTTTTCCGACCAGGATGGACCGACCAGCAACAAGACGATGATGATGGATGCGAATCTTCTTGAGATTCGACAGGTCATCGATCAGTCGGTTCGTGATGAAACCAGCGAAGAGATCGCGGACCTGCCGCGGTTCTGCTTCGATTTCCATCAGTTCATGCAGGTGGCGTTCGTGTACAGGCTTGTCCCGGATCGGGGGGCATCTGGCTGAGATCGGTTTCGGCCTGCATCGATTCGACCGCTGCAGTGATGCAGTCGACCGCGATCAACGCGGTTCGGCCGTCGATATCGTGTTCCGGGTTGAGTTCGACCAGGTCCATGGAGACGATTCGGCCGTGGGCACCTGCTCGGGCCATGCACTCCATGGCTTCCGCCGGAAGCAGTCCGTCGGGCACCGCGGTATCGACGCCCGGTGCATGCTTCGGGTCGACGACATCTATGTCGAAGCTCAGGCAGAACGGCTCGTGTCCGGGGGAGACCACCTCGAGCGCGTCGGTCATGACGCGCTCGACGCCATGTTGCTTCACATCGCGCGAGCTCCAGATCGCGATGCCGCCCTCCTCGAGGTGTCGCTTTTCTCCGGGGTCGATGTCGCGCGCACCCACGAACGCCATCCTGCTTCGATCAAAGCGCCCATCCGCCCCGACGATCTCCGAAAGGATCGGAATATCCCAACCGAGAAGCGCGGCTGCCGGCATGCCGTGCAGGTTGCCGCTCGGAGTCGTCTCATGGGTGTTGAGATCGACATGTGCATCGATCCAGAGAAGGCCGGGAGCCTTTCCGTGTTCCGCTCGGTAGCCGGCGCACGCGCCGGACATCGAGCCGGTCGCGATGGCGTGATCGCCACCGACCACCAAGGGCATGGTTCCTTCGAGGACAAGGGCGCGCGTGCGTGGTCGCACCATGCGACACCACTCCGTGACGAAGCCTGATCGCCCGCAATCGATCACTTCGAGCGGGCCGAGGTCACCGCAGTCGATGGTCGGGCAGATCGTGCCCAGTCGCTGGCTCAGGCCTCCTGCCCGGGCTGCATTCGGGCCATGGGCCGTGCCCTGGTGGCCACCACCCAGTCCGCAGGGAACTCCGATGATCGAGATCTGTGAGGCGGGGGCGTCCCCTTCGAATGAAGTCATGCCTACAGGATCCCCGAAACCTTGCTCGAGGACCAGTCTCCAGCATGCCTGAACTTCCGATCTGGGCATACACTCGCAGCATGAACACCATCCTGACCGTCTCAATGGCCCTGGTCACTCCGCTCATCGCCTTCGAGGCGACGGGGCATCCTCCGGTTCTTTTCGGGGACCATGAATTCCACGAGGATCCCTGGATCGTCATCGAGCGCATCGACCATCCGGACGCGTTTCGCCAGATCGACGAGATCCTGCCCACGCCGAATGACCAACGCCTGGCCTCCGGCGCGCCCGGCCCCGGTTACTGGCAGCAGAAGGTGGACTACGACATCAAGGTCACGCTCGATGCGGCAACGCACGCACTCCGGGGCACCGAGCGGATCACCTACCACAACCAGAGTCCGCACACCCTCGAGTATCTCTGGGTGCAGATCGATCAGAACCGTTTTCGTCGCGACTCGCTCGGGAATCGTTCCGCCGAAGCGCCCGATCTCCGCGAGGGACAGAGTGTTCGATGGCTTCGTCAGCAGTCCGCTCAGATGGACTGGGAGGGCGGCACGACGATCCACTCGGTCGATGGCCCGGATGGACGACCGCTGGAGCATTCGATCATCGACACCATGATGCGGATCGAGCTGCCCGAGACCCTTGCTCCCGGAGCCCGATTCGACTTCGACATCACCTGGAGCTACCCGATCGTCTGCAACACGACCCGTCGGGCGAGGTCGTCCTACGAATGGTTCAAGGACAATGACAATGCGATCTACGAGATCGCCCAGTGGTTTCCCCGGCTGTGTCCCTATACGGATGGTGATGGCTGGCAGAACAAGGCCTTCCTGGGATCCAGTGAGTTCGCCACCGAGTTCGGGGACTACGACGTCTCGATCACCGTTCCCGATGGTTTCGTGGTCGCATCCACCGGGGAACTGGCCAATCCAGGTGATGTCCTCACCGACCTCCAGCGAACCCGTCTCCGCGAAGCGATGACTTCCGAGCGCCCGGTCCTGGTCATCACGCCGGAGGAAGCGCTGGCGAACGAGGAACTGGAACGCGACCTGCGTGCCGAAGGTGGCAATGGCGAGACCACCTGGCGTTTCCTTGCGGAGAACGTTCGTGACTTCGCCTGGGCGGCCAGTCCCAAGTTCGCCTGGGACGCCTGGGGGGTCGAGGTGCCCGGTACCGACCAGACCACGCTTGCCATGAGTTACTTCCCCAACGAGGGTGAACCTCTCTGGAGCCGGTACTCGACCCAGGCCGTCGCACATGCCATCGAGGTCTACTCGCACTTCACCGTGCCGTACCCGTACCCGGTGGCCATCAGCGTCAACGGTCCGGTGGGCGGGATGGAGTACCCGATGATCTGCTTCAACGGGCCCCGTCCGGAGGAGGACGGGACCTACACCGAGCGAACCAAGTACGGACTGATCGGCGTGGTGATCCACGAGGTCGGCCACAACTGGTTCCCCATGATCATCAACTCCGACGAACGGCAGTGGACATGGATGGACGAGGGACTCAACACCTTCGTCCAGTACCTTGCCCATGAGACGTGGGAGGACGAATACCCCTCACGCCGTGGCGAGCCCCAGGGCATCGTTCCCTACATGCTCTCCGAACGGCAGCGATCGATCATGACCCACGGGGAATCGATCCTCCAGCGCGGCAACAACGCCTATGCCAAGCCCGCGACCGCCATGAACGTGCTGCGCGAGACCGTTCTCGGCCGTGAACAGTTCGACTACGCGTTTCGTGAGTTCTGCCGGCGCTGGGCCTTTCGCCGCCCGGAACCGGCCGAGCTCTTCCGGACCATGGAGGATGCTTCGGGAACGGATCTCGACTGGTTCTGGCGAGGCTGGTTCTACGGAACCGAGCACGTGGACGTCGCGGTCGAGAAGATCTACGACTTCACGGTCGAACCCCGGGACCCCGATCTGGCCAAGCCGGTGCAGAAGGTGAAAAGAGATGCGGAACGTGATTCGATCTCCCGTGAACGCAATGCATCCCTGCCGAAGCGAACCGAGCGCTATCCAGAGCTCCTTGACTTCTACAACACCTTCGACGAACTCGAGGTGACCGATGGGGACCGGCGCTCCTACGAGCGGTTCATGCGTCGACTCGAAGCCGATGACCGTGCCCTGATCGAGGAATTGCAGGACGAACCGATCCACTTCAACGTGGTTCGTTTCAGGAACCACGGCGGAGTGGTCATGCCCCTGCCCCTCGAACTCACCTGGTCGGACGGCGCGACCGAGGCCTTCATGCTTCCAGCCGAGATCTGGAAGCGAAACCCCGAGGTGTTCTCGAAGCTGTTCGTCTCCGATCGCGCGCTGGTTTCCGTCCGACTCGATCCCCAGCGCAGGATCGCCGATGCCGATCGAACCAACAATGTCTACCCCTCGGAGGTGATACCGGGTCGTTTCGAGATCGAGGCCAGCTCCCGTCGTGATCGAGGCAGCAACCCGATGCGCACCCAGAAGGAGGAACAGCTTCGGGAAGTGACCGGCAACGCCGCCTTCGCGATCGCACGTCGGCAACGTGCGGCCTGGGCTGGGATCGAAGATGCTTCTCGACCGATCGATCGAGTCGCTGAACTGATCGGCAGCCCGAATGACCCCGAGTACCACGATGGGTGGGGCCGACCCTTCGGAATCACCTACGGTGAATCAAGCATCGATGACGGTGACGTCGAGCAGCTGCTCTTCATCGAACTCGTCAGCGCCGGTGCCGACGGTGAAGTCGGAACCAGCGACGACATCGCCTACTGGATGAGCCTCATGGGTGAGTTCCACGAAGGTTCCTACATGCATGCCGTCGGTGACTAGTCGGTGACTAGAAGGGGACCTCGGCCCGGATCTCGATGGTGTCCCCGCTGGCCGGATGGGTGAAGGCCAGCGATTCCGCATGGAGAAGCAGTCGCTCGCTCAGTTTCACGATCTCGGGTGGTGCGTAGAGATCGTCGCCGAGAATCGGGTGCCCGAGCGTGCATGCATGGATCCGCAGCTGGTGACTTCGCCCGGTCTCCGGATTGAACATGATCCTGGTCCTGGGGGGCGCGTCCATTCGTTCCAGCACCTTCCAGTTCGTTCGTGCCTCTCGACCTTGTTCATGGTCCACGAGATGGCGGGGGGGGCGATCGAAATCCTTCCGAAGTGCCGCATCGACGAGCCCTTCCTCGTCGCTCACGTGGCCTTCGAGAATCGCCTGGTACATCTTTCGTACCTCTCGATCGTGGAACTGCCGCGACAACTCGCGATGGGTGTCGGCATCCCTCGCCATCAGGATCACGCCCGAAGTGTCCCGATCGAGTCGGTGAACGATTCGGGCTCCCTCCACATCCCGCGCGGCCCGGCTGGCCATGCAATCGGCCTTTTCAGGTCCGATGCCGGGTACCGAGAGCAGGCCCGACGGCTTGTCGAAGGCCACCACGTGCTGATCCTGGAAGAGGATTGGGGGGAGATCGTTCATCTTGATGGTGGCAGGGTATAGAATGCGAAGCCCCCATGAACACCATCACATCCATCATCTTCAGTGTTTTCATCCTCGCGACCTCAGTTGCCGCCGAGGGCGATTTCCTTTCCGAACCCCGACAGCTGACCTTCCCGAACCGGTTCGCCAAGGCCGGTGAGGCCTACTTCTCGCCAGATGGCAGCAAGGTCGTCTTTCAAGCGGTCGAACGTGTCGGTGACGAGGAATCCGAGGACCCCTTCTACGCGATGTTCGTAGCCGATCTGGTGGATGGTCCCAAGGGACCGAACCTCGAGAACATCGTGCGGGTCTCGCCGTCGGGAAGCGCCAACACCTGCGGCTGGTTCGATCCGGTCGACCCGGACCTGCTCTGGTTCGCCTCGACCGTCGGGCCACCCACGGAATCCGATGCACCCGGTTACCAGAGAGGCAGCGGACGCTATCGCTGGATGTTCCCTCCGCAGATGCGGATCGTGAAGGTCCGGCTGGACAGTGCCGACGGAAGTGCCGGCTCGCTCGAGGTGGTCGAAGGTGACGGCACCTCCTACGTGGCCGAGTGTTCGGTGTCGCCCAACGGCGAGTACCTGCTCTACTGCAGCCTCGCGACCGGCCAGGGCGACATCTACGTCAAGAACCTTTCCAGTGGCGAGATCACACCTCTGGTCACCGCTCCCGGTTACGACGGCGGCCCCTTCTTCTCGCCCGACGTCGAGCGGATCTGCTACCGATCGGACCGACACGGCAACAACATGCTGCAGATCTTCGTCGCCGATCTCGAGCGTGGTGACGATGGCGAATTCATCGGAATCAGTCGCGAGTACCAGCTGACCGACAATGCACACGTCAACTGGTGTCCTTTCTGGCACCCCGACGGCAAGCACCTTGTCTACGCCACGAGCGCGATGGGGCACCGCAACTACGAGGTCTTCATCGTCGATGCGATGGAGGATGACGGAGTGATGCCCGCCCATGTCCGCTACGGGACCGCACAGCGCAGGGTCACCGATACGCCCGGAGCCGACGTGCTCCCCGCATTCGACCCCATCGGAATGCGGATGATGTGGACCAGTCAGCAGGACCCCGGCGGCACCAGCCAGCTCTGGATCGCGAACTTCGCTTTTCCCGAGCATCGCCCCTCCGCCAAGCCAAGCGGAGCCTATGGTCGAGGAGGCTGAGCATGCACCTTCGCCTTGACCGTTGTGTTCAGGCGATCGTCCTGCTCTCCCTGCCGGCGTCGGTCGCCTGCACTCCGTACCGGATCGAATACCACAAGCGACCGGCGTTCTACAAGGAAGCATCCGAGAAGGAGCTTCTTGACGAGGTGGTGCTCGACGACGGGACCGTTGTTCGTTTCGTGGAGTCGGATGTGAACAACACCCTGCCCACCGGCTCCGATGATGCCGGCGCCACTCGCATCAACGACATGGAGACCCGTTCCCGTGCCAATGACGGGACCATCACGCTGCGTGCCTTCTCACCCGAGCATGTCCTCGGGCACGCCAAGCGAGGCATCCGCGAACGCGAGTACCGCGTGCTGTGGGACCAGCTCCTCGCGGAACGCACGAAAGCCGCCTACCTCGAGAACGGAGGAGGCTTCGAGGCCTTTGCCGAGTTCTGCGAGGAGAATCGCCCGGCGATGATGGAGACCTTCAACCGCATGGGATTCGGCCTGTTCAGTCCCGATGTCGTCCAGGACGCGCTTGGTGCAGATGGCATTCGATATCGACTTCACCCACGACTCGCCGAGCAGTTCGTCTTCACGGAATTCGACGTGATTCGCGAGGAGAGTGGCATGAAATGGGCGATGATCCGCTGAAGATCGTCCATTTTCGATGACCGTACATGAAACGAGGCGCGCCTTGCGGCGCGCCTCGTGGCGTTCATGGTGATGTCCGGTCGTTATCAGGCCGGGGTCGGTTCGGGTTCGTTCTCGGTTCCGCTGGTGTCTTCCTTGATGATGTCGGTAGCCTGGAAGTACAGGTGCTCGGCGTCATCCTTGCGGGTGACGTTGATGCAGTGGCCATCTCCGAAGTCCCCGGAAAGCAGGCTTTCCGCAAGCGGATCCTCGATGTACTGGGAGATCGCCCTGCGAAGTGGACGGGCACCGAAGTCCGGGTTGTATCCCTTGTCGATGATGAAGTCCTTCGCCAGCTGGTCGAGTTCCAGTTCCATGCCCTTGGCGGCGAGCCGCTCACGAACCTTGCCCAGCTCGAATTCGATGATGTGGTTCAGGTCGTCCTTAATCAGGGGGCGGAAGACGATCGTCTCGTCGAGTCGGTTGATGAATTCCGGTCGGAAGAACTTCTCGACCTCGCCATTGAGGGCCTTCTTCATCTTCTCGTGGTCCTGCACGGCTTCCTTCTTGCTGAAACCGAAGCTGGCACCGCCCTTGATGATGTCCGCACCGAGGTTGCTGGTCATGATCAGGATGATGTTCTTGAAGTCGACATGTCGACCGAAGGAGTCGGTCAGTCGGCCTTCTTCCATGATCTGCAGCAGCATGTTGAAGACGTCCGGGTGGGCCTTCTCGACTTCGTCGAGGAGCACCACCGCGTAGGGGCGCCTTCGAATGCGCTCGGTCAGCTGGCCACCTTCTTCGTAGCCGACGTATCCGGGAGGGGCTCCGACCAGGCGGCTGACGTTGTGCTTCTCCATGTACTCGGACATGTCGAGGTACATCAGGGAGTCCTCGTCGCCGAACATGAAGCTTGCCAATGCCTTGGCGAGGAGGGTCTTGCCCACGCCTGAGGGGCCGACGAAGAGGAAGCAACCCATCGGTCGACGCGGATCCTTGAGCCCGGACCGCGCCTTGCGGATCGCTCGGGCGACGGCCTTCACGGCTTCGTCCTGGCTGACGACCATCTTGTGGAGCTCGTCTTCGAGCTTGAGCAGGCGTTCGGACTCGTCCTTGTCGAGGCGGGTCAGGGGGACGCCGGTCATCTTGGAGACGACCTCTGCGATCACCTCCTCGTTGACGGTGCCCACGGCCTCGTTCATCGATTCGCGCCAGGCCTTGTGGACCTCTTCCTTCTCCTTGCGGAGTTTCTCGGCGCGATCACGAAGTTCAGCCGCCTTCTCGTAGTCGGCGTTCTTGACCGCATCATCCTTCTCGATGGAGAGTTTCTCGATCGACTCCTCGAGTTCGGCGAGGTTCGGGGGCTTGGTCATGCTCTTGAGGCGGAGTCGTGCGCCAGCCTCATCGATGACGTCGATCGACTTGTCGGGCTGGACACGCGAAGAGATGTAGCGGTTGGAGAATTCGACGGCGGCACTGAGCGCCTCGTCGGTGATCTCCACCCGGTGGTGCTGTGCGTACTTCTCCCGAATGCCCTTGAGGATCTCGATGGTCTGCTCGTCGTTGGGCGGATCCACCGCGATCGACTGGAAGCGACGTTCGAGCGCTGCATCCTTTTCGATGTACTTGCGGTACTCGTCGAAGGTGGTGGCACCGATGCACTGGATCTCACCACGGGAGAGTGCGGGCTTGAGGACGTTGGACGCGTCGATCGCGCCTTCCGCACCGCCTGCACCGACCAGGGTGTGGAGTTCATCGATGAACAGGATGACGTTCTTCGCTCGTCGCACCTCGTTCATGACCGCCTTGATGCGTTCCTCGAACTGTCCGCGGTACTTGGTGCCTGCGACCATCATGGCCAGGTCGAGCACCACCAGTCGCTTGTCGAACAGGAGGTCCGGGACCTCCTGAGCGACCACGGACTGGGCCAGGCCTTCGACGATGGCGGTCTTGCCCACTCCGGCTTCGCCGAGCAGCACGGGGTTGTTCTTGGTGCGTCGGCACAGGACCTGGATCAGGCGTTCGATCTCATCGGCTCGGCCGATGACCGGGTCGAGTTCCTGGGCCTTGGCGAGTTCCGTGAGATCCCGACCGAAGCTGTCAAGGGCAGGGGTCTTGCTCTTGCCACGTCGCGGGGTTGCGGTGGCTTCCCCGGTGACCTGGGGTTCACCGGGTTCACCGGCTTCCTCCTGGTCGACTCCGGCGCCCAACAGGTTGAGGACCTCTTCTCGAACTTCCTCAAGCTTCAGGCTGAGGTTGAGGAGGACCTGGGCGGCTACGCCGTCGTGTTCACGCAGGAGACCGAGCAGAAGGTGCTCCGTGCCCACGTAATTGTGGTTGAGGTTTCGAGCTTCCTCGATCGCGTATTCGATGACTTTCTTTGCACGCGGAGTCTGGGGAAGCTTGCCCATGGTCACCATCTCGGGACCACTCTTGACGAGCTTCTCGACTTCCAGCCGCACCTTGCGAAGGTCGATGTCCAGGTTCTTCAGCACGTTGGCGCCGACCCCGGAACCTTCCTTGACCAGGCCGAGCAGGATGTGCTCGGTCCCGATGTACTCGTGGTTGAAGCGCTGGGCCTCCTGGTTGGCAAGGGCCATCACTTTGCGTGCTCGATCTGTCAGACGTTCGAACATGTCTCACTCCTGTTTCGTGCCGATGGGCACTCGGTTCTTGACCGATCCCAACATGATACCCGTGTCGGGAGTGGCGCCCTCTTGAGCGCCAAAGTTGTCTGCCAACCCTCGATCAGGGGCGTTGGCAGGGATTTGAGAAGGAATCTGATCCCCGGTTGGTGACCGCTTCCCCGATTACTACGATCAATTACATAGATTGGATCGGCGATGGTACCACTTGACTTGATACTTGCCTTGAGACTGACCCTCATCTTCCCGGTACTGGGGGTGGGTTTATGGGCTCAATCCCCCCCTGATGACCCCTCCACGAGGGCCGTGGAGCCACCGGTCAAGATCGCCTTTCGGCTTGAGGGTGGTTCAACCATGGTTCGTGGGACCATCGATTCCTGGGGCAAAAACGGGCTCCAGGGCTCCTTCGGAGCTCATTCGTGGGATGAACTGGATCTTTCCTCCTTGAGACGGGTGTTTCAGCGCCTGATGGATCGTCGTGACGCCGTGGACTGGGTCCTGTTTGGTGAACTTCAGCTGCGCAGGGATGACGAGGCGGCTGATCGATCCGCAGAAACCGCCTTCCTGAGGGCAGGAAACCTGGGTTCCGGTACGGAGGGCCTCATCGAGGCAGCCCGAGCGCGGGTCAAGGAGCATGAGCGAGCCCGGGCCGAGGCTGATCGCCAGCGTGCCACCGAGCAGCTCAGGGAGGGACTTCCCGAGGGGGTCACCTGGACTGCCGCACCCTGGCCGCATCTCACTGATCTCGAGCAGGCTGCCGCAGTGGCCACCATGGAGGAGCAGACCGAAGCACTGCTCAAACGGGCGGGTTTTCCCGATGCCACTCCGGTCGAGACCGAATATTTCCTCGTCTACTCGGATCTGCCCGATGCGGAGACGCGTGGGCTGGTTCGGTACCTGGACCGCATGTACCTGGATGTGGCGCAACTGCTCGGGCTGCCCGGTACTTCCGGCAAGCCGTTGAACCTCTTCTGGGGCAAGGCCTCGATCATCATCTGTGCCGACGAAGACCAGTTTCGACTCATCGAAGCCCAGGCCTTCAACCAGATGACTCCAAGGGGTGTGCTCGGGTTGTGTCACTGCATGGGGCCTCGGGTCTTCGTGAACACCTTCCGTGATCCGGACGACCAGAAGTTCTCTTCAGTGCTGGTGCACGAAACCGTGCATGGAATCATGCATCGCTTCATCACGCCTGCACGACTGCCGACGTGGGCCAACGAGGGGTTCGCCGAGATCGTTGCGAACGCCACGGTCCGCAACAGCACCGTCGACCAGACACGCCGCCCGCAGGGTCTCGACTACATCCGCAATGCAGGACGCATCGATCAAGTGATGGCGATGAACTACGAGGATGGGACCTGGCCTGGCGAGAACGCGGTCGGGTACGCGGTCGGATACCTGCTCTGCGATCTGATGCTCGACCGGAATCGTCAGGGCTTCGCTGACTGGATCAAGGCGGTCAAGGCGGGCAAGGACTGGCGGGAGGCCATGGCTGCGCACTACGGGGCGAGTGCCGAAAAGGTCGCCGACTATGCCGCCGACTGGTATCGCACCAACGATTGAACCTGCTTCATCTCATGATCTTCGGGGCCAACTGAAAACCGGTGGCAGCAGGCGCTTTCGTGCGCCGGCTGCCACCGGTTGTTGATGCATCAAGGTTCTGGCTACGGTCAGTTGCAGAGACCCCAGTTACCCAGCAGGATCGTCAGGTCGAGTCCGTCGACGGTGCCGTCACCGGTGATGTCGGGGAACTCGGTTCCCCAGCCGCCAAGCAGGGCGGAGAGGTCGAAGCCGTTGACGATGCCGTTCTGGTCGATGTCGCCGAGGCATTCGCATATGTCCGGAACCCCGTTGCCGTTCTGGTCAGGGGTGAGGCCCTGAGCGATGTCGCATTCGTCGGGGATGCCGTTGAAGTTGCAGTCCTGGGATTTCCCGGAAGCGATGTCGATGGCATCGGGGACTCCGTTCTCGTTGCAGTCGGCGATGCATTCGTCCGGGATGCCATCTCCGTTCTCGTCGGTGCTGTTGCCTTCGGCGATGTCGCAGGAGTCAGGAATGCTGTTCTGGTTGCAGTCCTGTTCGTCACCGGAGGCGATCTCCTCCGTGTCGGGGATCCCGTTGCCGTTGCAATCGCCCTGGCATTCGTCGGGGATGCCGTCGCCGTTGGTGTCGACGCTGATTCCGCCCTCGAGGTCGCATTCGTCCGGAACTCCGTTGCCGTTGCAGTCTTCGGACTTGCCGGATGCGATGTCGATCACGTCGTTGATGCCGTTGCCGTTGCAGTCGGAGTTCTCCTCGCATTCGTCGGGAATGCCGTTGCCGTTCTTGTCCGTGCTGGTTTCGTCGGCGATGTCGCAATCGTCGGGAATGAGGTTCAGGTTGCAGTCGAGGCTGGTCTCGATCGCGATGTCGATCACGTCGCAGAGGCCGTTGTTGTTGCAATCCACGCCTGTTCCGAACGTGTTGCCACCCTGGTCGTTGTAATCGCCTGCGATGTCGTTTGGCGTGTTGTCGCAGAAGATGTCGTTCGAACAGGCCAGGTTGACGCCGCCGTCGACGAACACGCCGCCACCATTCATGGCCGAGTTCCCGCCGATACCGCAGTCACGCAGGACCATCAGCTGGCTGTTCGGGGAATTCAGGTAGATCGCTCCACCGTTCATGTCCGATTCGTTCAGGGCGAACTGTGAGCTGAGGATGTTGAACACGGTGCCGTCCACGGCATCGATGTCAAGGGCGCCGCCTCTTGCCATCGCCGTGTTCTCGACGAAGCGTGAGTAGGCTATGCCGAGCTGCTGGATGGCGATGGCTGAGATGGCTCCGCCGCCGCCGAGGTCGGCATCATTGGACTTGAAGCGAGACCCGTAGACTTCCACTTCAGCGGTTGCCTGGGCGAATACCGCACCACCGAACCCGGTGGAGAAGCAGTTCTCGAAGAGGCTGTCCTCGATCAGGAGGTTCTGGGCTTCAGCCACCAGGAGTGCACCGCCGAAGGCCGGTACCTTGGGGTCGGTCGACTCGGCCCTGCAGCGGTTGAACTCGCAGGTCTGCACCGAGAGGTCACCAATCGAGCCGACTGCGCCACCGGACGCGTTGGCACTGAACGACTGACAAAGGCTGAACTCGCAGTCTTCGATGTCCACTTCGAAGCTGAAGAGCGCGCCACCAATCGAAGGGGCGCCACCCACGGTGTTCTTGTAGAAGACGACGTTGTTCACGGTCAATGATTCAAGTGAATCAAAGGCGCCACCGGTCGCCGGGCCGGCAGCGGCGTTGGCGCTGTTGGCGGTCACGGCTTCGATGTCACTGACGGTCATCGGGCCGACTGATGCGGCTGCGCCGCCACGAGCATCCGGGGGGGCTGCGAACGGGTCCTGGATCGCGGCTGTGTTCGCGGTGAAGGTGCCACCGGAGATATCCATGCTGGCCAGGGAGAAGGCTCCGCCACCGCGAAGGGCGCCGTTGGAGACCATCTCGACATTCGTGAGCGTGATCGAGCCATCACTCATGATTCCGCCACCGCCGGCTCCGACCTCTTCGTCGTCGATGACGATGATGTTGCCGAAGGAACCATTGCCGGAGACGACCGAGTCGGTGACGGTCACGCCATCTTCCTCGAGCTCGCCCCGGTTGACGGCGAAGATGCCGCCGCCGAGTCCGATGGCAGTGTTGCCGCTGACGTTGGAATCACTGACCTGGGCCGTGGCGCAGTTGACTCCGCCACCGTCGTTGGTCGAGAAGCATCCGCTGATGGTCGCATCACTGATCATGATGCTGTTCCCGTTCACGTGGATGGCGCCACCGCCGAGGGGGTGAAGGGGGGGGTTGGACAGTCTTTCGCCCTCTTCAAATGTTGACGCATTGCCGGAGAGAAGCACGGGGTTTCGTGCCTCGTCATCAGAGGAGTTCTTGATCACGGCGCCGCTGCCGGCGAACACCCAGCCGCCCGAGGCATCGGGGAAGGCGGTGACCGCACTGTTGGGAGCGAGTCCGACGCCAAGCTGGGTCGAGTCGATCGTCACGAGTCCCTGGGTCCAGATGGCTCCGCCGGATGCTTCGCCCTCCCATTCGAACTGTCCGCAATCCTCGTCATCCGGACCGGTCGGAAGTTCGAAGCAACCCTGCGCAGTGGTGCTGTTGATCGTGGTGTTCGAGATGGTGACATCACCGCTCCCTGCGTGGATCGCTCCGCCGCGGGCATCCAGACTGCTGATGATGTTGCCGCCGTTGAGCCAGAAGCCGGCGGGGGGCGGTGGGTCGTGGAACGTGCACTTGTCGATCAGCAGGTCGCCATCGACCTTGACGCAGCCACCTTCGGCGATGCCGTTGGGGAGGCGGCAGCCACGGCCTTTAGTGTCCTCGGCCTCGAAGCCGGTGGTGACGCCGTTGGTATGGAAGGTGGAACCGATCAGGGTGCACTCGCCGCCCTCGGTGTAGATCGCGCCGCCCTGGACGACTCCGTCGGTCTCGATGATGCCGTCAAAGTCGAAGTCACCGCCACTTGCAAGGTTGTTGCCGATGAAGATGCCGTTGCTGACCCGGACGGGGCCGATGATGTAGGCGCCTGCTCCGGCCGCCCGGTTGATGCCCTCGACGGTATTGAGGACGAAGACGCAGTTGTTGAAGCTCTGGATGGTGCAGTTTTCGGCGTAGAGGCCGCCACCCTGGCTGTCATCGCCGAAATCAAGGTTGCCGCAGACGCATTCGATTGCCGTGACCGATTCGAGGCTGATGGTGCTGTCGACCGCGTAAAGGCCGCCTCCAGCGGCTGCTGCGGTGGTGGGAATCGGAGTGAACGGGTCGGGCAGGATCTCGCCAAGGGCGTCTTGCCCGAGGGTCAGGTTGGTCGCGTTGAAGGTCGAGTCGCGTTCGACGGAAATGCCTCCACCGTTGGCGGCGGTTCCGCCGACAAAGCAGTTGCTTATCGTCACGTTCGACTCGTAGACGGCCAGTGCACCACCGCTCGAACTCGATCCCGTGATCTGGCAATTGGTGATGTTCGCGCCGCCGAAGAGCACGCCGACACCACCGCCACGGATCTGGGACGAGCCGGTGATGGTGCAGTTGCTGATCGTCGCAAAGGATTCGATGACCTTGATGGCACCACCATTGGTGGCAGCGCCGCCGCCGACGATCGTGAAGCCGTCGATCCTGGCCGCGAGTGACTCGCCCGAGACGAAGGCGACGGGGACCGTCGGGCTCTGGATGGTCGGGCCGCCGATGCCGAGCACGAGGATCTCTTTCCCGAGGAAGGAGATCTCTTCGGTGTAGGTGCCCCCGGAAACCACGACCTCGTCCCCATTCTGAGCGGCATCGATCGCCAGCTGGATGGTCTCATATTCGGCCGGGACACTGAGGATGTCGGCCGAGGCCAGACCTCCACTCAGGATGGCAATCAAGCCTGTACACACCGAGCCCATAAAGGGCACTACAGACCCACCGCACCTGTTATTACTCATATTCAATCCTTCTGGGAGACGGAACTGATTTCGATTCGAAGCGACCAACCCACTCTGGAGGAGGGGTATCGCCTACTTCAACATATGACCACTTCTTGGAGTGGAGAAATACCTCACCCAAAGATACGTGCAAATTTTGATTGAAACCGCAATGAATCGTTCAAAAGGTGGACCTAGAACCAGTTTACGGTTCTCGATTCAGGGCTGAATTTCGGATTCTGGATAGTTTTCGACCTCAGCGTCGAATTCGGCCATCCTCGAGTTCGACCACCCGGTCTGCGTAGGCGGCGACCTTGGGGTCGTGGGTCACCATCACGATGGTCAGGCCCGCCTCGTGCCTTTCCTTCAGGAGATCGAGGATTTCCCGTCCGGTGTGGGCATCGAGGTTGCCGGTCGGCTCGTCGGCCAGCAGCAGGTCGGGGCCGTTGCCAAGTGCCCTGGCGATCGCCACGCGCTGTCGCTCACCCCCGGAAAGCTCCCGGGGCCTGTGGTGCACTCGGTGTCCGAGCCCGAAGTCCTTGATGGTCCGCAGCGCGTCATCGGCGATCGCCGAGGACCGGGTGCGTTGTCGTATCACCAGGACCTGGATGATCTGGAGGATGCCGATGAGGACCGCACTGCCCAGTACGGCGCCAGCTCCGGCCAGGATGATCATCCGGACCGGCGTGCGCTCCTCGACCGGAAGCAGCCCGAACCCATCGAAGCTGCCTACGCCGACCGCAAGTGCGCCCAGTGCTCCGCCGATAAGTGCACCAAGCAGGGCGACCACGAGCAGGAAGAAGCCACCGGACCAGCCACGTGGGATGAGCTTCGCAAGCACCGCATTCTCGAGGACATCCAGCTCGGGGAGCAGGTGGTAGAACTGGAACACGAAGCCGATCGCCTGGTTTCGGTAGCGGTTCGTGGTGCTTCCACGGTCGAGTTCGACCCGTTCACCCCTAAATCGGACCTCGCCTCCGCCGTTGCTGTCGGGACGGTCCAGGCCACCCAGGATGTGCAGCAAGGTGCTCTTGCCCGAACCGCTCGCTCCCAGGATCGCAACCCATTCCCTCGGGCGAATGGAGATCGACGCGCCGTGCAGGACGGGGACGTCCACGCGACCAAGGCGGTACGTCTTCTTGAGGTCGATGCCCTCGATGATCGGTTGCTCGGTTGTCTGCAGTTCGTCGGTCATTCGTATCGCAATGCGGAAATGGGGTCGGTGTCCGCTGCCCGGGCGGCGGGGATCGCCGCGCCGATCACGCTGAAGAGCACGGCTCCGGCCATGGTGAGCACCGCCGTGAACCAGTCGGTGCTGTTGGGTATCTCGTTGAAGTAGTAGACGCTCGGGTCCCAGACCAGGACGCCCTCGTGAAGCATCAGCCCGGTTCCCACCGAGCCCAGCAGGAGGAAACCGATCACGCCCAGCAACCACTTGAGGATCGACCCTCGCATCGCGCTTCCGATGCCGAAGGCGAGCATCGCCACCGCCAGGGTGAAGGCACTGATCGTCGCCCAGGTCGGTGCCGGTTGGCCGAGTGCATGGTGGATCGAGTTGATGTTGGAGACCACCAGCCAGCCGAGCAAGGCACCGATGATCGAGCCCAGCAGTCCGATCACCAGACCGTAGACGAGGAAGATCCCGAGAATGCCTGGTCGCGAGGCACCCACCGCCCTCAAGATGCCGATATCCCGGGTCTTCTCGAACACGATCGCCCAGAAGATCGACAGGACAAGTCCCGCGCACACGATGTAGACGATGGAGAACAGGATTCGCATCAGCTCCCGTTCCTTCTCCACGGGTGCGATCACGTCACGAAGCTGTTGTTCCCAGGTGAGGATCGTGGTTCGTGACGGGTCCGGCGGCTGCTTGATCCGTTCCGAGTCGGTGCTGCTGCGCTTCCAGAACTTCTCGTAGGCCGCCGTCACCGCGACCTTGAGTTCGTTGGGGCTGACACCGTCGGTGGCGCGAATCAGGATCTGGGTCACGCGTGCGGGGCTTTCCCCGATCACCTTCGGCAGCCCGGTCTCCGGGTCCAGCGCACCTCGCTGGTCGTAGAGCACGCCCTTGGCGAGTCGAAGCATCTCCTGGGCTTCCTCGAGGGAGATCAGGATGCGCTGCTTGTCGATCTGGAAGACACCCGACTGGAACTCATTGACCACCGTGAAACGCCTTGATTCGGGCTTCAGTGACATGCGCCCGCCCTTGATCGGCACCAGGGTCAGTTCCACGTTGTTGCCCGGCATCCACCAGTACTGGTCACCGCCACGAAACCCGTAGCTGCCATCGGGCTGGCGCTCGTTGAATCGTGACACGTGCATGCCGAAGATGATGCCCGGAAAACCGGTGCGTGGGTCGCGCATGTCGCGCGCCTCCTCCAGCCGGTCTCGATCGGCATCGAGTCGTGGATCATCGGGGAGCAGTTCCGCGGCGATCTCCGCGGGAGGGGTCTTCCACCAGAGGATCTCCTCGAAGTCGCTCACCCGTCCGAAGGTCTCGGGGTCGATGCCCCAGACCTGGACGGTCTCGATCAGGTTGCCGTCCTCGTTTCCGTAGGGCATCTCAAGCAGTCCCCAGGTGTCGATCGAGGGTGTCGCCCCTGCGGTCTCCGGCAGTGCCTCCAGATCCGCGAGCAGTTCCTCGTAGTAGGGGATGCCGGTGATCGGGTAGCTGATCACGACGTCCCCCATCATGGTTCGTCCTGATGACTTCAGCATGTCGAGGAACCCGGTCATCACGCTGACGACGATGATCACCAGGCCCACGCACAACGCGACCGCCGCCACTGCTATGAGCGGAATGATGCGGCTGGTCAGGTAACGATTTGCCAGGAGGGCTGAGTACATGTTTCTGCGCGAATCATACGGGCGCGATCATCCCGCTGCCGGAACCCCGAATCTTCGCAGCAGTGAATCCGGGGTGCCGATCGACACCACATCGATGGATCCGCAGTAGCGGGCCGCCGTTTCGGTGACCATCCCGAGCTTGGGGGCCACGAAGGTCACGGTTCGACTCGCCTTGATGGTGGGTCCCAGCGGCACCCCTCGATCGGCACACAGGCCCGAAGGGAGATCGACGGCCAGGATCTTCGGGGAGCCGGTCGCGTTCACCAGTCTGATCCACTCGGCACCGATGCCCTGGATCGGGCGGTCCAGACCCGTGCCGTAGAGGGCGTCCACCACCAGCGCGACGCCGTCCAGGTCCTCCGCTTGAAACGTGTCTCGACAGACGATTGGAAGTGTCTCCGCACGTTGCCGGTTGCAGGCAGCGTCGGATCCGCTTCGAACATCTCCCAGTGCGTGCACCCGTACTTCGTGACCTGAGCCATGCAGCAGCCGGGCCATGGCCCAGCCATCCCCGCCGTTGTTGCCGCGCCCGGCGAGAACCACCACGCGAGCGGCCGTCGGTACGTGTGCTTGCAGCACATCACATGCGCCCCGTGCCGCGTTCTCCATCAACGCCATGCCGGAAATTCCGAAAACCTCGATAGCACAGCGATCGAGGTTGCGAGCGCCCTCACGATCAAGGAGGTACTGGGTATCCGGCTGGTTCACTCCGGTCATGGTAGGGTTTCATTCTTCCGTTCACCCGGTCCCCTCCAGTGAGCCAGCTCCCTGATGAGCCCCCTCCAGATCATCATGATCCTGCTCCTGATCGTCTCGTTTTCAGCGGTTGTGCTGTGGTTCATCACGTTGATTCGCGTCGGACTCTGCGTGCGAGCCTCGATCTCGATGCTCGAGGGTGTCGACCTCCCGGAGCCCGAGGGAGGCTGGCCCACCGTTTCGGTCGTGATTCCGGCCCACCAGGAGGAGGATGTCATCGAACGCTGTGCTCGCAGCCTCATGGCCCAGCGCTATTCAAGCTTCGAGGTGGTCTTCGCACTGGATCGCTGCACCGATCAGACCGAATCACTGCTGCGGGCCATCATCGGTGATGACCCTCGGTTCAAGATCGTGCTCATCGACGAGTGTCCCGATGACTGGGCGGGCAAATGCAATGCCGCCGCCGCCGGCACCCGGCATGCGACCGGAGACTTCCTGCTCTTCACCGACGCCGACACCGATTTCGATCCGGACCTCATTCGTTCTTCCGTCGCCATCGCGCTTCGGGACGAAGCCGACCTCCTGAGCGTGTTGAGCACCCTGTCGATCACGCGCTGGGACGAGTTGGTCGTCCAGCCGGTGGCGACCCTGAACCTGCTGAGGATGCATCCGCTGGACCAGGTCAATCGCAAGCACCGGCCTCGGGCCTTCGCCAACGGGCAGTTCATGCTCTTCAAGCGTTCGATGTACGAACGACTCGGTGGGCATGCGGAGGTTCATCTCGACCTTCTCGAGGACATCGCCTTCGCGCGCGCGGTGCAGGCCAATTCCGGCCGTTCGATCCTCGTCAATGCCGACGGCATGCTCAAGGTCTCGATGTACGACTCCCTGCGAAGCCTGCGCGAGGGTTGGAAGCGCATCTACGTGGAGATAGCGCGACGACGTCCGATGCGGCTGCGTATCCTCGGAACGCGCGCGCTCATGGGTGGGGTCATCGTGCCCCTGCTCGAGGTCCTGACCATCGTGATCGGGATCATCCTTCTCGGTCGAGGCGACGTGCTCGGCTTCATACTGGGTCTCTGTTCGGCGGTCCCGGGGCTCCTGCTCCAGGTCATCGCCCTGACCTGGATCTACTGGCTGGGCAGGACCCCGATTCTTGGCGTGCTGGGCTTTCCCATCGGATCGCTCTTCGTGGCCATCGTCATGTTCGATGCAGCACGCGACATCGCTGCCGGAAGGCCCATCCGCTGGGGTGGGCGTGACTACATTCTCGAACCCAACTGATCCTGTTCCGGGAATCAGCAGACCCCAGAGTGAAACCAGGCCCCATCAATGCGCATTCTCCTGACGAACGACGACGGTATCCACGCTCCCGGGATCGAGGCGATGCACGCCGCCCTCGAGGGGCTCGGCGAGATCATGACCGTCGCTCCCCTGACGGTCCAGTCCGCGACCGGACATGGAATCACCTTCGATGAACCCCTCATGGTCGATGAGATCGTGGTCAACGACTCGATGACCGGTATCGCGGTCGATGGACGGCCGGCGGACTGCGTGAAGGTCGCCCTTCGCAACCTCTGGTCGGATCGATTCGGCGAAGGCTCGTCGCCGGACCTCGTGGTCAGCGGGATGAATTCCGGTGCCAACGTCGGCATCAACGTGATCTACAGCGGTACGGTCGCGGCTGCGATCGAGGCTGCCTTCCTGGGTATTCCCGCGATCGCGGTGAGCCTGCACATCGGTGACCGCACCCGCATCCGGTACAACCGTGCGGCCCAGATCGCCCGTGAGGTGATCGATCGAATCCTCCTGAACCCGATCGATCCCCATTCGGTGATCAACGTGAACGTTCCACGAACCGAGTCGGATGACGCACCGATGCCGCCGGTCAGGGTGGTCGACATGAACACCGCCGCCGGTTCCTCCAGCTACGAAAAACGCCACAGTCCCGACGGCCGCGCCTACTACTGGGCTTGTGGAAGCGGCCTGGCCTTCGACCGCACTTCGCCGGGCAGCGACGTGGAATCCCTGCTCGAGCGAAATGTCACGGTGACGCCGCTCAACTACGACCTGACCGATCATGCACGCATGAACGGCTGGCGTGAACGACTCGATGCCGACTGACCTTGCAGGTGCTCGAACCTAGTTCAGGACGATGCGCAGCTTGATGTTGATGGTCTCGGTGCCCTTCAGCGCTTCCAGCTGCTTGCCCTTGGCGCGCCAGCGATAGAGTGAATCGAGGATCGGTTCGTCGACCCGTCGATCTCCGCTGGACTCGATGATCTTCGCATTCCTCGGCCTGCCGTTGCGCCCGAACTGGATCTCGACCAGGGGGTTTCCGTATCGTGCGGTAAGCAGTGTCAGCTCGGTGAGCACCGGACGCATCGTCTTCAGTTCGAGCCCGTGTGCCGCCAAAGGCTTGCCCGCTCGCCAGGTGTCCGGGGGAACCTCGACGACGCTGGTCGGATCCGACTCCTGCTCCGCAGCATCACCAGTGTCCTTGGGATCTCCCTCGCCACTGCCAGGCCCTTCGCCGGGTTCGGGCTTTGGTTTCGGTGTCGGACTGGGTTCGGGCTGGGGTTGCGGGGGTGTTTCTGGTTGCGGCTTCGGTTGCGGCTTCGGCTCCGGCTCCGGCTTTGGTTCCGGCTTCGGTTCCGGGCTGGGTTCAGGCTGTTCCTCCGGGCTCGGTTGGGGTGGCCCAACCAGAGCGGCGTTCCCCTCCGGGTCGGGTTCCTTCGATGTCGTCAGTTCAACTCGATCCGCTTCCGTCGGCACGTCTGATTGCGGTGCCTGTGCCGCCTCTGATGTCGCGGGTTGGGGGGCCGAGACCGAGGGAGGGGCGGCGGCATTCTGTCGAGGTTTCGCCTGGTCCTGCTCCGGAGTGGGGGTCTCCGGTCTCTGGGGTTGAGGTGGTGGCGCGCCACCTCCCGCACTCGGGTTCATCTGGAAGGCCGCCTGATCGGTTTCCGCGAGTCGGGCCAGATGTTCCTCGTATTCCTCGTAGCCGATCCAATTCATCGTCTTGGCCATCGAGTCATCGAGTCCGAGTTCGGCTTCCTCCTCCTCCTCCGGAGGCGGGGGGGTCAGGGTCTGCGAGAGGTCAGCGATGCCCTCGTTGGTCGCGGCTCCAGCCTCGTCACCAAGCCACGGCAGCACCAACGCCACGTGGACGATGATCGAGAAGAGGAATCCCGCGATGAGGAATTGTCTGTCGCTGGTGATTGACTGCACGTCTTCAGTGTAGATGTCGGGTGGGGATTATCGAAGTCCGAAGCCTGCTCATCGTGCATTCGGTGCTCGAGGCGCGGTTTTCAGGAGCCGGGGGTGCCGGTCGTCGTCGAGGCCTGGTCAGCCGGTCTGCCGACCAGGTTGATCGTCACGCCCGTGGGACGCAACCGATCCCAGACATCCTGGAGCACGGGGGCGCGGTCCACCTCGCTGTCCCCTTCGGCGACCGCGAGGTACACGACGGTGGTGGGGTCCGCGCTCAAGCGGGCCTGGATCGTCTTCGCGAGGTCGGCAAGCGTGACCGGTTCCCGGTCGATGAACACCGCGCCGGTCAGGTCGATCGAGATGGTCGCCGCCGGTGCGGGTTCCGCCGGCTGACCGGTCTCGAAGGTTCGGAGTTCCATCGGGACCAGGTCGACTCGGACCATCATCACCATGGCATAGATGAAGAACACCAGCAGCAGAAAGATCACGTCGATCATCGGCGTGATCTCGATGCGTGGCTCGAGCTGGCTTTTTCGGAAGTTCGACACCGTGACCCCGAGAGGCTCAGTCGGTGAGCTGCAACGACGCAAGAGCGGTCGTCACGTCATCGGTGAAGTCGAAGATCTTGTCGAGGCCCGTGATCATCAGGACGCCCCACACCTGGTCCTCGACGGCGCAGATCCGCATGTTGCGACCCGCGGTGTTGAGCTTCTTTCGAAGCCTCAGGAGCTGGGCGATGTTCGAGGAGTTGAGGTAGGTGACGCTCGAGAGATTGACGATCATGTCCGGAATCTCATCCTGATCGGCATCGAGTCTCTGCATCAGAGATGACATGTCCTCGGAAAACGCGGGTTCGTCTCCGAGCTCCGCGATTGTGATTTCATCTGACCAGGCTTCGATTGGCATAGCATTTTGCTCCCGTTATTTGTCTCGACTCTACCACGAGCCGGTGTGCCTGGGGATCGACTTCCTCGGAATCAGTCGTCGGTCGGGACTCTTGCCATGGAGACCAGCGAGTCACTGTCCCGAAGTCTCACGACGCGAACGCCCTGCGTGTTTCGTCCCATCCTGGATATCTGGTCGACATCGGTTCGGATGAGCTGGCCGTTCAGTGTCACGAAGACCATGCCCTCACCCTCCATGACCGGCCTGATGCTCACCACGGGCCCGTTGCGGTCGGTGGTCTTGATGTCGATCCGGCCCTTGCCGCCCCGACCCTGCGGCCTGGTGCTTCCGTCTTCGGCTCGTACCAGGTAGTCGTCGAGGGGCGTTCGCTTTCCGTATCCATTACGGGTGACGGTGAGCAGGTCCGCGGAGGAGCTGCACCGGACGAGTCCGACCACTTCGTCGCTCTTGCCGATCTCGATGCCCTTCACGCCGGCGGCCGCTCGGCCCATGACGCGCGCATCGTCCTCGTTGAATCGAATCGCCATGCCACTCGAGGTCGCCAGGAGCACGTGGCTTTCGCCCGTGGTCTGGACCACTCCGACGAGCTTGTCGCCGTCGTTGAGGTTGACCGCGATGATGCCGGAGCGATTGACGTTGCGGTAGTCCTTGAGCGCGGTCCGCTTGACCTTTCCCTGGGCCATCGCGAAGAAGAGATAGTCCTCAGACTTCTCGAAGTCCGCGACCGGAAGGAAGAAGCGGGCGGTCTCTCCATCACGAAGGTCGATGAGGTTCTGGATCGGACGTCCCCGACTGGTACGGCTCATCTCGGGAATCTGCCAGACCTTCATCCTGAAGACCCGCCCGGTGCTGGTGAAGCACAGCAGGTCCGTGTGGGTGGTCGATACGAAGACGTGCTCGACGAAGTCGCCATCCTTGGTCTGGCTGCCCCGGATGCCGGTGCCTCCACGGCCCTGGGACCGGTAGGTGTCGACCGGAAGCCGCTTGACGTAGCCCTCGTGGCTGATGGTCACCACCACGTCGTGTTCCTGGATCAGGGACTCGATCTCGAGATCGTCCGCATCGCCGTCCTCGATCGTGGTGCGTCGTGCATCGCCGAATCGCTCGACGATGTCGGCACAATCCTCGCGAATGATGGTTCGAACGCGTTCCTCGCTGCCAAGGATCGCTTCGTAGTCCTCGATCTCGGCGTGGAGCTTGCGAAGTTCGGTCGCCAGTTCCTCGATCTCCAGCCCGACGAGCTGGATCAGTCGGAGTGCGCCGATCGCCTCGGCCTGGACCTTCGTGAGGGTGACGCCTTCGCCTTCCAGCGAACGATCCATCAGTGCCTTCGGGACCAGTTCGGCGTATTCGTGGTCGGGGGCGATGCGGAACGCGCGTTCCTGCAACCGCAGGATGGCCTCGTCGCGGGTCTTGCTCGAACGGATCAGCTTGATGACCTCGTCGATGTCGCAGACCGCGTAGATCTTGCCTTCCAGCTTGTGGGCGTCCTGGCGCGCACGGCGAAGCAGGAATTCGGTTCGACGTCGGATCACGTCGCGACGATGGTCGATCCAGCACTGGATCAACTGCCTGAAGGAGAGGGTTCGGGGGCGGTTGTTGACCAGCGCGATGTTGATGATCGAGAACGTCGATTGCAGTGGCGTGTAGCGGTAGATCTGCTTTTCGACCACGATCGGGTCGGCGCCTCGCTTCAATTCCACGAGGATGCGGGTCTGCGCGTTGCGGCCGGAGTGGTTGTGGATGTTGGCGATGTCCGGAATGCGCCCGTCCTTGCCGGCTTCGATCGCGAGCTTCTCCAGCAGGTTGGACTGCACCACCTGGTAGGGGATCTCCTCGATGATCAGGTAGTCGCGGCCCTTGCGCTCCTCGTGGCGGACCTTGCCCCGCACCACGACCCGGCCTCTGCCGGTCGAATAGGCCTCGACGATGCCGCGGCGACCGACGATCGTTCCCCCGGTGGGGAAATCCGGGCCGGGAACCAGTTCGAGCAGGCTGGACAGTTCGATGTCCGGATCATCCATCACTGCAAGGATCGCCTGGCAGATCTCGCTCACGTTGTGCGGCGGCATGCTCGAGGCCATTCCCACCGCGATGCCGCTTGAACCGTTGATCAGCAGGTTCGGCATCTTCGCGGGAAGCACGATCGGTTCGGTGAGACGGTCGTCGTAGTTCGGGCGGTAGTCGACGGTGTCGAAGCGGATGTCATCCATCATCGCCACGGTCGCGGCGGTCATCCGGGCTTCGGTGTAACGCATGGCAGCGGGCGGATCGCCCTCGATCGAACCGAAGTTGCCCTGCTTGTCGACCAGGAGGTAGCGGGTCTTCCACGACTGGCCCATGTTGACCAGGGTGGGATAGATGACGCTTTCACCATGGGGGTGGTAGTTGCCGGAGGTGTCGCCGGCGATCTTCGCACACTTGATGTGCTTGCGACCCGGGGTGAGGTTGAGGTCGTGCATCGCGACCAGGATGCGTCGCTGCGAAGGCTTCAGTCCGTCACGGACGTCGGGCAGCGCCCGGTCCATGATGGTGCTCATCGCATAGGTCAGGTAGGAAGCATGAAGTTCTCGATCGATCTCGAGTTCCACGATCCGGTCCCGAGGTTCCGCGGCAACACTGGTGCCGTCGGCGTCTTCAGGTGGTGTCTGGTTGTTCTCGTCAGCCATCTTGGAAGGTGATCCACTGTCTCTGAAGGAGCCCTTTTGGGGTTACGGAGAGTCCAGTCGAGGCGGGCTCTTCAGGCCATATATTCTAGTCGAAATCAAGGTGAATCACAGCGATCGAATCCTCTTCACCCGAGTCGATCAACCGCGTGCATTCGGGCGAAGCATGCTCAGGAACTCGACGTTGCCCGGAACCCCTCGGCGGCGGCTGCTCTTGCCCCCCGTCAGTGGCGACCTGGTGGTCTGGAGTACCTCGAAATCAAGCTTGGAAATCTCCTCGAGCACGTCTTCGAGGACTTCTTCGGCATGTTCTGGCGGTAGGAAACCCTTCTCGAGGAGACCCTTTCGCTCACCCTGAAGCTCGTAGTGGGGCTTGATCAGCGATATCACCCGACCGCCTTCGGCCAGCCACTGTCTCGCGACCGGAAGAGCCAGTCGCTGGGGCGTCCATGCGAGGTCGATCACGACCAGGTCCACCAGCCCCGTGGGCTCGGCGTGCAGTGCATTGGTTCGCTCACGGACGGTGACCCGGTCGTCGCTGCGAAGCGTCCAGTCCAGTACCCCGTAGCCGGTGTCGATCGCGACGACCTCCCTGGCCCCTCGCTTGAGCAGGCAGTCGGTGAAGCCCCCGACGTTGCACCCGAAATCCGCACAGCCAAGGTCCGTCACGTCGAGATCGAACGCCTCGAGTGCATGGTCGAGCTTCTCGCCTGCCCTGGATACGAAACGGCGATCAGCCACCTTGCGTGTCGGCCTTCACTGCCAGGGACGCCTCGGGGCCGTCCGGACCGATTCCCACGATCGCGATGCCGGCCTTCTCGGCGGCTTCGAGCACCCGGGGGCGGTCCAGGAGGATCGCCCGGCCCGCACCGACCGCGAGGCAGGATGCGCCCTGATCGGCGAGCAACTCGATCGTCTTGAGTCCTATGGTCGGCACATCGGTGCGCATGTCGTGGTTCCTGCTGGCGGTCTTGAGCAGCGTCCAGCCACCCCGACGACACAGTTCGCCGCTGCGCATGATCAGACGGTCGGTGCCCTCGATCGCCTCCACGCCGATCACGTCGCGTTCCCGCACGGAGATCGCCTGGCCGATCTCCCATTCGACCGACTGTTCGAGGATGCCCCAGCCGAAGACGATGTCCTCGGGGTTCTTCGGGGCGTTCCTGGTCATCCGACCCTCGAGCGCGAGCTGATCCGGGATGTACCTGGTCGAATCGATCAGTTCGACTCCACTGCGGGTGAGTTCGTCGGCAAGCGTCCGAAGCAGCACGGAAGAGCGCTTGTCGTGTCGGGCTCGACGATACCAGATGTCGATGGTGCGCCAGTCGGGGATGTTTCGAAGCAGTCGCCACGGGTCGTGCAGCTGCACCTTCTCGACCGTTCCGGCAAGGACTGCCTGCTTCACGCCGTGTCGCTTGCAGATCTTGATCCAACGACCGATCTGCAGGATGCTCGCAACCTTGAAGTGATCGCAGAGCCCGGCGAATTCAGGTGAGTAGTAACCATCCAGCCCGACCCCGCAGACCGGATGGCCGGCAGCCCGCATGCCTCTTGCGAGGGCGATCGGAAGCCGGCCCTTGCCGGCGATGATTCCCAGTGGTTCGGACATGTCGGGAGGATACCGCAGTCGGGTCCGCTCAACCGCTGCGGGCGGGATAGAAGCGGTCCGGATCGATCTCGACGGTTTCTGAAGCGACCAGGGCGTCGATGAGGGCGACGGGGTCGACGCCGATCTGCATCAGTCCCAGGGTCGGTCGGGCTATGAAGCGATGTTCTATGCCGTGTTCGAGGATCGAGATGAGCGGGTCGAAGTAGTTGCGGTCGTTGAGGATTCCGATCGGGTGGGGGTGCTCCTCGAGCAGTCGTGCGACCAGGACCTCGAAGAACTCCTCGTAGGTGCCGATGCCTCCGGGAAGGACGAGGAAACCTTCGGCGCGTTCCATCATGAGGTGCTTGCGTTCCCGCATCGTGCCCACGACCAGAAGTTCGTCGCAACCGGTCCACCCCTGTTCCATGGTCATGAGGTGTTCGGTGATGACGCCCGTGACGGTTCCGCCCGCCGACTTGCAGCTCTTGGCGACCGCGCCCATCAGGCCGATGCCGCCACCGCCGTAGACCAGCTCGATTCCGCGTTCGGCAAGGGTCCGCCCGACGAGTTCGGCGGTTTCGTAATACTCGGGCTCGAGACTGGTCGAAGCCGAGCAGTAGATGGTGATGCTCTTCATGGCGGGCCACGATACCAGCCTCGGGCAACCATGCCTTGCATTGCGTACCCTTTGTGGCGGAAGGGCGTCTTCGATCCGGATTCCATGCCGGCTCGCGAGCGCGATCCAATGCTCCTCCTGACAGCCATCGCCTGCATCCTCGGTCTCGCGATATCCACCGCTCTGGTGGCTTGGTCGATCCGTGCAGGTCGGAAGGCGGGCATGCTCGACAGTTCCGGCAGCGATGGTCACGTGAAGACGCTTCGCTCGATTCCCAACATCGGTGGCATAGGGATCTTCGTCGGCGCGGTCGGCCCGCTTGCGGCGGCCCTGATCTGGCTCGCGTTCCAGTCACTGTTCCTCAAGGACGTGCCCGTCTGGTCGGTGCTCGAGAACCTGGAAGGGCGTCTCGTCGTTCTGCCGGTGTGGTTCGCGATCGTGATCGCGGCCCTGGTCCTGCATCTGATGGGGCTCGCGGATGATCGACGCCCTCTTGGTGCCGGGGTCAAGCTGCTGGTGCAGGCGATGCTCGCGGCAGGGCTCGTTCTCGGTTTCGACGTGCGGTTCCTGCATGTCCTTGATGACCTGGGAACCTTTGGCTGGCTGCTGTCGGTGGTCGGCACCATCGTCTGGATCCTGGTGATCACCAACGCGATCAACTTCCTCGACAACATGGACGGGCTCGCGGCCGGGGTCTCCGCGATCGCGGCGAGCATCATGGTGGCGGTCACCATCCTCAACGCCCAGTGGTTCATCGCCATCTCGCTGGCGCTCCTGGTCGGGGCATTGATCGGATTCCTGCTGTTCAACTTCCCGCCGGCCCGGATCTTCATGGGTGATGGCGGTTCACTGGTCATCGGTTGGCTGCTTGCCGTGGCCACGATCCGCATCACGTTCATCGACACCGCTGACCCCCAGTACGCCCTCGGCACCGCGTGGTACGGCGTGCTCATGCCCCTGGTGTTGCTGGCGGTACCTTTGTACGACTTCACCAGCGTGGTGATCATCCGGACGCTCCAGGGCCGAAGCCCCTTCGTCGGTGACCAGCAGCACTTCTCCCATCGACTGGTCGCCCGAGGCCTGTCGCCGCGCAACGCGATCCTGGTGATCTGGGCGGTCGCACTGATCACCGGTGTGAGCGGCATCTTCCTGGGTTCGGTCTCGCCCGCGATCGCCATCCTGATCGGCATCCAGACGCTGCTGCTGCTCGGCGTGCTCGCACTGCTGGAGTTGGGGACCAGGCGCGAAGGTGGGGAGGCCGCTCGTGACTGAACCGACCGAACCGACCGGATCGACCGATACGATCTCGTCGACCAACCCCTGGCTGGGGGGTGGAATCGCGCTGCTGTTGGGCGTGATCGCCTTCCGCTGCCTGGTCGCCATCTCGCCGAATCCCATCTTCGACGTCGACCCACTCCAGAGCCCACTGCCCTGGTTCGGCATCGGTCCTTCCGGGGTGCTTCTCACCAGCACGCTGATGCTGCTCGGCTCGGCGATGATCCTCCTGGGCGAGCGTCTCCAGGGTCGTGGTCTCGACCGCATCCTGCTGCTCCTGGCCGTGCTGCCCTTGATCACGATCGCCTGGCATGGTGCCCAGAACGCGACCGATCTCTGGCAAGGCGCGGACTGGCTCGCGGCCGTCGTCGGTGGAGTGGCGCTGGCGCATGGCGTTCGCGAACCCGGCATGCGTTCGACGGTGCTCGGTGGGCTGCTGGGCATCCTCGCCATGCTGGCGATTCGTGGCGGCATGGAGGTGCTGGTCGAACATCCTGCGATGGTCGGCTACTTCGAGGACAACCGTGAGGCCGTCCTGCACGCCTTCGGCTGGGAACCGGGATCGGTTCAGGCTGACTTGTACGAACGACGCCTGCTCCAGCCCGAGGCTTCGGGATGGTTCGGCCTGGCCAACCTCTTCAGCGGGCTCATGGTGGTGGGGTTGATCCTGCTGTACGGCAGCGCGATGCACAAGCTGCCCGGTGGTTCCTTCATGTTGCTGCTGCTGGTCGGAATCGGCATGCTGATCCTCACTCTGGTGAACGGGTCCAAGGGCGCTTGGGTCGCTTGCATTCTCGGCATGCTCGTTCTGTACACCCCGACCATGCTCAAGCCACTTCGCACGTACAGCCTGTCCCTGCCCGGCATGTTGGCTCTTGGCTGCCTGCTGTTGGCGATCATCACCGTGCAGATCCGGGGCACGTTCGATGCGTCGTTCCTCTGGGGGGAACGAAGCCTGCTCTTTCGGGACCACTATCTCAGTGGCGCCTGGAGCATGATCACCAACCATCCGCTGCTCGGCGTCGGACCGGCCGGTTTCCAGGAGGCCTACCTGCTCTACAAGCCGGTCACCAGCCCTGAAGATCCCATCAGCGCCCACTCCGTCATCTTCGACTTGCTGGCTTCCCTCGGCGTACTGGGAACCGCCTGGATCGCACTGCTTGCGATACTGGCCCTGCGCTGCGGTCTGGCAGGTCGTCCCGACCCCGAGGCTCTCCCGAAGGCCTTGTTTCGCTCGCCCGGTGTCGCCCGTCTGATTCCGCTGGCCCTGCTGGTTGCAGCCGTGTTTGCAGTGAGCCGTGAATTCGCCTCCCTGACCCCGTTGTCTCTGGTCATGCGCCTGGTCGGCATCCTGCTTGCCATGGTGGTCTCGATCACCGCGCGAGAAGCCTTCCTGCGGCTCGAGCGATGGAAGCATGCCTGGTGCATGGGGGGTGCGATGGCCGCACTGCTTGCCCTTGCCTCGATCGACATGCTCTTCGTCCAGGTGGGAACCGTCGCCCTGGCCTGGGCTTTCGTGGGGACCTTCGCGATTGCACGGTATCGCCGACCGTTCTCGACGGATCTGTTCCTGGTGCTGGTACCCGTGATCCTCGCACTCTGGGTCGCGGTCGTCGCGCTGTGGCCTCAGTGGTCGGTCGAGTCGCACCTGCAGTCGGCCGCTCGACCACTTCGTGCGCTGGGAGCACTTCCCGAGCAGGTCATGGCGCCCCCGCGAGGTCTTGCACCCTGGTCGCGTGCACAGGCGATCGCCTCGGTCCGCAGTACCGCGGCGGAGGCCCTTGGCGGATTGCCCGAAGCCGATCCGCTTCCGGCGGCACTTCAGGCGATCGACTTCGAGACCCTTGCACCGGGTTCCAACGATCCCCGACTGATCGCAGCTGACCTGCAGCGGTCCCTTTCGCCGGTCGCACGGCGTCAGGCCATCGAGAGCATCATGCTTGCGATCGATGCCGACCCGAACAACCTCGAGACGACCTGGGCCGTGGTCGAGCAACTCCGACTGCTGGCAGCCGAAAGCCCGCCCCGGGAGGCCCGGACGGCGCTGCTTGAAGCACTGGTGAAACTCGACCTCGTACTTGAATCCCACCCCAGTGCGATGGCGCTCATCACCAGCAGCTGGGTTCACATGGACAGTGCGGCCATCGAGGAGAACCCCGACCGTGCTCGCGTGGTGAACGCCTTCCTGGCCGCGATCGCGTCGAGTCCGTTCGACCCGCGTCTCCGGGTCGGACTCGCCGATGCCGCTCGGGCATCAGGACAACCGGAGCTCGAAGGCGATGCGCTCCAGTCCGCGCTGGAACTGGACACCGCACGAGGGCTCGACCCACTGGTCCAGTTCCCGGCCGAGGAACGTACGGAACTTGCACGTCGTCTCGAAGTGCTGCGTGAGCAGTCGATCCAGTGACCGGGTCACTTCTGCGCGTTGCCCGGGTCTTCACGTTCGGAGATCGCATCGATCACCTGGGTCGCCGTGTAGGCGTTGCTCTGCCACGGCTTCAGCAGTGATTCATCGGGTCCCCAGATCGCCAGCAGTGGGATGCCGGTCTGTCCGAGTTCCTTCATGAGCTGCCACCCCGGTGCGTTTCTCGAGGTGTTGTCCGCAGTGAAGGTGACGATGTTCGGATCATCCGCGAGTCGGCTCTTCACCGGTTCCACATCGAGTACCGCGGCCTTCAGTGCCTTGCAGTTCAGGCACCACTCGGCGGTGAAATCCATGACCACGATCTTTCCGTCCTTGCGAGCGGCCTCGAAGCGTTCGGGGGTGTAGGGGTTCCAGACCTTCGTGGAGAAGCTGGTCGAGTCGAGCGAGGCGAGTTCGATCCACGTCTCATGGGCCTTTTCCGTGGCACGCACCGCGACCAGGGTCGGAAGGAAGGCAAAGACCAGTGCGACCAGGGTCCAGAACCCACGCGCGCCCCAGCTCGGCGTGATCTGGAAGGTCCGCAGGCAGAGCCAGATCCCGGCGATGATCATGGCGAATGAAATCGCCCACCAGTGGATCTGCTTGGCCACCCAGGGCATCTCGGCGGTGAGTCCGATCAGTCCCGAGCCGACGAAGTACGCCGCCGCGGCCAGGAGCAACAGCCCCATGACCTGCTTGACCAGTTCACTGGCGGGGCCGGTGCGCGGGATCCGTTCGACCAGTGATGGCTTCGCGGAAAGGACCAGGTACGGCAATGCCATGCCGAGTCCGATCGAGCCGAAGATCACCAGGGTGATGTATGGCGGAAGGGTCGCGGTGCCGGCCAGCAGCGCACCGGCGACGAAGCCGAAGCACGGAAGACCCAGTACGGCGGTCATGACGCCGAACAGGAACGAACCACCGGCGTTGTCGGCCTTCGGGTTCACCATGTAGACCGATTGGGGCAGCTGGAAGTTGAAGAGTCCCATGATGCCGATACCCATGAGGCCGATCAGGAGACCGATCCCCAGGGTCACCCACCAGATGCCGAAGATCACCGAGGGATCGGTGAACGTGGTGAGGAACGCGACCGGCAGTCCGATCAACAGCCAGAATCCGAAGACCCCGAGCGCCATCCAGAGTCCGAGCGACAAGGCCCGACCGGGGGAGTCGGCATGCTTGCTGATGGTCATGATCTTGATCGGGATGACCGGGAGCACGCAGGGCGTGAGGTTCAGGACGAAGCCGCCGGCGATCGACATCAGGATCAGGAGCACGAGCCCCAGAGCGCCGTCGGTCTTCGGCACCCTGACCCCGAAGAAGCTCGAGCTGGTCGCGGTTTCCTCGAGGTCTGCGGTCACGGCTGAATCCGCGGCGGCCTTGCCTTCTGGTTCGGTGGCGCCGTCGGTCGGGGGAGGGTGTGGTTCGGCCGTCGACGGTGGTTCCGGCTCGCCGTCTGCGGGTTCCTGGACGACAGGCGAGTCCGTCGAGGGTCGGCTTCGTGAGCCTCTCGAAGGACTTCTGCGTCCAGTCGCTGGTTTCCAGTCCGCGAAGAGCCCCGTCGCCTCGACCCTCATCGGCGCAGCGTCATCGATCTTCAGCGTGTTCGTCACGGTGGGTGGGTCGAAGGTGGGGGCCATGCACTGCGTGTCGTCACAGGCCTGGAAACTCGTGGAGATCGTGATGGGCAGCTCGGTGCCGTTGGCATCGTCGCCGGGCACCAGCAGGTTCACGAAGGCGACCGCCTTGCCTTCGAAGACCGAGTAGGTCACCGGTCCGTCGCCGAAGTTGACGTCGACCTTGTGGGCTTCCGGCCACTGGATGCCGATGAGCTTGAACCCGGAATCCTCTGCAAGCGTGATCTGGGTCCACTGTGCGTATTCGAAGCTCGAGGTGCCCTCGAGCTCCCCCCCCTCGTTGGTCCAGATGTGCCAGGTCGGCTTCATGTCGAGGACGACCGCCACCGGGATGACCGCGCCGGGTGGGGCGGTCTCCTGCAGCAGGGTGATCTCGACCCCGACCACGTCCCGGCTGTCACCGAAGTTCGTGGCCGCCGGCGTCTCCTGCTGGGTGAACCCGGGGAGCGAGCCGAACGTGTCCTTCGAATCCTGGGCCGTCGCGGCGAAGGCGAACGGGACGAGGATCAACGAAGTCAGGACGAGAAGTACTGATCGAGCCTTGTGCATGCGGGTATCCGTGGAGGTGCCTGAGGTGCTCTTGATCAGTACCACCTTACCGAAGACCAGTTGCTCACAACCTGCCGGTGGCAAACGCCCAGACCAAGGCCAGTCCCACCAGGGTGAACGGAGCGAAGACGACCACCCAGGCGAGGGTTGGTGCCGCCTTCTTGGGCCCCGACTGCCTGACATCCTGCACCGACCAATCGGGCAGATCACCGTGCCAGGCAAAGAACAGGCTGGGATCCTCCGCAGTGAGGTTCGTGGCCTCGGGGTCGGTCGGATGGACGATTTCTATCGATACCTGTTCCTGAAGCCGGATCGGGTTCGTCAGGTCGAAGTCGCCCGGTTTCCCGGTTGACCGGACGGCATCCAATGTGAAGCTGATCTCAACCGGTCCCAGGGGGGCGTCTGAAACCACCTTGACCGGGATGTAGATCTTTGCGGGCAGCCTCAGACCGTCCTGGTTGGTCTCGCCGGTCCGTGGTCTGGGCCACTGGATCGATGTGAGATCCGGAACCAGCTTGAATTCCTGTCCGTCCTCGGTGTCCCAGCTGAGCCTCGTATCGGTCTCCGTGGCACCTTCAAGTGGGTTCAACCCGTCGTCAGGTGGTCCGAGAACCACCGCTCCGGCGTCGTTGCTGGTGATCTCGAAGACGATGGGAAACCATTCGCCGGGTCGGACCATCGGTCTGGCAGCGACCATGCGCGCTTGAACCTCGTAAACGGGGGAGGCGGCGTCGGGGGCCTGGTCCTGAGCATTCGCCAGGGTTCCTCCAGTGAGGGCCGCACAGATGAGCAGGTGGTCGATCAGGGTCATTGTGTCCATTCTAGGCCCTCTGCATGGTCTTGGAGCGAGGATCTGTCGTTTCAAGCCATCGGGACGACCCCCGGTATCCCGGTTGAGCTGCATCTCCATCGAACGAGATCGATCATTCCTGCCTTGTCTTCTATCGAGGGCTCGGCTGCGGCGTCGATTCTGTGCTCAAGCAGTGACGTCGGACGTTCCGATAAGGACTTCATGACAACGGGCTTCCGCCCGACGGAGTCAGGCCCGAACGGAGATTCATGGACGACTCGACTGATCGACATCTGAGAAACGCTGACGTTGTGGAATCCGCCGGGGATACACCCTTCGGCGGTGGTGGTCCGACCGAGATCTTCTCGCGGCATCGTCGGGGACAGCAGGATTCCATCGAGATACGGCCGTACGACTTTCGGCGTCCGGAGCGGATCAGCAAGGATCAGATGCGTGCGCTCCAGACCCTGCACGACGCCTTCGCCCGAAACTTCGGCGCATCGCTTTCGGGCTTCCTGCGAACCATCATCGAGGTGAACGTCGACCAGGCCGAGCAGATGACCTATTCCGAGTTCCTTGGGAGTCTCGCGAATCCGACCTGCTTCAGCCTGATTGCCGGCGAACCGCTGGAGGGCCAGTTCTGCCTCGAGATCAGCCCTTTGATCATCTATCCGATCATTGATCGCCTGATGGGTGGAAACACCAGGGATCTCTTCGTTCCCCAGCGCCCGATGACGATGATCGAGATGCGGCTGGTTCGTCGCATCCTCGAGCGCGGCATGAACGCCCTGGTCGAGGCATGGGCGTCGATCGGGCAGTTCGATTTCCAGCTCGGCGAGATGGAATCCAACCCGCAACTGGTGCAGATCGTCCCTCCCAACGAGGTGGTCGTGGTCATTGGTTTCGAGGTCCGCATGGGCGAGCGCACCGGAACGATGAAACTCTGCCTGCCCTACAACGTGATCGAACCCGTGATCGAGAACCTCAGTGCCCAGAATTGGTTCGTCACCGGCCGTCGTGATGAGAAGGCCGCCCGTCGCGCGGTGATAGAGCAAGGCTTGTCGGAGGCCCCGCTCCAGCTCGAGGTCGTCCTGGCCGAGACCTCCATCACCTTCGACGAACTGCAGTCGCTTCGGGTCGGGGACCTCATCACCACGACCAAATCCTCGAAGGAACCGGTCGTGGTCTCCGTCGGCGGCAATCCCAAGTTCGACGGGACTTTCGGGAATTTTCGCGGGAATCGGGCCGTTCGAATCAGTAATCGTCAGGATAAACCCGCCTCCGGAGCATCTTCGAACCCTGAGGCTCAAGCATCCACTCCGCCCGCGCAGGGGGCTGAAAAACCCGCTGGGACCTCTTCAAGCGGGTTTCTCGACGCGGCAGGCTGACCCTTCCCATAATTGCCGGATGACCGCTCTTCGAGTACACTCGGGGGTTCGGGGATCTCTCCTCGTGTTTTCATTCGCCCCGGTTTGACCGGAAGGATGTCGGTGCCCAAATGATCCGGTTTCAAACAACCCGGTTTGCATTGGCTTCGACGACTCCCGGTACTCGTGTCCGATGAGTGCTCAGCGCACATTGCAAGGACGAGTATCGGCGAGGGCCATCAGGCCACGAACCTGTCGTTGGTGTCATTCATGACGTGACTCCCTGCGACAAGGTGATGGGTTCTGGTCCCTCGGTTCTGGGACGGGCGAGCCACGAGCGTTTGATGCGTTCGTGGCTTGCGACGTTCTCCAAGAGTGAGGACCGGCCGGTGAGACCACGCGGTGGGGATCATGCTTCCGGGCGACAATTCGGTATTTCGACAACTCAACAACATCGTTCACATATCCAGAGAACTTCAATCAATGAATTCTGAAACCCTTCGAATCCTCGACTCCATCGCACGTGACCGAAACGTCGATCGAGAACTTCTCATCACCGACCTCGAGCAGGCCATGGTCAGTGCTGCTCGCAAGCACTTCAACTCCCTGGACACCGAGGAGTTCGGCTGCAGCATGGATCGGCTCACCGGTGAGATTCGAATCTGGCGCAACATCGACGAGGAAGAGGGCGAGACCGAGGAGATCACGCTCGAGAGTCTCGGGCGAATACCCGCCCAGACTGCCAAGCAGGTCATGATCCAGAAGTTTCGCGAGGACGAGCGCAACAGCCTTCTCGATGAATTCGCCAAGCGGCAGGGTGAGATCGTCACCGGTGTCGCCCAGCGCTACGAGGGTGGTGCACTGGTCGTTCAGATCGATCGTGCCGAGGGCTTCATGCCTCGTTCCGAGCAGATTCCAGGCGAACAGTTCCACGCTGGAGACCGGGTTCGCTGCCTGATTCTCGACGTCCGCGACGCCGGCAACCAGGTGAAGATCGTGCTCAGCCGTGGCAATCCCGAATTCATTCGTCGCCTGTTCGAGGCGGAGGTTCCCGAAGTCTCCGAACGTGTCATCGAGATCAAGGCGATGGCACGTGAGCCGGGATTCCGCACCAAGCTCGCGGTGAGCTCCATCGATTCCAAGGTCGATGCAGTCGGCGCCTGTGTCGGTGTTCGAGGCAGTCGCATCAGGAACATCGTGGATGAACTCGGCGGCGAGAAGATCGACATCGTTCGTTGGAACGAATCAAGTCAGATCCTCATCGCCAACGCTCTGAAGCCGGCCGAAGTCGAGGAAGTCAGCCTCTGTTTCGAACTGGGTCGTGCAACGATCATCGTTCGTGACGATCAACTTTCACTGGCGATCGGCCGCCGGGGCCAGAACGTGCGGCTTGCCGCTCGACTCACCGGCTGGGACATCGACATCCTCACGCCCGTTGAATTCCAGAAGGGCCTGGACAACCTCGAAGGCACGATTCGTCCCATCGAGGGCATCACCGACGAAATGCTCGACAAGATGGGCGCACTGGGCATGATCAGTGTGTTCGACGTCGAGGAGATCGGGGAGGAGGCCCTGCAGGCGGAGCTGGAGATGACTCCGGAACTGGCTGCGATGGTCGTCGAGGCCTCCGCCCTCAAAGCCAAGGAAGTGGCCGAGGAACAGGAACGCGATCGAGAGGACCAGGAACGCAAGCGAGTCGAGGACGAGGCTGCTGCCTCGGCCCTGCTCGATGGTGGTGGTGAGCTCGAAGGAGACTCACGTGCCGCGGCGATTCTCGGTGGAGCCCCGATGCCGTCCGCCTCGGAAGAGACGGCTCCGGAGACCCAGGAACAGGACGCGGTCGTTGAAACGGTTGAATCGGCACCTGAGACCGGCGAAAGCACGCCCGAGGCGCCAATCGAAGAAGCAGTTGAAACTGGTCCTGCGGATGGGCCTTCGGAAGTAGCGGAAGAAACGCAGCGCGACTGAAGCGTTGGGTAACCGGCGCTTGAAGCGCCTGAGGAGATTCGACTTGGCAAAGAAAGCCGCGGTCATGCGGGTTCATCAACTGGCGAAACAGCTCGGTGTTTCGAGCAAGGATGTTGTCGCCAAATGCCAGGCTGAGGATATCCCTGACATCACCAACCACATGTCCGCGATCTCCGTGGGACTCTCGGTCACGGTTCGCGAATGGTTTGGCGGTGGTTCGGGCGCTTCCACGGCGGTGGAGACCGCTGCACCTGTGGACTTGAAGAAGGTCCGCAAGAAGAGCACCAAGAAGGCCAAGGTCGTCAAGCCGTTCGAGGCACCCACGAACGAGTCCGAGGCTCCCGTCGAGGGCGCCTCCACTTCCACCGCACCTGCCGCACCCACTGCTCCCACCGATGATGTGGTGGTGGCTCCCGCGGAAACTCCTGTTACTGATGTCACTGAAGCACCCGTGGAAACGGCTCCCGCAGTCGCAGCCGCGGCAGAGGCCCCGGCTGCACCTGCTTCGGATGCCTCGGAGGATTCCACGGACTCGACTGATTCCACCGATGGTTCCGGTTCCCCGGACCAGGGTGACATGCCCTCGGGCAATGCGCCTGGCGCGTCTCCGGTGATGAACGTGCCCAGTCGGCCCAACGTCATCAAGCCCGCCGGCTCGCAGCTCACCGAGAAGAAGAAGGTCAAGCTCTCCGGGCCGGTCGTCGTTCGCGTCGAACAGCCGGACGTGCTGCCCGAACCCCGACAACCACGACAGGATCGTCGGCCTGAGATGCCCCAGAGAGCCGGTCCCCGAACCGGTGGTGGCGTCCGCATGGACTATCCCCCGGACATGCCGCCAGCCGCCGATCGCGGTCGTTCTGCCGGCGGCAAGGACAAGGACAAGGACAAGGATCGCCGCAATCGCAATGATCGCAGGCGTGGTGGTGACGGTCGCTCCGGCCGCTCCTTCCAGGGTGGACCCGGTCAGCAGGGTGGTCATGCCCCGAGCCAGGGTTCGAGTCGGAACACCTGGCGTGATCAGGATCTGCTCGAGCGTGATCGCAGACTCAACGCCGCAGGTGGTTTCTTCAAGCGTCATCGTCAGGACCGTTCGCGTCGACGTGGACCGCGTCCCGCGGTGCAGCAGCGTCCCGAAGGTCCCGTGAAGGTTGTCGAACCGATCACCATCAAGGAACTTTCCGCCGCATCCGGCATCAAGGCCGGAGACATCCTCAAGTTTCTCTTCATGCAGGGAGTGATGACCAACATCAACTCCGCGATCGAGACCGAACAGGCGATCGAGGTCATGGCTGAGTACGACATCGAACTCGAAGTCGTTGAATTCAAGACCGCTGCAGAGCAGATCGAGGAGCATTTCGAGACGCGTGAACGAAACGATGAGCGTCCCCGGGCGCCGATCGTCACCATCCTCGGTCATGTCGACCACGGCAAGACATCGCTCCTGGACAAGATTCGCCAGGCCAACGTCGCCGAAGGCGAGGCCGGTGGCATCACCCAGGCGACCAGCGCCTTCCGGGTGCCGGTGACGGCTGGTGATGGTGAACGCGTGATCACCTTCATCGATACGCCGGGTCACGAGGCGTTCACCGAGATGCGTGCGCGCGGTGCGAAGGTCACGGACATCGTGGTCCTGGTGGTCGCAGCCGATGACGGCGTGATGCCTCAGACCATCGAATCGATCAACCACTCCAAGGCGGCCGGTGTTCCCATCGTGGTCGCCCTGAACAAGATCGACCGTCCCGATGCCACCGAGGCCAACATCCAGAGGATTCTCGGCCAGCTGGCCGAACATGAGCTCAACCCCGTCGAATGGGGCGGGTCCACCGAAGTCGTGAAGACCAGTGCCATCAAGGGGGACGGCATCCAGGATCTCCTGGACACCCTTGATTTCCAAGCCGAACTCCTGGAACTCAAGGCCGATTTCGTCGGCAATGCCGAAGGTACCGTGCTTGAATCCCAGATCGAAGAAGGCCGAGGCGCGGTCGCTCGCATCCTCGTGCAGGAAGGGCAGCTCCACAAGGGTGACTTCATCGTCGCCGGGCGCGCCTTCGGCCGAGTCCGTGACATCATCGATGACCACGGCGTCCGTATCGAGGAAGCCGGACCCTCCACGCCGATCGCACTTTCAGGCATCGACGAGGTTCCGGATGCGGGTGACAAGTTCTACATCGTCGACAGCCTGAAGGCCGCCGAGAATGCAGCCGAGGAAGCCAAGCGCATCCAGCGCGAGGAAGGTCTCGCCCAGCCCAAGGTCACCCTCGACAACATCTTCGAACGCATGAAGGATTCCGGTGCCAAGGAACTGCCGCTGGTCGTCAAGGGTGACGTGCAGGGATCGGTCGAGACACTTCGGAACGTCATCGGAAAGATCGGAAGCGATGAAGTCCGGGTCGCGATCAAGCATTCCGCCGTGGGTGGAATCAGTGAGAGCGACGTGATGCTGGCCAACGCCTCTGGGGCGATCATCATCGGCTTCAATGTGACGAGCACCACGAAGGCGAGAAGCATCGCCGAGCAGCGTGGCGTCGACATTCGACTGTACGACGTGATCTACGACATCACCGACGACGTGACCAAGGCGGCCGCCGGCCTCCTTGCCCCCGAGCTCAAGCTCGAGGTGCTCGGCCACGCCGAGGTGCGCGATGTCTTCCGTGTTTCCAAGGTCGGCATGGTCGCCGGTTGCTACATCACGGACGGCTTCGTCGAACGCAACTCCCAGATTCGTGTCACGCGGGACGGCATCGTCGTCGAGAGTGATCGCCGGCTCGAACAGCTCAAGCGATTCAAGGATGACGTCAAGGAAGTCAAGTCCGGTATGGAATGCGGGATGAAGATCGACGGGTACGACGACATCAAGGCCGGTGACGTACTTGAGTGTTACAAGACGATCGAGGTCGCCAGGACGCTCTGACTTGGAAGCGCCACGGACACCTGTCTGCAATGAAGACTCGCAACTCCAAAGACGATTCCGGATCGAGCTCAACCCGCATCGCGAGGGTTCGCTCCAGCATCCAGAAGTCGATCCAGGCCTCTCTTTCACGAGGGCTCGGTGATCCCAGGATTCGCGGTCTCGTTTCAGTCACGGATGTGGATGTCGCCCCCGATCTCAGTCAGGCGCGGATCAAGATCTCGGTCGTTCCGGACAAGTATGAATCGCGTGTCATCCGCGGCCTCCAATCGGCCTCCGGCCGGTTGCGCGCCGATGTGGGGCAGTCCGCAAGACTTCGGAAGGTCCCGAAGCTTGTCTTCGAAATAGATCGTTCACTCAAGAACCAGGCTGAAATAGAAGCCCTGGTGCGAGAGGACGAGATTCAACTCGAGCCAGAAGAAACCGATCATGGTTCATCCATGATCGAAAAGGAGGCGAACGAAACGTGAAGAGTGGAGTTGCCAATGCGGCGAAGTTGACCAGCCTGCTCAAGAAGCTGGGCAGCCCGGACCCCGTGCCTTCAGCTGGCGAGGGAGAAACCGGATACGACGATCCGATTGCAGTGATCGTCTTCAGTTTCCTTCTCTGGGAAGCCACGACATCCCAGGCCCAGGATGCGATGCGAAAGGTCGTCGATTCGATCGTCGACTTCAACGAATTGCGTGTATCCCTGCCCACCGAGGTGATTTCGGTGATCGGCTCCCGGTACCCCAACTCGATGGAGCGAACGCAGCGTCTGAAGTCCGTGCTTCATTCGATCTACCTGGCACATCACGCGGTCTCTCTCGATGCCCTCCAGTCGGGTGGCAAGCGGGAGATCCGCGCCTTCGTCGAGGGGCTGGATGGAATACCACCCTATGTCTCATCGCGTGTGCTTCATCGCTGCTTCGAGGTTCACACCATTCCCGTCGACGATCGGCTGGTCGATCTCTTCATCGAACATGGTGTCCTGAGCGAGATCGCCTGCCCGGACGAGGTCAGCAAGTGGCTTTCCCGCCAGGTGAAGAGCAGTGAAGGCAACCGGGTCGAGGCCGCGCTGAGAGCGTTCGTGGATTCGTCCCCGAAACCACCAGCTCGAAAGGTTCCGCCCAAGCCCAAGGCCGAGGCGAAGCCCGCCCCGAAGCCGGACGAGCCCGCCGCGAGTGCGGACCCGGCTCCCGCCAAGAAGACCGCCAAGAAGACCGCCAAGAAGACCGCCAAGAAGACCGCCAAGAAGGCTCCCGCCAAGGCTGAGAAGAAGGCTCCGGCCAAGACGGCCACCGCCAAGACGGCGAAGAAGTCCACGAAGGTCGTCAAGAAGGCCGCCAAGAAGGCTCCTGCCAAGAAGGCCGCCAAGAAGCCTGCCAAGAAGGCTCCTGCCAAGAAGGCCGCCAAGAAAACCGCCAGCAAGAAGTCGGGGCGAAAGAGCGCTCGTTAACCGATCCGGATCTTTCGGCAATCAAAGCAGCATCGAGGAGCATGCACCTTGGCCGGTCACAGTAAATGGGCGAACATCAAGCATCGCAAGGGCCGGCAGGACGCTCGACGAGCCAAGGTCTGGTCGCGCTGTTCTCGTGCAATCATCGTTGCCGCACAGCAGGGCGGAGCTGACGTCGAGTTCAACGTGACCCTGCGTTATGCAGTCGAGGCCGCCAAGGCCGCGAACATGCCGAAGGACAACATCGCCAAGGCGATCAAGAAGGGGTCCGGTCAGGACGGTGCTGCCGAACGCTACGAGGAAGTTCGGTACGAAGGGTACGGAGCAGCGGGCGTGGCCTTCATCGTCGACACCCTGATCTCCAACCCCCAGAAGACCGCTCCTGAAATTCGTGCTCTCTTCGATCGCGGCAATGGGAAACTCGGCCAGTCCGGCTCGGTGTCCTTCGGTTTCAGTCATCAGGGCATGTTCTTCATCGATGCAAGCAAGGTGACCGAGGATCAACTCATGGAGATCGCGCTCGAAGCCGGTGCCGACGACATCCTCGAGGATGGCGGTCTCTTCCAGGTCACCACGCCACCAGCGGAATACCTGACCGTGAAGGGTGCCCTGGAAGCCGCCGACATCGATCTAGAAAGCGCCGAGATCACCTGGACGCCACAGACCACGATCAGCTGCGACACCAAGGTGGGCCAGCAGATCATGCGACTGGTCGATGCGCTCGACGACCATGATGATGTGCAGGCGGTCTATCACAACGCCGATCTCCCCGAGGAACTCCTCGAGCAGGGGTGACCGGATCATGCCTTCGCCAACACCGATTCGCTCTGAATTCGTCTTCCATGGACGCGTCCAGGGCGTCGGTTTTCGCTGGACATCGGCCTCCTTGGCCGAGGCCGAGGGGCTCGAGGGCTGGGTCCGTAATGAACCCGACGGAACGGTCAGGATGGTCGTGGAAGGCCCTCAGCAGGTCATTGAGGGCCTTCTTGCCTCGATCGAAGCCCGTCTTCCGGGTCATATCAGCCATCGTGAGTCCCTTGAAACCGTCGCGAACGGCGAGTTCTCGGGATTTCGCATACTCCGGGGCTGATCTCTCCGATAGAACCTCCGCTGGAACATGTCTTTCGAATTCGAGGGACGAGCCCAGCATTTGGAGCACTGTGATGAGTCGACGAGGTCGTGCATTCTTCCTGCTTGGCATCCTGGCAGCCCTGGCCGGCTGTACCACCCAGTCCTCGGTCTTCAAGGACCGATCGCCCGAACAGGTCTGGACCGCACTGATCGCGGTTGCCGAGGACCCCCAGTACGACAAGTGGGTGGTCGTCGACAACAACGTCTGGATCGACCTGGTGTACGACCGGCTTGAAGTCCAGCGCACCCTGAAGCGCGACCTGCATCGCACGGGTTCCTCGCCACAGCGCGAAACCCAGGAACTCGAGTTCCAGATCGTTCTCGAACGCACCCAGCCACCCGCGGTGACGGTGACCGTGCGCAACGCGATCATCCGTGGAAAGGCGCTCATGGCGATCGACCACTTCTTCACTGAAGTCAGGGATCTGCTCTACATCGATCCGGAAGTCTCTTCCCAGACCGCTGCTGCCGGCGCGAAATGAAGATCTCCGCACGATGGGCGTGATGCTCGAAGAACCAAACGAACCTGACGAGGCGCCAGGCGAGACGGCGCCCGGATCTGCCAGGAAACCTCCGTCCAGGCTGGTCTTCTCGACCATCCTCGGTGTTGCATTCGTCGCGTTCCCGGCGATCTTCGGTTTCATCCTGCTTGCGAACATCGGGTCCATCGGCGAAAGACTCATGGAGTTTCCCGGTCCCGTCCTCCAGGGGATCCCCGTCCTTGCACTGGTCGGCTACATCCTCTTCTTCGCGTTGACCAGCGGGCTGGGGCTGCTTCCGACGTACGCCCAGTCGATTCTCGGAGGGTGGATCTTCGGGTTTGCCTTCGGAGCTCCTGCTGCACTGCTGGGATTCACGATCGGTGCACTGATCGGATGGGTCTTCTGTCGTCTGGTCGCAAGGGATTCGGTGACGGCCTGGACCGATTCCAAACCCAAGTGGCGCACGGTGCGAAAGGCCTTCGTGAGCGAGAGTCCGGCGCGTACCTTCGGGCTGGTGACGCTCATCCGTTTTCCCCCTAACTCACCGTTCGCACTGACCAATCTCGCGATGGCCGCGGGTGGAGTGCGGTTGTTGCCCTACACCCTGGGCACCTTCGTGGGCATGACGCCTCGCACCGCCATTGCGTGTGGTTTCGCCGCCAGTGCTGCTGCAACCGGAGCGGTCGACATTCAGACGTTCGTCAAGGACAAGGGCATCTGGCCCCTGCTCATCGGCGTGCTGATCGTGATCGTGGCTTTCGCGATCCTCAATCGCATCGCGAACAACGCCATCAAACGGGCCCTCTGAACGACGACCCGGTCCCCACCTGCCGGGTGGCTGGCGCAGCCGTCTATTCGTTGACGCGCTGGGTGTAGCTGCCGTCATCGGTTGAGACTCGAACCACGTCGCCGATGTTGATGAAGGGCGGAACCTTGGTCCTCAGGCCGGTCTCCAGCGTGGCTTCCTTCAGCTGATTGGTCGCGGTCGCGTTCTTGATGCCGGGAGGGGTGTCGGCAACCTCGAGGTCGACTGACTTGGGCAGCTCGACACTGATCGGTCGATCTTCACAGAAGAGGACCGTTATGTCGGTATTTGGCTTCACGAACGGCATCTGGTCACCCACGAGCTCGGCGAAAAGGGTGACCTGGTCATAGGTCTGACCGTCCATGAAGACGAAACCCGAACTGTCGTTGTAGAGGTACTCCATGGGCCGTCGATCCAGATCGACCTGATCGACCTCCTCGACCGATCGGAGCCTCTTTTCGACCACCGAGCCGGACTCGATGTTCTTCAGCTTGACCTGGACGTAGGCAGGCCCCTTGCCAGGCTTCACATGCTCCGTATTGAGGATCACGCTGACCTGGTTTTCAACCTTCATGGCCATGCCATTTCTGAGATCACTTGCCTTCACGGTGTCGCTCCATTGGACTGTAGGGGTGGATGAACGATGGTACGACCCGCCTGTCCGTTTCGCCAGCCGGGAGTGGCAGGAGACGTGGCGGAAATCACCCGCATTTCATAGCATGTCATGCTCCGGACTGGGTCTGATCGTGGCCCGGGCTGACTCGAGAAACACCGTATGTGGAATGCATGCTTGGCACGGCTGCACGAATATCAAGGCAAGCGCCTTCTGGCGGAATCAGGAGTCGAGGTGCCCGAAGGGCATCTGGCTCGAACTCCTGGTGAGGCTGCGGAACTGGTGCGAAAGCTCGGTGGGCGCGCGATCATCAAGATCCAGGCCTGGGTCACAGGTCGCAAGGCGCTCGGCGGCGTGTTGATCGTGAACGGACCTGATGAGGCTCGAGACGCGGCTGAACGCATGCTTTCGATGACCTTCGGCAACTTCCCGGTCGAGGAACTGCTGGTCGAGGGACTGGTCGACATCCGCGACGAGCTCTTCGTCTCGCTTTCCATCGATGACACCGGACGTTGCCCGGTGCTGCTGCTCGATACCGAGGGTGGCAGCGGTATCGAGGATCGCGCCGAGACCGTTGCGCGCATACTCATCGACCCACGTTCCGGGATCGATGCGGAAGCGGTTCGGCACGTGATCGTCAAAAGCTCCATCGATGCCGGCTTCCACGACCAACTGGTCGATGCGATCGTCAGGATCGTCGACCTGGCCCGAACCGTCGAGGCGCGCTCCCTTGAAGTGAACCCCCTCGTGACCACCGGTGACGGAAAGGTGGTCGCTGCCGACTGCCGAGTCACCATCGACGACTACGCGGTCTTTCGACATCCGGAACTGGGCATCGAGATCGCACGTGAACTGGATCATCCCGCCACCGATCTCGAGCGAATCGCCTACGACGTGGAAAACGCCGATCACCGTGGGACCTTCTACTTCGCGAAGCTTCCCACCGATGGATCCGAGGCTTCGAAGGGACTGATCGGTTTCCATGGTGCGGGTGGTGGTGGTTCGATGATGTCGATGGATGCAGCTTCCTCGGAAGGCTTCACTCTCGCCAACTTCTGCGATACCTCGGGAAACCCCTCGGCTGCCAAGGTCTACCGTGCGGCGCGCATCATCCTCGCCCAACCGGGAATCATCGGTTACTTCGGTTCCGGCTCGGGCGTGGCCAGTCAGGAGCAGTTCCACTCCGCCTACGGTCTCGCCAAGGCCTTCAACGAGGTCAACGTCTCGGTGCCGGTGGTGGTCAGGCTGGGTGGAAACAGCGAGGAACGTGCCTGCGAGATCCTCACTGATGCCTGTGACAAGTTGCCGGGCGTGGTGGAGGGGTACGGCAAGGACGATACGCCCGCCGCGTGCGCCTCTCGCTTTGCGACTCTGGTGCGTGAAGCCGGTGACATCGCTCCGGATCATCATCGTTTCATTCCATCCTTCGTCGGCGAAGAGGCCAGCGCATCCTTCCCGATCGACGGCGGTCGTGTCTGGGTCGATATCGCCAACTGCGACGACATCGCCTCGGAACTGGTGATCGAACACGGTGGGGGGCTCTTCGAACTCGACGAGCAGGGCCACCCGCGACTCGCCATCAGCGAGGACGAGGCAGCCAAGAAGGACTCCGAGTTCGTCGCCTGCGAGGTCGAATGCCTACGGGCGGGACGGCCGATCATCTTCGTGGATCTCGAGATACCGGGGCTCGACGAGCTCCTGCTCGCAACCGGGGAGGTGGACTGAAATGGCGATTCTCATCGATCGAAACAAGAAGGTCATGGTCCAGGGCATCACCGGTCGTGAAGGTCGGGCTCGAACCAGGCTCATGCTCGGGTTCGGAACCAACGTCGTCGGCGGATGCACGCCCGGCAAGGGTGGCGAGGAAGTCGAGGGGCTGCCGGTCCACGACAAGGTCAGTGAAGTCGTCGAGGCCAATGATGGTGTCGATGTCTCCGTGATCTTCGTCCCGGCCCGACTGATCAAGCATGCGGCCATGGAGGCCATCGATGCGGGCGTGAAGTTGCTGGTGCTGGTGCCTGATCGGGTTCCACTCTGGGATGCCATGTCCATCGCATCCCACGCGAAGGAGTCGGGTGCGGAATTCATCGGCCCCAACACCCTCGGTGTCATCTCCCCCGGGCAGGGTGTCCTGGGGATGATCGGCGGCCGAGCAGCCAGCGCAAAGGGTTGGTTCAACGAGCCGATTCCCGGTCACACCGTCGGTGTCGTCTCCCGTTCGGGGGGCATGACCAGCTCCTGCGGCTACTACCTATCCCGGGCCGGCCTGGGGCTTTCCACGCTCTGCCACGTCGGTGGTGACAGCGTCATCGGGATGCCCATCCCCCGCATTGCGCAGCTGTTCCAGGAGGATCCGGAGACCGACGCGATCGTGGTCTTCGGTGAGATCGGCGGTTCCCAGGAGGAGCGCCTTGCCGAGGCCGTCGCCAGTGGACGGATCACCAAGCCGGTCGTCGCCTACATCGGCGGCAAGGCCGCTCGTGAAGGAACGCGCTTCAGTCATGCCGGCGCCATCATCGAAGGCAATCGGGGCACCCACGCCGGCAAGGTGGAAATGCTCCGCGAGGCGGGTGTGACGGTGGTCGATGGTTTCGGGGACCTGCCTGAAGCCACGGTCTCCGTGGTCGGGGTTCCCGCGAGTTAACTGGAAGAGATGCAATGACAGAACAAGCATGGTCCACTGGTGTCACGAAGATCGTTCCGAACTCGGTTCGCGTACGGGGCTACGACATCGCGGAACTGATGGGCAACGCGAGTTTCGGGCAGGCGGTCTACCTGATCCTGCGCGGCGATCTCCCGGACGAGGCCACCGGCAAGTTGATCGAAGCCATGATCGTCTCCTCGATCGATCATGGAGCGACGCCACCTTCGGTTCTCGCGGCAAGAACCGTGGCCTCAACCGGAGCGACGCTTTCCGCCTCTGTCGCGGCTGGAATCATGTCGATAAACAACCATCATGGTGGTGCCATCGAGAATTGCGCCCGTCAGCTTGGCGTGATCATCGCCCGTGCCGATGGTGGTGACCTCGAGCAGGCCGCCACCGACCAGCTTGCCGACTGGAAGTCCGAAGGCAAGAGGATGTCCGGTTTCGGTCACAGGGTGCACAGCAACGATCCTCGTACCGGAAGACTGTTCGAACTCACTCGCGAGGCCGGTGCGTTCGGTGCTCACTGCACTGCGGCGATGGCCGTAGAAAAGGTCTTCATCGCCGGAGGGCGACCTCTCCCGGTCAACGTCGACGGTGCGATGGGGGCCATCCTGGCCGATCTCGGATTCGAGCCCGAGGTCATGAACGGCTTCTTCATGATCGCCCGAGTCCCGGGCCTGGTCGCCCACGTTCGCGAGGAACGCTCGCGAATGCGCCCCATGCGCAAGATCGATCCGAACAACCACGATTACGATGGCCCCGACGAGCGGTCCATGTCACTTTGAAGGAAGGCAATCTGCCCATGACTCAAGCAACCTGTTTCGGCGTTCAAGAGATCGCCAAGCTCTTTCCGAACCTCATGGACATCAAGTCCGAGGAACTCCGTGAAAAGGTGGCAGCAGTCTGGAACGAGGCGATCACCACCGGCTGTGGCGGGGCTGGCTGGACCTTCGACGAGCTTCGTGCCGTGAAGTTCACCCTGCTTGCAGGCGACATCGAGATGTCCTTCATCGATCACCTGAATTCATGTGTTCGGCAGTGCATCGCCATCGCCGACGTGCTGGAATCCGCGTTCACCTGCGAGATACCGATTTGCCGGGACACGCTGATCGCGGGTTCGCTGCTCGCCGACTGCGGAAAGCCACTTGAATTCGACAAGGACGAGCAAGGAAACGTCATCAAGGGCAGCTTCGGGGAGGCCCTGCGACATCCGTTTTCCGGGGTGGCCATGGCCTACAAGCACGAGGTGCCACCGGCAGTCATGCACATCATCGCCACCCACAGCCACGAAGGTGAGAAGGTCCAGCGCTCGATCGAGTCGATCATCTTCCACCATGCCGATTTCGTTGACTTCGACATCGCGAAGCTCCTCGGCAAGATGGCGAAGTCTGGAACGACATGAGCAGGGAAGCCGATCACAACTGTCATTGCTGGATCCCAGTCATCGCGGCGCTCTTGATCGTGGTCTCGCTTTCAGATGGCGGTCTTGCGATCGTTCTCGGATCCTTTGCGGACGTGGTTCATGAAATCCGCGGTGAAGTGAGCGAACGCAGCAACGAAATGAGAGTCGCCGGTTTCTTCAGCAAGATCACCGGTGGACTGGTCCACCTCGGGGACAGTCAGGTCGGCAAGGCCGTGCAGAAAGTCGCCGATGAACTGCCTCCACTCTGGATGATGTCGACCCTCGCCTGGGGTCGGGTGGTCCTCTCAAGCCTCGGCGTGCTCTTCGGCTTCCTGCTTGCCTGGAGGGTTCGAGGCATTGCGGTTTCGCTCGTCGTGTGGGGATTGATTTCGGTGCTCTGGGGCCTGCTTTCCGTCTTCGAGGCACGGGTGATCTTCCAGGCGCTGGTGATCGAGGACCTGATGCTGACCGGTGTCGTACTCAGTTGCCTTGCCCTGTTCCTGCACTTCCTCTGGCCGCTTTTCATCGCCGTGCGTCTCTTCAAGGGCATACGAGCCGGTGATTTCGCGCAGGACTGATTCCATTCACGCACAAGGAACGATGCCCATGAGCCTCACCCTCGTCGAAAAGATCGCCACCGCCCACGCAGTGGGTTTGACTGAAGGCGAGGTCGCTCGAAGTGGGGGGATCGTCACGATTCGTCCGAAGCACATCATGACCCATGACAACACGTCGGCGGTCATGGGCAAGTTCAAGGCGATCGGTGCATCGAACATCAGAGATCCGCGGCAGCCGGTCTTCGCCATCGATCATGACATCCAGAACCACTCTGCCGCGAACCTCGGAAAATACGCGAAGATCGAGAAGTTCGCCCATGATCAGGGAGTGGACTTCTACCCCGCAGGAACCGGGATCTCCCATCAGGTGATCGTCGAGGAAGGCTACGCCATTCCGGGAGCGATGGTGGTCGGCAGTGACTCCCACTCGAATCTCTATGGCGCGGTCGGTGCACTCGGTACACCCGTGGTTCGTACCGACGCCGCCTCGATCTGGGCAACTGGCACGACCTGGTGGCAGGTTCCACGTGTTGCGCGGGTTCGACTGACTGGAACCCTTCAGCCCGGAGTGGTCGGCAAGGATGTGATCATCGCCCTGTGCGGTGTCTTCAACAACGACGAGGTCCTCAATCATGCCGTCGAATTCGCCGGGGACGGCATTGCCGCGCTGAGCATGGACGAGCGGATGTCGATTGCCAACATGACCACCGAATGGGGCGCTCTTGCCGGCGTCTTTCCCTTCGACCAGGTGCTGAAGGACTACCTTCTCACGCGAGCTCGGTATCTCGCTCGCAAGAGCAAGTCTCCGAGGCTCACCGTCGAAGATGTCGAGCAACTCCACGAATCCCGACTCGAAGCGGATGCGGATGCGTTCTATGCCGCTGATCTGGAACTCGATCTGGGTACGGTCATCCCGCATGTCTCCGGACCGGATCACGTGAAGGTCATGCGTGCCCTCCCCGAGATCGAGACCGATCGCGTCAAGGTCAACAAGGCCTACCTGCTCTCCTGCGTGAATGCGCGCCTGGCCGATCTGCAGGCTGCCGCGAAGATCATGTCCGGACAAGCTGTCGCCGAGCATGTTGACTTCTACGTCGCCGCCGCGTCAGCCAACGTGCAGTCCGCCGCCGAGGAGGACGGCACCTGGAAGACACTGCTGGATGCGGGGGCGCATCCACTGCCCCCGGGTTGCGGAACCTGCATCGGACTGGGAGCGGGCACCTTGGAGGACGGCGAGATAGGCATCAGTGCCACCAACCGAAACTTCAAGGGTCGCATGGGAAGCCGCGATGCTCAGGCATATCTGGCCTCGCCGGCGGTTGTCGCCGCCAGTGCACTTGCCGGCTACATCTGCGCGCCCACCGCGTACGAGGATCGAGAGCCCGCCCACAGCTTCCAGAGAAACCAGGCAGCGGCAGGATCTGATTCGAGTGTCGAGATCATCGACGGTTTTCCTGAATCGGTTGACGGTCGTTTGCTCTGGCTGCCGGTGGACAACCTGAACACCGACGGTATCTACTCGGGACAGCTGACCTATCGGGATGACGTGACCGAGTCGGAAATGGCTGCCGCCGCCATGGCGAACTACGACCCCGATTTCGACGGCAAGAGCCTTTCGGGTGACGTGATCGTGGCCGGGAGGAACTTCGGCACCGGATCCTCCCGAGAGCAGGCCGCCACCTGCCTGAAGCTCAGGGGCATCGCCTGCGTGATCGCGGAGAGCTTCTCGGAGACCTACAAGCGGAACGCCTTCAACAACGGATTCATCTGCTTCGAATGTCCGGAACTCGTCTCCTGGTGTCGCAACGAGCACCAGGGCCGAACGGACCCGACGCAGGTGGGTGGTGCGATCCAGGTCGACTACGGCACCGGCGAGATCCACCTTGCCGGGCAACAATTCGTCTTCGCGCCCCTGAGCCCGACTGCCCAGGAACTGGTGGTTGCGGATGGGGCGGAGAACCTCGTTCGCTCACGCATGTCCCCGTCCGATTGAGGGGGCAAAATCCGTCGTTTCTGCCGGCTTCCTGCCCCATCTTCCGTTCTCTCCGGGCATGGATATCGCTAGAATTCGACCCTTCTCATTGATTTAATCTGACCCTAGGAGCCTTAGAGACATGGCGAAGTACAAGATTGCTTGGATGCCCGGAGACGGCGTTGGAAATGAAGTCATGGATGCCTGTCGGGTGGTACTCGACGCACTCGGACTCGACGCTGAATACATTCCCGCCGACATCGGCTGGGACTTCTGGTGCAAGGAGGGTGATCCCCTGCCTCAGCGCACGGTCGACATCCTCAAGGAGACCGACTGCGCTCTCTTTGGCGCGATCACCTCCAAACCTCGCGAGGAAGCCCAGGACGAGCTGGCTCCCGAACTGCGTGACAAGGGTCTGGTCTACTTCAGTCCCATCGTCAAGCTTCGCCAGATGTTCAACCTGCACACCAACATGCGACCCTGCAAGGCCTATCCCGGCAACTCCCTGAACTACAGGGACGATGTCGACCTGGTCGTGTTCCGTGAGAACACCGAAGGTTCCTACGGTGGAGTCGAGTGGTTCCCGCTTCCCGAGAAGATCTACGATGCGCTTTGCGACAATCCGAAGATGGTCAAGTGGAAGGAGAAGGGGCTCGAGAACGTCGCCTTGTCCACCCGGATCATGTCCCGGCAGGGTTGCGAGTCGATCTGTCGGCAGTCCTTCGAATTCGCGAAGACCTTCAACCGCAAGTCGGTCACCCTGGTCGAGAAGCCCAACGTGCTGCGCGAGACCGGTGGCCTGATGACTCGCGTCTTCCGCGAAGTCGCCAAGGACTATCCCGGAATCGAAGCCTGGGAAGCCAACATCGACGCCATCTGCATGTGGATGATCAAGAACCCGCAGGACTACGACGTCCTGGTCGCGGAGAACATGTTCGGCGACATCGTCAGTGACCTCTGCGCCGGCCTGGTGGGTGGCCTCGGCTTCGCATCTGCTGCAAACATCGGTGATGACTATGCGGTCTTCGAGCCGACGCACGGTTCTGCTCCCAAGTACGACGGCATGAACGTGGTCAACCCCATGGCTATGTTCCTGACCGCCAAGCTCATGCTCGACTGGCTGGGTGAAGACGAAATGGCGACCCGCCTCGAGGCGGGTGTGGCCCAGGTGATCCGCGAAGGCAAGATCGCCACCTACGACGTCAAGGGTCGCGGCAAGGGTGACTCCACCAGCGACGTCGCCGCAGAAGTCGCCCGCGTGGTCGGCGTAACCGAAAGGGCAGGCTGAAAATGGGTGGACACGACACCAGCAAGAGCAACAAGGACTTCGCCAGCTGGACCCTTGCCAAATGGGCCAGTGACCTGACCTACGAGTCGCTGTCGCCCGAGGCGATCGAGGCAGCCAAGCTGTTCCTCTACGACTCCTTTGGCTGTGCTCTCGGCGGTTCCCAGCAGCATGACGTGCAGATCTTCCTCGACCATGCCCGTGAAATGGGTGGGGCCGAGACCTGCACCGTCTTCGGTTCGGGGTTCAAGACTGATCCGGTCATGGCGTCGATGCTGAATGCTCTCTGCATTCGAGCGATGGACTACAACGACATCTACTGGAAAGCGGACCCGTCGCATCCTTCCGACATCATTCCCGCTGCGCTCAGCGCATGCGAGCAGCTCGGACTCACCGGCAAGGATCTCATTCTCGGTACCGTCATCGGTCACGAGATCGAGATGCGACTCTGCGAGTTCGGCAACCCGGGCGTACGCGAGTACGGCTGGCATCATGCGACCCTGACCTGCTTCGCCTCTCCGGTGGTGGCGGGTCGCCTGTACGGACTGAGCCCCGAGCAGATCCAGCAGGCCATCGGCATCGCCGCCAGTCCCTCGATGTCCCTCGGAGCCGTGACCGCCGGCAAGTTGACCAACATGAAGAACACCGTCGACCCCATGTCCACCCGGGCCGGAGTCGAGGCTGCGCTTCTGGCCAAGCGAGGTTATTCGGGCCCGGAGCACGTCATCGACGGCAAGGAAGGTCTGCTGCACTGCTTCGAGAAATTCGGAGGTTCCTTCGATCTCTCGATCCTGACCGAGCAGCTTCCGAATTCGCCTGCCAGTGACTACCGCATCACTCGATGTGGCATGAAGAGTTTTCCCATCGAGGCGCTCAGCCATGCACCGCTCACGGCCATGATGAAGATCGTCAAGGCGCATGACCTCAACCCCGAGGATGTTTCGGAGATCAAGGTCGAGGTGATTGCACGTGCGGCTGACATTCTCGGTGACCCCGCCAAGTATCGACCCACCTCGAAGGAGACGGCCGACCACAGTCTGCCGTATTCCCTGGCGGTCGGTCTGGTCGACGGCATGGTCACCCCGCTGCAGTTCAAGCAGTCGAGAATCGACGATCCGGCCCTGATCCCCGTCATGGACAAGATCAAGGTGGTTCCCAACGATGAGTTCGAGGCGCTCTTCCCCGAGTTCCAGCCTTCGCAGGTCACGATCACGCTCACCGATGGCACCAGCCACGTCGAGCGGGTCGATGTGCCCAAGGGTGACCCAAGGGATCCGATGACCGAAGAGGAGATCTCGGTGAAGTTCAATGCGCTTGGTGCGGACGTGGTGGGGCTCGAGTCCTGTCACGCTCTTCGCACGTTGATCATGTCCATCGAGGATCAGCCGTCCCTTGACGGTCTCTTCGACCTCATGGTGGACAAGGTCACGGCGTAGGCTCGTCCATGGATTTGGCTGTTGGATCGGGCCTGGGCCTCATGTGACGCCCTGCAGGGCACTGGGCTTGGGTTTGACCCCGTACTGTCGACAACCGGCTGCCGCACTTGTCCAAGTGCAGCAGCCGGTTGTTCTTTCATTCCTGCATTCAGGCCATATGAGCGCGTTTCCAGGCCGCTTCCCGGGCTTTCAAAAATAAAAGACCCCCGGCACAAGGCCGGGGGCGGAGGGAGGGAAAAGGGCTCGTGATCCGGCCTTGAGTGGCCGGGGCATTCTGAAGGGGTACGTTGCATGAAACAACCATTCAACCTTCTTTTGCCGTTATGTCGTTGCGGGAGTCTTCCTTCCGGCTTCTTGCTGAAGCCAAACCTTTTCATGTTCGGATGCCGAGTCCAAACCAGAGGCTCTCATTCCTCTGACCTGTATACTACAGCGAATAATCCCTATTGGAAGAGGAAAGCTGGGCAAGAATCGACTATTTTTCAAGTTCTGCAGGTAATTCCCCCTAGTTTGTCGCCTCATGGGACCGAGAGACCTCTTTTGACTTCCACTCCCAAGGATCACTTCATGCATATCGCGTCTATCAAAGTCATGCTTCAGACCTCTCTGCTTGGCGCAGCGGCGACCCTCGCCGGATGTGGTGATTCGGGTTCCGGAACGACGACCAAGGCCGATCAGGGGAAGACCACTGCTCCAGGCCCGTCACCAGTTACCGGAACGGGGGTGGTTCAGTCTCCGAATACAGCTGCAATCACTGGTGAAAGCCAGCTTCAGGTTGCTCCACTGACATTGCCCCCGGTGCGCGTGAAGCCTTCCGTGCTTGACTGGGGGGAAATCGGTCCCAACCAGGCGGTCACTGGTTTCGTGATGTTGCAGAACATCTCCGACGAACCCCAGACCATCACCCTGGTGCAGCCAAGTTGCAAGTGCACGACCACTGATGGTCTCGCCGGTGTCGTGATTCCAGCCAAGGGCGAGGTCAAGCTCGAGGCCACCCTCGATCCCCAGCCCAACGTCGGGACACGCAACACGGCGATTCGAGTTCTTTTCGAGGGGTATTCCAAGGTCGTGACCATCACGGCCAAGGCGGTTATCACGCGGCCGGTGAAGATCGAGCCGACCTACATCAATGCGGTCGACAGTGCCGTAACCGGTAACGTCGCCGCCGAAAACATGGCCGGGAACATCAACGTCAAATCACTGGATGGAAAGCCATTCAAGATCCTGTCCATCCAAGGCTTGGAGCCCGACATCATTCGGGGAACGGGCGAGGAAGCAACAGGCAACGACTACGTGCTCGCCTACGATCTCGAGCGACACCTTCAACCGGATGGACGGTACCCGCGGTTCCTCGTGATCGAGACCGACCGTTCGGATGCTCCTCTGGTCGAAGTGCTCGTTCGACACGAGCTGAGCACGCCCACGTTGAATCGCAATTTCAAGCTGACCAACTACAAGGCCAATCTCGGCCGGATCGCACCCGGTGGTTCCGTCATCCACACCATCGGCGTCCACGAGGCAACGACGACGGGGGAACTGGTTCAGGTGATCTCCGATGGTGGAATCCTGGATGCCGAGGTGATCAGCCAGAGCGTCGATCCAGAGACCGATGACTTGAGTGCCAAGGTTCGCTTCACCGTGCGAGAAGGCACGCCCGAAGGCTTCTACTACCTGCCACTCCAGTTGTATTCATCGAGTCAGTCGGTCATGGGCATCCCGGCATTCGTCTCGGTTCGCGACACGTCCACGCCCTGAGTTTTCATGATGGATCCATCACTGCTGCCGTTGGTTCCAGCGTCATTTCGCTGAAATCAGTGCACTGACTCTCTGGTCGGTGGGCGGGTGGGTCGCGAACAGCCTGGTCAGTACTCCCCTGGTAAACGGTTCGACGATGAAGAGGTTGTTCATGGCTGGATTGGGGTTCTCCATCGGGACCTGACGTGACGAGGCATCGAGCTTCCACAATGCCGAGATCAGTCCAGCGGAGCTTCCTGCGATTCGTGCGCCATCCGCATCGGCTACGTACTCGCGCGATCGACTGATCATCGCCTTTATCAGGACTGCGCCCACTGCTCCGAACATGATCGCGATGAAGGCGTTGATGGGGTGGGCTTCTCGTCCACCGGACAGTCCGAAGAAGAAAGCCCATTGCGCAAGGATGCTGAAGATGCCGGCGAGCGATGCTGCGATCGTCGATGTCATCGTGTCTCGGTTCTTGATGTGTGCGATCTCGTGCGCCATGACGCCTTCGAGCTCGTCCGGTTCCAGCAACCTGAGAGCGCCACGGGTCACCGCGACGGCGGCGTGATCAGGATTTCTGCCTGTTGCAAAGGCGTTGGATGCCTCCTGCGGACAGATGAACACCCTTGGCATGGGAATGCCGGCTCGCTTTGAAAGATGTCGCACGAGAGACATCAGCTCGGGTGAACTGAGTACATCCGCTTCCTGACCACGCATGGTGGTGATCGCGATTCGATCCGAGAAGTACCAGATGACGAGATTGATGGACACCGCGATCATCCCGGCCACGAGCAGGCCCGAGAAGGAACCGATCATCCATCCCACCCAGCCGATGAGCCCGATGAGCGCAGCCATCAACACGGTGGTTTTCAGGTTGTTTGCAAAGCTGGTCATGCCCCGCGTTACGCCCGGTATCACGGGCTGGTGCGGTCAATCAGTGGAATTTCAGGGGAGAACGGGTCCTGCAGCCTTTAAATCGACATTGTCTTTGGGTTCGATCTGCTTTACGCCGGGCATTTCCGGCGATGGGGCCAGCGACTCCTGGGTGGTCATCCAGCCCATGCGGATGGCGGCGATCAGGACCAGGATCGCGAAGACCAGCTTGATGCTCTGGATTGGAAGCCGGTGGGTGAGCCCCGCTCCGATGTAGCTGCCGATGAATGCAGTGGGAAACATCGCCCCAGCGATGAGCAGGCTCTGCCCGATCTCGAGCGGGGTTCCGTCAGGCGCACTGAGTTCGGGCAGGGCGAGATTCTTGTACGTGGCTCCCACGGTCGCGGTGATCAGCATCGTCATCGAGCTTGCTGCGATCGCGGTCTTCATGTCCAGCTTGCAGAATCGCCGCAGCAGCGGGATCAGGATCACGCCACCACCAATCCCCAGCAGGCCGGCGATGATGCCGTTGAATCCACCGATGAGCGGGATGCGCAGGCGTGGTGGGGTCGTCTCCGGGGAAGTGGGGACATCCTTGATGTGCTCGTGGTTGCTCACGAGCCTGAACAGTTCGCTGATACCGATGTAGCCGAGGAAGACTGCGAAGACTATCTGCAGCCAATCGGTCGAGATCAGGTTGCTCAAGGTGACCCCGAGCACGATGCCCACCAGGGCAGTGGGCAGCAGTGCCCTGACCACGCTTGCCTTGATGACCCGCTTGATCGCATGCTTGATCGTCGCACTGGCGGCCACGGGAACGTTCACGATCATCGCCGCCGCCTGATAGAGCTGCTGATTCGGCCCATGCACCAGCGTGAGCAGCGGAATCATGATGATCGATCCACCGATGCCCAGCATGCCACCGAAAACGCCGGCAAAGAAGCCGATCGCCGAAGTCATGAGTATGAACTGCCACTCCATGTTTCAGGAGTCTACCGCGGTGGGCGGAATGCAGTTGGTTCGTCGCGGGATGGCAGGATGGCGGGGTGGATGATCCCGCGAAAAGCACCTGACTGATCAGTTGCTCCAGTGCGCCAGCAAGTGAAGAAGGTCCTGCCCGTCGATCGTTCCGTCCTGGTTGAAGTCTCCATGCGGCCATGCTGATCCCCACCAGCCGAGAAGCATCGTCAGATCGCCGCCATCGACCACTCCATTGCCGTCAAGGTCACCAGTCAGGCTTTCATCCTTGCATCCGTCGATGATCCCGTCGAGATCTTCGTCGGGAGCCGTCCCCATGGCGATCTCCAGGGCATCGATGATCCCGTTGTCGTCGCAGTCCTCGATGGGGCCTTCGTAGACGTCGAGGAAGCTCATCACGTCATCCTCTTCGATCAGGAAGTTGCCATCGAAATCAAGCACTTCCCAGCCCCTTTGGAAGGGCGTCACCTCGAACGCCCCGGGGTAGCCTGCGAGGTCCTCCGGGTCGACGTCGCCGTCTTCATCGAGATCACCGAGCAGATTCGGGTGAAGCAGGTCCCAGGTCTCCATTCCAGGCACGTTTCTGAGATCCCGTGAGCCGTAGGGTGAGAAGTTGATCGTGAGCATTTCGAGATGATCCTGGGCATCAAGGCCGAAGTGCTGGATGTAGTCGTTGCTGCTCTTGTAGCAGCTCCCAGCGGCGATTTCGTGCGTCGTGATACGGTGTTCGACCGAGGCCACGAGGGTGGAGCCGACTGCATACGGGTTCTTCCCGATACCGCGCACGTTGAACTTGACCCAGTTGCGCATATCTCCCTCGTTGTTGATGAACAAGCGGATCAGGTCCTTGTGGTTCTGGACGACGAGGTCGAGATCGCCATCCATGTCGACATCTCCCACGGCCATGCAGTAGGAGTTGCCCAGGCACTGTACGTTGCAGTAGGCAGCGACTTCCGACAGCGGGAAGGTTCGGTGGTTCTCATAAAGACGGTTCAGGCCGTCAAGCATGTTGCATACGTAGAGATCCTCGTCGGCATCGTTGTCGAAATCGAAGAAGTGGGTGCCCCAACCAGTGGCAAAGGAACCGACTTCCGCGATCTCGGAGGATTCTCTGAAGGTGCCGTCACCGTTGTTCATCAGCAATGGGTTGCCCTGGGGGATGTTGGTGCAGTAGATGTCGAGATGCCCGTTCCCGTCGAGATCCCCTATGCCCACACCCATGGAGTCGATGCTCACATTCGACTGACTTTCGCTGCTTACTTCCACGAAAATACCCAAGCCGTCATTCCTGAACATCCGATTGGAGGAGCCTTGGTTCCCGCCCTTGTCGGTCGACAGGTAGAGATCGCTGTCGCCATCGCTGTCGTAGTCGAACCATGCCGGCTGAATCGTCGCGTAGGAGTCGTCCAGACCCATTATCGCTGCGGTTTCGGTGAAGGTGCCGTCCCCGTTGTTCTGCCAGAATTGATTGGGAGTCCAGTTGTTCAGTGTGCCGGTGCGATTTGCCACGTAGAGATCGAGGTCGCCGTCAAGATCGTGGTCGATCCATGCAGCACCGGTACCGGCTCCCATCGAATGCTCCATTCCCGCTTCGATGGTCACGTCGGTGAAGGTGAGCAAGCCGTCGTTTCGATACAACCGATCCTGCACGTTCCAACAGGTGAAGTGGAGATCAAGATCGCCGTCGCCGTCGTAATCGGCGGCGACCACGCCCGACGCATTCGGGAGATCCGGCAGTCCCGTATCGAGGAGTCGCGTGAAGAAACCGTCGCCATTGTTGACGAACATCCCGGTTCGGTTGTTGGCTGCACCGACGCAGACGAGCTCGGGAGCCCCGTCATTGTTGAGATCAGCGAGAGCCACTCCGCATCCGTAGGAGCCCAGACCTTCGAACTGGCCCTGGAAGACGTGGTAGATGGCGCCTCGGGAAACCGCTTCGTCGAAGAATGGGATGGGGAAGTCCGCACTGATCGCCGCCGTCGCCGAGAGCAGCATGCAGGTGCTTATCTTCTGGGTATTCATTTCAAGCAAGGACTGCCCCAGTCACTTGTAGAAATCAAGATCTCCCAAACGCAATAAAAATAACTTCTTCTTCAGCCCAGTATGTGGGTTTGGGGGAACCCTCGCCACGATGGGGGTGTGAAAAAAGGCGAAATCGGGTCTCTGGCACCCTGATGGGTCAAAGTCCTGGGGCAAATCCACGTCGCATCGCATTCTCACTGCATGCACGTGGTTCCACGAACTGCAGGAGGTAGTCGACTCCGCCGGCCTTGCTGCCGACTCCACTCATCCCGAAGCCGCCGAAAGGCTGCCTTCCGACCAGTGCGCCGGTGATGCCTCTGTTCAAGTAGAGATTCCCCACCCTGAAATCCCTGCGCGCAAGGTCCAGGTTCGAGGGTTTCCTGCTGAACACGCCACCGGTGAGCTTGTATTCGGAGGTGTTGGCCACCCGAAGAGCTTCATCGAAATCGGCCACCCGAATGACTGCGAGCACCGGGCCGAAGATTTCCTCATTCGCCAGTCGATCGTCGGGGCTGATCCCGCTGATGATCGTCGGTCCCACGTAGGGCTTGCCCACTTTTCGTTCAAGGCCTTCCGGGATCTCGCCGGAACACTCGACCCTGCCTTCGGTCGCACCGATCTCTATGAATGAACGGATCTTGCCCGCGGCTTCCTCGTCGATCACCGGGCCGATGTCCGTCGACGGTTCGATGGGATCACCGATGTGCAGTGATTTCGTGCTTTCGATCAGTCTTTCCAGGAACACGTCGTGGGCGCTGTCGATAACGATGACCCTGCTGCAGGCCGAACACTTCTGCCCGCTGAACCCGAACGCCGATTGTCGAACACCAAGAACGGCTTCGTCCAGATCCGCTGATGCATCGATGATGATCGCATTCTTTCCACCCATCTCGCAGACGACCTTCTTCACATGGGTCTGTCTCTCGGGTGACACGCCGGCTGCGCCGATGATGTCCAGTCCGACCGCCTTTGAGCCGGTGAATGCGATCAGCGAGACTCTCGGGTCCCTCACCAGCGCTGCGCCGACGGTCTCGCCGATTCCGGGTATGAACTCGAGCACGCCCTTCGGAAGTCCGGCCTGTCGCAGTATGTCGACCAGAACCGCTGCGATGCCCGGTGTCTGTTCCGCGGGTTTGAGTGCGACGACGTTGCCCGTCACCAGCGCTGCCGTGGTCATTCCTGCGCAGATCGCAAGGGGGAAGTTCCACGGGCTGATGACCGCGGTCACGCCTCTTGGCTGGTACCAGGTCTCGTCGATCTCGCCGATGAACCTGCCGAGCCTCTGTGGCTCGAAGAGTGCGGTGGCTTCACGTGCATAGTATTCACAGAAGTCGATCGCCTCGCAGACATCCGCATCGGCGTCCCGCCAGGGCTTTCCGTTTTCCCGGATGATGATTCCCGAAAGTTCGTCCCTGCGATCCCGCATGATCTCCGCGGCTCGCATGAGGATGCCCGCTCTTTCGATGCAGGGGGTGTCCCGCCAGCTCGGAAATGCCTTCTCCAGCCGATCGACGGCGGCGATGGCCTGCTCGACGGTCCGGTCGTTCGCGACTTCGGGGACCACCGCGCGGTCGATCGATTCCTTGAAACCATCCCGGTGGGCGGCCACTGAGAAGTCCCGCATCGGCTCGGTGAAGAATGGTCTGCCCTCCCCGAGTCCTTCCACGCTGCGCGAAAGTCGATGCCGCTCTGGAGCCTTCTCGATCCGGTCGATTCCCGGGTCGCTGTCGAAACGACGGTGAGGCGATTGGATCAGCTTGTCATCCGAGACGTCATCAAGGAAGCCAGCCTTGAGCCATGACTCGTTGGAGGTGTTCTCGAGCAGCCTGCGCACGAGGTAGGCCATGCCGGGGATCATCTCGCCCACCGGTACGTATTCGCGTAGTCGAATGCCCATCTCGACCGCAGCCGCCTTGAGCTCTCCGCCCATGCCGTAGAGCATCTGGAGCTCGAGCGCCTTCTTCGGGAGATCCCTGCGTTCAAGTGATGCGAGTGCCGCGCCTATCGATCGAGCATTGTGCGAACCCAGGGCGAGCTTGATTCCACCCTGTCCGGCGTCGACGGGCGTGGAGTCGATGAAGGCATGGGTCATTCTCTCGAAACAAGCGTCGGTGTCGGGCTTGTGGCTCCAGACCGGTACGGGCCAGCCTTCCTGTTCCGCCGAGATCGTCTCGAAGTCCCAGTACGCACCCTTGACCAGGCGAACCGTGACCTGTCGCCCGGTACGACGGCTCCATTCGATGATCCTGCGAGCGTCATCGTCTCCCGAGCGCAGGTACGCCTGCATCGCGATTCCGCCCTCGAATTCGACCTTCTCGCAGCAACGCATGAACAGTTCGAGCGTGAGATCCTTCAGCTCGAACTGCTCCATGTCGAAATTCACGAAGACGTTGTTCCGGCGTGCCGCTTCGAGCAGCGGAACGATCGAATCCATGAGTCCCGCCAGCGAACCTTCAAGATCGATCGGGTCGGTTCGGGAATAGAGCGAGGAGATCTTGATCGAGACGTTGGTGCGGGGAATCGAACCGAGGTGATCCTCCTCCAGCAACGGGTTGGACTTCCAGCCTGCGACCTGACCCTGCAGGTTCTCGATCAGGTCCATGTATTTCGCCTGGTACATCGACGCTTCGGCGTCACTGAGGCAGGCTTCGCCGAGCAGATCGACCGAGAAGGCCATCCCGTTCTTCCAGAGCTTCTCGAGCTGGGGCAGTGCACTTGCTGCATCGGTTCCGGCGATGAACTTCTTCGCCATCGATGTGATCTGGTTGGTGAACGTCCTGGTGAGGAGGCCCTTGGCGAGTCCTCCGGCCTTCACGCCCAGTTCGAATCCCGGTGGGGGGGTGACGCCGGGCTGGGAGAGGTAGTCGACCAGGTGGGTGTGGACCTGGTCCGGAGTGCGCAGCATGGGGAAGGCGTCGACGAACCTGAACAACTGGACCTTGAAGGCCTCGTCCTTCATCGACCAGTCCATGAGCTTGTCCGACCAGAAACCGGCGTTCAGCATGTTGCTGCGATTCGAACGCGCCATGTCGAGGAACTCGCGGCTTCGCTCGAGGGTTTGCTGCTCCAGCGCAGGGTCTGCGGGTTCGATCGGCGTGCCGATCCGGTCGACGACCTGCTCCAGCGGTGCGCCCGCGGGAGCAGGGGGTGTTCCGGTCTCTTTCTTTGATTTCTTTTGCTTGAAGAACAACGCCATGGAAAAACCACTGCTCCTGCTGGAATAGGTGCGCTCGATCGCCTTGGTCGGCTTTCGAAGTGGTCATTGTAGCGCCCGTGGCGGGGGGACGGCCAGTTCGATCAGGGCTGCATGCCCTTGGTCATCGCCTCGTAGACCTGCTCGCACTTCTCCGCGGCACCGTCCCAGGTGATCCGGCGCAGCTCGAAGCGACCCCCGTCACGAAGGGCGTGGCTGAGGGGGGAGTGCCTGAGCACCGCGATGATCTTGTTCGCCATCTCGTCCACGTCCCAGAAATCACACTTGAGGGCGTGCGTCAGCACCTCGCTCACCCCCGAGTTTCGACTGATCAGGACCGGGACGTCATGGCTCATGGCCTCGAGGGGTGCGATGCCGAAGGGTTCCGAGACACTCGGCATCACGTACAGGTCGGCGATCGCGAAGACGCGTTCGATGTCCTTGCCACGAAGAAATCCGGTGAAGAGGACCTTGTGCCCGATCCCCATTTCTGCGGCCATTCTGATCATTCGTTCCGCGAGGTCTCCCGAACCCGCCACGACGAACTTCACGTCCGGCATGATTTCGAGCACGCGTTTCGCAGCGGCGATGAAGAACTCCGGACCCTTCTGCAGGGTGATGCGGCCGAAGTAGAGGACGAGCTTGTCCTTCGAATCAATCCGGCTCGCACTGTCCGCGCCCGGCGTCAGGTCCACGCCGTTCCAGACCACGGACACCTTTTCTGGTTCTATCCCGTATCGGTTCACCACGATGTTCTTGGTCAGGTGGCTGACCGCGATGACCTTCATCGCCCCGTGCATGCCCCGGCGTTCGATGTTGTAGACGGGTAGGTTGACATGTTCGCCCGACCGATCGAATTCGGTCGAGTGCACGTGAACCACCATCGGCTTTCCGGTCAACCGAGAGACGGCCAGTCCCGCAGGATAGGTGAGCCAGTCATGGGCGTGGATCACGTCGAAGTCCACGGCTCGTGCTATCGACGAACAGAATCGAGCATACTGCTCGGCCTGGTAGACCAGGTTCCCGGAATAGTCGTCGCTCTCTTCACTGCGCTCGTGTATCGCATCCAGGTCCTCATGACGCGGCGGTCCGGCTTCCGGAAGCACTGAAAACAGAGTCAGATCGACATCATCGAGTGCGTCATCCTCAAAGGCGCCGCTTCGGGCAAGGGTTCGCAGTCGGGTGATGTCCAACCCTGACTGCTCGATGAGCCTCAGGGTCTCGGGGTTCGATGCGTCATACACGCTGGCGGACGGAGTCGGGCCACCCTCGATGATCTGGAGGTGGTTCGTGAACGGCATGGTGATCTGGGTCCAGCTCTCCTTCAGTTCACCGGGAATCAGTTTGGGTGCTGCGGTCTGACTGCGGATGGCTCGGCGCACTTCGTTGACCACCTGTGGAGTCTGGACCAGCATCTTGACGGGTACGGACTTCACGAGATCCTGGGCCTGCTCGCCCGGACTGATGAGTTTCACGTGCTTGCTCTGGTCTTCCGGCGCGGACTTGGGCAGGACGAATGTGGTGTTCACGCCGAGTCGATCAAGAGCCTTGGTCAGACCAAAGCACGCAGTACCCAAGCCTCCGGTGATGTACGGAGGAAACTCCCAGCCAAGCATGAGGACTCGAGGTGGCATCTTTCTTCCCGTTTAGTCCTCGTCCTCGGCGGTCATGTCGCCAAGCACTCGAAAAGTTGCTTCATACGCAAGCAGCCACGTGCAGACATCGTCGATTTCCGATGCCTGAGCCATTGGCGTCCGGAACGTGTAGAGCATGTCGTCACTCCTGAAGTGTTCGACACGTACTACGTCGGGATCGCAGCCGAGATCTATGAGTTCCTCTTCGAGCAGCTCTTCGATCGAATCGCCGGTATGGACCAGCTCGGCCTCTATGGATTCACTCAGCCAACGATCTGGAGTGACAAGGCTTATGACCCATCCCTCCGGAGTCCACTCTACTCGGTAGGTTGCCTCGGATTCCGGGCCTCTGGCCTGGCAGCTCAGGCGCCCACGGTCGCTGTCGAGCTCGACCTGGCTGAAGACATCGGCCTGGTTCATCCTCGTACAGAGGGTTTCCAGGGCCGTGGTGGGTAGATGGGTCTTGCTCATGGTCATCCTTGGTGAAAGGGGGGGCATGATACTCGTCCTGAGCCCGTTCGGGGGGGTGTTAGACTGGGAGCCCTGATGACGACAAGCAGCCAATCCAATACTCAATCTGATGACAACCCTTGGACCACAAGGCGTTTGCTCCGCTGGATCCAGGACCACCTCACCGAGAAGGAAGTGGATTCTCCCAGGGTCTGTGCGGAGTTCCTGGTCGGCCACGCGATCCGATCCGAACGTCTCAAGCTCTATATGGAGCCGGATCGGGTTGCCAATGCCTCAGAGCTGTCGGTACTGAGGGACCTGGTCGCTCGCGCTGGACGGCACGAGCCGGTCCAGTACCTGGTCGGCAGCTGGCCGTTTTTCGGGCGGGAGTTCGAAGTGGCGCCCTGCACGCTGATCCCACGGCCGGCCACCGAGGGGCTGGTCGAGCTTGCCCTTGCGGAGATCTCTTCACGGGGAATCCATCGGCCCTGGCGGGTGCTCGACATGTGTTCGGGCAGTGGTTGCATCGGGGTCAGCATCGCCTGCTCGCTCTCCGCCCTGAGGGCAGGTCGCGTCTCCGATCGTGCCCGTGCCACCGAGCCGGTCCAGACCACGGTCGGGCAGGCCGATGAGGAGCTGCCCGTGATCGACCTGGACCATCGTCCGGTCGCAGTGCAGCCGCAACCTCCGGAAATCGGATCGACCTCGACGGACATGCCCGACGAAGTGGGAGCCATGGGTGTCGTCGCAACCGACATCATCAAGGAAGCAGTCGAACTGACGGTACGAAATGCACGTCTCAACGGTGTTTCCGAACTTCTTGAGGGTCGATGTGGATCACTCTTCGAACCGCTCAGGGAAGAGGAGCTCGGAGGCTTCGACCTGATCTGCACCAACCCGCCCTACGTCACCGACGACGAATACGGTGCGCTCGATCGCAACGTCCTCGAGTATGAACCGGCAGTCGCCCTGCAAGGAGGAGCCGATGGGCTGGATCTCATCCGTCCGATCATCGAACAGGCACCTCGATGGCTTGCGCCCGGTGGTCTGCTCCTGGTGGAGATCGGTGACTCGATACATCAGAAGGTGCTTTCGACGGCCAAAGCTGTTCCAGGGTTGTGTGGGGCACGAATCATCAAGGATCATGAGGATTTCTTCCGGATACTCGAGGTTAGATCATCTTCCAACGAGTCAGTTCTTTAGTATCTGTCCTCACCAGTCTGGGCTTCCATGATCATTCATGAAAACAGGGTTCGATCTAGGAGTACAAGCCATGTACGGACTCATCAACAAAGCCGTTCGTGAATTGATCTGCGAGGAATTCGGCGCGGAAACCTGGGAAAACGTCCGGGAGCGCGCCAACGTCGACGAAGACGATTTCGTGTCGATGAAGCAGTACGACGATGCCGTCACCTACGCACTGGTGTCGGCAGCCTCCGAGGAACTCGGCATACCGGCTGAAACCGTGCTCGAAACCTTCGGGAGCTACTGGGTCAAGTATGTCGGCCAGGATAATTACGGACACATGATGGATGCGGCAGGGCAGACCCTGCCGGAGTTCCTGGGCAATCTGGACCAGATGCACTCGCGTGTCATGCTGACCTTTCCCGAACTCAAGCCGCCCTCCTTCAGAGTGACCGACCAGGTCGGTGACCGACTCCGCCTTCACTACTATTCGTCGAGGAAGGGGCTCGCCCCCCTGGTCGTGGGTCTGTTGAACGGTCTTGCCGAGAAGTTCGAGACGACCATCCAGGTGCAGCATGGTCGCGAAGGTTCTGGTGTCGACGAGCATGACGTCTTCGACATCCAGATGGACGCATAGGACACCTCTGCCCTCGGTTCCACAATCAGCAGCCGATCCCAGTGCAGCTGCCCGGATGATGACTTCATGGAAAATCTAGCCAACATCGTCGGATCTGCATTTCCGTTTCACATCGTCCTGGATCGGGACATGCAGATCTTCAGTGCCGGGGATCGCCTGAGGGATCTTGTCCCCAAGGCCGCTCCCCACTGCAAGCTCGACGCCTGCTTCAACATCGAACGGCCCCGAGGGTTCCTTGAATTCGAGCAGATCCAACGTTCGGTCGGTGAGCTCTTCATTCTCGCTGCGGTTGATGGCAACCTTCGGCTTCGTGGTCAGTTCTACCCCTACGTCAATGGTGACCAGAAGCTGCTGCTCTTCCTCTGCCAGCCCTGGATAATCGATCTGGAGAGCCTTCACGATCAAGGTCTCCGGCTGGCCGATTTCCCCCCGCATGCGGGTATCACCGACATGCTGGTGCTGCTGCAGACCCAGAAGAGTGGCTTGGTCGAGTCGCAGTGTCTCGCGGAAAAACTACGTGATACCAGCAACGAACTCAAGGACCGGAACGTCCAGCTCCTGAATGAGATCGAGCGGCGCGCCCGAACCGAAGAGAACATGCTTCAAGCCCAGAAGATGGAGGCGATCGGCCAGCTTGCCGGTGGCGTTGCGCACGATCTCAACAACATCCTGCTGGCCATCAACGGACATGTATCGATGGCTCTTCGCCAGGCGTCCTCACCGGACGACGTCATCCAAAACCTCGAACACGTTCTCGTTGCCTCCAACAGGGCGGCGGAGCTCACCGCCCGACTGCTTGCCTTCGGGCGAAAGCAGGCCCTCGTTGAAGACGTGGTCGATATCAAGCAGGCCTTCATCGAGGTGGAACACATCCTGAGACCTCTTCTGGGTGAACGCATCAACTTGTCGGTCGAACCCTCCGAATCACTCGGTTCGGTCCTGATCAATCCATCGGCCCTTCAGCAGATCCTGATCAACCTCGTGATCAATGCCCGGGACGCCCTCAAACAGAGGGGGGGAGCGATCCGGATCACCGGTAAGCCACTCACGATCTCGGAAACACGGACCTGCCTGCTCGGTGAGCTGGACCCGGGTCTCTGGTTCTGCCTGGAAGTCATCGACAACGGCAGCGGAATCGATCCCCAGATTCTGGAGCGCATCTTCGAGCCCTTCTTCACGACCAAGGAACAGGGCAAGGGCACCGGGCTCGGGCTTTCAACGGTCTGGTGGATCATCGAACGCATCAGGGGAGCATTGGATGTCAAGAGCTCCCCTGAGGAGGGAACGATCTTCTCGATCTATCTCCGGTCGACTGAAGAGACCAAGGAAGAGGTCTTCAAGGCCAGCAGTTCGTCCGATGACCTGCCGCGTTGCGGTCGGATCCTGCTGGTCGAGGACGAGGACATGGTGCGTCAGCCCGTCTCCGCAATGCTCAAGATCATGGGGTGGTCGGTGTCCGAGGCCGCCAGTGCCGAGGATGCACTTGCCATCGTCGCCAAATGCGACGAACTCTTTGACATCGTGCTGACCGACATGGTCATGCCCGGTCTCAGCGGCCGGGAGCTTGCCGAGCAGCTGCGCAGTCAATGGCCGGATCTGCCCATCATATTCATGACCGGTTATGACCCCGAGGGTGCGGGAGACTTCCTCGACAACCACAAGGCACTGGTCATCTCGAAGCCATTCGACCTCGAGGAACTGGAGACCTTCCTCGCCAAGGCCTTCGCTACCGGCTGATTCAGCCTTCGCTCGGATTGATCACGAGCGCCTTGTAGACCTCTTCGAGCAGCTGTTCTATCTGGAAGGGCTTGAAGAGGAAGCAGTGAAGGCCTTCCTGGCTGGAACGAACGATCGAGTGGTGGGGGTCGTACCCGAAACCCGTCATCAGGATGACCGGGGTCTCCGTGTTCAGGTTCTTTGCCGCCCTGAAGACCTCGTATCCATTGCGGTCGGGCATGCGGACATCGGAGATCACCAGGTCGAAGCTGATGTTCCTGCTGTTCATCTCGTTCAGGGAGTCGATCGCGGAAGTCCCATCGGTACAGACCTCGACCGAGCAGCCTCTCTGCTCGAGTACCGCGCAGATGGTCTGCCGGATCATCGGTTCGTCATCCGCGACCAGGACATGCCTTCCACTGAGGACCGGTTCGAGTTCCTCCTGGTGAAGGACTCCTTCCGCGCCAAGGATCGTCTGGGGGCCTGCGGTGCAGCTGCGCAGGCGAGCTCGCATCGATGTGACGGATTCCATGATCCGGTCAAGGCCCTCGACCATGCGGGCATCACCCACGTAGGCCTTGAGAAGCTCCTCGGCATTGGTCTCGATCTCTCGAACCGGGGTCTCCAGTTCGGTGATGACATTGTTCGAGAGCCTGCGGTTGGTGGTGTAGCGTTCGACGATCAGCATGTCGAGGATGTTCACCGCCATGGCGACGTAGCGTCCGTAGAGTTCGAGGAGGAGTCTGCCTTCGTCGTCGAATTGTTCGATCTTGTCCGACTCGACGTTCAGCACGCCGATCACCCGGTCATGCAGTCGCAGTGGCGTGGTCAGGCTGCTTCTTGCTCCTTCGAGACCGCCCATGTACCGCGGGTCGTCCGAGCAGTCCCTGCAGATGTAGCTTCGCCCGGTTGCAGCGACCCAGCCCGAGATGCCGTTGCCCTCGGCTTCGGCCGAGATGGTGTGGCCGATCGAGAGTGGTTCGATGCCGTTGGCGATCACCAGTTCGAGTCGCTTGGATTCCCGGTCAAGGAGACGGACCTCGAAGTGACGCCAGCTGAACAACTGGAGCAGTGCTTCCGCCACTCTTGATTCAAGCAGCCGAAGCCGCTCGGCAAGATTCAGTGGGGTCACCCGTTCAGCGTCAAGATCGAGCAGGTCTCCGCCGGCATCATCGATCTCGTCGATGCGGGTCTGAAGCCGTCGAGCTCTTTCGCCATCGACTCGGTTGCTGTTGGTGGCATCACCCGCGATCGTTCCTTGAAGCAGCAACTCGATCGCATTGTCGGTGGTACTGGCCTCAAGCACCTCGAAACGTTCTTGGAGGCGATGGCGTTCGGCCTCATCGAGGTCGAGACCCACGGCGATGATCAAGGGTCGCGATTCCGACATACTCTTTTCGTTCAAGGAGTTCCCCCACAGTGTAGGGAGCATGGGGGCATACCCGCAAGACGTACACGAAGGTTCCTCGGGAGTGTTAGACTTCGGGTGCACCCCCTCCACGATCCCCGGGATTCAGTGACCACCATGATCGAGGCGTCTGAACTCACCCGAACCTACGGACCTCTTCGCGCGGTCGATCGGCTTTCCTTCGAGGTCCCCAAAGGCTCGGTCTGTGGTTTTCTGGGCCCCAATGGTGCGGGCAAGAGCACCACGATTCGAATGATCACCGGTCTTTTTCCTCCTGATTCGGGGCGCTTGATGGTGGGTGGGCTGGATGTCGCTCGAACCCCGATCGCGGCTCGTCGACTGGTCGGCTATCTCCCAGAATCCACCCCCCTTGATCCTGAACTCCGGGTTGAGGAGTACCTGCGGTTTCGCGGACGCCTCTGCGGGCTGAAAGGCCGGGACCTGAGGGCAGCCATCGGACGCTCGGCCGGCAGCTGTGGCCTGGATGACGTCAGGCGGCGTCTGATTGGAGCCCTCAGCAAGGGATTTCGCCAACGAGTCGGACTGGCGGCGGCCCTCCTGGCTGATCCTCCCCTGTTGATCCTCGATGAGCCCACGGTCGGTCTGGACCCCGCACAACAAGCCGCATTCAGAAGCCTGCTCGGTGCGCTCGCCGATGATCGAACCGTCCTGCTCTCCAGCCACCTCCTGGCCGAGGTCGAGGCCTCGTGCACCTGGCTGGTGATGATCTCGGGTGGCCGCCTGGTTGCCACGGGGTCACGTGCGTCGATTCTCGAGCAGGTCTCCGGGCGCCCGGTGATCGCCGAGGTCTTGAAGACCGACGCGGCCCGCTTTCAGGCCAAGCTCCAGGGGCTCGACTCGGTTGGCGAAGTCGGCAGCGAAGATATCGAGACCGACTGGAGCCGCCTCAGCATCCTGAGTGCCGATGGCAGTGACCTGCGCGAAGTCGTTCTTGGCATGGCCCGTGAGATGGACATCCGCCTCCGGGAGCTTCGACAGCAGCGTCAAAGCCTTGAGTCGATCTTCCTTGCCCTCGAGGGCTCGGCATCCGGTCGATGGTCTCCCTCGGCGTCCCCGGACGCCGACTCGGAAGGGGAGCTTCCATGATGGGATTCGGTGCGGTCTACCTGCGCGAGATCCGCTCGGCAGCAGGCACCCTGGCCAGCTGGACCACCCTTGCAGTGGCCGGTTTCCTGGTCTCACTGGTCTTCATCGTCATGGTGCTGGTTCCCAGTGGGCCAGTGACCCTCCAGCCGGTGATGGGGGTCTCTGCTTGGATCCTCCTGCTCGTTGCGCCAGCGATGGCCATGCGGAGTTTCAGCGACGAGCGGCGACAGGGGACCTGGGAGATTCTGCAAACCGCCCCGATCAACGCATTGGGCATCGTCCTCGGCAAGTTCGCAGCGAACCTCTGTCAGTTGGTGCTCCTGGGCGTTCCGATCGTGATCCTGGGGCTCATCCTCGAGATCTACGGCCGTCCCGACTGGGGGGAGATCGGTTGTGGCTTGCTTGGTCTCTTCCTCGCAGGCAGTTGCTGGCTTGCCCTGGGCATGCTGGCCTCCACTGCGAGTGAAAGCCAGTTGGTGTCCTACCTGCTGGCATTGTTCAGCTCCCTGGCCCTGGTCCTGCTCACTCGTTTGCTGCCCTCGTTGGTGCCTGCGGACTGGGCACCCATGCTCTTCTCGATCGACCCGACCCGACGAACCAACGACTTCGCACTGGGTCTCCTTGATACCTCGAATGTCGTCTACTTCCTCCTCATCACCATCGGGTTGCTCTGGCTGACGACGCTTTCCGCCAGCCGCAGGCCGGGGGTCGCCCTGTCCCCATTGCGCGTGGTGCGCGCCTTCGTCGAGGTGCTCGGGGTCGCGGTGGCGATGATCGCGGGAATCGCCCTGCTGGATCTTCCCGAACTGCGCAACGCCTTTGATCTCACGCGCACGCGTGCCTATGCGCTCGATGACAGCACCATCGAACTTCTTGAGAAGTTGCCCGGTGATGCGGGTGACTGGTCGATCCACCTGCTTGCGGTCGAATCGGAAAACGATCCCCTGGTCCTCAAGCAGGTGGACGAGGTGTTGAGTCGGTTCGAGGAGGCTTCACCTGCTCTTGTGGCCGATCGGATCGATCCGCTGGATCCACAGTCCCTTCAAGCCTTCGAGGATCTCCTGACCCGTCTTCGCACGGTCTACGGCGATGAAGTCGTCGCCTACGAAGGGGCCATCGACGGTGCACGAATCGCCTACGAGGATCTTGTCGACTTCGCGGTCAAGGTGCTGCCTTCGATCCGTGCGCTGATCGCGCAGTTGCCGGCTGATGATCCCATCGCCAAGGAGGTCACCACGCTGGCACGTGCCCTGACCCGATTGCCGGCGGACAGTGGCGAACTGGAGGCCTTCATCGACAAGGGGTTGCGTGCGGATGGTGCGCGACCGATTCCGGATCACGAAGGGGTTCGCACTGCATTGCAGACCACCCTCGAGTTCTGGTCCGATCAGCTCACCTCCACTGCACGCCTTCTCCAGCAATGGTCCTCCTCGAATGGGTTGCCGCTGGAAGTTCGCCGTTGGGCCCAGCAGTCCGGCCCCGAATTCAACGCGATCGCGACCGATCTGGCGATGTCGGCAGACTTGCTCGACCGACTCGAGCCCCTTGCGCTTTCAGAAGCCTCGCGCGCCATCCAGGGTGGTGAAGCCGCGATCGTGATCGCTCCTGATTCCGGTGCGGCAGTGATACCGGCCTGGCAGTTGTTTCCTCGTCGCACCCTCGATGTCGGGGATGGCACGGTTCGGCTCGATCGGCGTTTCCGGGGTGAAGAGGTTCTTTCCGGTGCGATCCGCTCCCTCCAGATGGATCTGGCGCCCTGGGTGGTCTTCGTTCATTCCGAGGAGCAGCGCCTGCTCCAGCCGACCCAGAATGGAAATGATCTCTTCGCGTTGTCCGACGCCCTGCGCGCAGCCCGTTTCGAAGTCGAGGAGTGGAACGTGAACGGGGGTGATCGACCGATTCCGCCTTCCAACGTTCGACCGGTATGGGTCGTGATTCCTCCGTTGAGTCGTGAGGGTCTTGAGATATCAAAGCGCGAGCAAGCACTCCTGCGTGCCACGACCACCTTGATCGAGCAGGGAGAGCCGGTTCTCCTGTCGCTGGGGCGAAGCATCCTGCCGGTCCTGGGACGACCGGATCCATGGGTCGACATCGCCGCATCACTCGGGGTGCAACCCGACACCACCCGCGTGATCCTCGAGCGGATCGCGGTCGACGAAACTTCCTTCGAGTCCCAGCAGTGGCAGAAGATTCCCGCTCCGATCAGCACCGCCGACCATCCACTGGCACAGGCCGTCGGCACCCAGGCGCTCATGATTCTCGAACCCATCAGCCTCGGGGCCTCCGATTCGAAGTCAGTGAAGACCCTGTGGGCGGTGGAGCCCGGACCCACGCGATGGCTCGAGGAGGATTGGCGATCCGAAATCATCCAGCAGCGTGCGGAGATTCCCGAGGACGCTCGATTCACGGAAGCCCAACCGGTGGTGGTGGCCGTCGAGTTCGAACGTGCCGACGGCACGAGTCAGCGAGCGATGGTGGTGGGGGGCGTCGGCTGGCTGGTCAGCGCGGTCGCCGATCTCACCCGTTCCCTCGGTGGAGAACGGCAGGTGCTCGAGGCTCCCGGCAACCGTGCCCTCTTGCTTGCCGGAACCGCCTGGCTTGCTTCGCTGGATGAACTCGTTCCCAGCAGCGGGTCGATCGCATCGACCAGTCGAATCGAGGGGCTCTCCCCCGTGGTGCGAACCGTCTGCGGCATCCTGCTGCTTGGAGTCATGCCCATCGGCCTCTTCGTGGTCGGTGGCGTCGTGGTTCTCTCGAGGAGACGTGCATGACTGCCGGAGCGGGCCTTCGAATCATCCTCGTCTGGTGTCTCGCGATCCTCGTCTCGGTCGTCTGGTGGGTCAATCGCGAAACGCAGGATGTTGCCGAGCGGGTACGGGAGACCTATCCACTGGGTGATTCGATACCACTGGATCGACTCACCGAAGTCGAGATCATCCATGCCGATGGACGTGTGTTCCGCATGGTCTCGACCACCGATGGTTGGCAGCAGACCGAGCCGTTCCCCGTCGGCATCGACACCTTCAGTCTCCGGGAGCTCGGCTCGACCGCCCAGGGGCTGGTTCGCGTCGACTCGATCGACATCTCGGATCCCGAATCGGCTGGACGTCTTGGGCTCGATCCCGCGGCAGCGATCATCACCTGGACCTGGGAGGATGCCGAAGGCACTCAAACCCAGTCGGTCCAGTTGGGCAATCGAACCCTGGCCGGACGTGCCTGGGTACGTCTCGCCGATGATCCCGAACAGGCCGCGCTGGTTGATGCGGACCTGCACGTCAAGGTTCTCGAGACGGACATGCGTTACCTGAGAAATCGAATGCTCGCTCCGAATGCAGGAACCGAGACCGATCAGATCGTCGTCGAGGCCGGAACCGAGCGGATGGAACTCCGAAGAACCGACTCGGGCTGGGAGCTTCTTGAGCCGGTCCGCACGCGTGGCGACGATTCCGCGATCTCGGACTGGCTTTCGCGGATTTCTCGAGCCCGTGCCTCGGGCTTCCTGCATGACGAACCCGAAAGTCTCGAACGGTTCGGTCTTGCGGATCCGATCGGAGTGCTTGCACTCAGAAACCGTTCCGCCGAGGGCGCGGGTGAAGCGGGCGTCTCCGCTGAGGCCAGGGTCATACTCCTTGGTGATCCCATCGGTGTTGGCTCGCCCGACCGCTACGGCCTGATCGATGGTGCACCCACCGTGATCCGCCTCGATGGAGAGACCCAGCAGGTGCTGGTCCCTTCCGCGGCAACCCTCATCGATGCGACCGGAAGCGGGGTCGTTCGCGAGGACATCGCCGGTATCGAGATCCAGACTGCCGGGGAGGCCTTGTCGATAGAGAGGGAATTCGACGGCTGGCAGGCCTACCTGGGACAGGACGAACCGGTCGAGATCGCACGGGATCCGGTCGAACAACTGATGAAGCAGCTGACCAACTCCCGAGCCGGCGAGATCCTGCTGGCGCCGTTTCCCTCCGCACTCCAGCACGCGATAGTGATTCTGTACGGTTTCGATGGATCACCCATCGACACCGTACGCATCGCCCTGGATCCCGAGGGCGGCAACTGGGCGCTCGAGAATGGCGACGACGTCCTTCGGATCTTCCCCGCATCCTTCGAACTGCCTCTGACGGCGGCTGATTTCGGCTTGCTCGGCGATTCCGACGCTCGTTGATCAGCTCTTCGCGCCAACAACCCTGTACCAGGCGATGACATCGTCATGCCGTGGGAAGGCGCAGACGTTTTCCAGGGCGATGCCGTCGGTGATCCGTTCAGGAGCGCACCCACGAACACTTCCCGGAGCGTCCTGGTCCCCGAGCATCTTCGGTGCGATGAAGATGAGTGCATCATTGACCAGATCCTGCCGGATCAGTCGCCCCAGGAGCCCGCCCCCCGATTCGACCAGCACGGTCGCGTAGCCTCGCTCCGATGACAGTGCCTTCAGCGCTTCCCCCATGACGTCATCCGATTCGCAGGTTCGTATCACCACCCCGAGAGATCGAAGCTGATCGCCGCGCGCGCCCTCTGCCGCATCCGGGTGACAGATGATGATGGTCGGCGTCTCTCGAGCGGTCGTGACCAGTTGGCAGTCCAGGGGCGTCTGCAGGGCACCGTCGACCACGATCCGTTCGGGCATCCGACACGGGTTGCGAAGATCACGTGGCGTCAACCCGGGGTTGTCGGCAAGCACCGTGCCGATGCCGGTCATCACCGCATCGACGCGCCCGCGTTCGCGGTGGACGAGGCGCCGTGATCTCCTGCTCGAGATCCACTGTGAATCGCCCTTGGCAGTCGCGATTCGTCCGTCGATGGTCTGCGCCCACTTGGCGACCACCCATGGCATTCCCGTTCGAACGCGGTGGACGAAGGGGGCGCTCAGTCGTCGGGTCGCATCGGTCTCCAGTTGCAGCACCTCGATGCCGGCTCCCTCGAGGAGTCGGCCTCCTCCCGCAGCGGGGGGGTAGGGGTCCGAGGTCCCGAAGACGACCCGTTTGATGCCCGCCTCGATGATCGCATCGGTGCAGGGCGGCGTGCGGTTGTGATGGGTGCAGGGTTCAAGCGTGCAGTAGAGGGTGCCACCCCGGGCGGCTTCCCCGGCCCGGGCGAGTGCGATCCTCTCGGCATGCGCCTCGCCGCAACGCTGGTGGTACCCCTCGCCCAGGAGGGTTCCGGAGGCGTCGACGACGACGCTGCCCACCAATGGGTTCGGTTCGGCTCGGCCGTGCCCGCGCAGTGCGATGCGCGCGGCATGATCCAGATGCCGCCGGTCGACGACGTGTTGTCCTTCAGCTTCGATCATCGTCCGTCCGTTCGCTGATATTCATGGATGCACGATAGTCGAGCGCGACGATCAGCACGTCATCGTCGAAATTGCCTCGTGCGTACTTGGAAGCGAAGTCCTGCATCTGCCGGGGCCATGCCGCATCGGGGTCGGCGTGTGTCACAAGTGATCGAAGGCGTTCGAGACCCAGCATGTTCCCGGAAGGATCTCGTGCCTCGAGTATTCCGTCGGTGTAGGCGAGCACGCAGGTTCCCGGCTTGATCAGAACTTCCTGCTGATCCGCCACGAAGTCGTCCGCTCCCTGTGCACCAAGCATGATCGCCGTGGGCTCCAGCTCGACTTCGTACTCCTTGATGAAGTACTCGTCGGCGTATCCCGGGTTTTCATGCGTGACTGACATCGGATTCAGTATACGAACGCGACCCCGCCGAAGCGGGGTCGCGTGATCGAATCGTATTGCAGGGTTCGTATCAGCCGTTGGTCAGGACTTCGTCCTTCAGTCGTTCCGGCATGATTCGGTATTCGGAAGGTTCCATGGAACTCGTGGCCCGGCCCTGGGTCATGGATCGCAGGGTCGTGGTGTAGCCGAACATTTCCGAAAGCGGGACTTCGCCGTTGATGACCCGGACGTTCCCGCGCATGTCGCTGTCCAAGATGTGGCCGCGCCGTGACGCCAGGTCGCCGGAGACGTTTCCGAAGAACTCGTCCGGGGTGACGATCTGAAGCTTCATGATCGGTTCGAGCAGAGCCAGTCCTGCACGAGTGCATGCTTCGCGGAACGCAAGGGCGCCCGCCTGTTCGAAGGCGATCTGGCTGGAGTCGACATCGTGGTAGGAGCCATCGACCATCTCGATCTTCACGTTGATCACCGGGTAGCCGCCGATCACGCCGCTGGAAGCCGCGTTGCGGATGCCGGTTTCGACCGAGGGGACGTATTCCCTGGGGATCGAGCCACCGGAGATCTTGTCGACGACGACGATGCCGTCCTTGATCTTGAGCTCCTGTTCCTCGGCTTCCGCTTGGGTGATGGGGCTGACGCTGATGATCGCGTCACCGAACTGGCCGCGTCCACCGGTCTGCTTCTTGAACAGGCCTCGGACTTCCTTGGCTTCGCCCGTCACGGTCTCGCGGTAGGAGACGCGCGGCTTGCCGACGGTGACGCCGACCTTCATGTCTCGAACGAGCTTGTTCTTGATGATCTCGAGGTGCAGCTCACCCATGCCCGAGATGACGGTCTCGCCGGTCTCGTCGTTGTATTCGGAACGGAAGGAGGGATCCTCGCGTCGAATGGTGGTGAGTGCCTCGCCGAGCTTCTTCTTGTCTTCCGCGGTGTCCGGCTCGATCGACATCGAGATGACCGGATCGGGGAAGTCCATGCGCTCGAGGATGATGGGATCGTTCGGATCGCAGACGGTGTCGCCCGTCCACGAGTTCTTCACGCCGATGACCGCGACGATCTGGCCGGCACCCGCTTGGTCGAGTGCGTCCCGGTCCTTCGCGTGCATCTCGAAGATGCGGGAGACGTTTTCCTTCTTGTTGTTGCCGGGGTTCAGGATTCGGGAGCCCTTCTTGAGCACGCCCGAGTAGATCCTGAGGTAGGTGAGGTCGCCGTGGGTGTCGTTGACCACCTTGAAGACCAGGCCGGAGAATGGTGCATCCTCGGAGTTGGGCCTGGTGAGTGCGGTATCGGGATCTCGCGGATCAGTGCCTCTGACCTCGGGGACCTCGGTGGGGGTCGGGAGGTAGTCGATCACGCCGTTGAGCAGGCGCTGGATGCCGATGTTCTTCAGGGCCGATCCGCAGAAGACCGGGTTGCACTGCTGGTTGATGGTGCCCTTTCGAAGGGCGGCGCGGATCTCCTCGGGGGTGATCGAATGCTCGTCCTCGATGTACTTCTCGACCAGGTCGTCATCCAGCTCCGAGGCCTTCTCGACGAGGATGTGATGCCAGCGTTCGGCTTCTGCCTTCATGTCATCGGGGATCTCGCGTTCCTCGACCCGGGCGCCGAGTTCGCCGGCATCGAAGTAGTAGGCCTTCATGCCGAGGAGATCGATGATGCCCTTGAGGTCATCAGCGGCTCCGATGGGGATCTGGACCGCGATCGGGTGCGCACCCAGTCGGGTGCGGATCGAGTTGAATGAGAATTCGAAATCCGCACCCATCTTGTCCATCTTGTTGATGAAACAAAGGCGGGGGACTTCGTAGCGGTCGGCCTGTCGCCAGACGGTTTCGGACTGGGCTTCGACGCCTTCCTTGCCATCAAAGACGGCAACCGCGCCGTCGAGCACGCGCAGGGATCTTTCGACTTCGATGGTGAAGTCGACGTGACCGGGCGTGTCGATCAGGTTGACCTTGTATTCCTCGTCTTCATAGGTCCAGGGGCAGGTCGTTGCCGCCGACTGGATGGTGATGCCGCGCTCCTGCTCCTCTTCGAGGAAGTCCATGGTCGCGGTGCCTTCATGCACCTCACCCATCTTGTAGTTCATCCCCGTGTAGTAGAGGATTCGCTCGGTCACGGTCGTTTTGCCTGCGTCGATATGTGCGCAGATCCCGATGTTTCGTACTCGTGTGAGGTCGATGGACATGACTGTGGTCCGTTGGGGGGTGAGTGAAGGTGTTCGAAGGAACATCCGAGTCGGGCATCATGCCCGGTCGGCGTGATTGGGTCTCATCGGTCAAATTCTGATTCTGAGGCTTGATTCCGCGTTCAAAAATCTGCTTGGAATCAGTTCAGGAACATCTCGGCCCGCGAAGACATCAAGGCGGCCCGTCTTCCTTGCTTTCAGAACCTTGCCCAGGACCGAACCACGAGGGCACGGAGGGGCTAAAACATGGACTCCCCGAATGCCGGGGAAACGGCGAATCCTACCTACCGATTGGGCTTGATTCAAGCACTGATCGCAGCTTCGGGCATTGTCGCTGCCTGAGCATCGCCCCTTCAGACCCTCCGAACGAGCCTGGACTCGTCCAGTTTCATGCTCTTCACGAGTCCCTCGACCTCCTGCATGAATCGTCGACCATCCTGCACGTAGCCCGCGGTGGGCTTCAATTCGGGGATTTGCATGGCAAAAAAGCGGTTCAACCGGATCATGTGCAGTTCCCGGACCAGTTTGGCGATCATCGACGCCAGGGCCACCGGAAGGTGATTCTGCTCGGACTCGGCCTCGAATGAAATGGTCAGGATTCCTTCCGGGGATTCGACTCTGTACCGACTGATTCGTCCGGTTTCTCCCAGAACCCGGATGGAGGCATCCGGCCAGGCCAGGGCCAGGTGCTCCCGGTAGCTGCTCCGACCACCCTGGCGATCGATGACCACCCTGGGATGGTCGTTCGGATGGTCGGCTCGAATCCGCTCGGCGAGGCGAAGGGCCGCGCCCAGGTTGAGATCACTCTTGCGTTCCCGACTGAGTGAGGCGGCATTGATCTGGTGGGGGTGGATCACTTCGCAGTTCAACTGGCAGATTTCAATGCCCGCTGCATCCAGGGACCTTTGGAGCATGGCCGCTGCAATCCGATGTTCTCCCTGTTCCCCTGAGAGGGGCAGGGCCACCGACTCGTCCGAATACCAGGGGTCTGGGGTGATCCCTGCGTCCAGGGCGCTCAGCAGTTCATCATCGGTTTCCGGCATGATGCCCAGACCGGCCTGCATGAAGGCCAGTACTCCGCGCTCCAGATGTCGAAGGGGGTGGGCCTTGCTGCCCCGGGCACCCTTGAGCGTCTTCGAGTCATCGATCGCGATCCGTCTTTTCTTGTCGGTCGGTCGGCGGCAGACGGCTTCTTCCAGGAGCGACCACAGGTCCGGCGCTCCGGCGGCCGGATCACAGTCGTTCACCTTGAACAGGGTGGAACCGATGCACAGGGGGCCGAGCATCGGTCCGTAGCCAGCTTCGTCGATTCCCGCATAGAAGAGCATGGTCTTGAGGCTACCCCTCACCACCCGTCGAGATGGCTGAGGCGACAGATTCCCCACATCTCGCGGGCGGATCGACACTAGGATTGAGGCATGGCGGAATCCAAGGGCAAGGTATTGGTGGCGATGAGCGGCGGGGTCGATTCCTCGGTCGCGGCGGCCCTGCTGATGGAGCAGGGCTGGGAGGTGGTGGGTGTCTTCATGCGCCTGGGATCACCCGGCGAGACGCTGGAGGAAGCCTGTGACATCCGGATCGGCAAGCAGGGATGCTGCTCGATCAATGATGCCGATGATGCCAGGCGCGTGGCGGCCCGCCTGGACGTGCCTTTCTACGTGGTTGATTTCAAGCGCGAATTCAGCCGGATCATCGATTACTTCGTCGAGGAATACGATGCCGGGCGCACGCCGAATCCATGCGTGCGCTGCAATGACTGGCTGAAGTTCGGTCGACTGCACACCCATGCCCGGCAGATCGGTGCCACGCACGTCGCCAGTGGACACTACGCCAGGGTCGAGACCGGGCCCGACGGCGAGCACCGCCTGCTGCGAGGCCTGGATCACGGCAAGGACCAGTCCTACGTGCTCTTCGGCGCCCAGCCTGAACGACTTTCCGAGATGCTGCTGCCCATCGGCGGCATGCACAAGAGCGAGGTTCGCGATCGCGCGGAAGCACTCGGTCTCCCGGTGTTCGACAAGCCGGACTCCCAGGAGATCTGTTTCGTCCCCAACAACGACTATGCGCGACTGGTCGCGGAACGTTCAGCCAAGGGTGTCGACACGGGTCGGATCGTCGACGAATCCGGTCGCGATCTCGGCGAGCACAAGGGGCACCAGCATTTCACCGTCGGGCAGCGACGTGGCATCGGGATCGCATCCTCGATCCCGCTCTTCGTCCTGGAGAAGCGTCCCGACTCGAACGAGGTGGTCGTCGGTTCACGTGATGCGCTGCTTTCCGAGGGCCTGCAGGCAAGAGACGTGAACTGGCTGGTGCCCGAGCATTCGGGCTGGCGAGCCTGCACGGCACGCATTCGGTACAACGCGGCCCCGGTTCCGGCACGTGTTCGGTTGGGTGGTGACCGGCTCGAGGTTCTTTTCGAGGACCCCCAGGCTGCCGTGGCTCCCGGCCAGGCGGTGGTGTGCTACGACGAGGACCTGGTTCTCGGGGGTGGGTGGATAGAAAAAGCCGGAGTCCTCGCCGATTCCGATTGAATAGGTTCAGCCTCCGGCGGCTGGGGCGGGAAACCAGCCCGGCGCAAGAGTGAACAGGACGCCCACGTAGATCGCATAGAGCGCGACCAGCAGGCCGCCTTCGGGGCGGGTCACCCTGCGCCCGCTGAGCAGGATGGGAACGCACACCAGGGACACCACCAGCAGGGCGGGTACGTCCAGGCGATAGATCTGCGGTTCGACCGGAATGTCACCGAAGACCAGGACCAATCCCAGGACCGCGAGGATGTTCATGATGCACGAGCCGAGGATGTTGCCGATGCCGACTTCCTCGTAGCCGCGGATCGCGGCGTAGACGCTGGTCACCAGTTCCGGAAGGGATGTCGTGAACGCCACGATGGTCAGCCCGACGATCGCTTCACTGATGCCCACTGATCGTCCCATCGAGGCTGCGCTTTCGACGAAAAGGGTGGAGCCTGCCCAGAGCAGGCAGGGGCCGGTGATGATGGCGAGGGTGATCAACCAGACCGGCCACCGACCTTCGATCTCGAGGGTCTCGTACTCATCGGACGTGTTGTGCCTCTTGGATATCCACAGAAAGCCTCCCAGCAGGGCAAGCAGTCCGATTCCATGCCAGAGCCCCAGGGTGTTTCCGAAGGGAAGCGCCAGCAGGGGAACGAGCCCGACGAGGCAGACCAGGGTGAGGTCCCGCCGCAGGGTGGGCGCTTTCACGGGGATGGGCTTGAACAGGGCCACCACGCCCAGCACCAGGGCCAGGTTCGCGATGTTGGAACCGATGACATTGCCCAGTGCGAGTGCTTCCTTCTCGTTGAACTGGGCGTAGAGGGATGCTGCGAGTTCGGGCACGCTGGTTCCGAATGCCACCACCGTGACCCCGATGAAGAAGGGGGAGAGACCGGCGCGGCGGGCGATACGAACCGACGAGATGACCAGGAGGTGTGCGCCGAAGATCATTGACCCCGCACCTGCGACCAGAAGGGCCAGGGCGAGTGGAAGCACGAGATTCTGGGCGTCATCCGGCATTGGAGCCGAGTATAGGACTCCGGCTCCAATCCGTTTCAACTTCCGGTGTGGGCTGGTTACCATGTTCGTCGAACAGTCCCCCCCCCAACACGCTGAATCTTGAGGAGTCCGGATGACAACCGTCAATCACGCTCGAACCGAAGAACTGCTCGGCAACGAGGCCGAAAGCCTGCTGAACCATGTGGCCAAGGTCGACAGCTCGCTTCTCCACATCCCGGGGCCGGACTGGGTCGACCGCATCTTCGCGCAGACCGATCGCAGTCCCCAGGTACTCAAGTCACTGCAGCAGATCATCGGGACCGGCCGGCTGGCCAACACCGGCTACCTCTCCATGCTTCCGGTCGACCAGGGCATCGAACACTCCGCTGGTGCTTCCTTTGCGGCCAACCCCCTGTATTTCGACGGTGAAAACATCGTCAAGCTCGCGATCGAGGGTGGATGCAACGCCGTGGCCACGACCTTCGGGGTCCTTGGTTCGGTCTCGCGCAAGTACGCACACAAGATCCCGTTCCTGGTCAAGCTGAACCACAACGAACTGCTGACCTACCCCAACGAGTACGACGAGATCCTCTACGGCTCGGTCGAGGAAGCCTGGAACCTGGGTGCCACCGCCGTCGGTGCGACGATCTACTTCGGCTCGGAACAGTCACACCGTCAGATCGTCGAGATCTCGGAAGCCTTCCAGCAGGCCCACGAGCTGGGCATGGCGACCGTTCTCTGGTGCTACCTCCGCAACCCCGCCTTCAAGAAGGACGGCAAGGACTTCCACGTCTCCGCCGACCTGACTGGGCAGGCGAACCACCTCGGTGTCACCATCGAGGCGGACATCATCAAGCAGAAGCAGGCTGAAGTGAACGGTGGGTACATCGCCCTCAACGAAGGCGGCGCCTCGTTCGGCAAGTACGATTCCCGCATGTATTCGGACCTCGCGACCGATCACCCCGTGGATCTCTGTCGCTACCAGATCCTCAACTGCTACTGCGGTCGAATGGGGCTCATCAATTCGGGAGGCGGCTCCGGCGAGAACGACTTCGGACAGGCGGTCCGCACCGCCGTCATCAACAAGCGTGCCGGTGGTCTGGGCATGATCTCGGGACGCAAGGCCTTCCAGCGCCCCATGAAGGATGGCGTCCAGCTTCTGAACGCCATTCAGGACGTCTACCTCGACGATTCGATCACCGTCGCCTGACTGCCCGTATTCAGTACCCCCGGACCTGCCCCTCTTCAGGGGCGGTCCTCTCGTGGCGCACGCCTTGAGTGCGCCGCTTTCATTGGAAGACCAGGTAGTCCAGCGCACTCCAGAGACCGAAGATGACGAGGCTCAGCCCGATCATGAGTGCCGCAGCGGTTCCCACTGCCAGTACGCCGGACGAGATCATTGGATCGATGGTTGAGATGAGATTCGACACGGTTGCCTCCTCTTGGCTTCATGCCCCCCGGATGAAGGGCTCGAAGACTTGTTGGGCATCGTGTCCGTGTGATTTCAGCTGACCAGGTCGTGGATCGGTTTCCCGGCCTCAGGAGGCCGCTGTCGCAGGACTTTTCATCGCGCGGCGTCGAGGCTTGGCTCTCTGACTGGCGATTTCAGCCAGCCTCCGCTGTTCCTCTTCGGCGAAATCCTCGCCGAATCGAACCAGTCGCAGGCTGTTTGCGATCACGAAGACGTAGGCGACCGCCTGATAGAAGGGGGTCACGTAGATGTCGATCTGGCCGGTGGCCGCAAGGGCCAGGCCGATCAGTGCGAGCAGCAGGCTGACTCCGATGTTCTGGGCGACGATCGTCTTGGTCTTGCGGGCCAGGTCCAGCAGGAACGGCACGTGGCGCAGATCGTCGTTCATCAGCGCGACACCTGCGGAGTTCGTGGCGATGTCCGAGCCGGAGAGTCCCATGGCGACCCCGACGTCGGCGGAGGCCAGGATCGGACCGTCATTGATGCCGTCACCGACCACCAGGGTTCGGTGTCCCTTGGAGATCAGGTACTTCAGCTCCTCGTGCTTCTCCTCGGGCAGGCATTCCGCCTCGATGGAGTCGACGCCGACCGTCTGGCCGACCCGCTTCGCCACCGAGAGTCGGTCTCCCGTGAAGATGCAGACCCTGCGCACGCCTGCCTCTCGAAGGCTGGCCACGACCTCTCGGGCGTTCATTCGAAGCTTGTCCTCGAGACCGACTGCGCCGAGATACTTGTCACCGATCATGACGTGGACACCGGACATGCCCTCGATCTTCTCCTCGACCGCTCGGAGGTCGGCTTCGATGCCGGGGTTCAGCTCGAGCAGCCAGCCGGCTCGACCGGCATGCAACATGCCGTCGGAGGTCTCGCCCTTGACGCCTCGTCCGTGGACTTCGCTGTAGCCACCGAGCTTGCGTGGGGTGATTCGCGCTCGTTGTGCCGTCTCGAGGATGCTGCGCGCAAGCGGGTGGTTCGAGGCTTGTTCGGCATCGGCGGCTGCCTGCAGGAGGACGGCGCCTTCGATGCCCTCGGCAGGAACCAGGCGGCTCACCGCGAACTTGCCGGTGGTGAGGGTGCCGGTCTTGTCCATGACCACGGTGTCGATGTTGCCTGCGGCTTCGAGGGTCCGGGTCTGCTTGATCATGATGCCAAGACGTGCCGCGGACGCGAATGCGGCCACCATGGCCGTTGGATACGAGATCAGCAGTGCACCCGGACAGGTGACCACGAGGACCGTGATCGCACGCACTGCGGCGTCGGCCTTCACCACCGGGTCCGAACTCTTGGCATTGAAGAACCAGACCAGCATCGCGACCATCAGGACCACGGGTACGTAGTAGGCGGCCAGGTTCTCGATGAGCTCCTGACGCTGACTGCGGCTTGATTCGGCTTCGCGGATGAGTTGCTCGACCTTGCCGATGGTCGTCTCGCCGGCGATGGCGGTCACTTCGACATCGATCTGTCCGGTGAGGTTGGCAGTGCCTGCGTAGACTTCGGTGCCCTTGGTGGCTTCGATCGGAATGGCCTCACCGGTGAGGGAGGCCTGGTTGATGTCGGTTCGTCCATCGATGACTCGTCCGTCGACCGGCAGGTTCTCACCGGGTCGCACTCGGACGATCGACCCCGTGGTGACCTCCGACAGTCGGCATTCCCTGTCATTTCCATCTTCATCGACCAGTCGGGCGATGTCCGGGGTCAGTTCCACGAGCTCGCGGATGGCCCTTTGTGCGCCCCAGGCAGTACGTGAGAGGATCAGCTCGGCAAGCCAGAGGAAGAAGGCGAGGAAACCTGCGGCCAGGAATTCACTGACCGCGATGGCGGCAAGGACCGCCAGGCAGGCCAGGGAGTCGCTTGAGGGACGTCCAGCCAGAATCTCCTTCATCGCACCGCGGGCGAGGGGGAACACCAGGATGAGCGCGCCCAGGGTCGCGGCTACATCCGCCACCTGCTGGTCGAACCCGAACGCGAAGCGTCCCAGCCATGCCACCAGCAGCAGCATGCCACCCAACAAGGCGAAGAACAGCTGTCTTTCCAGCCGTTGGGCCCCGCTCTCGTCGAAGATTCGCTCCTGAGTACCGCTGGCGGGGAACATGGTGGCTTCGCCAGCTGCGGGCTCGATCGATTCGCTCATCCGGTGGACTCCTGGTCTGTGGGGGGGGCCTCGTCAGGCCTGTTTCCCGGTGGGGCAGTCTACTCCGGTCGACCGTGGAGCGGAACTCACCAGACAACTCTACGCCTCCAACAAGCCTCTGGTTCGTTGTGGACCCCGGCTATCGTGATTTCCCGTCAGCCGGGGGATGGGTATGTCGATACCCTGAGCCAGCGGCAGCGAGACTCGATCGGGCGGCTCGCTGATGAATGCCAATTTCCCCTTCCAAGGAGCGACTGGATGACCGAGACTGGCCCAGCACACCGACGAATGACCGTGATCGGAGACGGGCAGATGGGGCTGGTGATGGCCGAGGCTCTCGCCTGTGGTGACCATCAGGTTCGATTGTGGGGTCCTTTCCCCGACCATGTCGAGCAGTTGGCCAGGACCCGGCTGTCGGACCGGCTTCCCGGGTATCGACTCGGTGAGTCGATCGAGGTCTGCACCGATGCTCGCCACGCGCTCGAGGGAGCGGATCTCGTGGTCTGCGCCATTCCCTGCCAATTCGTACGGTCCGTCTTCATGAAGCTGAAGGATCAGCTGGATGGTTCGCCGGTCCTGGTCAGTGTCGCCAAGGGCGTCGAGATCGAATCCCTCGAGCGTCCCACGGAGATACTCGACTCGATCTTCGATGGAAGCGGTTGCTCCACGGTGTGCCTGTCCGGTCCCACCATCGCCAGTGAACTGGCTCGACACCAGATCGCGATCATGGTCGCCGCAGGCGCTGATCCCGCCGCCACGGAATTCGTCCAGGACGCCTTCTCGACCCGCTGGCTCAGGATCTACACCAGCTCGGATGTCCTGGGTGTTGAATTCGCCGGCGCCATCAAGAACGTCGTTGCGATCGCGGCCGGCATACTTGATGGCCTCGGCGCGGGCATGAATGCAAAGAGTGCTCTGCTTGCCCGCGGGCTCGCGGAAATCGTTCGGCTGGGGTCGGCCATGGGTGCCAGGCCGGAGACCTTCTTCGGTGTTGCTGGAGTGGGGGATCTGGCAACCACCTGCTTCAGCCCCGAGGGGCGCAATCGCAGTTGTGGCGAAGCCATCGGCCGGGGTGTGCCCCTCGAGCGCTACCTCGAGGAGAGCATGTGCGTGGTGGAGGGCGTTGCGACGACCCGTGCCATCATGACGCTGGTGGAACGCTTCGAGGTCGAGGTACCGATTCTGTCAGCGGTCAACGACGTGTTGTTCGAGGGGGTGTCGGCACGAGACGCGATTGATTCGCTGCTGTCTCGCGAGGCCGGCCCCGAAATCGTCGGCTGAGTCCCTGGGACTGTCCCTAGACTGTCCCTATTCGTCTTCCTCGAACCTGGCTTCGACCAGCGCCTTGAGGGTCTTGAGGGCATCTCCTGCATCCTGTCCGTCCGCGGAAATGACCAGCTCGGTCCCCATGGTCCCGGCAAGCATCAGGATCTGCATGATCGATTTGCCGTCGACGGTGCTGTCCGAATCGGATCTTCGAACCGTGATGTCAGAGGAAAACTCAGCAGCCTTTTCCGCGAAGGTCATCGCGGGCCGTGCATGCAAGCCGAGCTTGTTCTTGATCTTGACCGTTACTTTCTTCACGCGGCAATTCCGACGAACTTGAGTCGATGAGAAGTCCGGTTTCAACGCACCTGGGTGGTATCCGCTTCGTCAAGCAATGTCACCACGTCTGCGACCGATGATGCCTGTCGAAGGAATTTCCTGAACTGGTCGTCCTGCAGGTTACCGAATATCGCCTCCATCGCATCAAGGTGCTCCTCGGGGCGATCCTCGGGACTCATCAGGAGAAACAGCGAGTACACCGGTTCCTTGTCGAGTGCCTTGAAGTCGATGCCCTCCGTCGACACGCCGATCGCCACGGTCAGCTTCTCGACCTTCGGACTCTTCACGTGGGGTACGGCAACGCCGTGTCCGAAGCCCGTGGAGCCCTTTCTCTCCCTGCTGAGGACCGCCTTGACGAACTCCTCCTGCAGCGAGGCGTCGACTGAGCCGGCCTCAACCAGTGCATCGATGAGTTCTGTGATCACATCGTCCCGCTTGGTGGATGTCAACTGGGGGATGATCGCTTGTTCGACGACTATGTCTCGGAGCTTCATGGGGTACCTCGGGTCTTTGGCTGATCCAGATGGTGGATCAACGATGGGAATCTCTGAGTTTCTCTTTCCAGTCGCTCAGCTGTCGTACGGCACGATCATGAGCGAGATCGATGCAGGCATTGATGTCCTCGTGCGTGGCATTCGAGATGAAATCCGAATGCCCTGCCACGTCGATCCTGAACTCGCAGGCGAAGTCCGTGCCTTCTCGATCGAGGACGACATCCACCTGTTGTACCCGATCCAAGTAGTGGGGGAGCTTTGAAGCCCGCTCTTCCGCGTAACTGGAGATTCTGGGTGTCACCTGGACACGTCTGCCTACCACGTTGACTTGCATCTTGGGATCCCTTTGCACTGGAGTCGGGCGGGTTGTCTGTCCCCTAGGCTTGCTCGTCCGGTTCGCTCGGAGTCGATGCCTCAATCCTCGGGGCCTGGTGGGAAGGAATCAGTACACCGCCGCTTATGGTGAATCGCAGCGCCTCGTCGATCGAGATCGGTATCTCGATCAAACTGTCCTTGGCCACTGTGATGGTATAGCCGGTGAAGGGCGTGGGCGAACTCGGAACGAAAACAGTTATTCCGGGACCTTCGACCCCTGTGATGTGATCCTGGACCACCCGCATCGGCTCGCCGGTGACCAGCCCCACGGACCAAAGCCCTTTTCTCGGATACTCAACCATCACGACCCGGTTGAATTTCAAAGGCTTGTCGTCGCTGATGAGAAAGTCCACGACCTGCTTGACGTAGGGGTAGATCTGCTTGATGAGTGGAATGCTTGTGAGCAGTCTTTCGAGTCGGCCCTGGATGCGGCGACCGAGGAATCCACCGAGAAGCCTGCCTGCAATGTAGACGGCCAGGATCGCAACGATGATTCCGATGAAGTTCATGTACCAGCGGGCCTGCCACCAGGTCATGATCTTGTTCGTGCGAAGTTGCTTCGTCACCGAAGCCATGGTCACATTCGCCGCTTCCTCGGACTTGAGTCGGGCCAGTTCCTTTTCGATGGCGACTTCGCTCGGATCGAAGTTCTTCTGGAAGAGCTCCAGATGGGGGGTCGCCTGTGCCATCACGAAGCGGATTCCACCGTTGATCGGCTGGGCGATGGTGACATCGATGAATTCGTAGGCCTTCACCAGTATCCAGAGGGTCAGCACCGTCGGTAGAAGAACCGCCAACCCCTTGATGAAGAATCGGCGGAAATCACTTCGAAATGTCCTGGTTTCTGATTTCGGCATGCCTCTCGATGCGCTTTTCAGTCCACATCTTACGCGAGGATGGGAACTGCGACCATTCCTGCTTCGGGGGGCATGGTTCCTTCAGCCACCGAGGGGTTTCATCCGGACCGCCAGATCGAGGTAGTCCGAACCACGGCGGACCCTGATCGCCACGACCTCGCCGACCTTCCGGCGTGCGATCGCGAGCATCAGTTCCCTGGTGGAGCGCACCGTCTGATTCCCGACCCGCACGATGATGTCGTCCTTCTTCATTCCGGCCTCGGCCGCTCCTCCTCCGGGAATCAGTCGGGTCACGATGCATCCATCGACTGCATCCGTCGCCGAGATGCCGATGGATGCGTCCCCTTGGTCGATCATGTCGTCGAAGCGACCGCGCGCCCGGACCCATCGTTCCCAGGAGCGCTCGATATCCCTCAGTGGGGCGTCGAATGTCTTTTCCAATGCGACTCGGCCGGTCTTGTCCTCGTACCAGCTCTCGACCAGGTTCTCGTACCAGGCTTCCAGCTTGCCTTCGTCCGCGATGAATTCAAACATCGAGCGTGCCAGCGGGTAGTTGCGGTTCGCGCCCTTCATGAACAGGGTCGGCCCCATCTTCAGCAATTCGCGCCAGGGTGGCGCTTCGCCCTCCATGACCAGCTTGCGTGCGATGTTGTGCCGTTCATTGATTCGGAACTTGATCCGCTGGTTCGCTCCATCGATCGAATAGTTCTCGTAGAGCGCGGCGAGGCCTTCCTGGACCCACATCGGATGTCTCTGTCCGATTCGGTCCATGTGCCCCCAGTGAAGGACGTGGGCGAACTCATGCCTCAATGATGCCCCGATGTCCGCGGTCACCAGCATTCGCCTCGAGTGCTCGTACCACCCGGGTGTTGACGGGTCGATCGAGAAGATGCCCTGCTCGGACTGTGCGGGGACGAGTACGAAGATCCAGTCCGGCTGGAAGGAGCCGAAGAGCGAACCGGACATCTGGTCGGCCTGCCTGACCAGCATCGAAGTCATCTCCAGGTGCGCCCGGTCATCAAGTGGAGATGCGAAATGCAGTCGATGGCGTGGATCACTTTCATACCGGTAGCCCTCGGCATAGCGTCCCTGCCAGTCGGCGAATTCCTCCGAGCCTCGGTTGGATCGAGGTGCGAGCACCACTTCTCTCTGCTTCTCTTCGGACGGGGCGTCCCCGTCCGGGGTCTCCTTCGTTTCCTCGGCCGGTGGTTTGTTCACCTGGTCTCGGGCCTCGAGGATCGCGAGGAAGACCTCGTGCTGCCTGATCGCCCGGAGGTCCGGGTCCGTCTCCATGTGATCGAAATCCCTGAAGCCCGCACGCACCGAGGCCAGCAGCCTCTCCGCGGCCTCATCGGGTTCTCCCAGCATCGCGTGTCCGCAGGCAGCGTTGTAGAGCATGTCCATGTCGTTCGGCCAGTGTCCGAGGTACTGGTCGATCAACGTCATCGCCCGGCGAAGATTGTCCCGTTCGAAGGCATTGATGATCTGACGTTCGAGGGCGATCCGGGATGGCTTGGACTGGGCCTGCGCCTGGGCGGCAGGGGCGAGCCCGCCGATGCTTGCGAGCATGAAGAGCAGGCACAGCAGGACGTTCCTGGTCATCGCTGCTCACCGCCCCCGACCGTTGATCCCGCCTCATGGGCATCCGTCTCGAAGAGCTGCCTGAGCGCCTCGGGAAAAGCCTCGCACTCGAGTTCGAAGACCCGGGCCGCGAGCGTGTCTTCGTCATCGTCCTTCATGACCGGGCAACTTCGCTGGAGGATGGTCGGACCGTGGTCGTATTCCTCGTCGACGAAGTGCACGGTGCAGCCGCTTTCCGAAACGCCGCTGGCAAGGACCGCTCGGTGGACATGGGCTCCATACATGCCCTTGCCACCGAAATCGGGCAGTAGTGCAGGGTGGATGTTGATGGTTCGTCCGGACCACTGGGTGCCGACTCGAAAATGACGGAGGTACCCGCACAGACAGACGAACCTTGCGCCGGTTCCGGCAAGCACCTCGTCGAGACGGTCGTCCAGGCTGTCGCGTGGGTCACCATTCACGACGGTCACCGGCAGGCCTCGATCCCTGCAGCGACGTACGCCGGCCAGTGACGCGCGGTGTGCGATCACGCCCGTGATCCGCGCATTCAGCCGTCCCCGCTCGATCTCTTCGGCGAGGTTCAGGACCGTGCGCCCTCCGCCCGAGATCAATGTCGCGATGGAAACCGGTTCGCTCACGAGGCGTCGCCTCCCTGCTGGTGTGGGGTGGGCCTGCCCTCTTCGTCCACCGAGACCATGACCATGTGCGCCGTGGTCACGTGGATCTTCTCGTCACTCATTCGCCTCTCGGCGATCACCTGGACGTCCACCGTCACGCTGGTCCTGCCGACCCGGGCGGTCTTGGTCATGAAGGCGACGATGTCACCCACGAAGACAGGGGCGTGAAACTCCACCCGGTCGATGGCCACCGTCACCCATCGATTGTTCCCGTGCTGGCGGGCCTCGACGTAGCCGGCCTGGTCTATGTGGCTCAGGATCACTCCGCCGAAGATCGTGCCCGCGTGGTTGGTGTCACGGGGCATCATCATGATGCGGAGCGCGGTCGTGTAGTCTTCGTCCATTCACGCATCATCCGCGCCTCGCACGCACGAGGCAAGCACCTCGACCAGCAAGGGACGATTCATTGCCGCCGATCGCCTCGATCATCATTCCAAACTTCGAGAATGGCCGTAAGAGCTCCGTCGACGGTGCCACCGACCTCCTCGGGGACCTGCTGGAGTCCATTCACGAGACCCTGCCGGATGATCTGGCCGAAACCGAAGTCGAGATCCTGATCGCCGATCATGGATCCCGGGATGATTCACTCGATACCGCTCGGGCATGGGCCGCTCGATCCGGCGATGACGGGCGTCCCCTCTGTCGCCTTCTTGAGATCGAGCCCGGTGGAACGCTTTCCGTGGCGCTCAACCGTCTCATGCAGGAAGCCGAGGGTTCGATCATCTGTCGCTTCGATGGTGATATCCGACTGCTGAGCCGGGGCTGGCTCCAGCGGGCCCTTGAGCACTTCGACCGTTTCCCCGAACTCGGGGTCCTGGGTGGGCGTCAGCTCGACCACGAGGGACGCCTGCACTCGATCGGGGACCTTCTCCTTCATCCGCACGGATACCAGCATGTCGGTGCGGGCGCGGCTTCGGATGCGCCCGCCTCCCTGTACGAACATGATCACGTCATGGGCTGCTTTCACCTGATGCGCCGGGCCGCCTTCGATGCAGTCGGTCCCTATGACGAATCGTTGCCGCGCGGCCAGACGGTCGACCTGGGATACCGCCTGCTGGAAGGTGGATGGAAGGCGATGACCGATCCCGACATCATCTACGAACATCGCCTTGCACTTCGAAAGGGCCGTCCCGGGCCGCATGATGGTCCCGATTCGCTGGAGACCTCCCGCAAGCTCTTTCATGCGAAATGGGGTTTCGATCGACTGGTACCGGATCGCAACGCCCTGCGTTCGAGGCTGGGCCCCGAGCTCGTCCCGCCTGAACATGGTTCCGACAGGGATGATCGCGCGGGAATCGATGACCCGGAACATCGCATCGAGAACCGGGTCGCCCTGATCCGTGGTGCGATCCGGCCCGAGCAGGCCACCCGGATCATGATGCTCGGAGGGGGTGACGGTTCGGTTGAGAACCGCCTGCTCCAGCACCGGATCCACGTGACCTCGGTCGAGGATCGTGACGTCGCCGTTGATGCCGCACGCCAGACGCTCGAGCGCACCGGTGTCGGGCTGGTCCCGAACCACGTGGAGCGTCTGGAAAGCCTGCCGGTCGAGGACGGACTGATCGACCTGCTGGTGGTGGATCGCCTGCTGGAGCGTTGTCCGAACCCCGTTGCCCTGCTCGCGGAGTCAGCTCGGGTGTTGTCATCCGACGGCATTCTCCTGCTGCTCACGCGCTGGAGAACCCCTGAAGAGCAGATCAAGGCGCCGCAGGCCTTCGACCGCGTGACCCCGACCGGTCTGCGAAACCTGGTTGCCGGATCAGGCCTGTTCCTCTCGATCCCCTTCGTGCGCAATCCGTTCCCGAACCCCGAACCGGATGTCCTGGTCTATGCCCTTGCGCTCCAGGAGCAGCCCGGTCTCGGCAGGACGGTCTTTGATTCGGTCGGTGATCCGACGCTTTCCGCCTGATCGATCAGGCGCCGGCGACTTCCCATTCCAGCAGGGGAGCGAGGAATCGACCGGTGTAGCTGCTCTCGTGTTCGGCGAGATCCTCGGGTGTTCCCTCCGCGACGATCCTGCCTCCACCATGGCCGCCTTCCGGCCCGAGGTCGATGATCCAGTCGACGCTCTTGACCACGTCGAGGTTGTGTTCGATGACCACGAGCGTGTTGTCCTTGTCAGCCAGCTGTTGCATCACCGAGAGCAGGCGCCTGATGTCGGCGAAGTGAAGTCCGGTCGTCGGTTCGTCGAGGATGTACAGGGTGTGCCCCTGCGTCGCGGTGCCGAGTTCCGAGGCAAGCTTGACCCGCTGGGCCTCTCCTCCGGACAGGGTCGTCGAGGGCTGGCCCAGCTGCAGGTAGCCCAGACCGACGTCTCGAAGGCATTCGAGCATCCGGCGACTCCGGCGATGTGCCTCGAAGAAGTCCACGGCATCGTCGACGGTCATCGCGAGCACGTCTGCAATGGTCATTCCCCGGTACTTCACCTCGAGGGTCTCGCGGTTGTAACGCTTCCCCGAGCAGGTGTCGCAGGTGACGAAGACATCGGGCAGGAAGTGCATCTCGATGCGTCTCACGCCCTGGCCCTGGCAAGCCTCGCAACGACCACCCTTGACGTTGAAGCTGAAGCGACCGGGCTGATAGCCCCGGATCTTCGATTCGGGGGCCTGGGCGAACAGTTTCCTGATGTCGTCGAAGACGCCGGTGTAGGTCGCGGGATTCGAGCGGGGGGTCCTTCCGATGGGTGACTGGTCGACCTCGACGACCCGGTCGATCTGCTTGAGGCCGGTGACCGACTTGTGTGCACCCGGAACCACGCGTGAACCGGTCACGGTCCGTTGAGCGGATCGAAGGAGGATCTCGTTGACCAGGGTCGATTTGCCCGAGCCGGAGACCCCGGTCACGCAGACGATGCCCCCGAGGGGGAAGCTCACGTCGACATTGTCGAGATTGTGCTCGTTGGCTCCCTTCACCACGATCGCTTCAGAAGCATCGAGCACCCGGCGTTCCTCGGGCACCTTGATCTCCTCCCTTCCCGAGAGGAAGGCACCGGTCAGTGATTCGGGATCGGCCTTGATGTGTTCGATCGGCCCTTGGGAGACCACCATGCCTCCATGTCGGCCCGGCCCCGGCCCGATGTCGAGTATCTGGTCCGCGGCGAGCATCATGGCTTCGTCGTGTTCGACCACGATCACGGTGTTTCCGATGTCGGAAAGATGCCTGAGGGTGCCGATGAGCCGGTCGTTGTCACGGGCGTGAAGACCGATGGTCGGTTCATCGAGCACGTAACAGACGCCGACCAGCCCGCTGCCGACCTGGGTTGCCAGTCGGATCCGCTGTGCTTCGCCTCCCGAAAGGGTCGAGCTCGAGCGATCGAGGGTGAGGTAGCCCAGTCCGACCGACTTGAGGAATCCGAGGCGTGACTGGATCTCCCTGAGAACCGGTTCCGCAATGCTGGTGTTCGCGGTGTCGAGTTTGAGTTTCGAGAGGAAAATCGCCGCTTCCTCGATCGTCATCGATGCGATCTTCGCGATGTGGGCATGCTTGCGGCCACTGGTGACCCGGACGGCAAGCGACGCCTTCTTGAGTCTGGCGCCATCGCACCCGGGGCATTCGGTGGACGTGGTGTATCCACGGAGACGATCACGAACGTTCTCGCTGTCGGTCTCCTCGATGCGTCGCTTCAGGTTCGGGATCACGCCGACGAAGCTGAAGCCGTTCTTCTTCTTGTCGGCGTCCGTGGTGCCGTGGATCAGCATTCGGCGGACCGACTTGGAGACCTTCTCGTAGGGCGTGGATCGATCGACACCCGCGTTGTCGAGGAACTTGCGAAGCTGGCGGCCGTACCAGATGTTCATGCGCTTTCCGTTGCGACGCCACGGGTCGACCGACTCGGCGACCGGCTTCGAACGATCGGGTACCAGCAGCTCCTCGTCGAACTCGAGAATCCTTCCCAGCCCCGAGCATGTCTTGCATGCTCCGTGAGGCGAATTGAACGAGAAGAGTCTTGGTTCGAGGGCATCCAGGCTGTAGTCGGGATGGTCGGGGCACGCGAAGCGCTCGCTGAACCGGTGTTCCGACCAGGTTCCGTCCTTCTCCTCGATGAGCAGCAGCATCGCGCCTTCTCCGGCCTGGAGACAGGTCTCGACGCTTTCCACGATCCGCTGGCGTTCACCGGAGCCGACCTTGATTCGATCGACGACCGCCTCGATGTCGTGCATCTCGTAGCGTCCGAGGCCGAGGGGATTGTCGCCACCCTCCTTGAGTGCTTCTCGCAGGTCGATCACGTTGCCGTTCACCCTCGCGCGAACGAAGCCCTGCCTCTGGATCGATTCCAGGACGTCCTTGTGGAAACCCTTCTTCGATCGAATCATCGGCGCGCAAAGCATCGCGCGCCTGTTCTTGAACTGCTCGAGCACCGCCTCGACGATCTGGGTCGGGCTGGTGGCCGTGATCTCCCGGCCGCAGCTTCGTCCCTTGGCCTGGTGCCAGCAGGTCGGGGTTCCGCAGCGCGCGTACAGCAGGCGCAGGTAGTCCCAGATCTCGGTGGTGGTCGCGACGGTTGATCGAGGCGTGTGCCCGCCAGATCGCTGTTCGATCGCGATGGTGGGGGGCAGGCCCTCGATCGACTCGATATCGGGCTTGCGCATCTGGTCGAGGAATTGTCGCGCATAGGCGCTCAGCGACTCCATGTACTTCCGCTGTCCCTCGGCGAAGATCGTGTCAAAGGCGAGGGAGCTCTTTCCCGACCCGGAGACTCCGGTGATGACCACCAGTTGGTCTCGAGGAAGATCCAGATCGACCGATCGAAGATTGTGCTCGGAGGCGCCTCGGATCGAGATCCTGCGTTCCGGTTTGGCTGATGTCATGAAGTCATTCCGTGCAGAAAACCCGATTCTAGGTCGGTTGCCATCCTGAAAGGGCTTTCAAGAGCGGAACCCGCCTTCATGAAGCCCGCATTCAGGGGGAAAAGTTCAAAAGCTTGGGACTATCTTTGGGAAAAACAGTTCCCATTCGTGAAAAACGTCGAATACTCATGAGACTCGCTTCCCCCCACCAGTTTCGAGCTTTCCCCACGGTCTGTGAAAGTCGTACATCCGGTTCAGGGGAGGCTTCTCGGAGCGTCCATGTCCGCATCGCCGGCCATCCTCGTCAGACCACCCCGAACCGCCTCGCCGGCGGCGCAAGGTCGTTCCGTCAGCGACAAGGTCCCGGTTGGGGAGTCCCCCAGGGCAACCGCTCGAGTCAGCTCCAAGACCTCGCGAATCCGCCTTCGCGGTCTTCGTCGAGCGCACTGACCGCTTTCATCCCTGTTTTCTCGTCGACTTTCGTCCGGTCCTGCCGGCACGAGATCCCGGTTCGCCCGCCTTCTTGCCGGGTGGTTTCCGCCTGTCCGAACCGGCTTCATCGGGATTTTCGAGATCGAACAGTTGATCACGCAGCTCGGCCGCTCGTTCGAACTGTCGTTCCTCGGCTGCCCTGAGCATCTCGGCTTCGATCTCCCTGACCACTTCGTCACGATCGAACGATGAATCATCCTTCTTGCCGACCGCGTCCCGAGCCGTCCGGTGTCCGGCGAGCTCCTGTTCCAGTCCACGCCGGATCGCCTTCTGGATCGTTTCCGGCGTGATGCCATGCGCCTCGTTGTAGGCGAGTTGGCGTTCCCGTCGACGAGCGACCTCGTCCATCGCGGCCTGCATCTCGGGGGTGATGGTGTCCGCGTAGAGGATTGCAGTCGAATTCGCGTTTCGTGCCGCGCGGCCCATCGTCTGGATGAGACTCGAGGTCGATCGCAGGAAGCCCTGCTTGTCGGCATCGAGAATGCAGACCAGGGAGACTTCCGGCAGGTCGAGGCCTTCCCGGAGCAGGTTCACGCCGACCAGCACGTCGAAATCGCCACTGCGCAGGTCCGCGAGAATCTCGAGGCGGTCGAGCGTGTCGATCTCGCTGTGCAGGTAGCGCACCCGGACGCCTTCCTCCTGCAGGTAGTTGGCGAGTTCCTCGCACAGTCGCTTGGTCAGTGCGGTGACGAGGGTTCTTTCCCCCGCAGCGGCGCGCTTGCGGCTTTCAGCAAGGAGATCCGGAACCTGCCCACGCGCACTCCGCACCTCCACCGGCGGGTCGATCAGGCCGGTGGGGCGAATCACCTGTTCGACGACCACTCCATCGGACTTCTCGAGTTCGTAGTTCGCAGGGGTCGCCGAGACATAGACGATCTGTGGTGACAGTTCCTCGAACTCATCGAGCTTGAGCGGGCGGTTGTCGAGTGCGCTCGGCAGCCGGAACCCATGATCGACGAGTGTCTGCTTGCGTGCGCGATCGCCATGGAACATGCCCTTGATCTGAGGAATCGTCACGTGGGACTCGTCGATGAGCACCAGCCAGTCGTCTTCTGCCCGATCCGGTATCGAGCGGAAGTAGTCCAGCAGGCAGAAAGCCCTGGTTCCTCGTGCCCGGCCGTCGAAGAAACGCGCATAGTTCTCGATGCCGCTGCAGTAGCCGACCTCGTTGATCATCTCGAGGTCGTAGCGGGTTCTGCCCATCAGGCGCTGTGCCTCGAGCAGGCGTCCGTCGGATCGCAGCTTCAAGACCGCCTCATCCAGTTCCTCGCGGATCTCGCCCATCGCGATGGTCTTCTGGTCCTCCGGCATGACGTAGTGGACCGCGGGGAAGATGAAGACGCGCTGTTCCTCCGCGAGCAGTTCGCCACTGATGGGGTCGAACAGCTGCAGGCTCTCTATCTCGTCACCCCAGAGGTCGATCCTGACCCCGAAGGTCTCGTAGGCTGGGTAGACCTCGATGCAGTCGCCTTTCACCCTGAAGCAGCCTCTTTCGGGGTCGATGTCCCGTCGCGTGTACTGCATCTCGGCGAGTCCGAGCAGGAACGGTCGGCGTTCAAGCTGCATGCCCTTCTGCAAGGCGATCACGCGCTTGGCGTACTCGGAGGGTGAACCGAGTCCGTACAGGCAGGAGACACTGGCGATGACGATCACGTCGTCCCGGCTGAGCAGGTTGCTGGTGGCGGCGAGGCGCAGTCGATCGAGTTCCTGGTTCCGGGATGCATCCTTCTCGATGTAGATGTCCCGTTGCGGGATGTACGCCTCCGGCTGGTAGTAGTCGTAGTAGGAGACGAAGTAGCTCACCGCGTTCTCGGGGAAGAGCTCCCTCATCTCCTCGAACAGCTGCCCGGCGAGCGTCTTGTTGTGGCTGACGATCAGGGTGGGCTTGCTCGTCTCCTTGATCAGGTTCGCCATGGTGAAGGTCTTGCCGGTTCCGGTCGCGCCCAGCAGCGTCTGGTAGCGGCGCCCGGAACGGATGCCCTCGGTCAGCTCCTGGATCGCCTTCGGCTGGTCACCGGTGGGCTCGAAGTCACTCTTGATCTGGAAGCCGCCCTGATGCATTGATCACCGTCCTGATGCGAGCAACTCGCGAGTCGGCCTGCGCAACAGTCCCAGGATCGCAGGAACGGCTGCGGCCACCGTGAGTGTGGTCATCACGAGGATACCCAGCAGGATCGGAGCCAGGGGCACGACCAGTTCGAGCATCAGTCCGGCCAGGTCCCGGTACAGGGTGGTGCCCATCCAGGCCAGGTGCATCCCCATGCCGAATCCGATGATCGATGCGGTGCAGGCCATGACCAGCACTTCGCCGAGCACGATCCGCCCAACCGTCCCGTTGGGTGCTCCGACCGCGCGAAGCACGCCGAACTCGTATTTTCGAGACGCTATTCCGGCAGCGACCACGTTGCCGACGGCAAAGCAGGCAAGCAGCAGGGCGACAAGAGCGACTGAACTCGAGATGCCGAGAATGGTCGACCCGACTTCCCCGATCAACTTCTTGATCGCACGTCCGCTGCTGAAGAGCGAGCCAGGCACCGCGGTACTGGCGGCTTCTGCCAGCGCCTTTTCACCATCTTCGTCGAGTTCGGGATCCAGGATCACCTGGAGGATGTAGGCCTCTCGCGTGTTGAAGTGCTCATCGACCGCATCGAAGTCCATGAATACGCAGCTGGCGGCGTGTTCCATGTAGAGCGACTTGATCCCGAAGAACTGCGTGGCAATGTCGAGGCCTGCGGCGCCGACCACTCCGACGATCTCGAAGGATCTCTGTCGATTCGGCGGGCCAAGGAGAACGTTGTCTCCGACCTCGATCTCCCGGGCGATGAGAAACTGCTCCGCTACCAGGATGGCGTCGCCATCAAGCAGTCGTGGTACGGCTTCCTCGGGCGTGCCACGGACCCAGTCCAGTCGGTTGAGTTCGAGGAATGATTCGGTCTCGAACCCCACGCAGATCACATTCTGCGTGTCGAAGCCCCTGATCCCGAGTTGCAGTTCCGAGTCGACTCGAAGCGGCAGGTACCCCACCGGGGATGATGCCATCACCCCGGGCAATGCGGTGAGACGATCCTGTTCCTCCAGGCTCAGTCCGGTGGTCTTGAACATGAAACCATCGGCAAAGCGCACGCGCTCCATCACGCTGTCGAGCAACGATTGGCCGTTGCTCCAGGTGCTGGTGAGAATCGCAAGTCCGACCATCAGGGCTCCCGAGGTCAGGCCGATCCTGAAGGGTGATGCAAGCAGTGAGCCCCGAAGCAGTCCCCTGGGAATAGACAGGACTCGTTCGCAGAGACCGCCAACGGGTCGAAAGAGCAACCAGGCGACCGGTACGGCAAGGAGAAACCAGCCGATCGACAGCAGGGGAAGACCCAGCAGGCTGTAGGTCCAGAATCGAACCTGATTCTCGGGGATGAGGGCCAGGAGCAACTGGGTGCCCAGCATTGCCAGCCCGATGACTCCACACAGGACGATGCCCTGCACCCGTGGTGGCTGCGCGTGAACGGCCAGTGCACTGATGGGGGTGACGCGTGAGGCAAGCCATGCAGGCAGCAGGGAACCGATCAGGCCCGCACCGCATGAACCGATCACCGACAGCAGTGCCGCCAGCAGTGAGATCTGGAAACCGGCTGGCAGGAATTCGGCGTACCAGCTCACCAGGGAGAAGGCGAGGAGATTGCCGATGGGGATGCCAAGGGTGCCGGCGACGGTGCAGATCAGCATCCCGAAGAGGATCTGGGATACGAAGAGATGGGATCTCGATGCTCCGATCAGTCGGGCCATCGCCATCTCGCGTTGCTGTTCGGCGACGCCGGTGGTCATTCCCGTGGTCACGATGAGCGAGCAGGCGAGAAACCCGGCCATGGCGGCGAAGATGAAGGCAAGCTTGCCACCGGCGACCTGGCGTTCAAACCCTGCCCGTATGCGTTCGCTGGGCTCCAGGAGCAGTGGGGGTTTAACCAGTGCCTGGTTCGCCTCGACCCAGCTCGGAACATCAAGGTCGTCGTCGATGACGATCGAGAACAGGTCGATCAGGTCTCCGTTCCCCACGGCGTTGGAGAGCGTGGATCGTGTGAGATAGACCTGAGGACGCTGAAGCGCGCCGAGAATCGGTCTCTTGACGATCCCGACCACGCCAAGTTCGATCGGCTCGCCGAATCGCTGCACGCTCAGGAGATCGCCGATCCCGACATCAAGTCTTCGGGCGGTGAGGGGGTCGATGATGATCTCGTTCTCGGCGGCGACATGACGTCCGCTTTCGAGTTCGATCTGCTCGAAGCCGTTGTCGGCATCGAGATCCGAGCCACGTGCGTTGGCGGTCACTCGCTTCAGGCGACCATCCTCGTCGAGCCTGCCATCACTCCTGGCCAGGGTCAGCGAGCCGTAGAGCCTGCTCCCGGCGATCTGCACGCCAGGAGCCTTGGAGATGATCTCGACGAGACTCTTGTCGAATCGCGAACCGCTCTCGTGGACCACCCTGGCGTCGGTCTTGCCGATCGCCTTGTCGATCCGGTTCTCGAGGCTCGACTGCATCGAGTTCATGCCGCTGCCCACAGCACTGACCAGGGCGCTGGCCAGTACCACCGAACAACCCAGCAGCACCGTGCGGCTACGACGGCCGCGCAAGTGTCGCAACGCGAGCTGCCAACTCGGATGAGTCGAGCCCTTCGACATCGAGACTCCCGGCCATTCGGCCGTCACGAAGTACGTATGCACGGCGGCAATGCGCGGCGGCATCGGCCTCGTGCGTGACCATGAGCACGATCATTTGTCGCTGCTCGGCGACTTCGCCGAGGGTGGCCCACAGTCGGTCGCTCGATGCGGAGTCGAGATTTCCGGTGGGCTCGTCGGCAAAGAGCACCTGTGGCTTGAAGAACAGCGCCCTCGCGATGGCGACTCGTTGTTGTTCACCGCCACTCAGTGCCTCCGGTCGATGGGTCATTCGTCCCTCGAGCCCCTGTTCCGCAAGCAGTTGGCGGCCGCGATCAAGTGATTCGCGTTCTGGAATGCGGTCGAGCACCCCCGGAAGCATCACGTTTTCAAGTGCAGTGAGCGTCGGGAGAAGGTTGAACTGCTGGAAGATCACCCCGATCTTCCGTCTTCGATAGAGGGTCAGTTCGGCCTCGGAAAGTCGGTCGACCCGCACGCCCGACACGATGATCTCCCCCTCATTGACGACGTCCAGGCCGGCAAGCAGGTGCAGAAGCGTGCTCTTGCCGCTACCCGATGCGCCCATGATCGCGTAGAAGCCCGGGTCGTCGATGGACAGGTTCGCGCCGTCAAGGGCATTGACCGCACGTTCACCGCTCACGAAGGTCTTGTGGACGTTCGTGACCTCGATGCCAAGTTCCATCGTGGTCGGTTCGTGGTCTATCCCGTTGGTTGTGTCTGATTCAGGAGTCGCCATGAAGTCGATCGTAGGTGGCTCCGTCCATCAATTCTCCGAGTGCTGACACATCGGAGACCTTGAGCTTGACCAACCAGCCTTCACCATAGGAATCGCTGTTCACGAGTGAAGGATCGTTGGTGACGTTGTCGTTCACCTCTGAAATCGAACCGGCGACCATGCTGATCACATCGGCGGTGGTCTTCACTGATTCGACCTCGCCGATCGACCCGCCCTGGGCGATGTCGGTGCCCACGGGGAGCATTTCGACGTAGGTGATGTCGGTGAGTTCATCCGCGGCATGCTTGGTGATGCCGATGGTCACGGTGTCCTCCTGATGGAGGAACCACTCGTGTGATTCGGAATACTGTCGGTCGGTGGGGGTGGCCATGGTGACTCCAGGTTCAACGGATCTGGCTCACTCAGGTGAGCAAAGCAGGTGCAATGGGTCGGCATGATAGCGATGATTGGGAATCCGTCGAAACTCTGCAGGGGTCTGATAATCATGATTGGCGGCTGAATATCGGCACTCTAGGTAAGATAGGCAACATTGATTTGCTATCGCGCGCTTCTAATGTTATCGTTCGTTTATTCCGTGCCCCGGGGGGCACGTACACGAGCTTATCTTTCTCCCCTCCGGAAAGCGCCGGCCGCCAGGCCGGCGCTTTCTTATGTTCCCGGCCCGGGACGTCCGATTTCAAGGCATCTGAATGTGCAGAGGGTTCACGTGCGCCATCCATCGGATTCGACGTGCATCCTCGATCCTCGTGTTAGACTTCCCCGCTCCGCGCATGGCGGCCCTATCCCCTGATGGTTCGAGGAGTCCCGTCTCGTGCAGGCCCAGATCCTACTCACGCTTTCAGTTGGCAGTCTCAAGGCACTCGTCAAGTCAGGCGAAGTCGCTCTGGTGGACATTCCCGCATTCGCCATGCGTGAATTCGACCTGCGAGGACTGAACGTCCCGGCTTCGATGTTCGCCGGCAGCCCCATCGAGATCTTCGACCAGCTTCGTGACAACGCGGACAAGGCGGGGTGCCCGGTGCTCATCCTCGTCGAGGAGCAGCCGCTGTTGTTCGCGTTCGAGACCGATGAACAACGGGACGCGACGCTGGAACGCATCAATCGACTGGCGATCGCGGCGAATCGACTGGGATGCAATGCACTTTCGGTCTCCTGCGAAGCACCCGCTGATGACGAGGACGCCTTCGAATTGACGATCGACGGCATCAAGGACGCGATCGGCAAGATCGACCAGTTCGATCTCAATCTCCTGATCGCCCCGACCAAGGGCCTGACCGACGATCCTGACAAGCTGACGGACTTGATCAAGCGGGTCGGTGGTTTCCGCATCGGGTCGTTCCCCAGCTTCGGCCACGCGGAAACCTCCTCGGATCCGAAGGAGACCCTTCGCAAGCTCGCTCCCTATGCCGGAGGCATCGAGGCGACGATCACCGGTCGCAAGAAGGGGCTTGCACTCGACGAGGCGATCGATTCCATACTCAGCGTCGGTTACCTGAACACCCTTGCGATCAACTTCCAGGGATCGAAGAACCCGGTCGACGGCATTCGCACTGCTCGGCGTTCTCTCGCCGAGGCACTCGGTCAGCTCGAGGAGGAGGATCTCGAGGCACTGCTCGAGGAGGAATTCCCGGAAACCACGGGATCAGAGTCCGAAGGTGATGACTCCGAGACGAGCACCGGTGCCGATACCGATACCGATACCGATACCGATGCCGATACCGACGCCGATACCGGTACCGACAACGGCAAGGAAGAAGAGCTTGATCCATCCGAGGTGGACTCCGACGAGGTTGATGCACAACTCGATGATGTGGATGTCGATGATGTGGATGTCGAGGATGACGAACCCAAGACTGAATCCGACCTGAGTGAAGACTCCTGACGGAGAATCACCCGATGAACAGTCGACCTTCAGGGAACGAGCGGATGGTGATCACCATCGACGGTCCCGCCGGGACAGGCAAGACCAGTGTGGCCCACCAGTTGGCGGAACGCCTTGAACTGGACAGTCTCGATACCGGAGCCATGTATCGGGCGGTCGCGCTGAGGACCATCATCAAGCAAGTGGATCCCTCGGACGTGGACGGTATCGCACTGGCCGCGCGTCAGATCGAACTCGATTTCGATTGGTCTTCGAACCCCCCGGCGCTGCTCGTGGATGGCGTGCCGGTCGGACAGCGAATTCGTGAAGAGGACGTCGATGACCGGGTCTCGGTCGTCGCCGGCAATCCTCAGGTTCGGGGACGCATGGTCCGCGCCCAGCGTTCGATTGCAGCGAAGCATCCACGACTGGTCACTGAAGGACGTGATCAGGGCAGCGTCGTCTTCCCTGATGCCCAGTTCCGGTTCTATCTCGATGCGAGTCCGGAAGTACGTGCGAACAGACGGGTTCTGCAGTCCCGCAGTTCCGGCCAGTCTGCCGACTACGACGAGGTGCTTCGATCGATCAGGAATCGTGACCGCCGAGACGAGACCCGGACCGATGGTCCCTTGAAGGTCCCGGAGGGTGCCACCACGCTGGATACCAGTGAACTGTCACTCGAGACCGTGGTGGATCGACTCGTCGAACTCGTGCTTGCAACATCTCCCGGCGTCACTGGAGTTTCCGGTTGAATCTGTTCAATGGTCGATTCAGGGTGGGCAAGCGGGTTCCCGGTCACGCCTGGTACGTGATCTTCTGGTGGGATCTCTTCTGCCTTCTCTGTGAGCTCTGGATTCGGATCATCTACCGCACGCGCTTCATCGGCAGGGAACGCGTGCCGACCACCGGGCCGGTGCTCTTCCTGTCCAACCACCAGTCCTTCTACGACCCGATGCTCAATGGCGGGCTGGTCTCGAACCGTCAGTTCTCCGCGATCGCATCAGCGCATCTGTTCAAGTTCAAGCCCTTCGGACTGCTGATCCACAGCTTCGGCGCAGTGCCGGTCGCGGCAAGCGCTGGAGACAAGGGTTCACTGAAGGCGGCGCTGAAGGAACTCGAGTCGGGTCGGTGCGTGCTGATCTATCCAGAGGGCACGCGTTGCGATGACGGCTACATCGCCGAGTTCCAGCGTGGCATGTCGCTGCTCCTGAAGCGTTCCAAGGCGACGGTGCTTCCAATCGCGGTCGAGGGAGCCTTTGATATCTGGCCTCGTGGGCGAACGCTGCCTCGCCTCAGGGGACGCATGATCTCCATTGCCGGAACGCCTCGCACCACGGAAGAGATGCTCGCCGATGGCCCGGATCAGGCCTTGAAGACCCTTCGGGACGAGATTGACGGCTTGCGGCTCGAGGCCCGGGCTATGCTCCGGGAACGATCCCGAGGACGATGGCCTCGCAAGGGTTCCGGAGAGGGGCCCTCGCCAGGTTGAGGAGGTCTCCAGGTGTCTACGCACCCGCGTGAAGAACTTGATCCCCGTTCCATGGCCACATGGGTTGCCGACCACCTGGTGTCCCATGGTCATGTCGCCTACTTCGCGGGTGGGTGCGTCCGGGATCGCCTGCTGGGCATCGAGCCATCCGATTTCGATGTCGTGACCGATGCCCGGCCGGAGCGGATCCAGGAACTCTTTCGAAATGCGGTCGGTGTGGGGGAATCCTTCGGGGTGATGCTGGTTCGACGTGGAGGTCAGTCGGTCGAAGTCGCCACGTTTCGGAGCGACGGGGTCTACGAGGATGGTCGTCATCCCGAGTCGGTCACCTTCTCCGATGAACGCTCCGACGCAGCCCGGCGCGACTTCACCATCAACGCGATCTTCGAGGATCCGGCCACCGGGACCCTCATCGACTACTTCGATGGTGCGTCGGATCTCAAGCAGCGTCTTCTGCGGGCGGTGGGGGATCCACTTGAACGAATGCGTGAGGACCACCTGCGAGCGCTGCGTGCGGTTCGTTTCACCGCACGGTTCGATCTCGAGATCGATCCATCGACGGCCCAGGCGATCAGGAGCACCACTGGCGAGCTCGAAGGCGTGAGCCGGGAACGCATCGGAGGTGAACTGCGGCGGATGCTGCGAGATCCCAGCCGAACACGGGCGATGATGCTGCTCGAGGAGTTGGGCATGGATGCGCCGGTGCTCCTGGAGGCCACGAACCGCTCGGCCGAGCAGTCGGGGCTGGACGCCCTGGGAAGTGAAGAACGACCACCGATCCACGGACTCGCGGCCTGGAACCAGGATCGTGGCGGCCCTCGAACCACCGAACACGCCGATCATCTCCGCTCTGCGCTGCTGCTTTCCAATCAGGAGCATCGTGAGCTGATCTCGATCTTCGAGAGCTGCCTGGCGATTCTTGATTCGTGGACTTCGCTCGGCGTGGCCGGCCGCAAGCGTCTTGCGGTTCGCGACGCCTTTCCGGTTTCACTCGAACTGGTCGGGGTGACCGATCCATCGCTCGCTGCTGACGTCTCACGTGACCTCGCTGAACTCCGGGCCAGTGGGCTCGCTCCCGATCCATACTTGAATGGCAACGATCTGATCGCCGAGGACATGGAGCCCGGCCCTCGCTTCAAGTCGATACTCGATGCCGTGTACGATGCCCAGCTTGAAGGTCGCATCCAGGATCGGGATGCAGCGATCGCACTGGCTCGCAGTCTCCTTTGAAAACGGATTGGCTCCTTGCCTGTCGCTGGGGCAGTTTCACGAAAGGACGTCATCACGATGACCAAGACGACTCCACCGTTGACTGATGCGGAATTCGGGGCGTATGCCGAGCCCTCACGATGGCCTCTCGTGGTCGGAACGATCTCGATCCTCTACAGCGTCCTCGGGTTGGTCTGGCTGTTGATCGGACTGGCCGGCATCTTCCTGGGCCCCTGGCTTCAGTCGGCCATGATGGGCATCGATCCCGTCGCGGTACCGACGGCCCTGGTGATCGGGCAGACCGTCATCATCCTGATCTGCCTGGTTCTCGGCGTGATGCTCCTGGTAGGTGGGATCCTGACCTGCAAACGAAGGCGTCGCGGCCCCAGGCTCATCAGCATCTGGGCGGTCGGTCGACTGGTCATGATTCTGTTGGGGATCGGCTTCAGCTTCCTGACCCTCGACCTCAACGTGCAGTATCAGTTGCATCTTGGCGAGGGCGTGAAGGAATTCATGGAGGATCGCGGCATGACGACTGAGCAGATCCAGAATGCGGTGCCCACCGAGGAGGTTCTTCGCAGTCGCATACTGGTCTGGCCCCTCGTCTTTTTCGCGATGACCGCGGTCTGTCCGATCGCTCTCGGCCTCGTCCTGAGCGGTCGAGGGATTCGAGCGGACTACCAGAGCTGGGAGTGAGGCCGTCGCCTCGCAAACCTAGTCGAATCAGTCGGTTACCCGGCCCGGACGTCTGGACACTCAGCCGACTTCACGTCGTTGGAACAGCATGATCGCGATGCAGAGCGCCGCGCCGATCAGGAGCATGCCGTAGCCGACGGTGATCAGCACGTACTGCATGGGGATCGGGTGCCCCTGGTTCACGGCGTCAGCCAGCCAGAAGACCTGGAAATTCGGGACGACCTTGTGCGCCAGGTTCAGGCCCCAGTATTCGAACAGCTCGATTCCCTGGAGTGACGCCGGGGTGACGGCCACATCCGGGTCCACCCCGTTTTCGGTGATACGGCTCATGAGCTGGGCTGCAGGTCGACCGAAGAGCCAGTCCGACAGAAGCCCCAGCATGAAGAAGCCGCAGGTCACCACGAGCGTGAGCAGCTGTCCCAGCCTGGTGGATGCCGCGATCGCGATCGAGGTGAGGATGAGGACGGCGACGAAGAGCATGCCCGCCGCGATCCAGAGCTGACTGTCGAACTCGGTTCCGATCGACTGGGAGACCCACTCTCGCCCGAAGACCAGGCAAAGGATGTAGACCAGTGCCGATACCGGCACCAGTGTCACCAGGGTGGTCGATCCGAACGCCCATCCGTAGAAAAAGTTGCACCAGATCCCCACGCACATGCCGAAGACCAGGCCGCACAACCCGAACACGATGACCGGCATGTGAAATTTCGTTGCCGCGGTCTCCATGGATCCATGAAGCTCCACCACCATGAAGACGAGGATCAGGTAGATCATCAGCACCAGCAGGCAGACGGCCGCACCCACGAATTTCCCAAATATGAAGATCGGGCGAGGTACCGGCTTCGAAACGACCGTCAGCACGGTCTTGTTGTCGATCTCGCGGGTCAGGACGTTGGTGGCGATGAAGGCTGATCCGATCACCCCGGCGAGGAAGACGCTTGAGAGCCCGATGTCGATGTACATCTGCTGGTCACTATCGAGGGTGAATGTGGCCAGAGCGAGGCTCAGGACGATGAAGAGCGTCGCGGTCACGGCGATCACGAAGACCACCGGCTGTCGGATGCTCTCCTGGAAGGTGTTTTTCGTGATCGCGAAGAACTGCTCGAGAAACGACATGTCGGTTCTGGCTCTCGGGGGGGTGGGTGGAGTGAAAAGACGGTGGCCAGCTTCAGAATGCGGTCTCTGGTCAGCCCACATCTCTGGCTTGAGTAGATTAAAGTACCGGGACGCCGAACCGGTACCCGGTCAGGTACGTATCCCGCAGAAGGCTTGTTCGTCCCGTTTTGTACCCGAGGTCGGACTGTTTGGGGGGGGACGTGCGCCAGCGGCGTTCATTTTGACCCCGAGTCGGGGGCCTCTCGAGTTGCTTCGGATGGCAATTCCAGGTTTCCCCGTCCTCCCCACACTGGGATGGTTCAGACAGCATGAGAGTCGACCACTTCGCATACCAGCAGGCCACCCGAGTTGCTGGCTTCGGATTGCTCTTCCAACTCGCGATCGGGCTGACCCTGATGCTTTACGGCATCATCGGCCGCGATACCACCATGACCATCGGCGCTCTCTACGCGCTGACCGGCATTCTGGTGTGGATCTCACTGATCGTGGTCTTCCACCAACACCGTCTCGAACGCCTGGAAACCCTCGAGGAGAGCGAGCTCAGGGATGCGCGTCCCGAGGCCTCCATCTTCAACACCAGCCGTGACGAGTCAGGACTGGCCTCCAGGCGACTCCGACAGATGTACAGGTGGATGCTCCCGATCGCCAGCCTGCTGGTGGCGGGCATCCTGATCCTCCTGTCGGTGATGACCTTCCTCTGGTTCGGTCGTCTCGAGGATCCGGAAAACATCGCCAACCTCCAGTCGCAGTTCAGCGTCGGGACCTCTGCCGGATGGCAGATTGCGATCTGCCTCGGTTTCGCCGTGGTCGCCTTCATCCTCAGCCGGTTCGTGGCGGGGATGTCCAAGCAGGCTGAATGGCAGAATCTCAGGGGTGGTGCCGGCTTCATGGTCGGCAACGCACTGGTCTGTCTCGCGATCGCGGTGGGCATCGTCTTCACGTTGTTCGAGAAGACCGGTGCCATGCGAATCGTCTCCCACGGCATCCTGATCTTCATGCTCGCGGTCGCCGGCGAGATCCTCCTGAACTTCGTCCTGAACCTCTACCGTCCTCGTCGAGCCGGCGAGACACCTCGCCCCGCCTTCGATTCGAGGATCTTGAGTCTTCTCGCCGCTCCCGACTCGATCGTGCGAAGCATCAACGAGGCGGTCAACTACCAGTTCGGTTTCGACATCACCAGCTCCTGGGGCTATCAGCTCCTGCTCCGAAGCGTTGCCTGGCTCATAGTCTTCGCCGTGGTGGCGTTGCTGCTGCTCTCCACCATCGTCGTGGTCGAGCCCAACCAGCAGGGGGTCCGCCTCCGATTCGGCCAGGTCGTCGGTGACGTGCGGCAGGGTGAGGTGGTCTTCAAGCTTCCCTGGCCCTTCGAGACCGTCGAGACTTATGACGTCGGGCGGCTGCGTGACCTGCCCCTCGGGCCGGTCGAGGACTTCTACCCGGACATCAATCTCTGGTCCCGTGAGTCGACGGTTCCCCAAAGACGTTCCTTCCTGGTCGCCGCTCCCGCGATGTCCGAACGCGTGCGTCGTGCAGTCGAGGGAATGGATCGGGCCAACCAGGTGGGCAACCAGCCTGATGCCGACGGGGCCGAATCATCCGCAAACTCGTCGTCGACTGATTTTCGTGATTCTCTCGGTTCGAGATTCGCATTGATCGATGCCGACATCATCCTTCGGTGGCGCGTGAAGAGCGGCAAGTTGATCGACTTCCTGCAGTTCTCGAGCGACACCTTCCGCACTCGATCCCAGCTGGACATGAGGGAACAGGCTCTCCAGTCCGTGGCCCTCCGCGAAGTGAGCCAGTTCCTCGCCCGCCAGTCTCTCAATGACGTCCTCTCGCCCAAGGGCCGTTCGCTGCTGACTCGTCTGCAGGAACAGGTTCAGGATGAGTTCGATGCCATGGGAACCGGCGTCGAAGTCGTCTCCCTGGTGATCCCATGGCTTCGTCCCGCGGGTGAATCCGCGGCCAGCTACGAGGACATGTCGATCGAACTGGAGAATGCACGGAAGATCATCGAGGAAGCGAAGAGATCCGTGGCCGTGACCATGGGCGCCCTCGTCGGTGATTCCAAACGCGCCGATCTCGTGGTCGGTCTCATCACGAAACTTCAGGAGATCGAGGACGAGCAGGGAATCGACTCGAACGAGGCACGCGTCATGCGAGCCGAGATCGAACAGTTGCTCATCGAGGGGCGAGCCCAGGCAGCCAGTCTCATCAGCCAGGCGCGGGCCAGGCGCTGGGAGATCATCACCGACGCGCAGGAGACCGCATCCGAGGTCCTTGGTCAGTCCGCTGCCTTCCACGCCGCTCCCGAACTCTATCGCCAGCGAATGATCATGGACGTGCTCGCAACCACGTTGAACAGCGTCCGCATGAAATACATCCTCGGCCCCTCCCCGGAACGGGTCGACATGAACATCCAGATGCGTGAACCCGACGTCGGGTTCAATCTCGAGGAGAACATCCAGCGCAAGCAGGGCGGTTGATGAACCGTTCCGTCATGCGTCATGGGAACATTGAACGATGAACAAGACCATTGCAATCTTCATCGGGCTTCTGATCGTCCTGATCCTGGTCGGATTCAACACGACCTATTCGGTGAATTATCACGAAGTCGCCATCAAGACACGTTTCGGAAAACCTGTCGAAGTGGTTCGTGAGCCGGGGCTTCACTTCAAGGCTCCGTTCTTCATCGACCAGATCACCAAGCTTGACACCAGGAAGCAGCTCATCGAGTCGCCACTGGAAACCGTGCTCACCAAGGACGGCCAGCAGGTCCTGGTGAAGGCCTTCATGCTCTGGCAGATCGACGATGATGAAGCGGCGGACGCTTCGGTCAGCCCGGTCCTCGAATTCTTCAACAGCTACGAATCGGTCGACCGTGCGTCGTCGGACCTCGGACAGCAGTTGCAGGGTGCGCTGCGTCTCATGGGCAGCGTGAATTTCTCCGAGCTGATCGGCAAGGAGAGCAACATCGCCCTGGTCGAGCAGGACATCCTCAAGGACATGCAGGCCTCGGCCAAGAACGGCGTGGAGCCGGTGACCCTCGGCATCAGTCGCATCGTCCTGCCGGAGTCGACGAGCATCTCGGTACTTCGGCGCATGGCCAGCGTTCAATCGTCGCTTGCCCAGGCCGAACGCGTGCGAGGGAGCTCCGAAGCGGAGAACCTCGAGAGCCAGGCTCGAACCCAGGCCGACACCATCCGCAACTTCGCCTCCCAATGGGCCTCCAAGATCGAGTCCGAGGGGAATGAACAGGCCGACCGCTTCTATCAGGAGATGCAGAAGGAAGCCGAGCTGGCGATTCTTCTCGCCTGGCGTGACACCCTTCGGGCAAGCCTGACCGGGAACACGACCTTCATCACGGATACCACCAGGGCTCCCTTCCACCTGCTTGACCTCGACGCCGATACCAATGTGAACGGCATTCCGCTTCCGGATTCCAGTTACGGGGGACCTCGGACCGCTTCGTCCTCCGATACCAAGGGTGGTTCCTGAGCCATGACCGAACAGGACAACAACGAGGATCATCTCGATGATCTCGTCGATGAGGAGACGCTGGAAAGCGAACTTCCCCGTCGTACGGCGTCGGCTGAATTCGTGGTCACGGCGGAGGCGGGCTCCGAAGCTGCCTTGCGCGAGGCCATGGATCCTGCAAACCAGAGTTTCGCCGATGCCCTTCGACTGAGCTTCAGGATTCTCCAGCTGGGCATGCTTGCCCTGCTCGCGGTCTTCCTCTTCTCGGGTTTCCAGACCGTCGAGGAAGGGGATCTCGGTGTGCAGACGCGTTTCGGCGCGATCGTCGGCGAGCCCGGAATGGAGCAGGTCGGTCCCGGTCTTCATCCCTTCTGGCCCTACCCGGTTGGTGAAGTGGTCATCGTTCCCCAGATCCGCGACATCAGGATGCTCCGAGCCTTCTGGCCCCTGCAGAAGAACGCGGAAAAGCAGATGGAGCCGATGCGAGCCGAGAAGGATGAGAGCCGTTCGGAGAATGAACAGCTCCGCCCTCAGTTCGACGGCTATCTGATCATGGCCGAAGGGGATCTGGCTCACTGCGAGATCGAGGCTTCCTACGCCATCGAGAATGCCGCAAGCTTCCTTCGTGAGCTCTCCCCGGAGCAGGCGGATCTCCTCGTCGAGAACGCACTCAAGCGTGGGATGGTCCTTGAAGGGTCGAAATTCACCCTCAATGAGTTCATCGAACTGCAGGAAGAGCCAGCCGAACGTGTTCGTCAGCGGGCACAGGAAACGCTCGATTCGCTTGACTCCGGAATCGAACTGCTGAAGGTGGCCCTGAACAACCGGATCGCTCCGTTGGCCATCCGTGCCAAGCGTCGTGAGGTCCAGGTGGCTCGTGAAGAGGCCAAGGAGCGGGTGGAGAATGCCCGACAGGAAGTCGCCAAGGAATTCACCAAGGTTGCCGGCGAACGTGCCTACCCTGATCTCATCAGGTTGATCGACGAGTATTCCAACGCGCTTACCAGTGGTGACATGGAGAATTCAGACCGGATCATGCAACTGATCGGCGCGCGCTTCGAGCGTGATGATGTCGCTGGAGATTCAGCTCGCATCATCGACCAGGCCCAGGCCTATCAGTCGTCACTCGAGACCCGACTTTCCAGCGAACTTCGTCGCATCGAGACCCTGGCGCCGACGTATCGTGAGAACCCCACCGAATTTTCCAGGCGCATCTGGCTCGAGGCCTATCGTGATGTCTTCCAGAACGACCAGCTTGAGATCTTCTCCGTGCCGCTTAACCTCGCACGGATCCAGCTCGGGATCGAGAGTTCCGAGGATGTCATGCAGATGCGCCGTGACGCGGAGCTGCAGCGCAAGAAGAATGCGAGATTGGCTGAAGAGGGCGATCTGATCCGCGGTTTCCAGTGGGGCCGCAGCCAGATGATCCTCGAGGGCCCCGGCCGTCGTCTGGAACGTGACGCTTCCGGTGGCTTGGGTCGGGAAAACGACGGCAACGGCAAGGACAACTGAGACGGAGCAGTACTCTGATGGTTTCGGGTCAATCCAACAACATCATCGAAGCAGTCGGACTGAGCAAGGTCTTCAACGACTTCTGGTTCAGGGCGAAGGCACGTGCAGTCGACGGCGTGGATCTCGAGGTCCGCCAAGGCGAGGTCTTAGGGCTTCTGGGGCCAAATGGTTCCGGAAAGAGCACCACCATCAAGCTCATCCTGGGTCTTCTGAAGAAGACCCAGGGAAAGCTGGCGGTCTTCGGCAAGGACCCTTCCCACGTCTCGATCAAGAAGCGCATCGGGTATCTCCCCGAAGAGACCTACATGTACAGGTTCCTCGATGCTCGTGAAACGCTCGACTACTACGGCAAACTCTTCGGACTCGATCACCGCATCCGAAAGCGCCGCGTCGACGAGCTCCTCGACATGGTCGGCCTCGGACAGGTCGCGCACCGAAAGGTGGGTGAGTATTCCAAGGGCATGGCCCGTCGAATCGGCATCGCCCAGGCCCTGATCAATGATCCCGATCTCCTCATTCTCGATGAACCCACGTCGGGTCTCGACCCGCTTGGTACGCGTCAGGTCAAGGAACTGATCGAACAGCTCGGACGCAAGGGCACCACGATCCTCCTGAGTTCCCACCTCCTTTCCGATGTCGAGGACGTTTGTGACCGCATGGTCATCCTCTACGGCGGAAAGATACGTGCCGAAGGAACGGCGAAGGAGTTGCTCGCCGACTCCGAACACACCGTGATCAAGATCCCCAAGATCAGCGACCAGGCGATCTCCGCGGTCGAATCGACCCTGGAGCGAACCGCCGGCGTGCACATCGAATCCGTGGAAAGCCCGCGTCAGCGTCTTGAGGACTTCTTCATGGGCATCGTCGAATCCGCTCGAGCCGAGCAGGCAGCCACCTCGGGTGCGGCTGAATCCGGCCCTACCGCGGCGTTCCTTCGCGAGGAGGGCGCAGCAGGCGAGGATCTGATCGACGTGCTCAGTTCGGATCAAGCTGAAGACAGTCCGATCGCCGTCGAGCGCGCCAGGAAGACCGATTCAGAGAGCAGATCGGAATCCCGCGAACGCGATGACAAGGTTCTCGATGAACTGATGGGTTCGTCGACCGACGACAAGCCGAAAACCAAGTCGCCCACGCCTCTGCCCAAGGTCGACGAGTCCGTGGATTCAGGGTTCATCGACGACCTGCTCGGTGATGCCGACGACGAGCGTAAGGAGTAGGGCGTTTCATGGGTCTGTTTCGAGCCGTACATGATTACATGCTGACCAGGCAGCGCACACGCGGGTTCAAGATCATCGTGTCCGTCCTGCTGGTGCTGATGGTCAGTGCGTACTTCCTTCCGACCTCGATCGAGGCCTTTCGAGTCCAGTCACTCGAACGAGAGATCGTCGGAATCCTGGAGATGGCGAACCTGACCGCCGGCGAGGGTGCCGCGGTTGAATTCGCTGAACAGGGCTCGGTGACGATCGGTGATCGCGTCTACAAGGATGAACGCCTTCCGCAGATCGCGGACCAGTTCTTCAATGATTCAGGCGAACTCATCGCCGCTGCAGAAGCTGCGATGTTCCTGGTCGCTTCCGAGATGCCGACTTGGGTTCCGAGCTTCATGCTTGAACAACCTGATCTTGCGATCGGCCTCTGGATCCTGAGTGCGTTGATCATTCTGGCGCTGGTCTGGAATGGGATGACCTGGGCCTTCGTGCTGGTGACGTTGGGCGCTTCGGCTCTCACCGTGCCCTTCTGGATCGGGGCTGCCATCTACGGCCGCTACGACTCGCCTCCGAATTCAGGCATGATCCTGGGCATCGCGGGAATCGCCTTTCTCAGCATCACTTTCGCACTCTTCACCAGGCTGATCATGCTGCTGCTGGGGGCGCCCACTCCGGTCTTCGCGATCGCCCAGAGTGTCGTCCGGGAAGCGGTCCGATTGAAGATCTCAGTCGGCTTCATCGTCGTCCTGGTCGTGGTCCTGCCCCTCATTCCACTGGGAATCGATGACAACGAACCGCTTCGATACCAACTGCAGACCTATCTCAGTCGAAGCATCTCCATCACGTTCATGCTTCTCGCCTGCATGACCCTGGTCCTCGGCTGTGCAACGGTGGCCTTCGAGATTCGTGATCGCCAGATCTGGCAGGTGATGACGAAGCCGGTATCCAGACTTTCCTACCTCTTCGGCAAGTGGGTCGGGATCATCTCCATCAACACCGTGGGCATCGTCACGGCGTCGATCGCGATCTTCATCTCCGTCGAATACATGAAGACCCGACCCGCCCAGGATGCGATCGACGAGCTGGCCGTCCGCAGTGAGGTGCTCACCGCACGTGCCGGCACCATGCCCAAGTACAAGACGATCGGACCGAAGCAGCTTCGGGAGCTCGTTGATTCCAAGATCGACGACCAGGCTGAGTTGAGCGGTTCCATCGTCCGTAATGAAAGAACCGAGCTCGAGACTCGAGCCCGGCTTGCAAAGGAATTCGCCATCGAGTTCAGCGCGGACCAGCGGAAGATCGCTCCAGGCGAATCCAAGGTCGTGACCTTCTCCGGATTGAAGAAAACGCTGAAGGATGGTTCGGAATCACGGCTGCGCTTCCTCTTTCACTGTGGAGCCTCCGACACCCACGAGGTCTACCCCGTCATCTTCGCCTTCCCCAAGACCGGCGACTGGACTCCGATGCAGTACGTGCCGACGGTGGGCTCGTTTCTCAGGGTGCCCTCGCGAATGGTCGATGATGATGGAACCCTCAGGATCCAGATCATCAACGCCAGTTTCGATCCCGAGACCGAGATGTTCACGCCACCCCGATGGACCCTGAACTGGGACATCGACGACCTGGAAGTCCTCTACAAGGTCTCTGACTTCGAGATGAACTTCTTCCGGGCCATGCTCATCGACTGGTTCAAGCTTGCCTTCCTCGGAGTCCTTGCCGTCTCCACGGGAGCCTTCCTTTCGTTCCCGGTCGCTTGCATGCTGTCCTTCGCGATCTTCATCGCAGGCACGATCGCACCCTTCCTCGGCCTCTCTCTCGCACAGTACAGTCCGACCAACTACCTCGAGCTGGTCATCGCGATGATCGCCGAGCTGGTCAACTTCATGTTGAACCGCTTCGGAGAGGTCAGGCCCGCACAGATGCTGGTCGAGGGTCGACTGATCCCCTGGACCGAGGTCGGTCTCGAATTGTTCTGGTTGATCGTCATCTGGTCCGGGGTCTCACTGGCCGTCGGGTATCTGGCATTCCGTCGAAAGGAGCTGGCCATTTACAGCGGGCAGGGTTGAATCAGGTGAACGGACGTGCTGCGGTACGCGTATTCATCCCGGCTGGATTAAAACATGCGTGACAGATTCATACAATTTGGAGCCCTTGGCGGATTCATCTGCACCATTGTAGTGGCAGGGTCCCTGCTGAACCCGATCATCACTCGTGCAGATGATGCCCGTCTTCGCTACACGGATGTCTCCATCGAGGGAGCGCCTCCCATCGTCGTGCTCGGTACCGCGATCGGAGCCCTTCGCGGGCTGATCGTCGACTACCTGTGGATCAAGGTCAACATGATGAAGGAGAAGGGGCTCTTCTACGAGGTGATGTCGGATGCCGATCTCATCACCAAGTTGCAGCCACGGTTCGGCCAGGTCTGGTCCTTCCACGGGCACAACATGGCCTACAACATCTCCGTCATGACGGACACGCCCGAAGAGCGATGGAACTGGGTCAACGCCGGCATCAACCTCGTTCGTAACAGCGGATTGCGACACAACCCGAACGACCTGACCCTCCACAAGGAACTGGCCTTCTGGTTCTCCCACAAGGTTGACGGGGTCTCCGACGACGCCCACCTCCACTACAAGCGCCAGATGGCCAAGGAATGGCATCTGCTCCTCGGTCGTCCTCCCTTCGAGCACGAACAACGCATCCAATGGATCAAGGAGATCGCCGACGCCCCTGACACGCTCCAGGAACTCGAGGAGGAGAATCCCGAGGTCGGCGTCCTCATCGACGAGCTGACCGAGGCGCTTGCCGGATTCGATCGGGCCAACCAGTTCGCCGTCGACAAGGACTTCCTCATGAATCTGGGGAAGTGGATGGCTTCCAAGAATTCCATGTATGCCCGAGCCCTGGGCATGATCGAGCGGTTCCAGATGAACGACCCGATCTACGGCACCTTCGATCGGATCTTCGGGAATCAGGAGAACGCGCAAGCCGCTCGCCAGCTGATCGCCTTCCTCAGGAAGAAGGTCCTGATCGACGAATACAACATGGACCCGCAGTTCATGTATGAACTCACGCGTGACACGGGTCCGATCGACTGGCGTCACCCTCAGGCCCATGCGCTCTACTGGGGTGCTCGAGGTAGGGAGTTCGCGGAGGAGCGTTCGAACAACGAGGACGGCGTCTACGCCATCATCAACAACGACCGTGTCTTCATCCAGGCGATGCAGTACCTGGCTCGAAGCGGGATCATGAGCGTCGACCCGTTCAGCAACGACAACCCCGGACGTCTCGCCGACGAACGTTGGATCAAGGTCCTCGACAAACAATTCATGGAGCTCTACGACAAGCACTACGAGACGCGTGGTGCCGGTGGTGACACCTTCACCACCTTCCATGAGAACTTCATGTCCGATGCGGTCGGCAAGCTGTACCGATCCGGTGACCAACTGGCAGCCGAGGAACTTCTCGATCGTCTTGACAGCCTCTACGGCTCCGGTGGCGTGATTCCGAACCTCAAGTACGACCTTCCCGTCGATATCTTCGTTCAGGAGCAGACCTTCGGCAATTATCTCGACCGGCCCTGGCTTGCCTTCGGTGATGTCCAGTCAGCGCTCCGGCGCGGCTACAGGGAAGGCCTGCTTCTCAACCGGCCGGAACTCCTTGAAAATGCGATCAAGTTCTCTCGTGACCTGACGCTCTACTTCAAGGAGAGCGAAAACCACGACTACGTCAACAAGTTCAGCGAAGGACGGATGACTGATCTGGTCTCGAACATCGAGAAGAGCGTTCGTGACGTCTTCAGCCTGGTGCTCACCGACAAGTCGATGTCCCTCGTTGACCGACTGACCATCTACAACCGTGCTCCCGCCGACCAGCAACGCATGGTCTACGATGGCATGAAACCCATTCTCGAGGCCGAGTTCGAGCAGTCTCCATTGATGAAGACACTCGATTTCAACAACGTCTTTCCCGAACCTGCCGGCATGGAAGAGTACCGAATCCTTGAAGCCGAACGTGATTCCCGGATCAAGCAGGATCGCGATGACTACACCGACGCGGAACGCCGGTAGTTCCCTCGAGAAGTCAGTTCACAAACCCACAGGGCACCTTCATCATGTCGCAGCTCCCTCCTGCAATCATCTGCATCGGTCGAAACTATGCGGCTCATGCCTCTGAATTCGGCCACGATGCCCTTGACCTGCCTCTGGTCTTCTTCAAGAACCCTTCTGCCCTGACCGGCAACGGTGATCCGATCGTGATCCCCGAGGTCTGCGCGCATAACGGTCCCCAGGTCGACTACGAAGGGGAACTCGCGGTGGTGATAGGCAAGGATGCACTTGATGTCAGCGCCTCCGATGCCATGGCACATGTCGCTGGGTATGCCGTCGCCAACGACGTGAGCGCTCGATGGTGGCAGACGCATGGTTCGGGCGGGCAGTATTCGCGTGGCAAGAGCTTCGATACCTTCTGTCCGATGACCGAGATGGTCCCGGCAGCCACGGTTCCTGATCCGCAGGACCTGCGACTCACGACCCGCCTGAACGGCGACATCGTGCAGGACACCTCCACCGCCGACATGATCTTCCCCGTGGCGACCCTCATCGAGGAGTTGAGTCGCGGCATGACGCTGCTTGCTGGCACGCTCCTCCTGACCGGGACGCCTGCCGGAGTCGGTTCCGCACGGGACCCGAAGTGCTTCCTTCGCGATGGTGATGTGGTCGAGGTGGAGATCGAGAAGGTCGGAACCCTCAAGAACACCGTCGTCATCCACTGGGACTGACTGGACGGCTTGCGAGTTGAATGAAAAAGGGCTCGTCCCGAAGGACGAGCCCTGTCTTTTCAATGTTGGAAGCTCAGTCTGCCACTCAGGGGCAGAAGCCCCATGCTCCGAGGATGGTGGCGAGGTCACTGCCGTCGACGTTGCCGTCACCATTGATGTCTGCAACCGGGTCGTCCGTGCCCCAGAAGCCCAGGATGGTGGCGAGGTCACTGCCATCCACTGCACCGTCGTTGTTGGTGTCCGACGGGCATGGCTCGCTTTCGCAGCTGTCGGGGACGCCGTTCCAGTCGAGGTCGACCTGGGTGCCGGCCTCGAGTTCGCAGCCGTCCGAAGTGCCGTTGTTGTCGCAGTCGGGCTGGGTCCCGCACTCGTCAGGAACGCCGTCGGGGCGTCCGTAGGAGCCTGCGTCACCGAGGAACGCCTCGAGGTTGGCGAAGTCCACCTGTGTGAACTCGTTGAATGCGCCACCCGGGTGGTCCGTGGGTGAGTACAGCTTGGCCATCAGCTCGGTCCTGGTCTTGTTGCGAAGACTGGGGCCGGGCAGGCCCGACCCGCCGCTCCCGGTGCTGCCGTGACAGCCACTGCAGAACGAGGCGATCATGTTGGAACCGGTCTTGCGGCTGCCAATCGGTCCGCCGTCACAATCCTCGCTGATGCCGGCGGCGATATCGCATTCATCCGGGACATCGTTGTTGTTGCAGTCCGAGCTGCTTCCGCTGGCGATGTCCAGGCTGTCGTCCAGCCCGTTGGAGTTGCAGTCGTTGCCGCGTGGCGTGTAGGAGAGCTCCAGGGTGCCGGTGCCGGTGGCCGACTGGTAGCCGCCGAGGCGGATCCAGTAGGTTTCGCCCGCATCGACCGAGTAGTTGGCGATCCGGGAATAGTAGCTCTGGCATCCGGACTGACCGGAGGCGTCACCGTTGCAGGCGACATAGGTCCAATCACCACAGGAATCACCGACGTAGAGCGCCATTGACGTGTCGTAGGAACTCGCGTCGCAGGTCGAGAGGGTCATCGAGCCGCTGAAGCCCGGGGTGAACTTGAACCAGACGTCCGGGCTGCTGTCCCAGTTGAGGTAGGTGTTGGAGCAGAGGTTGTCGTTCGGGTCGCCGTATTCTGCACCCGCGCCACGGGTGTCGAAACCATTGTCCCCGACCACTGCCTCGTAGGCGTTCTCGCAGAGATCCGCGCCACTCTCGAACGTGCATTCGAAGCAGCCGTCTCCGGATTCGCTGTTTCCGTCGTCGCAATCCTCGCCTGATTCGACGATGCCATTGCCACACACCGGATCGGTGTTTTCAGGAATGATCTTGCTGACCGTTCCGTTGCTGGAAAGGATGTAGAGCTCGCCATCCGAGTCCTCACCGAAGGACAGGACCGCGCCGAGTGACGAGGACCATCCCAGTTCGGAAGAACGATCGAGATCCTCGGACACCGAGGTGCCGTCGTAGCGCAAGGACTTGATCCATCCCGCGCAGTAGTCGGAGTAGAAGTAGGTTCCCGACAGACTCGGCATCGCGCATCCGCGGTAGACGAAACCGCCGATCACGGAACAGGTGCTCGAGGTGAGCGGATAGGTGTAGATGGGGAAGTCATAGGTGGAGGAGCTGCTGCAACCTGACGTGTTGTAGGTTCCGTTGCCCTCGTAGCAACGCCAGCCGTAGTTCTCGCCGCCATTGGATGATCCAGGCTGGAAGTCGATTTCTTCGGTGGCATTCTGTCCCACGTCCCCGATCCAGAGATCGCCGGTCACCCGGTCGAAGCTGATTCGATATGGGTTGCGAAGCCCGAGCGCCCAGATCTCGTCACGAACCGAAGAGTTTCCGACGAACGGGTTGTCACTCGGAATGAAGGAAGGGGCGTTGTTCGGGTCGAGACGGACCAGCTTGCCGAGCAGGGACTGGGGGTTCTGGGCGCGGTTGTTGGGGTCTCCCGCACTGCCTCCGTCACCAAAGCTCGCGTAGAGCATGCCGTCCGGGCCGAATGCAAGACCGCCTCCGTTGTGGTTTGAGAAGTCCTGAGCGACTTCCAGCATGACCACTTCGGTGTTCGGATTCGCAAAGGTCGAGTTCGAAGCCGTGAATCGCGAGATCACCGAGTCGCCGTTGTTGTCCGTGTAGGACACGTAGAAGTAGTTGTTGCTCGTTCCGTAGCCCGCATCGAACACGACCGAGAAGAGTCCGCGTTCACCACCCGAGCTGGCCTGGGACTGGATGTCGAGGAACGTGCTGGTCGTGCCGGTGTTGGTGTTGATGAGGGTGATTGTTCCCCCAAGCTGGCTGACGTACAAGAGACTTGAATCGCCGGGAGGTGAGGTGAGGCTGGAGGGGCTGGTGATGCCGGAGGCGATTTCAACCAGATCCAGGTTCGATTCATCGACCTGCTCGCATTCGTCGGGGACACCGTTTCCATTGCAGTCGATGCTCTCGCCGCTGGCGATGTCGTCGGCATCCGCGGTGCCATTGCCGTTGCAATCGATGTAGCCATCGCCACCACCCGGGGTCGTGATCGAGACCGACTCGACATCCGCGCCGTTGCCGGGCTTGAAGAGTCCGATCAGGCTGGATCCGGATGCAGGCGAAGCGGTGCAGGTGAACGAGAAGTTGTAGAGCGTTCCCCAGCGAAGTGCGTTCGCATCGGGGTTGGCGGCATAGGTCTGGGTCGACCACTGGATTGAATCACTGGTGACGGTGCTCGACCAATCGGTTCCATCGAACGGTTCGCCACTGTGGTAGTCGACATCCCTGAAGTCGACGTTGGTGACCGTGGCGCCGGGGGTGATCGGGATCACGAAGGTGCGGATCGCGCGTTCGCTGCACATGTTCTGGATCGCGTATTCGTAGGTCCAGGTGCCGTTTCCGTTGTTGATCGTCTTGAGTCCGAGGATGACCAGGCCATCCTGCTGCAGGTAGTGATCGACGAGCTCCACCGAGGAGTCGTAGTACTTCCATGCGCGGATTGCCGGGTCTTCACGCTGCGTCTGGCCTGCAAGTGAGATGCCCCAGTTGCTGCCACCACCGGTGATGTTGACCGGTCGCCAGGATGCGTTGTTGTAGAGGTTTCCTGCAGCAGCATCATCTGCGGCGATGTAGTGCCCCTCGACGATGAACTGTCCACCGGCTTCAAGGTCCGAGTGATGGACCTGAAGTCTCTTGTAGATCGAGTTGCCGGTCGAGTTGAGGTCCGTCGCCGGGAAAACGAATTCCCCGGTGAAGGGGTTCACCTCGAACTTCGGCCCCAGTCCCGACTGTGAGCCATTGAGCCCTGCGCTGTAGGGGTCGCTGCAGCCGACTCCGAGTTCGGTGCTGCTTGCCGCATTGCAGGAAGGGCAGCAGAGATCGTTCTGGAGTGCGAAGAAGCCGTGCTTCAGCCAACTCTGTCCGATCTGCTCGATTCGCTGATCGGAGACTCGGAACATGTGTTGTGCGATGGTTGGGTGCTGGTTGTTGCTGGAAATCCAGCTCAGCGTTTCGTCACCGATGTTGCAGGAGTAGGTGCCCACCGCGAAAGCCGCGATGTCCCCGACGCTGCCGTATTCAGTGACGTCATAGAGGTCGCCGACGATGACGTCGGGGCCGGTTGAAGATGAACAGTCGGTATCACCCGGGGTCATTCCCAGGAGTACCGACGTGACAGATGCTGACAAAATCAGCGGCAGTGTTTTTTTCATTGTCTTGTTGTCCGGAAATAAGTGTGGGGGTCCCCGTTTGATTGAATTTACACCGGAAACACGAACCTTAAAAGGATCGTCTGCGAAGATTTCGTCTATCGACAGCACGACAAACACCTTTTTTGGGTCTCAACGGGCTCTTTTGTGATTCTCGTGGCGGATTGCCCCGGGTACTGGGCAGGATCGTCCTCTTCGGGGATTCGTGCCCGGTCTCGGGCCCTCAGGGCACCGGGTCCTCGCCTGACCCGCCGAAGGGGTGGCAACGTCCAATTCTTCGGATCGTCAGCCAGCCGCCCTTGATCGCCCCATGTCTCCTGACCGCCTCGATGCCGTAGTTCGAACAGCTCGGGTTGAACCGGCAGCTGCCGCCGATGAGATGTCTCAGGGTTCGCTGGTAGATGCGGATCAGGCGGATCATGATCCAGGCGAGCGGGTTCATGACGATCGTGTCTTTCCCGACCAGCTCGCAAGCACCTTCTCCATCGCGCTTCGCATGTGCCGGTCGTAGTCGATCCGGGGTGTCGATCTGTGGGGTCGGACCACGACCACGTAGTCAAACGGTTCATCGAGATCGACCTTGAGTCTTCGGAAGGAATCCCTGAGTCGTCGCTTGATCCTGTTCCGGGTCACGGCTCCACCGACCTTGCGACTGACGGACAGACCAATTCTCGGGTTGCGAAGTCCGTTGGGCATGCCATAGAGGAGCAGGGGGCCTGACTCCCTGCGGTGTCTGGTCGTGTAGACGGCCTGGAATTCGCGGGCATGTCGCAGCCTGAAGGCACGCGTGAAGCGTTCCGGTCTCGGCGGCCCGGCAGACATCAGTCCTTTTCCAGTTCGCGCTGGTACTCGCGCATCAGCCTTGCTCTGGTGATCAGCCCCAGCACGACATTGGTGTCGGGGACGATGACCGCAAGACTCTGGACATCGTTTGCACTGAACTTGTCGAGCACCACGTCGAGGGTGTCGTTCTGGTGAACGGTCGGCAGGTCCTTGCGTTCAAGTTCGCCGACCTGCAGCAGGGGTATCGCCTCCCTGTAGACGAGCGCCTGATTGAGGTCGCTTCCAGTGACCAGTCCGAGATAGCGGTCTTCATCGTCGACGACGACGAAGTCGTTCACCGAGAAACGTTCGGAAAGTTCCAGCAGTCGCTGCCCGCTCTCGTTCTCATGCACGATCACCGGGGGGATCATTGGCACGTTGCGAACCGACATTCGCCGAAGGAGCGTCAGGTCGCTCATGCGGCCGATCTTGACGCCCATGGACTTGAGATCCGCCGCATAGATCGAATCCCTGGTGAGGATCCGGGCCACGATGGTGGCAATCACCGCGGTCAGCATCAAGGGCAGCATCAGGGAGTAGTTTCGCGTGACCTCGTAGACCAGGACGATTCCGGTCAGGGGAGCATGCGTGGTCGCAGCCACCACCGCGGCCATGCCCACCAGTGCGAACTGTGCGGGATTGGTGCCTGAGATCAGCCCGAGTGATTCGAGGATCACCCCGAGGAAGCTGCCCGTGACCGCTCCGACCACCAGTGAGGGAGCGAAGAGCCCTCCAGCACCACCCGAACCGAGGGTGAGGCAGGTCGCAACGATCTTCATGAAGATCAGGACGAAGAGCATCAGGAGCATCGCCCCGGTGACCATCGTGGTGGCGTCGTTCTGCGCGAGGTCGTAGAACTCGGGCTTCATGAGGCTCTTGATCAGCATGTAGCCGTTGCCGTAGAAGCTGGGAAGCGACTCGGACTGGGTGTTGAGCTTCGCGAACGGTTCAAGCAGGTACCACGTGATGCCCAGGGCGACCATGGTCATCGCTCCCAGCATGGGCTTGAGCATCTTCGGAAAACTGAGTTCATGGAAGAGTCGCTCGACCCACCGAAGCGAGGTTCCAAAGAGAACCGCAACGATTCCGCACACGATTCCCAGGACCATGAATTCCGGAGTCTGCAGGATGGTGAACTTCTCGCTGGTGGGGCCGAAGATGTCCGGTCCCACCCCGAAGAGGGGTTGATCCGTACCAAGCACCATCTGAGTGGTCGCGGCCGACATGACCGCAGCCACCACGATCGGGGTGAAGGTGCGTAGCGAGAAATCGCGCAGGATCACCTCGAGCACGAAGAAGATGCCCGCCATCGGCGCGTTGAACACCGAGGCCAGGCCGGCAGCTGCCCCGCAGCCGAGAAGGGTCGCGGTGTTCTGGGGGTCGGATCGAAGCAGTCGGCCGACGGCCGAACCGACCGTCGCGCCGATGGTCACGATCGGGCCTTCCGGGCCCGCCGAGCCGCCCGATGAGATCGTTGCCGTGGAGGCCAGCCACTGGCGTATCCCGAGTCGAATCGGCAGTCGGGCGTTTTCCCGGCTTACCGAATACATGCAGATCGAGACACCGTGGCCCTTGAGCCTTATCGGCAGGAGCCAGAGCAGGATTCCGGTGATCAGGGCCCCCGCAATCGGCAGGCTGAGGGCCAGCCAGACCATCCAACCGGTCTTCGAGGCTCCCATGTGCTCAAGGAGTTCCTCTGCATGCGTGATGGGCCACATGAAGCCCACGACCGCCACGCCCATGACCAACCCGATCAAGGTGGCCATCACGATCAGGTACCAATCCCGGTCGAGGCCGAGCCGGGTACCCAGCTTTCTGAGGCGATGGAGGTAGTCTGAGGCCATGATTGGCTGGAAAGTCCCTCTGGGCGACTGGTCTTGAAGGCCCAAGTCCGCTACATTACTCGGCTCAGCCGGCTTCTGGCGTGGAGCGGTTCTTTGAACCTTCCTCAGACCCGGGCAGCCCCATTCAGGCTCCAGGAGACACCATGATCGACGCCCTCAACAGTGACGAGATCGTCAACAAGTTCGGTGGCCGCTTCAAGCTCACGGCCCTCATCCAGCGTCGCCTGGGCGAGCTCATCGATGGCGCCCGACCCCTGATCGAACGAGATGGCCGCAGCGATCTCGAAGTCGTCATCGAGGAGATCATGCAGAACAAGATCTCCATCGACTGGGAAGCCAGTGGCATCGAGGAACCGAAGATCGCAAAGCGCTGAAATCGCTCTGCGTTGCTTCAGGCAGGTTTTCTCGGACGAGCTGAAGACTGAACCTCCGGTTCATTGACCCGATCCAGTCAAAACGTGCGATGAACGACCCCCAGTGGGCGTTTTTGTCTGGTTCATCTCAGAGCTGGGGCTAGACTTGTGTACTGATGTATGGAGCCAGTGGAGGTCCACGCTTCCATTGCACCGGGCGTTTTCTCATTGACCGGACATCACCCCAGGTGATCATCGAAGAGCCGGCACCATCGATGTTGTTGAAACGAGGACCCAATGCAGAAACGAATCTGCTTCATCGTCATGGCCGTGGCCGGCCTGGTTCCTGTCACGGCCGCCCAGGCCCAGCGTCTGGATCCGCACCCAGAGAAACTCGGCGAGCTCGGCTTGCTTGAAGCACGTCTGCAGGTCGATGGCGATGGCAGTTCCCAGGGTGGGCTCGCCGGCAGTTGCGATGCGCAGATTGCCGCGCACACCGACGCCGACTTCACCGGGGGCACCTATGTCATGCAGGGTGGCTTCGCGGAAGACGAGATCGCTGCAGTCTCGTTCACCCTGCCTGAATCGGCCTTTCCGATCAAGGTCGACCTGGTCGAGATGATCTTCGGTACCAGCAGTGCGTCGATGTCGACCACCACCGAGTGGTCCCTGCTGGTCTGGCAAGGAACCCCGCGGGATGGCCTCATACAGTACGAATTCAATTCCGATGGTGAGCTCCTGCCGCACATCGAGCTCGGCCCGGGTACCAACGGGGTCAACGTTCAGCTCTTCGTGGATCCTTCTGATCCGGATCAGATCTACATCGATGACGACGGATCCCACACCTTCAGCGTCGGCTTCCGCATCGATCGACACAACCAGCAGACCCAGAATCCCTGCCTGGTCGCACCTCCAAGCTGCTGCAACGCCTTTCCCGCCACCGATGCCGATGGACTGGACGAGCCGACTCAGAACTGGATCAGCGCAGTCGACTGCGGAATCTTCGGATGCCCTTCGGGTTGGAGCACCTTTTCCGAATGGCCCTCGCTCTGCCGCCCCTCTGGCGACTGGGTGATCCGTGCCACCTGGACCCCGACGAACTGCAGCGTGGTCGGTGCCTGTTGCACGGCTCAGGGCCTCTGCGTGGACAACACACTTGAAACCGACTGCACCGGCACCGGCGGGGTGTGGACGCTCGGCGAAACCTGTTCGAGCGTGGAGTGCGAACCGCCATCGGATGACGTTCCCTGCTGCTTTGCCGCAACGGGTGGGTGTCTCGAGCTTTCCGAGGCGAACTGTCTCGCAGCCGGTGGGGTGCCCGGACCGGCTGGAACCTCCTGCCTCCTGCATTCATGCTTCCCCGAAGGGGCGGTCTGCATGCCCAATGGGTCCTGCCTGGAGGGCCTGACCCCCGAGGAAGCCGATCTCATCGGCGGCATCTTCATGGGTGATGGCACGACCTGCGGCTCGATCACCTGCCCGGAGCCCACTGCCGCCTGCTGCTTTGGAAGTGGATTCTGCCTGGTACTTGAAGAAGATGAATGCGAGACGGCCGCCGGCACCTGGAACAAGCTGGGCAGCACCTGCGAGGACGTCGATGGAAACGGCATCGCCGACGTTTGCGAGGAGGATGCGCTGATCGGTGACCTGGATGGTGATGGTCAGGTCAATGGACAGGATCTGAGCATCCTGCTGGGCTTCTGGGGAACTGACAATGCCGTCGCGGACATCATCGTCAACGGCATCGTCGATGGCGCCGATCTCTCGGCCCTGCTGGCGGAGTGGACCGGCTGATCGCTCCGGTGACCATGCTTGAAGATGAATGAACGAAACAGGGAGTCACCGTCTGGTGACTCCCTGTCTTGTTCAAGCGGAGAGGGAGGGATTCGAACCCTCGATGACCCGGAGGCCATACCAGTTTTCGAGACTGGCGCGTTCAACCGCTCCGCCACCTCTCCGGCAAGGGCATCGTGTCGACCGCCTGGTCGGCTGATCCCTCAGACGCACAAGGATATCGAAACCTCTCGAAAGGCTCAAACCGACGGGTGGGAACCGCCGCCGGTGGCGGCATTGGGCGTCCTTTGGGGTTCGCTCACTGGAAACAGGTGGTGCCTCAGTCAACCGGCCCCATCGTTCACGAAACCGTCGCCATTGATGTCCTTGGGGCGGTTCGGATCATCGCCGATGACGATGATGTCGTTGGATCCCTCACGCCGTCGTCGATGGCCGTGGAACCAGCGGCGGTGCTTCTCATTTTCGGTGGGCAACAGACATTTCCAGCTGGGTCGAGAACTGGTCAAAGTCTCCGGTTCAACCTAGTCTTCATCCATGAGAATTGCCTTGACCGGAACCAGCGGATTCATTGGTGCGGAGATCGCCCGACAGGCGACCCTTGCCGGACACAAGGTGCAGGGTCTGGTCCGAGCGACCAGTCGCACCGACCACCTCGAGCCCTGGGTCGACCGGCTGGTGGTCGGTACGCATGACCAGGACCGGGCTCGTGACGAACTGCTTGAAGGCGTCGACGCGGTCATCCACAACAGCTTCGACTGGCAGGCGCTGCGCAAGGGTGATCTGGTCGCGCACATGAAGGGCAACATGATCGGATCGATCGATCTGCTCCAGGCAGCTGGCGATCGCCCGTTCATCTTCATGAGTTCGGTGGCCGTCCATCATCACATCCATCCACGTTGGGAAGGGGTCATCGACGGACTGCACCCGACCCGACCCGGTTCGTTCTATGGTGCGCTCAAGGCCGCGGTCGAGGCCCACATGTGGGCGGCTCATGCGGAACGCGGTCAAGCGGTGACCTCCATCCGGCCATGCGCGGTGTACGGAATCGATCCTGATCGAACCCGGTCGATCGGCTGGCCGATCATCGATCAGATTCGCGGTGGCGAGGCCTATTCACGATCCGGAGGCGGCAAGTTCGTCCACGTCAATGACGTAGCCAACGCGACCATCGCCTGCCTCGACAACGAATCGGCCAGTCCTGAGATCTACCACCTCGTCGACTGCTACGCACGCTGGGGTGACTGGGCGGTCATGGCCGCCGAGCTGCTTGGTGTGGAAGTGGATGTCGATCTGACCAGTCCGGTCGCATCGAAGAACATGTTCGAGACGTCCAACGTCCAGAGTGACCTCGAAGTCTCGCTGGATCGCGGTTTCGACGGCATCCGCAAGCACCTTGCCCAGATGATCTCGATGCAGGACGAGGAAAGGTCAGTCTGACCCGATGTCGACACCAGGTTCCAACGAGTTCCGACTCGTCCTTCCGGGGTTGTCCACCTTCGGGAACCTGGTCAATGACTTCCTCGATCAGGCATTGTCCTTCGCTGGATGTTCCGGTGAAGAACTCGAACAGATCATCGATGCCGTCGTCGTGGCGTTGAACCTGATCGAAGACAGGGTCAAGATGGACGACGACCCCGCACTTCCGATCGAGTTGGTCGTGGAGATCGATCCTCGCGCACTGGACATTTCGATCGTCGAGCATGGCGTTCCGCTGGGAGATCGTGACCACTTCATGGGACTGTCCGAGGAGTCCCTCCTGCATGCGCTCTTCGACGAGGTGCATTGGGTGCAGCTGGGAACCCGGGGGTCTTCGATACACCTGCACCGCCTGCGTGAAAACACGGAGATAACCGCCCTCGTCGATGTCGTTCCGGAGACTGATTCAAGCCGTCTTCATGAAGTGGAGAAGATATCCAGCGTCTCAAGGGACGTGCATTACACGTTTCGTCGATTCAGGGCAGGCGATGAATTCGAGGTGTCTCGGCAGTTCTATCAGTCCTATGGAAGAACCTATCCGAACCCCGATCTGCTGTATCCGGAACGCATTCTGTGCATGAACGAACAGGGGCGGCTGCATTCGATCATCGTCGAATGTGAAAAGGGGTCCATCGCCGGTCATTACGGCATCGAACGCCCTGATCTCGGTGTGGTCGGGGAAGCCGGCCTCGCGGTCGTCGACCCCGCTCATCGTGGACATGGGATCTTCGCCAGTATGCGCACGTTCCTGGTCGAAGAAGCACGAACCCTCGGCTTGATCGGACTCTGGAGCCAGCCGACCACGCGGCATGCCTACAGCCAGAAGATGAACATCAAGTTCGGTTCGACGCTCTGTGGTCTTTCCCTCGCTACCACGCCGGCTTCCGTGAACCTGCGCGGAAATGAGGCCGAGGAGAAAGCGGAACGGCATTCCTGCTTCCTCTACTGGTTGCCTCTCGGCGAGGAACCGGCCATCACCGCTTCTGTGCCGGATTCGATGGCATCGCTTTTCGGTGACCTCTACCAGGCTCGAGCCCGGGATTGTCGGCTCGAAACGGCGCTGGTGGCGCCCGATGCCTCGGAGGAGATTGCTGCCACGGTGGGCGGTCGATTCAACCGAGCACGACGCACGGGTTCGGTCACGATCAGTCGGATCGATCGCATGACGCTGCCACTGGTACGTCAGCTGATTTCCGATCTCCTCGAGTTCTCCGGTGCCGAGGTGATCTACGCGGACCTGCCGATCACCGACCGCAGTTGCGCATGGCTTGCCGAAGCACTTCTTGATGATGACGACTTCGTTCTGTGCGGGATCGGTCCTCGATTCATCGATGGCGAGGATGCGCTCCGCCTGCAGCGGCTTGCGGTTCCCGTCGACCTCGACGAACTCGTGGTGGAAGGGGACCTGGCCCGGAAGATGACCGATTTCATCACCAGTTCACTGCCCATGTAGGTTCGTTTTCAGGCTCTGGGTACTTTCAAGACCGTTTCATCGCAGTTTGCGAGCATGGTTCGGAAGCGACTTCCGCTAACGTGGCTGCGTGGCAGACCACCTGTGAACGGACCTGTACCCTCCTCATCATCAACGGGAAGACGCCCATGCGCCAGACTCGCCCACTTGCTCTCATCGCCGCACTTGCATCACCCCTGGTCTTCTCGGCTGCCGTTGAGGCACGACAGGACCCACCGAAGGCGCCGGGTGGTGCGGATGCCATTGAAGCCGATGACAAGCCTCAGGACGGGCGCAACCGAATGCGCCCCCAGGGCGGTCCCGGTCGTTCCGGGCAGGGTGGTGCACGCGGTCAGGATCCACTGCGAGGAAGCGTGACTGCCGGCACGCAGGTTCCCGATTTCGCGAACCTGACCGTTCTTCGTTCGGACGGTTCGGAGGCCAAGCTCTCCTCGATGGTTCCCGAGGATGGACACCTGGTCGTGGTGACCGGATGCCTCACCTGCCCCAAGTTCCTGATCAGCCATCGAGAGGTCGAGGCGATCGCGCATGACCATCGCACGGAAGGGACTCCGGTCGCCTTCGTCTATCTCTACAAGTCCCTGGCACATCCTGAGAATGGCGGTTGGATCCAGCCGTTCACGAGCGATGAACGCCTGGCTCAGGTGAAGGCCGCGGAAAGCACCCTCAAGACGAAGGTTCCCTTCGTCTGCGACTTGATGGACAACGGTGTCTCCAACGCTCTCGGAGGTTCGCCCAATGCCGCCTACATCGTCCATGGTTCAGACGGGACGATCGACTACGTGTCCGGCTGGGCCGAAGGTCCGGCGCTGCGAGCAGCCCTGGTCGAAGTGGTCGGTCCCACCGAGGCGACGTCCACACCCGAGTCGATCGGCGTCCCACCCTTCGCTCGACCGAGCCGAAACACCGGGGCCGTCGTGCCCCGCGTCGAGGTGCCCGGGACGATGTCGGCGCTCAAGACCAAGCCGGGGTCGAGTGACGAGCCACACTACGTGAAGCTCCGCATCGAGGCGGAGCCGACGATCTTGTCGGGAAAGCCCGGAAAACTCTACGTCGGCTTCCATCTCGACCCGGTTCACGGGGTCCACTGGAACAACCTCGTCGATCCGGTCGCCTTCACCATCACGCTGCCGGAGGACGTCAAGATCTCACCCGTCGAGGGCAAGGGCTCGAAGGTCGAACCTGCAACCGATTCGGATCCCCGTGAGTTCCTCCTGGACGTCGCGGAATGGCCATCCGATGCGACGATCGAAATCGAGGTGCGTTACTACGCCTGCTCCGAGAAGGAAGGCTGGTGCAAGCCTGTCACCCAGACCTACCAGGTCGCCCTTGAGCGCGATCGTGCGGCGGGGATGGCCCAGAATCGATGGAACCGCGGTGGTGGAGGACCTGATCGAGGCGCGGGCCAGCGTGGTGGAGGCACTGACCCCATCGCGATGATGGATCGCAATGGTGATGATCGAATCGAGCGTTCGGAAGCACCCGAACGCATGAGGCAGCGCTTCGACTCCTTCGATGTCGACCAGGACGGTTACATTTCCGGCGATGAACTTGAGACCTTGCGGGAGCGGATGGCCCAACGCCAGCGAGGTGGGCGAGGCAATGGACGTGGTTCCCGAGATCGACCCGGACCCGGCGGCGCATCCTGAGCGAAGGGGGCCTCGCTTCAGCTTCCGATCATCCTGACATGGTCGGACCTGATCCAGCCGGTGCGTCCATCCGCGAAGTTGACGTGGTGCCAGCCCGGTCGAGACTCGATGAGGTCGAACTCGACGCCTTCGGGCAGTGGCTCTGAGAATACCGCGGCGAAGGTCTCGCCATTCCCCGTCCTGACGACCGACTCTTCTACGAGAACACCCGGTGTTCGCCAGGCATCTTCCGTCGCATCAAGTGCGACCGTCGTTCCCGAGATGATCGCAACCGCAGCGAGAACGGCGAGTCCGCCACGCCAGGCCAGGCTGGATCCCTCGCTCTCTTCGGATCGACTCGTTCCGCGGGCGAATCGAACGGCAAGGATCACCCAGAAACCGATCCAGCAGATTCCAGCCATCCACCAACGGACATCGAACCCCAGCACGTGCCAACCATCGGATACCGTGTCGTAGAGCACGGTCACCCCTTCGGAATCGAATCGCGCCGGAACCTGATTGCGGGCCAGGGCAAGGTTCGAACCCACGGTGGCGTCACCCGGCATGAGGCTGTCAGCTTCGAGGTAGGCCGCCACGGCAAGGCCCAGGCGGCCGGCACGAAACTCCGCGTTGCCAAGGTTGGTCCAGATCCGACCGTTGTTGATACCGCTGTTGATCGCCCTTCTCCAGCCGTCCGCACTCTCGATGTAGGCTTCGCGTGCCGCTCCGGGGTCGACCGGCTGCAGCATGTTTCCGAGGTCGTAGGATGACTGGGCTTCTGTCATGACCGCAAGCACCGGGGCAGGCCCCGCCGTCACTTCGTCCAGTTGGTTGCCCGGTTCTCCCTGGGAGGGCATGGTGATCCCGAGGATCATCACGATCATGCACCCGGGAAGGACTTTCGAGAACAGAATCTTCACGAGTTCCATCATGCGATCTCCCTGGGCGTGGTCCACTGGCAACGATCGAGCTCGCGAATGACCTCTGCCGCATCCTTTGATTGCGTTGCGGTTGACGTTCGCTCTCCTGAATACCCCGAACGTTCGAGGGAACGGAACAGGTCGTCCATCCTTGCAAGCAGGGGGGCATCCGCTCCGGCCTTGCGGGCAAGCCGCATCGATTCCGACGAAGTCAGGCTGGTGGCTGGTCGACCACTTCGGTCACAAACATATCCCCTGATGACCAGTGCGATGTCCGCCTCGTTGCTGGCCTTTCGGAGTGCGATCTGGGCTTGATTTCGCGCACCGCGAGATCTGATCAAGGCCGGATGTGACCGCTTCCATCGTCGACGCACTGCGAGCAGTGCGATGGCCACGAAGCACGCCGGTGGGATCGCGACCACGCCGACGGTGACATAGCCCAGGGTTCTGCTGCTGCTGGCCAGCATGCCGAGACCCACCGGGAAGTTCGCCTTGAGGCCGGTCTCCAGGTCATCATTCTCGGATGGCATCTGAGTCTCTTCGTCATTCGTCGACGCCTGCCCGCCGGAGCGGACGATGTCAGTGGCCGCCAGTGTCTCGGCAGGACTCACCTGGATCGGAATGGCCTGGGTCCAGACCGTCTGGTACTCACCACGATCCGGATCGAAGAATGAGAAGGGAATCGGTGGGATCTCGGTGATCTCATCGGATCGGGGTCGAAGGGTCTGGCTGAACACCTTGATGGTGTCCTCGACCTCGCCGGCGATGGGACCCCTTGGAATCCTGAAGTCCTCGGTGATTTCGCTCATTTCAGCCATGGGTGGAGGGCGAAGGGTCTCCAGTGCGCTTTGATCTCCGTCGGTGCTTCCGACCAGGAGTGTCACCGTGATGGGATCGCCCACCGCGACATCGGTGGGACGTGCACCCGCTCGAACTATGAAATCCCCGACGGCTCCTCGGAAGTATTCGGGTCGCCCTTCCTCAGGAAGGGGTTTGACGTCGATCTCCTGCACCTCGGCCCGGGCACTGATCGGCATAAGCCCGGAAAACTCGATGTCCGAACGCCTGAAGATCGATCGGGATCGGCTCTGTACCAGACCCATCGGGTAGCTCATCAGGATGTTGATGTCGCTCAATTCATCGATGGCTCCGGTTCCGCTGGGACGAAGTTCCCGGGTGATCTCGTAGAGGTAGTAGTCGCCGTCTTGTCGGGTGACGAGTCGTCCGCTCGGTCGTCGGCCTCCTCGTCCGAGTGACTGAAGTGATTCCGCGAACGGTCCCCACTCCGACTGGTTGTGCTTGATGAGCCTCCAGGTCGTGCTTTCGTTGACCGTGATGTCGAATCGATCGGAGTGAAATGCCTTGACCCACAGTCTCAGCACGAGCTGGATCGGCTCCCCGACGTACACCGAGCCTCCTGCTCGTTCGACATCGACGATCAAACGCCCATCATTGGAGGCTTCAATCGCCTCGAAGGTGAAGGGTTTGCTCTCATAGATCGAGCCGTCCACATTGATCTTGATGCTCGGGACCGTGAAGTCTCCAGGATGTTTCGGGAGAATCTCGACGGCCAGATCCACCGTGTTCAGTTCGCTTCGCTTTCCGTTGATGATTGAGATGCTCGTGGAGGTATTGGTCGTCCCCACGTACTCGATCTCGAGACCTTCGACCTTTGGAAGGACGGGCTCCTCGAGATTCTCGGCGTTCCTGACCGTGAACGTGATGCGATTCGGTTCGCCAACCCAGATCTTCGGGGAACCATAGTCGACGGAGACGTTCTGCGCGTTCGCACTTTTCTCGAGGCCCAGCTGGCCCCCTGCCAACGTGCAGGCAATCAGGGCGACAAGTGCCGCAAGGAATATCGAGCTTCGTTCGTTGTTCATGATCACCAATCCTTCTCCACCGGCCGATACCGTCGCGCTGCCGCGCGGGCTTCGCGTTCTTCAAGTTCGGCGCGACGCTCCTTCTCCTTGTCGCGGATCATCTGGAGAAGGGCTTCGGCCTGTTGTTCGGTCAT
>JAQWMQ010000034.1 GCA_029246705.1 Phycisphaerales bacterium | reverse complement strand
CTGACCTCGAACGAATGGACTCGTCAGGAGGTTCAGGATGAACCCACCCCCCGTGCTGGATGACGTGGCTGCCGCGCAGCCGAACCCCCGCCCCCATCAACCCGAGACCAGCCCCTTCCCCCGGCTGGCCGCATCACGACTGCCTCCGAAGGACCCACCGTCCTCGCGGATCGCAAGCGGTCTCTTCGATGACCGCGATCGACCGGAGGCCGTTGAGATCCTCCTCAGGACCAGACCCACGCGCCGCAAGGTGGACTGGGCGGCCGGCTACGCCAGTCGACGCGCCGAAAGACACGGCCCGACCGCACTCATCACGATGGAACCCGGCGCCTTGAGGATCCAGCTGCACGGCGCCGGCGAGACGATTCCCACGCTCCCCGAATCGATTGAAGGACGTGTCGACTGGGCGATCTCCTGGGTCTCCTGGTTCGCACGGTCCACGGTCGTGGTACCGGTGGAACAGGACCGACTGGGCGCCTACCTCGACTGGGACGTACCCATCCACCTGTTGACCGAAGCCATCAATACCAGCATCACCGACACCTACCTGTGGGTGAAGCGGATCCACGTCACGTGCCGGGAATACAAGGTGAAGCCACCCAGGCTCGACCTGGTCCTGATCGACGCGCCGGATCAACTCGCCCGTCTGTGTGCAAACACCCTGGAGCAGACGACCCGCCGGTTCCTCGACCGCACACTGCGCACCGACTGCATCATCGATCGAATGCCGAAGGTCACGCCGGTCCTGGAACTCAACTACGACCTCGAACCCGGGTACGGATGCGACCAGGTCCTTGAAACCCTCGACTGCCGCCAGCGCAACCGTCGACAGGGTCGACTGGGTTCACCGTTCAGCTGACCGGGAGAGAGACGCTGCTCAGTCCTTCGGCACCGACACCGTGCGCACCTGACAGAACTGGCGGTGACCGAGCGGGCCGGAGTGCTTCGCACCGCTGCGATCGATACAGTGATCCATGCGATCCGCGAAACACGCTCGCGATCAAGACGAACACCAGAACAGACATCGCGCCGGGAACTCCCGGCGCGATGTCTTGTGACGAGAGTTTTTTCGATCCAATCAATCGCAGTTGTCACCCCATGAGCCGAGAAGCAGATTCAGGTCCCTGCCATCGACGATTCCATCACCATCAAGATCAGGAGACGGCTCGGTAGCACCCGAAGTCCCCCACCAGCCGAAGACGATGTTGAGATCACTGCCGTCGATCTTCTGGTCGAGGTTGAGGTCATAGGGGCAGCCGGTGCACTCATCGACGATCTGCACGCCACCGGCGTCCACCCAGTCCCCGACGACCTGCATTTCCAAACCACCGCAGACCACCGTCTCGGACACCGTGTTTCCGCTGGACCCGAAGTTGACTGCGCTGCCAGAGGTCCCCTGATTGTTTCGAAAGAGGCAACGTTCGATGTCGAGCATCGCATCGAGACCGCTGTCGCTCGCCTGGGTGCACAGAGCGCCCCCGAGACGACCACCATTCGAACCATCGATGCCGAGCACGTTGTCCTGGAACAGGCAGTCCATGATGACCCTGTGCTCACCTTCGCTGACATGCATGTGGAGCGCACCTCCGCGCATCGTTCCGGCCACGTTGAGGCCCGCGGCCACGAGGTTACCGAGGAACGTGCACCCCCGAGCCTCGAACGAAGCTCCACCACCGAGGGAGACGGCTCCACCCGAACCCGCGTTGTCGTAGTAGGTCGTCGATGAGGTTGAACGGACCTCGTTGTTCACGAAACTGGTTCCGTTCATCGAGATCGAGGTCAGATCGGCCGAGATCGCACCACCGCTGCAGCTCACGGCCGCGACACCGCTGGACTGGCTCAACACTTCGGCGCGGTTGTCGGTGAACTCAGAGAAATCCACGATCAGCGTCGAATTGACCGCGGAGACCGCGCCACCGTTCCCATGCACGTTGTGCCAGGAATTGCCGACGGAGATGGAATCGGCCAGGTTGTCGACGAAGTCGCATTCAACAAGTGTCGCGTTCACGTTCTCGATGTGGATCGCGCCCCCCCGAGCCCAACCCGTCGAGTAGAGGTTTCCGGTGTTGTAGGACAGGGCCTGGTTGCCACGCAGATCACAGGATGCCATCGAGAGGGTTCCGGAGACCATCCTGATCGCACCACCCTCGGCATCGAAGTACCCGGAACCGTTTCGGGTGGCGATGCAGGACTCGATGGTGACTTCATGAAGCTCGAGATCGCAACCGGAAGCCTCGATGCCCGCACCACCGACCTGACCGGAGGCGCTGACGTATCCGTTTCGCAGCACCAGGCCATCGATGAGGACGACCGCGGAACCTGTTGCCTGCACGCAACGTGCCGAACCCTCGGCATCGATCACGACCTCGCCGGTTGCATCACTTGCACGAAGGACGAGCGACTTCCCCATCAGGTCCACGGGGCCGTAGACCCCGGGCTCGATGATGATCTCGCAACCGTCGATGGCCTGCCCGATCGCCGCCTGGATGGTGGAATGATCGCCGGGGACCATCAGGGGGCCGGCACACTCGGTCGATCCGCAGTCGTCAGGGACGCCATCGCCATCCTGGTCGTTCATGGTGCCACGAAGGATCTCAAGCCAGTCGGGCTCGCCATCCGCATCGCAATCGGGATCACCCATGCGAATTCGCTCGCCCACGGGCCATTCACACTCACCGCTGCCGTTGGCGCCCCACATCGTCAGTGAGCCGTCAGGGTGAACCGCGACCCCGAAACCGGAACCTGCATTGATCGCCGCGATGTCCATCTGGCCGAGATCGACCGGGATGTCACCCTGCCCCTGGTTGTTCTGGCCCCAATGGAACACCTCACCGGAATCGGTCAGTGCGAGTCCGAAGTAGTGTCCGCACGCGATGTCGACGTAGTCCGATCCCGAAGGCACGTTCAACTGCCCGTAACCGCCCCAGCCCATGGCATGAAGACGATTGTCGGGACCGAGGACACAGGACCAGGACTCGTTCGCCTCGAAATCCAGCGGTGGCTGGACCGCGGACGGAATGTTGAGCTGGCCGTTGTAATTGCAACCGATTCCCGAAATCGTTCCGTCGAAGGCGCGATAGAACCAATGGGCGTTCCCACCTCCGAGCTCACGAACACCAGTGAGGTCACCGGGGATCTCGAGCGTCCGCGTTCCACTTCCACACCAGTAGTTCTCTCCCCAACCCCTGAGAGATCCGTCTGCCAACAAGGCAAGGGACCCGCGGCTGAGGGAGTCGATGTCGATCACGGTACCGAGGTCACCGGGCACCTCGCATTGACCGTAGGTGTTGGCACCCCAGGCCTTGATCGTTCCATCTGCCTGCAGGACGAGGGCGTGATGATCCCAGGCGGCGACCCGGACGGGATTCACGATGCCCGAAGGCACCTCGCATTGTCCCTGCCCGTTGTTTCCCCAGGCGATGACTCGGCCGTCATCGGTGATCGCGACCGAAAAGCCGGAACCACAGGCGATCTTGGGATCCTCGGTGTGATCGGCGGCGAGGGTTGATGAAGTCAGCACACCCACTGCGCTGGCGCACAGGAGGGATGACATGGTGATGAGGCTGTTTCTGACAGGCATGATGTCGACCTTTCTCGACGAACATAAAATCGGTGCCGAACATCGGCCCCATGCAGAGAGGTGCGACAACCAGCGAGAGGCCGGATCAGTTGATTGTGAAAAAGTGAAAAGAGCTCCGGAACCGGTGCTCAGGAGCTCTGCTGCGCGATCTTGAGCCTGGCTCGGGCGTACAGCCACTCCTTCTGCGCCTTCTCGGCAGGCAGATCGAGAAGACGTGCGGTCTGCTCGTTGGTGAGGCCCAGGACCATGCGACAGAAGGCGATGTCGCCGGTGATCGGAAGCTCCTCGTGGAGATCTCCCCAGAACACCATGAGACGACCCGCTTCGTCCCGACTGGACTCCCCCATGCCATGCAGGGTGCTCAGACTGCCCTCGGCAACCTCGATCGGCTGACGGACCCAGCCGCCACCTCGTTTGCGTCGATCACGATGACGGGCACGCTCCACCAGCTCTCGTGACATGTTCCGGAACGCACGGCCGAAGAACTGCTGGCGATCGACGGGGATGTCCCTGGCCGACTGCTCGCGTATCCAGATCGAGCCGATGAGTTCGGTCGCATCGACCTGACGCTCGAGTCCGTCTCCACGAAGAACGTTGTGTGCTATCCGCCGTAGCTCCTGGTACAGAAGGCTCCATGCTTCCGAGAGGGCATCGCAGTCCCCCGCACGTCCCTGGCCGAGCAGGCGGGTGATGGTTCCGGCATCGATGGGTTCGTCCGCGTCGTGGTCGGTCATGGCTGGACCTCACCATCGGGTGAGGTGGGCTCCTCTTTTTTCCCCACCAGGAACGCAAGGACCTCTGCACGAAGCAAGTACGCGTCACGCGCGGAAAGATCCCTGAGGTACCGATCACGAAGCGCAAGGACGACGTCCGGGTCGCCGTCGGCCTGCCGTTGCCAGCCATCGAGAAGCTCCCGAAATTCCCCCCTGCGCCGCTGTGCCTCGTGGGCTTGATCCATGACAAGACCATTCGGCTCGGCATCCCAGATCCTGATCTCCCGCCTGGAACCGGCCGAGGCCAGACTGCGTCCGGATGGGGAAAGCGCCAGTGCGCCAGTCCAACCGATATCGTCAGCGAGCACCAGCACCCGCCGCATGGTCTCGAGATCGAAGATCTCGATGGCCCCCGAGTATCCGGAAGTGATTGCGCGTCCACCATCCGCAGTGATCTCTAGTGAACGCAGCGAATCGACATCGACCTCGATGTTCCCGAGAAGCTCACTCGTCCCCACGTCCCAGGTGATGAGATGACCGCTGTCGCCGGCAACGGCGATCGTCTCGCCACCGGGCAGGAGCTCGAGATCGTAAAGTGTGTTGTCATGGCCGGTGTATTCACCCACGCGCTCACCGGTCACGACATCCCATCTCCAGACCGGGGCACCGACGCGTTCATCGCCGGGTATGCCACCACTTGCGGTATAGACCCAGCGCCCACAGGGACTGAAGGCGATCGAGTGGACAGCGCGAGCCCTTGAGAGAACGTCGTCGTTCACCAGTATCGAACGCTGCACCAGCCCCGTGACGGGATCCATCAAGACCATGGCCCCCTCACTGAAACCGATCGCAAGCAGGGTGTCATCCGGAGCGAACGCGACCGAGCAGATGCCACGCCAGTCGACGAAGTCACTGAAGACCCTTGATGAACACGTGTCCAGATCGAGAAGATGAAGGTGGCCTGAACTGTCGCCGGAGGCAAGGAATCTTCCGTCAGCCGAGAACGTGATCGCGATGATGTCCGATGCGTGGGCATCGATGCCGACCAGGAACTCGCGGGAGAGATGATCCCAGATCAGCAGGCGATCGTCACGCCCTCCGGAAACCAGCAGGCTGCCATCGGGCGAGAAGGCAAGGGCGTTGACCAGATTCTCATGCCCCGAATACCGGTCGATGGACCTGGTTCCCATGGACCAGAGTCGCACAAGATTGTCTTCCGAGGCTGAGGCGACCTGTTCGCCGTCGGGACTGAAGTCGACCGCATAGACGTTGTTCTCATGGCCGTCGAATTCATGAACCATCCGTCCGGTCGTGAGATCGAAGACCCGAGCCACATGATCACCGCAGGCGGTGGCGATCATCTCGTCATCCGGTCCGAATCGCACGTCGAAGATGACTCCGGGGTGAACGACCTTCCCTGACACCTCTCCGGATTCGAAGTCCCAGATGCGCATGACCCGGTCGTACCCCCCGGTGACGACCGTCTTCCCGTCACTCGAGATGTCCACCGACCACACATCATTTTCGTGCGGGCGGAAGGTTCGCAGCCTGGCGCCACTCGCAACCTCCCAGATGTGAACGCGACCATCCTTCCGTCCATCGATGAGGTGCCTTCCATCGGGAGTGAAGCACACGGTGACCGAATTGCCGCCACCGGCGGTGAAACGCTGCAGCTCGGAACCGGTCTTGGGGTCCCAGAGACGAACCGAGGCGTCCTGGGATGCGGAGGCAAGCATCGAGTCGTCCGGACTCCACGAGAGACCGTAGACGATGCCTTCGTGACCGGGCATCTCGACCAGCAGGTCACCGGTGGACGGATCCCACACCCGGATGACCTTGCCATACCCCCCGGTCGCGATGCGTGAACCATCGGAGCTGAAGGCGAGTCGGATGACCGGCTGCCCCTTGTCGGCGACGATCCGTCGCAAAAGCGCCCCGTTCTGCCGATCCCACAGCAGGACCTCGCGATCGAAACCTGCGGTGGCGATGACCGTTCCGGAGGGATCGTACGCCACATCCCAGATCGATGAGCGGTGGCCCTCGAGCTTCGTCAACTGTGGATCCGCCTTGGATCGCAGGTACTGAAGCTCGAACGGCTCCTCGACGCCAAGCGTCTCGAGGACCAGGGAGGCTTCTTCAAGGGACATGCGCAACGAATTCATGTTCTTCCGGTCGAGGGCATCCTTGGCCTCGAGAATGCAACCCCGGTATGCGGCGACAAGCGCTTCGTTCCGCGACTCATCGGCAAGCGTACGCTGCTCTTCCGCCTCCAGCGTGCGTTGCCTCGAGTCCTCCATCGCCGCAGTGGCCGTTCGTGCATTCGACTCCGCGGCATCCCGGGCGGCGATCGCGTCGGTGTAGAACATCGAACTCGTGACCGTTGATCCAACGAGGACTGTTGCGACCACGACCGACAACAACGATACCACCCAGTGCTTGCGCGCCAGACGCATCAGGAGATCCACCGCCGTGGCCTTGCTGGCGAGGATGGCATCACCATCAAGATGCCGACAGAGATCCTCGTGGAGTTCATGGGCGCTCTGGTAGCGTCGCTCCCGGTCCTTTTCGATTGTCTTCATCACGATCACGTCAAGGTCACCCCGAAGGCCCCGACTGACGCTGGAGAGACTGCTTGGAGGGTCTTCACACACGATCCGCGCTGCATCAAGGACGGATTTGGAACTGACGTCGTACGGAAGCACCCCGGCCATCAGTTCATACAGGATCACCCCGAGCGAATAGACGTCGCTCCTGGTGTCGATGGCATTGGGGTCCCCTTCACACTGCTCGGGGCTCATGTAGGCGAGCGTCCCGATCAGAGCTCCTACATCGGTCTGAAGAGTCGTCACCGCCATGTCGCTGTCGATCGATCGAGCAACGCCGAAGTCGATGACCTTCACAACTCCGTCCGCGGTGACCATGATGTTCGAGGGCTTCAGGTCACGATGGATGATGCCCCGGGAGTGCCCGTGCTGCACGGCACGACAGACCTGCAGGAAGAGCTTGACCCGATCCTTGATAGAGAGCTGGCGGGAGGTGGCGAACTCGGTGATCGACTTCGCACCAGCGATGTACTCCATCGCGAACCAGGGCTGGGGACCGAGGGAACCCGACCAGGTCCCCGCTTCGTAGATCCGCGCGATCCCCTCGTGGTGCAGACGGCCAAGCGTCTGGGCTTCGTATTCGAATCGCCTGAGCAGGCTGCGTGAATGCCGGCCGGGCCTGATCATCTTGAGCGCAACGGTTCGCCGGGGCGATTCCTGCATCGCCTCGTAGACGCAGCCCATCCCCCCTTCACCAAGCATGCGTCGTATGCGGTAGGCCCCGATCCGTGACCCGAGCAACTCATCATCCGAAGAAGATGATTGCGTACCTTCAAGAGCATCACCTCCGGTCTGGAGTAGATGCGTGCTCATAAGTGAACGCACTTCGTCCCTGATCCGTTGATTCTCGCAACGATCATCGAGGAGCTCCTCCCAGTCTGATTCAGGGAGGTCGATGAGATGTATGAACAGCTCGTGCGCCTCCCTGCTCCAACTCCGCTCGGAATCATCCGGGGAAGACATCAGGTTCCTATCCCTTCGGCACCGACACCGTGCGCACCTGGCAGAACTGCCGGTGACCGAGCGGGCCGGAGTGGAAACCGTAGCCGGAGTGCTTCGCGCCGACCCAGGGTGAACCGGTCGCGCCGCCGCAGCCGGAGTTGACCCCGACCATGCCCGCCTCGATGTGCCGCGCGACCTGGGTCGCGTGCTCGACTTCGCCGAAGACGCAGGCGCCGAGCCCGTAGGGCGTGTCGTTGGCGAGCTTGATCGCCTCGTCGTCGCTGGAAGTCTTCTGGATGCAGGCGATCGGACCGAAGGTCTCGTCGTTCATGATCCGCATGTCGTGGCTCAGGCCGGTGAGGATCGTGAGCGGCACGAAGTTGCCGTCACCTTCGCCACCACCGTGGACGACCTGCGCGCCGTCGGCGACCGCCTCGTTCAACTGGTCGACGACCAGCGACTTCTGGTTGGCGGAGATCATCGGGCCGATGTTGACGCCTTCGGTCATGCCGTCACCCTGCTGCAGCTCCGAGGTCTTCGCGACGAAACGCTCGACGAACTCGTCGTGGATCGCGTCGTCGACGTAGATGCGCTCGGTCGAGACGCAGACCTGTCCGGCGTTGCGGAAGGCGTTGCGCACGCCGAACTCGACCGCGGCGTCGAGGTCCGCATCCTTCAGGACCACCATCGGATCCTTGCCGCCGAGTTCGAGGATCACGCGCTTCAAGCCGTTGCTCGCGGAACCGAGGATGTGCTCGCCCGCGGCCTTGCTGCCGGTGAAGACGATGAGGTCGACGTCGCTCTGGACCAGGGCCTTGCCCTGCTGCTCGTCACCGTGGATCACCTGGAGGAGATCCGGCGGGAGCGACTCGTTGATCACGTCGCAGTAGGCCTGCGCACAAAGAGGCGTTTCCTCGGAAGGCTTCAGCACCACGGTGTTGCCGGCGAGGAGCGCCGGAAGGATCGCCTGGTGCGGCATCAGCACCGGGAAGTTCCACGGCGTGATCGCACCACACACCCCGAGCGGGTCGTGGTAGAGGTTGGTTCGTCGGTTGTCGTCCTCGAGGACCGAAGGTTGCAGGGCGGCGACGATCTCGTCGATCTCCGTGGTCCAGCCCTTCGCGGCGTAGGTGACCTCGCCGATGCCTTCGGCAAGGGGCTTGCCCATCTCGCGGGTGAGGATCGTCCCCACGCGTTCCGCGGCCTCGAGCAGCTTCGGGCCGATCGGGCGGAGGATCTCGGCGCGCTCCTCGATCGTCTTCGCGGCCCAGTCCTTCTGGGCGATCGCGGCCCGCTCGACGATCACCGGGATCGCGTCGACCGGGGTGATCGGGACGCTGCCGGCCGGCTCGTTGGTGGCGGGATTGATGGAGACAAGTTCAGTGGTCGTGGTATCGATGGTGGTCATCCCGACATCGTACGCCACCACCGCCCCGATGTGCAGGGGAATCCGTGTGGAGATCGTGTTCCCCCCCGCCGACGCGCTACCATCGGGGTTGATGACCGACTCAATCGACTCACTCGACATGGATGTCGCACCCGTGGACCCCGCGGTCGCCGACGTGCTGGCCCGCTACTGGGGCTTCGACCAGCTGCGCCCCCTGCAGGGCGAGGCGATCCAGGCCAACCTCGAGGGCCACGATTCGCTGCTGGTGATGCCCACCGGCGGCGGCAAGAGCCTCACCTACCAGGTGCCCCCGCTGGTCGCGGAAAGCCTCGACGTGGTGGTCAGCCCCCTGGTCGCCCTCATGAAGGACCAGGTCGACGGACTGCGTGAGGCCGGTATCCCCGCGGTGGCGTTCGACGGCAGCCTCACGGCCTCCGAACGCACCAGGATCCGCAAGGACCTCGAGGACGGCACCTACCGACTGCTCTTCATGTCACCCGAGATGCTCCTGGGCAGTTCACTGCCCCGATTCCTGCGGAACGTCGGGGTGCGCGCAATCGCGATCGACGAGGCCCACTGCATCAGCCAGTGGGGCCACGACTTTCGACCCGAGTACCGACAACTCGCCGGCCTGCGCGACCTGATCCCGGGCGTCTCGATCCACGCCTGCACCGCGACCGCGACCCCCCGGGTGCGCGAGGACATCCTCCGCCAACTGCAGCTGCGGGACCCGCGCGTCATGGTCGGCTCCTTCGACCGACCCAACCTCACCTACCGAATCCGCTCGCGCGAGAACCGGCGCGCGCAGATCCTCGAGGAAGTCCGTCGACACGCCGGCGAGGCGATGATCATCTACGCCCTCAGCCGCCGCGACACCGAGCAGATAGCGGAAGCCCTGCAGAAGGACGGCGTTCCCGCCGCGTTCTACCACGCGGGCCTCTCACGCCCCGAACGCAACCACGTCCATGAACGCTTCGCGCGTGAACAACTGGACGTGGTGGTCGCGACCGTCGCCTTCGGCATGGGTATCGACCGCAGCAACGTGCGCGCGGTCATCCATGCCTCCATGCCCCGCTCGATCGAGCACTACCAGCAGGAGACCGGACGCGCCGGTCGCGACGGCGACCCCGCCGAATGCGTGCTGCTGCATTCCTACGCCGACGTGGAACGCTGGCGCAGCCTGGCCGAACGATCCTTCAACGAGGCGATGTCGGTCACCGATGACCCCGAGTCGCTGCGCGCCGGTTTCGAGTCGCAGGAAGGCCTGCTCGCGGACATGAACGCGCTCGCCACCACCGCGATCTGCCGGCATCGGTCGATCGTCGAGTATTTCGGCGAGACCTACACCAGCGAGAACTGCGGCAGCTGCGACGTGTGTCTCGGCGAGGTCGACCTGCTCGAGGATTCGACCACGGTGGCACGCAAGGTGCTGTCCTGCGTGGCCCGGGTCGAGAGCAGCTTCGGGGTGCAGCACGTCGCCGACGTCCTGTGCGGCGCGAACACCGACGGCATCCGCCGCATGGGGCACGACCAGTTGTCGACCCACGGTCTGCTGTCGGACTTCACCAAGAGCGCGGTGTCGAACCTGATCCACCAGCTGATCGAACAGGGCTGGCTGAGCCGGACGCCCGGAGACCGACCCGTCGTCCAGTTGAACCAGCAGTCGCGACCGCTGCTGCGCGGCGAAGTCGAGATCAGCCTGCTGCAACCACGCGTCAAGAAGACTCGAAGCACCTCCGCCGCCGAGGACGCCTCGTGGGAAGGGGTCGAACGCGATCTCTTCGAATCACTGCGTTCGCTGCGGCGCGAGATCGCCGACGAGATCGGCAAGCCCCCCTACGTCGTCTTTCCCGACACCACCCTGCGCGCCCTGGCCCGCCACCGACCGGCCGACGTCACCACGCTGGGGTTCATCAAGGGCGTGGGCGAGAAGAAGCGACGGACCTACGGCCCCCGCTTCCTGTCCGCCCTGGACGAATGGGAGCAGCTGCACGGTGGTGGGCGCGACATCGGTCTCGGCACCGTGTGAACCGGCAGACCCCCGGGTATGCTGAGCTCGGTTCCTGTCGATGAATACGGCCTGCAAGGGAAACACCCGATGCTTGATGGCGTGATGCTGCTCTGGTTCATCCTGACCGCATTGTCGGTTCTCTACGTCGCGATCGACATCGTCTCGACCCCCGAAGCGAACGTGATGAAGTGGGGCTTCGTGATCCTCACCTGCTTCGCCGGTCCCCTGGGCGCCTTCTTCTACGTGCTCGGTTGCCGCGAACCACTGCCGGGAACCCACGAACAGTATGTTTCGGCTCGTTGGCGACAGGTGCTTGGCTCGACCATGCACTGCGCGGCGGGTGACGGCCTCGGCATCGTGGTCGGCGCCGCGATCGGCAGCGTGTTGAACCTCGGGATGGCCGTCGACATCACGCTGGAATACGTGATCGGGTTCGGGTTCGGCTGGCTGTTCTTCCAGGCGTTCGCCATGCGGGACATGGCCGGTGGCGTCTACCTGAAATCCCTGCGCATGACGTTCATCCCTGAATTCTTCTCGATGAACATCCTCATGGTCGGCATGCTGATGGTCTCGAAGTTCTGGATGCCCGCGGTCGAAGGTTCGGGCAGTCCCGCCAGCCCCGCCTTCTGGTTCATCATGTCGATCGCACTGGTGGCCGGCTTCCTCTGCGCCTATCCGATGAACTGGTGGCTGGTCAGCCGACACCTCAAGCACGGCATGATGACGGTGCGCCCCAAGGCCGCAGCGTCCATGCCGGAAGGCCATGCCGGACACGAAGGTCACGACATGAAGGACATGAAGGCCATGAAGGACATGGACATGTCGGGCGAGTACGCCGGTCATGACATGAAGGGCATGAAGGCCATGGACATGTCGGACGAGCACGCCGGTCATGACATGAAGGACATGAAGGACATGAAGGGCATGGACTCCTCGGGCGAGCACGCCGGTCATGACATGTCCACCATGGACTCCTCGGGACCGCGAAAGCCCGGTGCGGGCGTGCTCTTCGGCATGGGACTGTTCTCGGTGGTCATGCTCGCCATCGCGGTGGCGGTCGTTCTCTCCCTGGCCCCGCGTGGCTGATTCGGGCAACCAGACTTGAAAACCAGGGTCACCAGATCATGACCGAGTCGACCGACATCAGGATCAAGCGCAACTGGAACCCGGGCGGGTGGACCACCCTGCTGGTCTGTGCCGGACTGCTCGGCGCCATGATCGTGACGCTGCTCCTGATGGGGCGACCGCTGATCTGCACCTGCGGCACGGTCAAACTCTGGCATGGCGCGGTCTTCAGCTCGGAAAATTCACAGCACCTCACCGACTGGTACACCTTCAGCCACATCACCCACGGCTTTCTCTTCTACTGGCTCGCCTGGGTGCTCTCGCGCTGGTTGAAACCACTTCGCCCGGTGAACGTGCGGTTGATGATCGCGGTCGCGGTCGAATGCGGCTGGGAGATCCTCGAGAACACCGACTTCATCATCAACCGCTATCGCGAGGCCACGATCGCGCTGGACTACTTCGGTGATTCAGTCCTGAACTCGAGCTCCGACGTACTCAGCATGAGCCTGGGTTTCCTGATCGCCAGTCGGCTGCCGGCGCTGGCGACGCTGTCGATCGCGGTCATCTTCGAGGTGTTCACCGCGATCATGATCCGGGACAACCTCGCGCTCAACATCCTGATGCTGGTCTGGCCGGTCGAAGCGGTCAGGACCTGGCAGAACGGCGGCTAGGGCCGGGGCTCGAGCGGTGCAGGCCGAGTGTCAGGTCGAGTGTCAGGACGGGGGGAAGTCGGCGAGGATCTTGTCGACCCGCTTGTCGATCTGGTCCTGCTCGCTGCCGGAAGGCTTGCCGCCCCCACGGTTGGTCGCACCGCTTCCACGCCAGATGAGATCGGAACCGTTGGCGTTGGCGATGTCGATGAAGAGCGTGTCCTGCATGTAGTGGTCGACGAAGGGGTCCTCCGAGAGACCGAAACCCGAGTTTCGCGGAGCACCGGTTCCCATGCCCATGTCCATGTCGTCGGGGTAGCCGGCGTAGCTGTTGAGCTTCGCGATCGACATCTCCGAGTTGACCACCTGGTGGTAGCGCACGTGGAAGCTGGCGGGACGGCCGGCGGGCACCTGGGTGAAGCCCTTGGCGGAAAGGTTCTGCTTGATCGCGTATTCGACCCGGCTGTTGAAGAAGTCATCCTGGTTGATCGAACCCGCGGACGGGTGATCGGCCGTGGACTGGGCGAAGCTCCAGGTCTTCAAGCCGCTGAAATCCACGTTGGGGTTCCAGTTGCTCGTGACGTGCACCGAGTGGCAGCCGACGTTCAAGAGAAGAGTCGTGAAGGCGATGATGATGACGGCGAGACGCATGGTGCGGATCCTCCTGGGTCCGGTGACTGTACACCAGTCGACGCCGGACGACCTGCCGCCCCTTGCAGGAGAGCGCGCCCCGGTGGCGATCACGGCCCTTGATGATCCGGGACGAGTAGGATGAAGACGGAGGCCCTCGCCATGAACCACATTCGACCCGCCCACTGGGTGTTCGTGCTCTGCTGGCTGCTGCTTGGATCCACCACCCTGTTCGCCCAGTCGCCGAAGCGCGGGATCGAGGGTCGACCGGCCCCTGCCTGGCAAGTGGAACGCTGGTTCAACCTGCCCGATGGCGAGCGCTCCCTGGATGTCTCCGCGTACGCGGGCAAGGTCGTCTTCCTCTACGCCTTCCAGGCCTGGTGCCCGGGGTGCCACAGTCGCGGCTTCCCGACCCTGAAGACGCTCTCCACCCGGTTCGCCGATGCCGACGACGTCGCCTTCGTCGCGATCCAGACCACCTTCGAGGGCTTCGACAGCAACACCGCCGAACGGGCGAAGGCGATGGGCGAACGCTACGGGCTCGAGATGCCGATCGGGCACTCCGGCAGCAATGGCAAGCGGTCCCGGCTGATGCAGGACTACCGCACCGGTGGCACGCCCTGGACGATCCTGATCGACAAGACCGGTCGCGTCCGGTTCAACGACTTCCACCTCGACGTGGAGACTGGAGCAACCATGATCGAGAAACTGCGCAAGGAACCCGCCCCCGAGCGAACGATCACCACGCTGCCACCCGAACGCGGCGGGCAGGACGTGGTCGGGACGCGGATGCCCGAGCTCGAATTCGATGCCACGATCACGCAGGTGAAGAGAGCCGAGCCACCGAAGGCGACCCTCTACCGCTGGTGGACCACGGATTGCCCCTGGTGCCGGGATTCACTGCCCGCGATCGAGACCCTGCGCCGGCGATACGAGGACCAGGGGCTGCGGACCGTCGGGGTCTTCCACCCCAAGCCCCCTCGGTCGGTGACGAAGTCAGCCTGCATCAAGGACGCGAAAGAACTCGGCTACCGGGGTGATCTCGCGGTCGACGAGGACTGGTCCGAACTGAAGCGGTTCTACCTCGATACCGGCAGGCGCAAGGCCACCAGCGTGACGTTCCTGGTCGATGCCGGGGGCGTGATTCGGTTCGTACATCCCGGCCCGGTCTTCCACCCGTCCGATGATCCGAAGAAGGCCGAGGCCGACGCGGACTACCGACAGCTCGAAGCCGCGATTCGTCAGTTGCTGGATGAAGGGTCCGGGGCCTCGGACTGAGTCAGTCCGAGTCGGATTCGGACGTCTCGTGGGCAGGGTCGTTCGTCGACTCGACCGTGACGTCACCGGAGGCGCCAGCCGCCAGGTCCGACACGTGCACGAGCCGGCCGTCGTCTTCGCCCGGCGGGAGTTCGCGTTCACTCTCGGGAACCAGTTCGAGCGCGATCTCGTCGTTGACGTCTTCCTGCACCACGCGCACCTTCTGGTTTCTCGCCAGTTCAAGCACCGCGAGGAAGAGGCCGATCATCTCGATGCGACGTCGACCGGTGAAGACCCGCTGCAGGGTGATGCGACCGGTCTCCTCGCGATCAATGCGGTCGAGGAGGTCCTGCTCGTGCAATGCCAGCGGGGTGTCGTCGTACTCGACTTCATGCTCGCCGATCTTGCCGAAATCAACCGCCTCGACGATCCGTTGGTACGCATCGATGAGGTCGCCGAGGTGGACGTCGTCCATCTCGAGGGCCTCGGGTTCCTCGGTCTCGTCGTCGTCCGTCGTCACATCGGTGACCTTGGCTGATGCGGAGAAACGTCGGGCATGATCGAAACGGTGTTCGTCGAGTCGCTCCGAGGCGACGCGGTAGCGCTGGTAGGCGAGAAGCTGTTGAACCAGTTCGTACCGGGGGTCGGCGGCCTCGAGGCCTTCGCCCACGTCTTCCGGAACGTCCTCGCCGTCGATGCGCTTGGGTGGTCGCAGGGTGCGGCTCTTGATCTCGATCAGGCTGGCTGCGATCACCAGGAATTCACCGGCGAGCTCGATGTCGATCTCGTCGATCTGCTTGAGGTACTCGAAGTACTGCCCGGTGATCGAGACGATCGGGATGTCATGGATATCGATCTCGGCCCGACGAATCAGGAAGAGCAGCAGGTCCAGAGGACCTTCGAAGTTGGCGAGACGGACCTGGTAGTCATCCTGTAACGGCTTCATCGGTATCGAGAGTGTACCGGGGACGGGGCTCAAGACCCGGTGTCCACAGCAGGTTTCGCTCCATTGCCTGCAGGTGGGTACACTTGAGTCGATGACGGACCCCGCCCCAATTCGATCGAAGACCAACGCCGCCGCGGACGAGGCGGCCTTCATCGCCGAGGTGCTCGATGCCGAAGCCGAAGCGGTCGCACGGTTGGCGAGGCTGATCCCGGAACGGATCGATGACTGGGGTCGAGCCCTGGACTGCCTGGAGGCCTGCGCGGGACACGCCGTGGTCGCCGGCATGGGCAAGTCGGGGCTGGTTGCGGGCAAGATCTCGGCCACCCTCTCGAGCCTCGGCCAACCCAGCACCTTCGTGCACCCTGCGGAAGCGGTGCACGGGGATCTGGGACGAATTCGCCGCGGTGACGTCGTCATCCTCCTGTCCTTCAGCGGTGAAACCGAGGAAGTGGTCAGCCTGGCCCACATCCTCAAGGCCGATGACGTGCCCCTGATCGGGGTCAGCAGTGCACCGGATTCAAGCCTCGGCCGAGCCGTCGACGTGCACCTGGACCTTGGTGGCATCATCGAAGCCTGCCCCCTGAACCTCGCCCCCACCGCCTCGACCACCGCGATGATGGCGGTCGGTGACGGACTTGCCCTGGCCCTCGCCCGGCGCAGGGACTTCAGCGCAGACGACTTCCACAAGCACCATCCCGGCGGGATGCTCGGTGCGGGCCTGCGCCCGGTGACCGAAGTGCTCCGCTTCCGCGTGGGCGACAACCTCCCGCTGCTCAGAGACGACGTGAGTGTTCGCAACGCGCTCAAGGAAGCCGGAGGTGCCCGACGAGCGGGCGCCATCGTGCTTACCGATGCCGATGGACACCTCAGCGGGCTCTTCACCGATGGCGATCTCAGGCGCCTGGTCAATACGTCTGATGATCCCACCCGAGCCCTGGATGGCCCGATCGCCGAGTGCATGACCCGCAGCCCGCGTCATCTGCTCAGCAGTGATCTCGTCCGGGACGCGGTTCGGCTGGTGCGTGAACTCCGGGTCGATGAGATACCCGTGGTGGACCCCGACGGTACGCCGGTCGGCCTGATCGATGTCCAGGACCTGATCGCCATGAAGGTGGTCCAGGAACACGGGATGGACGAGCACTGAAGCACCATGGACACCTACCTTGATGAGATCGATGACCAGATCCTCGTTCTGGTGGCCGACGGTGGATTGGACGCCCGAAACGCCCGCGAGCTCGGAAACAAGCTGGAAACCCTTGTGGATTCAGGAGTTCGCGATCTCATCGTCGACTGCTCCAAGCTGAGTTTCATCTCCAGCGCCGGAATCGGCACCCTGATCGCCCTCAACCGCCGTCTCAAGACCCGTGGCGGCAGGGTCCACCTGGCCGGTGCGACGGGTCCGGTCCCGAATGTCATCCGCCTGGCCCGCCTGGACACGGTCCTGGGGGTGCACCAGGACATCGGCCGAGCGAAGCATGCGCTGAGACGAGCCGCGGCTGACTGAAGATGCCGCCGGCGTGATTTACGTCGATTTTCAAAATTGGCACATGTGGGGGTTCAACCACAAGACGATGTGGTCGGCACCCGGGGGTGCCCCATCATCACGTGGCCGACCTGAGGACCGCCCGATAAGAAACCACTTCCCGGACCATGGCCGGATTGAAGGTGCCTCGTGCTGGTGGACCTGTCGTGCCGATCTCATTTCCCGCACAGGAGTGCACCTGACGGGCGGAGCCCGAGCTCGAAAAACCACCACCTTCCCATCTCCTTCACGAGGGAAGCCGGAGCTCGACGACATGCTCGACAAGAACCACCTGATCGATCTCATCCTCAAGACAAACCCCGGCTGTTCGAGGGATTGGCTGGATCAGTTCAGTGCGGATCAGCTTCGCAGCTACCTCGATCACCTTGAGATCACGATGGAACCCCGAGGGCGCAACAGCCGGTGGGCTCGCCCTGGGGACACCCCCGCCGTTGTCTGGCGCAAGGCCGGATGATGCACACGAGTCGTCGCGCCCCGGGTGGATGCCGGACGCAATGACCTCACGCGACAACGAGCGGAGTCGTGGACAAGCGCTCGCACCTCGGTGCGGGCGCTTGCTTTTTTGCAGGTTGACGCAGCAACGCTCAGGAATGAGCGTTGTCGGAATCCGCCAGCTCGTCCAGACGACGGCGCAGCAGCGCCACCCTCAGCAGACTGCGGACCCGGGTCAGCAGCTCGAGCTTGTTGACGGGCTTGGAGAGGAAGTCGTCGGTGCCGCTCTCGACGGCTCGCTCGTAGTCGGCGACCTCGTGCAGGGCCGTCACCATGATCACGACGATGTCACGAGTCTCGGGGTTGGCCTTCAGCTTCTGACAGACCTCGAAGCCCGACATGCGCGGCATCATCACGTCGAGCAGGATGAGATCAGGCTGCTTTCGTTCGACCGCCTCGATCGCCTCGATGCCGTCACGTGCGGTCTCGATCTCGACCGGCAGGGTCTCCAGGTAGGCCTGGATCAGTTCCAGGTTCTGCTGGTTGTCATCGACCAGGAGAATACGGCTGCCGTCCAGGGTGATGACGGATTCCAGCTTGGTGTCGGTGCTTGAGATACCGGTTGTATCCTCGGTCATCGAAGGGAACTCCTGGTTCGGGGAGAGGTGCTCGGACGGGTCGCTGCGAGCGTGCCTAGTCTAGCAACCAGTGCCTAGGGCGCCTGCTGAAGCAGTGATTCAACCGCTTTACTGAGCAGTGATTCATAGTCCTCGCCCGCACCTCGGTGCATTTCGGCCAGGGTCCCGTCCGGAGCCACGATGATCGTCGTCGGCAGTGCGGTGACCCCCCAGGTATCGGCAACGGTTCCCTGGAGGTCGATCGCGACAGGCAGATCGAAACCTATGGCGTCGCGCTCCTTGAGCACCAAGGCCGTGCGGCGGGCGGGGTCGCGCTCACGTTCGGACGTGTTGACGGTGACCACCGTCACCGGAAGTCCGGCGTCGGCCATGCTCTTGGCAAACTTCGACAGTCGGGGCAGGGCTGCGCGACAGGGTCCGCACCAGCTGGCCCAGAAGTCGATGATGACCACCTCGCCCCGATGTTCAGCGAGATCGAACGCGCCACCGGAAGCCAGGGGAAGTGCGAGTGCCGCCACCGGTTCGCCGGGAGCGGCGGCCTGGGGCGCACGTCTCAGGGCACCGACATGGTCCAGCCCGCGGCGGCGACCGGGGTCGAACCCGGTGCCGAGCATGTCGTCCGCCACGGCGGTCGAGGCCCACTGCAGTCGACCACCTTCGGGAACCCAGGGTCCACGATCGATCTCCACCGTCATCGATCCGGGCAGGGTCGCTTCGAAGCGCCCCTTCGCACCCGAGCCGACCAGTTGGAAACCGGATGCCGCAACACCGGCCTCGACCGGTACCACTTCGAGATCGGGCACCGAGCCCAGCAACTCGGTGAAGAGTCCTTCTCCAGCCCGGTTCCCGAATGCCAGGGTGATCCAGATGCTGGGGACATCCGCGAAGAGTCGGCGCAGTGCGGCGACGGGTCGGCCGGAATGCTCGACCCGGACATAGGCGCCGTCGTTGGTTTCATGGACCACCGAGAGCGCCTGTTCGTCGATGAATACGGTGTAGCCCTTGAGATCCACACGACCAAGACCATCGGGCGTTCGTTCAACGTGGACCTCGACCGGAGTCGCGGAGGCGCTGACGCCGTCCTGTGATGCGGTCACGGTGATCGTCTCGCGAACGGCGAGCGGTTCGGGGCCCCTGATCTCGCTCAACATCGACTCGATGGCGTCCTCGCCCAGGAGTGGAAGTCCGGGTGCCAGCAGCATCAGCAACATCGGTAAGAGTCGTTTCATGCAGGGCATTCTATGAATTCACCAGCGTGCGGCGCAGATCTTCCATCGAACGATCGAGAATCGGGTGACGCAACGCCGGTGCGATCTCGGAAAGCGGCTCGAGGACGAAAGCGCGCTCATGCATGCGCGGATGGGGCAGCAAGGGCGGCACGTCGGTCCTGATCACGCCCTCCATCAGCAGCAGGTCCAGGTCCAGGGTCCTGGGGCCCCAGCGAACGGGATCGGGACGCCGTCGTCCGTGGTCACGTTCGATGCGGTGAAGCTCGGCCAGCAACCATGCAGGGTCCACCAGGTCCGCGACCTCGACCAGCAGTGCACCATTGAGGAACGGCCCCTGTTCGGGGCCACCGACGGGCTCGGTCTCGACCAGGGTGCTGCGTGCGAGCAGGGTGAGGTCCTTGATCGCTTCCACGGATTCGATCGCATGATCGATCGTCGCACCTCGCCCACCCCACGAGGAGGGCAGGTTGGATCCGATCCCGATCGCGGCACGACGCGTCATGACTGCTCGGCCTCCCAGAGCAAGGGAGACTCGAAACCGAGGATGTGCAGTCGCAGCATCTGGAGCGCACTCTTGACGGTTCGGTCCCTGACCCAGGTGCGATCGCCGGGAAAGACGAACCGACGCGCCCAGGCATTCGGATGATCACCGGTGGTGTCGCATCCACCGATCCACACCGTACCGACGGGTTTGTGCTCACCACCACCACCGGGTCCGGCGATGCCGGTGGTGGACAGTGCGTAGTCCGCACCGAAACGGCGAGCGGCCTCCATCGCCATCACCACCGCGACCTGTTCGGAAACCGCACCATGTCGTTCAAGGAGTTCCGCCGGCACGCCGAGCAGCTGCTGCTTGCACTCGTTGGAATAGGTCACCACCCCACCGCCGTACCAGCCGCTGCTGCCGGGCACCTCGGTGATTCGACCCCCGAGCAGTCCGCCGGTACAGCTTTCGGCCGTGGCGATGGTCGAGCCTTGCTGTTCAAGCAGTCCGCCCACCACCTCTTCCAGGGTGGTCGCACCACGACCGTAGGCCAGCGGGTGCCAGTGCCGTTCGATCGCCCGGGCCACGGCCTCGACCCCGGTGCCGCGAACCGATGCGGTGAGGATCGACCAGCTCACCTTGATCCCGACCAGCGGGTCCCGATCACGTTCGAGCAGCGGGCCAAGGCGTTCGGCGGCTCGGGATTCAGGCAGTCCGTACCCGTTGATGTCGATGGTGGCCTCATGGTCCGCGGACGGTTCGATCCCGCTTGCAATGACCGACTCGAACATCGGGTGCATCTCGTGCGGAGGACCGGGCAGCACCACGATGCGACTGTCACCCAGTCGTGCCTCGAGACCGGGTGCGGTTCCATTGGCATTGGGAAGGCTTCGTGCATGCTCGGGTCGGTGGGCCTGGCGGCGGTTGCTCTCGCTGAGAACCCGTCCACGAGAGGCGAAGCGGTCCTCGAGCGCGGCGAGTGCCTCGGGGTCGAGCACCAGCGACTCTCCGAGGGCGTCGGCAAGTGCCTCGCGGGTCAGGTCGTCGGCAGTGGGTCCGAGCCCGCCGGTCACGACCAGCAGGTCCGATGAAGCGGCCAGCTCCCGGATGGAAGCTGCGATCAGGTCACGGTCATCACCGACCATCCGGTGTTCGACCAGGTCGCATCCCAGGGCGTCGAAGCGACCGGCGAACCAACCGCCGTGACGGTCAAGGATCGCGCCATGAGTCAGTTCGTCACCGATCGACAACGTCGTGACGCGCATGCCGGACCTCGCCAAGATTGATGATCGATCGATACTGACCGGCGAACCACTCACCCCAGTTCCTGCGAAGCACCATGGCAGGGTCCGCCTGCGCGGGCCAGAGTTCGTCCTCGTCCCAGCCCCCCCGCAACCATCCGGCCTTGACTGCGGCAAGATCCTCGGGGACGGCCATGTCGTAGGCGGTGCCGTCGGGTCCATGGACCACCGGCATCGAATCGAAACGTTCAAGCATGCCCTTGAGTTCGGGGTCGGTGACGTCTTCGGCGGCCACGACGCCTGCATCCTTGGGGTAGGCCGGATGCGTGATGATCGCGACCCATGCCTCGGTGAGCAGTTCGGGTTCACGCATCGCGAAAGCATCGAAGATCAACGGAATGAACGTGCGGAACGCACGGTTCGGGAATTTCACCGGCTCGGCGATCAGGAAGGGATCGACCTTGTCGACGAAACGATCGACATGTGCGTACATGCTGCGGCGAATGGGCATGCGTCTCAGTTCGAAGAGTTCCGGCCCCATGCCGTGTGCCTCGATGCTGCCGATGGGGTACTGCCACAACGCCTGGCCGCGAGGGCTGAGAACGAACTTGATGAATCGAAGGGCCAGCTCCTGGTGCGGTGCACCACGGATCATCGCGATCGGATCAGGGTCGATCACCGTCTGTCGCGGCGGATCGATGTAACCCACGCGATCGACCTCACCCTTCAGGCGTGCGCCGGATTCGAGATCGCCGGCCTTCATGGCCTGGGCCTGGTATCGACCGTAGAAATCGATGCAGATGCCCGCCGCGACCTCTCCGGAGGAGACTTCCAGCGGGGTGATGGGCGCACTCGCGGCGAATCCCCGGGTGTTCGCCGCGGCACGGCGCAGGATGCGCCAGCCCTGGGTCCAGCCCAGCCGCTGCATGATCGCTTCGAAGGCGGTGGTCACCGACCCGGACTTGAGCGGACTCACCAGCGAGACCGCACCCTCGAGTCGAGGGTCGGCCAGGTCCGCCCAGACCACGGGGTCGGGCACCGACAGCTGCAGGAGCAGGTCGCGGTTGTAGACGATGCCGAAACCGCTGAGCGCGGCCCCGAACCAGTATCCGTCGGGGCTGTACATCGGTACGCCGCCGATGTTCGGATCACTGCCGTAGACCGAGTCGAGGTAGTCCCGACCCAGCTCGAGTGGCGCGAGCACGGTCTCGCTTCGTTCCTCGTCGCCGACCCGGACCCGGACCGGCTTGGCGAGTTCCATGAACTCGTAGGTTCCACCACCGAACATCAGGTCCCAGTTACCGCCGACCGGACGACCTTCGGCAAGGGAGGCTTCCCATTGGGCGTGGAGCATGCGTCGGATCTCGCTGGTACCACCCGGAGTCGCCCAGACCACGTTGACCGGTTCGCCGTGCTCCTCGACATGCCAGAGTTCGAAGGCCCGGCCGAACTCGTAGCGGATCTGCTCGTTGTGGGGCGAGACGATGACCAGCTTGGTCGCGTCGTCGGGAATCTCGATGGTGTCCCGGCGAAAGGCGAGCGGAAGCACCACCAGCACCAGGACGATGAGCGGAATCACGATGCGCGTCGTCATGAAAGGGTTCCTCCGCCCGGTTCGTGCTCAACCACGACCGAGCCCTTGCGAGAGTTCAGCGGCCAGGGATTCGGCGGCCCGGGCCACGGCGTCGGTCCAGACGCTCGAAGCATCACCATCGAAGGCGTAGATCACCGAACGACTCGCGGTGATCAGGGCACCGCGCCCATCGGCGTTGAAGCAGGGCAGCACGTCATCGACGCCCCCGCCCTGTGCACCGTATCCGGGCACGAGGAAGATCTGTCGGGGCATCCGCGCCCGCAGCAGTTCGGCATCCGCACGCTTGGTCGCACCGACCACCGCGCCGAGGGCGCTGTAACCGGAATCACCGAGGTGCTCATCGCCGGTTTCGGCCAGGAGATCCGCGACCGCCTCGGCGATCGATCGCCCGTCCTCGAGTCGAAGTCTCTGCAGGGCGTCGCCGCCGGGATTGGAGGTGCGAGCGAGTGCGAAGGCTCCTCCGCGTTCGAGGAATGGTTCGATGCCATCGGTTCCGAGATAGGCATTCACCGTGACCCATCGTGCCGCGACCGGCACGGCAGCGGCGTAATGTCGTGCGGAGACACCGATGTCGCCTCGCTTGGCATCGAGGATCACCTCGAGGCCGGTCTCCCGGGCATGGACGACCAGGCTTTCCAGGAGAGCGACTCCTCCGGCACCGTAGCGTTCGAAACAGGCCGACTGGTACTTGCACACCCCGACGTGCGGCGCGACCGCTTCGATCACACCGCGACAGAATCGTTCGATCGCGGGCAGCGGCTCGCCTTCGACCTGGCAGGCATCAGGAAGTCGCTCGAGGACGGGATCGATACCGACGCAGACCGGCGACCCCACCCGCTCGACGGCAGCGAGCAGTGAATCGGCCGGGTGGGTCGTGGAGGCTGGCGGGGTGTCCATGGTGGTCCGTTCAGTAAGTGGCATGGCCAGATTCTAGGTTCTTCCCGGCGGGCCACTACAATCAGGGCATGGAGATTCGACCCGAGCATCTGGATCTGGAACGGGAACGCGGCCTCACCATCCGCTGGAGCGGTGGTGGCAGCAGCTTTTATCCGGTGGGCTGGTTGCGCCGCATGTCCCCCAGCGCCGAGCAGAGAGCGCTTCGGGAGGAGATGGCCAGGAACCCCCTGACCGTGCTGCCCACCCGGCCGGGCGGGGATGCCCCACTCACCGCCGTGGATGCGGAATTGATCGGGAACTACGCGATCCGGCTCCGATTCTCCGATGGTCACGATACGGGGATCTATTCATGGACCTACCTGAAGTCGATCGATCCGGACGCCCCCGGGAAATCATGACCAGAGCCACCGAGCGAATCCTCCCAGCCGAACCGGGCACGCCACCGCCTCCGGAGCTTCCCCACCCACGCCCGATCCTCTTCACCATCGAGGTCGATGAACAGTCGCTGTCCGAATCGGTCCCACACGTGAACAACGTGGTGTACCTGGCATGGATCGATCGGATCGCGGAGCTGGCTGGCGATGTCTTCGGCCACGACCGCAGGTCACTGGCCGGAATGGGACGGATGTGGTTCGCCGCCCGACATGAGATCGACTACCTCGCGGAGGTCTTCGCAGAGCAGCCACTCCTTGCTGCGACGTGGATCCACGACCACCGCCGCAGCTCCTGCCGCCGGGACACCCTGATCTGCCGAGTCGAGGACGGCCACCCGGTGGCACGCGCGCGTTCGACCTGGACCTGGATCAACCTCGAGACCCGTCGTCCATGCCGCATGCCACCGGACGTGCTCGAGCAACTCGACCCGCTCCACCGGCTCGACCACGCGGAATCGAGCGCCTGATGGCGATGCACGCGATCCTGGCCCTCGACCGCGAAAGGCTGCGAACCGAGCACGCCCAGTTCGGCCGCCTGGTGGTTGCACTGACCGCAAGTGGCTGCCGGATCACCACCCTGCTCTTTGGCGAACCTTTCGGCAACGACCACCCGGCGGACAGGCCGATCGGCCTCGGGCGCGTCATCCACTACCCGGAAAACATCGCACCCTGGCTTCGTGCCTCCAGGTTCCAGGAACTCTACGAGCAGTTCGATCGGGATCCTCCCGACCTGATCTGGTCCGCCGGCATCGGCAGCTGGTCGATCACCGCCCGACTGGCCAATGCGCTCAAGCGCCCGATGGTCGTGCAGATCGACGGCCAGCAGGAGATGAAACGAGCCAAGCGCCTGAGTCGACTCATCCAGGTCGCCGGTTTCATCGCATCCACCGAACCATTCGCGCGCCAGATCGCCAGGGACTTCCCGAAGAGCGAGCTGGAACTCGTTGCACCGGGGATCGCCATCAGTGAACGGGAAGTGACCCTCAAGCGACGCAGCGAAGATGGCCCGCTGGCCCTGAGCATCCTGGGCAACTCGCAGGGGCGCGGTCACTATCGAGCACTCTTCGAGGCACTCTCGAACCTGCGCGACGTGGGCCCCGGCGCACGATTCGCGATCGAACTTCCCGACGATGCCGACCAGCGCATCTGGCGACAGCTTCGTCGCTCGGACCTGACCGACCTGACCACCGCGGTCTCGGAACCAGTCCGTATGCAACGGCTGCTGGCAGCCAGCGACCTGATCCTTCGACCGGTTCCCGAGCATCGGGTACGGCCGATCATCCTCGAAGCCATGGCCAAGGGCGCCCCGGTCGTCACCGTGCCGGAACCATGGCTTGACTACCTGGGACCCGACCAGGGAAGCACCCTGGTTGAACGACCGACCAGCCAGAACTGGGAAGAAGCCCTGAGACCACTCCTGCTCAGCCCGGAACTGAGAACCACCAATGGCACGCTTGCCCGGGAATGGGTCATCACCCGGCACCGATCGAGTGACCGTGCCCAGGCCGTGGAATCGCTGTTCACCCGTGTGGTGGGCGAAGAACCACTTCCGCTCCAGCCACCTGAAGAACACGGCTGACCGATCCACAAGACCGGTTCTGGCAACCGGAAGGTGGGAATCGGGGCACAAAAGTGAAAAACCTGAAGCGAATTCAGCATTCAATGCGAAAGCATTGCTGGAGTTCTTGGTTCTACTCAATGTAGGCCGGTTACGGCTTGGAATTGGCCCAACCATCTCCAGGACGACGGCCTGCACCAGGGGGAACAACCTTCGATCCCATTCGGGATCACGACGAGCATCTTTCTCCCCTCCGCCCCGTTGAAGCAGCAATGTTCCAACGGGGTTTTTTCATGCACTGACCGACCCCCGCAGCCGGTATTCTCCCGATGTCCCAACCCACTCGAGCGAGGAACCGGCCGATGAAACGACAGTCTGTATTCCGCGTGATCAACTGCGCGATGCTCCTGTGCTGCGTGCTGACGACCCGGGCCGGCGCCCAGGCGCCAGTACCTTCACGCGTCAACGCCTTCGATGACGGTCGTTTCAAACTCGACGCGCAGGCACGTGCGGTCGACGGACAGCGTGTCGAAGCACCCCTGCCGTCTCGAATGATCCGACTGGCGATCCTGCCGGACCGGACCACCGGTCGTTCCTGGGGCATGCCCTACCTGCTCGCGGCGGTCGAGGATCTGAAACGAGCCGATCCCGATGCGATCTTCACCGTCGGCGACATGGTGCAGGGGTACACCCGCGATGACGCCCGATACGACCGCGAGGTCGATGAGTACCTTCATGCGATTCGACCGATCGCCGACCGGTTCTACCCGACCCCCGGCAACCATGACGTCATCTCCGGTGACCGGGATCCCTCGGACCACCGCTTCGCCGATCGATACCGCGCTCGCTTCGGTCCCCTTCACTACACGGTGCGGATCGGCGGCGTGACGGTGATCGTGCTCTTCAGCGATGAATCGATGGGAGACGGTTCGATCACCTTCTCGGATGAGCAGCTGACCTGGTTGACCGGGGAACTCGAGGAAGCTTCGGAAGGCCCGATCGTGCTGCTGATGCACCGGCCGCTGTGGCGCTACAACCAGGTCAACTGGCAGGAAAGGGTCCAACCCCTGCTCGCCGAACACCAGGTCGATGCGGTGATCGCGGGTCATTACCACGCGATGCAGAAGGACGACACCCTCGATGGCGTGGCGTACCACATCCTCGGCACCTGCGGTGGCATGATCGACCAGCATCCGCTGTCCGGACAACTGCAGCACGTGAGCATGCTCCAGATCGACCCCGAAGGTGACTGGGGTGAACGAACCACCCTGCACCACCAGATCGCGGGCACCACGCTTCCCGATGATTTCGTGGTGCGCGAAGACCAGGATCGCGTCTATGCACTCAAGACGAATCCGTCGGTGGTCACCATCCACGACACCATTCCGGACACGTCGACCGGACGCTTCGAGGTACCGCTGGAGATCGAACTCCAGAACCCCCTGGACATCCCCGTCGTCTTCAGCATCGAACCTTCAAGCGGACCCGGTGCATGGACGATCGAGGACGGCGCCACCTGGCGAAGCCTCACCGACGAGGACACGTACAACCCGCACACCATGCATGGTCGCGGACGAAGCATGATCCAGATCAGCGAAAAGGCACTGCTCGCCGCGGGGGAACGACGAACGCTCGAAGCCGCCGTGATCTCCCGAGCTCCTCGAGGCGGTCGCCCGGGCCTGCCTCCCCAGCTGGACATCACCGCAAGCTTCCGGGACACCAGGGGACGTCTCGTTCCGGTCAAGATCCGCCGACGTCTTCACCTGGAGCGCCGACCGATCACCCTGCTTGCGGGTGGCGAACCGGCCCGACTCCCGATCAGTGCCTGGCGCTTCTCCGTCTACGACACGGTCGAGGAGGATCCGGAGTGCCTGCTGTCGCTGGATGATGAAGGACGGTTGCAGATCGAGGTACGTGCCGCGGGCGACCTGCTCGCCGGCGCGGGCCCCGACAAGCGGCCGACCGCAGCTCGACTGAAGAACCCGATGGCCGATGCCCTGCTCATCGAGATCGGCCCGGTTGAAGAGCCGCCCCGGGAGACCATCTACTGGGAACTCAAGGACGCCCGTGCGATCAGGCTCATGCCGGATGGAACGCAACAGCCGGTCGAGGACACCGAAGTGGTGTCCGATGAGGGCGGGTGGAGCGCTCGGATCACGCTGGGGGGCAGGTTCCCATCGGGTGAATCAATTCGAATCGGAGTCAGTGACAACGACCTGACCTACCACACCCAGTGGCGGACACTCACCCCCCCCGGGCAGGCACTCATCATCGAGCATGGTGCGGATGAGGCGCCCCAGACGCCCTGATCGCACACTCCAGAGGGAACCGAGGGCCACTTTTCTGCGAACACTTGTGTACACATCTGCCAGAAGAGCTTGACGCTGATCGCGTTGCTCCGTTCCAATACACCCATCGATGACCAGACCCACCTGGGTTGCGTCACATCGTAGTCCCGGTCGCCCATGCGGTCGGGCAGACTCGGACGGGTCGGTCCGCCCGCACCGAGTGGACTCGGAAATCGTTTTCCAGTTCCTGTCTCCAAACCAAGGGCCTACTGAGAGGGGTCACCCCATCATGATCAAGAGACTGACCATCTGCACCGCAGGCGTCTTTCTGTTCGGCCTCGGACTCGCTGCCTGCGAGGATGCCGGCAAGCGCGGAAATGAAATCGACGAATCCAAGGTGATTACAGCTCCCGAGGACGACCCCAATGTCTCCATCAGCGGTAGCGACGAAAAGAAGTAAGCAGAAGACTTCAGCACCGCCAGAAGGCGTGCTTGAAAAAACCGCCGCCGACCAGGAGTCGATCTTGGTCGGCGGCGAAGTGGATGGCTCAAGTTGTGATGTTCTTGTATCCGACAAGACACACCGCGACTTGAGCCATTCATGTCATGGTGACGTAAAACGGTGAAATAAACTCGATCCAGCCGAAGCAGTCGGACCCTCAGCCGTTCATCAGGTCGACGATCACGTCCAGCCCCCGGCGGAGATCAGCCTCGGGGACGGCGTAGGAGATCCTGAAGTGGGTGTCACGGTCACTGAAGACCGCACCGGGAATGATCAGCACGCCACGCTGGATCGCCTGTTCCACGAATTCGGTGCCGGTGAGTCCCAGGTGCTCGGGGACCTTCACGAAGACGTAGAAGGCACCACCCGGCGGGATCACCTCGGTGACCGCCCCCAGCCGCTCGAGCACCAGGTCACGGCGCCCCTGATAGGACCTGACTTCCGAGCTCATGTCGACGTTCGGTCGTGCGGTGAAGGCCGCCTGCGCCATCGAGGGCGCACAGACGTAGGTGAACTGCTGAAGCTTGGTCATGGTCTCGATGAGTTCGACCGGGCCAGCGGCGAGTCCGAGTCGCCAGCCGGTGCACCCGAAGGTCTTGCCGAGCCCCTTGATGATCAACGCATCCTTGGTGAGGCGCCCCGGAGAGGGACAACGCCCGTCCTGCAGGGCATCCTCGTAGGTGAATTCGTCGTAGATCTCGTCAGCGATCAACAGCACGCCACGATCTCGACAGAGCGCGACGATCGCCTCGAGTTCGGCGGTATCCAGGACGATGCCGGTCGGGTTTCCCGGGCTGTCGAGCAGGACCGCCTTGGTTCGCTCGGTGATCAACGGTTCGATTCGTTCCGCAGTCATGCGAAAGTCGGGGTAGGTGTCGCAGGCGATCGATTTCGCTCCGGTCAGGTGCGCCAGCTGCGGATACACCACGAACCACGGATCGGGAATGATCAGTTCGTCACCCGCATTCAGCAGCGCGAGTGCGGCAAGCACCAGGGCACCCGACGTACCCGAGGTCAGCATCACGCCGATCGAGGGGTCCTCGACCGCCCAGTCCATTTCCTGTGCCAGGGCGGACCGAACCTCGGCCAGTACCGCGGCGTCCCCCTGGGTGACGGTGTACCCGTTGCGATTCGATTCGATCGCCTCGATCACCGCGTCCTTGATCTCACGCGGAACGGGGAAGTCCGGCTGACCGATGGAGAGGTTGATCGGATTCTCGAGTGAAGCACCAAGCTCGAAGATCCGGCGGATACCGGAAGCATCGATCGATCGGGCACGATGACTGAGCATTGCGTCGACGTCGAATTCAGCGGGCGTTTCAGGCATGCTCGAGTCTCCGTGGGTCGAGGGTGATCATCCTGCGAGCTTGAACTGGACGGTTGTCCAGAACAAGAGACAGCCGCAGCACGCAGGGAACTGCGGACCCGATGGGTTTGAAGGCTGGTTGACGACGGAACGTCGAGAGCGGATCAGGAATCGCCGTCTTCAGAAGCAGCGGCGGCAGCCGCGGCCTTGGAGGGCTTCTTCTTGACGATCGCCTTGCGACTGGAGACTTTCACAAGCCCCAGCGGCGTGTCCTTCTTGGGATCAAAGGCATCCTTTGAAGTCAGCGATTCGACGCGCTCGGCGCGCGTGAGGACATTGCGATGCTGGTTGAGGGCACCCGACTTGGTCTTGAGGCTGCTGTGAAGACTCATGGCGCTTCCTAATTTCCGGTTTCAAGGGGAGCACAACAGTATGCCAGCACTGGGCGCGACAGGCAACCTGCCAGGCCTCAGGGCTGGTACTTCTCCGGGTAATGGGTCGAAAAATCGCTGTTCTGACCCGGATCGAGGCGATTCCAGAGAACCCCCACCTCGCGAATCCGGGCTCGGAGGGCCACCATCGGCGCGGCAGAGCTCTCGCCGGAGGCGAAACCCGGGGTGACGTAGACCTTGGGGTCACCCTTGCGGTTGGGGCTGCTGTGGGCGTCGAGCCCGTGCTGGCTGCAGAAGGCCACCAGCTCATCGAGCTTGGCACGGCTGGGGTGGCAGATGATGTAGTAGTTCAGGCCGGACCGACGCGGGTCGGTGCTGGTCGGTTTGGTCGGTTTGGTCGTGACCGGAATGGTCGTACCCGCAACGGCGGTGCCCGAGGGGTTGCCGGTCGTCGTCACGGGAGCGCTGGCAATTCCTGGAACCTCGTCCGGCTTGGTCGGCTCGGTCACTTCATTGGTCTGTCCGAGCAGCCTGTCCGCCTCGGCGGAGTCGATCGTGTCCTGGGCCCATTTCGCTTCCGTCGCCACCTGCCCTCGGTGGAAACCGTAGGCGTAGAGGGCGATGAGGAGCAGCAAGACCACGACCAGGCCGGTGTACAGGAAGCCGATGGGCAGTCGAATCACGCGCGCCGTCGATTCGGAACGAACCGACGACTTGGCGTCGTTCGTTTCCGACGCCTGATGCATCAACTCATAGAGCGTGACCTTGTTTCCTCGCTTCATCAGGCCTCCGATGCAGTGCCGTGGGTTTCCGCGATTGCGATGACGCTGGCGCTGGCGAACCGTTCCACATGGGTCAGGCTGAGTTGCCAGTCGGTGATGCCGATCTCGTCGGCCAGGGCAAGGGCGTCACCCTGGAGCTCGATCCCGGGCCGGCCCCAGGCGTCCGCCACCACTTCGATCTGCGTCCAGGTCATGCCGGAGCGAAGACCACGACCCAGTGCCTTCAGGACGGACTCCTTGGCAGCGAATCGAGCGGCATAGTGCTCGGCCCGCCTGCGTCCACCCTGTTCACAGTACGCTTGCTCACGCACCGTGAAGCAGCGCTCGAGAAAGTGTGCTTCGTGGCGCTCGATCATGCCCTCGATGCGCTCGACGTGCACCAGGTCGATACCGTGTCCAACAATCCTCATGGCGTAGGAGGATAACGCCCCAGACCCCGGAGCTGCTCGAATGAGTCATCAAGCCCATGAAGAAGCCTCCGGACGGGTCCAGGCCCCTGCTCGCTGCGCCGTCCTGACCTGCTCGGACACCCGAACCCGGGAAAACGACCGCGGCGGCGACCGCGTGCTCGAATGCCTGGAGGCCGCAGGTCACCGGGTGGTTGCCAGGCGGTTGACCCGGGAGTCACCGGATGAGCTGGATGAAGCGCTCGAGCAGTTGCTGAACGAGGACATCGACCTCCTGGTCTGCACCGGAGGAACCGGGATCGCCCGCCGGGATGGAACCGTCGAACGCGTTCGAGCCCGACTCGATCTCGAACTGGATGGGTTCGGTGAGCTCTTTCGTCACCTGAGCTTCGCCGAGATCGGTGCAGCGGCGATGCTTTCCAGGGCGACCGGTGGCGTGGTGCGAGCCGAACCGATCGACACCCTGCTCTTCGCCCTGCCGGGCAGCGTGGGGGCGATCGAGCTGGCCATGACCGAAATCATCCTGCCCCAGCTGTCCCACATGAGGATGCTGCTGGGCGAGAAGAGCCGTTCACGCTGATTCGGACGCTTGAAGTTACGGGGCCTTTGGAAATAAAGTCAAAAATCATGGTTGATGGCATCAGTCATGAAGGCTTGACGTATTCTCGGTTACCCCACCTACGTACATCCAGACAGGATGAAAGAAAGCAAACCCAGGAGGTTCTGGTGATCAGATCGACCCGAAGCATCACAGCGCTGTTGCTCAGCTGCCCGCTCACCCTTGCCGCAACGGCACAGGATTCCTCTCGAGTCACTTCGGTCGAGACGCCCCTGAGCCCGGTCGCCGCAGGCATGGACGGCATTCGCGAACTGTCGATCAACACGACGAACCTTCAACGACTTCAACAGGTGCTCAAGCGCGAAGGGCGATTCGAACTGACCGGGTTCGCACTGCCTGACGGTCGGAGCGTCGACATCCTCATGCGTCCCGTCGATCCCTTCGATTCGGAAAGTCGCATCGAGCTCATGACTTCGAAGGGCCCCCGGGAACTCGTCATCCCCGAGATGACCTTCATCGCGGGCGAGGTCATCGGCGAACCCGGAAGCGAGGCGTTCCTCGCCTTCACCGACGCCGGAGTCGAAGGCTGGATCCGCAGCGCGGGTGATGCCTACTTCGTGAGCGACGGCCCGGAGAACCTGACGCCGATGATCAGTCGGATGGATCTCTACCCCCAGCCCGAAAAGGATTTCTGCGGGGTCGATCACATCGCCCAACCCGCCATCGACCTGGATCCCATGAAGCCGGCCGACACCGACCAGGGTGGTCTTGCCGGGGAAGACGGCGGTCCACTGCCGTGCCAGCGCGTGCGACTTGCCATCGATACCGACCAGGAACTTCGCGGACTCTTCGGAGGATCCGACGAAGGCGCCATCGGCTACATCTCGACCCTGATGGCAGCCGCCTCCCACATCTACACCCGCGACGTCAACACCCGACTGGTGATCAGCTACCTCCGACTCTGGTCGACCGAGGATCCCTGGACCCAGACGACCACGGGCGATCAGCTCTACGAGTTCCGGGACCACTGGGAAGCACAGATGGAGGACATCGATCGCGATCTCGCTCACTTCCTCTCCGGCCGCGGACTCGGCGGCGGTGTCGCCTGGCTCAGCGTGGTCTGCAACGAGGACTGGGGGTACGCACTTTCGGCGAACCTCGGATCGAACTTCCCCTTCCCGATCGAACACAACCACGAGAACAACTGGGACCTCATGGTCTTCACGCACGAGCTCGGCCACAACTTCGGTGCGCCCCACACGCATGGGCTCGAACCCCCCTACGACGACTGCGCCAACGGCGACTGCTCGATCGTTCCCGATGCGACCATCATGAGCTACTGCCATGGGTGCGCGGGTGGCCTGGCGAACATCCGACTGGAATTCTGCCCGCCCAACATCGAGAACATGGTGACGCACCTTTCGGAGACCCCCTGCGACCTCTCGGTGACCGACGAGACGCTCTGCCTCGACGACGGCATCGAGGTCGAGAGGAACAGCACCGTGATCATCGACGTCCTCCAGAACGACGTCTGGAGCAACTGCCAGCTGGCGAACCTGGTCGAATTCGATGGCGTCACCAGCGAAGGCGGGCAGGTCGAACTGGTCGAGGGGTGGGCACCCGATGGTGGCCCCGCACTGCGGTACACCGCACCGGCGGACTACATCGGCTACGACAGCTTCAACTACACCAGCGAGAGCTTCACTGTCCAGGGCAACATCCAGGACACCTGCACCGTGGTGATCGACATCGAGGTCGAAGACCCCCGGAGACCGGCGGACGATCCCGTGGATGCCGAGCCCGGCATCGAAGTCGCCTACTACGCGCTTGATGCGCTCAGCGAACTCCCCGACTTCGACACCCTGAAGCCGATCGGTTCGGAGGTGGTCGCCAACATCGACTACGCCTCCACCGGCGAGGAATTCATGGGAAGCGGACTCAGCGACGATGTCGGTGCGGTCTTCACCGGTTGGGTCCAGGCTCCCGAAGCGGGCGACTGGCGCTTCGGCACCAACAGCGACGACGGCTCCGCCCTCTACATCGGTGACCAGCAGGTGGTGAACAACGACGGTCTGCACGGCATGGTCGAGCGATCGGGAACGATCGCCCTCGAGCCCGGATGGCACGCTGTCAGAGTCGAGTTCTTCGAACGCGGCGGCGGCGCAGGACTCATCGTGCTCGCGGGCGGGCCGGGTACCGCCTACGACGTGATCACGGCCGACCGATGGATGCACGGCGGCACCCTGCCACCCTCGACCGACCTGAACAACGACGGCAGGGTCGACGGCAGCGATCTGACCATCCTGCTCGGCGAATGGGGTGGCCCCGGTGACGCCGACTTCGACGGCAACGGGATCGTGGACGGCGTCGACCTTGCAAGAATGCTCGGCGACTGGTTCAGCGGCTGATTCGTTTCCCGGTCAGCCCGACAGCGGACGAAGGGTTCGCCAGGCTTCCAGGTCGTTCACCAGGCCCTTGATCGGATCGGCCCATCCCCGTGCATCAAGCACCACCGAACCGGTGAAACCACCGGTCTCCAGACCGGTGCGTACCGCGTCCAGGTCCAGCCCTCGGCCCACCGAGGCGGGAACGCGAAGACCATTGGCATCGAGGTCCACCAGTCGGATGCCGCCGAGGCGCTTGTCCAGCTCGACGATTCCCGCGATCGGATCCGACCCCTCGGAAAGCCAGGCAGCCGTATCCATCGCGACATCGATCGGCAGCTCCTCGTTGGACCGCACCGAAGCCAGTGCCTGGCCGTCGAGGGAGACGTCGGTGACCCGGGCTCGTGCGCCTGCCGCCGCGCTCGCCAGTTCACGGATCGCCTCACTTGCCGAACCATCCGGACCGGCCGGAGGCAGGCGCAGGAAGACGGTCATCGCACCGAGATCCTCAGCCAGCGTGATCGCCTGGCACGCGGCTGACAGGGCTCGATCGATGTACTCGGCCTGTTCGTAGTGTTCGCGTGGCAGGAAGAGCTCGATCCCGGTGCACTCGAGTTCGAGCCGACGCAGTTCGGCAAGCAGGCCTCGTCGAGCCGAACGGTCGAGCTCCCGCGGTCGCAGCCCCGCCTGTGCGGCGGACAACGTGACCGCGCGAAACCCCAGGCGACTGGCAAGCGCCAGGCCCGGCCGGGGCGGAAGATCGAAAACCGAGATGGGGACGGCGGGTTCCAGCACGTGGGGAGTGTACGCTGGGACGCGATGAATGAACGCATCAGGATCGAACTTCGTGAGGCCCCCATCGAGCTGCCCGTACGCGCCGCCGACGGCGAGGATGGAGCGGCCTGCAGCTTTCGTGGCACCACGAGGGCGGAGACGCATGCCGAACATGGCGACCTGGTGGCGCTCGAGTACGAAGCCCACGCGGCCATGGCGATCACCCAGCTCCGCACCCTGGCCGAGGAGGTGCTGGAAGAATTCGGGCTCGGCTCACTGTCGATCATCCATGCCACCGGCCGAGTTCCGGTCGGCCAGCCCAGCGTCCTCATCGAGGCCACCAGCGGGCATCGTGATGAAGCCTTCCTCGGCTGCCGAGCCGCGATCGACCGCCTGAAGCAACGTGTTCCGATCTTCAAGATCGAATGCTGGGCCGGAGGCAGGACCCGACCGGACGGGGTCACCCCCCGCCCCGACCGGATCGACTTCGACCCACAGGGTGACTGAACACTAGACTCTGACCATGCGAATCGTGCTACACGTCTTGTCCTGGTTGGTCCTGAGCCTCTGGTTGGCCACCATCGTCAGCCCGGGTGTCGCCGCCATCAGTGCGTTCACCCAGCTGCCCGCCGAGGGCGCGTCGATCGCGGTGTACGAACCGTTCTTCGCAGATGACCGGGCGGGCATGGGACGCATGGTCGCCGGGTACGTCACCGACCCGATCTTCTCCGCAACCGATGCCGTCCAGTGGCTGCTTGCCCCCGCTGCCCTGCTGCTGGCCCTTCTCGAGTGGCGACCATTCCGAATCACCCGTGGCATCGGCCAGCTCATCCGCATCCTCGCGGTGGCGGCGGCCCTTGCGCTGGTGGTCCTCCACAACGCTTCCATGGCACCGCGCATGTCCGAACAACTCACGGCCTACCGGGTGGCGGCGGCGAAGAACCAGCCCGAGAAGGCCGACGCCGCGCTGGCTGCATTCGACGAGGACCACCGCTTGGCGGAATCGCTCTTCGGGGTCCGCATGCTCCTGGTGCTGGTGGCAATCGGTGCATCCGCCGGGGCGACCGCGCTGAAACGACCGGGCACATCGGAAGAAACATGAACCCGTCATCCATTCCAACCGGTGGCCCGCGCAGCAAACGCCCATTCGACCTGCCCGAAGTGAGTGAGACAGACACCCGTCGGGCCCGGCGGATCCTCGATGCACTGCGCCGGCGATACCCCGATGCCCACTGCGAACTGGACTACGCGAACCCCCACCAACTGCTGCTTGCGACGATCCTTTCCGCCCAGGCAACCGATGTCGGCGTGAACAAGGCCACGCCCGGCCTGTTTCGCAGGTTCAAGCAACCTGCCGACTACGCGGCTGCGACGGTGGAGGAGATCGAACCCTTCGTGAAGACGGTCAACTTCTGGCGCAACAAGGCCAAGGCGATCCACGCCTCGATGACCACCATCACCCGGGACCATGACGGCGAGGTGCCGCAGACGATGGAGGAACTCCTTGAACTGCGTGGCGTCGCCCGCAAGACCGCGAACGTCGTCCTCGGCAATGCCTTCGGGATCAACCTCGGCGTGGTGGTCGACACCCACGTGATGCGACTCTCACGACGTTTCGGGCTGACCGAGCACACCGATACCGGCAAGATCGAGCGGGACCTGATGGCACTCTTTCCCCGACCAAGCTGGTGCCTGCTGAGCCACCTGTTGATCTTCCACGGCAGACGCGTCTGCAAGGCGCGCGGGGCGCTGTGCGTCGGGGATTCGATCTGCCGGAAGTACTGCGAGAACGCGACCGGGTGAACCGGGGACGCTCAGGAGGAATTCTTCTGCCAGCCGCTCTTCATCACCGGGGCCGCGGCCGCGATCCCCACTCCACCGTTCGGACTGACATAGACCACCCTGTCACCAACCCGGGAGGGAAGAATGTGACTGACGCCACTCGTGATCCGGATGTCCTCGGCGAATTCGACCCGCGGCGGCGGGGGCAGATTGAAGTAGGCATACTCGCCGTTCTCCCTGCCTCCGTTGATCTTCACCAGTGACAGTCCCTCGTCGTGTCCGATCCAGAGCCGGGGACCCACGATCGCGAGGGTTCGAATGGTCGCATGGTTGGGCGCATGCCACTCCTGGTCGTTGTCGTCGATGTGGATGACGACCGTCTTCTTGTCGTTGTCGATGCGAGCATCCCCCCACTTGCCGGCGGCGAAGTCCGAGGGTGGCGTGTCCATCGTGATGGGACGATCGACGATCTCGATCGAATCCCCGATGGTGTAGATCCACGAACCCTGCGGCGAACCGGTCAGCACGCGTCGGCCATCATCGACCGCGGCCATCAGCGAACCCGGTTCACGGACCACGGCAAGGAATTCATCCCCATCACCGGTCGAGTCATCCTTGAATCGGTGAATCGCCCGTCCGAAGGTGCCCCCAACGACCAGGTAGTTGGGACCGGCCCCGTCGAGGTCGCGAGCCCCCTTGACCTTGATCCATTCGACCGTTCCAAGTCGGCCGTCCCGGCGCACTTCGGCAACGGCCATCTCCTGGTCGCTGATCGCCCAGAGATGCCCGTTCGCGTAGCGGACCGACCGGACCACACCGCGCACCACGAAGTCATCGATCTGTCGTATGTCGGAACCCATCACGCCGACGCTCGCGCCTTCCACGCCCTGCAGCACGAACAGCAGGCCGCCTGCGACCCCTGACTCTTCCGGCAACGGTGCGAGCATCGAAGCCGCACCGAGGAAGGCACCATCGGAAATGGCGTGCACGCGACGTCCCACCGGAACGGCGGGGCCCACTTCCGTCATCACCACCTGTTCGGATATCCGTTCACCCGACAGTCGAGGCGGTTCGCTCGTGTTCCAGTTGACCACGCCCCCGTCACCGGAGATCCAGATTTCTCCATCAAGAACCGAGATCGCGCGCGGGCGTATGCCCAGTTCCTTCGCCGGGCGCACCTGACGCACCGTCGGCTGTCTCTGGTCGGTGAGATCAAGCTCGATCACCGCGTCACCATCGGCAACCACGTACATCAGGTGGTCATCGAATGCGAAATCAACCAATGCACCCGAAGTGCCCAGCGGGAGCGGTTGGACCCGATTGATCACGGAGCCGTCCTGCGCATCAAGGACCAGCAGTTCGGTTCCGAAGGTCTGGTACCAGAGACGCCCCCGCACCTTGGTGCGGTGATGAGTGCCTCCGTGATGATCGGTGATCGAAGCGGAATCCTCGGTCGGAAACTCCGGTGGAATCTCCGGCAGCTCATGGAGCGAATCGCAACTCGCGAGCAAGAGCCCGAACAGGCAGGACAGTACGAGGGCGAACAGACATCGAATGCGGTTTGACATGCGCTGGATTCCGAGGATTCAAGCCGACCACCACCGAACCGACGGATTCGGAGCAGGTTGGAAAGTCTACCCCAAGCCCCGATCAAGGCACCGCAACGCATCAGATTCCTCCCCCCCTGCCACGACAGAGGACATGGCATGGGGCAACCGGGCTAGGATGAAGCCCATGCCCACCCCACGTCATCTCCTTTTTGCGGCGCTCCTGCTGCTGATCGCCCTCTCCGGCCTGATCCAGATGACTGGGTGTGCTCGATCACTCAACCGATCCAACCAGCTGTACGGGACCGCCGAGCTCGCGGCACTGGAACCGACCACACCGGTGGAAAGCACCCCCATGGATGCCGAAGCCATGGCCGGCACGTCTGTCGCACCGCTGGATCGCTCCAACCAGACTCCGTTGATCCTGAGGATCCAGCAGGCCCAGGTCCAACACGAGCCCACCTACCTCCAGTCCCAGCCACTGGTGGCTTCAAGCTCCAGGGAAGACGACCGCTGGCCGGACCTTGCGCAGGCGCTTTCCATCGAGACCAACGATGGCGATGCCGCACTGGATGGCCTGATCGAACCCTTTCGCCCCCTGGTCTCGCTGCTGGTATCACCGGTCAGCATGATCATCGAACCCCCCTTCGAGGTTTTGGTCGGACCGCGTGGTCCGGAACCACTCAGCCCGAACACCGTGCGCCCGGCACCTTGGCGGTGGGTCCAACCGAACGTGGAGCTTCCTGACGATGACGCACCCTGAACCCAGCGGCATGCCCGAAGGTCATGCCTTCGATCCTGAAATCGAGATCAGCCCGAAGCAGGTCGCGAAACGCCTCGACCACGAGAAGCCGTTCATCCTGATCGACTGTCGTACCGACCAGGAACGTGAGATCGCGGTGATCTCGAGATCCATCCACGCTCCCCTGCATGAGCTGCACCTCCACCTCGAGGATCTCCGAGAGCACGAGGACACCGAGATCGCGGTCTACTGTCACCACGGTGTCCGCAGCCGCCAGGTCACCATGGCCCTTCGCGAGGCCGGGTTCAGTGATGTCCGATCGATGGCCGGCGGAATCGACCTCTGGTCGCAGACCATCGACACCGCGGTTCCCACCTATTGATCGAGTGATTGAGGGCACGCTTGCTGAAGAAACGCATCATCACGGGAATCCTCCTGATCCTCGGCCTGACGGGAATCGTCTGGCTCGACATGAGCTTCGCTTCCGTGGATGGCCCGCTGTACGACGGAACGATCCTTGCCTTGTTCTGTGCCGTGGTGGTGGTACCGCTGCTTGCCGCTGAAACCTGCCAGATGATCTCGAGGACCGGACGATCGACGAGCTACCCGGTGGTCCTGGTCTGTTCGATCCTGTTGATGCTGAGCATGTGGCAGCACGAGCGTGACGCCATGAACCTCCCCTTGGGGGTCCTGGCCTTGAGCCTGCTGCTGGGGTTCATGACCTGCAGTCGAGATCGATCACCACAGGGTGTGATCAACTCGGTTTCGACGATGCTTTTCGCGATCATGTATTCGGGTGGCCTGCTCGGCTTCTGGCTCATGCTTCGAAGCACCCACGACGGATGGGTGATTCTCGGGGCGATCCTCACCGTCAAGATGGGAGACATCGGGGCCTTCGCCACCGGATGTACGATCGGAAGAACCAGGCTCATCCCCTGGTTGAGCCCCAAGAAGACGTGGGAAGGCCTCATTGGTGGCATCGTCGCCGCGAGCGTGCTCGGAGGCCTGCTCGCGATTGCGAGTCAGTCGCTTCCCGAAGGTGATCGCTATTCGATCTTGATGGGTGTTCTCTTCGGGGCCGTTGCCGCCGTGATCGGTCTTTTAGGGGACCTGATCGGAAGCGCGATGAAGCGAGATGCCGGAGTGAAGGACTCAGGAGCGATGCTTCCGGGACTGGGAGGCGTGATCGACATCCTCGACAGCCTGCTTCTCGTGGGCCCGGTGGCGTGGTGGATGCTTCGATGAGAGCCCTGCTGATGAATGGATGAGCCCCGCTGGTGATTGAATGTAGTGGCAGACCCGCGACGTGAGGCGGGAGCTCTGCTACCATCGACGGTTTACCCTCGGAGATGCCCATGGGCTTGATCGATCAGCTTCTGACCCTGTACCGGGTCGACAGCCAGGTGCGCGGTCTTAGGACCCGCGTTGACAATGCCGAACGCTACCTTCGTGTCCAGGACCGCCAGCTTGAACAGATCAAGTCTGATCAGAGCGAGTCCGAGCTGCACATCAGGCAGAAGGAAGCCACCGCCTCCAACATCGAGACCGAGCGCGACGGCTACACCGAACGAATCGAGAAGCTTCGGGACGAACTGAACAGCTGCACCACCAGCAAGCAGTACTCGGCGGTCCAGACCGAGATGAAGTCGCTCAAGGAACAAGCGGACGAACTGGACACCCAGGCGCTCGAGATCCTCGAGGAACTCGACACTGCTCGCGGACAGCTCGCACTGGTGGTGGAATCGGCCACCGAACGCGTCACCATTCGCGAGAGTGCCGCATCGGATCTCGAGCAGCGACGAATCGACGTTGGTGATCGGCTGTCGGAACTGGAAGACGAGCGATCACAAGCAGCGGCCGCCGTTCCCGAGAAGGCACTGACCATCTTCAACAAGGTTGCCGACGACACCGAAGGCGACACGCTCTGCGAGGTTCGCGAAGTCAGCCGTCGTCACCGTGAATACGCCTGCGGTTCATGCAGCATGGAACTGCCCTTCGACGCGGTGGTGAGACTCACCAACAGCGACAACGACCTCGTGCAGTGTTCCGGTTGCTACCGCATCCTCTACCTGGCCGAAAGCCTCAAGGGCGAACTCGCGAAGTGACCCTCCGGGCCGCGAGCACCTGGCAACGAACAGGACACGGCCCACGACCCGAGACCCGAGATTCGACCGATGAAAGCCACCGCAGCACCGGTGGCTTGTGTCTGCATGCTCAGGCGAAACCGAGCTTGTCGAGATCATCCTCGCTCAACCCGAAATGATGGCCGACCTCGTGCAGGATGGTGATGCGAATCTCCTCCGAGACCCGCTCCGGACCGCCGCACCCGGTCTTTGGGCCCTCGGCGCCGGCTTCCCAGCCGCCGGCCAGGGCCACGATTCCCTGACGATAGATGGTGATGGTTTCCGGAAGCTCCGGAAGATCCTCGACGCTGCGCTCGGTGAGCCCGACACCTGAGTGAAGACCGCACAGCTCGTCCGCGTGCTCGAGTGGAATACCGAATTCCGCCAGAACCGATTCCGAGGGACCATCCTCGACGATGAGCGGGGTCTCCTGAAGGAGGATCTGGATCGCATAAGGCAGACCGGCGACCTCGGTCTCGACCAGTGCATCGAATCGTCCACGTTCGGCATCATCCATCTCGTTCATTGCTCGAAGGCTCCGACCAGTTCGCCGATCGAGGCACACCCCTGGGAACGAACCCAGCGTTGAAGGCCTTCGGCGACGTGTATTGGACTGCGTGGGTCTACGTAGAGGGCGGTCCCCATGCCCACCGCGGTGGCACCGGCGAGGATCATCTCCGCGGCCTCACGCCAGTCGGAGACACCACCGGTCCCGATGATCGGCACTCCGGCATCAGCAGCGAATTCCTTGTAGACCTGGTGAACGAGCCGCACCGAAAGAGGATGGATCCCGGGACCGCTGTAGCCCATGCGCGGTCGGGTCAGTCGTGAACGACGCGTCTCGACGTCGATCGACATCACCTCGAGGGTGTTGGTCAACGTCAGGCCGTCGGCACCTCCCGCGACCGCGGATTCCGCGAGGTCGACCAGGCCGTCGGTCTTCGGGGGAAGCTTCACGAACAGTCGACTGCGCGTGACCACGCCTCGGACTTCCGCCAGCAACCCTTTCAGTCGATCAGGGTCGTCACTGGCATGGCGCCCATCGTCGGTGTTGGGGCAGGACACGTTCAGTTCGATGATCGGTATCGCCTCGATCTCGTCGAACCGGCCGGCGATCCTCAGGTACTCCTCGACACTTCCACCGGCGACCGAACCGATCACGTTGGTGGGCACGGAAGCGGCCAGCGGAGCCTTCTCGGCGATGAACCGATCCAGGCCCATGTTGGCCAGGCCGATGGCGTTGATCATTCCCGCGGGTGCGTCGAGGATCCGGGTGGGCTGGTTGCCCTCCCGTGGCTCCCGGGTGATCGACTTGGTGGTCACCGCTCCGACCCTGGCCAGGTCGATCGCATCGGCCATCTCATCGACGTAACCGCAGGTACCCGCGGCCAGGACGACCGGAGAGGACAGTGCCACCCCACAGAGATCGGTACTGATGAGTCCCATGCAGGATGAGAGTAACCGCTTGGAGCCGGAAAAGTCGGATCGGCATCTCGCAGGTCGCTGCGGACACCACCTGGTGTTCTGATCTATCATGCCTGACCCCATGGAGATCCAACGATGAGCGACACCCCCGCCGACCTCGCCGAACGCATCGAACGCTTCGAACACATGGCCAATGCCGACCCTGACAACGAGATGGCCCATTTCAGTCTCGGAAACGTCTACGTCCTGGCAGGACGACACGCGGAAGCGGCACAGGCCTTCGAGCGCTGCGTGCAGGCCAACCCCGAGATGTCCAAGGCCTACCAGTTGTGCGGTCAGGAGATGATCGCTGCGGGGTGGGAGGACAAGGCGGTGGCGGTCCTCGAGAAGGGGTTCGAAGTCGCAGCCGGCAAGGGCGACCTGATGCCACGGGATGCGATCGCGGATCTTCTCCGTTCGATCGGGCGAGAACCACCACAGCTCGCACCGGAGATCGACGAAGCCGCGGAACGACTGCGTGCCAGCGGCACCTTCATCTGCACCCGCACCGGCAGACCCGGCAACAAGCTCGAAGGCGCTCCCTTCCGGGGCCCGATCGGTGCATGGATCGGCGAGAACATCGCCGCGGAGACCTGGCAGGACTGGATCGGCCAGGGCACGAAGGTCATCAACGAACTGCGACTGGATCTCTCCCGCGAGGAGGACCAGGAAACATACGACAGCCACATGTTCGAATTCCTTGGTATCGACGCGGCCCTGCTGGGCTCTCTTCGCGCGAGCACCAGCGGCTGAGCCAGTTCCGGGGTCAGGCCGCCTTGCGGAAGTAGACGAACCACTCGAGCATCAGGACAAGCAGGCCGATTCCGAGCAGCCACGGCCAGAGTGCGTTGCGCGATGTCGTCACGGCTCGCTGACCACTCACGGAATTGACGCTGAATTCGATCGACTCGCGTGAGCCGATCCGACCCTCGTCCTGGTCGAGCATGTTCACCGCGACCTCGACCGAGATCGGCTCGCCACCGGGTGGGGTCCGAACGACTTCGTAGACACCAGCACGCTGGACCGGCCCCCAGATCAGGAGGCCGTCGGGGGAGATCGACGCCTCGGAGGTCGTTCCATCCGGCAGGGTCACGAGCCCCGCAGAGGCTCCAGGCTCGACCAGCATCGAGATGACTTCGCCGGGTTCGATGCCCTGCTCAACCACCGCTCCACTGATCGAGGCGAGGTACTCGATGGCGTTGGGTACGAAGATGGCGAAGCTTCTCTGGCGCCACCAGGTCGAGTCCAGCGGATGGAAGGCCACCCAGAGCACCTGCACACCGGCGCGATCTATCTCGACCACCAGAGGACCCTCGATGGCATCCGAGAGAACGCGTGCGTCGTCACCTGCGACGACCTTCAGCATCTTCCAGATGAAGAGGTCGTCCAGGACCACGTAGCGAAAGGCGGGGTGCTCATCCTGTGAACTGCGGACGAAGACCTTTTCCGCTTCACCGAAGGGTTCGAGGGTCTCGATCCCGCGGGTGCTGTTGAAGATCAGGTATCGACCGGGTTGGAGCTTCTCCGGGGAGTAGCCGAGGCACACCACCACATCCCAGCTCTCTCCGGACTCGATCGCCTGTTCGTATTGATCGGCGGTGAGCAGGTCCAGGCGTTCGTAGCTCTGGGCCTCGAGCAGCTTCTCCATGAACCAGGCGATCTCTCCTACGAGCGCGACCCGCAGCTGCTTGGGTGGTGCCACGACCAGGCGGGCGAAGTCGTCGGAGGCAAGGTCGTCCTCACGCAGGAGTCGCACCTCGATCTGGGCGCCACGGGGTTGCTCGAAGGGCAGGAAGATCACGCGTTCCATGCCGGGTTTCCAGATTCCCGTTTCGGGGTCTTCGACCGCACCGGGAATGGTCACCGGTTTCGGAGTGACCGCGCGAGCTCGTCCGGCGACACGCAGTTCGACGTCGACCTCGACCGGGTCCGGGTCATGGTTGGCGACCATGGTGAAGACCTGGATCTGCGTGGGACGATCCCAGGGGCGATCGGCGGCGACCGTGACGATCCCGACATTGCTCGAGTCAGGTGAGCCCAGCACGGTGTAGCTGGCGGACTCACCCCCGCGCAGCGGTTCGTCATCGAGATCGGAGATCCGCCCGTCGGAGAAGACCTCGAAGACCGCAGGGTCCTCCATGGTCTCGGCGTTGCCGCTGGATTCCGGATCGACGGAGATCGTGAATGCACGCGCCAGTTTCAGCGCCTTGCCGATCGAGGTGCCCTGGTCGGTGGGATCGATCGAGCGGACCGCGGCGATCGCCTGGGTACGGGAGTCGGTGAACGGGGTTCGGACTTCCGCGCCATCAGCAAAGGAGACCACCATGATCTCCTCGGTGCTTCCGGAGAAGAGTCCCCCACCATGCAGTTTCTCGATTCGATTGACCGCGGCTTCCTTGGCCAGGTCCAGCCGACTGCGTCCGGATTCGTCGTCGGTTGCATTCATCGAACCGGAATTGTCGATCGCGATCACCGTGCGCCCGCCGGCACTGGATGAACCTTCGAACTGCGGCTGTGCCAGGGCAAGCACCAGCAGCAGCAGGATGAGCAGCTGCAGGAAGAGCAGGATGCTCGGGCGAAGTCGCTGAAACGGCGCATTGGCACGCACGTCCTCGACCGACCGGCGCCAGAGCATGGTGCTGGGTATCGAGCGTGAAGTGCGTCGCAACTTGAGGAAGTAGAGCAGCAGGAGCGGCGGCAGGATCGCCGCCGCGACGATCAATCCGGTCAGGGGTGTCAGCCACGTCATCGAAGCAGCCCCCGTCGTCGAAAGTATTCCATGAGCAGGACATCGAGGTCGGTCGAGGTGTCGACCAGCATGTGGGTGATGTCCCGACGGAGGCAGTACTCGCGCAGTCCACCGCAATAGCGGTTGAGCGTCCCTCGATAGCCGGCGAGCATCTTCTGGCTGACCGTGATCTCGGTCTCCTCGTCATCCTCGAGATCCACGAGTTTCACGTCACCCGAGAGTCCGTTCGCACCGGGGTCGAGCTCCTCCGGGGAGAGCATCTGCACCGCGAAGACGTCGAATCCCCGTCCGGCCACCGCTCGAAGCCCCTTCTCGTAGCCGTCCTTGTAGAGGAAGTCCGAAAGCACCAGCATGACGCCCCGGCCCATCCTGGAGTGTGCGACGGTCTTCATCGCCTCGTCGAAGGTTCCCTCGCCACCCGGCTGGAGATTGAGAAGCCACTCACCGGCCTCGCGGGTACGGCGCCGCCCGCGGAGATTGGACAGTCGCTGCAGGCCTCCGGCTTCGCCGAAGGAGCAGAAGGAGACGCGGTTGTGGTTGATCAACCCGATGTAACCGAGTGCCATCGCGAGTCTTCGCGCGTACTCGAACTTGTTGGGGGTGCCCCAGTCCATCGACCCGCTGGTATCGACCGCGATCATCAGTGAGAGATCCTCCTCCTCGAGGAAGATCTTCATGAAGAGTCGATCGAGTCGACCGTAGATGTTCCAGTCGACGAACCGCAGGTCGTCGCCCGGGGAATAGGGTCGGTAATCGGCGAATTCAACGCTCATGCCACGGCGTCGCGAACGTCGCTCGCCCTGGACCCGGCCGCTGAAGATCTTGCGACTCACGATGTCCAGTCGTTCCAGTCGTGCCATCAGTCGTGAATCGATGAGGTCATCGACCCGGACCGGACGCTGCAGCTTGGGTTGATCGGAAGAGAAGCTGCTCATGGGCCGCGCTCCTCACCGCTCAGGGCGCTGGGGATCAGGCGAAGGGGGTCGGTGCGCTCGGGGTCGACGGGAACACTGTCGATCACCGTCTCCACGATGTCCTCGACCGAGCGGCCGTCGGTCTCCGCCTCGAAGGTGCGCACCAGCCGGTGGCGAAGAACCGGGGCGGCCATTCGAACGACGTCACTGATGGATGCGTGGTACCTGCCGTCGATCATCGCCAGGACCTTGGCGGTGAGAACCAGTGACTGCGCCGCCCGGGGACTCGCCCCCACCGCGATCACGCGCTTCAGTGATTCCGGTTGAAAGGGACCGTCCGGATGCGTCGCAAGCACCAGGCGGACGATGTAGTCCTTCACCAGGGGTGCCACCACGATTCGCCTCGCAAGGGACTGGGCAGCGAGGATCGTCTCGCCATCGATCACCTGGGATGCCTTGGTCGAGACTTCGGACGTGGTGCGGCGCAGGATCTCGTTCAGTTCGTCACGTCGCGCATACGGAACCAGGACCTTGAGCAGGAAGCGATCCAGTTGCGCCTCCGGCAGTGGATAGGTCCCCTCCTGTTCGATCGGGTTCTGGGTGGCCATGACGAAGAAGGGACGATCCAGCACGTGGGTCTCGCCACCTGCGGAGACCGAGCGCTCCTGCATCGCCTCAAGCAGTGCGGCCTGTGACTTGGGAGAAGCCCGGTTGATCTCATCGGCAAGGACCAGCTGGCTGAAGATCGGACCTCGTCGGAAGGTGATCGAGCGCTGTCCGCTCGCAGGATCCTCCGTCACGATGCTGGTGCCGGTGATGTCCGCCGGCATGAGGTCGGGGGTGAACTGGATCCTGGTGAAGTCAAGGGTGAGGGTGTCACCAAGGGTCTGTACGAGCAGGGTCTTGCCGAGCCCGGGAACACCCTCGAGAAGCACATGGCCTCCGGAGAAGAGTGCGATGAGCACCTCCTCGACGACATCGTCCTGACCGACCAGCACTCGCCCGATCTCGGCTCGAAGTCGCGCGAAGGTCTCGCGGAATGCCGTGCACGCCCGACCGGGATCATCGCAACGGAGCGCCTCCACCACCTCATCGGTTCCGGGGATCTCGCGAGGCTGGCTCATTCGTCCTCACCCTCATCGCCGGTCACCCGTCGCTTTGCACGCTTCAATCGGTCGAGGCTGCTCTCCTCGGAACCCGGAGTCTCCTCCGCGCGTCGTTTCGGAGTCTCATCGGGCGTCGCTCGCGAGTCACCCGAGAGTTCGGAGCTGACATCGAAGTCACCGGGGATGTCCTCTGCTTCGTCGACCGTGCTTCCGGAAACGGACGTCGACGTCTCGCCGGTGGCATCACGCTTTCGTTTCGAACCGCGCGAGCGGGATCGTGCACGCTTCCAGGCCGCGACGGACGCCTCGGATGTCTCTTCCGTCCGCGAGATCGCGCGAGAGGCCGCCTCGCGGGCCGCACGCGTGTCGAACGCCAGACGGCGCGTCGCGACATCGAGCAGGAACAGGGCGGCGGCGATGATCGCAAGGAGATCCCAGACCCGCTTGGGTGCAAGCGGAATCTCGAGGTCCACGCGATCGTAGAGATTGATCGACTCGGGCAGGGTGTCGAGCTCGATGACCCGACCGCCAGTTCGATCCGCGACCGTGGCCAGCAAGGCACCGTTGTCCTGCACCGAACGGAATTCCTTGGCATACGGCACCGAGATCGCGCCCTGGACGTTTCGAACCACCACCTCGCCGTCCGAGCCACGAACCGGGAACCCGACGTTGACGAGGTAGGCACCGGAATCCAGGACCGGGAACTCCCCGCGATAGCGACCCGGTCCGATCTGCTGGAGTTCCAGGTTCTCGACCGAACCATCCGGTGCAAGCACGCGGGCATCGGTGTTCAGGTAGTTGATGAAGCCCGAGTCATCCTCGGAGGCTTCCAGCTCGATCACCGCAAGATCACCCTCGGTGCGGGTACGTACCAAGACGTTCGAAGGCGAGGCGGGACGCATCAACCAGCGGATGGTCTGCTCCCACATCGACTGGAATCCCGACCACCCGGTCCATGCGGCACCCCACCGACCCGACAGGTCGCTGGTGAACACGACGGACTTGCCGAGTCCGTAGTTCCAGTAGGCGAACAGGGGATCCTCACCCTCGCTGGAGAGCACGTGGATGGGCACTTCCGCGGTTCCACCCTCGCGAGGAACGGTCAACACGTAGCCGCGAATGGGCGGTACCTGGGTGATGCCCTTGATGGGGCCGGTCACCGAAGGGCTCACGATCGGCTGGAAATCGCCCTCGTTGATCAGTGATCGAGAGACCACCGAAGCCTCCTTGTTGAAGATCTTCGGCAGGTTCTTCGGACTCGGTTCGTTCCAGAAGCGTCCACCGGTCGATTCGGCGATCACGCGCATGTTCTGGCGGTGCAGGGCGGTGCCGTGTCCGGCGAACATGATCGTGGTGATGGTGATCTTCGCATCGATGTACTTCTGCACGAGGGAGCGGGTCGGAGGCGAAGGATCACCATCACTGATGACGATGACGTGCTTCTGACCGGCGTTCAATGGATCGAGACCGTTGTAGACCAACTGCATCGAAGCCTGGAAGTCAGGCATGTCGCCGACCACCATCGCCTTGGCTGCGGCGATCGCCGCTCGTTTGTCGCCGGCTTCCTGAAGGGGGAAGGCCCAGGATGCACCGTTGATCGACGGGCCGCCTCCGCCCCAGTTGTAGGTCGTGATGCCGATGTAGTCGAGACTGGTCAGGGCATCGATCGCGGCGATCGCGGTCTGCTGTCCCCAGTAGTTGGCTCGATCCATCTCGGTGGAGTGCATGATGAGTGCAAGCGCACCACGAACCATCTGGCGTTGCTGTGGTGGATCAAGCTTGATCGGAAGAGCCTTCGCGGTCTGGGAATCGATCCACCCCCCCGCTCCGAAGGATTCGTTGCCACCCAGCATCAGCAGTCCGCCACCGAGGTCGTGGACGTAGGAGCGAAGCGCCTGATCGTCCTCGTTGCCGATGGACCAGCGCGGCACGTTGGCGAGGACGACCGTGTCGAATCCGTTGAGATGTTCGGCACCGATCGAAAGCACATCGGGACCACGACGGACCACTTCGATGCCACCCTGCTGGAGTGCCTGTTCCAGGGCGAGGCCCTCATCGACACTGCCCTCGACGATGAGAACCCGTCCGTCACCGGAAACGAAGGTCACGGCGTCTCCGCGATTGTTCTCGACCAGTCCGTCCACGGAGTCTTCATCGGGTTCGAAGTTCGCCCGGAACCGATGCGCTCCACCCTGATCGAGACTGATCGGAAAACTCAGGACTTCCGGTCCGGCTGGCAGGTTGATGCGCACCGAAGTCAAACCGGATTCCGGATCGAGGATGATCGGCACGTCGTTCTGGGTGACCTGAAGTCGACCCGAGGTCGCATTCTGGCTGCGGAAGAAGATCCGGAGATCCGCGGTCTGTCCCAGTCGGGCCCGCGTGGGCACCTTGACGCTCTCGATGAGGACTTCGTTCTCGTACTCGTAGCGGATCGGCACCACGTCGATGGGTATGCCGTTGGCGCGAGCAAGCTCCGCGGCTTCAAGCAGGTTGCCACGGGTCTGGTTGCCGTCGGAGATGAGCAGGAGGCGGTTCGCGGTGTCTGCCGGGAGCAGCGAGAGTGCCTGCTCGACACCGGCGGCCAGATCAGTGGCAGTGCGTTCACCGTCGTAGGCGTCGAGATCGACGATCGTTTCAGGGTGCGGCTTCGCCGAGGGCTGGGCATCGGCACCCAGACTGACCGAGGCGATCCGGTCGTCGGGCTCGGACTTGTTGCGCAGCATCGACTGGACCAGCGTGGCCGAACGCACGCGTTCCGCGAGGGGGATCGAGCGACTCACGTCGGAAATGACGGTGACGGTGATCGCCTCGCCCCGCTTGACCCAGCTGGGTCGGGCGAGCGCCATGGCGATCAGCAGGATGACCAGGATGCGAACCGTGAAGGAGAGGCTTCGCCGGGCGCGGGAGAGTGCTCCCCCGTAGATCGCGGTGATCAGCCAGGTTGGAACGATCAAGAGCAGGAGCAGCAGCCACCCAGGTTCCTCGAATTGAATGGGAAGTTGCTCGAACATGCCGTGACCACACACCCTTCGAGGTGATTCTATCCGAGTCGGAGCAGGAGCGGTGAAAACGCCGGCCCCATTCGGGGCCGGCGCGGGGAAACGAATCAGATGGCGCCCCACGGGATCAGGCGTCCCAGTTGCCCAGGAGGGTTGCGAGGTCCTGGCCGTCGACGACCCCGTTGCCGTCGATATCGGCATCGAACTCGTCGGTGCCCCACGAACCCAGCAGCTGGCTCAGGTCCGCCCCGTCGATCGAACCATCTCCGTCGATGTCGCCGAGCAGTCGATACGTGCTGCGCAGCTCCAGTTGCTCCGCGATCGTCCTGTGTTCGTTGGAAGCATCAGACTGCAGTGCGGCGGCCAGGACCGGGGATCCCCCGATGAAATAGCTTCCACCCGCGTCCAGTCGGTAACGGATTCGCAGCCCCTGGTCCGAGGTCCTGATGGGATCAAGGAGCTCCCACTGCTGCTGACCGTCGATTCGATACACCCAGGTCTGCAGGGCCGCCTGGTCCCATTCCGCCAGGGCATCGCGAGACAGCTCGAGATCGAGGTTGATCGTGTCCTCGAGCGACAGTTCCGTCTCGAAGATGCCCTGGACGAGCGCCGTCGACGGGGTCGATCCGGAAGCATCGCCCTGCTCGAGTCGGGCCGCGGCCATGAAGGGCTGGACCAGGGTGCCGCCTTCGGACATGCGCGGTTCCGAGCTGATCATGAAGACGTCGGATGACGTGCCTTCGGGAAGATCCGCTCGGGCGAATTCACGGAAACCCTGAGCGTGGCTGGTGACCTGCTCCATCCCGTTGCGAACCTCGACCGCCAGCGAAGGCGCAAGTGGGTTCAGTGACGTGCCCGAGAACGGCAGTGCATAGGGCGCGGGGCCACCCGAACCGGTCTCGAGAAAGCGGACCATGCTGACGAGATCGAACTCCGAGGTGAAGGCCGCTTGATGGATGTTCTCGGCAACCGCACTGGACTCGACCGACACCACGATCTCGATGAACCAGAAGCCCGGTTCCAGCAGCAGTGCGTTCTGCCCATCGAAGTCGTGGGTGCCCTCGGTGGTGAGGGTGTTGCTCGCCTGGAGACACTCGGCACCGGCACCATCGCATTCACCGGGGTAGAAGGAGCCTTCCTCGCCCGAGACCCAGTTCTTGGCGCGAATCTGAATGGCTCCACCGAAGTCCGAGATCGCCGGAAGGTCGTGTGCCCAGCTCCAGGTGCCGTCGCCCTCGCCCTGGTATTCCTGACCGAGCACCTCGGTGTGCGAGCGCATGTCGATCCCGGAATCGACCACGATGCGTCGTGGTTCGGTCAGGGCCACGCTGATACGAAGGCGGTCCGAAGTCATGATCTTCGAGCTGTTGGTGGATCCGCTACCGGGTTCCGAACCGAACAACGAGACACTCTGGTGCCGCGAATACCACATCATGAACTCCGGCGTGGCACTCTCGATGCCCACCGGGTTCAGGGTCGATTGAAACCAGGCCGACGTCGAACAGCCGGATCCATCGTCGGCGGTCGCCAGCAGGTCGCTCTCGAAGGTCGGATCCCAGTCGATGATGGTCGGTTCGGACTCGGCACCGATGTTGACGCCGTCTTCGGCGTCGTTGGCACGAATCGTCACATCGGAGTTGACCATCATCCGGGGGTGATCCAGGGTGATCACCGCATCATCCGCGCATGCCTCGTTGAGGAGACAGGTTCCGGACGTCATGGCGTGCATGGCCCCGAGCAACAGGGCGGTTCGTGAGGCGAGGGTGATCAACGACGTGGTTGCGAGGCGTTGCATGGTGGTGCTCCAGGTGAAGAGGCGAATCGACGATCGACACGATCGTGATGTCGGATGTATTCCACGCGAAGCCTCCTTTTCTCTCACTCAAGAAGACGTAAATATGACGTTTTCGCCTTGTTTCATAGTGTCTTCAAGAAATCGGCTTGAACATGGACGATTTCCAGAATGAGCCGTCACACCTTGGGTCGAGATGCCTATTGGTCGCCATGTCGCCCCTCCATGGCCTGCACCTGAAAACGCCGGCCCCATGTGGGGCCGGCGTCTCGTGAACCGATGAATGTGCCTTTCAGGTCAGCCGTTCCAGTTGCCCAGGAGGATCGCCAGGTCCTGACCATCGACCATTCCGTTGCTGTCGATATCGGCATCGAATGCCGAGGTGCTCCACTCACCGAGGAGGCGAGACAGGTCGGCGCCATTCACAACACCGTCGCCGGTGAGATCACCGGGGAGACGCATCTTGCTGGTCAGCTTGATCGACTGGTCGAGGCAGCGCTCGACCTTCGTACCGTCCGCCAGTGCCTCACCGAAGAGTTCGATGTTGGCATTGACGCCGTAGGTGCGGCCTTCCTTGAGCTCGTAGCGGATGCGCAAGCCGTCCTGGGCAACGCGCTCGGGCTGAATTTCGGTCCACTTGTTGTCGAAGCCCAGCTCATAGACCGCCCCAAGGAAGTGAATGCTGTTCCAACCACTCCAGACCAGGGGACCATCATCTCCGGTAGTTGCTTGGTCACCATCGGTGCTGCCATCGATCACGAGATCGAAGTTCATCGGAATCTCGGTCGAGAAGTCGTAGGCGAAGTTCGCCGTCGAGAAGGCCTTCACGGAACGGAACTCGCCCGCACTTTCGCCATCGGCCTTCAGTGATCCCATCGTCGCGTAGACGTGCATCAGATCACCGTTCTCATCAAGCCCCATCTGGGGACTCCAGGCCGCGAGATCAGCCGAGTCGTAGCGTTCTTCCTCGGAGTCGGGTTCGATCGAACGCTCGATGAAGCGTCCGTGCCCACCACCCTGGTCCCCTTCAAAGGCATCGTTGGCCTCGATCTGAAGGTGGTAGCTGGGATCCCAGGGAAGCATGAACCCAGTGCCCCTGGGGCGAGCGGGTTCCTGACCCATGTCGCGGAAGGTCAGCAGGGAGACCAGGTTGTAGGTGTTCTGCCAAGGGTGTCCGAAACACTGGATAGAGGGGCAGTTTCGGAAGGACTGCTCGTAGGTGGTGCAGTTGATTCTCGCCCTGAGCGTCCAGGCACCGGCAGGAAGCGCGACGGGGAGCACGTACTCACGATCGAATCCCTCGGAGAGGAAAGTGCCTCCGAATTCCCAGGGATCGCGGCCTTCCGGGTCGACGTGGCCCTGGTAGATCTCGAGTGACCCGAAGATGAACTTGTCGAAGGAACCGTCGCCGATGGCGAAGTCATCCCGGCCGACCTTGAGTATCACCTCCTGGGGTGAATCGACCAGCACCTGCGCAACGAGGTAGGAGTCCACCTGCATCATGCTGTATGGGTAGTGAACCATGCCACCGACGGGTACGACATGGATTTCCTCGTCAATGCGCGTGGACCACCAGGAAGTCTCGGGGCTGCGAAGGTCGTTGGCTACGGTCCGGACGCTTGCCTCATGCTGCAGGACTTCGGTATCCCCCCAGCTGAACCGTTCCAGGACGTCGAGCGATGCGCCAGGACTGTTCCAGAATGGAATCTCGGAAGCCGAACGGGACATGCCGCCCTTCAACTCGCTGTTCAAGGGTGGTTCGTAGCAGCACTCGTCATCAGGCTGGATGCGTGCAGCACTGCCCATCACGATCTCCGTCGAGAGTACCGGATCCCCCACGTACTCGACATCACCCGCATGCAGGCTTGTCGAGTGAGCGGCGAGGATCGAGATACCTCCGAGAAGAAAGGTGGGAAAGGTCTTGTAGGACTTGGCGGTGTGAAGGAAGTTCATTGCATTGCTCCTGAAGAAGTGAGTAACTGAATCGCGACCGAACATGGGCACGACGTCGGGAGCATTCCTCGGGCGCGCTCCGTTTCTCTCACCAAGCGCGGCAATTCCCCTTCACTTTTCACTTGTTTTCATGTGCTTTTCAGATTCTTCAACAACCTGCGACCTTCTTCTCGGAAGACGCGTCACACCCTCGCATGCAGCGACTAGGGATCCCATCAATGGAATGATCGATCCCGCGCGGATCAGTCCTTGGAGGAGGACGGTCCGGAAGTGTGCGGCTCGGAAGTGTGCGGCTCGGAAGTGCTCGGCCCGGAAGTGCTCGGCAAGGGACCGATCTGCACCCTGGCATTGCCCGAGTCGAGCACCAGCAGTCGCTCGCCGTCACTGGCGACGCCCCATGGTGTCTTCAGTCGACCACGTTCGAACCCCGAGCCGCCCCAGGTCCCAAGACTCTCCCCGGTCTGCGCATCCAACCGCTGCACGCGGTCGGTGCCGATCTCGCTCACCAGCAGGGTGCCGTCCGGAAGCAACTCGAGTCCGTGCGGATAGGAGAGACGTCCGGGTTCGGTACCGGGCCCGGCAAGGGAACGCAGCCAGGTGCCGTCGAGCGCATGGACCCCGATGCGGTGGTTGCAGGTGTCGGCGACATAGAGCTCGCCGCGTTCGGGCGAGAGGGCGATCGACTGGGGCCGAGCGAACGCACCGTCCTCCCGACCGAAGCGCCCGAAGTCGCGAAGGTGCGTCCCCTCGGGCGAGAACACCTGGATCCGGTCGTTGGTGCCGTACTCGGCGATGTAGAAGGTCCCGTCGGGGGCGAAGGCGATGTCGGTCGGGTAGACGAATTCGCCGGGGCCGGTGCCGAAACGTCCGAAACGCTGGAGTTCGTTGCCCTCGGGATCGAAGACGATGATCCGGTGGTAATGGGTGTCGGGCACGAAGACCCGGCCATCGGGTGCGACCGAGATCCCCACCGGCTTGCCCACCGTCCACTCCGGCAGCTGCCACCAGGTCTCGAGTGCGCCATCATCAAGGGAGAACCGCTGCACCCGGGAGGTCTTGTCGACCACGTAGAAGCGATTCCGCGCGGCATCGAGGGCGATTCCCCGGGGAAATTCGAACAGCGCCGGCCCACGACCCGGCGCGCCGACCAGGACTTCGGTCGGAACCGGGGGAACGCTCGACCCGGGGACGTTGCTTGAAACATCGTCATCGTCATCACATCCGGGAAAGGCGATGAGCATGACGGTGAGGAGTGCGATCGAGGATGTACGAGAGACGCGCGGCACGCCGAAGGCCACCAGCGCGGCAAGCCCCCAGCCGCAGACCACCAGTCCGGCGAGAGCGAAGAGCACGATGTCGGGGCGTTGGTAGTGCATTGCGTTGAGCAGGGTGGTGGCGATGCGTTGATCGCCGGGCGGGACCAGGCGCGCCGTGATCACGAGTTCGCCGAGCGAGAAGACCGCAGCCACGGCAAAGGCCAGGAGCATCGTACTTCGTAACCTGGGAGCGACCGCCCGCAGGCGAGGCGGGTCGAGCCTGCGGACCGCCGATGCCGAACGGGACTCGCTTGAAGCCAGGAACAACGCGATCGCCGCGGCGATGCCACCGGTTCGAGCCAGATGACCGATGAGCAGAACCCCCCCGCTGTCGTAGACGAGCGGGCCGAGCTGGTCTCCATTGAAGGCAGCGGTCAGGGCGGCACAGATCGCGATCGAAGGCAGCAACGAGACACCGATCCAGAGCAGCCCGAGTGCGAGGCCGAGGAATCGAAGCAGTGGACCACCCTGGGCGATCTGTACGAACAGGGCCCCGCCGAGCAGGGCCGCCAGCAAACCATCAAGAAGGGCCGCGAAGACGGTCCTCAGCGTCGCTTCGGCATGAAGCGACCAGAAGAGACCCGGGTCAAGCGAACCAAGCCCTCCGAAGGCGAAGATGATCGGAAGCAGTGCCGTGACCCCCACCAGCAAGAGCAGGCAGGCCCACGCACCACGAGCCGGCCCGGCACCCGCGGTCGCTCGCAGGGCCAGTGGCGCCTGCCAACGTCGACCGGACCAGCGCACCATCGAGAACAACACCAGCGCACCCAGCATGGCGATCACCAGGGAGGGCAGGGCCAGCCTGAGCAGCGCTCCGGGAGCCACGCCCGTCGCGTCAAGGGCACGCAGTTCGAAACCGATCGTGACCACCTGCGCGAGATCGAAGGAGATCGTGGCCCCCGCGGTCACGAAGACGATCAACCCCACCCCGAGCAACAGTGCCGATCGTTGGGCACGCCAGCGAAGGGTGAACCGCTGCCATCTCGATGCGCCATCAAGTGCCGCAAGCATGACGGACGCTTCGCTGCGGTGACAGTGGGCAAGGGCGAGCGGCCAGGCCAGGAGCGGCCACGACCAGCAGACCAGCGCCAGCAGCAGCACACCCTGCCGGAGCAGTACGGCGGACCCGCTTTCAAGCGCCATCGCACCGATCGATGATCCAGGCCCGAAGGACTGCCACCAGCACCAGAAGATGGCGTAGCCCGGTACGCACAACGGCACGACGCACGCGGCAACCGCCAGGCGAAGGCCCCGACCGGTCTTCAGCACCCTGCCGAGGCAGTGGGCGGCGACCAGTCCGACCGGAATCGTCGCGACCGCGACCGACAAGGACCAGAGGATCGTCCGCCCGAGCGCGGAGGCATCCAGCAGCTCAGGTGCGATCTCCGGTGCATCGATCATCGAGACAAGCGCGAAGTAGCCGGGCCAGAGGATCGTCAACAGGCAGAGGAACCCGACCAGCAGGGCTCCGACCACGGCCATGACCGGACGAGCATGCGGCATCATTCCGCCTGTTCCTTCAACCGGGTGCGAAAGAGTCGTATCGATGCCTCCATCAAGGCGCTGGACCGGGCCAGATCGACATCAAGCGGATCGGGCACCGCCAGCGAGCCGGCATCGGTGCGCAGGGGGATGTTGCGTGAGCTGGATGCCGCAAGAATGCGTTCGACCTCCTCGGAAAGCAACCAGCGGGCAAGCAGGTGCGCTCCCTCGGGGTTCGGGCCGCCCTTGATGCGGGCGACGGTGTTCGGAACCAGCAGCGTGCCACGACCGACCTGCCGATCAAGATCGGTTGGCGGGTAGATCAGCTCGACATCGAGCCCGCGAGCACGTGCCGCCCAGACATCGTCGGTATCGGTCATGCCGATGTCTGATGCACCCGAGGCGACCGCATCGACCACGCCGGCGTTGCCGCTGGTCAGGACGTCCGGCCTGTTCTCGACCAGCCCCTGCACCCAGCGGTCGAAGCGCTCGGGCGTGCCGAGGGCTTCCCAGTGGGCGTGCAGCGCGCCGAAGTGACCACTGGTGGTCCCGAAGCGCGGGTCGGCCATTGCGATGCGATTCGCCCAGCGCGGATCGGCGAGTGCTTCCCAGCTTGCGGGCAGCGGATCATCGAAACCCGGCGGTTGCCGGTGAACGATGACACGAGCTCGTGGAGCGAATCCGAACCAGCCCCCGTCGTCCGCCTTCCACCGCCCGGGACGATCCGACATCCAGTCATCGAAGACCTCGCCTGAAAGTGGTGCGAGCAGGCCTTCCTCGTCGAGTTCGATCGTGCGAAAACATTCACTCGACCAGAAGAGATCCGCCCGTGGTCGTTCCCGCTCGGAACGCAGCCTGGAGGCCAGGCCGGTGGTCTTGGTCGCTTCGGTATCGAAGACCGGCAGGACCTCGATGCCGGTGCGGTTGGTGAATTCGGCGAGCACGGGACGTGCGATGCTCTCGTCGGCGGAGACGTAGACGACCACCGGAGGCGCGACACCGGAGTGTTCGCCATCACATCCCGACCCTGTAACCAGAAGCGCAGAGGCAAGCGCCGATACGCGCATCCCCGTCTGGATCAGGCGCACGTGCAGGTCACTCCGTTTCCGTGGACTCGGAAGATGCGGGTGCGGGTGCCGGTGCGGGTTCCGGTGCGGGTTCAGACGCGGGTGCGGTCTCGGAAGCCGGCGTGGCTGCAGGCGGGGTGGGCGCCTGGCGACGCTGCCCCTTCAAGCGTTGGGTGAGCTCACCAAGGTATCCCTTGACGCCGTCTCGACGATGCGCCGGCACCACCTCGTCCTGGCCACCTTCCTCCCAACCTCGGATGATTCGATCCGCGGTGGCCTGGATCTCGACGGTCGATTGTCCGACCACCGGGTTGTCGGAGGCGACGAGTTGCCTCGAGATGATGTCGCCACCTTCCTGGAGGGCGACCTGCTCCTTCTGGAGTCGGGTGCCGAACTTCGTTTCCTGAATCGGGGCGTTGCCTGAACCGCCGCCATTCGGGTTCTGTCCGAAGCCCTGTCCGGGCGGTGACTGCTGATTGCCGGGCTGCGGCTTGGTCGGCAGCGAAGCCAGCATGTCGGAGGGCGAACCGCCCTTGCCCTTGCCGCCACCCTTGCACTGACCCTTGGCGGACTGGGCCTGCATGAGCATCTGCTGCATCTGTTCGGCGTCGCTCAGCATCTGCTGCATCTGCTGGCCGTTCTTGCCGGACTGCCCGTTCTTGGCCTGCTTGGCCATCTGGGACATCGCGTCGCTCATGCCCTTGCAGTCCTTGCAGGCGGACTGCTGGGCATTCGCCATCTGCTTGAGCTGCTGCAACTGCTGCTGGTTGAGACCACTCGCCTGCTTCATCGCCTGCTCGAGAGCCTCGGGGTTGTTCGCCAGTGAAGGATCGAGACCGGCCCGTCGCAGGGCCTCCTCGAGTGACTCCTTGTTCTCGGAGGCTTTCTTGAGCTGTTCAGCCATCTCCTCGAGGGCCTTGGCGAGCTCTTCGCGGTCTTCCTCGCTCATCTCTGAACTCTCGAGCTTCTGCTGCATCTCCTCGAGGGCCTTGCGTGCCTCGGAGAAGTCGCCCTTCTTGAGTGCTTCGGAGAGTTCACGGGCCTCGCCTTCCTCCGCCGAATCGACTTCGGAGAGTGCGCGCCGCATCGCGTCCATCTTCTTGCCCTGTTCACCGTTCACGATGTCGTCGAGACGTCGTTCCAGTTCGGACACCTTGCGCAACGCCTCCCGGCGGGCCTCTTCCGGGTCGACCTCGCCGTTGGGCCTGGATTCATCGAGAGCGAAGTTGTTGGTGATGTCACCGAGCTGTTCGGAAAGTTCGGAGTTCTCCTCGATCTCCTCGAGGACGGTCCGCATCGTGTCCTCGACGTTCTGCCGTTCCTCATCTGCCGCCTGCTGGGTGGACGCCTCGTCAGCGGCGAACACGTCGCCTGCAGGCACACTCATCCAGAGCAGGAGAGCGATCACCCCGATCATGGGAGCGACCCACGAACCACCAGGTGCGCGTGGCGCGAAGGTTGTCGCCAGTCGACGGCGATTTTCCGGATCACGAGCGGTTGTCAGGGCATCCTCGAGGGCGGCACGTGCGAAGGGGTCTTCCCGACCCGCGCAGTGAATGGCGGTCGAGAATCGGTCACGAAGTCCGAGGCGTTCATCAACGAGGGCGGCGAGCGCGGAATCGGAAAGCCGGCCCCGAGCCGAGATGACCAGGGCACCGATAATGGACAGCCCACCAAGGACCGAGAAGACGATCCACCAGGTGGGCGCAACCACGGGTGACAGCTTGGAGGCCACCACCAGCAGCAGGATGATCACCAGGGAGATCACCAGGGTGTCATGCAGGCCCGCCAGAAACCGTTCGAATCCCAGTCGGCCACGGACGATTCCCAGCAACTTCTGGATTTCGGAGGGAATCGGGGCCTTGGATCTGCTTGAATCGCTCATCAGGAAGGACCTCTCGTTCGGAAGTATGCCTTCCATGTTATCGACATGCAGGGCTCTTCTCCTCTGATTCCATAGAATGATTCCATGGTTGCACCCTGAAATGCGCTCTCACCGATCATTCCGAGGATCACCTTGGAGATTTCAATGACCACGATCCCGCCATCCAACCGACGTCGACGTCCGATCCCCATGGCCATCGCCCTGGCGATCATGGCTGCCGCAACCGTCACGACCCATCCGGGATTCGCCCAGAGCCAGAGCGAGGTCCGCCAACAGGCGACCCGTCAAGCCCAGCAGATCGAGGACCTCAAGGCCGAGGTCGAGGCGCTCCAGACCAGGATCCTCACCCTGGAAACCATCATCGGTGATCTGAGCAAGCGAATGGTCGCCCTTGAAAGTGGCGATGATGATGGTCTGGTCGGGACCGTTGAACCGGTCATGGCTCCGGTCAAGCCTTCCCCACCGCCGGTCCCCGTCGCCACCGAGCGACCGAAGGACGTCTTCGCCAGCCCGGCGACCATTCTTGCCGGATTGAAATGGGATTTCCGAGACGACCTGACGAAGGATCCCTCATTCGCCCTGGGCGTCGACTCGAACAACGATCGAGCACGGCTGGAAGCCAACAACATCCTGAACTCGTGGCTCCAGAGAATGAACAGGATCTACCGCAAGTCGGTCACCTGGTCGGTCCGGGTCCTCGATGGAGCCATCTACGACAAGGACTCCAAGCGATTCCTGATGCAGGCCATGGCCACTGACGGCTCGCCGGCCGGCGAACCCTTCTCGCTGATCACCACCAATCGCATCGGCCGCAGGATCGAAGGCTGGCTGGAACAACCCAAACTCGAACGACTGCTGATGAAAGGCACGTTCGAACCGAAGCTGACCGCGATCGGCACGAAGACCAGCGAGCAGGCCGAGCAGTCCCCCGAGACATCCGCGGAGGAGATCCCGACAACGGTGGTCGAGGTCAGTCCCTACGTCGCTTTCGAATACTCGATCCGACTGTCCACCATCATGCCGGTCTTCGGCGAGTCCGAATCAGAAGCGAGCACGAATGGATCCTGACCGGAACATCTGTCTCTGCTTTCATGTGAGTCAGCGCAAGGTCGTCAACTACCTTCGACGAGAGAAGCCGAAGGTCGCGAGCCAGCTGTCGGAATGCCTTGGAGCCGGAACCGGTTGCGGCTGGTGTCGTCCGACGCTCGAAAAGCTCTGGGAGCAGCTCGACAAGGGGCAGGAACCCGAACTCGACGTATCGCCCGAGGACTATGCCGAGCAACGGCGTCAGTACCGAAAGACCGGTCGACGCTCCCACGGCTCGAACGAATCCTCAGGGAAGTGACAACGAGCTGATCGAGTCGTTCGTGTAGATGCAGAGGCCTGCTGCGATCGACATCGCGGCCTCGCACAGTTCCAGCGGGGGCAGCTCGGTGTGGGCAACCAGTGCCCGGGCCGCGGCAAGTGCATAGGAACCACCGGAACCGATCGCGCACAAGCCGTCCGTGGGTTCGATCACGTCTCCCTGTCCGGAAACCATCAGGGTCGCCTCGACATCGGCGACGACCATCATCGAATCAAGCCTTCGCAGGGCACGATCGGTTCGCCAGAGCCTGGCCAGTTCGATCGAGGCGCGGCGCAGGTTGGTCGGCGATTCCTTGAGATGCTTCTCGAAGTGTTCCATCAGTGCGAAGGCGTCCGCCGCCGCACCGGCGAAACCCACCAGAACGCCCGAGCGTCCGGAGCCCACGTCGTCGAGACGACGTATCTTCACCGCGTCGGGCTTGGCGACGGTGTGCCCGAGGGTCACCTGCCCGTCGCCGGCGATGGCGACGGCATCGCCTCGTCGAACGGAGAGGATCGTGGTCGCGCGATGAACTGGCATCTTCTGGTCATCCATGGGAAGCGAATGCTACCGAAAGCAGGCCAGCCGGGTACGAGGACCCCGGTACCGGGCACCGAGCCACCTTCGAAGGTACGCTGCCGACATGAAACTCGCAGTCATCATCGCAGCGGCCGGTCAATCGACCAGATTCGGGTTCGGGGACAAGCTCGCCCAGGACCTGGGTGGACGTGCGGTACTGCTTCGGTCGGTCGAAGTGTTCGCGAAGCGTCCGGAGACCACCAGCATCGTGGTGGCTGCTCCGCCCGATGACATCGAGGGGTTCAAGGATCGCTACGGTGCCCAGCTGGGCTTCCACGGTGCCGTGATCGTTGCCGGAGGACGCATCGAGCGCTGGGAGACGGTGCGAAACGCACTCGCTGCGGTGCCCGAGGACGCGACCCACGTCGCCATCCACGATGGCGCACGACCCAACGTGGGGCCGGAGCTTCTGGACCGGATACTCGACGCCGCGCGGGTCCACGAAGCCGTCATTCCCGGAGTGCGGGTGAGCAGCACGCTCAAGCGGATCGGCGAGGACACCGTCAAGGGAGCACAGGACGATGCGATCGCGGATGCGATCCTGGGCGATATCGACGACGCGACCGGTGCACCCGTCGCTCACCTGGTGGAAGCCACGATTCCGCGCACCAACGTGATCTCGGTACAGACCCCGCAGGTCTTCTCCCGGGAACTGCTGGTCCGGGCCTACGCCCAGGCCGACATCGGTGATGCCACCGACGACGCGATGCTGGTGGAAGGACTCGGGCAACCGGTGGTCGCGGTCGAGGGTGATCCGGCGAACATCAAGATCACCAGCGAGCATGATCTCGAACTGCTGCGGCGCCTCGTTCGCTAGCGACCCGGTCGATCCGGACCCTTCGTGGCGGGCTTTCGGGGTTCACGCTTCGGAGGCGTCCAGGCGGACGGCGCGGGAAGCCAGGGCCGCTGCAGTGCATGCATGGTCATCGCCGTTCCGTAGGAACGACTGCGATCGAAGACGCGATCATTCCACGAGCCGTCATCCTCGCGGATCTTCCAGAAGATCTCCCGCAACTGCTGCTGCCGCGAGGCTCGATCCGCCTCGGGGAGGAGTTCGATGGCGTCCGCGGCATAGGCATGTGCGTAGAAGAAGTAATACGGCGCGACTCCGTAGGGCGGAATGTGGGTGCCGGTCTTGCGTCGACGGACCTCGAGCGCATCCCAGTGCTCGAAGAAGGCGTCGACCGCGGAACGCAGTCGATCCTGGTCACTGCGCCCGGCAAGGTAGAGCGCCGCCTCCGATGCAACCATGCGACCGGTGGCTCCGGGAATCTGCCCGGGGTCATCCTTGGTCTTGCGTGCCGCCGCATAGGCGACGTACCCGTCGGGAGCCACACAAAGGGCCAGGCCGTCCAGCGCTCGTTCGAGCACCGCATCATCGACCTTGAAGTCCTGATGCTTCGCCTCGAAGAGCGTCATCACCGCAGGTGCGGTCATGAAGGGCGACGTCCCGCTTCGGCCCGCGTAGTTCCAGCCGCCCAGTCGGGGAATCTCGATGATCCGCAGGCCTTCGATGTACCAGCGAATCGTGTCGTCGACGGTTTCAGTCATGCCTTCGGGAATGCCGTCCTGCGAACGCAAGGTGAGCAGCATCCGCAGGCCGTAGATGTAGCCCCAGCCCCGGACGTCGTAGTTGCCGGTGTAGGCCTCGGGATCCATTCGAGGATCCTCGATCGAGGCACAGACGAAGGTCACTGCCTTCTTGATCGCAGCCTGGCGCTTTTCGTCGTCCGCATAGCCGGGCGCCTGAAAGACCGCTTGGGCGCAGATGCCGGTTCCGCCGACGCGGTACCCGATGGGAATCGCCAGGCGACCGTTCACCAGGGCCTTGGGATCGGAGTCGATGGCTCGAACCCGGTAGACGCCTTCATAGGGCCATTCCGATTCGTTGGTTCCTTCCTGGGTGTCCAGGAGGAGGGTCGCTCCCTGGTCGAGACTCCTGGCGACGACCTCGGGAATCGCTTCCTGCTCGCCCGCAGTTGCGGACAGGGTCGAAAGAACGAGGACGGCGGCAAGGGTGCTGATCACGAGTGAACTCCTTGTTTGGTTCGATCACGCTACCGGGGTTTGATCCCGAAAGTACAGGTGAACATGCATGTCCTCGGCATATTGATGCATCTCAGGACCCTCGAGCCCTTCGATCACGCGCTCGGTCTCTGAAAGCGGTTCAGGCGTTCGCAGCACCAACCAGGCCTTCTCGGCCATGATCGGGACCAGTCGAGCGGCCTGGGCCAGTACCGCCTGATGCAGGGGTTCCTGTTTCATGATCGCGTAGGGAGGATCCATGAAGATGATGTTGACCGGACGCGGCGCCTGCGCGAGCGGTGCGGGGCCCAGGGCATCCGAGAGCACCGCACGACAACGATCCCCGCAGTCGAGCTGGTCGATGTTCCCCTGGAGGATGGCGTGGATGTCACGATCCTGTTCGATCATCAGCACTTCCGAGGCACCGAGACTGACCGCTTCGAGCCCCATGGTGCCCACGCCCGCGAAGAGATCGAGCACGTGCGCGTCCTCGAACCACCCCCGCAACATGTTGAAGAGTGATTCCTTCACGCGCGCCGGCATGGGCCGGGAGCGTTCCTGGTCGGGGGGGCCGTCGATGAGTCGGCGTCGGTACTCTCCACCATTGATCTTGAGCATGGGGGAGATCCTAGCCGGATGCCCGCTTGAGCGGTTGCTTTCATAGGATGCACGCATGCCGATCCTTGGTGAACTGCCGAATTCCCTGAAACGCAATGCGACCCACCTCCGCCTCGGCGAGGATGTCCCGGCGATGGTGATCGATGTCGAGGAGCCGAGCGGTCGATCCCCCCTCTTCCTGTGGATCCACGGACGAACCACCCACAAGGAACTCGATGCCGGTCGCTACCTGCGCCTGATGCGCCGGGGCATCGCCTGCTGCGCCCTCGACCTGCCCGGTCACGGCGAACGTCACGAACCCGAGCTCCATGAACCGGACAGGGTTCTCGAGGTGATCGAGCAGATGGTCGATGAACTGGACCCGGTGCTCGAGGAACTGGCGGCGATGAATGCGTTCGACTTCGATCGACTCGCGATCGGCGGGATCAGTGCCGGTGGCATCGTCGCCCTGCTCCGGCTCACCCGCGAACACCCCTTCGCCGCCGCCGCGGTGGAAGCCACCACCGGGAACCGCGCCTTCAGCAGCGCGATCGCGTTCCCGGAACCGGAACGCCTCGAACGCATCAACGTGATCGACCACCTCGAGAACTGGCGGGAAGTCCCACTCCTGGCCCTGCACAACCGACACGACGAGTGGATCAAGGCCGAGGGTCAGGAAGCGTTCATCGCGGCACTCAGGAAGCACTACCGCGATCCCGCCCAGGTCGAGTTCCACGTCTACGAGGATCTTTCCGGGGCGCCGCATGAACACGCCGGCTTCGGCCGCTTCGCCGCGGATGCGAAGGAGCGACAGGTCGGGTTCCTGGAACGCATCCTGAGGCCGGCAACGTGAGCGTCACCTACTTCGCCTACGGTGCGAACCTCGACGTCCCCGCGATGCAGGCACGTTGCCCGGGCGCGATCCCCCTGCAGACCGCTGCGCTCGATGGACACCGATTGGTCTCGATGCGTGAGGGGTGGCTCTCGATCACCCCGGACGCGGACCACCGGGTGGAGGGCCTGCTGTGGACCCTCGAGGCGTCGCACCTCGCCGCACTCGACGTCTACGAGGAGGTCGCGGAAGATCTCTACGTCCACGATCGACGCCTGGTCGAAGCGAGTGATGGCTCGATGATCGAAGCCCTCGTCTACATCGGAACCAACAGCGGGCCCGGCAGCCTGAACCAGGAATACGCCGGACGGGTCGCCCGCGCGGCGCTGGCGGTGCTGGGTGCGGATACAGCGTCTGCGATCCGGTCCCTGGCCACCCCCGGCTGACCCCGGCACCCCCTGCACCCCCTGCACAAATGAGTCTCTCCGGGGGTGTCACATGGTGAACCCAGCGGACTATGGAGGGTGAGAGCTCGAGGGCGACATCAGGTCGTCCTCGACTGAACGCACCACCTCAATGCAAACGGAGCAGCACCATGCCCACCAGCATCTCCCCGATGTCCTGTCTCATCACCCTTGCCCTCGGCGGAACCGGCCTGAGCGCGCACGCAGACGTTCTCACCGTCAGCCCTCAGCCCGGGGTCGCCGATTTCCAGTCCCTCCAGGCCGCTATCGATGCCGCCTTCGATGGCGATGAGATACGACTGCATGACGGCGTCTACACCTCGAATCATCCGGTCTACGTGGCCAAGCTTCGCGGCAAGGGAATCACGCTCTCCGCGGTCGACCCCGGCGGCCGTGGCGTGATCATCGACGGCGAAGGCGAGCGGTATGGAATCGGATGCGTCGAGGGCGAGGGTGCCAACACCCTGATCAGCGACCTCGTCTTCAGGAACTGCAGGTACCCGTACCACTCCGGCCTCGATGTCGACGAGGACGGAACCACGAACTGGGCCCATTTCCACCACGGTGGTGCGGGCATCATCAACTGGCACACGCAGCCCAACATCCGCAACTGTGCCTTCGAATCGAACAACATGGGGGTCCTGAGCTGGGGCGCTCAGCCAGTGATCGACCAGTGCTACTTCGAGGACAACGTCGAGGGCATCAGGGCCGTGAACGACGTCTACGACTCCGAACTCGAGACGGCCACCTACAGCAACTCGACCTTCGTCGGAAACGGCAACGGCATCAACAGCAGCTACGCGGGAGAGATCATCGACTGCTCCTTCCACGAGAACGAGAATGCGGTGTCCCAGGGCCTCATGGACCTGCACATCAGGGGCAGCTACTTCAGTCAGAACGGTGGTGAGAACATGGACGGCGGAGCGGTGTACGCCAGCTCGAACACCACGATCGAGGACTGCTCCTTCACCGGCAACTTCGGTCGGAATGGTGGAGCGGTCGCCAACCGGGCGGACAACACCGTCTTCAACCAGCTCGTCACGATCCGCAACTGCGATTTCGTGGGCAATCGAGCGGAACGCGGCGGTGCGATCTCGACCGGATTCCGGGGCCTGACCACGAAGGGCCAGTGCTTCTTCGCCGGCAACCAGGCCAGCGAATCCGGCGGCGCCCACCATCTTACGTTGACCGGCATCGTGCGCGGATTGGAGTGCCATTTCACCGGCAACAGCGCACCCGACGGTGCGGGGCTCTTCCTCACCGGCGAGAGCGTGGCCGAACTCGACCTCTGCATGTTCCAGAAGCAGGACGCAGACAACCGGGGCGGCGCGATCGGTCTCGAGGGCGAAAGCACCCTGAAGATGATTCACTGCGACTTCGACGATCTCGGTGCGGTTCATGAAGGTGGTGCGATCAGCGCGCTCGACAGCACGATCGAACTGGTCGGCGGCATGTTCAACGGCTGCAGCGCCGGGGCCGGCGGCGCGATCAACCTCGAGAACAGCACTCTCGATGCGACCACGGTCTGGTTCTACTTCAACGGCTCGAACATCGGCGGCGGCGCCATCATGGCCGCCGATTCCAGCTCGATCGTTATCGCGGGACCCAACTTCACGAACAACCGCACCGACGGATCCGGTGGCGGGATCATGCTCGACCAGTCCTCGCTCGTCATGAACTACGGTTACTTCAGTGGCAACGCAGCCGGCAACTACGGTGGTGCGGTCGAGTCGATGAACGAATCGGTCATGGAGATCGCCGACTGCGCCTTCTACGGAAGCGACATCGATGATGCACGGTACGGAGGAGCGATCGACATCGATCCCACCGCCGGTCCGGCGTTCCTCCAGAACCTCATGGTCAGCGGATGCGATTCGACGGTCATGGGTGGCGGCATCTACTCCGACGGCCCCGACACCGTGATCGATCGGTGCAGCGTGCGCGGCAACCATTCGCCCCTGGGTGGCGGCGTGGGCAGCTTCGAGGGCAACGTCAAGATCCGAAGCTCCTTCATCTGCGGCAACACCCTGGACCAGGTCAGCAACGCCTTCGTCGACCTCGGCAACAACCACATCTCCGAAGTCTGCTGCATCGCCGACCTCAACGGTGACGGACTCGTCGATGGCGCCGACCTCACGACCCTGCTCGGTGAATGGGGCGGATGCGGCGAAGAGGGTTGCCGTGCCGACCTCGATCAGGACGGTCTGGTCGACGGCGCCGACATGACGATCCTCCTGGGCAGCTGGGGCAACTGTGGCTGAACAACGCGCCCTGCAGAAAAACCCCTGATTCGAGTGCAACGAGCCCCCTCCAGCCGGAGGGGGCTCGTCTATTCATGAGTTAAGACGTCTCTTCATTCAACAAATGAGGTAGCCTGAAAAGGCCCAAAAGAGGAATCAAATGCAAGCAGGAACAGAGGTGGAACAAAGATGTCCAGAGCTCTCATTCTCTTCGTTGCAGCCAGCCTTTCACTTCCAGTCGCCGCGGAACAAATCATCGTCGACGCCAAGGGCTTCGGGGACTACACCAACATCCAGGATGCGGTCGACGTCGCTGAAGATGGCGATGTGATCCTCGTCTTCCCCGGGGTCTACAACGCACGGGATGTCGGGGACCCACAGGTCGTCGACTGCCTCGGGAAGGCGATCAGCCTGGTATCCCTCGCAGGCGCGGCAACCTGCATCATCGATGCGGAGCTGTCCCGGCGTGGAATCGTCTGTGCGAACGGCGAGACGAACGCAACGCTCATCGACGGATTCACGATCAGGAATGGTTCCGCCTTGCTGGGGGGCGGAGCCGGAATCCGTATCTCGGCTGCCAGCCCGACGATCGAGGACTGCGTCTTCGAGAACAACGTCACCTTCGGAAATGGTGGCGGCATGCATGTCGAGGAAGGACGACCCCTGATCAACCGATGTTCCTTCGACAACAATGCAGCCGTCGATGGCGGTGGCCTCGCCGTCTCCTGGGCATCGAAGGAGAGTGGGCGTGATCTCGTTCTCTCCGAGTGCGCCTTCACGTCCAACACCGCCACTCACTCCGGCGGTGGCGTGCATGCCAGCGGCATGGAGTTGCTCAAGCTCTCCGACTGCACGATCGATGGCGGAAGCGCGGTACACGGTGGCGGGATCGCCGTTGCGTCCACCGATCAACTCACGATTCTCGGCAGCACGTTCACCGATCTCGATGCGACCGACGCAGGCGGTCGCTGCCGGTGCAACACACGCACTTCTCCTGACCGAGGATGGTGCCGTCGTCGGTTGGGGCGGCAATTCATTCGGTCAGGCTGACGTACCATCCGACCTTTCGAACGTGGCAGCCATCGCAGCTGGTGGCGATCATTCGCTCGCCGTGCACGCCGATGGAACAGTGACGGCCTGGGGATCCGACAGCGAAGGGCAGTCGACCGTGCCTGGAGATCTCGAGGACGTCATCGCGGTCGCCGCAGGCAAGGCGCACTCACTCGCACTCCGGTCCGATGGAACGGTCGTCGGCTGGGGATCGAACACCTTCGGCCAGATCGACATCCCGTCCGACCTCGAGAATGCTCGCGAAATCGTCTGTGGCTCCTGGCACTCGGTCGCACTGAACGATGACGACTCACTCACGGCATGGGGCGACAACCGCTGGGGGCAGTGCCCTGTCCAATCGACGTTCGAGCATGACCTCTCCACCGCACGCGCACTCGCCACCGGGGACGGTCACCAACTGGCCTTGATGCCTGATGGAACCGTGCTCGCATGGGGCGACAACGACGATGGAGAAGCGGACGTCCCGGCCGGGCTCGAAGACGTCGTTGCGATTGCAGCGGGAACCAGTCACTCGCTGGCGCTGACCGATGCGGGAATCGTCACGGCATGGGGCTCCAACGAGTTCGGTCAGACCGATGTCCCCGACCGACTCGATCAAGTCATCGCGATCGCCACGGCCGACAACCATTCACTCGCACTCACCAGCGCGGGCATGGTCCACGCGTGGGGGGCGAACAGCTCCGGGCAGATCGATGTGCCGAACGACCTGCGCGATGTCATCGCGATCGCCACGGGCGCAGGCCATTCACTCGCGCTTCATGTCACAGGCAGGATCACCGGCTGGGGCGACAACGAACATGGTCAGTTGGACACCCCTGACGAACTCAAGAACGCGATTGCGATCGGGGCAGGTTCCAACCACTCCCTGGCCATCTCGATCCATGGAGGAGCGGTCGCCTGGGGTGCCAACGGTCAAGGACAGGCGGATGTCCCGGCTGGTCTCGGGGATGTGGTGAATATCGACGGCGGCCTGCACTACTCGATCGCCCTGCTCTCGGATGGTCGCATCACGGCGTGGGGCGCGTGCGGCCTGCGCATCCCCGGACCACCTGCGTCATGGCGACGATACCAAGCGTCCGCACCGAGCGATGTTCCCGACTACACCTCGATCGCAGCCGGATCATCGCAGGCAATGGCGATCAGAAACCTCTGCCCGCCCTGCTCACCCGCGGACTTCAATCGTGACGACACCGTCGACCAGGCCGACCTGGACTTCCAGCTCGCCCTCCTGGGCACTGCGTGCACCGCACAGGATGCCGATGCGTGTCTCGCGGACCTCGACCACGACGGCGGGGTTTATCTCGACGACATCGCCGAACTGCTCCGGGCATGGGGTCCCTGCGCCTGTTCACCCGCCGACTTCAACGATGACGGGCAGGTCGATGATCTCGACCTCGATCTGCTGCTGGAGGTGCTCGGTCACCGCTGCTCGATGGAGCGGCCGGGTGCCTGCCACGCCGATCTCAATCGCGATGGCGCCGTCGGAGTCGACGACATGGCGAAACTGCTTGAATTCTGGGGGCCCTGCGACTGATCCGGTCACTCCGCGGGAGCGGGTTCTTCCGGGGCGATCGGGGAACGACCGCGGGCGATGTCACTGCCGCTTCCGCGACCGATGACCTGCTCGAGGAAGAGGCGATACTCGTCTTCCAGTTCATCGAGGTCGCTGTTGAAGTAGACGATCGCGAGCGCGAGCCCCCGTGAGGCACTCGCGGCTCGTCGTCGTTCGACGATCGTGCCCAGCTGGGGTGAAGTCGCCATGGTGCGACCGAGTCGTCCGTCACGAGCATCCTCGAGCACGCGCTCGACGCCCGAACGGTAGCGGCCGTCCTCACCTTCCATCAGGAAGTGCATGAACGCCCAGACCTGGGCGTAGTAGGCAAGCAGGTGCTCGCGCCCACTCTTGAGGAAGTACTGCGGGGACTGGTTCAGCAGGTCGAACAGCGGATACATCCGGCCGATGCGAGCACAACGGCGCAGCTCGTTGAAGCGTTCGAAGTTACGCCAGGGAATGAAGGTCGGTTCATCCTGGGATCGTTCGAAGCGGCACCCTTCCATCCAGGTTGCCATGCCCTCGTCGAACCACGCCGGGAGTGATTCCTTGAAGGTCGCCTGCGCGTACTGGTGCCAGCCCTCGTGCGCGGTGATGCACAGGGTGTCCCAGCGACCGATGTCGTAGAGAACAGCCTTGGTATCGGTGGTGAAACCACCCTTGCCGAGCGAGAGATAGACCCCCGCTTCCCCGGGCAGCAGCATGCGGGTGAACGCCTGCCACTGGTTGCGTTCACTGAAGATGTAGGTGTCGAGTGGTTCGGGGGGCGGAGGCAGGTCGATGACCGCGGTGCGGTAGTGCTCGAGCGCGGTCTCGAGGAACGCAGGCATCTTCTCGTAGAGCCAGCCATCCTCGAGGGTGGTGTACATCTGGTAGTTGTCGGTGACGATCAAGGAACCCGTGGGCCCTTCGGCCACGGGTGGATCCCAGGCCTCGAGCCGTTGCGCCATCAGCGGCAGTCCTGCAACCGCTCCGGTAGGTGTGCTTGACGCACCTTGCTTGGGTGATGAATCACTGATCCTGACCCCACCACTGCCACGCGAATCGGCCTTGCCGGAAGAGCAGCCACCAACCAGCGTGACCAGTACGACCAGGAGACCGGCGACACCACCGGCGCAGTACTGCCTGCCAGGGCGGTTTGGGCTCGGAATTGTGGGATCGTTGATCAAGCTCACAAGCAGATACTAGCCAACCTGGCACCCTCGAGGTGTTCTCGACAGGTGATCTACAGCGACCCCGGCGGAGAATGAGCGATTTGTCCAACAACCCGGCGAGGCTCACCCCATGCGCGCAAGCGCCGCCTTGGCCGCTTCAAGATCAGCGCGTGCCTGCTCGAGCATTCGACGGGTCTCCTCGACCAGTTCGGGCTTGGCCTTCTCGACGTAGTTGGCATTCCCGAGCCGCCCCTCGAAACCCGAGACCTGCTTCGTCTTCTGCTGGCAGAGCTTCTCGAGACGGGCCTTCTCCTTGTCCCGCTCGGCACTGTCAAGCAGCCCGCCCAGGACGATCTCCTCACCTTCGAAGGCGATCACAGCGGCGTCATCCGGCAATGAATCAAGCGATTCAATGACCGACCCGACCCCGCAGAGCGTCTGGACCACGCCGCCGGCTTCGCGAACCAGGGCCGCCGCGCCTGCGGGCAGGTGGAGATCGATCTTGCGCTTGGGGGTGACGTTTCGTTCCCCGCGCAGGGTGCGAACCGCACCCACCAGCGCCTGCACGCGTTCGAAGGTGGCGACCGCCTCGGCATCGTCGACCCGGCAGGCGATATCGGGCCACGGCGCGGTGGCGAGTACCGGCGCGTCGACCAGCTCGACCCCGGGCAGCCCGCGGTCTCCGCACGCTCGCAAGGAGGGCCAGAGGGTTTCCGTCACGTATGGCATCACCGGGTGCAGCATGCGGACCAGGGCATCGGTCATGCTCAGAAGCACCTGGCACTGCCGGGGGTCCCCGGCAACCGTGGGCTTGATCGCCTCCAGGTACCAGTCACAGTAGTCACGCCAGGCGAAGTCGTAGAGCGCATCGGCGAGGGCGCTGAATCGATACCCGTCCATCGCACCCTCGACCGAGTGCAGGGTGCGATGAAGCCGGGTGAGGATCCAGCGATCGATCAAGGGCGCATCCGCCATGGAGACGCCGGGACCGGCGGCCGGTGCTTCCGCCCGATCAAGCGATCCAAGCGCGAACCGGGTCGCGTTCCAGAGCTTGTTGGCGAAGTTGCGACCGAGGTCGAACTTGCTCGATGTGTTTCGAGCCAGCGGGGTCTCGTCGGTGATCTCGACCTCGCCGGTGGACACGCCGTAGGCGGTGACCATTCGCTTGGACGAATCACCCGGTGAAACCTGGACCGGTGCGGGCACCAGGTGGCCCGATGCGGCTCGAATCGTCTTGGGCTCGAACACCTTTTCGGTGTGCGGGCAGATCATGTCAACGGGCAGGCGGACGTCCTGGGTGTCGGTGGAGAGCTGGGTCATCACGAATCGAAGGGCGTCGGCACCATGGGTCTGGATGATGTCCCGGGGATCGACACCGTTGCCGAGGGATTTGGACATCTTCTGTCCGTGACCGTCCTGGATCACCGCATGCACGAAGACGTCGCGAAACGGCAGGCGTCCGTCGAGGAAGTAACGGTTGAACATCACCATGCGCGAGACCCACAGGGTGATGATCTCGCGGGCGGTGCTGAGGACGGTCGAGGGGTTGAAGGTCTCCAGCATGCCGTCCATGGAATCCGTCGCGCCCGGATCGGGCCAGCCAAGGGTGGACATCGGCCAGAGTGCCGAACTGAACCAGGTGTCCAGGACGTCGGGATCCTGCTCGAAACCGGATGCACCGAGCTCGGCGGTGAGGGCGACTTCCTCCGTCTCTTCAAGGACCGGCAGGCAGACCTGCTCCTCGAGGAGACCGTCAGCCGTCCGGCGCACGCGATGGGCACAGCCGCGTTCGGACCACTTGCTGGTGATCGCCACGCTGTGCTCCCCTTTCGCCTCGGCCGCATCGATGGACTCGATGATCGCCTGGGAGGCCTCGGGATCTGGCTCGACGGTGCGAATGAACACGGGGATGCGATGCCCCCACCACAGCTGTCGGCTGATGCACCAGTCACGAAGGTTCTCGTGCCATGAACGGAAGGTCTTCGCGTACCGAGGCGGATGGAAGCTCAAACCGCCGTCCCCATCGACATCCGAACGCGGAGCCACGCCTTCCGGCATGGTGTCGCAATCCTCCTCGGACATCGCGCGCAGTGCCGCTCCCCGCAACCGGTCGTCGGTCACCCGGACGTACCACTGGTCCGACAGGTAGGGCTCGATCGGGACATGACTTCGGTAGGAGTGCCCGACGGCGTGCTCGTAGTCCCGGATGCTCTCGAGGAGATCCTTCGACTTGAACCAGTCGACGATGGCGACCCGCGCGTCCTCCCGGCTCAAGCCGACGAAGGTGCGCGCTTCATCGGAGACATCATCCCACCCGTGACGATCGGAGATCGAACCATCGGCAGCCATGATGTTGATCGCGGCGAGTTCATGCCTCAGCCCGATCTCCCAGTCGTTGGGATCATGGGCCGGAGTCACCTTGAGGAAACCCGTGGCGAAGGCCGCCTTCGGGTCACTCGGTTCGCCTTCGGGCGCATGCTCCGCGGGCATCACCACGTAGTCGTCCTCGACGATCGGGATCACCCGGCCGACGATGGGCAGCCGAACCGACTTGCCTCGAAGCGCCGCGGCCCGGGGGTCACGTGGATTCACCGCGACCGCGGTGTCCCCCAGCATCGTCTCCGGCCTGGTGGTGGCGACGGTGACATGTCCGGAACCATCCTCCAGCGGGTAGCGGAGATACCACATGTGCCCGGCGACGGTCTCCATCTCGACCTCGTCGTCGGCGAGCGCGGTCTGCGAGACCGGGTCCCAGTTGACCAGTCGCTTGCCCCGGTAGATCAGGCCGTCGGAATGCAGCTTGAAGAAGGCGTGACGAACCGCCCTGGTGCAGACTTCGTCCATGGTGAAACGAAGACGGTCCCAGTCGCAGGAACACCCCATCAGGCGAAGTTGCTCGACGATGGTGGCCTCGTATTCGTCCTTCCATTCCTTGACCCGCTCGATGAAGGCCTCGCGGGAGAAGTCGGTCCTTCGTTTGCCTTGAAGCAGCAGGCGCTTCTCGACCACCGCCTGGGTCGCGATCCCCGCATGGTCGGTACCCGGCATCCAGAGGGTGTTGAAACCCCGCATCCGGTGGTATCGGGTGAGGACATCCTGCAGCGTGTTGTTGAAGGCATGCCCCAGGTGCAAGGCGGCGGTGACGTTGGGCGGGGGAATCAGGATGCAGAAGGGGCTGGGGTCCCCACCGTCCGAGGGCTGGTTGGGCACTGCATGGAAGCTCCCTTCTCGATCCCAGAGCGCGCGAGCAGGCGCTTCCGCCTCGCTGGGGGTGTAGGATTTGGGGAGTTCGTCGATGTTGTCAGGGGTCGAAGCGGTGTTCATGGGAGACGCATGATAGTTCGAGCGTTGCCAGTCAAGGGAATCCAGGGGACGAGACCGCTCGCAAGCGGCTTGATCGCCCTTGCCAGCCTGCTCTGCGGCTGTTCGGAGGAGCCCCCCACCCCGGAGGCCAGCGCCTCCACGAACCGGCTCGAGTACGACCCGGTTCGCTTCGAGGAGGGACTGATCGCGGTCGAGACCTGGATCCAGGATGGTCGACCCGACAAGGCCGACAGGATCGCAAGGCGCCTGGTCGACCTCAATCCGGAATCCCTGGATGCCCTCGAGGCACATGCTCGTTGCCTGAGCATCCTGGCGGCGATGGCGAAGCGCGAGGGGCGAAACGACGGCGAAGCCCAGCGGACAGAGGCGCTCCAGCGTTACCGGGAACTGATCGAACAGTCGGGAAGTCGTCCCATCGCGATGCACCTGCACGCCGCGGGACTTGCTGCACAGGCTGCTGGAGCGCTGGATGAGGCACTCGACTACCACGTTCGTGCGAACGAGATCGAACCGGACAACGCCCAACACGCGATCTTCGCCGGGAACATCCATGCCGGTCGCGACGAGACCGAGTCGGCCAGGGCCTGGTTCAGCCGTGCGACGGAGATCGACCCCCGCGAACCCTGGGGCTGGGCGGGACTGGCGGAGGCCCACCGTCAATCGGGTGCGACCGAGATGGCGCTCGCATCGATCCGCTCGGCACGTTCACGGTCACCTGGAAACAACGGGTTCAGAGTCGCGGAAGCGAGGATCCTGAGGGAATCCGACCGAGGTCGCGAGGCGGCACAACTGCTCTTCGCCATCGATCCCGATCAGCGGGCGACACGCGTGATCACCGCCGAACTCTGTGCCGCCTGCGCACAGATCGGAGAACACCGCAGGGCTGCACAGGCATGGTCCGCACTGCACGCACGATCACCCGAGGACCACATGGCCGCGACCAGTGCGGCACGTGCCTGGATCAGCGCCGGTGAACCGGGTGAAGCCGCCACCTGGCTCGAGGCCGCAGAGGCAGCGGGCGCGGACCCCGATGAACTCGAGTCGATTCGCAGGAGCCTCAGTCGACCGGAGCAGCCGCCCGCTCAACCGAGGTGACGACCACCGTCCAGACGCACCACCGAACCGGTCACGTAGCTTGCATCCAACAGCAACCACCCGACGGTCTCGGCGGCCTCCTGCAGCGTGCCTTCCCGTTCCAGGGGTATACGAGACACGTAGCGGGCCTGTTGCTCGGGGGTCAGGTCGTTCTCAGCCCAGGCAACCACGCCGGGCGCGACGCCGTTGACCCGCACGTCCGGCCCCAGCTCGAGCGCGAGACTCTCGACGATCCGGTCCAGGGCCCCCTTGGAGGCCAGGTACCCCGCGTAGTCCCGGCGAGGGCGGCCCATCGCGTGGATGTCCCCCATGCACACCACCGAACCACCTCGAGGCAGTCGTGATGTCCGCAGCGCAGGCGCAAGAACCGCGCTGAGTACGAGGGGTGCCAGCGCGTTCACCCGGAATTGCAACAGGACTTCCTCGGTATCGAGGTCGGCCAGGGGCGTCCGCACGTATCGGGACGCGTTGTGCACGACACCATCGATCCCCTCCCGGACGAGTCGCGCACCGACTTCCCGAACCGCATCGTCCGATTCGAGTGGAAGCTCCAGAACTTCGACGTCGCGAGACCCTGCCTCCCGGCAGGACATCGCGGTCTTCTCGCAGTCCTCCCGCGAACTGTGGTAACCGAGCACCAGGTCCAGCCCCCTGCCGGCCAGATGGCAGGCAGTGGCCCGACCGACACGACGAGCCGCACCGGTGACGAGGACGCGACCCGTGGAGGCAGTCATGGTCATCGGAAACGGCCTCCCATGGGAGGCAGGTCCTGATCGGGATCAGGTTCCTTGGGCCCATCATCACCGAGGGGCATGCGCTCGGATGACGTGCTCCAGGGGTCGGGCGAAGCGTTCCGAGATGGGATCTCCAACCGGTCCCTCCGACGTGAAAACTGCCTGCGGGCGATTCGGAGGAGGCTCAGCATGAAGGCCACCACGAAGAGCAGCATCGCCGCGGCGAAGAGCATCAGCAGAAGCAGCCAGAGAAAACCCTGTGGGGAGGGCTCCTGCGACGCAAGGAACGTGGTTTGATCGTGGGCAATCAGGATCATCTCGTTCTGGAGTATAGACCGGGGCTTGGGTTCGATAGAATCCCGAATGATCAGACACGGTCGAATCGGTGGATTCGAGCCCGTGATCAGCACCAAGGGCAGGGTCCACCAAGGGGTCACGTCGATTTCCGATACGTCACCAACCAAACAGGAGCCGGCACCCAGGCACCGAATTCGTCGTCGTCTGCTCTGGGCATGTGCGGCGGCGATCCTGCTTGCCGCTGCAGGGGTGTTCCTGGCCACGAGGTCCTTCGTCCTGGAAGCGATCGCACGGCCCCACATCATGGCGACGGTGGGCGGAGAGATCGAGATCGGCCGGGTTCGATGGGTCGGCTGGACCCAGCTGGAGATCACCGATCTCAGCGTGCGCGCCCCCGGCTGGACAGGCCCGTCCGGAGAGGTGATCCGAATTGATCGCGCTCGCATTCAACTTGATTCGAGTGCACTGAAACGCGGCAGCTTCCAGGTGAACCGCGTGAAGGTCGAAGGGATGCTGGTTCGAGTCGCCGAGGACACCGCCGAACCCGGGAAGTTCAGCATCCTGTCACTCGCACCCGAGATCGGGGAGGGTGGCACCCCGCCGAGTCGGATCGACGTCAAGAACCTCGAACTGCAGATGGGCATCGACCGCGATGGACAATGGGAACGAACCGGAAGCCTGAAGCTCGCCGGGGACCTGAAGTCCGGCCCGGGTGGACCCGGAATCTATGACTTTGAATTCATCACCAAGGCACTGGAGGACAGCGACGTCCGCTCGGTGCTCAAGGGTGAGCTCAACACGAATTCGCTTGCGTTCTACACCTCGATCGATGACCTCGAGGTGGGGCCCAACCTGCTCGGCTTGATGCCGATGGAGCTTCGCCGCGCGGCCCAGGCGCTTGAACTCCAGGGGCATGTCGATCGGATCGAGATCGCCTGGGACGGTGACAAGGATCTCTACGCAGCGATCAAGCTCGACCAGGCCCAACTGGTGATTCCGGACATCGCCGAGGACTCCGAGTGGGCACGGCTCGATGACGGCGAGATCATATCCACGGACACCCCGCCGATCATGGAAGTCCGCTCGGGACTGCTGGCGCTGGTCGACGATCGAATCACACTCGAGAACTTCGAAGGACAGTTGAAGAGCGACCATCCGGACACCGACACCATCCCCGTGATCCTCGACTTCGAAATGGATCTCGCCCCGGTGGTCAGGCAAAGACTCGACTGGTCCCGGAGCAGGGAGGTCGCGGAGAGGATCTTCAGCATCGCGCCCTTCAACCTGACCTTCACCGTCCCCGATTTCAAGATCAGGAGAGATGGCGCAGGCATCGTGCTTCCCGAGGCTGCCGCCCGGACCATCGCCCAATTCGGGGTGGAGGAATGGCTGCTCGACCTCGAGGTGCACATCATCCGCGACATGCCGCTTGAAACCGCGGATGGCAGCTTCGTTGCCGCTGAAGCCCTGACCGACGGGCAGGTCCGGGTCCAGAACGGCATAGGGCGATACTCGAGGTTTCCATTTCCACTCCAGAACGTCCAGGCCCACATCGAGTTCGATGACGAGCGTGTCGACATCCTGAACCTCACCGGCAAGGGACCCAACGGCGGCATTTTCAGCGCGATGGGATCGATCACCGATCCGGGACCGGCAGCTGCCATCGACGTGAAACTCTACGGTTCCGAGGTTCCCGCCGACGATGTCTTTCGAAGCGCGCTCCAGGGCTGGCGACTCCGAACCTGGGACCAGTTCTTCGACAAGCATGCGGAGGCGCAGTTGCGCGAAGCGGGCATGCTTCCCGATGAAGACACGGTCAAGCGTGCCAAACTCGAACAGGCCCGGATCCTCAACCAGCTCGCCAACGGCGAGAACATGCCCGAGAAGCGACGCGCGGAACTGCTGAAGGAGTCACGTCGACTCAAGCGGATCATCGAAGCCGGTCCCTTCCAGCTCGGAGGGATGTTCGATTTCGAACTGACGGTCACCAGTGAGGCGGGTATCGGGAAACCGGTCGATCTCACCGGAAGGATCAAGATCAACGAAGGTGACGTGATCCTGAGCGACTTCCCACTGCCCACCCACGTGCTCTCATCGGAGATCATCCTTGAACCGGATCTCATCCTCCTCGGTTCGGGCATCAACTTCACGACCCCCCGGGGTGGCAGCGGCCTGATCAGGGGCTCGATCGATCTCAAGAGTGAGGACAAGCAGGGTTCGGCATCGTTTCGTCCGGACATCTCCTTCGCCGCGATCGACGTCACCATCTCACCGGCCCTGCTCGCCGCACTGCCGCCGGGAGACGAAGACAAGCCTGAAATCGAGACTGACTGGCCGGCACGCTGGTACTCGGAAGCCGCGATCGCCATGCAGGCGCTCGGAATCACGGGACAAGTCGACCTCGAGGGACTCTGGCGCGCCGAAGAAGATGGCGAGAAGCCTGAATTGAGCTTCGATGCCAACCTCACCAGCGGGGCGATCAGCCCCGACCTGGAACTGGAGGAGTTCTTCGAACGGGCAGGGTTCGTCTGGCCGGAAGGATTCACCCTTGCGAACTGCCAGGCGAAGATCCACCTTGACGACTCGATCACCAGGCTGACCGACTTCATCGGCTACAGGAATGCAGGGATCGTGACCGCCGACGGATACATCTCGCGGGTCGGCGAGGAACAGGCCCTGCACGTCGCCTTCAGGGAGATCGAGTTCGAGGAGTACCTCCTGAATCTCGTGCCCGAAGGCAGCCAGGAGGAAACCCGTCGCCTGTGGGATCGCTTCAGACCGCGAGGAACCTTCGACGCCGATCTTGACTGGTCTCGTGACAGCAGAAACCAGAGCCGTTCGCTGGTCGTCGCCCGACCCGGTGTCACGACCCTGGACATGGACGGCGAGGATGTGGAGGTCGAGACACGTCACGGCGAGATCCGCATCAGGCCGGATCTCATCGAGATCGATGAGATGCTTTTGAACATCAGTCAGTCGAAACTCGTGAACGGCGAGGTGCTTCTCGACGGGTCCTACGGCCGAGTCGTGGACGAGGAGGAACTCTCCCTGAAGGGGGAGGTCGTCGACGGCAGGTTCGAGTCGCCGCTGCTTCCGGTACTGCTCGACCTCGTGGGCGCCTCCCGTGTCCGAGACAGCTGGCTCGAGCTCGACCCCTCCGGGCGATTCAACTCACACTTCGAGTACCGCGTCCTTCCGGACGGGAATTCCGCCTACGCGATCGACATCGCTCCCGAGAACATTTCCGCCACCCTCGACGAGGACCGCGTGCACGGCTCCTTCGACAGTGGAACGATCGTGATCATCCCCCAGCGCATAGATCTCGAGAACCTGTCCATGCGCATCCCGGCGCCCGGAACGATAGACATCGATGCAACGGTGATCATCGGCGATGAGATCGAGCTCCAGGCCGCCCTCGACTACGAGCTCGAGGAAATGGGACTTGCCACCCACGCCTACCTGCCACCCCCCCTCTCGACGGCCTTCGAATCGGTCGACTTCACCACCCGAGGAGCACTTCGCTTGAGTGAAGGCAGACTCAAGGGACGCTGGAAGCAGGATTCGTCGATCGACGAACCGGAGTCCTACGACTTCGACGCGCTGGTCGAATTCTCCGACGCCGGTTTCACTGCCGGTGCGACCTTCGAACAATTCGATGGCGACACCCGACTGTCGCTGCGATCAAGGATGGGCGAGGACGGCAGACTGATCAACGTCCTTGACGCCCCCATCACGGGGCGTTCGATCCTGGTGCAGGATCGACTGGTCACCGACCCGAAGGCAAGAATCAGGATCAAGGGCGACGAACTGCTGACCATCGACGGCCTGTCAGGGCACGTCGCCGGCGGCTGGGTCGTCGGCGATGTCATCGTCGATCTTGAAGCCGGCAGCTGGGAACTCGAGATCGATCTCGAGGATGCCTCTCTCCAGGAGTTGAGTCGCGAGAGTGACGCTCCTGATTCGGAAGGCACCATCGGCAGTATCCTCGCCAACATCCACCTGTTCGGGTTTCTCGACGACCCCCAGTCCAAGCGCGGTCGGGGGCGGCTCATCATCGAGGAGGGCGAGATGACCAACTCCCCCCTGACGCTGAGCATCGTGCAGCTTTCCCAGTTGATGCTCCCGGTGAGCGACAGCCTTGAATTCGCCGAAATCAGCTTCACCATCGACGGCAATCGAATGGTCTTCGATGATTTCTACCTGAGCTCTCCAACGCTTCGCCTCGATGGGAGCGGAGAGATGTCCCTGTTGGACTGGGAGCTTGCCCTCAGGCTCTATCCCAAGGGAACAGTGCCGATTCTGAGTGATCTGATCGGCGGAATGACCGGCACACTCTTCGCAATAAACGTCAAGGGCACCCTCGGAGCCCCTGAAGCCAGCCTCGAGGCCTTGCCGCTGCTCGGAAGTCCGGCGAGAATATCCAATCCAGGATCATCGGGATCTGAACCCGATGAATCCGAAGTGGACCTGGACCAGACCGGCGATGCCGGCTGACCAGTTCTACGATCAACACCTCACTCAGGAGTTCATCCAAGATGCGACGTCGCAAGGACGGAACGATCGATCCGGTCTGGATCGCGGAAGAAGCAGCCAAGTGGCTCGATGCCGCCCCGGGCAACGAAGCCCGTCTGGTTGGAGAGATGATGGCGACGAGCCTCAAGCTCGTCGCCGACGGCGCCGACCTCGGCCAGTTGAAGTTGATGAACCACGCCTTGAAGGAGATGCGGTACGCCTACCTTGTCTTCAACAAGTACAAGGGCGTGCGCAAGGCATCGATCTTCGGATCCGCCAGGACTCCAGCCGACCACCCCGACTACGAGGCAGCACGATCCTTCGGGCGAAAACTGGCCGAGTCGGGATGGATGGCGATCACCGGCGCAGGCGACGGGATCATGAAGGCCGGTCACGAGGGGCCGAAGAGAGAGGCGTCATTCGGACTCTCCATTCGCCTTCCCTTCGAGACGACCGCGAACGAAGTCATCGACGGCGACGACAAGTTGATCAACTTCCGCTACTTCTTCACTCGGAAGCTGATGTTCGTGAGCCACTCCGATGCCATCGCGGTCTTTCCCGGTGGCTTCGGAACCCAGGACGAACTCTTCGAGAGCCTGACGCTGATGCAGACCGGCAAGAGCAACATCGTCCCGGTGGTGCTGGTCCAGGGCGAGGGTTCGGACTACTGGCAGCGATGGGAGCGAGGAATCACCGAGAACCTGCTCGATTGCGGGTGGATCAGCCCCGAGGACCCCGGCCTCTACTACATCGCGGAGAACGTCGACCAGGCGGTCGAACACGTCCTGAACTTCTACCGTCGTTTCCGATCCGCGCGATACGTCGGGGACCGACTGGTGATCAGGCTCGACGAGCCCCTGACTGACGACCAGGTCAAGGAACTCGAACGGGAATTCAAGAGCCAGGTGGCCAGCGGCGAGATGGAGCAGTCAGGCCCCCTTCCCGGGGAGGTCGCCCACCTGGAGCTCCCGAGACTTCACTTCCACCACGTGCGCCGCGGCTTCGGCGTGACCCGGAAGCTGATCGACCGCATCAACGAGATGCCGAGAGCATCCGACGCATGACCAGGGGAATCGGCCCAATCACCGTCCTCCTGGCCTGTCTGGTGCTGTGCGCCTGCACCAGACAGGTGACCACCGTGGTCAGCGATATCCCTTCAAGAGCGACGAAGGGCCTTCCGAAGACCTCCACCAACCTGGCAGGTCTTGAACTGGTCACATGGCACGTGGACGAGACCATCGGGATCGACGACACCCTCGTACGGTTCGCCAATGGAGATGATCAGGCGACCGCGTTCAAGAGTCTCGACCGGAATGCCGTGAAGATCGTGCGACTTCGCGAAGACCAGCTCCCGGAACTGATTGATGCGCTCGGGGGCGTGAACGCATCGATGAGCACCTGGTGCGGACAGGTCACCGACTGGAAACCGATCAGGGACATTCGCTTCAAGCGCAACCTGGTCAAGATCGACGGAACCACCACGCTCCTCGACGGTGGCAGGCTTGCACTGGCGGCGCGAGCCTGGGTCGAGCCCACCCTCGACGGTGCTCGAATGCATCTCGAATTCGTACCAAGATTCCAGGCTGACCGAGGCCGCTATGCATCGCTGATCAAGCGGGTGCCACCAAAGCTTCTGGTCTTCGAGCAACTCTCCGAGCACGCGGACCTGCTGCCCGGCGAGGTTCTTCTCGTGACCTGCGACAGCCTGCCCGTGAAGCCGGAACCGGATCCGGTGGAACCGGCCGTGGGTGATGACCCCGATCCCGACGATGACCCCGCACTTGACACACCGGTACCCGGGACCAGGACGATCGTGGGTTCCCTTGCACTCGGCCATGCACTGTTCACCATTGGTGGCGAGGCACCCGAACGTATCATCCTGATACTGACGCCGAGGATCCCACCCGGTTCGATTCCCGGAGAAACCAGCCGACGTGCCGGCACCGACACGGAGAATCGCTCTTGACCAGACCGAACATCACATCTCCGCTTCGAGCGCGGCGGAGCCAGCCCACGGTGCGCAAGCCTCGGCGAGTCCCCCCGATTTCGGTGGTCCCCACCCTGCTGACCCTGGCGAACCTGCTCTGCGGCTTTGCGGCACTTCACTACGCCGCGAAACCGATCGGCATCACCTCGATCTTCGAGTGGAACTCGCTGACGGTGGCCGGACTGCTGATCTTCGTCGGCATGTTCTTCGATTCGATCGACGGGTCGGTCGCCCGACTCACGAAATCAACCAGCGACATGGGCGCGATGCTCGACTGCCTTGCGGACATCGTCACCTTCGGCGTGGCTCCGGCGTTCATGATGCTCCAGCTGGTCAACTTCTACTACTACGGCACGGAATCCCCCCAGGGAACGATCATCGGACCCGAGGCCGATGACGTCTTCGCCAAGGCGATCTGGGGCGTGGCCGCGGTCTATCTGTGCTGCGCTGCCCTGAGACTGGCCCGCTTCCGGGTCGAGACCGATTCGGACGACATCGAGTCACATCGCTACTTCAACGGACTTCCATCACCCGGTGCAGCCGGGGCGGTGGCCAGCCTGATCGTGCTGCACCAGCACCTGCTCTTCAGGAGCCCCGATGCCTCGAACACCGCGGTCTTCGAGAAGGCTTTCGCCCTGGGAATACCCTTCGTGACGATCCTCTGCGCGCTCGCCATGGTCTCGAAGATACGATACGCACACTTCGTGAACAGATACCTGGCACCCAAGCAGGATTTCACCTACATCGCCAAGATCATCGTGCCGATCGTCTTTGCAAGCCTCTGGCCGCAGATCACCCTCGCGGTGGGGTTCACTGCATACGCTCTTTCAGGCCCCTTGTTGAAACTGAGCGGGTACCGCAGGTCCCGACTCGACAGAAACCGTTTGGATTCCGACAGATGAGCCATGAGACCACGACATCACAGGATCTTGACCCGGGCAGGTTTGGTCGGTTCGGTGGGCGATACGTCCCCGAAACCCTGGTCAACGCGCTCGACGAATTGGAACGCGCCTACCGAGAGGCCATGGAAGACCCCGGGTTCCGAGCTGAAGTCGACTTGCTCCTGAAGGATTTCGTCGGGCGGCCCACGCCCTTCCATGTCGCCGAACGACTGTCCGATCACGTCGGTGGAGCCAGGATCTGGTTGAAACGAGAGGACCTTGCCCACACCGGCGCCCACAAGATCAACAACACCATCGGGCAAGCCGTCCTTGCCAAGCGGATGGGCAAGACCCGAATCATCGCGGAGACCGGTGCCGGCCAGCACGGCGTCGCGACCGCAACCGCCTGTGCACGGCTCGGATTGCAGTGCGAGGTCTACATGGGTGCCGAAGACGTGAGACGCCAGGCACTCAACGTCTTCAGGATGAAGTTGCTCGGTGCCACCGTGCATACCGTGGACAGCGGTTCAAGAACCCTCAAGGATGCCACCAACGAGGCGATGCGTGACTGGATGGGATCAGTCGGGGCGACCCACTACATCCTCGGTTCGGTGGTCGGGCCACACCCCTTCCCCACCATCGTGCGGGATTTCCAGTCCGTCATCGGACGTGAATGCCGCGAGCAGTGTCTTGATGCGATGAATGCCCTGCCCGACATGATCGTGGCCTGCGTCGGCGGCGGATCGAATGCCGCAGGCATCTTCTATCCGTTCGTCGAGGACACCGAGGTCGGACTCCACGGCATCGAGGCCGGAGGACGATCCGATGCACCGGGACAGCACGCCGCACCGCTTGCCCACGGCGAGCCCGGTGTGCTTCACGGCTCCCTTTCCTACGTACTGCAGGACGAGTGGGGGCAGACCATGCCGGTTCATTCCTGTTCCGCAGGGCTGGACTATCCGGGGGTCGGGCCGGAACACTCATGGTGGAAGGACACCGGCAGGGTCACCTATTCGTCGATTGACGACGACGAGGCCCTGAAGGCGTTCCAGCTGTTCTCGAGGACCGAGGGCATCATTCCAGCCCTTGAGACGGCTCATGCGGTGGCGGGAGCCTTGAAGGTCGCGGCCACGATGAATGCCAACCAGAACCTGGTGATCAACGTCTCGGGACGCGGCGACAAGGATGTGGTCGAAGTGATGCGCCTGCTCGGCGAGCACTGATCGAACCGCGACTCAGGAACTGTCCCGAGGCATGAGTTCTATGGCGACCGGATAGTGATCGGCGGCGTGTCCGGCCGGGGGATCATCCTTGCGCCAGTCGTAGTCGTCGCCCGGATGCAGCGTGCCGAGCACGAAGGCGGTTCCCGGCACGAATTCATTGATTGCCGGGCGATTGAGCAGGATGTAGTCGAGGGTGCGACCGGATTCATGGGTGACCCACAGATCGTGATCGAGGTCTCCGGGCTCGGTTGCACGGTGATGCATGGTGTCGACCAGCCCACCTTCGACCAGCAGTCGCATCGACTTGTAGGAGTGCTTGGCATTGAAGTCGCCAAGCACGATCACGTTCCTGCCTGGATCCGTTGCGGTGCGCTCGGCAACGAGTTCGAGCAGCTTGCTGCCCTCGGCTTCGCGACGGTAGGCGCTTGAGAGCCCCCCCGCCTTCAGGTGGACGACGAAGAGCGTGAACTCATAGCCGGTGTCCGTCTTGAAGTCGACCATGAGTGGACTTCGCTGGAAGTTCAGCTCCGGGTCTTCGGGCAGCGGTCGATAGCCGCTTGCAACCGCGTCTTTTCTCGCGCCGGAACCATGGAGTGCGGGCACCTCGGTGGAGAGTCCGGGCCAGTTGCGAATCGCAGTGACCGGGATTCGGCTGAGAACCGACTGCTCGACGCCTCGGTAGTAGCCGGCATCCAGGCTGGCGACGTGGTCGTAGCCCATGCCCTTGAGATAGGTGTCCCGGAAACGGATCAACGCTTCGGCGGATTCAACTTCCTGGAGGGCGAGCACATCAGCATCGAGCTCGCGAATGGCGCGAGCGACCGCTTCAAGCTGCCGGGGACTGCTTGCAAGATCCTTGTCATCCCACTCACCCCCGAGGGCCGGGTCATCGACGTCATCGAAATAGTTGAGGATGTTGTAGGAGGCGATTCGGATGGCGCCCGGAGTGCGTTCCGGGGCCGTTTCCAGCCCATATCGGTGCCCGGGGCCGCGTGCATCATCCTGAACGCCGGCGAGGAGCAGGAAGGAAACGAGTAGGGACAAGCAGTTCATTGGGGCGCTCCGTGCCGGGTTGCTCAGACCAGCAGCATCGCCGGTTTCTCGACCAGCTGCTTGAGGGTCTGCAGGTATCTTGCCGCCATGGCGCCGTCGATGACTCGATGGTCCAGGCTCAACGTGGCGGTCATGCGCACGCCGGGGACGATGGCACCGTCACGGACGACGGGCTGCTCGATGGCCGCACCGCAAGCGAGAATGGCGCTGTTCGGTGGATTGATGATCGCCGTGAAGTGATCGACGCCGAACATGCCGAGATTCGAGATGGTGAAGGTGGAGTCCGACATGTCCTCGGGGGAGAGGCCACGGGTACGCGCCTTCTCCGCGAGTGCACGAGCAGCAACCGCGATGTCCCCGACCGGCAGTCGATCCGCATCACGAATGGTGGCCACGACCAGTCCGCCACCTCGCTCCTCGGGCAGGGCGATCGCCACGCCGATGTTGATGCCGGCATGGAAATGGACCCGGTCGCCACCGAAGCTCGCGTTGAAGTAGCGATGCTCGCTGATCGCAAGGGCGCAGGCCTTGACGATGAAGTCGTTGACGGACACCTTGCGCCCCTGGGGCGCGAGTCGTTCGTTGACCTGGGCTCGAATGTCGACGAGCGACTCCATGTCGAAACTCATCGAGACCTGGTAGTGCGGAATCGTGGTCTTGCTCTCGACCAGTCGACGAGCAATGGTCTGGCGCATGCCGCTCAACGGCTCCTCGCCGCTGGTGAGCGGCGCTGGTGACGTGATCGACTGGGCGGGCGCAGCCGCAGCAGGAGCTGCTTCGTAGCCGAGCACGTCGCGCTTGATGATGCGACCGCCGGGTCCGGTGCCCTTCAGGAGAACCAGGTCGATGCCCCGCTCGGAGGCGATGCGTCGTGCAACCGGGCTGACCTTCAGCTTCTCTCCAGAGCCGGGAGTCGCAGCCCGCGGAGCAGAAGGCGCGGAAACGGACTTGGATTCGACCGGAGGGGCTGCTGCCGGTGCGGCAGGTGCGGCAGGTGCAGCCGAGGTGCCGTTGGAATCGAGTGACACGTCTTCGACGGATTCGCCTTCCTCGGCGAGAACGGCGATGAGCGTGCCGACCGGGACCTGGTTGCCCGGGTCAACGAGCAGACCGGCAATCACGCCGTCATCGAAGACCTGCATTTCCATGGTGGCCTTGTCGGTCTCGATGTCGGCAACCACGTCGCCAGCGGCGACCTCGTCGCCGACGCCGACGTTCCACTTGATGATGGTGCCGGTCTCCATGGTGTCCGAGAGGCGAGGCATGGTGAGTTCAATGGACATCGGTTGCTCCGCAGCGTGGTCGGTCAGGCGTTGTAGGTCGTCGCACGGACGGCCTCGCAGATCCTTCGTGCATTCGGAAGATACTCCTGCTCGAGTTCACTTGCATACGGAGTCGGTACGTCCGCACTGTGAACCCGGCCAACGGCATTGTCGAGGTCGTCGAAGCAGGCAGCATGGACCTGAGCGGCGATCTCCGCCCCGGGCGAGGCGAAGGGCCAGGACTGGTCGACGACCACGCAGTAGTTCGTCTTCTTCACGCTCTGGACGATGGTGTCGATGTCCAACGGGCGGATGGTGCGACCATCGATGACCTCGCAGGAGATGCCTTCACGAGCAAGTTCCTCGGCGGCTTCCAGGCAGAAGTGCACGGGTCGTCCGAAGGAGACCAGGGTGCAGTCGGTGCCGGGTCGACGGACGAGCGCCTTGCCGATCGGGATCAGGTACTCCTCCTCGGGCACTTCATCCTTGTAGGCAAGAAGCCTTTCCGACTCGAGGAAGAAGACCGGATCATCATCACGAATCGCGCTCTTCAGGAGACCCTTCGCATCCGCGGGGAAGGCGGGGATCACCATCTTCATGCCCGGTACGTTGGCGTAGAGCCCTTCGACGCACCAGGAGTGGGTCGAGCCGAGCTGGCCTCCGGCACCGTCGTTGCCTCGAATCACGATCGGACAGCCGAACTGGCCACCTGACATGTAGAGCATCTTCGGTGCGTTGTTGAGGATGGGATCGGCCGCAACCAGGCTGAAGGACCAGGACATGAATTCGACGATCGGACGAAGTCCGAGCATCGCCGCCCCGATGGCCATGCCGCTGAAACCCGACTCGGAAATCGGGGTGTCGACGACCCGCTTGGGCCCGAACTCCTGGAGCATTCCACGGCTGACCTTGTAGGCCCCGTCGTATTCCGCGACTTCCTCGCCGAGCAGGAAGACCCGCTCGTCACGGCGCATCTCCTCGCTCATGGCTTCGTTGAGGGCGTCCCTGTATTCAATGGTACGTGTCATGATTCGCTTATCCGTCCTGCCCGTGGGTGCCTTCGCACTCCTTGATCATCTGCGGTTCGGTGGTCCCGGTGTAGGGCCCCCACGCCTCGACGTAGACATCACGATAGAGCTCCTCCTCCGGCGTCGGTGCAGGAGAGGCCTCGGCCCACTTCATGGCATCACGGACCTCGAGTCGGATCTCCTTGCCGAGTGCCTTGAAGCCGGCGTCGTCGATGGCGCCCTGGCTCATCAGGGTGTCACGAAGCTTGGCGATGGGATCGCCCGATTCGTAGACTTCCTCCTCCTCGCGTGGTCGATACTTTCGAGGGTCGGACATCGAGTGTCCCTTGAAACGATAGGTTCGCATGTCGACGAAGGCGGGACGGCCGGTCTCACGAACCTCGTCGACCAGGGGCTTCATCGCGTCGTAGACGTTGAGGACGTCCATGCCGTCGATCTCGCAGGCACGAATGCCGTATCCCCGGGCCTTCTCGCAGATCGAATCCGCCATGGTCGTGCCCCGGTGGATCGCGGTGCCCATCGAGTAGCCGTTGTTCTCGACGATGTAGATCACCGGCAGCTCGAGCAGACCCGCGAGGTTCAGGGCCTCGTGGAAGGCGCCCTGGTTGAGTGCGCCATCACCGAGGAAACAGAGCGTGACGCGGTTGGAACGGCCCTTCTCGATGACCTCGTCGATGTACTTGGTACCGAAGGCCAGCCCTGCTCCAAGTGGAGTCTGGGCACCGACGATGCCGTGTCCGCCGTAGAGGTTGTTGATGCGGTCGAACATGTGCATCGAACCGCCCTTGCCCTTGGCGCAACCACCGATGCGACCGTACATCTCGGCCATGCAGTACTTGGGGTCCATGCCGCGAGCGAGGGCGTGACCATGATCGCGATACGCGGTGACCAGTGGGTCCTTCTTCTCCAGAGCGGCGATGGTGCCGACGGCGACTGCTTCCTGCCCGATGTAGACATGGCAGAATCCGCCGATCTTGCGGTCCTGGTAGGCCTGCATGGTGCGGACCTCGAACTCACGGATCAGCATCATGTCGCGGAGCCAGCTGGTGGTCGTGTCGGACCCGAGTTTGCTGGTCAAGGCATTGCGGGGTTCAGGCACGCTGAAGTCAAGATGATCGGTTCCGATGGCGGTTTGCACGGCTTGTATCCAACTGTTCAATGAAAGAAGGCGGCCTCCTGCGCAGGGAGGACCTCAAAAACACCCTTTATAGGATATACGACCCGACTTGGGGAACAGCGGAAACATGATCATCGAATCACGACGACCAAAATAGTCGTTCATGCCCGTCCAAGGGCCTTTTCAAGGCTGCTGAGCTGGCTCAGGGGGTGCTTTCAGCAAGGACATCGCGCTCGATGTCCTTCAATACCCGGGCACGGAGCAGGAGCAAGGCCATTTCCAGTTGCGGATCCTCACCCTCGCGGACGAGATCAAGGACCTCGGGTCGGGGCTCGCGTTCGTCTTCCTCGAGCCACTCGGCGATGAGGTCGGCCTTCTGACGGATCTCCAGGGAGACCTCGATCTGCTCGGGCCCCATGGGGACCTCGATGTCAGGGTTCACGCCCCAGTCCTCTGAACCCGGACGCTTGTGGACGTGGCGACCCTTCTCAGCTCCCTTTTCACGAGGCAGCACGTAGTACTGAGTGGTCAGCTTGACCGCAGCCTGGGAGAACGGGGACGAAAGATCGTGCACGGTCTGGACGCTGCCCTTGCCGAAACTGCGCTGACCGAGGATGACCGCGCTGTCGTGTGCCTGGACGGCACCCGCGACGATCTCGCTTGCACTGGCCGAGCCCTGGTTGACCAGGACGACCGTGGGGATGTCCTTGAGGAGTGCACGACCGGGTTCGGCGGAAAGTTCCCAGACGGTCTCTTCCATGCGGTTCTCTCCGGAAACGATCGGACCGCCGTCGACGAAGAGGTTGCTGAACTCGACTGCGGACCGAAGCAGGCCGCCGGGGTTGTATCGCAGGTCGAGGATCAGTCCGTTGACCATCCGCTCCTGGTGCATCTGGTCCAGGGCCTTCAGGAAATCAGCGTAGCTGTCTTCGTTGAAGGACGTCAGGCGCACGTAGCCGATGCCCGCATCCTCGTCGATGTACCAGTCCCAGTCGGGTTCGCCGTTGGTGTCGAGTTTGTCCTTCCACCAACCGTTGACCGAACGCATCTTGATCTGGTCGCGTCCGATCATGAGCGAGAGCGGTTCGTCGAACCCCTCGCGGGTGACCTTCAATTCGACCTCTTCACCGATGGGACCGGTGATCTCGTCGACCGCACGATTGAGGCTCCACCCCAGCGTGGATGCACCATCCACATAGGAGATGAGGTCTCCGGCCTTGACGCCGGATCGCGCGGCGGGTGAACCCTCGAGCGGGTTGACCACCATGATCTGACGGCGATCGTCGTGTCGGATGAGGATGCCGATGCCGACGAAGGCGCCATTCACCTGCTGCTGGAATCGGCGAAGCTGGTCGGGCCAGATGATCTGCGAGTACTCGTCCTCGAACTCCTGCTCGAGCTGGTACATCGCACCATCACCGAACTGGCGGATGATGACCGCCTTGTCCAGCTGGAGGGTGCGGTCGTTGGACAGCATGATCTCGCTGAGCAGCTTGCGGCAGGTCTCGGAATTGACCGCGTTGGACGGCATGTCACGGATTCGATCCTCGTGGATCTTCAGGAAGTCGTCGAATCGCTCCACCTTCTCGGGGCTGCCGATCGAGGGGAAGTTCTCCTGGAGCGCATCGGTGGTGACGAAGATGCGGAGTGCGGAGATACCGCCGGTCAGGAGCGGCTTCCAACCCGAACCGGAGATGTGTTCTCGGGATGCCAGCTTGAGGGCGTTGCGGAGAACCCGTTCGTTGACGTCCTCGAGCAGTTCCTTCCAGTCGTTGGCGAATGCCTCGTCGTATTCGGGGAATTCATCGATCTTCTCAGGGGCATAGCGTTCCAGTTCGACGCGACGGAGTCCGTGCAGTGAACGAGGAGCGTACTGGGCGAGGAAGCCGATTCGTCGGTTGACGTCATCGAGCTGTTCCTTGTAACGCTTGTACAACTCGCCATCGCCACCCTCGTCGTAGAGGGTGCGAAGTCGATAGAGGAGATCCTGGGCGAGCAACCAGTCACCGGCGACTCGAGCCTCGGCCTCGTCCTCGTCGGCCTCCTTGAGGAGGGCCACCATCGAATCCTCGGAGAGCGCAGCCTGGAAATCATCCGAATGCGTCTGGACACCGACCGCGGACGTCAGCGCCTCGACGATCTTGCCTTCCTCGAAGAGCTTCTCCATCTCCTCGCGGGCTTCCTTGAGATCCTCGGTTCGATCACTTGCGGCATCGCTGACGTGCTGGCGGTAGCCCTCGACCTGGGCACGGAGCTCGGTCACCTGTTCATCAAGGACACCATCGGGTATCGAGGACAGGAGGCGATCGAGCCTGGCCTGGTCGCCATCGATGGCGGCCTGCCAGATGCCGTCGGACCATGCCGCGACGGAGCTGTCGGCGCGCGTCTGGACTGATTGCTGAGCATGTACCAGTGCGGTTGACATCCCCAGGAGAGCCACCACGGTGGCGAGGAGAGCGGGTTGCGAAGAACGGTTCTGTCGTCGAATTTGGACCATGTTGCTCCCAGATGCTCTTGAATCTCGAATTCCGTCCGTTGCTCGAGGTCTTCTGGACGCGAGGTCCACCACGTGAAGCTTCAGGACGGCAAGGACTTCTCGCCCTTCCCTATAGCCATCGGAAGGGTTCGAGCCGCACTTGAACCTGCAGTTCAATGCCACTTATGCATACTGTATAAGGCTGGGTGGGGTTCGTCAGTTCCCCATCCTTGGCTTTCTTATCGGGCAAGCTCAGGAGCCGAGGATGTCAACGAAAGACCCTCAAGACCTAGATTCAGCCGCGTCCGGTCCCGATCAGAGCCATCGAATCGATCGTTCGATCCCCTGCAAGAGCTGTGAATACGATCTGATGGGACTGCCCATCGACGGACGATGCCCGGAATGCGGGGCGTTGGTCGAGGTTTCACTGGAATCGTACCTCCCGGGAATGGAACAGGAGAAGGTCCTCGAGCAGTTTCGTCGTGGTTTGAACGTGAACGCCACGGCATGGATGGTGATGGCCGTGCTCTCGATAGGCTGCCTGGGCTTTCCATTCATGGCAATCCTGAGCCGCCCGGTCATCCTGTTCATGGCATTCACATCGGCGGCCAGGGCGTTGTCGATCGGTCAACTCCATGCCAGCCGAACGCTCATCCCGGGTGAACTGCCCATTCCGATCTGGCTGCTCGTGACCCTGCCCAGCTGTGCCGCGGCATCGGCCTGTGGACTTGCGATCGGTCTCGATCCCATGCCGCTCTTCTTCTGCATCTTCGTGGTGCTGACCGTGTTCGAAGGCGTCGTCTGGATCGAGTTCATCAGGCGCACCGCCTTGCAGGTGGAGTGCACACTCGTTGCAGGCACGATCATGAGCTGTCGCGCGCTCTGGGTGGTTGCGCTGCTCGGGATACTGATCACGGTGAGCAGCGACATCTTCGAAGTGGATGGAGTCCTCACGATCTGCCTGGCGGTGCCTGGGCTTCTGGCGTGGTTCGCCAGCCTGATTCTCACCAGCATCCTGACCCGATCCCTTGCCGATGCCCTTCCGAAACTCGAACTTGCCCGACCACTCGAGGAGCTGACCCTCGAGGTGGAACCGATCGCAAGTCTTCCGCACGTCGCCAAACCCGTGGACGACACCCCACTGCCCCTGGCCGATTCGACCGGGACCACCATCGAGATACGTGAGATCGAGGGACTGAAGCCCCCGGACGCAGAAGACGTGAAGCCGGATTGAACGGGTTCAGGCGGAGGAGTCGCCACCGAAGGCGCGTTCCGCGAGATCGATCGCACGGCCGAGGGCCGCGGCCTTGTTGACCGTCTCCTCGAATTCCTTCTTCGGTACCGAGTCGAGCACCACGCCAGCGCCCGCCTGGATGTCCACGGTCCATGGCTCGCCGGGCTCTGGAATGGGAATCACCATCGTTCGCAGTGCCAGGGCGATGTCCATGCCACCCCCCAGTCCCACCACGCCGATGCCACCGGCGTAGGGACCACGACGAGTCGGTTCCAGTTCGTCGATGATCTGCATCGCACGCACCTTGGGTGCACCACTGACGGTTCCGACCGGCAACGTGGCACGAAGGGCGTCCCATTGATCCAGGTCACCACGCAGACGACCGGTGAGGGTCGAGGAGATGTGCATGACATGGCTGTACCGTTCGACCTCCATGCAGCTGTCGATGGAGATCGTTCCCGCGTCGCACACTCGCCCGAGATCGTTTCGACCGAGATCCACCAGCATCACGTGTTCGGCACGCTCCTTCTCGTCGGACATGAGATCGTCCTCGAGCGCCTGGTCTTCCTCTGGGTTCGCACCACGGCGACGAGTCCCTGCAAGTGGTCGGTTGGTGACCACCCCATCGCGGACGCGACAGAGGATCTCCGGACTCGACGCCACGAGGATGCATCCCTCGGTCTGCATGTAGATCTGGTAGGGACTCGGGTTGACCACCCGGAGTGCACGGTAGATGTCGAAGGGGTCGGCGGTGGTCACCCGCCGGAAGCGCTGGCTCAGGACGACCTGGAACGCATCCCCGGCACGGATGTAGTCGCGGGTTCGCTCCACCGCCTGCTCGAAGGCGGATGAATCAGGAAAGTTCGATTCAATGGATGCCTGGCTGTGTTCACCCAGCTCGAGGTCCACGAAACCCGGGGCAAGCGTGATCGGCAGGCTCGAAAGGCGTTCCACCAGTGCGTCGAGTCGTTGTCGCCCGTTGTCCCAGGCTTGGTCCAGGCCGTCATGGTTGCGACAGTCGACCATCACCAGCACGTCGACCGTCTTCCGTACGTGATCGAACGCCACCAGCTCCTGGTAGAGGCCGAGACACATGTCCGGCAGGTTGCGATCATCCTCGGGCGCGGAACTGAACGGCAGCTTGCCGGGCTCGAGCCATCGAACCGAGTCGTACCCGACGTAGCCGACCCAGCCGCCCGTGAAACAGTCGGGAAGCTGATCCTTCGGGGTGCCCAGCACGTTGGCGTCGGTGATGCCCCGTGGAATGGAAAGCGGATCGGCCTCCTCGGTGGTGGTGGACGCACCGGATCGATGATCACGTACCGTCACCAGGTTGCCTCGAGCGGAGACTTCCACCAGCGGGTGGACGCCGAGCAGCGATGTCCGGCCGACATGCCCTTCCTGCTCGACCGATTCAAGCAGGAAACTGGGTGCGGTTCGTTCATCGCCGTGGACCAGCGCTCGATAGGCCAGCACCGGGGTCAGGCGATCACTCATCAAGGTGCGCCTCAGGATCACCGTGGAACCGAGAGCGGCTTCTTCATCGAATGTCGAACGGTCGTATGCCACGGTGAGAGGATACGAAAGACCCGGTATCCGTGCTGGGTTCGGGCGATTACACTCGTCTCATGACTGCCGTGATGAAAACAGGCCGACCCGACCCCACCGCACCCCGAGCATTGGTTGCGGACCTGAAGGACATCCGCAAGATCTACTACAAGCCGGACGGTTCGGTCCTGGTCGAAGCCCTGGGCGGGATCGATCTCGAGATCCTTGCCGGTGACTACCTCGCGATCATGGGCGCATCCGGCTCCGGCAAATCGACCTTGATGAACATCCTCGGGTGCCTGGACCCTGCAACGTCCGGCCTCTACCAGCTGGACGGGACGAATCTTTCCAATCTCAGTGATGACGAATTGAGCGAGATCCGGGGAAGCCGGATCGGCTTCGTGTTCCAGGCATTCAATCTGATCAGTGAGCTGGACATCGTCGAGAATGTCAGCATTCCGTTGTTCTACCAGGGCATTCCCAGGCTCAAGCGTCGGGAACTCGCGATCGAGAGCCTCCAGACCGTGGGGCTCGGAGATCGACTCGGGCATCGCCCCAAGGAACTCTCGGGCGGGCAGCAGCAAAGGGTGGCCATCGCACGCGCACTGGTCTCCAAGCCCGCGATCATCCTTGCCGACGAACCGACCGGAAACCTCGACAGCAGCACCGGCGAGGCGATCCTCGAACTCTTCGATGAACTGAACGCCCAGGGGATCACCCTGGTGGTCGTGACCCATGACGAAGGACTCGCGGAGCGATGCAGCCGCGTGCTTCGACTGAAGGACGGACTGGTTCACCTGGATTCAACCAAGACCGGGTCGACCTGATGCGCCTGCTCGGCATCGACCCCGGCCTGAACCTCACCGGCTATGCCTGCGTGGAGCTGTCATCGGGTTCGATTCATCCACAGCTGATCGAGGCAGGTGTCATCAGGCTCGCTCGAGGCGCTTCCATGCCCGAGCGCCTGGTCGAGCTGGAGAAGGAACTCGATTCGATCATCGAGGAACTCAAGCCGAGCAAGGTCGTCGTCGAGTCCCTCTTCTCGCACAAGGACTATCGACAGGCCAGCCTGCTGATGGGACACGCCCGCGGCGTGATCCTTCTCTGCGCTGCACGCAGGGGCCTGGGCACCGACGAACTGGCGCCTGCAGAGGTCAAGAAGGCCCTCACCGGAAGCGGACGAGCCAGCAAGGAACAGGTTCAGGAGGCGGTGGCGGTGCAGTGCAAGCTGGCCGAACCCCCGGAACCCCCGGACGTGGCGGACGCGATCGCGATCGCCATCTGCGCCGGACGACGAGAACAGCACCTGATGCTCGGCGGCTGAGCCGGACCTAGTCGTCCTCGGCCCAGGGAGCGAGGATGAGTTCGACCCGGGTTCCGGGGCCGGGCACGACGTTCGTTCGCACGCCCCACAGGGCGGCATCGACATCGACCTGGTCGGATCGCACCCCCCTGAGTCCGAGCACCTCGTCACCGAAGGTCACCAGGCCGACGAGGGACCCGCTCTGGTCAGCCGAGTAGCGTTCGGGTCCATCGGGCGTGAAACGAACGAAGGTGGAACCACCGAAGACCCAGGGTTGCTCGGTGAAGTCTCCCGCATCCTCGGCATTCACGATCCAGCTCGAAATCGGTTCGTCGCTCGTCCGATCACCGGACACGCGCCGCACCGTGACACGGACCTGATCGCCCTCGGGTTGCATGCGACTCACGCGGGGTCGGATCTCACCTTCCATCTCCTCGAACCGCCAGTACCCGGGGGTGCCGGAGTCCAGTCCGAGCAGGACCAGGGCCGCGTGGACCTGGCTGGGAAGAACGTCGACGACCAGGATCGCTTCATGATCGCGCGTGTTGCGTACGCAGACCACCTGCTCGAGCCAGCCGACATCGATCGAGACGAAGGCTGGCACCACGACCTCGCGGGCCTCGCGATCGACCACGATCCCGCTCGGGAGCTCGATCGGCTTCAATGGGGCGTTGCGCGTCAGCTCGGACTTGGGCTCGGACTTGGGCTCGTGCTCGTGCTCGTGCTGCACCGGGTCGACCGGAGGGCGTTGCTCCGGAATCGGTTCGATCGGTGTGGGCTGGCAAGCGTGAAGCAGCACCGACGCCAGCACGAAGAGCACTGAAAGCCGAAGGGTGTCTGGACTGGGCAGATCGAATGAAATCATGAACTCCCGATAAGTGACTCGGACAGGCAGTATGCATCAACCCGAGCCGCGATGAGCAGGTGCTCGAGGTGGAGCATCCGGTTCAGGGTACCGATGAAAAAAAAGGCCCGGTCGAGGCAAGCCTCAGACCGAGCCCTTCCGGGGGCAAATGAAGGTGATTCGACGAGGCGAACCACGTTGGTTGCTCAGTGACATCTTCAGTGCGCATCCTCAATTTTCATTGGGAAACGGTGTCTCTGAGCTTCCATATCGTATATCAATCAATCGGTGAAGCAAGCTCCACAGCTGAGATTGTTTCATCGAGTTCCTCTGGAAATCCCCCTAAACCACCCTGCAGCGGCCTGAATTCCTTCTCTGAGAAGCCGTCTCAGGCGATGAAACCCCTATCCGTGATTCGATTGACGCGCACAATTCGGATGGCGATCTCGCCCCAGCCCCATCGAATCGGGGGCGACGAAGCTCGTCGCAATACATTTGCCTCCTGGCCGACGCCGGATGGGCTGGCGGCCTGGTACGAGTTCGATGTCTCACTGGTCGGCGAACCAGACCCACGAACCGGATACCTCCTGGGGATCGACGTCATCGACGCGGCTGCACGAGCGAACGCGCTGCCGATCCTGGGTGAAGCTCTTTCGGGACAGTCGCGGGAACCGACACCCTCCCTGCTGGTTCGACTCGCGGACTCCATCGCCTCCGAACTGGGACCGGCATGCGACGAAGTACGATGGCGACTCACGCCACGTCATGAACTCCGCTGGACGCGTCCGGCATCTTCACCACTCGAGCGCACGGATTCGAACATGACCACGACCCCCTCGACCGAAATCGAAATACAGATCCGGGAACGATTCGAGTTCGCGGCCGCGCACAGACTCCACTGCCCCGATCAATCGGACCAGTGGAATCGCGAGACCTTCGGCAAGTGCAACAACCCCAGGGGGCACGGCCACAACTACGAGATCGAAGTCGCAGTGGCCTGCAGGATCGACGAGACGGGCGAAGCGGCCCTTTCAATCCACATGCTCGAGAGCATCGTCGAGGAGCAGGTCATCAAGCGGTTCGACCACCGACATCTCAACGAGGACTGCCCGGAATTCGCCGATCGCAACCCATCCGTGGAAAACATCACGATCACCTGCCACGATCTTCTCTCGGGACCGATCAGCTCCGCCCAAGGGCGCTTGATCTCGGTCACGGTGTGGGAGACCGGAAAGACCTCCTGCACCTACCCCGCCAACTGAAACCCATCATCCCACTGGAGACCTCCATGACCCGCCAAGTACGATGCGAAGGCACCGGCCCGATCAAGATCGAGCCGAGCGACACCCCCACCTGGGTCTGCGGATGCGGCCTGAGCAAGAAGCCCCCGCTCTGTGACGGCAGTCACAAGAAGACCAAGGCCGAAGAACCCGGCAAGTTGTATTCGTACGACGCCGATGGCGAGGTCGTCGACGTCTCCGACGCCAAGAGCTGATCAGGCCAGTTCGTCCTCGGCCATCAGACGGAAGCCCTTCCGGCAGAGGATCTGGCCGGCGAAGGTGTTGTCGTCCACGGCGAGGGCAAGCAGCTGCAACGGCCCGTGCGCGTGACCGGGCAGGATCGGATAGGCGAATCGGATGTTGAGTTCCGCACCCAGCAGGAAGAGACAGGCGTGGGTCAGGGTGTGCTCGTCATCAAGTTCGAGCACCAGCAGTTCGAGTTCCGAGAACGTGAACTTGTTCCGGCGGAGCAGATGCCTTGCCGCATCGGCATTGTCGAAGATCATCCTGACCACGGCGTGATCCGACGAATCGAGGACGCTGATCGCGACCAGGGTCACGTCCGGCGCGTCATCGAAAAGCTGGACGAGTTCGAGCAGCTTCCCGACACGGTTGTCGAGGAACACGCTGAACTGACGCACCGCGGGGGCTGCGTATCCCTGTTCGGTTCCAAGCGGCAACTGGCCCATCTGCGGTCTGCTCTCCTGATGTCTGACGATGCATGCGGATCACGGTCGATCCGAGGGGGGCGTGAAGTATAGCTTCGCCCGTTGATCATGGATCAACGGGTTCCGACGAACTCCGGTATCTCGACTGCAGGGACCAGGCCCTTATCCGCGGCGCGAGCAAGGAGTTCCAGCACGGCGCGTCGTCCCGATTCCCCGTAGTTCAACGTCCAGCGATTCACGTAGAGATCCACGAACTGACCTGCGCGCTCGGCTTCGAGACCACGAGCCCATTTCAAGGCCTCGGTGATCGCCTGCTCACGGTGGTCCATGGCGTAGCGAACGGATCGTTCCAGGAGATCGACGATCTCGATGATCGCGCCGGGGCCGAGTCTTTCATCCAGGTCGCTGCGTATCGCATTGGCACCAAGTGGAAGCGGAAGTCCGGTCTCCTCGGCCCACCAGGCACCGAGATCCTTGACCAGGACCAGTCCGTCCTCCTCGTAGGTGAGCTGACCCTCGTGGATCACGACTCCGGCATCGAACCGACCTTCGAGCACGGCATCGGCGATCTGGTCGAAGGCAACGGCTTCCCACTCGAAACGTCCGGGGCCGAGCATCAGGCTGGTCGACATGAGTGCGGTGGTCTGTGCCCCGGGTACGGCGATGGTCTTGCCGGAATCCCTGAGGTCATCGAGGGTCATCGGTTCGCGAGAGACCAGTCGGGGGCCGTAGCCGTCACCGAGGCTCGCTCCGCATGCGGTGATCAGGTACCGATCAACCACCCGGGGATAACAGGCACAGGACATCGCGCTGACTTCGAGGGCATCGTCGCCCTCGGATTCACAAGCCATCTGGTTCAGTTTCTGGATGTCCTCGACCACGGGGATGAACCGAAAACGATCACTGGCAAGGCAGGGAGGACTGCCGTCCAACTCGAACAGCGGCCACCACATGAAGGCATCATCAGGGTCCGGGCTGTGCCCGAGACGTATGGTCGTCTTTGAATTCGTCACGGATGAGATGGTAGCGAAGTGTCCGGGCTCAGGCAGTCCAGCATGAGAGAAGGATGGTCAGGTCGGCACCATCGACCAGACCGTTGCCGTCGAGATCGCCGGTGCAGCAGCTCCCCCATTGACCCAACAGGATGGTCAGGTCGGCACCGCCGACGGCACCGTCGCCGTCGAGATCGCAGGGATTGAGGCTGCCGGAGTAGACGACATCCGTGAAATCGGTCTCGACCACCACCTGGAGCGCATCCAGTCCATCGGGGAGGGTGTTCGGGTCGATCTGGATGTCGATGGTCTCCAGCTCAAGCTGGGTGACCTGGAGCACGCCGTTGTCGAGATCGACGTTCCCGGAAACGGAGATGCTTGCCGCCGCCGTCGCCTCCGCGGTGCCCGAGCCGATCAGGGCCCCACCGTCGTAGCTCAGGGTCATGACCAGGTCGTAGTTGGCCGATGCGGCGGCCCAGTTGCCCGAGCCATCGACGGAGACGTTGAGGTCGTTCGTGAGGGTGACATCAAGCTGGTCGACATCCACCGCGAGGGTGAGACTGCAGGAACCGAAGATGGGATAGAAGCAGAAGCTCAGATCCCCTCCACTGGTGTAGATCACGTGTTCCGTGATGAGCATGCTGGTGAAGGGTTCGCTCCCCGGATTGGGATCCACCGTCATCTGGCTCTCATCGATGTTCACGGTTCCCGAGTCGGTATCCTCATCCGGACCAAGGAAGGTTTCAATCGAAAGAGTCACGTTGACGCCAGCGCTGCTGCCCTCGGGTACGACGAGCGTGGTGTCGGCATGTGCGATCCCCGCGAGAAGACCTGCGGTTGTCGCCGTGGCTGCAAGGGTGCTTCGGAACATCTGTTTTCTCCGTTGACTTGGCCAAAATGGACCAGGGGATGCCTGCCTCCAAGGTAGCCGCAACCCGGGGCGATGCAACGATCTCTTTGCGTGAGTTGGCCACTGAAAGCAAGGAAATCGGACTAGACCAGTCCCCAGCCTTGAATGAAGGGGTTGTGGGTCCGTTCAGCGTCGATCGAGGTTTCAGGACCATGACCGGGCAGCACCCGGGTCGCCCCGGGAAGATCCATGAGTCTGGACAGGCTTCGTCGCATGGCATCCTCGTCGGACGTGGGGAAATCCACACGCCCGATCGATCCGGCGAAGAGCGTGTCTCCGGCGATGAGCACTGCTGCCTCGTCGTTGAGCAGTCCGACCGATCCGGGGCTGTGGCCGGGCAGATGGAGTACCCGCCACCGACTGCCCCCGAGATCGAGGATGTCATCGTCCTCGTAGAGGCGATCAGGAGCCGGAGCGACGCAGGGCCAGTGGGACATGGCTGACAGGTTGAGCGCGGGATCGCGGTTCCACGATTCCTCGATCGGATGAACCGACATGGGAAGGGTTCCAAAGCGATCGAAGAGGGATTCGATGCCACCGATGTGATCGTAGTGACAGTGGGTGAGCAGCACCCCCCTGGGCTCAAGTCCCTGGTCCGCGATGGCGCCCAGAAGCGGTTCCGGATCGATGCCGCAGTCGATGATCCAGCAGCCCTTGGGGTCCTCGCCCTCCGGGACATGGACCACGAAACAGTTGGTCTCCACGGGGCCGAGGGTGTGCATCTCTATGGTTGGTCGGGGTATTTCCTGCATGGTGTGGTTACAGTAGCAAACACCGCCTCGACGAAAGGACACCGAGATGATCATCCGTCACACCGACTCCAGCGAATGTGCACCACTTCCGATGGAAGGCGTCCAGGGCGTCTCGATGCGCGTCATGGTCGGCAGGGAGGATGGAGCACCGAACTTCGCCATGCGCCACTTCACGGTCGACCCCGGTGGACATACCCCCCGCCACAGCCACAACTACGAGCACCAGGTCGTGGTCATCAAGGGTCGGGGCGAAGCCTTCGACCAGGGTGAACACCGGGCGATCTCGGAAGGAGACGTGCTGTTCGTGGGCGCTGATGATGAACACCAGTTTCTGAACACCAGCGACGAACCCCTGGAATTCCTCTGCCTGGTCCCACTGCACGGATCCTGCGGAACGCCGGTACCCGGCTCCTGACCCTTCAGAGCCTGACTGCTCCGGCGCGAGTGGATCCTTGAGGTATGATCCGGGTGTCATGGATGGCTTGATCAAGAAAACCTCGCGACTCATGCTCCTCTTGGTCCTGGGTGTCATGGCCACCGGCTGCGACACGATCTCCAGTGACTTCCAGGATCTCGTCGACCAGCTGTCCCCGACCTCGCCCGCGAAAGCAGGCGAATGGGCCACCGACTTCGCCGACCCCGAGAACCAGCAACGCGGCCTGACCCTTCTTGGCAACGCCCCCTGGGGTGGTGGCGAGGAGTACTTGAAGCTCTACCGCAACTGCATCGAAGGCCCCTTCGATCCACTGGTGAAAGCGGCCGCGATCAGGGCACTCGCCTTCCATGGCGATCCTGCTGACGCAGTGCTGCTCGCAAAGGGCCTCGATGACCCGGTGACCTACGTGCGCCACGAAGCCGCGAAGGGCCTCCAGAGACTCCATGATCCAGCCGTCGCCGATGATATCTGGCAGCACCTGGTGGTCGAGGAGGATGGCGGCGTCAAGATCGAACTGGCGGTTGCGCTGGGACAGTACCCCAAGGACTCGGTCTTCCAGGCACTGGTCAATTCACTGGACGCACAGGAGCTCGCGGTCAACCTCGCAGCGGCGGATTCCCTCCGGACCCTCACCGGCGAGAACCACGGGCTGGATTCACAGTCCTGGCTTGCGTGGTACCAATCCGCGAAGAACCCCTTCGGGCTCGAGGAGGTCTACCTCTACCCCGTGTACACGAGACCGCTGGGCTGGCTGGAACGCATCAACATCTTCAACCCCATCGTCTGGGAGAAGCCTTCACTGCCGCGGGGGCTCGATGTGAAGGGCCTGCGCTCGACATGGACGGACGATGAATCAACGACCGCCGAAGGCACCTGAGCATACGTGAGCTCGCTTGAACCCGAACACCATGCAGACCGGGACGACTCACGGGACGATCCCGGCTATTCCTCTGCACTGAGCCCGGACGACCCGCGTTCAGCGGTCGGCGGGCTGCTTGAACAGGAAGCACTGACTGAATCGGAAGGCTTGATCCGTTCGGGAAAGCTGGCCGGCAAGAGCCTCAGGTCGGCGATCTGGATCGTTGCGATACCGGTCCTGCTCCAACAGACCTTCACGGCGACCGTGGGTCTTTTCGACAAGATCCTGGCGGGCAGTCTCCCGATGGAGATCGTGGTCCCTGCGCTCGACGGCATCGGGATCGGTTCCTACATCAGCTGGTTCGTGGGCATTGCGATGTCCGGACTCGGCATCGGTGGCCAGGCGATCATCGCCCGGGCGATGGGCGCGGGCGATCACCAGGATGCCGGGAAAGCCGTCGGACAGGCCATGCTGCTCTCGCTGATCTGGGGCGTGATCGTCGGTGCGCTGCTCTGGTTCCTGGTCACGCCACTTGCCGCGATCAGTGAACTCACCCCGGAGGCGGTGGTCTACCTCGAACAGTACGTGGCCACCATCGCGATCGCGATGCCGCTCTGCGGGGTGATGATGGTGGGGTCGATGTGCCTTCACGGCGCAGGCGAGACCGCACTGCCCGCGATCATCATGGTGCTGGTGAACATCATCAACATCGCCTTCAGCTGGCTGTTGTCCGGGGCGGACATCCACTTCGAGACGTTCTCGATCATCAACCCCACCTCGATCGACCCGATGGTCAACGGGGTGTACGGAATCGCCGCGGGCACCGCCATCTCGTTTCTCGCCGGGGCGGTGCTGATCACGCTGGTGCTACTGCGAGGAACCAACGGCCTGGCCTTGAAACCCAGGCTCATGAAACCGGCCAGGACGATGTTCTGGCGGATCACCAGGATCGGGATCCCGATGTTCTTGGAGGGCATCGCGATGTGGGGCGTCAATCTCTTCGTCCTGGGATTCATCGGCGTGATCGCGGTTCGAAACATGACCAACGGTGGTCCGGTGGACGGACTGGTCGGTGCGCATTCGATCGCGATCCAGTGGGAAGCCTTCTCCTTCATGCCGGGGTTCGCACTGGGTACCGCCGCGGGCACGATCGCCGGACAGTACCTGGGCGCAGGCAACCCCAGGATGGCTCGACTGGCGATTCTCGCCTGCACCGGTGCGGGCATCATCTTCATGGGCTGCCTGGGCGTGGTGTTCATGCTCTTCGGTGAACAACTGACCGATGTGATCTCCGATCAACCCGTGCACCTCGAGGAGACCCCGAAGCTGCTGTTCATCTGTGGCGCGGTACAGGTCTTCTTCGCACTCAACATGGTCGTGCGGCAGGGACTTCGAGGCGTTGGCGACACCCGCTGGACGCTGCTGATCACCGTGGTCTCCAGTTACGGGATCCGACTGCCGCTGGCCTGGTTCCTCGGGGTCTACATGGACTGGGGACTGCCCGGGATCTGGATGGGGCTCTGCGGGGAGATCGTGATCCGCGGCTGCATGTTCGCCGCACGATTCCTCCACGGGGGCTGGACGAAGATCAAGGTGTGAACCCGGCTCAAGCAGCCGAGCGCTGGCGGCTGATCGCCTGCTTCACCCTTCCGATCAACGATCGGGGACGCAGCCGCTCCACGCGATGATTCGATTCCTTCAGCTCGTGCTGGGTCACCCAGCATGGGCGCATGTCGCGCGACCAGAGCTCTTCGCGCGCCTGCGTCCAGCGTTCCACGAGTTCGATGAGCACGCCCTTGAGCGAGGCCTCCAGATGGACCAGCGTGGTCTCCTCTCCGTCGGAAGACTGTTCACGACGGAGATCACGCAGGTCGTTGAGCATGCCGGTACGTGAGGCGATGAGGTTGGCGAAGAGTCCTTCGCGACAGGTTTCGCGACTTCGAACGTCGAGGGTCGCGGTCTCGCGAATCGGACGAAAGTCGACGAGGGTCTCATCCAGGTAATAGCTGGTATCGATGATCGATCCGCGAAATCCGAACAGAGGACCGAGATCCTCGCTCAACCGCGGACCGCTCAACGTGGGAAAGGCGTGAAGAACATCGGTTCGAACCGCGAGGGTGCCGAGCGTGGTGGGCGTGCAGCCGAGATGAAATGCGATCTCCCGGGCATCGATCGGACCGCTTCGTGCTCGAAAACCGTTTCCCGCGTGCTCGATGACGGACCCCCCGAGTCGGGTCCGGTTGGTCGCGATCACCGCGGCAGCGGTCGAGTCGATCACCCGAAGAATGCGTTCCACCCGCTCCGGTCGGGATCGATCCTCCGGACTCGCGATGATCGCGTAGGGCGTTTCCAGTTTCTCGATGGCCTCGATCAGTCGACGCGGCCCCTTCGACTCGGGGCAGCGGACCGTCTTGAGCTCATGGTCATGTGGACCGACGGTCTTGATCACGTCCTGGATCCGATCCCAGGTGGCATCGGTCGAACCGTCGTCGATGACCTGTATGGGATAACCCCCCCCCTGTTGGGCAAGGAGGGACGCTACAGCGCCACCGACGAGATCGGCGTCGTTTCGAGCGACCAGCACGATGGTGGCAGAAGCCTTGGAATCCGCCATGGTCAAGCCCTTCCAGAAGTGGAATCGACCGGTGGAAGGGGCGCCTTGAGTGGAGAAACAGGCGAATCGGCTGCCGTGCGGCCTCCTGACCCCTATGATCGTGAATCCCCCCCTGGAATCTCTCGATGCCCCCACCGCTCCAAACCGAACTGAACCCCCTGGATCCCGGGTTCCTGCAAGCCATCGTCGATGGAGAAGCACGCCTGAGCCCCGAACAGGGCCTGGAGCTGTACCACCGACTTCCACCCCAGGAACTGGGCCGGTGGGCGGATCTCCGTTGCCAGAGGATCCATGGAGACTCGATCCGTACCTACGTGATCGACCGGAACATCAACTACACCAACGTCTGCACCGCCAAGTGCATCTTCTGCGCCTTCAAGCGCTCAGGCACCGAGGACGACGCCTACGTCCTCGAGTACGACGCACTCCTTGAAAAGGTCGGCGAGCTGGCGGAGATCGGCGGGACGCAGATCCTCATGCAGGGCGGGATGAACCCCGACCTCGATCTCGACTGGTACCTGGAACTTCTCCAGCGCATCAGGAGCGAGTACCCGCAGGTGCACGTGCATGCGTTCAGTCCACCTGAATTCGTCGAGTTCGTGCGCTTCTTCGACCCACCCGGCTCGGACTTCAAGGCGAAGGTCCGCTACGTGATGACGCGACTGATGGAGGCAGGTCTCGACTCTGTCCCCGGCGGTGGCGGCGAGATCTTCGCGCCGTTGGTGCGCGCCCGGATCGGCATGGGCAAGTGTGATGCCGACGCCTGGTTGACGGTGATGCGCGTCGCCCATGAACTCGGCATGAACACCTCGGCGACGATGATGTTCGGACACATCGAAGGTGTTGCCGACCGAATCCACCACATGGAACAGGTCCGCAGCTGGCAGGACCGGACCATCGATGACCTCCAGGAATCAGGCGGCGGTCGCTACAGCGCGTTCATCGCCTGGCCGTTCCAACCCGACAACACCGCACTGGGTCGGTTGAAGGAATGGGGCAACGGACCCGGCGACGACCTCGAGACCCCCTACCCGGGCGACGTGGTCGCGCGCGTGGACGGCACGGGTGACGGAAAGGACCACCCGGAATTCGGGCGGCGCCTGCGACTCGCGGGCGCCAGCGCCTACCTGAGGACCCAGGCACTGAGTCGGCTCTACCTGGACAACGTCTATTCGATCGGTTCCAGCTGGGTCACCATGGGCCCCCACATCGGCCAGCTGGCCCTTCGCTGGGGCGCCAACGACATGGGCTCGGTGATGATGGAAGAGAACGTCGTCTCCAGCGCGGGCACCACCCACTGCCTCAACGAGCCGATGATCTGCCGACTGATCCGGGATGCAGGCTTCGTTCCCGCACAAAGAGACAACGCCTACGACCTGCTCAAGATCCACGATGGGGCTGACGCACCGGATCTCGTCGTCGAGGACTGGTCACGTTATCGCGCGGATTCCCTGCACACCGAGCAACCCGAGGTCGGTTGCTCCGGAGGCGAGAAGACCACCCCCGCGACGGTGCAGCTGACCATAGACAAGAAGACCTGAAGAGCACGCAGGCAGGAACCGAGTCAGCTTTCCAGCGAAGGTTCGGCCGGCGGCGTGGGATTTATCCAGCGCAGCCGATCAGGAATCGACCTGCCGCACTCCGGACAGGCTTCGCCATCGAACCGATACAGCAGGAATCCGCAGTCACAACATGGCTCGTCGATCCTGATTCGGATCTCCAATCGACATTGCCTGCAGGCAGCCTTGTCGGTGGGCAGTTCCTGTTGCAGTCCGCAGCGCGGACAAACCATGTCAACCAGCACCTCCTGGGCCATCGCGGTGCCATCGCCTCGCCGCTTCAGCTTGCCTATCAGCCAGATGACCGGAAGCGACAGTGAGGCGGTTGAACTCAGGATGAGCAGGGCGACCAGGCCTCGTGCGAAGAAATCATCACTGGGAAACAACTTCTTGACGATGAATTCGACGATGTCCGGGTCGATGACCAGCAGTTCGATGAGCAGGAGATAGATGAGAGATACGGCGAAGAGCAGCAGGGTGAGCACATGAAACCACGTGGCCTGCACCCTGATGCAGAAACAGAACCCGACGTAGAGCGACCAGAAAACCAGGCAGAGCCCTCCGCCAGCAATCCGAGCAAGCACTTCGGCGAACTGGTAATCGAAGTCGACCCAGATCAATCCCAGGTACAGGAGAAAGACCGGAACGGTGAGAAACATGCTCGTGATCATCAACCAGCGAAGCCCACGGTGCCCTCCGTCGCGCAGGAGCGTCAACAGCAGCAGGACCGTGAATGAGGCGGCCAGGAGCAGGCTGGTGCCGACCATCCTGAGGACGTCTGAATCCTGGGAAAGCACCGCAAGAATGCCGAAGAGCGCGGATACGCCGTAGGCCACCAGCATCGACTTGAGAAAGATCAACCGCATGGTTGGCCGCGGAGACCTTTCATCAGGGTTGCTTGGTCAGTCGCTCGTAGAGTTCAAGCATCATGTCCTTGATGGGAGAGAGGCCCACGTCGGCCCTGACCTGGTCCTGTACATCAAGTGCCTCCACGAACTCACTATTGGTTGAGAAATACATGTTGTAGGTGTTTCCGTTGGCGAAACTGACCCACAAGGTGAAGGCCCAACTGCGGCCGATCTCAATGTTCTGGGCGGAGAACTGGAACGCGACCATGAACCACAGGGCCGGATCATCCTTGACCTCACTCCACGGCTGTTCAGGAAGGCAGTAGACGACTTGCCCGATGGAGAAGGCTTGACGGTCCGGGTCTTCCTCGGCCGTCGGCACTTCAGCCGCTTGCAGCGCCGCGATTCTTCGATCCAGCGGTACACCGGACTGAGTGCTGAAGTCGAATGCATCATCGCCCAGAAGCAGATCCGATTGATCGAAGAGCTCGCCACCAAGCAGCAGTGACGCGAAATCGAGGCGGAGCCCTTCCGAGTCGCGAAGGATGTCGACCGGAGATGCGGGCGTGACCGAGGATGAAGCGCTTCGGCTGATGAGGGCGGTGGTGAAGCCGTTCGAAGTGCCGGTCGCAACACGGCCGAACTGCATCTGATTCATGGCCGTGGTGGTTGAGTTGATGGCGGTGTAGATGAACAGGGCGTACAAGCTCACGGCCACTACCAGCGTGAGCAGCGGCGGCCAGAGCACGGCCAAACTGGCGCGCAGGCCCGACACCTTCTGGGATTCCATCACCATGAGGATGGTGCTCACCACCCACCAGACCCCGACGATGTACCCCAGGCAGTACGGTCCCACGCATGGAACGGCCTGGCCCGCCAGGGTTCCGCTTGCAAAGAACACCGAGCTCATGGTCCGGCCGACAGAGTGGGCTGTCCCACCCGTCAAGGCCAGGGTGGCATGGATCAGGAGCCCCCAGAGGATCGCCACGAAGATCGATCCGGACACCACAAGGAGTGACGGGAGCAAGGTCGCACTGAGCCCCGCCAGTCCGATTCCGCCGCGGGGAGTCGAGAGTCCGATGATGATGGTGAACAGCAGCACCGGCAGGGCGATCCCGACCAGGCCGATCAGGCACTGGGTGATCATGAAGAACCCAAAGGATCCCCCGACCCCCGAACTCACCGGAATACCGGCGATCAGCCCGCGCGGATTGACATAGGACCAGCCAACCGTGCAGAACCACCGCTTGATGAGCCCCTTGTTTGGTCGAACCCAGGGGGATGTCGCGGAGCCGACACTGTGTTCGTCCCAACCTTCGGCGGGAAGCAACGTCATCTCGTCCATCTCGAGATGACGGCCGCATTCCACGCAGTCGAACTCATTCGGGCGAAGATGACCCTTGTACGAGGTTCCGTAGTACTGCTGCGAACAGTCCGGGCAGCAGAACTTCACCGCTCCGGGCTTGAACTCGTATTCACTGGGAAGAAACGCATCCCCACATTCGGGGCATTGACGCCCGGGTATGTTCCACAGTGAATAATCGCAGTTACGACAATACATGATCAGTCTTCCGGAGCGCCGGCGTTCGTACGGCGTCGAAACTCGGCTTCAAGTGACTTGGAGACGACCCCGACCTCGCCGTTACCGATCACATGCCCGTCGATCCTGGAGACACCGATCACTTCCGCGGCGGTTCCGGTGAGGAAGACCTCGTCGGCGTGGAGCACGTCCTCGATCCGCATCATCTTCTCGACCAGTTCCAGTTCGAGTGCGGGCGCGAGTTCGTCGATGACGAAGCGTCGGGTGATGCCCGGAAGCATGCCCGCGTCCAGCGGCGGGGTCTCGATGCGCCCGTCCTTGACCACGAAGATGTTGTCTCCTGTGCATTCAGCGACCCAACCATCGGTGTTGAGCATGATCGCCTCGAGGACGTCCGCATCGATCGCCTCGATCTTGGCGAGGATGTTGTTCAGGTAGTTCAAGCTCTTGATCGCGGGATCGAGGCATTCCACCGGAACCCGGCGATGCTTGGCCACGATGATGTGCATGCCCTTGTCGTAGAGTTCCTGCGGATAGAGCGAGATGGTGTCGGCGACGATGAAGCAGGAGGCCCGAGGGCACATGAACGGATGAAGACCGAGCGTTCCCACACCACGGGTGAAGACCAGTCGAATGTAGCCGTCGGTAATCCCGTTGACCTCGACCGACTCACGAATGGCGGCCTCGACTTCCTCCATCGAATAGGGAGACTCGAGTCGGATGCGCCTGGCGGAATCCCACATTCGTTCGAGGTGGGATTGCAGCTTGAAGATGCGCCCCCCGTAGACTCGAATTCCCTCGAAACAGCCGTCTCCGTACAGGACACCATGGTCGAGCACGTTGATGTTGGCCTCTTCCTTGGGAACCAGGTTGCCGTCAAGCCAGATCTTCAAGCCGTTTCCTTCCAGTTGGATGCGTCATCGGTGACGTGGGCATTGTACCACTGTCTGGTTTTCCTCGAAACGCATGGTTGAACCGGGCTGGGGCAACGCCCCCCGCCCGGCGGTTGCCATCGACTTCGGCCCCCGGGACCGTGGCTCAGGAGCGATGCGTGGCGGCACGCACCGTTGAGGCCAGGTCGGCACGGATCAGCGCATGCCCGATCTCGAGCAGATCAGCGGTCTCGAGCACACGGTCGGCATTTCCATGATGTGAAGCCGAGAGATCGGGATGCGCGAGACCGACGCCGGCGAATTCGAGCATGCCCAGATCACGCGTGGTTGCCGCGACCACCAGGCTGCTGCGCCGCTCCATGCCCATGGCGGACTCGACGCGCTGCAGTGCCACCCCACGATCCGCACTGGGCGCGGTGATCGCCACGACGCCGGGTGCATGTTCGTGGATCGCGATGATCCGTTCGCGCCACCAGGTTTCTCGTATCACCGAGAGAGCACGATCAAGTCGACGCTGGGGTGCCTGCAGGAACATCCGTGTCGCCGGACGGGAGAACAGTGCGGAAGATTCGACGCATTCATCGATGGTGACCAGTTCACGAAGACCCACCGGTAACTCCGACGGATGATCGGTTGCGGCATGAATGCCACGCTCGACCACCACGATCGCACCGGTTTCGGCGGTCCGAACCGCCATGGCGACTCCAGCGATTCGATCAACCCCAAGCAGTTCGGTGCGGATCGCTTCGGACCGGAGCGGATCGACCAGGACCGATCCATCACCGGCGATGATCGGAGCCGAGATCCCCAGCTGGCCGGCAAGGCCCAGGCAGAGCCGACCGGAACGGGAACTTGCCAGCACCACCAGCAATCCAGCGGCATGCAGCATGTTCACCAGGGAACCCGATGCCGGGTGAAGGCGTCCTTCCTCGGGCAGCAGCAGTCCCTCGCACGGCAGGACCACCAGCCGACGCGGCCTGGCCACGGCAGTGCTGGCAGTGCGTCTCCGCCCTGTCTGAGGCGACTTGACATCCGGTTGCTTCGAGGGAGCCAGGTCCTCCAGGGCCGCCTGGACGTCGGTGAATCGAAAAGCATGGTCGATCCGCGCGACCGCCGACGACGGTGCGACCGGAAGCGTCCAGGACAGAAACGCCCCGGCTTCACCTTCGAGTCCGGGCCCGGTCGCCGAACCAGCACCGACCAGCGTGCGCACCTGGGACAACACGAATTCGACCTCGGGAAACTGCGGCGCAACCGCCTCGAAGAGCCCTGCCGTTTTCGCGTCCACCGACTTCGCCAGGCAATCGACGAGATCATCGACGTGGATCCAACCAAGTGGCTTCGGACCGTCCTCGGCAGCGGTCGCATCGGCCAGGTCGACGATGTCCGGACCGAGCAGGAGACCTGCACGGATGACCGTGACGGACACACCTTGAACATCGTGCTCGAGCGCCTGCGCCTCCCAGGCACGAGCCAGTTCAGAAAGTCCGGCAGGAAGTCCGTCCGAGTGCGTGCCCAGTGCGAGCCGGCTGCCCAGGAAGATCACCCGCTCGGGCCTCGAGGACGCCTGTTCCAGTCCGATCATGACCTGGAAGGTGGAATCAAGCCGGCGTTCTCGCAGCGCTTTCAACCCCCGGGCGGTCAGGGCCTCGGGGTCGTTGCCCGAACATGCCAGGTGCACCACGACATCGCAGCCGTCCATGGTTTTCTGCCAGGGGCCGGGACAGGTGGGATCGCCCTCGACCACGACGAGTCCGGTGCGCGGGGGCACCTCGGCGGGGCGCCGGGTCAGAGCGACGACTTCGCTGCCATCATCGATCAGGCGTTCAAGGAGTCGGGAACCGATGTGACCGGTGGCACCGGTGAGGAAGATCCGCATCAACCAAGTATCGCCTCTCTTGATCCCACGTGGGGGGATGGAGACCCTCGAGTTGCAGAATCAGGGACCGTGCACCTTTCGGCGACGCGCGGATGGGATGCCAAGCTGTTCACGATACTTGACCACCGTTCGACGGGCGATCTTCACGCCACGTTCGGAAAGCTGGTCGGCGATCGACTGGTCGCTCAGCGGACTGGTGGGCTCCTCGGCCTCGACGATCTCTCGAACCATCTCCTTGATCGCTTCCCAGCTCACGTCCTTGCCCGAGTCGGTCTCGAGGCCGCCCGAGAAGAACCGGCGAAGCGGGAAATACCCCCGAGGCGTCTCCATCCACTTGTCCGAGACCGCACGAGAGACGGTTCCGACGTGGATGCCGAGCTGGTCCGCGACCTCGACCATCGGCAGCGGCTTCAGGTGCTGCGGACCATGGTCGAAGAACTCCCGTTGACGAATCAACACGACCTTGACCACGCGCAGGAGGGTGTTCGTGCGCTGCCCGATCGCTTCGATCAGCCATGAGGCGTTTCGAACGCTCTTGCCCACGAATTCGCGGGTGGCATCGTCAGCCGAACGATCCTTGGCGAGTTCCTCGTAGGAAGGCGAGATGCGAAGCACCCTCAGGGGATCGTTCGCAAGAGCGGCGAGATACTCGTCCTGTTGAGGGTCGTATTCCACGACCACGTCGGGGACGATCGGACGGACCTCCACGTCGACGAGGGTCTTGCCGGGAGCGAGTTCGAGCCGGTGCATCCATTCCTTCGCGGCCTGGATCCGCTCGAGGGAGATGCCGCTTCGACGCTCGATCTGCGGAAGACGGTTCTCGAGCAGGTCGTCGAACCACTCCCCGATGAGACGACGCGCATCGTCACGGAGCGCACCGTCATCATCCTCGGTCGAAGCTTCCATCGCATCGATCTGGAGCAGCAGCGATTCACGAACCGAACGTGCCGCGATGCCCGGAGGTTCGAGCTCCTGCTGGACGACCGAGAGTGCCTTCTCGAGCAGTTCAGGAGTCAGCTTCGTTCGAAGTTCCTGGGGAGCGAGTTCGAGGATCGATTCAAGATCGGTGTCCAGAAGCCCGTCGTCGTTGACGTATTCGATCAGCAGACGACCCGCTTCGGCGATCTGGTCATCGGTATCCACGAATGCCCACAACTTCAGGAGCTGGGTCACCAGGCTTTCGCCGCGGGAGGGCGCGTTGTTCATCGCGTCGAGCTTGCCGTCTCGCTCGCCCGATTGACGATTGCTGCTTCGCATCGCCGAACCGTAGTCCTCGCCGTAGAGGTCGCTGCCGTAGGCCTGCTCCATGCCGTCGAGGCGTTCGAAATCCAGTGAGTCGTTGCCCTCCCCCACCACCAGTTCACGTTCGCCCTCGGAGTCGGTTCGAAGTTCCTCGCGACGCTCCCGGTCGATCTCCTCCTGGACGGTGCTGGAATCACCGGCTTCCAGTTCGAGACCGGGTTCGACCAGTTCGAGAGCGGCGTTTGATTCCAGCTCCTGGTCGATTCGCTCCTGCAATGCCGGCAACGACATCTGGAGGATCTCCATCGACTGGATCATCTTCGGGGCCAGCTTCATCTGCTGGCCGAGCCGTACCGACTGATTGGTATTGAAGTGCATGCCGCTCATGACATCCTGCCATCGACGCATCGTGATTGATTCACCCAGACGTCCTGCCTGAATGGTATCGCCGCGCAGCCTCCTGCCGCTCATTTCGACAATCGATTTCATCGCATCGATCTTTCGGGACACCACAGGAAGTGGGAAAAGTGGCCCTATCGGGCACCTGCATGCCCGGAATCCTCCTCGACGGAGCGCCGATCGTGGATTGCATCGGCCAGGACCGCCGAGTTGGCATATTCGATCTGGCTGCCGGCAGGAAGCCCTCGGGCCAGTCGGGTCACCCGGATACCCAGTTCGGCCAGCCGTTCAGCGACCAACAGGGAGGTCGAGTCACCTTCCATGTCGGGGTTGAGCCCCAGGATCACTTCCTCGACCGGTACCTGACCGGCGTTGCGCTCCGACTCGCGGACCCGAGTCAGCAAGCCGGCCAGGGAGAGGCTCTCCTCACCCACCCCCGCCAGGGGGTCGAGTCGTCCCAGCAGCACGTGGTAGCTCCCCTTGAACATCCCGGTCTGTTCCAGGGCGATCAGGTCCCGCGGCTGCTCGACCACCAGGATCCTGCCATGTTCCCGTCGTCCATCGCGACAGATCTTGCAGGGATCTCCGTCGGCCAGGTTCCAGCAGATGGAGCAGTGCCCCACGCTCGTCTTGACCTCTTCGATGACATTGGCCAGGCGCATCGCTTCCTCGCGGGACGACTTCAGCATGTGGAACGCAAGGCGTTCGGCACTGCGGCGGCCGATACCCGGCAGCGAGGCGAATTCGGAGATCAGTCGATCGACCGAATCGGGATAGGCGATGTGCTCCTTGGCCATGATGGCTCCTGGTGCGAGCGTGTTCGGACCGGACTAGAGCAGACCCTCGAGGGCACCCGCGGGAATGGGAATGCCCAGGTCGCTGGCCGCTTCACGAAGCGCACCCCCGACCATCTCCTGCGCCTTGTCCAGCGCGGCATTGCATGCACCGGTCACCAGATCGGCCGCGAGTGCGCCATCCTCGGGTGCACTGGCGTCGATCAGCCCTGCGAGCAGGGCATGATCGAAACTGATCCGAGCTATGCGCAGCTTTCCGTTCGCAACCGCGGTCACCGCACCACCTCCGGTGGATGCTTCGACCTCGCGCTTGGCGACCTCTTCCTTCACCAGTTCCAGCTTGGCCTTGATCCGGGGAAGATCCTTCATCAGGCCGGCCATTCCGGCCATTCCACGCAGCGAATCAAACATCGTCAGCAGCTCCACCAGGGTTGGGCATCGTGTCGGGAAGTTCCCGAACAGAATGGATCGTAGCGTCGAAGAGCTCCAGCGCCTCCCGAACCAGCGGGTTCTCCCTGAACTTCGGGTCGGGGTCGCTGCTCGAGGGCTTGAGGGCCGGGACCTCGGGATCCATCAACTCGATGGTCATCCGGTGTCCGGAGACCATTTGGATCAATTCCTGAATCCGGTCCAGGCGGCTGGTGATCCAGCTGTCACCCGTGGGTGAGCCGTCCACCAATCGAAGTCGGATCCGCCCCCCCTTCTCCTCGACGAAGATCAGCTGGTCGATCAGGACCATGTCTGATGTGTGCTCGCTGGCAAGATCCACCACCCGGGACCAGAACCCACCATCACTCGATTCGGCCTGTGCGGGTGCATCCGGGACCGGCGGGGTCTTCGGTCCCGAGGTCGAGGGCGAGGTCGAGGGCGAGGTCGAGGGCGTGGGCGTGGGCGTGGGTGCGGCGGGTGCGGCGGGTGCAGCGGGTGCGGCGGGTGCCGAACCGGGCTTGCGTTGCCCGGATGCGTGATTCAGCGCATCCGGGCTGGTTCTTTTTTTCCTGGGCTGGTTCCAGACTGACCCGACAACAGGGTTGCGGCGCTGGCGAACCGTTCAAGAAGACAGAGCCTGACGACCACCGCATCAAGCAGGGCACGCGATGCCGCCGAGGAGCGAATGCTGCGTGAGCCGGCATCACAGGCGACGATCATGTGGACCAGGGAAGCCGAGTCGAGGCCTCCGGCCAGTGTCCGGGCACGTTCCGCAGCATCGTCAGTCACCCCGAGCAGGTCGGTGTCGCCCTCGCAGGTCACGACCACCAGCAGGCGGCGAAGTCGTTCAGCAAGCACGTCGAGCACCCTGGAGTGGGACATGCCATTGCCGACGAGTTCGCCGGCGGCGCGCAGTGCGGCGGCACCATCACCCTGTGCAATGCCCGACACCAGGCCGTCGACGAGCGTCTCGTCGGGGAGGCCCAGGACATCCTCGAGAATGCGAAGATCGACTCGTTCTCCTGCAGCCGCCACCACGCGGTCCAGCAACGTCAGTCCGTCACGCATCGAACCGTCGGCCAGCCGAGCGATCTCGAGCGGGGCCGCTTCGTCGAAGGTGATGCCCTCGCTGTCCAGGATCGAACCGAGGTGATCGGCGATCTCGCGATCGGAAATCGTGCGGAAGTCGAATCGCTGGCAACGGCTCTGGATCGTCTGGGGGACTTTCTGCGGTTCAGTGGTGCACAGGATGAATTTCACATGGCTGGGCGGTTCTTCCATGGTCTTCAGCAGGGCGTTGAAGGCCTGGGTGCTCAGCATGTGAACTTCGTCGATGATGTAGATCTTGAAGGGCAGGCGCGCCGGCATGATTCCAGAATTGGAGATCAGCTCACGTGCCTCGTTCACCCCGTTGTGACTGGCACCATCGATCTCGACGACATCGATGTCCTCACCGCGGAAGATCGCATCGACCACTTCCTTTGACGGTTGCGGCTCGCCCAGGGCCTGCTGCCCGTGAACCATGAGTTCATGCGCGAAGATGCGTGCAGTGGAGGTCTTGCCCACGCCCCGCGTGCCGCAGAAGAGATAGGCATGGGCGGTGCGTTCATGTTCGATCGCATTGCGGAGGGTCCGCATGATCGCTTCCTGCCCGACCAGTTCCTCGAAGGAGCGGGACCGGTATCGGCGAGCCAGGACCTGGTACGCACCGCGTTCGGATGACTGCTTGGGCTCGGACATGGTTCGCCTCAGGAACTCGGAGAACTCGGAATTCGAGAGCCCGGTGGCGATGGAGGAAGACGGCCAGGATGACACAGGCTCGGACGACGACGCTTATGGCTGCTGCCGTCAGGCCCTGACCAGGTTCACGAGCCGACCGCCCTGCGGTCCCGGCCGTCCTCCTTCATCGCAAAGAACATGGTAGCCGGAGCTGGGGTGAGGATACAATCCAGGGTCATGAACACGACTTCCCCACAATCCAGTCAGGATCCCCCGGACCAGTCATCGGACAGGAACTACCAGGAGGAATTGGGCAACGTACGATCCCACAAGCTGCTTCTGATGGGTCTTCGCACGGTCTTCATGATCCTGGTGATCAGCACCGTCGCGCTGACCCTTGCCGCGGCACGTGCCAATCGGCTGGGGGGCCTGCCCACGCCAGCCATCGTCGGCTCCCTGCTGGCTGCGTTCGGAAGCGCCAGCCTGGTCCTCATCGCCGATTACCTCACCCCGAGGAAGCACCTCGCCTCGGTCCTGGGCATTTACATCGGGGTCAGCGTCGGGCTGGTCGCGGCACTCGGATTCGCCGCACTGGTCGACACGGTGGCGGGCGCATGGGAACTCACCGACCAGGATGCCCTGGTCTACCTGGGCCTGACCAAGGGAGTCGCGGGCATCTCACTGGTCTACCTGTCGGTGTCGGTGGTACTTTCGACCAAGGACGATTTCCGCCTGGTGATCCCCTACATCCAGTTCGAGAAGCGAGCCCAGGGCGTGATGCCGCTGCTGATGGACACTTCCGCGATCATCGACGGGCGCATGATCGACCTCGCCCGAACCGGCGCGATCGACGCGCCCATCGTGATCCAGCGATACGTGATCGACGAACTGCAGGCCCTGGCAGACAGTACCGATCGCAACAAGCGGGAACGAGGTCGATACGGCCTCGACATGCTCAGTCAACTCCAGGGCATCTATGCCGACACCCGGATCGAGGAATTCAAGACCACCGAACTTCTCGTCGACCGCAAGCTGATCCAGACCGCCCAACAGGAGAACTACCGGATCGTCACCACCGATTCGGGGCTCTCCAAGGTCGCCAGGATCCAGAACGTCCAGATCCTGAACGTCAATGACGTCGCAAGCTCCCTCAGGCAGACCATCCTGCCCGGAGTCAGGCTCACCGTGGAGATCATCAAGGCCGGGGAAACAGAGGGCCAGGGGGTCGCCTACATGCCGGACGGCACGATGCTGGTGGTCGAACGAGCCGGGAAGATGATCGGTGAGACCATCGAGGTCGAGATCACCAACAGCCTGCAGCGTGCCGGCAGCAGGCTGGTCTTCGCTCGACCGCACCAACCGGAAACGCCTCCGACGAAGCAGGAGGAGGACGAGGAATCCCAGATCGGCAGATCCGCGACATCCCAGGACCCGGTCCGGGATCGACCCCGCAAGCGTGATGATGAAGGCCCCCGCCTTCCGCGGAATCCACGCCGCGGCAGGTGACCCGACGCTTGCTCGACACAAGAGAACCGCCCGCGGTGTTCACCGCGGGCGGATTGCCGCTTCGTGCAATAACCATTCGGTGGTCTCCCCGACCACCGAAGGATTACCGTCCAAGCACCAGCAGCTGGTCCATCAGTTCATCGGTGGTGGTGATCACCCGACTTGCGGCCGAATAGCCGGTCGAGGCCATGATCATGTTGATGAATTCCTGGCTGAGATCCACATTGGAGAGCTCGAGTGCTCCACCCACCACGCGGCCGGTCCCGAATTCCAGCGGATTGGCGATGAGCGGAGTGCCTGAATTCGGCCCGGTACTGAAGAGGTTGTTTCCGGAATCGACGAGACCTTCCGGGTTGGAGAACTTGGCAAGTGCGACCTGGCCGATCGATCGGGTGAGCCCGTTGGTGAAGGCTCCGGAGATGATTCCGTCCTCGCCGATGGAGAAGTTGCTCAAGGTTCCGATCGAGGAACCGTCCTGGAAGACGGCCGCGAGGTTGCTGGCCGAGTCCGTCAGGCTGGAGACCGCATCAGTTCCGTTGTCGAAGTCCATGTTGATCGTCAGCGGACTGACCGCACCGTTGTCACGGGTGATCTGGAAGGACTGGTTGGAGGCATCGAGGAAACGCCCGTTGGCGTCGAACTCGACCACGCCCAGCCCGATGACCCGGTCATTGATCGCGTTGTCGTTGGATTCGGCGATGAACTCCCAGACGGTGCCGCCACTGGCATTGGTCTCCTGGAGCACCAGCGAGAGGTCGACGGTGATCGGGGTGCCGAGTGAGTCGTAGACCACGAAGGAGGTCCGCACCGATTCACCGATGGGGCTCTGGATCTGCGACATGACGAACGGCTGACCGACGCCGCCTGAACCACCGACATTGCCGGTGACCACAAGATCGGCTGAATCGATGTCGAGCGCCTGGACCGTTCCTTCATTGCCGGTGACCACCAGCTGACCGGCAGCGTCGAAGGAGACCGAACCGCCGAGGGACTGGCCACCGACGTTGGAGGAGTCGGTGCCGAGCACCTGGTCGAGGAATCCGGCGAAATCGTTGAGGGTGGTTCCGTCCACGCCATGGGTCCAGGTGTGGCTGCCAAGATCCTTGCCGCCCTTCTCCACTCCGGCGACGGTGATCTCGATGGGACCGGCCGCGCTGGAATCGAATGCCAGGGTGGTGCCACCGACACCGTCGGAGACCCAGATGTCAACCGCGCCGATGTCCTCGTTGCCGGTGACCGGGGTGGTTCCGGCAGGATCGGTGTAGAAGCTGCGGGATGTGTGCATCGAACCCTGCTGTCCGATTTCACCGGAAGCGTTGAGGTTCCCGTTGAAGGTCACGTTGCGCGTGGCTTCGGCGAGGGTCAGCGTTCCGAGCGCGATGTTCAACGGCTGCAGATCGCCTTCGATCACGTTGAACTGCTCGTCGACGTTGAACCCCATGACCTGGGCACCGGACTGGGTGACGAGATCGTTGTTCGGATTGCGGACGAAGGAACCATCACGCGTGAAGAAGCGCTGGCTCGAACTCTCGACCACGAAGAAACCCGATCCCTCGATGGCGAGGTCGGTGTTCACGCCGGTCGCACCGATGGCGCCGTTGGCGAAGTTCCGCTGGGTGCCCGAGACGGAGACTCCGAGCCCGACCTGGCCGGGATTGGTTCCGCCGGTGGCCGCGCCGGGCGCAGTGCCCAGCGAGAAGTTCCGACTGAACGTCGGGGCGAAGCTCATGCGGTTGCTCTTGTACGCCGTGGTATTGACGTTGGCGATGTTGTTACCGATCACGTCCAGGCGGTTTGAGTTTGCCATGAGACCAGAAAGACCGGTGTAAAGCGCAGTAGTAGATGCCATCGTGGCTCCTCCAGGGTTCGTCACTCGTGTTGAAACAGTGCAAGCCCCGTGCCAGAGGGGTCAAACACCCCTTGAGGGGCGTTCATTCGGGGCGGCGCGTTCCAACTGGGCCAGCACCCCGGGGGGTACGGCAGGATTTGCGCGCAAAGTTCGCGGTGCCGGTGCGGGCGAGGACGCCGCGACCGCCGATTCATCGGGCCCCAGGACCCTGAGGACACCAGCAAGTGTTTCGACCGTGCCCGCATCCTCACGGACGACCTCGCGCAGGATCTCCCGGCCCGGAACATCCATGAGGAACGCTCGACCCTCCATCAGCACCGCACCACGTTCGATGCCCGCGGCCTCGAGGGCGTCGCAGGCGGTCGAAAGGCGGTCCAGTCGATCCTGGTCGAGTTCATGTGCAACCGATGCAGCGACCGGTCGGCCCGAGGCAAGCTGGCCTCGCGAAGCCATTTCGATGAGTTCTTCGAAGCCGGCACGCTCGAGGGTGCCTTTTCGACGTGGGGGAAACTCGGGTCCGCAGGGACGGACGACCGGGTGAAGGCGCTTCAGCAGATGATCACCATCAAGTCCCATGCAACCACCGCATCAACCATCACGGTTCCACTGACCCAGCAGCAGGCTCAGGTCGCTTCCATCGACGGTGCCGTCACCATTCATGTCGGGAATGCCCGTGTCCCAACCGCTTCCGGATCCGCCTGAAGCGGGATCACCGAAGATCGATTGATCGACGATCACTTCGACGTTGTTCATGTCCATGATCCAGCCGTTGTCGAGTTCGAGTCCGATCAGGTCACCCTGCCGCACCACGGACATCACCTGGCCTGCGACGCGTACGCCGCCATCAGCGATACCCTCGACGAAGCGACCGATGAGGTTTCCGGCACCAGCCAGCTGGTTCTGGGTGACGATCGACTGCAGCTGCTGGGTGAGCTGCATGTCGGACTCGATCGAACGGATCGAGTTCAACTGCTCGAGCATCGCCGCGCTGTCGTTGGGCTTGAACGGATCCTGGTTCTGGAGTTCCGTGAACATGATGTTCATGAAGTCCTCCGAGGACATGTCCCCGTACCCGGCTCCTGCCCCGCTGGATGCTCCGCCCAGTCCCTGGGCGCCTATGGATGGAATGCTGCTCATGTCGGTTCCTCGTGTTTCCTGTACCCCTCGGACAGCGAATGCCATGCCAGACCCGGATCAATCCGGCGAGAGGGTCTCCTGAAAGCTTCGATCGGACGGATTCTCGCTGGTGTCGGGGGTGTCATGACGATCGCGACGGCCCCGGCTTTCACTGCCGGCGGCATCACGCTTGCCGTCATCGGAACCGTCCGCACCATCGGATTGCTGGTGGTGGGATTCGGCCTTGGCACCGCTGGTTTCGGCGTGTCCGCTCGGTGAGGTGACGGCCAGCCGGTCGACCTGCAGTCCCCTGGACTCGAGGGTCATCCTCAACGTGTCGATGCTGCGATCCAACAACTGCCTCGTGACCTTGTTCTGCGCCATGATCTCGGTACGTACCGTCGAGTCGATGACCGACATCTTCAAGGTGATCTGCCCGAGATTCGGTGGATCGAGTCGCATGGTCAGCGTGCCGCCTCGCTGGGATGCCAGTGCACCCAGGGCACGACCGGTCAGTCGTCCGATGCGCTGCTGCAGCGCATCGGGCGAAGCATCATCAAGAGGCAGGCTGTTCAGCACGCCCTGGCGGGCATCGGCGATGTTCGTCTCGAGCGAGACCGACTGCATGCCACCCGGGAGCGCGCGCGCGCCGGGATTCATCTGGGCTGCCTGTTCGAGTGCGATCGCCTGCTGGACCTGTTCGGCACGTGCGACCGCTGCATGCCCACCACCGGAGGCGGCCTTGCCTCGCGCCGAGCGAACGCCGTAGTCCTCGAGCAGGGATGCGAGATCCTCACGTGCAGCCGCTCGAGGCTGGACCGATTGCAGCGAGGAGTCGAGTTCGATCGATCCGGACGTCGAAGGCGTGACCGCAGACCCGGGAGCCGGGGCCCCCGGCATCGGTCGAGTTGCTGCCTGTCCACCGGTTCGTACCGAAGCTTGCGAGGGTGTTTCTTTCGCCTGCTGACGCTGCGATGTCGTCGCGACCTGCACCACGTGTCCCGCGACATCCTCGGTTGCGGTGTCCTCGGACGTGGTCGGGCTTTCCTCGGAATCAAAGGTTGTCTCGGGCGCATCCTGCGCCTGGTCGGCAGATCCTGCCGGCACCTCTCCCAGGTCCTCGGACGAATCCACCGGAGGGTCCTCCCGGGTTTCGACCCTCGACTCATGATCGGGACGAACCCTGCTCGGACGATGATCCTCACGACTGAAATGAGCGGAAAACGGCTCTCCTGCGGCCTGAGAGGGGCGATCCTCCAGTCCAGACCGGTGACGGCTCCCCTTCGAGGAGATCTCGAAACCCGGGTTCGGGCGGGTCGGTTCAGTTGGGAGCGGCAGGCCCTGCATCGATGGTCTCCATGACCACCCCGTCGGCAAACGGGGGGATTCGGAGACTCTCGAGCAAATCAGAGGCCACTTTCTGTTCGGATTCGGTCTTCATCGATGCGATGATCTGGGTCCGGGGACCTGCTCGCATCGCTCGAAGGCAACGAACCGCCTCCGCCTTCTCACCGTTGGCGACCAACAGGAGTATCTGGTCCTTCGCCTGTCGGGAAGGCAGGGTCTCCATGAGCTTCACCACGGCGATGAAGGACGCCTCACCCGATTCCTCGAGGACCTTCTTCCTGGAAGCGGCGAAGTCGGCGATGCGCTTCTCCAGTTCAATCTCACGTTCCGTGAGCTGACGTTCGAGTGTCTCCAGGGCACGGCGATCCTCGGCGTTCTCACGCTCGATGCGTCGAAGAAGCAGTTGTTCGCGTCGAACGAGATCCTCCACCGCGGCGATCTGGGCATCACTGCCCATGGGTTGACGGCTGAGGGAGGCCTCTTCCTCGAACTTCAGCGCCTCGATGTCCTCGGCGATCCGCAGCCTTGCCACTTCTTCCGACTCGATGTCGGCGGGCAACGCGAACAGGGTCTGCACCGTTTCGATGCGGTCCTGGTTCACGCGTCCGGTCGCGGTGAGCCAGCCGCCGAAGAAGATGACGGCCAGGAGGTTCACGATGGCGACGAAGGCAATGATGTTCCAGGCGAGTTTCATGCTGGGATCTCCGTGCGTCTGGCCGAACGGCAGACCAGGTCATCGAGGTCGGCGACCTCCCTGCGATCCTGCTCGAGACGCCATTCCGCAAGGCGTCGCTCGCGGATCAGTTCAACCGCCCGGCGCCGGGCCTGTGCGGTCACGAGCTCCTCTCGAGCGAGGGTCTGTCTTTTCACCAGGCCCGCGAGTTCGATCGCCGCGGTCTGGGCCTTGCGCATGATCCCGATGGCCGCATGGGCATGCAGCCTGAGTTCAGCGGTATCGACGGTGCCGACCAGGCGATCACGCATGTCGAGCTTCTGCTCGCTGATGCGTCGCTGGTGGCGGCGGAGCCGGTCCTCGATGTCGGATCGAGCCTGGGTGAGCTCCGCGAGGGCTCGCTGGTGCACCTGCTCCTCGCGTCTGCGAAGTTCGAGCAGTGCCTGGAGCTTGAAGACGAATCGTGCCATCAGGCGGCCGTCCCTTCAAGTCCCCCGCCGAGCCGGGCCGGGTCAACGGCGGATGCCTGCCTGGTCTGTCCCAGCTGGGCACGCATGGCCTCGATCACCCCGTGGAGCTCGATCATCAACCGACAGGTCCTGGGGTAGTCGAACTTGTCCGAGGCACCCTGTCGCAGAAACCCGAGCAACTGTTCACGCAGGGCGATGGCGATGTCGACATCCGGGTTCGAACCGGTGGCATAGGCACCGATCGAGATCAGCTCCTCCGCTTCCTGGTGTGCGGCCAGCAACCTGATGATCTCTCGACGCGCCGCAAGCATGTGCTCGTCGACGAGTCGGTCAGCGGCCCTGGAGATCGACCGCAGGGGGTCGATCGCGGGGTAGTGCCCCTTCGAAGCAAGCTGGTTGGAGAGCAAAAGGTGACCGTCGAGCACGCCCTTGGCGGCATCGGCGATCGGATCAGCGAGTTCGTCACCCTCGGCGAGCACCGTGTAGATGCCGGTGATCGAACCACCGCCTCGAAGACAGCCCGCACGTTCCATGATCCGCGGAAGCATCGCGAAGACGCTCGGCGTGAACCCCTTGGTCGCCGGTTGTTCGCCGACGGCCAGTCCGATCTGGCGCTGGGCATGTGCGAACCGGGTGAGCGAGTCGAAGGTGAGCATCACATCCAACCCCATGTCCCGGAAGTGTTCCGCGGTGGCGAGTGCGACCAGGCAGGCCCGGACGCGAAGAAGCGGGCTCTCGTCCCCGGTGGCCACCACCACCACCGATCGTGCGAGCCCCTCGGGGCCGAGGGTCTCCTCGACGAACTCGACGACTTCACGGCCACGTTCGCCGATCAGGGCGATCACGTTCACGTCCGCGCTGGTGTTTCGAGCGATGGCCCCGAGCAGGGTGCTCTTGCCGACACCGGGTCCGGAGAAGATCCCCAGCCTCTGGCCCTTCCCGATGGTCAGCAGCCCGTCGATGGCGCGTACCCCGGTCGCAAGCGGTTCGTTGATGGAGGTTCGTTCAAGCGGACTGGTGCGGACCGGGTTGAGCAGTCGACTGGAGGTTCCCGTCGGCGGTTCCCGGCCATCGATCGGACGCCCCAGCCCGTCAAGGACCCGACCGAGCATGCCCCGACCGACCTGGACGGTGGTCGATGTCCGTTCACCGACACAGCGGTCACCGGGGGAGATCCCACCCGCCTCGCCGTAGAGCATGACGAGGGAACGATCGCCGTCGAAGCCGACGACTTCACCGTGCACCGTCGAGCCGTGGTCCGAACCACACTCGACCCGGACGATCGAACCCACGGGGATGCGAAGACGTTCGACCAGGATCGTCAGACCACGGATGCTGAGGACCGTGCCGGAGAGTTCACGCGGCTGGAGATCCCCGAGCGTCTCCAGTGCGGTGGAGAAGACGTTCAATGCCCGGCTCCCGGAAGAAGTGCTTCGGTGATGCGCACCAACTGGGTCTCGATACGAGCATCGACCGTGCCCTCGACCGTCGACACCAGGCATCCCCCACGGGGAACCTCGTCGGTCTCGACCAGTTCGACCCCTTCGGTCAGATGGGCCTTCTCGAGCAGGTCGGGAAGGGCACGTTCCAGCACATCGCGATCCTCGGGAGAGATCGAGATGTGCAGTGTTCCCGGTCGACCCAGCAGGGCCAGGGCCTCGGAGACCTGGTCGATGCAGACGGTCTCGTCGACCTCGATGGTTCGCTGGACCACGCGCCTTGCGATCTCCAGTGCAAAGGAGAGCAGTTCACGTCGTGCGTCCTCGAGCAACCGTTCACGTTCCTCGGCAAAGCGCCCCACCTGTTCCAGCCAGGCGGGTCCGAGCTGGTCGAGCAGCTGGCGATGGGGTTCGAGTGCTTCGGAAAGAACCTGTTCCATGGCTTCGGAGCGACCACGTTCGAGGCCCGCTTCGTAGCCGGCACGTTCACCCTCCTGCCGGGCCTTCTCGAGGATGTCTCCACGCAGGTCCTCCGCCTCGGCTCGCGCCCGGGCCCGGAGTTCGTTTGCTTCAGCGTGGGCGGAGGCCAGCAGATCCGTGGCTTCGCCGTGTACGTCGGTCATCTCCAACGCGATCGCGCGGGGGGCCAGATGACGTGCTTGTTGATTCCGGATCACCGGCATGTCGACCTCACCACTGGCTGGACGGGCTTCAGACCACGACGTCCTGTGCACCACCTCGACCGGAGATCACGATCTCCCCGGAATCCTCGAGTCGTCGGACGATGTCGACGATCCGCTGTTGTGCCGACTCGACGTCACTGACGCGGACCGGTCCCATGAACTCGATGTCCTCCTTGATGACCTCCGCGGCACGCGTGGACATGTTGGTGAAGATCTTGGCCTGGAGATCCGGACTCGCAGTCTTGAGGGCCAGGCACAACTCGTCGTTGTCGACTTCCTTCAGCACGGTCTGGATGCCCTTGTCGTCGACAAGCATGATGTCCTCGAAGACGAACATCAGGCGACGAACATCCTCGGCGAGATCGGGATGCTCGGACTCGATGCCGTCCATGATCGATCGCTCGGTCTGCCGGTCGCAGAGGTTGAGGATCTCCGCGACGGTGGCGGTCCCCCCCACCCGGTCCATCGAATGCATCAGCATGTTCGAGAGCCGGCTTTCCAGCCCGCTTTCGACCTCGCGGATCACCACCGGGTTGGTCTGTTCCATGTTGGCGACCCGCTGAACGACCTCGATCTGCTTTTCCTGGGGCAGACCCACCAGGATCTCCGACGCCTTGTGGTGCGGGAGGTGCGAGACGATCAGGGCGATGGTCTGCGGATGTTCATCCTGGATGAAGGTCAGCAGGTTCTCGCTCTCGGCCTTCTGGAGGAAGGCAAAGGGCGCCTTCTGCGCGCCACGTCGGATGTCCTCGAACATCTTTTCGGCCGTCTTCGGGTCGAGGGAATCGCGGAGAAGCGTCTTCGCATAATCAAGTCCACCTTCCTTGAGAACACCGGATGAGATCGTCAGTTCGTAGAACTCGTTGACCACCGCCTGGCCGAGTTCGGATGGAACCGACTCGATCGAGGCGAGAACACGCATGACGTCCTCCACCATCTCGGTGGTGAGTTCACGAATGAGGCCACCGGCGGAATCCTGGTCCAGCATGAGCAGGAGCACCGCCGCCTTGGTGGCGCCGTCGAGTTCACTCGGATCGCTGGGTAGTTTGTGTCCTGGTCGCATTTCGATCCTCTCAGGCGGTCTGCCTGATCCACTGCTTCACGAGGATCGCCGCCTCGGAGGGTTCACGAACCACGAGCTCGTTCAACTGGGAGAGCATCTGCTTGCGTCGCAGTTCCTCGTCGTCCAGAACTCGGGCGTCAAGCGGGGGATCCACCTCGTCCGCTTCACCCATCACGATGTCGACTTCCGCCTCGAGTGCGGGCGGTTCACCGAGGAGCTCCTCCTCGGATGGCATCAGGTTCGCTCCTGATGAACGACGCACGATCAGGAGCATCGCACCGATCGCGGCGAGGGCGAGCCCACCGAGAATCCAGGTGCGGAGTCCTCCGGACCCGATCGAACCATCGGTCATGGTCGCCATGCCCCCACCGGCAAGCATCGCCGTCGGATTCGGCAACCCGTCGATGGAAGCCAGGCCCTCGAAACCGAGACCGAAGATCACGGTCACGTCACCCTGGACGACGTCTCCCTTGAGGTCGTTCGCCGGGGGCGTGGTCTGCAGCATCATCGAGATGGCGCCCATCAGTTCCTGCCGGACGACCGTCTCGAGTCCCTTGATCTCTTCGGGTGAAGGATTTTCCGCACCACCCTCGGCGCTCCAGCGCTGATCGAGGTACACACGGGGGACGTTCAGCACCGCACTCAGCTTGTAGACGTAGCCGCCGGGGTTCTCGATCGCCATGTCGGTGGCATCGACGATGACATCGGTCTCACGTTCCTCGGCCTCGAGTTCGGAACGTGGCTGCGAAATCGCCATGCCGAGCGGCTGGTTGGCCTGGGCACCGACGTTCGAGGCGTAACCGGGACGTCCGCCGCCGGAGCGACCGATCTCCATCGCGCTCTCGGAGGTTGTCCTGCGGACGCTTTCGACCGGATCACCATGCTCACGCCCCTGTTCGTAGGAACTTCGGGGCTCGGCAAGCGCGGAGACCGCGACCCGCAGTCCGTCGATGGCCAGCACATCGGTGATCTGGCTCTCGTAGTGGTTCTCGACGCCACGCGCGGTTTCGTCCAGCTGTGCCGAACCGGCGTTTCCACCATGGTCACCCGCGTAGAGCGTTCCTTGCTGGTCGACCACCACGACGTTCTCGACCTTCATGCCGGAGATGCCCGCAGCGACCAGGCTGCGAATGGCGCGGGCCTGTCCACCGGTGAGGGGACCTTCGACGGTGTCGACGGTGATGCTCGCGGTCGAGGGGAAGAACCCCTGGCCGGGGCCACGCAACTGATCGGGTTCGTCGATGGCCACCTGGGCATCGCGCAGGAAGATCAGGTTCGACAACATCACCTTCAGGTAGGTCATGGTGAAGCGTCGTTCACGCTGCTTCTGGACTTCGGGGGAATCCCAGATGGTCCCGCCGACCTCGTCCTTCATCATCGCGTCCCAGTCGAGCTCGCTCGGGGGGACGGTCGATTCGGTCGCCAGCCTGACCTGGATCAGCTGGCGGTTGTTGCGGGCAACCATGATCCGACCGGCGTCGTCGGTGTCGTAGTCGATGCCCTCGGTGTCCAGCCAGTTCTTGGTCGGCTCGAGCGCGACCGTACGGACGCGCAACGGTGCCAGGTCCGAATCACCTGCATACTGGGCGATGAGGAACAACCCCATGACCATGATGATCATCAAGGTGCCGACGAGAAGTCGGGATGACACCGAAAGGCTCGAGAGCCGGTCAGTGAGTACGTCGATTCGTTGCTTAATTCCCGCCAACGTTTGGCCTCCATGCCTCGTCGGGGATCCAGTTCGTTCGTTCCGCCTCCCGATCCTCGGGAGCGTCGTCCTGACAAGCACGGGACGAACGATGTATTTCAATCAGCGTCGAAAACGGCTCAGACGCGCAGGTTCTTGACCTCGTCGTAGGCATCCAACATCTTGTTACGGACCGCCAACAGCATCTTGAAGGCGGTATCCGCCTTCTCGGTGGCGATCATGACACCTTCGAGATCGTCTCGACGTCCGGCAACCAGGTCCTCCGCAGCGATCTCGGCCTCGCCCTGAAGGCGATTGACCTCGGCGATCTGACCCTTCAGCTCATCCAGGAAGATCTTGCCGTTGGGTCCGGCGAGCGGCGCCTTGCCGGGCCCCTGACCGGGTCCGAAGGTCGGCTTGAGACCACCAGGTCCGCCAGCTGCATTGATATGTCCGAGAGGATCGTTCATCACTTTGTCCGATTCATGCGGTTCAGGAGTGTCATCGGCCCGGGAGGCCCATCGAGTCCATTAAGTACTGCGAACGATACCTAGGCGAGAAGCTGCAAGGCACCGTCGATCATTCGCTTGGTTGCATCAGTCACGGAGATATTTGCCTCATAGCTCCTGAGGGCCTCCATGGAGTCCACGAATTGCCCCACCTCGTTGATGTCGGGAACCTGGATCAGCCCCTCGTCATTGACCATCCCGGCCTTGCGTGCCGCCTCGGCGACCTGGCGCGGGATCTGTTCGGCAGGGTCAGTGGGATCAGCCCATCGGAATGCCGCCTGACGGGTCACGGTGGCGGTGACGCCCTCGCTGCTCTCCGAGGTGCCTGCGGAGAACAGGACTGATCGTGCCTGGAACGGGGCATAGGAGCCATCCGGACCAAGCAGGGTCCGTTGATTGGCGATGTTGTCGGCGATGGCGGTCATGCGGGTGCGCTGGGCCACCAGGCCAGAGGTCGAGATGTCGAGTGATCCGAACACGGCAAGCTCCTTCAGCCGAGCAAGGGAGGGGACAATCAGAATCGTTCACGAATGGCGAGGTCGATCGTGCGGAAGCGGTTGCGCATCAACTCCGTGGCCGCGCGAAACGCGAGGAGGTTCTCAGCTACATCCTGCATGATCCGTTCCAGATTGCGGTCATTCTTGTCATGGAACATCAAGTTCTCGTTGAGGGCCGCTGCATCCAGGACCACCTCTCCACCCCTGAGCTGGCGCATGGGCCCGCGATTCTGGAGGGTGAGTGGGCCTGAACCGGCAGCGACCGGGTCGGATCGCCGGGCATCGATCGCACGCCCTATCTGTTCCTGAAAGGCCTTCGGATCGGCATCCAGGGGCTGATAGCCGGGGGTATCGAGGTTGGCGACGTTGTCGGCGATCAATCGCTGACGTGCCGCTGAGAAGCGAGCCATCGCCTCCAGCGCGGGGATGGCTCCGCCATCAGTCAGTCCTTGAATACTCATGCAAATGATCTCCTGAGGAGTTGCCGTGCAGGTCCACCTGCATGCGGCGTGCCCGTCCTCACCGGTCACCGAGGGTGAGGACTCCGCAACATCTGCGCCAACTGGGGCGGGATGTCGCGCCGATTCTGCACATCAGGTGCCCACCGGCACCAGATGCGCTTCCTTCCACCGCTTCAACTTCATGCCCAGCGTGCGCACGCCGATCCCGAGGGCTCGGGCACTCTTCTGGCGATGCCCTCGATTGACCTCGAGGGTCGCGAGGATCGCCTCACGCTCGATGTCCTCCAGGGTCAGCTCGCCATCACAAGCCATGTACTGCCGGATCCTGGAGAGCTCGTCCCCATGCACCGCCTGCTCGACCGCCTCCTCGTTCGCAGTCGCGATGTCCGAGGGGCTGGGTGATCCTGTTGCCACGGCGCTCACGCCCCCGCCGGCCATCCCCCCGCCGACCATCCCACCGACGGCCACCCCACCGACGGCCATGGCAGTACGAGCCATCGCCGGAGGCATGGACTCGAACTGGAGCCAGGGCTTGATCAGCCCGGCGGTGATCGCACCCTCTCGAGTCAGGACCGCAGCACGTTCGCAGATGTTCTGGAACTCCCGGACGTTCCCGGGCCAGCTGTAGCGTCTCAGGCAGTCCAACGCCTCGTCGTCGAAGTGAACCGGCGCACGTCCTTCTCGTTCAGCGACCTTGGAGAGGAAGAACACACCGAGTTCCGGCAGGTCCTCCAGTCGATTGCGAAGCGGTGGCATGGTGAAGGGCAGGACGTTGAGCCGGAAGTACAGGTCGCCTCGGAAGGTGCCCTTCTCGACTTCATGCTCCAGTGCCCTGTTGGTGGTTGCGATCACGCGCACATCGACGTTCTGGGTCCGGCTGGAACCGACGCGTTCGAACGCCCGTTCCTGCAGCACCCTGAGCAGTTTCGCCTGCAGTTCAAGCGGCATCTCACTGATCTCGTCAAGCAGCAGCGTGCCGCCATCGGCCAGTTCGAAGCGGCCCTTGCGGGTCTTGTCGGCGCCGGTGAAGGCCCCCTTCTCGTGACCGAAGAGCTCGCTCTCGAGGAGATTCGCGCTCAATGCCGCGCAGTTCACCGCGAGGAAGGGCGCCTTCGCCCGAGGACTCGTCTCGTGGATCATGCGTGCAGCGACTTCCTTGCCGGTCCCGCTCTCCCCGTTGAGCAGGATCGTCGCATGGGAATCGGCCACGATGGCGAGCCGTTCCTTGAGCTCGGTCATCGAACCGCCGTTTCCGATCATGTTCACCGAGGCTCCGCGTCCTCCGCCGGGTGCGGCCACCGCCTTGAGCACCTGGTTCTCCTTGATCAGTCGCCCATGCTCGAGTGCACGCTCCACGGAGATCTCCAGCTCATCACCGGTGAACGGCTTGGTGACGTAGTCGAAGGCGCCCTTTCGCATGGCATCGACCGCGGTCTCCACGGTTCCGTAGGCGGTCATGAAGACCACCGGAATGGTCTCGTCGAGCTGCCGGATCTCCTCGAGGAGTTCCAGCCCGTTCATCCCGGGCATCTGCAGATCGGTGACCACCGCATCAGGGCGCTTCTCTCCGATCTTCTCCACGGCCTGCTCGGCTCGCGCTGCGGCGACCACCGCATGGCCCCTTCGACCAAGAAGGGTGGCGACGCTGTCGCGCATCATCTCCTTGTCGTCAACGACGAGGATCCTGCTCATGGTGTTCTCCGATCGGATTCATGGTTCTTGATTCGATCCTGCACCGCTCCGACGAGCGAAACGCCCGCATCGCCTGCCTCGGTGGTTGATCGTTGAGGTTGAAGTGGGAAGCTGAGCTCGACCAGGGTTCCCGGTTCTGCATCGTGAATCGCAAGGACGCCGTCATGGGCATCGACGATCCGGTGCACGATCGCGAGACCGAGCCCCGTCCCCGTCTCCCGGGTCGTGAAGAACGGATTGAAGATCCGATCCCGCAGCTGCAAGGGAATGCCGGGGCCGTTGTCACGGACCCGGAAACAGACAAGTTCCTCGCGAGGAGCGTCCGCGGACCTGCGGGTCATGACCCGCTCGACATCGAGCAGGATGGTCGGTTCGGGTCCGGCATGAGCGATCAGGGCCTCGCAGGCATTGCGGACCACGTTCGTCAGGGCCTGGACGACCAGTCCGCGATCGACCACCGCCTCCAGTCCGTCGGGCACGACGACCTCGACGTTGATCCCCCCGGCGGAGACCAGGGACTCGTTGGCAAGCAAGGCATCCGCGTAGAGATCCCCCGGCAAACAATCGACCGGCGTCAGTTTCGAATCCCGGGCGAAGCTCAGGACGTCACCGACGATCGCATCGAGACCGGAGACCGCCTTGGCCACCTTGTCACAGAGTGCAAGCGAGTCGGACATCTCCGCGACATCCTCACGCAGCAATCCGACGTTGAGTGCGATCGAGCCCAGGGGATTCCTGATCTCGTGGGCGATACCAGCCGCCATCTCGCCAAGGGCCGCCAGCGAACGGGAGCGTCGAAGCCGTTCGTTGGCTTCGGCGAGGTCCTCCTGCAGGGACACGACCTGCTCGCGAAGGGCGTCGTGGGTGTGCTCGAGCTGCTGCGTCACTTCGTTGAAGGAGTGCATCAGTTCCATGAAGTCGGTCATGGCGACCGAACCATCGCTGCTCGATTCGACTGGATTGACCGGTGCCGAGGTCATGAAGTCAGGCCTTCCGATCGGAAAAACGAGCGTCCGGAGTACCGGGAGCGTGGTAGGCATGCACCGCACGATTGGCCACGGCGGCGCCTTCGAGCTCGCCACTCAGGCGGGACAGCAGTCCGTTGACCGACGTACAGGCGTGTGCATCCGCGGCCAGCACCGCATCAAGGCGATCGGCGATCCGCCGAACCAGCTCGCGCACCGCCGTGATTCGGGGCAGCGGAAGCTGTGATCCTTCTCGCTCGAAGCGGTCGAGCAGCTCCGCGAGTCGCTCGGCACCCAGCTCGATCTCGTCGACCACGATCTGCCGTTGTCCCAGCAGGTCGATCAGTGCGGACGCGTTCTCCTCCTGGATCAAGGTGCCCTGCCGACCGACCGCTTCGTCGAGTCGATCCACCAGACGCGAACGATTGGAGAGTTCACGCTCCAGCTGCAGCACCCAGTCACGGTCTTCACGGATATCCCTGGTGATGTTCATGATGCGTGTCTCCTGGTCATTCCCCGACTCCCACCCGCATGCCTCGCATGGGGCGTCGTTCGATCCAGATCCGCCAGCTTTCCCGATCAAAGCTCGATTCGGGGAAGGTGAAGGCCGATTCCGGCAACTGTGCGAGGCGGAGTTCCGCCTGGCGGTGGGCCTTGTCGGCCATCTGGCTGTTTCCAAGCTGGTCCCAGATCTGCACGAGTCGGACCAACGCGCCGAGTGAGGTGGCTTCCTTGCGGTAGCGGCGTTCGATCTGCTCGTAGAGATCGATGGCCTCCTGGTGATTGCCGAGGTCGAAGGCGCAATCGGCCTGGCCGATGGCGGCGTCGCGCAGGCGATCCTGCTCGAGCGGATCCAGCGTCCCCTTCTCCTGAGCGTCGTAGACCGCGATGACCTGCCCGTAGGCGTCGACCGCTCCGTCGAGGTGTTCAGCATGGCGCGTGCGGATGAAGCTGCGCCGAGAAGGCGTGATCGTCGGGTCCTCCATCTCCCGCACCAGTCCGGACGCAGCCTGCTGGTGGGCGTAGCCGAGATTGAAGGCGGCCTCCTGCAACCGGGGGTCATCCGGATAACGCCGAAGGATCTCACTGAGGGTGCTGATGGCATCCGACCAGTCTTTGATGTCGGTCAGGAGACGTCCGAGTGCGAACTTGGCCTCGCGAAATCCGATCGAATCGGGAAAGGGCCCCTTGGGAAGACCACGCACGATCGCTTCAAGCCGAGCACGTGCCTCCTGGTTTCGGCCTAGAGCGATGAGGCATCGCGCGGCATCCACTCGGGCCTTGTTGGCCGCATCAGGCATGCTCTCGTGCTTGCTGACCAGGTCGTCGTAGGCTTCGAGTGCCTCCTGGATCCGCCCTGCCGCGTGCAGCACCCGGGCGTAGCGGAAGGCGACGTGTGCACGTTCGAGATCTTCCGCGGTGGTCGAGGACAGGTAGTCGCGGTAGGCACGGATCGCCTGCATGCCATGGGCACCCAGGTCGTAGCATTCGGCGGTCGAACGTTGGGCGGAAACCCAGACATCACGCCGCGAGATGTCGCCGCGAAACCGCACGGCAAGCCGTTCGTAGAGTTCACCGGCCCGGCGGAATCGTGATGCCGCCTCACGCCTCTGCTCCTCGGGCACCGCGTCAACCGGGATCAACATCAGGTCGACCTCATCGGAATGCGCCTTGAGGATCTTCTCCCCGAGGGCACGGTGCGCTCCGGCTGCATGGTTCAGGAGTTCCTCGTTGAAGCCGAAGACCCCCGACTGCAGCGCCATCTCGGCAAAGGTGATCGCCCGTTCCGGCTCGCTTCTCAGCATCGCTTCGCGTACCCGGTCACCCAGGGACTGAAGAAGCCGACGTGCGTGCAGACCCGACTGGTGAAACGGACGCTCGAGCAGGAAACGGTAGTCCGCCTCGGCGGTCTCGAAATCAGCGATCGCCGAGGAGGCCTCGGCGCGCCAGAGTCGAGCCTGTTCCAGGGTCGATGGTTCGGGGTTCGAGGCGATGATCTCGCTGAAACGACGAATGGCCCGCTCGTGCTCGCCTTCGGCGAATTCGATCCATGCCAGTGCCGCTTCGGAACGTCGGCGGTCCTCGTCACCAACCGGCAGTTCGACCAGTGCGATCTCAAGCGGCCCGCGGGCGGCATTGCGATCACCTGACTCGAGCCAGAGTCGACCGTAGACGGCGTACATGCGCCCCTTCCAGTCGGTGCCGTCGTCCTCGTCCTGGTCGATGTCCAGTCGCCGCATGGCGCGCTGCATGACCTCGATTCCGACTGTGGTGTCCCCGACGGTGAGGCGCATGCGAGCGCTGGTCAAGGCCGCCCAGATCGCATGTTCGATGTTCCTTCCAGCGACGGCAGCGTACTGATCCAGCGCAGGCGCCATCACCGAGACGAGGTCGGGGTCACCGGCCTCGTCATTGCCGACGAGACCGTTCATGATCCGGTACCGAACGCGTTCCAGGGACGTGTCCCCCACTTCGCCAAGCAGTTCGTCGAAAGCGGGTTCGTACTGCCCGAGAGCAGCCAGGGCACCTGCCCGGCGAGCACGCTGTTCGGCCTCGAGTTCACGACCGAGGGCCATCGCGGCGTCGTAGCTGTCGAGGATCCCCTGGTCGTCCCGCTCGGAGGGAGGACGCCGGGCCTCGAGGTCCGCGCGGCCGACGTGGAGTTCCGAGTTGAGCAGGTCATCATCGACCCCGATCAGGGTCGCAGCCTCGTCATGCAGCTGTTCCGCCTCGGAGTAACGCCCCTCGAGCATGTGATGACTGGCCGAGGCGAGCATCCCCCCGGGGTCCGGACGGATGCTGCCATTGCGGTGGAACCAGATGCCCGCACCGATCAAGCCGACGCTCACCACCAGCAGCGGTAGCTGCCATGCCGAACGCCAGGAGAAGGCTCGGGCCTCCTGGGTCGGTGTGGGCACAGCCATGGATTCCTGCTCGACGGCATCGGAAGACAATGACTTCTCCGCCTCATTGGGCGTCTGTGGCCGATCGTCCGGCATGAGATCCTCTCAAGGGTCCACCCGATCCGGGTGGATGACGACGAGCAAGGTGCGTCCTGCACCAGGAGATATCATCGGCGGCTGGGGCCTGTTCACTCCAAAGAGACCGCCTCTCCCGCCGGACAACTCCGGACCGGGGCTGGTCATTCCACTTCTGGGTGGTTTTCCTTGTCCTGCAAGGCCTTGGAATCCGAGACCACGGTCCTTGAAACCGTCTCCGGTATGCCCTGGAAAGCGGGAGACAGGATCACGAAGATCGCGAGGATCGGGGCGTAGAGGACGACGGTCTTGAAGAGCTGCCGCAGGAGGATCGAGCCGGAACCCGGGCTTGAGCCATCGCTGGCGAGCACCCGACCGCCCATGAGGAACTTGCCGATCGACCGATGCCAGATGAGCTCGGAAACCGTTTCGTGGAAGATCGTGACGCCGATGATCACCAGGCCGGGTCCGGCAAACGCCAGTTCACTGGACCACAGGGGGATCGAAGCCACCGAGGCCAGATCGGTATCAAAGAGGAGCAGGGCGAGCAGGACACCGGGGATGAAATCGATCGCAAGGGCGACCATGCGCCGGCTGAGCACCATCGGCTTGACCCCCGCCCGCAAAGGTGCGTCCGGCAGCTCGGAGGGGCGAAACAGGACGATCGCCAGCAACGCCGCCACCACCAGCATGCCAATGAGCGGGAGATGAAGCCAGTCGGAGACCTCCAGTGGCAGTCGGGTCCATTCCACCGGATCGCCCACCGTGCCCTGAATCGAGTCGATGGCTCGAACCCGGATCACACCCTCATCGTCGGTCTCGAGGATCAGGAGTGCCTCACCGGTCGAAGCAAGCCCCCACTGCCCCTCGGGTCGGGTGGTTTCGGCGAGTTTGAGCAGGGAATCACCGCGCTCGATGCGGATGGAGATGGTCCCGTTTTCCTCCAGCACCGCATAGACCAGGCGGCCCTCGGAGCTGGTGACCCGGAGGACCGAGTCCATCTCGATGGGGAGTGATTCGCTGCTCCATTCGGCCCCCGAGTAACGGTGCAGTCGGGCCTTGCCCTCGGAATCGGCATCGAGAATCACCGCATCGGAGAGTCCCAGGCCAGGCAGGAGACTCTGCTGGGATCGTTCGAGCAGTTCCGCAGGCAGGGCGACGTCCAGCCAGTCGAATCCCACCTGCCTGATCAGGCGCGCGGGACTTGGGGCTTCCTTTCGCGAACCTCGGGTACGAGAGACGCCTTCACTCAGACGCTTGTCCGGCAACAGCAGCGCCAGCGGCTCGCTCCGTGCGGAGAAGGCAAGCCCACCGAGCGGTGAAGCATGGGGCACGCTGGCCAGGACATCCCATCCATCGAGCGGACGATCGAAGAAGGTGCCCATCGCCGGGTTGCGCTGGACGCGCAGCCGAAGCAGGTCCAGGGTCGATCCCCGCTGGACCGTCGGCGGCATGAGCACCAGGACCTGGTCGTCACGCGCGGCAAGGGCAAGCGGCCTGGATTCGAGCGTCCGGGCGACACGTGCGTACGCACCGTTCATGCCCACGGAATGGTGCATCAGACGCCAGGTCGCCGGGGTGTTTGGATCCTTGGTGATGAACCAGAGATGTTCGTCCGCGGAAGCCACCAGGAGTTCCCGGGGCGGCGCTGTGGCAGCCTGGGCGGAATGAGCGCAGAGCCCCAGCAGGAAGCAGATCAGGACCCGAGTACAGAACCGATGAGGTGTGCGCGAAGACAGGCGTGGCATGAGGCGAATGATAGACCCCGGCCCGACCACGCATGGAGTGCATTCGCGATGGTTCACTTTTTGACGTACTCGATGATGCCGGGCTTGAAGGTCTTCATGAGCAGGTCGAGGTCAAAGAGCGCATCACGAAGCTTGGAACCGGTCGCTCCGGGCCGGTTGAAGAAGAGCCGGACATCGATGGCGCCATCCGGGGTCCGAACACGCAGTTTTCGGGGAAACTGCGGCCAGTTGCCCACGGGCTGGTCCCGAGCCCTGATCGGCTCGTAGTTGTCGAGGGCGGATTCCAGCACCACGGTGCCCTCGGCATCAAGGGCCTCGATGCGTTCCGGCAGGCGTGTTTCGGGGTCCAGGTACCAGACCATTCGTGACCAGGAACCCCCATCGGTCGTCGGGAACTCGACACGGATCTGCGAGTCATCATCACTCCAACGGGCCACCGCCGTTTCAAGCGCCACCGGCTGCAGTCCTGCCAACTGCAACAACTGGTCAGGGCCGAAGAGCAGCAACTCCGAACCGAGTGCCTGCTGGCCGTCACCGCCGGAGGGCAGGACCACCAGTCGCACCGGATCCGCGGTGAGTTCGAAGACCCACCAGTCCACGCCATTGGAACCCACCCAGAGAAAACGCTCGCCGAGCTTGCGCAGTCGAAGCGCGAATCGTTCACCATCCCGCCAGAGTTCGAGAGCACAGTCCTGGAAATCAGAGCCGTCCTCGTCCTTGGTCCGTATCTCGATCGTGCCCCCGGATTCAAGCAGACGAAGCAGGCCGGCGCGGGAGGTCTGCTGCTGGACGAAGTCCGCGAGATCGATGTCCTGCTCGGAAACCGCCGCGCGGGGTGCCTGGCACCCGGATCCGATCAGTACAGCGAACAGGCCCAGTGCCAGCATCAGCGGCCGAAGACGTTGTGCGGGGCTAGTCATCTGAGGCCATGATCTCGCCGAGTTCATCGGCGATCTTCCGGGCATCATCCTCGTCGAGCTTGGGATCGAGCATCTCGATCGGAGGCAGTGCAGGGTCGGTGCCTCTTCGCCGGAGAAGAAAGACATCCCCCTGCTCGGTTCGAGCTGACCCTTCGAGCCTCAGCAGTTTCTTGCGGACCAGGACCAGGCCCAGCACCCAGCGGAACCCCTGACGCCGGTCATCTTCCTCGGTACCAAGACGATCGAAGAGATCCAGCAGCGCATCATCATCCACCAGGACCCGCCTCGGGCCGTCGTTCTCGGGAATCCTGGTCTTCCACCAGCTGAAGAGCCCCTGTGGTCGAGCCCCGGATTCCCATGCCTCGACGGAGTATTCCACGCGAGCGAGGCCAAGTGCCCCTTCGGCGATATCGGCCTCTGAGGCCTCGCAGAGACAGGCGATGCATTCCGTGCCCGGCTGAAGCGTTCGATCAGTGGCGGCGCAGACGCCGGTGAACCGACCCAGCTTGTATGAAGAGTCACCCTTGCTCATTGGGTGCATGGTAACGCTGGAAGCGGCAGACGTTCAGTCCGGATACATTGAGGGCACGTGAGCATCGACAATATCTTCCATCTCTTCCGTGGTTACCCGATCTGGGAAGTCCTGATCGAGCTTGCGATCATCTGGATCTGCGTCTGGCTGATCGTCCGATTCCTCCAGGGCACCCGAGGCGCCGGGGTGGTCAAGGGCTTCGCGGTGATCATCGTCCTGCTGACTCTGTCGATTCGCCTCATGGGCGAGGCCAGTGATGCCTTTGGCCGGATCAAGTTCATCTCGAACCAGATGCTGGGGCTCCTGGCGATCTTCCTGATCGTCGTCTTCCAGCCGGAGCTCAGGCAGGCGATGATCCGCCTGGGACAGACACGATTCTTCGGCAGGCGAAGTCCCCAAGTCAACAAACTGGCGGATGCCGTGACCGAAGCGGTCGAATTTCTCGCGAAGAACCAGTTCGGTGCGCTCATCGTGATCGAACGGGGCGTCCGACTGGGCGGCCTCGTGGAGGGCGGCGTCCAGGTCGACGGCCTGGTGACACCCCGCCTGCTCGAGTCGATCTTCTGGCCGAATTCGCCACTGCACGACCTGGCGGTGGTGATCCGTGGCGACCGCATCGTTGCCAGCAACGTCCAGCTTCCCCTCGCGGAAACCGGCGCAGTCGCCATGCAACTGGGTTCCCGACACCGGGCCGCCGTCGGGGTGACGGTGGAGAGTGATGCCCTGGTGGTGGTGGTCAGCGAGGAGACCGGAATGACCCGTCTGGCGGAATTCGGGTCCCTGTCCAAGCCGATTCCACTGGAGGACTTCAAGTCCCGTCTTCTTGAACGTCTCCATGCCCCGCTGACCACCGAAGAACAACTGGGAGACGTCGAGGCATGAACCCCATCGGTGGCAACAGCAAGGCCAGTGCAGGCACGGTGATCCTGGTCACCGCGGTGACCATCCTGATCTGGATCTTCGCCGCCGGCGAGACCAGGGAACGAGTGGTCATCTGGGCCAGGGTCCAGTTCGAACCATCCTCGACCTTCTCGACCATCGTCTCCCCCAGGACCACCCGCCAGATCGCGCTCACCCTCGGAGGCAGCTCCCGTTCGATCCAGAAGGTTCGTCGAGCCCTGGATGAACCGATCGTCCTCACCAGCGGAACCACGGGCATCCCCGGTGACAAGGGCACCCATGTCGTCGAGCTGGTTGATGCCCTGAGGGACCAGAGCATCTTCTATGACGCCGAAGTGTCGGTGGTCAGCAGTGAACCACCATCGATCGAACTGGAGATCGATTCACTCATCGAGAAGACGGTCCCGGTGATCCCGGTGTTCACCGGTGCCACCCTCGGAGGCGAGGCGATCGCCGATCCGCCGGACGTGGTGGTCACCATGCCCAGCCGGATCGTCGGCCTGTTTCCCGACGCCAGCGTGATTGCCGAACCTTCGGCGCAGGCGATCGCGGAACTGGAACCCGGTCGTCGCCAGGTGATCCAGGCCCCGATTCGACTGCCGGAGGAACTGCGCCCCTACGAGCAGGAACTCACGATCGAACCCCGCTCGGTGCAACTTGCGTTCACGTTGATCCTCAGGACCCGGTCGATCACGGTGCCGGCGGTTCCCGTGCAGATCGCCGCGCCTCCCCAGGATCTTGCCGACTACGAAGTGGTGATCGCCGACTCCGAGCAGTTCCTGGCGGATGTCGTCATCGAAGGTGCTGCGGAAATCGTCAGGAAGTTCGAGGAGGAGAAGCCTCCGGTGGTGGCCTTCGTCCACCTGACCTCCGACGACCTGTCCCGCGGGGTGACCGAAGCTCCGGTCACCCTCTGGGAACTCCCGGAAGGTCTTCGGGTGACGTCGGTCGCCGGGGAGACCCCCCGCCCCTTCATCACCCTGACGATCACGCGCGATGAGGGCTGACCCCGAAACGTGCACCACCTTCCTGGCGCGGTCACCGGTCGGTGCCGCACCAGGAAGGTGGTCGTGCAGGGGTCTCGGTCGAGGGTCAGGGTGACCAGCCGCCCAGGACCCGAGCCAGATCACTGCCATTCGTGACCGGGTTGTCGTCGAGCGAACCCTCGGGGTCGATCACGTTCCAGAGCCCGAGGATGAGGGCGAGATCCGCCCCATCGACCCGACCGTCACCGTTGGCGTCACCGTCGATCCGGTAGCGGACCGAGACATCGATCTCGTCCCCGAACTGATCGAGAAAGTCCTCGATGTCCTGCCCGTGGATGTGTCGCTGACGGGAGATGATGTGGACCATCTGGTAGCTCCCCGGGGGGATCTCGAAGACGGTGACCCGACCGTGATCGGAGATCGTTCCGGTGATCTCGGTCATCGATTCGGTGTCGAACATCCGCGCCTCCATCGAACGCTCGTCCCAGTCGGTGCCCAGGAAGGTCGCGAAGGTCACGCGGATCTGCATGCGCTGTTCGGCGACCAGCGCGATGCTGACCTGTGCTTTGGACTCGATCAGTCGCGACTGGGTGGCATCGAAGGGCGTGTTGCTCCAGGCGGAGGCCTGCGCCCAGTGGTGGTATCCGGTGCTGCGTTCGCCTTGCCAGCGACCGAGCAGTCCGGTGATGAGCTCCACCATCATCGTGCTCTCGAGCTCCGGGTCCAATCTCTCGAGGGCCCATGCGGGATCCTCGAAGACGCCGTCATCGAAGGCCGTGATGATTTCGGAACCCGGCAGGCCTGGGGTGGTCTGCGTGATCGTGGAAGTCACCTGCCCGATCGGTCCGGAGAGCTCGGACAACCCCGGGGGGAGACCGAAGATGGGCTGGAAATCGAGTTGGACCCTGGTCGAGGTGATCACCGGTGACTCGGACGTGCTGGGGCCGACCCTGGTCGGGACGATCAGTTCGAAGATGTAGTCACCCGAGGGAATCTCGATCGGGACCTCGAGACTGCCTGCCCCATCGAAGGTCGGAACGCCCACCGCCTCGGCGAAAAAATCGCCGTTGGAGCGGTAGATCTTGAGTTTCGAGCTTCCGGGCAGGGCAAGATCGGGGTCTCGACCGTAGTCAGAGACATGCATGGTCACCCGCTGCCCGGAGAGCAGTTCCGCCTTGAACCGGTGGATGCCGGTCGACATCGCTTCGTAAAACCAAGAACCAGGAGGCGATTCACCACTCTCGGAAGTCACGTTGAGATTGCTGGCGAAGGTGTATTCCCAGCCCCGGGGGGTCTCGAAACTATCGATGTCCAGGGCCAGGGTCATGAGCTCGACCTGTTGCGTCTCCAGACCACAGCCGGCATCGTAGACATCGACGAACCTCATGATCTCCTGGTCGGAAAAGGAGTCCTCACCCGCACCCGGATCACACTGCGACCACCCACGCCAGCTGAGCTCGAACTCGTTGCCGAGGTAGTCCAGACCGGAGACGTCGGGTGGTGCTGCTGAGGCGATTCCTGAGAAGAGGGCCGCGGCAAAGCACCCGGAGAGAAGAGAAAAGTTCTTGTTGGCAGACATGGTGTTGCTCCAGAAATGAGACCAGATTCGATTCGCATATCGTCACGCGAACTCGGTGGTATCAGCGCCGGGCAGTCCGTTTCTTGCAGGGGAACTCGTCTGGAATATGCTTTTCACCCTGTATTTCAAGGCTCTTTTCAAAAAGCCTGCTACTTGCCGTCAATGTCGAAGAAGCACCGTCACACCCGCTCGCAACGGCACTAGGGACACCGCGACCGTTTTCATGGTGACGGCCCGGTGCACTGGATGGGATCGATCGGTTCGGTGCTAGCCTTCGAAGCGCAGTGCGTGCCAGAGCTTCTTGCCGCGACGGAGCAGGACGGTGGTTCCGTGCAGCAAGTCGGCGGTGCCGAGGCTGCGTTCGAGGCCGACCTTCTCGCCATTGACGCTCACCGCGCCTTGCTCGAGGAACTGTCGCGACTCACGCTTGGAGCTGGCCAGCGGGGTTTCGGGCAGAAGCGAGACGAGTTCAAGCCCATCCCCCTCCAACCGACTCTTCGGAAGCGTGCTCGCCGGTACATCGGCGAAGACCTCCGAGAGCATCGATGCATCCAGGTCCTTCACCGCACCCGAGAACAGCGCCTTTGATGCGCTGAGAGCGCGGTCGAACTCGGTTTCACCGTGGATCATCACGGTCATCGCCTCCGCCAGGGCACGCTGGGCTTCTCGTGCCTGAGGGGCATCGTTCGCGGCGTGCTCGAGCTCGGCGATGCGTTCCTGCGTCTCGAAGGTGAACCACTTGAGGAACTTGACCACGTCGGCATCGGTGGTGTTCAACCAGAACTGGTAGAAGGCGTAGGGCGAGGTCTTCGAGGGATCGAGCCAGACCGCCCCCTTCTCGCTCTTGCCGATCTTCCCGCCGTCGCTCTTGGTGACCAGCGGATTGGTCACCCCGTAGGCACGGCCTTCGGCATCGGGCGAGGCAGGGTCTTCGCGACCGACCAGGCGGCGAATGAGATCGATGCCGGCGACGATGTTCCCGAACTGATCGGACCCGCCGATCTGCACCGTGCAGTTCATCGCACGGTTGAGGTGCAGGAAGTCGTAGGCCTGCAGGATCATGTAGCTGAACTCGGTGTAGGAGATCCCCTGTTCGCGCTCGGTGAGTCGCGCCGCGACGGACTCCTTCTGGATCATCATGTTCACCGAGAAATGCTTGCCGACATCCCGCAGCATGTGGATGTAGCCGATCGAACCGAGCCAGTCATGGTTGTTGACCATGCTTGCACGATTCTCCGCCGGCAGGTCGAAGTCGAGGATCCGCTCGAACGTCGCCTTGTAGTTGGTGATGTTGGCTTCGACCTGGTCCCGGTCGAGGAGCTTGCGTTCCTCGCTCTTGCCGGAAGGGTCACCGATCAGGCCGGTGGCCCCGCCCATCAAGGCGATCGGTCGGTGCCCCGCACGCTGCCAGTGCGCCAGCATCTTGATCGGCATGAGATTACCGATGGTGAGGGCCTCTGCGGTCGGATCGAACCCGCAATAGGCAACCCGACCCGGCGTGGCCAGGTGGGCGACCAGATCCTCGGAAGTGGTCGAATGAAGCAGACCACGCCACGACAGCTCATCAAGGAACGCGCTCAAGTCCGGACTCCCAGGGGGTCGGCTGCGGCTGGCTCAGAACATCCGGCTCAGGCCAGGGCAGCGGTCTTGCTGGCGATATCGGCCAGAAGAGAGTGCCAACTCTCATCGAACTTCTGAGCACCCTCGACCTGGAGTTCCTCACCGGCCTTGTGGAGATCCACGCCGGCAGCGGCGATCTTCTCGAGCATGGCATGACTGGGAGCACCATCGCCGGGGAGCGCGCCGTCCAGTGAACCGTGATCAAAGAAGGCCTTCAGGGTCTTGTCAGGCATGGTGTTGACGGTATCCGGAGCCGCCAGGCCACTGACGTACAGGTAGTCGGAAAGAGCCGGATCCTTGGTTCCGGTGGAGGCGAAGAGCAGTCGCTGACGCAACGCGCCCTTGGCTTCGAGCGCCTTCCAGCGATCGGAAGCGTGCCAGTCGACGTAGGCCTTGTAGCAGGCGCCACCGATGGCCAGTCCGTTCTTGTCCTTGAGATCATCGGGCAGCATCGGCGCGGTCTTGACGTCCCAGCGCGAGATGAAGAGCGACGCCACTGAACATCCGGTCACGTCGAGACCGGCTTCAAGTCGACGCTCGAGACCCTTGGTGTAGGCCTCCGCGGCACGGTGGTAATGTTCGACCGAGAAGATCAGGGTGACATTGACGGGGATGCCGGCAAAGGTCAGCTCCTCGATCGCCGGTGCGCCTTCCGGGGTTCCGGGCACCTTGATGTAGAGGTTCTTGCGATCAGCCTTGGCATGCAGCTTCTTGGCCTGCTCGATGGTCGAATGCGTGTCGTTGGCCAGCAGCGGTGACACCTCGAGCGAGCACCAGCCGTCCAGGCCGTTGGTCGACTCGTGGATGGGCGCGAAGAGATCACAGGCTCGACGAAGATCCTCGATGGCCAGCTCGAAGAAGAGCTCGTCACCGGAAAGACCGGCTTCCATGTGCTTTCGAATCGAGTCGTCGTACTCGTGACTGCCCGCGATCGCCTTCTGGAAGATGGAAGGGTTGCTGGTCAGGCCGGTGACGGACATGGTCTCGATGAAACCGGCGATGGTTCCGTCGTTGAGCATTTCTCGAGTGATGTTGTCAAGCCAGATGCTCTGGCCCATGGCGTGCAGATCGGCGGTGGCGGGCATGTCGTTCTCCTGTTTGAAAGTTCAGAGGGGAGTATATCCAACCTGGAGCGAGGCATTGCCGAGGACGGCGAGGGAAGGGTCTGGTAGCCTGACCCTCCACCCCAGAGGAGACCAAAGATGACCATTGAGACGACGGATCACAGCTTGCTGGAACGCCCCGAGTGGAAAGCGCTGGCAGCTCACTTCGAGGACAACCGAAACCGGACGCTCCGGGATCTCTTCGCCGCGGACCCCGACCGGGGAAGCACCCTGTCCGCCGAAGGCGCCGAGCTCTTCTTCGATTTCTCGAAGAACCGGCTCGATTCCAGCACCATCAGCATGCTGATCGACCTTGCGAATGCCTGCGGCCTCAAGGAGCGGGCCGAGAAGATGTTCACAGGGGTCAAGATCAACATCACCGAGGACCGCGCGGTGCTTCACACCGCGCTCCGGGCACCCCGGGACACGGTCGTCGAAGTCGACGGCGAGAACGTGATCCCCCACGTCCACGAGGTCCTGGATCGAATGGCCGCCTTCGCGGACAAGATTCGCTCGGGCAGCTGGACCGGACACACCGGCAAGCGGATCAAGAACGTGGTCAATATCGGGATCGGGGGCAGCGACCTCGGACCGGTCATGGCCTACGAGGCGCTGAAGCCCTTCAGTGACCGCTCCATGACCTTCCGCTTCGTCTCGAACGTCGACGGCAACGACTTCGCCGAGAAGACCCGCGACCTCTCCCCCGAGGAAACCCTCTTCATCATCTCGAGCAAGACCTTCACCACCCTCGAGACCATGACCAACGCCCATACCGCCCGCGACTGGTCGCTGGCCGGGCTTGGTGGCGATGAAAGCGCGGTGGCCAAGCACTTCGTGGCGGTCTCCACCAACGCCGAGGGCGTCGGTGGCTTCGGCATCGACACCCACAACATGTTCGGCTTCTGGGACTGGGTCGGAGGTCGCTACTCGATGGATTCGGCGATCGGTCTCTCGACCATGCTCGCCATCGGGCCGGACCACTTCCAGGAGATGCTGGACGGCTTCCACGAGATGGACGTCCACTTCAGGAGCACTCCCCTCGAGGAGAACCTCCCGGTGCTGCTCGGCCTCGTTGGTCTCTGGAACCGCAATTTCCTGGGGTGCGACACCGTCGCGGTGCTCCCCTACGACAACGAACTGTGCCGCTTCAGCGCCTACCTCCAGCAGCTGGAGATGGAATCAAACGGCAAGCACGTCACCCTTGGTGGCGACCGCGTGGGCTGGGACACCTGCCCGGTGATCTGGGGTGAACCCGGCACCAACGGCCAGCACGCCTTCTATCAGATGATCCACCAGGGCACGAAGCCGGTCCCCTGCGACTTCATCTGCTTCTGCCAGCCCGCGAACCCGATCGGCGACCACCAGGACAAGCTGGTCTCCAACGTGTTCGCCCAGGCGGAAGCCCTCGCCTTCGGCAAGACCGAAGCCGAGGTGAAGGCCGAAGGCGTCGCCGACGCACTGCTGCCCCACAAGGAATTCGACGGCAACCGCCCCACCAACGTGATCATGACCCAGAAGCTCGACCCCAAGACGCTGGGACGGCTGGTCGCGCTCTACGAGCACAAGGTGTTCACCCAGGGCACGATCTGGGGCATCAACTCCTTCGACCAGTGGGGCGTCGAACTCGGCAAGGTGCTGGCGAAGAAGATCATTCCCGAGCTCAGCCAGTCCGAGACGGTCACCGACCACGATTCCTCCACCAACCAGCTGATCAACCGGTACCGGGCCCACCGACTGGGCTGACGACCGCCTTGAACAGGCCTCGCCCTCGGGGGCCGGCAGATTCAAACGAAAGACGCGTTCCCTCTGGGAGCGCGTCTTTCATGTCTTCAAGCCAGCAGTCCGAGGGCAGAAGCAGCATCCGATGCCGCTCGAGCACCGTGCACTCGGGCTCGGTCGGTCCGGCCAGATGCCGCCAGGTGAACTCGATCTCGAGCGATTGCCCGACCGCGCGAGCGGAGCCATCACGAATCAATGGCCGGCCCTCGAGCACGGTTTCGATGCGCTGTGGGCGAGGAGGTTCCAGGGCGTCGGCGACGACTGGAGGCTCGACCAGCAGCACTCCCCCTGCAGCCAGGTGGTCGCCCAGGCAGGAGAAGGCACGTCGCAAGGCGGTCCGATCCGGGAGATAACCGATACTGCCGAAGAGGCAGCAGATCACGTTGAAGCGTGATTCAAGCCTGAAACCAGTGAAATCACCGAGATGCAGCGGTCTGTCAGGGTGGCGGGCCCGGGCGTAAGCGAGCATGTCCCGGGACCGGTCGAGCCCCTCGACCACCCCGTGCTGGCCCAAGGCATCCAGGTGGATCCCGGTACCGCAGCCTGCGTCGAGGATCCTGCGCGTTTCGACGTCCAGGCCGTCTGCCGCCCAGGCCGGAAACAACAACGCGATCTCACCGAAGGGGTCTCGACCCCTGGCGGCATAGATCGCGTCGTAGTAACGAGCAATTCGTTGAAATGGAGCCTCAGGCCCGGCGACGACGGCCGCCCAGTCCGAGACCAACGCCCAGCAGCGCGAGGGCGCCAGCAGGGGCAGGAACAAAGCTCATGGTGAGTCGCATGTAATCGCCGTTACTGATGAAGTCATCGGCGTTCATGGACCCGAGATCGACGTAGAACTGGTCGGCGTTGAGCACACCGGCATCAACCGAGCCCCAATCGACGTCCATACCACGCCCGGTCACCCCGACGGAGCCGAAGTCATCCATCGTGTCGTTCACGTCAGTGAAGACCCAACCGAAGAATTCGTCATGGGAGAAGTTGACCGAAGCGCCAACTTCCAAGGAGAAGTCGAAACGAACCGAGACCTGACGGATGTCGATGCCGGCTGAGCCCATGATCAAATCACCGCTGAAGTCCCAGTCATATTCCGGACCGTCCCAATTGGCAACGGTGGAAAACGACTCGAACAGCTCATCGCCCATGAGGAGGTCACCGCTGATTTCGTTGCGGTAGAACACGTCACCCATGGCGGTTGCGCCGATGAAGGCTGCGACCAGCCCACCTGCGAGCACGTTACGTCTTGTGTGCGATTGTGTAGTCATCGTCCCTTTTTCTTCCTGTTTCACTTCTTTGAGCAGCCGCCTTCGACTGCGTCTTCCTTTTCCTGATCCCCGAGCCCATACGGACTCTCTTCCCTGGCTGACGGGGCGCATGTACGCACCGACAGCGTTCCTTTTCACCGAGGTCCCGTATCGACCGTCACAATGGACGATGACCCTCGTCTGATCTGCACACGGATGATTCTGCCGGAGGGGCAGACCATGTACACAAAGCCTCGGCCGGCCAGTGACCGGCGTGTAGCGCAAATTGTGGCTGCGAACCCTTTTCCGCAGCATCCTCCAATAGGACAATACTCACGGTTCTCGCCCTATTGCAAGTGTATATCCTGAGAATCGGCACATTTTGCCGTAATAATCACACCGCACAGGGCTCAATAAAAGCGTCTGACCGACACCTGCCCACCGAAAGCCCCCGCACACGATGCCTTTGAACCGATCAACTCGACACCTTGCCGTGGTCTCCTCGAGCCGAGCCGACCTGGCACACTTGATCCATCCCTTGCGCGCATTGCAGGGCAGCGATTCCGTGAGGGTTTCCGTGCTTGCGACCGGCGCCATGCTTCAGGCCGAATTCGGTGAAGGCGTGAAACGTCTTGAATCAGAGGGTTTTCAAGTCATACCGGTACCCGCACCGCTTGAAATCGAAACCGGCGTGGATGCCGCGAGATCCATCGGCATCGCCACCTGCGCCTTCGCCGACTGCCTGGAGGCGCTGGCGCCCGATCTCCTGATGGTGGTCGCTGATCGCTTTGAAATGCTTGCCCCCGCAAGCGCGGCACTCGCGATGCGGCTGCCGATCGTGCACGTTGAAGGCGGGGAACGCAGCGAAGGGGCGATCGACGACGCGGTTCGCAATGCACTGACGAAGCTCAGCCATCTGCACCTGGTGACCACGCCGCTCGCCGCTCAACGCGTGCTGGCCCTTGGCGAAGAGCCGTGGCGGGTGCACACGGTCGGTGCGGGGAGCCTCGACCACCTGCGTCTTGCCTCGATTCCAGACAAGACCGAGCTCGAGTCATCGCTGGAGCTGGACCTGAAGCACCCCCTGATCCTGGTCGGGGTCCATCCCGTGACCCTGGCACCCGACCCGGTTGCCGACGCACGGGCACTCATCAAGGCCATCGAGCCGCGACCGGAGCAGTGTCTCTTCGCCTTCCCCAACGCAGATGAAGGCGGTCGGGAGATCCGAGCCGAGGTCGAGGCCCTGGCCCGGCGACGGGACGGGATCCACCTCTTCACCAACCTGCCTCCGGAAACCTGGTTCGGGCTGCTGCGCGCTTGCAAGGCGATCATCGGCAACTCATCGAGCGTGCTCATGGAAAGCCCCTCGATACCTGTTCCAGCCATCTGCGTCGGCGAAAGACAGGCCGGGCGGGAACGCGCCGCGAACGTGGTCGATTCAGTTGCGGAGCCGGTGGCGATCGGACGCGCGATCGAAGAAGCCCTTGCGCTGAACCTGCAACAGGTGGTGAACCCCTACGGAGATGGAGCGACCTCCGGCCGCATCGTGCGGGCAATCGAGGAGGCCCCGGACCGCTTCACGCTGCTCGCCAAGAAGACCACGTTGCTGGTGGACCCGTCGCCGGTGGCGCTGCCCCTCAGGTCTCCTGGGCAGCCCTGAGGGCGCTGGTGAGGATCTCCGTCGCCGACTGGATCATCTCGGGGGTGCTCGAGCGATTGAGGCTGAGTCGAAGGCTGGACCCTGCGAGTTCCGGGTCGAGCCCCATGGCAAGCAGCACGCCTGAAGGCTGGATCGACCCACTCGCGCAAGCAGCTCCGCCGGAAACGGCAAGCCCTCGTTCACTGAGCACCACGACCATCAACTGCGATTCCGTTCCCGGAAAGGCGATGTTGCTGGTGTTCCAGAGTCGCGGCACGTCCCGGCCATGCACCACCATGTGGCCAAGGGCCTCCTCGAGCCCTTGCTCGAGGGAATCACGCAGGGCGGCCATCTGTTCGATCGCATCCAGCTTGAGCCAGGTGCGAGCCAGCTCGCAGGCGACCCCCATGCCCGCGATGGCAGGGACGTTCTCCGTACCGCCACGTCGTTCCCGTTCCTGAGAACCCCCGAGCGAGCGCGGTGTGACCCGGACCCCCCGCCGGATCACCAGCGCACCTGCGCCCTTGGGACCGTGGAACTTGTGCGCGGAACAGGAGAGCAGGTCGATGGGCAGTGTCGCGAAAGCACAGGGCATCCGCCCCACCCACTGAACGGCATCGGTATGGAGCAGGACACCGGCATCGCGGCAGAGGGCTCCGATCCGCTCGATCGGTTGGATGACACCGGTCTCGTTGTTGGCCCACATCACCGAGATCAGGGCACACCGATCGCCCTCCGCCTTCAGAAAGTGCTCCAGCGCATCGAGATCCACCAGTCCGTTGCGATCGACGGCGAGTTGTCGGGGCTCGGCTCCCAAACGGGCACACTCGGCGATCGAATCCCGGATCGCCGGATGCTCGGTGGCGGCAGCGGCCACGATGGTTCGCCTGGCATTCATGGAACGAGCCTGCTCAAAGCCCCCCACCACCGCCAGGTTTCCGGCTTCGGTCCCGCCGGAGGTGAAGATCACCTCGCTGGGCTCGCAGCCCAGCAGCGCAGAAACCGAGTCGCGCGCCAGTTCGACACGTCGGCGTGCCCCGATGCCGCGCCGATGGGCGCTCGAGGGGTTGCCCCAGTCCGATTCGAGGCACTCGGTGATGGCGGCGATCACTTCAGGCGCGGGACGGGTGGTGGCATTGTTGTCGAGGTTGATGGACATCTCATTCGGACGGTACCCAGTTCGGCGCGCCACGGCGAGGGGGCGGTGCCCGGTAGACTCCCCTCATGCAGATACGCGTGGTCGAGACCAGATTCGCCGAACGATCCCTCCAGACCAGGCTGCCCTTCAAGTTCGGGGTACAGGTACTGAAGACGGTGCGGCTCGCCGAACTCGAGGTGGTGGTCGAGACGACCGACGGCAGGCGAGCCACGGGACGAGCCAGCGATCTCCTGGTGCCGAAGTGGTTCGAGAAGAATCCCGAATCGACCCCGGAGCAGGATGCATCGGCCCTGGCCGACAGCATCAAGGCTGCCGCTTCTATCGCCTGCGCACTGGGCGACACCGCCGGTGCGCATCCGGTCTTCGAACTCTGGAGCGTCATCCACAGTGAACGGGTCGGGGCCCGTGACCACCATCATGCGGACGCACTGGTCCGAGGCTTCGGCGTCGCCATGGTGGAACGCGGGATGATCGACGCCGTGGCACGGCTCGCCGGGTGCTCCTTCAACCGGGCACTTCGGGATGGGCTCTATGGCTTCAACCCCCGTCGCCTGGTGGGTGAAGCCAGTGGCTGGACCCCGGACCGACTCCCCGATCCACCGCGAACCATCGACCTTCGACACACCGTCGGCATGCTCGACCCCTTGAGGGTCTCCGAGATCCCACCGGACCAGAGCGTCGCCGACGGGCTGCCGCAGTCACTGGAAGAGGACATCGAGGCCTACGGACTGAGCTGGTTCAAGGTGAAGGTGTGCGGCGACCCGGTGCAGGACATCGCCCGGCTCAGGGATGTCGGAAGGATCGTGGCCGACCGCGTCGGGGGAAAAGCGCGGTTCACCCTCGACGGCAACGAGCAGTGCACCGACCTCGAGGGCTTTGCCGGCATGCTCGAGGACCTGCGTTCCGACCCGGACGCAGGGCCGCTCATCGAGCGACTGGCGTTGATCGAACAACCACTGCCCCGCCGGGAGACCTTCGACCCGGGCGCGAATGCAGCCCTGCCGAGGCTTGCCGCGCTCGCACCGGTGATCATCGACGAGGCCGACACCGACGCCGACGCCTTTCGCAGGGCGATCGCGCTCGGCTACGCCGGAACCAGCATCAAGTCGTGCAAGGGCGTGTTCAGGGCGATCGCGAACCGGGCGTTGATCGACGTCCGTCGGGCGGCGGGCGAACACCATCTCTTCCAGAGCGCCGAAGACCTGACCACCCTGGGCTCGATTCCACTCCAGCAGGACCTGGCACTCCAGGCGACCCTGGGCATGACCCACGTCGAACGAAACGGGCACCACTACTTCAGGGGACTTGATCACCTGCCCACGCCCACGGCGGGGTGGCTCGCCGAAGCGTTGCCCGCGCTGTACCGTCAGGACGACGGGTTCACCCGAGTGCGCATCGAGGATGGCGCACTCGATCTTGATGGCGTGATCGACGGAACCGGACTTGGTGGTCCGCTCGGTTCATTCCTGGCTTCGGAGACCGAATGAGCTTCACTCCCCTCGGACGCCTGAAGACGATCGAAGCCTTCCATGCGTATCTCGCGAGCTGCGGCGGCGAGGATTTCTGCGATCTCGAGCTCGAAGCCGCTGACGGCCCGCTTGCACGACCTCTGTCCCTTGAGATTCCCGACGGCACCACGCGGACGATCGGCAACCGCTTCTGCGTGCACCCCATGGAAGGCTGGGACGGCACCGAGCAGGGCGCACCGACCGAACACACCGTGCGTCGCTGGCGTCGCTTCGGGGAAAGCGGGGCGAAACTGATCTGGGGTGGCGAGGCCTTCGCCGTCCAGGCCGATGGACGAGCGAACCCGAACCAGCTCTACCTGAACCCTGATCGTGACAACCACGCCAATCTGGCCCTGCTGCTGGGTGAACTGCGCTCGAGCCACCGGTCGGCCTTCGAAACCGACGAGGACCTGCTCGTCGGGCTGCAGCTCACGCATTCCGGTCGCTTTGCGAGACCCGAAGGCGGCATGGAACCAAGGATCGCCGAACAGAACCCGGTACTGGCGGCGAAGTACGACCTGCCGGCCGGGACGCACGTCCTCTCCGACGATGAACTGCGAACGATCCGGGACAACATGATCAAGGCCGCCATCGTCGCAGCCGAAGTCGGTTTCGACTTCGTCGACATCAAGGCCTGCCACGGCTACCTGCTGCATGAGCTGCTCGGCGCGAGAACCCGTCCGGGTGACTACGGCGGTTCGTTCGAGAATCGCACCCGTCTCTTTCGCGAAATCGTCGAAGGCGTGCAGTCGGCGTGCCCACGGCTTCTGCTGGGAACACGGGTCTCCATCACCGATCTCTACCCGTTCGTCGCGGACGAGACCGATCGAACCGGAGTCCCGCTGGATCTCGAGGCGAACCTGCCGTGGCTCCACGGTTTCGGAGTGGACCAGGACAATCCCATCGAATCGGACTGGACCGAACCCGTGGCGTTTCTCGAGCTTGCGCAGCGTCTCGGCATCGCGATGGCCAATCTCACGGTGGGCTCCCCCTACTACTGCCCTCACCTGCAGCGACCCGCTGCCTATCCGCCGAGCGACGGCTATCTTCCGCCGCGTGACCCACTGCTGGAGGTGATCCGGCAGCTCCAGACGGTTCGGGAGATCAAGGCCCGGGTGCCCGAGCTGCCGTTGGTCGGTACCGGGTACTCCTACCTCCAGGACTGGCTTGCCCATGTCGCCCAGCACGAGGTCCGACATGGTCACGTGGACTTCGTCGGACTCGGTCGCTCCACGCTGTCCTACCCCGATCTTCCTGCCGACGTGATCGCGGGACGCCCTCTCGACAAGAAACGGTTCTGCCGAACCTTCAGCGACTGCACCACGGGGCCGCGCAACGGGATGATCTCCGGCTGCTACCCGCTCGACCCCTACTACAAGATCATGCCGCAGGCCAAGACGATCCGGACGATCCGGACCGAAGCCTCCAGGAAGGGAACGTGAGATGAGCACCGACCTCAAGTCATCCGGTTCGAACGGTTCCCTCTTTCGTCGCTACCTGCGCACGCTGGGGCCCGGCTACATGCAGTCGGCGATGACCCTCGGCGGCGGCAGCGCGTTCGCCGCACTCTTCGCGGGCGCGGCCTTCGGCTACCAGCTGCTCTGGGTCGCCCCGACCAGCATGCTGCTCGGGATCATCGTGATGGCTGTTGTCTCCTGGCAGACGCTCTCCACCGGGAAGGATCCCTACGACGCCCTCAAGGAACACGTCCACCCGGCGTTCGCCTGGGCGTTCGCCTGGGGGGGACTGATCTCCTCGATCATCTGGCAGTTCGCGCAATACGCACTGGCCGCCGCGATGCTCAGCCTCCTGCTCGGGATCGAACCCTGGCTCGCGGGACTGGTCGCCCTGGCGTGGTGCATCCCGATCGGGCTGCTCTACGGACGCGGCGGTCGCGTGGTCCGGTTCTACGAATTGCTCCTGACCGGCATGGTGTGGTTCATCATCCTCTGCATGCTGGTGGTGGTGATCCGCAGCGGGCTCCCCAAACCGGGTGCGTTCATCGCCGGATTCTCGACGACCGTTCCTGATGACTGGAACGGGGTGAATGCACTGGGCAAACAGACGTCGATCAGTTCGACGGTGGTCATCGTCAGCGGACTGGCCGCCGCGGTCGGGGCCAACATGCTCTTCGTCTATCCCTACACCCTGCTGCGCAAGGGATGGGGTCGGGGCGATCGAGATGTCGCACTGCTTGACCTCCTCCTCGGCATGTTCCTCCCGTTCACGATCGCGGTCAGCCTGATGGTGGCGGCGAGTGCATCGGTGTTCTACTACGGGGACGCACCGTTCGTGGGCAGCAAGATCACGCCACGCGCCGCCGCCGAGATCTTCGCCGAACCGGGCCGGCTCGGGGAGACGGTGGGACTCTGGATCTTCGGACTTGGAATCCTCGCAATGGCGCTCTCCTCGATCACCATGCAGATGCTCGCCTCCGGGTTCGCAGGGGTGAAGCTCTTCGGGTTCAAGGAACAATCGACCGGCCACAAGCTCTTCACATTGCTGCCTGCGGTGGGCGTCCTCGGTGCGATCTGGTGGTCGGAACTGGCGGCCTGGGTCCCCGTCCCGACCAACATCATCTGCGGAGTCTTCCTGCCCGTGAGCTACCTCGGGTTCCTGATCCTGAACCTCCGAAAGGACTACCTCGGCAGGGATCGTCCGGGGGTGACCAGCTCGGCGATGTGGTCGATCGGCATGATGCTCGCGATCGCAGCGATTACCGGAGGCCTGGTCAGCGTGCTGGTGCTCCAGCTCCCGAACTTTCTGGATCAACTCGGTGTCGGTTGAATTCCGCCAGGACCGCTGGCGTGAACTCGCCGAAGGCGTGGATCGATCCACGCCGCTGCCCCGCCTCTGCTGGGCCGCTGCCCACGTCGTGATGGAGGAGCGTTACGCCACGATCGGACATTCGATCGAGGCACCCGGCAGTGCGCAGACGATCGCCGAACACGTCGACTGGAACACCACGATGTCGATTCGTTCGCGGATCGGCGCGACCGGCATGGGCATCGCCGAAGCGATGGACACCGCGCAACGCTTCTCGATCGGCTGGGAGGCCGCGCGGGCGTTGATCGAACGCACCGGCGCACTGGAACTCGCCGCGGGTTTCTGCGCGGGCGCCGGAACCGATCACCTCGAAGCGGTCGAGACCACCAACCGTGCGATCGACGGGGTGTGTGAACAGGTCGAGGTGATTCGCGCCGCCGGCGGGGTCCCGATCATCCTGCCGATCCCGCTGCTCTCCCGGCAAGGGCTCGAGGCCGATGACTACGTCCGGGTCTACGGCGAGATCATCCGCAACAGCTCCGAGGGGCCCCTGCTGGTTCACTGGCTCGGCCCGATGTTCCTGCCGGAGCTCGAGGGCTACTTCCCGGGTGATGCCTTCGAGCGGGTCATGCGGCTGGACCCGGCGAAGGTCCGGGGCGCGAAGCTCTCGATGCTCGATGCCGGGCTCGAGAAACGACTCCGGGCGGATCTCCTCGAGCGGGACCAGCTGATGCTGACCGGTGACGACTTCCACTTCGGTGACCTGATCGCCGGTGAAGGCGACCCGGTCCGTCACACCACGATCGGCGGGCGTTCCGTTCCGCTTGGGGACTTCAGTCACGCCCTTCTCGGCATCTTCGATGCGATCGCGGAACCCGCCGCGCTCGCGCTCAGGCGACTCCAACTCGGCGATCGAGCGGGCTACGAACGGATCATGCGCCCGTGCGAAGCGCTTGGCCAGGCGATCTTCGAAGCGCCCACCCGCTTCTACAAGACCGGACTCGCCTTCCTCGCCTGGCTCGATGGGCGACAACCGAATCGCATGCTCGCAAACCGCGAGGAACGGCAACGTGATCGCAAGCACCTTGAACGCGTGGCCCGGCTGGCGGACGAGGCCGGAGTCTTCACGGACGCATCGTGTGCCACGGAGCGCTACCGCGCATGGGCTGCGGAAGACGATTGAGGATTCAACCCTCGAGATTCGCGAGCAGCACGCCACCGGCGAAACCGACGAAGAAGAGCAGCGAACCCAGGGTGGTGTCACCGCGTTCATGCGCCTCGACCAGGAGTTCCTCGACCACCAGGTAGAGCAGCGCCGCGGCACCGAAGGCGACCACTCCGGTCTGCACCGATCCGGCAAGCAGGCCCGCACCGCCCAACCCGAGCAGTCCGCTGACGAAGAGCAGAACCCCAAGCCCGAGCATGAGCAACAGGATTCGAGCGGTCGCGAGCCGCGACTTCGAGAGGGTGCCTCCAAGGGCAAGTCCGAGGGCGAGCGTCTCGATCGCGATGGCGATGCCGAGCATCGCGCCACTGCCGCTGACCGCGATGGCGATACCGACCAGGAGCCCGTCGACCGCGAGGTCAAGACCGACCGCACCGACTATCGACGTGAATCTCCGCGGTTGGCCGTCATCACCTTCGGAGGATCTGGAACCGAACGCCTTGAGGGTCAGGACCAACGCGGTACCGATCGTGAAACCGATGAGGACCGCCGGGATTCGTTCCACCCCCACCATCTCCGGTACGAGATCGACCGCGACCGCAGCGGTGACGACGCCGGCAGCCAGGTGCTGGAGTCCGGAGCGGGATCGAGCCCCGATGCGGATGCGAACCGAGAGCAGCGCGCCGATGACCAGCGCGAGGGCCGGCAGGATCAACCAGACCACCTGACCAGAGGGGACGGCCCCCTGCGTGAGTTCGCTCGCGAGTTGGGGAGCTCGATCGTCCATGGAAGCAGTATGGGGTGAAGATCACGCACCGTCCAACCGATCACTTGATCCCACCTGCCTGAAACCGTAGCGTGCAGACACCGATCAGGGTCGAAGCCGAAGAACAACAGTGACCCACCGAGCACGAAGGGAGATTCGAGTTGTCCGAGACCCAGCCCCACGCCCCGATGCAGTCGAACCTTCACATGTCTCGTGGAGGCGGGTCGACCTGGCTGACCGCCCTGCTGGTTCTCTGCATCCTGTTCGTCGGGCGGGCCACGGAATCGGTGACCGCCTGCCCCATGCCGGATGACGACAAGGCGGCGGAAACGGTTCGGACTGACCGCAACATGCCCGGGGCCGGCCAGCGACCGGAGACCCAGGTCGGCGCAAAGCATCCCATCGCGGTGGTTGAGAAGGCACCTCCTTCGAAGAACCCGAACTACAACGTTCGACCGACGATTCTCTCCAGCCCGAGGGCGACCATGTGGAGCCTGGGCCGCACAGTCAACGACTACAAGTACATCCTCACCACCGAGGGAAGAACGCGCGAGAACGAGCGTGAAGTCGGGTGGATCGAGGAGGAAATCGCCTACTGCTTCGACGTCGAGGACATCGCACCGAAATTCCAGGATGCGGTGGCAACCGACGCCGCCGTCTACCTCCGGGCCATGATGCGACGGGTCCCGATGCCGGTATGGGAGACCATTCCCGATGCCGCGGGCATCGCAGCGATGTCTTCGGGCGAATCACGGAACTTCTACCGAATGCTGGACGTGCCGATCGAATTGATCCGGATTCAATCCGGCGACCGCGAAGGCAACTGGGTGATCTCGAAGGAGACCCGAGACCGCGCCTTTCGGGCCTATGAACGGGTCATGATGGAGAAGCCGATCGCAGGCGAAGGCGATCTCGTTCGACTCCACTTCTTCGAGCCGGGCTGGTTGATTCCTTCGTTCCTGGTGCAGGACCTGCCCGCCTGGTCGGGCAGTTCGCTGCTCGGACAGTCGCTCTGGCAATGGTGCGCCACCTTGGTCGCACTGCTCGTCCTGTTCCTGGTGTTCGCCCTGATCTCTCTGATCAGCAAGCACAATCGCCCGAAGCAGCTGACGCAGGCCAGACGATTCCTGAGATTGATCGTGCTGATCCTGGTCGGATGGCTCATGTACGGCTTCATGCACTTTCTCGAGTACCACGTCTTCCTGAACGGCATGGTGCTCGAGGTCTTCGCGGTGGGCAGCACGGTGATCATGATGGTTGCCTTCATCGGCGCGATCCTCACCCTGGGGAACATCTTCGCAATCATGATCATCGCGGTTCGAGGAACCGATTCCACCGGCATGGACCCGGCCCTGATACGGGTCATGGTGCGATCATTCTCGATCGTGATCGCGATCATCCTGCTCGCACAGATGCTGGGACAGATCGGGTTCAGTCCCACCACGCTCCTTGCCGGAGCCGGGGTCACCGGACTCGCCTTCGCTCTGGCCGCCCAGGACACCCTCAAGAACTTCTTCTCGAGCATCATCCTGCTCACCGAACGCCCCTTCCGAGAGGGTGACACCATCTGCATCGGCAATGACCGAGGCAAGGTCGAGTCACTCGGTCTCAGGTCGACCAGCCTGCGCATCAGCGACGGCAACCTCATCTACCTGCCGAACGGCGAGATCACCCACGGACGCATCGAGAACATCAGTCGAAGGCCGCACATCAGGTGCGACATCAAGCTCGGGGTCACCTACGACACGTCGGTCGAGAAGCTCGATGAAGGCGTGTCGATGATCCGAGCGATCCTCGAGGAGACCGTGGTGACTCCGTACGGACGACCACCTCGGGTGTTCTTCTCCGACTTCGCGGATTCATCGCTGGTGATCAAGTGCACCTACTGGCAGTCCACCACCAACTACGTGGAAAGCCTTGAGATCTCGCAGAAGATCAACCTCGAGATCCTGAACCGTTTCCGCAAGGCAGGTCTGGACTTCGCGTTCCCGACCATGACCCTGGAGATGGACGAGGGCGCCACGCCGCCCACCCCTGAAGACGATCCGACCGGCAAGGAACCTGCGAGCTGATTCAAGCTTCGGCTCCGGCCGAACACGCACCGACGGGTCACAGGACCCATGCCGGGGTGAAGCACGCTCGAGCGGTGTCGCCTAACGCTGGTCGAGCGGTGCGTAGGGAACCTCGTGGGGACCGACGTAGTTGGAGCCGGGGCGGATCAGCTTGTTGTCCTCGAGCTGCTCCATGCAGTGTCCGGTCCAGCCGACCATGCGGGCGATGGCGAACAGCGGCGTGAAGAGGTCCAGTTCGAGGCCGAGCGAGAAGTAGGTCGTCGCGGAGTAGAAATCGACGTTCGGGTAGATCCCGCGGGACCCGACCTTCTCGTTCATGATCTCCTCGATGCGGCTCGACATCTCGTAGAGCTTCAGGTTGCCGGTGTCCTCGGCAAGCCCCTTGGTGAAGGTCTTCAGGTAGGTGGCACGAGGATCAACCGCCTTGTACACGCGGTGGCCGAAGCCCATGATCTTGTCCTTGTCGGCCAGCTTCTGGTTGATCGCGGCGTCGACGTTGTCCAGCTCGCCGATCTCATCGAGCATCCGCATGACGCCCTCGTTCGCTCCACCGTGCAGGGGTCCGCGAAGGGCACCGATGGCGGCCGCCATCGACGAGTACATGTCTGAAAGCGTGGAGATCACCACCAGCGAGGTGAAGGTCGAGGCGTTGGTGCCGTGATCAGCGTGCAGGATGAGGCAGACATCCAGGGCCTTCGACATGGTGTCGGTCGGCTTTTCGCCGTTGAGCATCCAGAGGAAGTTCGAGGCGATGTCCAGCGAGGGGTCGGGATCGATGATCTCCTTGCCCTTCCGATGACGATCGAAGGCGGCAACGATCGCCGGGGTCTTCGCCACCAGCTTGATCGACTTGCGAAGATTGGCGTCAGGATCGTTCACGTCGGCTTCGGAGTCGTGCAGGGCCAGCGCCGCAACCGCGGTCTGGAGTGCATGCATCGGCGCGGCATCGGTGGGGAACGTCTTGATCAGGTCGATGAGTCCCGCGGGGATGTGGTACTCGGCCCTGAACGCGGCGACGAGGGTCGCGAGTTCCTGCTCGTTCGGCAGGCGACCGTTCCAGAGCAGGAACGTGGTCTCCTCGAAGGTCGAGTTGCGCGCAAGAGAATCGATGTCGATCCCCACGTACTCGAGGATGCCGTTGACACCATCGATGTAGGACATTTTCGATTCAGCGGCGATGGTGTTGGCCAGGCCCTTGTCAAAGATCTTCTCGTCCAAGTTCACGCTCATCGTCGATCAGTTTTCCATCATGGGCGTACGGGTGTGGGAACCCGCGTCGGCAGACCGGAGGGCCGGCTGCCTGTAAGCCGTTCATTCTGTCCGAGACACGTCGCTGAAGCATCCCACCTGCTCAAACGACGAAAGCTCTCCTGTACGGAGAGTCATCCATCATAGGTGCCCTCGGCCCGCGGTTCAACACCCCGTTTCGAGCGAGATAATGGCGGGTTCTCTACACTCGAATGCATGTTCATCCCCTTTGGAACCGATCGAAACCCGCGCAAGAGTCCCCTGGTGACACCAATCATCGTGGTCTTGAACACCGTGACCTTCGCGCTGGTGTTCATTCTCGCGAAGGAGACCGGCCGGGACGTCTCGGGCATCATCGATTTCGGCGCCTTCAACACCAGAGAGCCGCTACGAGCTTGGACGTACGTGTCCTGCCTCTTCCTCCATGATCCCGGCGACGTCTTTCATGTCCTGTTCAACATGCTCTTCCTGTGGGTCTTCGGATGTGCCGTGGAGGATCGCCTGGGACGCGTCGGCTTCGCGATCTTCTACCTCTGTGGCGGGCTGGCCTCCGTGCTTGCGCAGTGGGCAGCCGCAGCGATCGGCGGGGATCATTCCATCATGATCGGAGCCAGTGGCGCGGTCATGGCCGTGACCGGCGCCTTCGTGGCCCTCTTTCCCCGGGCCAGGATCAGGATGCTGATCTTCTTCTTCCTGATCGGGGTCTTCTGGGTCCCCGCACTGGTCGTCGTCGGCATATTCTTCGCGCTTGATGTCATCGGCCAGCTGACGAACTTCCTGGGTCTCCAGAGTTCGAACACCGCCTACTGGGCCCACATCGGGGGAAGTGTCTTCGGCTTCACGGTCGCGGTGATCCTGCTGGCGAGTGGGATCCTGAAGCACGACGACTTCGACATCTTCTACCTGTTCAAGCAGTCCAGGCGCAGGGCCGCGATGCGCAAGGCGGTGGCGAACACCGCCGCCGGCCCCTGGGCGAGCGCAACCGCCGACACCTCCGTGCGACTGTCGAACATGCGCAAGCGCAAGACGACCCCGGAGGAACCCGAGGAACTCCGGGCAGCGAGAACGGAGATCAACAGGTTGCTTCGGGAACATGAATCGGTTGGGGCTGCCGCCTGCTATGCCGATGCCCTCAAGAAACACCCGAAGTTCATCCTGTCCGTGGAACAGCAACTTGATGTTGCAAGCACCCTCTACGCCGAGCAACGCTACGCCGAGTCCGCCAAGGCCTATGAGTTCTACCTCGAACGGTTTCGATCGGACCGCAGGCACCGGGAGACCGCCCTGCTGCTCACGGTCCTCTATGTGCGCAAGCACCGGAACCCGGAGCGTGCCCGCCAGCTCATGGATGAACTCGAACCGACCCTGACCGACGATGCACACCGCCGACTGCTGGCTGCGTTGCGGGAGGAGATAGATTCATGAGCCATCACGTGCGGATCAAGATCTGCGGGATCTCGGAGGAAACCGCACTGCAGGCCGCAGTACAGAGCGGTGCGGACTACATCGGATTCGTGTGCTATGCAGGCAGCCCACGCCACGTGGAGCCCGAGGTGGCGGCCGAGCTGGCCTCGATGATTCCGGACGGCATCGAACCCGTAGGGCTCTTCGTCGACGCGCCGATGGATGAGATGCTCGCCTGGCCGCATGAATGGATTCAACTGCATGGCCGAGAGGACGAACAGGTGGCGGAAGAGCTCCGTTCCGAGGGGTACCAGATCATCCGCGGCTTCCGCTTCGATCCGGTCACGGTGGAACGCTGGGATCGCTGCCCTGCGGTCGATCGCCTCGTGATCGACGGCTCGACGGTCGGCGGCACCGGAGAGGCCTTCGACCACGAGGCCTTGAAGGCGATGTCGTCGATGCTCGAGACCCCCCTGCTGGTCGCCGGCGGACTGACTCCGACGAATGTCGCGTCACTGATCGAGACCATGGCCCCCTGGGGCGTCGATGTCTCCAGCGGCGTGGAATCCAGTCGTGGACGGAAGAACCCGGAACTCATCGAGGCGTTCTGCGCGGCTGTCAGGGCCGCTTCGGCCTGAGATCCCAACTCCTGACACGCCCGAAGCAGTGGAATCAGCGGCTTGCTCCATTTTTTCCACGTGCAAAGATGCCCTCAATAACTAGATTGGTGGGACACACCTGTTTCATGTCTGGAGAGAATGATGCTGAATGACCGGCTGATCCACCTCGCGACCGGAGTGATGAGCGCTGTGCTGCTGACAGGAGTCGAGGCCCTTGCCGACGACTATCAGATCGTCTCGTTCAGTGCGGAGGTGTCGGCCAGTGCATCGGCTTCCGACTACACGAACGGCGACAGTGACAGCGACCAGAACGGTGATCAGGCCGATTCCTTCGACGACCTGCCCCTGTTGGTCTCTGCATCCGCAAGCACGAATACGGGTGGGGGATCCGGAAGCGGTCAGGTGAACGGCTCGGTCGACGCCTCCAGCCTCACCGTCACCGGGGGCGGAGAAGGCAGCGGCTTCGGATCCGGATTCGATGGGGAAGGCTCCGGTGACGGCAGCGGCGAATTCACCCTCGCGTTCACGGTCGAACAGACGCTGGTCGCCCGCATCGAACTCTATGCCATCGGTGATGGATCGGGAAACATCGGCATCGGCTCTGCCTCGTTCTCCGCCGGAGGCAAGCTTGTGGAGAGCGTGGACTCGGACGGAAACTTCTACGACGAGAGGATCTTCGAGTACACCCTGGTACCCGACGCTCTCTACGAGATCAGCGGTTACGGAGGCGGCGGAGGCGGCGGCGGGATCGGCGGAGGGTCCGAAGCCTATGGTGACGGCTCCGTCACGATCACCACACTCTGCGCCATCGACGGCGAACTGTCCATCGGCACGAATGCCTTCGACACCACCGCAGCGATCGGGACCCAATGCGACCTGACCGGGGCCTGCAACCCGGGCGACTTCGGTGACGACGTGATTTATGCCGCCAGATACTTCCACTTCACTGCGAGCGAGACCACCGACCACACCTTCTCCACCTGCAACAGCGCGGATTTCGACACGCGCCTGGCGATCCTTGCCGATGGATGCGATCCGGCGAGCGTGATCGCGTGCCTCGACGACACCGTGGGGTGCGCCGGGTTCACCACTTCCCTGACCGCGACGCTCGAAGCGGGAACGCGATACACCATCGTGGTGGGTGGCTACAACGCCAACAACTTCGGTGCAGGCACCCTCGACATCTCCGCGGTCGCGATCGCCTTCGAAGTGACCGATCTGGGCGGATCGGTCGAAGCCATGGCCAACGCCGACTTCTTCGGGTGCAACAACCAACCTCCCCAGTCGGACAGTGAGAATCTGGCGGAGAATCCGACATCGATGGATGAACTGCCGATCTCCCTGACCGCGAATGCCTCCACGTGCTGCAGCAACGGCATCGGTGCAGCGAGTCTCAACGGCAGCGAGGGACTGAACGTGTTCTCCGCGACCGCCCAGTCTGCGGCAGGCGGCTGCGCGGACAGCAACAACTGCGTCTCGAGTTCGGGGTCCGGGATGGTTGATATGACCTTCGCACTCGACGTCCTCGTCTACAGCGAAGCGACCATCGACTGGGCGCTGCTCGGGGACTTCGGTGGCGCGTCCGGCATCACCCTTCGAGACACCGAGGGGAACATCGTTCTCAGCGAGAGCCATGGCTCCCCGCTCAACGAAGGCAGCACCACCCTGAACCTGATCGCGGGCGTCTACCGCCTGGGCGTGACGACCGCCGCCAATGCGACCGGGTACTGCGCCGGCCCGGAACCGATCGGCAGCGCGCAGGTCGACGTGACCATGATCGCCCTGGGCGACCCGAGCGACATCAACGGTGACGGCACGACCGACGGCATCGATCTCGCTCTGGTCCTCGGAAACTGGGGACCGTGCCCCGGGTGTCCGGCGGACATCAACGGTGACGGCATAGTCGACGGCATCGATCTCGCCGTGGTCCTCGGGGGCTGGAGCGGCTGAGTCCTTCGCATTGAAAAGCGACGCACCCGGACAAAAGCAACGCGCCCGGTGAAACCGGGCGAGAGGCCGGAGGAAAAATATGTTCGTATCAGGCGCCCTCAGACGCCGGCCAGCGGCGAATAGGCCAGGTTCGGCTTGTCACATTGAATGTGCGCGAAGGATTCGAGTGCGAAGTCCCGGTTGCCTTCGCGTATCTGTTGCAGTGCGGACGCGTCGCCCGGCACCTCCTGCGCCGTGAGGGAAGTGCAGAGCAGGCCAACGAAGCAAATGGCGAGAAGACTGTGCGTGATGGTTGTCACGAATGAGCTCCCTTGAAAAGGCATGACGATGTCCCCGTCAGGACATGGCCTGCCGCGGACGGGTGTCTCCAAGAGATCATGAAATTTCAACCGACGTCAGGGAGTCGGTTTCGGAGCCTCTTTCAACGAAGCTTCACTGGCACGGTCCCCAGTCACTCAGCAGGATCGTGAGGTCCTGTTCGTTGACGATGCCGTCATCATTCAGATCGGCAATCACCTGTTTGCGCTGGTCGACCTTGCCCCAGTGCCCAAGCAACATGAGCAGGTCGGCTCCATTGACGATTCCGTTCTTGTCCAGATCGCCGATGCAGGTATCGACCGGTTCCACGATGACCTTGAAGAGATAGTTCGAGGCGAAGGTCTCGCCGCTGGTCACGATCGCCTGCCCCGTCGAAAGGATTCCGCCGTAGATCCAGGCGATGACGGTCGGCTCGGTGATCGAATCAAGGTCGTAGAGACCTTCTGGAGAGATCGGGACACGAGGGATCGTCAGGGACTCGGTTCCGTGGAAGTAGAGTTCACCGGTGGAGCTGTAGATGTCGGGGTACGTCGATCCGAGCAGGTGCTGGGACCACTCGTTGCTTTCGGGCCGGTAGCGCACCGCCATGACGTCGTTGGAGTATGGAATCGTCGGGTCCGGATAGAGTTCGCCGTTCCAGAGCACCTGGTAGCCGAGCCCACCGAAGGTCAGGAACCAGTTCTCCTGGCGAGATTCGGACCACAACGTCAAGCGCCCCGAGTTGTAGGCGTTGAAACCCTGTCGAAGCGCACTCGGATCGGTGGGATCATCCATCGACATGGTGCCATTACCGTTGATGACGATGGGCACCGTCCAGATTCCGGGATAGCCGCCGGTGAAGTCGGTGAAGACCCCGGCAAGCGCCACCCCGCCGATTTCGCCACCGGGGACCCGGGCGGGCAGGATGTTGAGGTCGCGGCGGCGGGCCCACGTGGGCGGTTCCGCAGTGGCCCCGATGAACTCGGGCTCGGCATTGGGATCACCAACGTCCAATCGGAATCGACGAATGCTCTTGGTGTAGACCTGGTCATAGGTGGGAGGACAGTCACTACCGTCGATGTACCCGCCCTGGAAGTTCTGTCCGAGACACAGCCAGTATTCATCACCCTTCTTCAGCATGATGCCGCCGGTCACGGTGAAGAAGTCGTCCGCGAGATCACTCGGGGTGTTGGCGGGCGGAGCATGGAACGTCACGTGATCCGCGAGGAGGGAACCATCACCACCCACCCAGCCGATCACGCCGGCTATGTCGAAGACGCGCAGGCTGTCGAAGGTGACGTAGTCCCCATTGGTGTCGATGCCGTAACCACCAACCACCAGGAGCTTGCCATCGACTTCCTCGTACAGGGTGTTGATCGACGCCATGGCGGCGATCTGCTCGGCGTCGAGTCCGGTGCTTTTCTCGTCCAACAGTCGTGCATCGGTCGTCTGGTTCTGGGCATCGACCATGTAGATGGTGTGATTGAAGATCGTGCTGGGAAAGTTGTCACCAGCATCGCAGGTGAAGTCGTGCATGCCTGCGGACATGCCCCCGATGATGATCGCCTGCTCATGGACCGCGCCGACCGCCGCGGAGTGGACGGTACCGAGGGGGTCGCTCTTCCAGTCGATCTGCTCGATCGTGACGTTGAAGGGCGTCTCGCCCAGGATCATCGGCGAGAGATCCTCAGTCTGGTTCTGGGCATGGGACAGGGCCGGGACCACCATGGTGGAAACCAGGCCTGCAAGCGACATACGGATGATTCCGGTCATCTCTTTCATCTTTCTCCTTCGAGCCGAACACGAATATCCAGGTCCACTGTTGTACATCGGCACGATGGACACCTGCAATCGAACATGCGGAAACAATGAAGATCATCCATGGCTGTCGCGAGACCGATGCTTATCCACCCGGAGGAGCGGATCGATCCCCGGGATTCCGATGAATCCCGCCAGACGAAAGCGATGTTGGATCACGCTGCAGGCCGTTTCAATCGAGAGGGGAGAATCGAACCCGGAAACCGCGGACCCGTGATCTGCATGTCACACACGCCAAGGCCCACAGAAAAAGCACGCGCGCCGGAAGCAGTCTTCCAGCGCGCGTGCTTCGGCAAGAAGCCATGATGCGATCGTTCAGGATCAGCCCCAGTTGCCGAGAAGGATCGCCATGTCACCCCCGTCGACGATGCCGTCTCCATTCAGGTCGCTTTCCTGGGCATCCGAACCCCAGCTTCCGAGCATGGCGGAGAGATCGGCGCCGTCCACGACGCCATCGTTGCCGATGTCACCCAGGATCGTGAAGTCGATGTTCACGCGCCAGTTCTCCTCGAAGGCACGTTCGACACCCGAGGATCCTCCGGGAAGGACATGTCTTGCGGAACCCGACACCTCGATTTGAGTGGAAACGTGGTACCTGCCGCCTGCGGGAAGTGAGTACCTCCACGCCTCGTTGATGTCGCCGATGACGATCGGATCCACCACCGAGAAGGTGTTGGCGTCGTACACTTCGACCATCACCGACCGTTGATGCCAGGTTTCATGCATGCCCGCGGCACCCAGACCCTTGATGTTCAATTCGAGCATCTCGTTCCTGTCGGTCTCGATGGTGACGATCGTGTCCGCGTAGACGGATCCACTGCATTCCATCGTGGGATTCACGGTGGTGGCCAGAGCATGGAGATCCGCTTCGGTACTGAGTGAGTAGCTCATGCCGGAACTTCGTCGTTCATAGCCGGTGATGACGCCGACTGATTCCGCGTGGGCGAAGGGTGGAAACGGCGAGTTGTTGAGTCGAGCACGAGCCTCGACACCGTATCCACCGGAAACATGCTCGAGAACGGACCCGTTCGACTCGACTTCAGCCCGAACGTAGGGATCGTATGTCTGGAGATGGGAGATACCGTTCGGCCTGGGGAAGTTCGAAGGGCAATCGGACTCGAAGATGTTGCCCATGCCCGTGAGCGGCGTACCCAGCACGTGATCGGGCAGGTTGTTGCAGAAGGAACCATCGATCGAGTCGGCGAGTGCACCATTGGTGTTGTGGATCGCATACCCATGAAAGGCACCCGCATAGACATGATCGCGAATGATCGTCCTCATCAGTTCCACCCGGCCACCACTGTTGTACATGGCGTGGCCGGCATAGGCCGCCTCCGATCCACTGAAGAGGCAGTCATCGACCAGGACGTTCGAGTCCTCGTTGTACATCGCACCACCGGATTCATCGGAGACTGCGTTCTCGAACGTGCATTGCAGGTAGCGCGCCTCGGAATCGATCTGGGCGACCGCGCCTCCACCGATCAGGGCCAACCCCTGGCTGAACTGGCAGCGTTCGTACAACACGACCGAGCCGAACCTGTTGAATGCGCCGGCACCGTATCCCCATGCCGCCCAACCGCCGACGAACTCGGTGTCGGTGACGTCCGCGATACCACCGTCCATGAAAAGACCGCCACCGGAACCACCGAATGAGGCGTTGTTCAGGATCGATGATTCAGTGATCAAGACGAGGGAATCGGTACTGTAGATCGCTCCCCCGCTCCCCCCGGTCACGTTGCTGGTGAAACTACATGCGGTGCAGTACAGAAACGATTCATAGGACTGCCGGATCGCGCCACCATCACTGCCGTCGCCCGGATTGAATCCTTTGGTGAGGTTCTCATCGAAATGGCAGTTGAGGAGTTCCATCGTGCACAGGGAGTAGCTGATCGCACCACCGCCCGTGACGTCGTTGTAGATCGTGGGCTCCTCCACACTGTTCCGCGAGAATGTGGTGGACTCGGCGAAAACACTCGTGACCCAGGCACCGATCGCTCCTCCACCATTCCCGGCATTGTTCTCGTTGAACTCGCAGTTCGCGATCTGCATGAAAGTGCCGCCCGCGAAGATTCCACCTCCGGACTTGAGCGCCTTGTTCTGGTTGAATCGACAATCATCGAACCGACCGATGCTGGAACCACCGACCAGGACGGCACCACCATCCCACTTGGCCTCATTCATGTCGAAACTGCAGCTGATGAACGTCGCATCCGATGTTTCGTGGAGAGCGATCGCCCCACCATCCTCCCCCCAGTTGTTGGAGAAGGTGCAGTGCTCGAAGCGCGAGTTCGATCCCCTCAGGGTCACCGCGCCACCGAAGCCTCCGCAGCTGGACTCGAAGGAACAGTTCAGGATCGTGGGCGACGCCTGTTCGATCAGGAGCCCCGGGCCGTCGACCAACGCAAGCAGATCAGGCTTGTCCCCGAGCAACATGAACCGAAAACCCTCGATGACGGTCTCCTCGGTCTCGAAGCTGCTGCAGCGAATGCCCCGTCCGGTGGTGGTCGAATCGGCCCGATATGCAATCGTGGTCCATCCCGGTCCGTGTGACGACTGCAGGGTGATTCGCTTTCCTTGAAGATCGGCAACCGTCCCCGCTACCGGGACGGAATAGGACCCGGGAGCGACCACGATGGTGTCACCATGTTGAGCCGCATCGATTGCCGACTGGATCTGCTGGAACTGACTTGTACCCGTGGGACCGACGGTCAACACGTCGGCGGAAACCAGCGAGGTTGTCCCGAGTGACGCCATGAAGGCCAGAACACTGAAGCCGAATGCATTTGATTTTCGAGTAGTGAGGATCATGGTGGAATGCCCTTGATGAGAAGAGTTCATGCCGGAATCAGAGTTGATCCCGAATCAGGCCTATTACGGTGATCCAACTGTGATCTCTCAGGAAAACAGGCGCAAAACGCATGAATAAAGGGACATTTCAACACGACACGAAAAACCCGCACGAATCTCTTCGAAGCTCGGGATTGCTCCGTCACCAATCGTGTTCAGACGTCTAGGGAGCCAATTCGCGCCCACTCCGCAAAAACAACGACGCGCGCCGGTTCTTCACCAGCGCGCGTCGTTGCAGATAGAGCACCACCACGTGTCTCAGGAACAGCTATTCAGTTCCCGAGTGGATCGGACAGCGTGCATGCGATTTCGATGAAAAAAGTGCTGACCCTTGTCCCGGTGACTCTTCATCAACGGAGCTTCGACCTGATATGCCCGGCGGGCGGTCAGCCTGCCCCGGGCCGTCGAGCTCCTGGGCGCTTCAAACCTCGGTTGCCGTCTCCGAGCGTACTTTCGGTTCAACCGCGACGGCCTCTCGGGTTCGAGCATTCAACCAATCGCCTATCTGCCCCCGAACCGTCGGCCAGTTGGGTGCAAATCGTTCCGTGATGAAGGTCTGGTAGAGCCCGAGGAGCGCTTGATCGAACGAGGCGATGGAGTCGATTCGCTGAAGCGCCGCCTCCGCGGGAGTCGCAGCGGGTGCTTCCGCACGCGGCAGTCGAAGACCACTGACCGTGAAGCGATCTCCCTGCAGGGTGCAGGCCCAGTCATACTCGCCATCTGAAACCAGCAACCCGATGCGCCGGGGCCACTTGCCATTGGCGACCGCGATGCGGGATTCCGCCCAGCTCGTCGGCCCCTCACCCGTCAGGGTCTGGCGGCCATTCAGCCCCCAGGCGCATTCGCTTTCGAGGGATCGGTCGATGGTGATTCCGATCGGACGTCCATTCGGTGGATCGATGAGCCCCTCGCCGGTCTCGAAACGCCACCAGAGCCAGAGCAGGAAGACGTTGCCGAGGAAGTCCTTGGGTTCAGGACCGCCGGACGCCCAGGGCACTTCGGGATGCCCCTCCTGTCCACCCGCGGGCGCACGCCCGATGCTGTCGGGCCGAGCATCCTCGAAGGACGACAGCAGGCCCTGCGAAGCGATCATGTCGAGCGCGAGGGAGCCGGAGGATCGAGGTTCGAGCCGCCCGCCGAAGGTCGCCGTGAAGAGATCCCGCATCGGCGCCAGGACGGCGTCGCTGGTGGCGGGGGTCAATACGATTCGCTTTGCCGGGTTCCAGAGGAAGGGAACGAGTTTGGAGCTTCTATAACGCCCCTGCCCGACCTCCTCCTCCCACTGCCGCTGGGCCTCGGCTCGAGCCTCCCGACGCGCGGTACGAGACAACCAGCCCGGAGCACCCTCCTCCATCGCAGCACTTCGCGCCTGTTCGGCGATCGCCACGTAGGCACGGCGAACTTCCGGGGGAACCCGAACGACATCCAGCCGCATGCCTGCATGAACCCACCCCTCGAAGGCCATGCGCTCGATGGAGAAGTTCTCGTCGAGGATGTGGTGTCCGGCCGTCCAGCCCGCCTCGGGACCGGGGGGAACCCCCACCGGGGTCGGACGAGCGGGGTTTGCGGCAAAGGCGTCGATCACCGTCTGGTCGATGCGGGTCGGGGCATCTCCGGTCACGGCGAAGCGAGCGTACGTCACGGTTCCATTGAGAAAGGGCATTCGAGGATGCTCGTGGGGAAGGCCTGCAGACATGCAGACCGAACAGGATGTCCACAGTCCGGACCAGCCAAGAGGACCGATCAAGTCGGTTTCGGGCGTTTTGAGACGAGAAATCAGGACTGCCATGTCACAGGAAAACCCCGGGTGCATAGCAAGGGATGAACACCTGAATTCCGCAGATTGAACCCTGCACACACATGGAGGATCCCGCCTTGCGCATGAACACCATCAAAACCAAGAAAACCTTGCCTCTCCTCATCATGACCCTGGCAGGTCTCACGACCACTTCCCTGATCGCCGAGGATCAACCGGAGGAGACCTTCAACATCTCCGCTTTCATCGGCATCATCAACGGATCGGGCTTGCTTGGTGATTCAGACGATCCACTCGCGGGATCATGGGACACCGGAGAGGATCCATTGGGCACCTACAGCGCGAATCAGGTGAGCGAGACGCCCATCGAATTCGAGATGCCCGGCCTCGGAACCCAGGGCAGCATGGCCTACGGGCGCGCCAAATGCACCGCCGCGGTCACCTCGACGACCATCTCCCTCGACCTGCTGACCCATGGCATCGCGGACAGCGGAACGGAACATGTCCCATTCCAGGCCTGGTCGCAGGCGACCGGTGAGTTTCACATCCACATCGAAACCCCGGCCACGATCGACTACGTGCTCTGCACGAACCACGAACTGTCGAACAACACCACCACGCTTGCCATCAGGAAGCTGGAGAACGGCAACTGGAACATGGACAGCCTGGTGCATCATTACGCCAGTTCGAATACGGGCGAGCTGTGCTCGGATGGCGCCCTCGAAGTCGAGCCGGGGTTCTACCAGCTGTACTTCAGCAGTTACTGCTACCTCAACTCGGCGAATACCGGGTTGGGTTGGCACACCTCCAAGGCCGAGGCTGCAGCCCTCCTCCAGATCACCCCGGTCCAGGCACCGAACCCAGCGGACATCAACGGTGACGGCAAGGTCGATGGCATCGATCTGGGCAGGATCCTCGGAGCCTGGGGCAGTACCGCCGGAGGTGGCGATGTGAACGGTGACGGGGTCACCGATGGCCAGGACCTGGCCATCGTCCTCGGATGCTGGACGGGTTGAGTTCCCCGACTCATCAAGCAGGAGCCCTTCCGGGTCCACCGCTGCCGGGGTTCACCCGGGAAGCGGTGTTTTTTTCGGAGGAACCTCGTTCAACCGGTGTCACAAAGCCGCCGGGGACGCCTATGGAGGGTGACAGCCATCATTCCTGCCTGCGACATCCCTACCCGGAGCACCGCCACCATGACCAAGTCAACCCTCCTCTGCGTCTCGACCCTCGCCCTGTGCAGCTCGAGCCTCTCGGCGGCCGACGGCCTGTTCCATGACATGCACTTCGAATCCAAGTCGCACGCTGTTGCCAGCGACCTGGTCGCGAACCTTCAGGCAGCGGAGATGGATGAAGGCAATGTCGGCGACAACTGGGCCATGGCCTCCCAGAGCAGCTTCGTGAACGCCACCACCGACACCATGGCCTCCGCCACCGCCCACGGCGCCGTGGATGCCAGTGCGGACGAGACCGGGTTCACCGCCTGGGGCTATGCCCGGGCCATGAGCCAGGCCGATCTGGACCAGGAAGCGACCTCGGATTCACAGGCTGATGCCACGGTGTGGATCAACATCGAGAATCACTCGGTCCTGACCGGCAGTTTCTGCAGGATGGGCACCACCCTTCGCGGCAGCATCCACGTCGCGATGCTGTTCTCCAAGGTGGACACCACCGGCGACTCGGAACTGCTGAAGTGGGACGGCTGCGGTCCCGACGTCTGCAACAGCAACTGCGCGGAATTCGAGCTCGAACTCGCGCCGGGCCTCTACCGCTTCCAGGGAACCGCACTGGCCGAGACCGACAACGATGCGGGCAACTGGCAGGAGTCATGGGCGGAATTCAACGTGGAATTCGATGTCCAGCCCGTGGTGATCGCCCAACCCGACTTGAACCGGGACGGCATCATCGACGGCCAGGACCTCGCCCGACTGCTGTCCGGCTGGAACGGCACCGAAGCGGCACTGGACCTCGACGGCAACGGCAAGATCGGTGGCGGCGACCTCTCGATGCTCCTCGCCGCCTGGAAGTGAACCAAGCCGATTCCCGTTCCGGGTGACACCCGCACCTCCGGGGGGGTGCGAGGTTCTCCTGGAACGAATGAGCAGCCATCGCATGCAGGCGGTTCTCCAACGAGAACCGCCTGTCTTTCGTCATCAGGGGGTGATCGAAAAAAGACTGGAAGGTGATCGGGTAGCTCCCCTCCGCTTCACGCGTTGTTGGTGCGCCGACACTCGAACGCCGCCGAGTGTGAAGAAGGCCTCATCAGCGGCTGGGAGCAACCACATGTCAAAGCAACGAACGACTCTTCGGAACCTGGGCACCGCCGCGATGGCCGCCCTTTTCATCTGCCTCAATGTCACCCAGGCGGAGGAGTTCGATCAATCGACCTTCAGGGTGCTTCGTTCATCCACCCAGGTGGTCGGTGAGATCTCGCTGCTCAGGGACCAGTACTACACCAGCGATTACGATTTCTCGGGTTCGCAGGGTCTCTGGACGGACAACATCTTCACCGGTGAGCTCCACTGGGGACTACTCGAGTACCCCGATCCCACCGGTGGACAGTTGGTTGCCTGCCAGGACGTCGCGGTTTCCGAGTACCTCGACGATGCGAGCGGACTCCACCTCGGCGTGTATTCGGACAGCTACGCCAACCAGATCAACGACTTTCCGGAGGATGACGCCCACGCCTGGAGCAAGAGCGGAGCGGAGGTCTACTTCGAGGTGCTCGAGCCGGTCTGCTATTCGGTGGAACTGCTCGCGGGCATGGGCGGCAACAACGGCGGAGGACGGCGCTGGATGCGGAAGCTCGAGATGGTGATTCGTGAAAACGATTCCCAGGGTGGATACACCTGGGTCCCGATCCGCACCTACTTCAAGGACCAGCACTTCGCCTACAACGGCGCGACGGTCTGGACCGCGACCGAAGGCATGCGACATGATCGCATGGACCACGGCAGGCTCAACCCGGGGGTCTACCGGATCACCGTGGAAGCGGACACCTTCTCGGCACCGGGTGATCTTGCCGGCGAGCACGATAACTGGGGCAACGCAGCCGCCTACCTGGAGCTCACACCCGCCCCGGATGCCGACTACGACAACGATGGTCTGGTCGACGGCCAGGACCTCACCACCCTGCTGGGAATATGGGGCACCAGTGATTCGATGCACGACCTCAACTGCGACGGCATCATCGATGGCGGCGACCTCAACATCCTCCTCGGCGCATGGACCGATTGACCACCTCTTACCGGAAACGCCAGCCCCACCCCTGATTTCGAACAACCCTCGCCCCCTGGCGGGGGTTGTTCGGTGATGGCAGGAGATCTCCAGACACACGGTGTCACGAATCCATCCAACCCGACTATGCACAAGTACGGACTCACACGAAGGAGCAAACGATGCACCACCAGCGACACATGCACTTTCTCGCAACCATGGCAGCACTTGCCGTCGTTCCAGCCGCATTCGCGGATTGCGACGACATCATCGATCACCCGTCGAAGCTCACCTTCGGTGTGCACATCTACACGACAAGCAGTCTCGAGCGTCCCGATCCGGTCTTCAGGGACTGCGAGAAACAGTTCGAGGAGCTCGTCCCCGTCGAGGAGGATGGGTTCGACCTGGAGACGTTCTGCGACGCGGAAAGCATCGCCGATGTCCTCATTGACGGGCAACCGGCAGCATACGCTCGTGCCCAGGGCATGGTGATGATGGAGGGCGAGCCTTCCCATGACGGATTCCACCTGGTCCTGCACCAGGTCGGTCGCGTGGAGCAGATCAAGGGACTCAACAGCATTCGCATGTCCCACTACCTGCTCTATCCATTCAAGGTGAACGATGACGTGCACTTCACGTTCGTGCACGACACCAACACCCCCGAGATCGAGGATGCAGGTTCCGAGGTGTTCCTCGTCAACAGGGATACCGGCCTCGTGCGCGACATGACCGGCTTCGAGAACGAGCTGCTCGAGAATGCAGAGCCGATCGCGGCCGGAGCGTATGAACTGCGAATCCTCGCGGAATTCGACCAGGCAGGCGCGGACGACTATGTCGAAGTCGCCTCCGATCGTGTCCGCCTGCAGTTCCACTGCAAGTACGACCTGATCCCCGCGGACATCAATCACGATGGCCGAGTCGACGGCCTCGACCTCGCACGCCTGCTCGGCGCCTTCAACAGCTACGAATTGGACGCGGACATCAACAATGATGGCAGGGTCGACGGTATCGACCTCGCGATCCTTCTGGGTGACTGGGCCGATTGAACGCAATACAAACCTCCCCGGATGGGGAGTGATCGGAAGAAAAGCCGCGCCTCCAGGAGGCGCGGCTTTTCTTTCGACTCGGATGCACGCGGGAGACTCGACCGTGACGGCGTCACCGAAGGCGAGGACGCTGGCCTGTTCCCGGGAAACTTGAATGGCTCGAGGACGACGGCCTGACAGGGCTGCTTCAGGCCGCGGATTCGTTCTTGCGCACGACTTCTCGGGAACCGTCTTCCTTGATGTCCACTGCGAAGCCCAGCTGAACGAGGTGCTGCATGGGGCCGTGAGGCCTGGCCTTCTCCTCCTCGAGTCGCTTGGCGGCTCGAGGATTTGCATAGCGGTTGAAGACCATGGCACGAATGTTCGCCCAGATCCCGCGGAAGCCACTGAAGGTGTAGTCGACGGCAGTGGGTTCGTACCCGCAGTGAACCATGCAGTTGGCACACTTCGGGTTGCCGCTGGCGACTCCGTAGTTGTCCCACTCGGTCTCGTCGATGAGTTCCTTGAAACTGTCGACGTAGCCCTCCTGCAGCAGATAGCAGGGCTTCTGCCATCCGAACATGTTGAACGTCGGATTGCCCCAGGGCGTGCATTCGAAGTCACGCTTGCCCATGAGGTACTCGAGGAACAACGGCGATTGGTTGAAACGCCAGCCCTTCTTGCGGTTCGAGAGGATCATCTCGAAGAGCTCGTTGGTCTCGCGGCGCTTCAGGAAACCGGTCTGGTCCGGCGCCTTGTCGTAGGCGTAGCCGGGTGAGATCATCATGCCTTCGACGCCGACTTCCATCAGCTCGTCGAAGAAGCTCCGGCAGGCATTCGGGTCCGCCCCTTCGAAGAGGGTGGTGTTCGTGGTGACGCGGAAGCCCATATCGACCGCCTTGCGGATGCCCGCCAGTGCCTTGTCGTAGGTGCCGTCCCGGCAGACCGCGAAGTCATGGTGCTCCTCGAGACCGTCGAGGTGGACACTGAAGCTGAGGTACTTGGAGGGCTTGAACCAGCCGGCCTCGAGCTTCTCCTTCAGCAGGATCGCGTTGGTGCAGAGGTAGATGTACTTCTTTCGATCGATGAGTCCCTGGACGATCTCGCGGATCTCAGGGTGCAGCAACGGCTCTCCGCCGGGAATGGACACCATGGGGGCGCCACACTCGTCGACCGCCTTCATGCAGTCCTCGGCCGAGAGATCCCGCTTGAGGATGTGGGGCGGGTACTGGATCTTCCCGCAGCCGGCACAGGCCAGGTTGCAGCGGAAGAGCGGCTCGAGCATGAGGACCAGGGGATACCGACGCCGCTTGGCGAGGCGGTTCTTGATCACGTAGGACGCCACGGTCCACATCTGGGAGACAGGTACACCCATCCTGGAGTGCTCCTGAAAGGTCGGTACGATCAGAAGGTGTCGATCTGAACAGTGTACATCGCCCAACCCCTGCACAGGGCACCAGGCACGAGGAAGCCGATTTTCGGACGCTCCGAGGCTGCTGAAGAAAATCTGCAAACCCGCTGAACCCATCCCATCCGGTGGTCGTAACGAGGGTGTGACTGCCCTCTCCTGCCATTCTCGAGCCGACCAGTTTCCCGTCCACCGACTGGAGGAACTGGTCGTTGGCGTGACTCAGAAGATCCTTTCCTCGCTTCCCTCCGCTATGGTGCGCAATCAGGAGGCAGCAGCGTTTGACGGGTCGCTGGCCACCATCGAGTACGCAGTCCCAACGGAGAGCCAGGTGGCCGAGAGATCAGATGAACAGCTTCTGGAGGATCACCTCAAGGGAGACGCCAAGGCATTCCCCGAGCTGGTCGAGCGATATCAGAACGAACTGCTCCATTTCCTGATTCGATTTCTCGGATCACGAGCGGCAGCCGAGGATGTCTTTCAGGACGCCTTCCTGCAAGTCCACCTTGCGGCCGAATCCTTCGACACCAGTCGTCGATTCAAGCCGTGGCTGTACACCATCGCCGCCAACAAGGGCCGTGACTACCACCGCCGCCAGAAGCGACGGGCGACCGCCAGCCTGTCCGCGCCGGTGTCCGGCACCGACAACGAAACAGAATTCATCGACCTGCTCGCCTCCGAAGAGGCGACGCCTGACGAGCCCATCTCCACGCGGGAGCAGGCAGCCAGGGTCAAGAAGGTGGTCGACGAGATGCCATCCCATTATCGCGAGATCCTGCTGCTCAGTTACTTCCAGAAGATGAGCTACGGACAGATCGCTGATTCGCTTGAAATACCTCTCGGGACCGTGAAAAGCAGGCTGCACAGTGCAGTGGCGAGCTTCTCGGAATCCTGGAAGCTTGATACAGGCGAGACCGAAACCGATGAATCGCAGGATTGATTCATCCCGACGGGGCAAGAAACGCCTGACGCTGGAGCCGAAGAAACGATGACCTCCCCGAATCTGCCCCGAACCCTTTCAGACGACGATGCGCGCGTGTTCGACACGCTGGCAGAGGACGGATTGGATCTCGACTCGATCGACTCCATGACCGGTGACGATCGCAAGCGAGCAGAGAAGATCAAGAACCTCTTCTCCCTGTTGGATGAATACCCGGTGGAAAACCCCTCCGAGGATCTCCTGAACGCGACTCTTGCACGCGTGAACCGAGCCGAAGAGGAGCGCAACAAGCGCCTCGATATCCGAACGGCTTCAGAACTGTCGAACCAGCTTTCCGGTCGACGCCTCAGGTTTCCCGATCTCTTCGCGACCGCAGCCATGCTGCTGCTCGCCGTCGGGGTGATCTGGCCCGTCATGAACCACGCTCGACAGACCCGGATGACGGTCCTGGACCACGACAACATGACGGAGGTCCATGACGGCATGTCGACGTTCGCATCCGCGAACAACGGTGCGACCCCGATGCAGAGCGTCGCCCAGGCCAGTCTCCTCCCCGACCCGTTCAAATGGATGGGCGCGGACGCCGGCAAGCACAACGAAGCGATCCGCAAGGCCTGCGACGACCACACCCTGCCCAACGACTTCCACCAGCCGGATGGTTCACTGCAGAGTGATCCCTACAGCTTCCAGCTCTGGCAGGATGGTGATCAGCCGATCTCCTCGGACAAGCCCATGGCCTCCAACACGAACCCCCTGCCCCTGATGATCGGCGCGCAGGGCGACCTCCACCATTCAGAGGCCATTCAGAACTCCAGATCCCATCATGGCGCTGGACAGAACATCCTTTTCGGGGATGGCCACGTCGAAATGGTCGAGTTCAGCCAGATCGAAGAAGATCGCCTCTGGGACCCGGGAACGACCTCAGAGGGCATGATCATCAGGATTCTCCGCGGTGAGATGTCGGGCGATCAGGCCATTTTCCTCATCCACTGACCCACCCGGGACAGCCATCAACCGGTGCCTGATGAGCTCCGCTGGCACCTCGCTGGCACCTGGCTGGCACCTCGCTGGCATCTGGCTGGCACCTGGCTGGCACGCCCCAGCTTGAACCCCACGCCCCCCCTGCTACACTCTCGAATTCCCCCCGCCTCCTCGGTTGGAGACGGGGGCGACGTCCTCATGAGGAACCCCGAACCGGTTCACCCGGAAGGGTCACATCAGCGCCATGCCGAAGAACAAATCCCACAAGGGCCTCCTGAAGCGCGTCAAGATCACCAAGAGTGGCAAGATCCGCTTTCGCAAGCCGAACAGCCGCCACCTCAAGAGCAACAAGTCCGGCAAGCAGAACCGGTCCTACCGACTGCCGCAGTACGCCCGCGCCGGTGACATGAAGCGACTGGGCACCCTGCTCTTCCGTCCCCTTCGTTCCCAGGACCAGGCTGCGGCCGAGGCCCGGGACAGGAAGGCCAAGGACGCCAAGGACAACAAGGACACCTGATTCGAAATCGAACCTGAACGCTCGTCGGGACCAAAGAGACCTCGGACTGACCGGGTCCCCCGCCGCGCCCAACTGGAGACAGCACCATGCCTCGCGTACGCAAGGGTGCCGCACGAAACAAGGCCCGTCGAAGACTGCTTCGCAAGGCCCGCGGATACTTCGGAACGAAGTCACGTCACAAGCAACAGGCCAAGGTCGCACTCATGCGTGCAGGCCAGTTCGCCTACCGCGACCGTCGCAACCGAAAGCGGGACTTCCGCAGGCTCTGGATCACTCGAATCACCGCTGCATGCCGCATGAGGGGCACGCGCTACAGCCTGTTCATCCACGGTATCCAGCAGGCAGGCATCCTCCTGAACCGGAAGATGCTCAGCCAGATCGCGATCGAGGACCCCGCGACCTTCGACGAGCTGGTGAAGACCGCCAACGAAGCCGTGGCCGCCAAGACCGCAGCCTGAACCAACGGCGAGACCGCAACGAGCAAACCGCCACGAATCCCTTTGGATTCGTGGCGGTTTTCCTTCACCGATCGGTTCAATCGAAGCGTGCAGTGACGTGGATGCCGTCCCAGATCTGCTGGACACCATCCGAGTTGAAGTAGATGTCGGTTCGTTCCAGCTCGATGATCATCCGCATCCGGCCGGCCGGCCAGTCCAGATTGATGGTGGCGGTGTCCTCGTTGAGTCGCACATTGTCGAATTCCTCGACCTCGGTCCAGAAACCGATTGACCCCATGCCACCTACCTCGCAGTAGCGCTGAAGCGAGATCCGAGCTCCGGTCAGGTCCGCGACTCGGTATGCACCATCGTCATAGTGTCCGCAGTGGGACATGTCGCTTCCGGGACTGAAGTTGATGTACCAGGCGCCGGTGGTCGTTCGCTCGAACTCGATGGTTGCGGAGATGGTGATGTCCGCACGATCCCCGAAACGAGCCCAGGGGAAGATCAGGGTGTGCGTGGCGATGTCGATCTCCATCAGTCGCTCGGGTCCGGAGAGACCGGGACGAGTGATCTCCTTCGCATCGACGTGCGCACGAACCTGGGCACCCTTGAATGTTCCCGGGTTGATGTTCGAAGCCTCGAGGTCGATTGGAAAGTCCGCGAGATTCGAGGCCTGGGCCAGTGCATCATCATGGTCGGAGCCCATCAACCTTGTCGGATACATGGAACGATTGAGCGACGTGGCCTCGACGTGCGCGGTCGCGGACGCCTTGAGAAGACGATCAGCAGTGGCGATGTCGGGCGTGAGGGTGACGACGGCACCTGCAAGGCAGGCGGTGATGGTCAAGAGCGATTTCAACGAGTTCATGGAAGCATCCTGTCTGGCCACTCGGGCCGCTTGGAAACATCCGCGAGAAACGAGCCCCTCCCTTCCGATCGTGAACAAGAAAAAACGGCGGCCCGAAGGCCGCCGTTTCATGGTTTCGAAACATGGGATCCCTGGACTCGAGCCGAGGTCAGCGCAGCAGTGAAAGCACGGCCTGCGGCTGGCTGTTCGCCAGTGAAAGGACCTGGGTGGCCGCCTGGCTCAGGATCTGGGCTCGGGTCAGGTTGGCGGTCTCGAGGGCGAAATCAGCGTCCCGAATCGAGCTCTCGGCCGCGGAGGTGTTCTCGAGCGCGATCGACAAGCTGCTGATGGTCGAACCGACGGTGTTCTTCTGGAACGCGCCGAGCCGGCCACGCATGCTGGTGACCTGCTTGATGGCATCGGTAATGGCGGTCTGGGCCCGTCCGAGATCACCGTTGACGACATTGGAGTCGCCACCGGCCTTGATGTCATCGAGGAAACCGCCACTGGTGGAACCAAGACTGCCGGTGGTGACCGTCTGGATGCCGAGGGACACCTTGTTTGAGAGATTCACCGCGGGACCCAGGTTGAAGTCGGCTCCGCCACCGGTGATGTAGAAGGTCGAGGTTCCACCCAGGGCATTGTTGCCCGCATAGACGCTGGTGAGATCGAGGGAGACATCGAATCCCTCGGAGGCGACCCGAGCGGTCAGCCCGTCGGTCGTGGCTCGAATGCCGTTGATGTTGACCTCGGAATCGACCCCGGCTCCCTTGTATTCGGAGATTGCAGCACCGTTGCCCGTGGAGGCCACGTAGTTCGAACCACCATTGGTGGAAAGCTGCTTCACCCGGACGAACTGGTCGCTTCCGTAGTTGCTGGAATCGATTCGGATCTCGTTGGAGACACCCGAAAGGGATGCCGAGACACCTATGGCCTCACTGAAGGTGTTGATCGCCGCGACCACCGCGGAGTTCATCGTTCCATCGGCGAAGGTGAACTGCTGAGTGCCTTCAGTGCCGGCGATCTCGAAGGTGACCTGACCGTCTCCATTCGCGGAGAGCGCCCCGGCATTGTCGAGGAGATAGACGGTTCCGGTCGAAGCGGAATCGACGAGGGTGACGTTGACGGGAATGTTGGAACCCGCGGCATCGGGGATCTTCGCCGAATTGATCTGCACGTCGGCGACAACCGACGAGTCGTCGTTGCTCAGCGTGTAGTCGAAGTTGCCGTTCAGGAGCTTGATGCCCTGAAAGGAAGTCGAATTGGCGATCCGATCGATCGTCTGGAGGATCGAGTCGATCTGGAGCTGGTTGGCTTCCTTCTCCTCGCGTGAGACTCCGGCCTCGTTGGCCATCGAACCGACGAGGCCCTGCATCTCGACCAGCATGTTGCTGATCTCCTGCAGACCACCTTCAGCGACGTTGACGACCTGTTCAGCCCGTTCCGCGTTGTTGATCGCGGCATTGATCGCGGTCTTCTCGGCACGCAGGTTCTCGCTGGCGATGAGTCCGGCAGGATCATCGGCACCTCGGTTGATCCGCAGGCCGGTGGCGAGACGGCCGAGTGTCTTTGAAAGGTCCATGTTCTGACTGGCAAGCACCCGCTGGGCGACCATCGAACCGAGATTGAGATTGATGCGTGACATGTTGATCCTCCGTGATTGGAACCCGAGACCTGCTTCGAACACGGCGACAGAATGAATGTCCCGGTAGCACAGGCGATCGTGTTGTGGCAGGTGCCTCCGGCATCCCTTGTCCTCCACTCGAATGGCCACCCGGCCGACATCATGGAGGACAAACGCATTTATCGGTGCACGGAATCAAGGACATCAGCATCTGAGCGCTCAATTTCACGCAAGGTGAGCGGAACGGGCATCTTCTGCGCGTACAACGTCCCTTTGGGACTTATCGGTGAGCCGTGATCCACAAGCACGAAAGAAAGCGCGGCGACCCGAAGGTCGCCGCGCTTGAAGGAACACAGGTATCAGGAGAACTCAACGGAGCAGGGAGAGCACTGCCTGTGGCTGGCTGTTCGCAAGGGAAAGTGCCTGCGTCGCCGCCTGACTGAGGATCTGAGCACGAGTCAGGTTCGCGGTCTCCTTGGCGAAGTCCGCATCCCGGATGGAGCTTTCAGCGGCCGAGGTATTCTCGAGCGCGATCGAAAGACTGCTGATGGTCGACCCCACGGTGTTCTTCTGGAATGCACCCAGTCGACCACGCATGCTGCTGACCTGCTTGATGGCGTCTTCGATGACGCCCTGGGCCTTGCTCAGGTCACCATTGACCACGTTGGCGGTTCCGCCGGCCTTGAGTGAATCAAGGAACCCGTCGGAATTCGAACCAAGGTTGCCGGTGGTGACGGTCTCGATGCCCAGGGAGACCTTGTTGGAAAGGTTCACCGAGGGTCCGAGGTTGAAGTCGGCACCACCACCCGTGACGTAGAAGGTCGAGGTACCACCCGCCGCTCCGTTGCCCGCATAGGCCCCGGTCAGCGAGATCTTGACGTCGAAACCCTCGGATGAGACACGTGCGGTGAGCCCGTCGGTCGTGGCTCGAATGCCGTTGACGTTGACTTCGGCATCGACTCCGGATCCCTTGTATTCAGAGACAGCTGCACCGTTGCCCGCGGATGACACGTAGCTGGAGCCACCATTGGTCGAGAGCTGCTTCACGCGTACGAACTGATCGCTGCCGTATTCTCCCGAATCGATGCGGATTTCCGCGCCGGAAAGGGATGCACTCGCACCGATTGCCTCGCTGAAGGTGTTGATCGCATCGACGACGTCTGCATTGGTCGTGCCCGAGGCGAAGGTGAACTGCTGGGTTCCCTGGGATCCCGCGATCTCGAAGGTGACCTGGCCATCACCGTTGGCGGAGAGTGTCCCGCCGTTGTCGAGCAGGTAGACGGTTCCGGTGGAAGCCGAATCCACCAGGGTGACGTCGACACGAATGTTGGAACCAGCGGCGTCCGAGAGCTTGGCCGAGTTGACCTGCACGTCGTTCAGGACCGCTGAATCCTCGTTGCTCAGGGTGTAGTCGAAGTTGCCGTTGAGCAGCTTGATCCCCTGGAATGAAGTCGAATTGGCGATTCGATCGATGGTCTGCAGGATGGAATCGATCTGGAGCTGGTTGGCTTCCTTCTCTTCCTTGGACACGCCTGCTTCGTTGGCCATGGAACCGACGAGTCCCTGCATCTCGACCAGCATGCTGCTGATCTCCTGCAGGCCGCCTTCAGCGACGTTGACGACCTGTTCAGCTCGCTCGGCATTGGTCATGGCTGCGTTGATCGCCGTCTTCTCGGCGCGCAGGTTCTCGCTGGCGATGAGACCGGCCGGGTCGTCGGCACCACGGTTGATCCGCAGACCGGTCGACAGACGGCTGAGGGTCTTGGAAAGATCCATGTTCTGACTGGCAAGCACGCGCTGCGCAACCATGGATCCCAGGTTGGAATTGATACGACTCATAAAATCCTCCGTGAATGAAACAGATCGCTTCTTGCGATCACGCCTCACGATGGTCGAAACGGCGATCCCCCCGTGGGAACGCCTTCTTTGGCACTCGACCGTGCATTTCCCACGGTATTCATGCCTGTTGAAACATCACGGCGCCTCCGGCGATCCGAGCACCAGCATCCAGCTCGTTGCGAGGCTGGAAGTTGGAGACCCCATTCATCGGAGCGTGGACAGGAGAACTCCAGTAAGGACGATCGGAATGCGGATACCAACAAACCCCCACCCGCAATTTCTGCGGATGGGGGTATCTGGGTAACGGTTATCAGCTACCAGACGGCTTACTGAAGCAGTGCAAGCACGTTCTGGGCGCTGCTGTTCGCGGTGGCAAGCACCGAGGTTCCCGCCTGGTTGAGTATCTGGGCGCGGGTCAGATTGGCGGTCTCGGCGGCGAAGTCAGCGTCGCGAATCTTCGACTCGCTGGCGGTGATGTTCTCGAGACCGATCTGGAGCGAACGAACATTGGTCTGGATGGTGTTCCGTTCGAAGGCACCAAGGCGACCGCGCATCTTCGAGACCTCGAGGATGGCCTTGTCCAGGATGTCACTGGCCAGGGCGGAATCACCAGTGGCCAGTTCGTTGTCCTGGCCGGACTTCAACGAGTTCAGGAAGAAACGTGAACCCGTGTCGTCAAGCGAACCTCCGAGTCGACTGGCCGCGACCGAACCGATGCCCAGCGAGATCTGCTGAGCGCTGTTCACGCTCGGCCCAAGCTGGAAGTTCGCACCACCGCCGGTGATCTGGAAGTTCGACTGGTTCGCCGGTGGCGTGGTCGCAATGCCGAAGGCTTCGGCAAGATCCAGTTCCATCGAGAGCGCAGGCGTGTTCATCGAGACCGAGAGTCCACGTCCGGTGGCGAGAGCACCATTCACTATGGCCTTCACGTCAACGCCCTCGTCGCGCTGGGCGGCAGAACCACCCGGAGCGGTGTAGGCCTCGAATCCGCTTCCTCCCGATCCGACCGGGCGGACCGAAACGAATGACTCGGTGCCGTAGCCTTCCGATCGGAACTGGATCCCGGAGGATCCGGCCGAGTTGAGGAAGGCCGCTTCGACCCCGGTCGAATCCGAGATCAGGTTGATCGCGTTGACCATGGCGGACTGCTGGGTACCGGCGGCGAAGGTGAGGGTCTGGGCACCATCCTTGCCTGCGATCTCGAGGGTGAGCTCGTTGTCCAGGGCGAATCCGGTGAAGCCGCCCGCATCGCTCGAGAGCCAGAGAAGCCCCTTCTCCGCGGGTGTGGTGACTTCGACATCGACATCCAGCGAGGTGGCCGTGCCGAAACGAGCGCTGTCGATCCTCGAGAAGGCGATGTCGGTGTTGTCGAGACCGGACGTCGTGTATTCAAGCGATCCGTTGAGCAGGTCGAGACCTGCGAAACTGGCCACGCTCGAGATCCGAGTGATCGATTCGATCGCGCTGTCGACCTGAAGCTGGTTGGCCTCGATCTCCTCCTTGCTCACACCGCCGGTGTTGGCAGCCTGGACGACGAGGTTCTTGACCGAGTTCAGCAGGTCAGCCACTTCAGCCAGATAGCCTTCAGTGGTGGCGATCACGGAGCTTGCGCGTTCCGAGTTGTCGATCGCCTGGTTGAGACCCTTCATCTCGGAGCGCAATCGCTCGGAGACGATCAGCCCGGCGGGGTCGTCGGCGCCGCGGTTGATCCGCAGGCCGGTCGAGAGCCTTTCAAGACTGACCGAGAGGTCGGCATTGCTCTTGCGCAGGTTGTTCTGCGCGATCGTTGAAGAGATATTCGTGTAGATCCGAGCCATTGAGATCCTCCGTGAAGATGGCTGGGTGTTCAGTCGACCCAGGCTTCAGCCTGGATCACCCGGTGGTTCGTTTCAGGCGCTTTCCCGCGCCTGATTGGTACGAGCCGCGATTTTCGAGGCCTTCGGCAGGACCGTCCCGCCATTGCCCTTGTCGATGCGGCCACCAAGACCGCGCTTCAATTCCTCGAGACCGCCCCGATACGATGCGGCCTGTTCGTTCTCGCGCCTGATCGCCTCGTACACTTCCTTGCGGTGCACGGCGACGCTCGATGGCGCATCGATCCCGATGCGAACCTTGTCACCCCGAATGTCGACGATCGTCAACTCGATGTCGTCGCCGATCATGATGGTTTCATCACGCTGTCGTGAAAGTACAAGCATCAAACTGCTCCTTCCTTGGAACATCTTCGCGAGTCCACTCGCGAGGCCCCTGAATCCCGGGGCCGGGGATCAATTGACTTGTCAGGCTGATGCCGCGCGGGCAGGTGCCTCGAGACGTACGATTTCCTGCCGCGTGGACCATCGCTTCTCGGCAAGCACGAGCTGCATGGCATTGCAGTTGGCGACGTTGATGACCAGCGGGCCCTGAAGGTTCGCGGTCAGGATCTCGTCACGCTTGTTGACGATGACCATGACCTGGGCATCATCGACCTGTTCCATGCCGAGCTCACCCATCTGCTCTCGCCTGATGTTGGCCTTGTAGTCGTCGATCCACAGGGCGGGATCGGTGACCACGAATGCCAGGTCAGGTGCATCGACCGACTGCAGCCAGTAGAAGACACCGTCATCGTCGGGCTGAAGAAGGACGAATTGTCGGTAGCTCGAGAAACCGAGCAGGCCAGAGGGAAAATTCACGATTCGTGCATCATCGACTTCAACGGTGCCGAATCGAGTCGTCTCGATGTTCATCGGACGCTCCAAGTTAAGCCAGCCATCCATTCCTTGGTCTCGCCTGCCACCGCACTGGGCGGGGCCGACGCTGACCTCCTGTCATCCAACTTGCGACTGGCCGGTCGGGTCGCAAGTGGTTTCCCGCAACGCGCGGGGAGAGAAGAAGACTTCCTATCTCAGAAAGTCGAGAAGACTGAGTTGCTGCGCGCGGCTGATGGTCATCATGCTCGCCTGCAGCTGTTGTTCGAGGAGGGCATACCGGGTGGCGGCCTCGGCGAAGTCCAGGTCGCGGACGTTCGAGAGATGTGCCTGGTCCTGGACCATTCGGTCCTCCTCACGGGAAATCGAGTCACTGACTCGTCTGCTTCTGACGCCGACCTCCGCCCGGGCTTCTGCAGTCCGGAGGACGTCCTCGTCCAGTTGCTCTGTTGCAAATGCGATGCCTGCCTCGTCATTCGCCAGCAGGGCGTCCCTGAGCATGATCAGGTGGGTGAAAAGGCCGTCGGCGGCAACTTGTGCGCGATCCGATCCGGCAAGAACGGCGCCATCGGTCGATCCGAGGATCCCCAGATCCTCCGCCGCGGTGCTGTTGTTGAGCCGCTGGACCTGGATGCCAGCGCCTCCTCCGGTGCCATCCACCAGCTCGATACCGTTGCCATCCCCCACCAGACGGGCCTCGAATGCACCTGGAACCGCCAATCCGGCGGCGGCAGCGGCATCGTTGACGGCTGAGAGCACGTCCGAGACGGTGACCGCCCCGGTGATGTCGGCCTCGAAGCTCGTCCCGTCTCCCAGGGTGATGCGGAAGTCCATGTCCAGCCCGGGGTCGGGCAGGCCGGTCTGCGGGTCGAATCCACCCGAAACGGACCCGACGCCCCGCCCGTCGTTGAAATCAGCCAGGAGGGTGTCACCGGTGAACGAGCGGATACCGAGCTGGGTGGCCGTCTGGCCCCCACCGATCTCGGAAATCGACATGTGGGTTCCGGAGAGTTCGTTCCTGAAATTCAATCTGCGACCGTCCGGATCGATCTCGACCCGGACACCGATCTCGAGTGACTCGATCTCGCGCACCAGTTCACCCACGGTGCTCACACCGGAGAGATCGACTTCCCGGATCTGGCCGGCGTTCTCGATGCGGATCGAACCCATGGGAACGGTCAGGCCCGGCAGGGAATCCATGCGGGTCAGTTCGGTCAGGATGGCATCCAGGTCACCGCCTTCGGTGCCGGAGCCTGCCGGGTAGCTGCCGGTCAGTCCGAGGTCAGCCGCGGTGGTCTTGCCTTCGACATCGGAGATCGTGACCGAAGCCAGCACGGCCTGGATGTAGAGACCCTGGCCGTGGATCGGGTCGACCGCGACCGAAGCCAGCGGATCGACCGTCTTGATCGCCGACTGCATGAGCCCGACGACGTCGCCGACGGTCTCGGCATCGCTCAGGTCGATGACGAGCATGGTGCCGTTGACATCGACGTTGATCGCACCGGTATCCACACCCAGCCCGCGAGCACCACGCAGGTCGGACAGCCTGGTGTTGGGGGTGATCTGTGGGTTCAGGTCGTCGAGCCCGCGGACCCGGGCGCTCATCGCACCGAAGGTCTGCTCCGCGCCGACGGTGACCTCGATGCCCGAAGCCAGTCCGGTGTCGGTGGTCATGCCGGTTCCGACCCCGAGATACTGGTAGAAGCCGAGCATGTCCTGGATGGGGGCATCCCCCACCGCCTGTCCACCGAAGTAGTGGACCCCACGGAACTCGCGATTGCTCACCGATACCAGCGATTCCAGGATCGAATCGATCACCTGCGCCTGGTTGGCGCGAGTCTCGGGGTCTGACCCGATTCCAATCTGGGAAAGCCCTATTCCCTTGGCCTCGAGGATCAGGTCGTTGACCTCGCCGATCGACTGGTCGAGCGTGCCCAGCAGTGAATCAGCCTGCTGGAGGTTCTCCAGCTGCTGGGAACGTCGCTCGAGGATGTCACTGAGCGAACCGATCGTCGCGGAGGCGACCACGTCATCCGAAGGCCGGAGCACGCGGAGTCCGCTGCTCATCTGAGCCTGCAGTTGAAGAAGGCCTGCACTCGAACTGTTCAGGTTCGACAGCATCATCTGAGATGAGAAGAGATTCGGAACTCGAGCAAGCATGCTTGGAATGGGCGTCATGACTGGGTACTCCTCGGTGACTACACGATGCTCATCAGAGACTGCATGGTTTCATCGATGATGCTGATGTATCGAGCGGCAGCCTGGAACTGGCGCTGGTATGCGAGCAGGTCGATGGCTTCCTCGTCGAGGGAGACACCGGAGACCGCCTGGGACTGGGCCTGGAGACTTTCCTTGACGAGGCTCGCACCCTGAAGACGGGTGTTGGCCGCACTGGTCCGGACCGCAAGTTCACTGACTCCTGCGGACCATGACTCCCGAAGACTGCGTCCACCGAGCTTCTCGATGGACGAATCCTGGAGTGCCACGATCGCGAGTGCGGTGGTGTTTGAACCGGCGATGTGCTCGGCACCTGCTCCGAGCAACGATGGATTTCCGACCAGGGCTTCCGAAACGGCGATGTCGACACCACTGGAGCCCGAGAAGAACGTGTTGATACCGAGTCCGGCGAGCACGCCGCTGGAATCCTCGCTGAATTCCATCTCGTACCCGGCTGCCGAATTCAACTGGAGTGCACCGTCGTTGGAGACCGAAGCGACCGCACCCGGGCCACCAACCGCGTTGTTGATCGTGTCGGCGAGGTTGTCGAGAGACATCGAGTCGGGATCGACCTGGACCAGGTAACTCGCACGTGCACCGGTTTCGGCGTGCACCACGCTCAGGATGAAGCTTCCGTTTTCCATGTCGAACGGAATGCCCGCGGCATCGGTGTTCAATGCCGCGCTGGTATCCAGGACGCGAGTGGCACCTTCGAGACTGGTCCATCCGGTCATGCCCTGCCCCTGGGAGTGGACACGGTTGACCTGGTTGATCAATTCGTTGGCGAAGCCGTCAAGTTGGTCGATCGCGGGGTCGACCGTCTCGTCACGCTGGCGAAGCAGTGCACCGATGGTCCCGTTGTCCACGGTGAGATCGGTTCCATCGGCATCGACCCTGACCGAGGCTTCGAGGACATTCCCCTTCGAATCGATGTCCAGTCGAATGCCCCGGGATTCACCCGAAAGCACCACCGGGATGGAGCCCACCAGGATGTCGACCGAACCATTGGGCTGGTCCACGGTGGTCACGTTGATCAGTTCGGCGAGCTGGTCGACCAGGGCATCGCGCTGGTCGCGAAGGGTGTTGGCCTGGCCGGCACCACCTTCGGTCTGGGCGATCTGGATGTTGAGCTGTGCGATCTCCTCCATCAGGCCGTTGGCACGGTCGACGGAGACCCCGAGTCCCCGGTCGATCTCCTCCCGCACCACGGTGTACTCCTGACGGAGCTGGCTGATACCACCCGCAAGACTCTCACCCTGCTGGAGAACCAGTGAACGCATGCCGGAATCAGTCGGGTTGTTGGCCAGTTCGGACCAGCTGTTGAAGAACTCGGAAAGCTCCGACGAGATGTCCGAACCGGTCAGCTCGTTCTGGAGCAGTTCGATCCCGGAGAGGAACTGCTGGTCGATCGCGGCACCCGCCTGTTCACCGATGGCGGTGCGAAGACGAGCCTGCAAGGCGACGTCGATCTGCCTGGTGATCGAGCCCAGCTGGACACCGGTACCGACGAACTGTCCCCCACCGATCGCCTCGGGGCGGCCGGGAATGATCCCCACGCGCTGGCGGTGGTAACCGGGGGTCGCGGCGTTCGCCATGTTGTTGCCTGCGACGGTGAGCGCGGCCTGGCTGGCGAGGATCGCGGACTGACCAATTTGAAGTGCACCATTGAGACTCATCGTGTCAGCTCCTGATGTCGATCGCGGTCTGCCAGGGCGAACCGTTGGCGATGCGACCTGCACGTTCGTAGACCCCGGCATTGTTGAAACCAGCCTCGACGGTCTGGACGATCCCCTGCATGTGGCGGGACAGACTCTCGGTGGCCACTCGAACGACTCCACTTGCAGCCTTCACGGTGACGACCAGTTTCCTGAGTTCGTCGGCGATGGCGACCAGGGCCGATCGACGAGGACCCGAGTAGTCCAGAAGATCCGAAAGGGCCAGTGGTTGCTCCGACTTCATGCCGATCTCGGCCCCGATCGCCCGAGCCAGTTCGACTCGACGCAGGTCGATGGACCTGATGGCCTCGACGATTTCCCGCTCACGCCCGCTGGCAGCCATGAGATCGTTCACGTCGGCCTGCTGCACCGCCAGTCGCTGGCGTGCGACCAGGGCATCGAGTTCGATGTAGAGGCTCCGCTGTTCACGGAGCAGTTCCTCGAGGCGTTCGAAGCCTTCCTCGAGTATCGCGCTACCGGGCATGCTGCTCATCGCCGTCCCCCCTGTTCAGCCTGTTCGATTCGTTGCAGGATCGATCGTTCAACGGCCATGACCATGGGAAAGCGGTCGGGGCGACTCATCGAGTCGGCGACGGCCTGGTCGAAGATCGGGCCGAAACGCTTCTCACCGTCGGTGGGTCCGAAGGGCGCGGCCGCCTTGTTGTTCTCACGAATCTGGGCGAGCAAGGGCGTGATGAACGCCTCGGCGACGAGCTTCCGGGATTCCTCGCGGACGGTCTTCAGCTTGCTCGCACCTTCGACGGTCCCGGACAGGACCTCCTCGAAAGAACGTTCGCTCTTCGAAGCGAGGCTGGACCCGGCTGGAGTCAGCGGCGTCGGAACAGGGATGGATGTGAGTGCCTGCATCATTCCTCGAGCTTCCAGATGTCGACATTGAGAAGCGAACCACTGCGTCGCAGGGCGATGATCACGTCGATCTGCTTGTTGACGGGGACCTGCAGCTTTCGCATCTGGTCCACCAGTTCCTGCAGCCTTGATCCGGCTCCGGGACCTGCCTGGGTGGAGATGCCCACCGAACTGTCGGTTCGGATCATCGGATCGAATGGGGTGGGCATCGGGGTGGGCTGGATGGTCACGTGTTCGAGACCCTGAACCGAGACCACGGTCGGGCGGAAACGGACATCCGCCCCCACCACCACCAGTCCGCGACTTCGATCAAGGAAGACGGTGTTGGTGTTGGTCGTGATGAAGCGATCCTCGATCTGGATCTTCTCGACCATGCCGAGGAAGCGGATCCGCTTGTCGACGTCGTTCATGATTTCAGGGAATCGGACCAGGATGCGTCCGCCCTCTCGCAGCGAGGCCAGGGGAACCAGGTCCCCCATGGAATACTCCTCGTTGATCGCATTGGCGATCTCACCGGCAGCGATCCCGGAAGATGACCAGGGTTCGATCAGGCGCATCTCGAAGCAGACCGCACCGTCCGCGGGATCCATCAGGAAGATGTCCTGCTGCCGGAGCCTGGGAATCTTCTCCAGTCGTCCGGCATCGGGCAGCATGACGCGAACCGGGTTCGGCAGGATCGCGGGTATGGCTGCGCCGACGGCGATCGCGATGATCGGTGATGTACTTCCTGCGAGCCCGGGAGGCTGGAGGATGGCGTAGTCGAGACGTCCGCCTGCGAGGCTTTCGGCATCGAACGCGCTGGTCACGCTGACATCGATCTCGTCACCCAGCCCGGCGGTGAAGGGCACCTCGGCGGTGACCAGCACCACCGCGAAGCTCCGAGTGCGACTGAGCGAGATCTCGTTGATCCCCGGCACCTGCAGGTTCTGCAGGAGCGTCATGTAACTTCGAGCCAGGCTCGGTGTCTTCGAGAGATCGTCACCGGTCCCCTGGAGGCCGCTGACCACGCCGTAGCCGATCAGCCGGTCACCCACGCCATCGCGGTTGACGACCTCGGTGAGGGAGCCAAGCGAAATGACGTTACGCGCAGATTCTGCGTGTCCCGGCGGGGAAGACGCAGCGCACGCGATGATGATGAAGAGAGAAATCAGCAGGTTCTGCCTGAACACGTCGGACCTCCTGTCCTGGGGCGAATGTGACGCACCACTCATGCATCTCGCGTGCCAAACGACTTCCGAGGCCCACGATTCCCGCTGGGAAGCCTGCCGAACTAGAATCACACCCGTGTCAGAACCAGCCGACAGACATCCCCCCGAGGCCGATGCCTCGAGCAAATCCATCGCCGATGGCGCCACCATCCTCCTTCTGTTGGGGCTGATTACCACCGGGGCAATCGCAGCGACCTGGACTGGCCCAAGTTCAGAAAGCGTTATGTGGCAAGGACTTGCGACAGCAGGCCGAGCCGCCATGGTGGTCGTGGTCTGGGGACTGGCGGCAACGGGCTTTGGTATCTGGTGCCTTCGCTGGCTTCCCGGGGCCCTGCTCGAGGATGTCGGGCCTGCCACACGCACCCTGGCGGCACTGGGGCTGGGAATCCCGATCCTGCTCTGGTTGGCATCCACATTGGGCTCGATCGGCCTGCTCGACCAGTTAACCGGTTGGGGGCTGGTGATCCTGGGCACGATTCTGGTCGGGCTGGCGATTCGCCAGGCGGATCAGAAGAAGCGGATCGGCCTGATCGCCGGCTGGCTTCCCCGGCTTTGCTGGGCGAGCGCTCCTGCACTGGCGATCCTCCTGCTTGCCAGCACCTCGGCACCGGGCTGGCTGTGGCGTTCGGAATTCGGTGGCTACGACGTATTGAGTTACCACCTGCAACTGCCACGGGAATGGTTCGAGGCGGGGCGGATCTTCACACCCACCTGGAACATCTACGGCGCACTGCCGAGCCTGGTCGAAGCCGGTTACTTCCACCTCATGGTGCTGGAGGACACCGCCCTCGGGGCCACCTTCGCTGCACAGCAGATGCACGCCTGTTGCGCCGTGCTCACGGCTGCGACCACCGGAGCAGCCATCGGACGCTGGTTGGACCCGGGACGGATCGGTATCGGATTCGCGCTGCTCATCGGCACTCCGTGGGTGATCGTGGTCGGTTCCCTGGCCTACGACGAGATGGTCGCTGCCCTGATGCTGGCCACGGCGATGCTGCTGTTGGTACCGCCGATCAGGAACAGTGCGATCATGCCCTCTCCTGACCGGTTCCGCACGGGCCTTGCTGCAGGTGTTCTTGCCGGTGGTGCATGTGCGATGAAACTCACGAGCGTCGGCCTGGTGGCGCTGCCGATCGTCTACCTGCTCGTTCGACGAATGGGCTACCGTGGATGGCGGGACGCGATCCCCGCGGGTGCGATCGGCGGCCTGCTGATGCTGCTGCCCTGGTTGATGCGAAACTTCCTGGCAACGGGAAATCCGACCTTCCCCTTCGGGGCGTCGATCTTCGGAACCGGTCACTACACGCCGGGTCAGCTGGATCGATTCATGAGCGCCCACGGTTCGAGTGACGAACTCGTAGAGAGGTTGATCCAGTTCAAGGATCAGTTCCTGCTGTACGGTTTCGGAGCCAACCCGGTGGAAGGTGAGCCCTGGCAACCGCAATGGTCGTTGCTCCCGATCCTGGTGATCGTGGGATTGATCATCGGCTTCATTCGCCGATCGACCAGGCGCGTCTCCAGGGATCTGCTGATCCTGATCATGGTGCCATGCGCGTTCTGGCTGGGGGCAACCCACCTCAAGAGTCGTTTCCTGGTGACGTCGATTCCGCTGTTCGTGACCGCGGCGACCTTGATCGTTCCCGACGGGTTGAATCTCGATACCAGACGAAGTCTCGCCTGGCGGATTCCGATCGGAATCATCCTGCTGGCATGGTGCCTGGTTCCGGTCTGGCTGTTCATGACCGAACGCGAGATCGGAGGCGCACCGGCGCCTGCGGCCATGGTCGGGCGACTTGACCTGGTCACGGGTCTTGCGCAGGCCGATGCAGTCGGCCGCCAGACCGACCAGAAGATGATCGCGGAGATCATCATGGCGGGTGGCGCGAACACACTCTTCGCGCTCATACCCGACGAGGAGAAGATCCTCTCCCTGGGGAACGCGACTCCGTTCCTCGCCACACGAGCGTTCACCTACTCGACGGTGTGGGACGAACACCTGCTCACGACGCTCATTCGCGAACGCCCCGGCGATCCTGGCGCGGTGGTCGAAGCACTGCGTGCGCAGGGCTTCACGCTGTTGCTGGTCAATCGTGCGATGCTGGAGAACTGGTCACGGAACGGCTGGCTGGATCCCACGCTGGCGAATGCTCGAATCGCGCCGATCCTGGATCTGCTCGAGCTCGAGTTCGGATGGCCCAACGGCGAACGGCTCTACCGTATCCCCGCCGGTCCTTGAATTCGGCTCAACGCCCCATACCCGCCTCGACGTTCAGTCGCTTGCGGGCGCGTTCGAACTCGCCACGCAGTGCGATGAGCCGGAAGCGCATCAATTCCTGCTGTTCGTCGACCAACCGGTCGTCGATGAGGCTGCAGGCGTCGTTGATGGCCTCGGTTCGTTCGAGGGTGGAGCGATCCCTGGACTTCGCGATTCCGAGGAGTTCACCGATGCGGGTGATCAAGGCTCCCTGCGCCGGGGTCACGTCACGCAGCTGTTCCAGGAGCTTGTCCTCGATCGCCGCGACCCCGTCCGAGGCAGCATCCTGAACCGGATCGGCCTCGAGTTCCGCTGAAGTGTTCGTGGCTTCAGGCATCGAGTCCGGGACTTCGGTCGGAGGGGAACTTCCGGCGGGCAGGGTTTCCGATTCCGACGCCGTCACGGCCGAATTGGAATCGGTCGAGACCGCTTCCGACTCGGAATCCGCCGCGGCCAGAGGATCCGACTGGATGGCATCGGATGTGAAGATGCCGGTGAAGTAGATCACGCCCCCGAGAAAGATGACACCGGCGGCGACCGCGAGTGCCATCGCCTGCAACCGGACCTGGTTCTGCAACCTTGCGATCCTTCGGTACTGTGCGTGCTTGATGAGCTCGAGTGCGGATCCGGAATCCTTGTCGCTGACCGCGACCGCGGTGGGTGAGAGCTGGTGTTCGAAACCCAGGGGAACACCGCAACGTGGACAGGCCTGGTCGTCGGAACCGACCAACGACCGACAACCGTGACAGCAACCCAGCATCTGAGCGAGACCGGGCACTCGATCCGCCGGCAACCAGAAACCACCGGTCGTGGGACCGCGAACGATCGAATTCGCGGTCAATTGTCCGTCTCGAACCATCCGATGCAGACGTGCGTGGGTGAAACCCGGGAAGAATGGACGCTGTGGCACGCGAAGGAACCAGGGCCCGATGTCCTGGGCGGTCGCAGCGCGGCTGGCTGGATCGAGCAAACCTCCGCAGGTACCACAGACCTGATCGACCGGCTCGTTCGAACCGCAATAGGGGCAGATGATGCGTGAAGAGGTCGTCATGAGGAAAGGACCATACACCAGTTTGAGACCGCGTCCGACCCGGCGTGAGGATCGACCGGAACGCCCGGCTGACTCGATCACACGACTTTCCGACACGGGATTCGTACCATGCTACTCTTCGGCCATGAGACGATTCGGATCCATATCGATGCTGATCCTGCTCGGCCTGGCCGGATGCGCAGGCAACCAGGTCCGATCCATTGATCCGGCTGACCGAGCGAAAATCGATCAATCGGGCATGAGATCAGCCCCTCCACCTCCCATCGCATACTGGAAGATGCCCGGTGATACCGGCCGTGGTGACCCGATCCATCCGGATCAATTCGAGGGCGTGCTGGTCGAGCTCTCGGGACGAAGGGCACTGCAGGAGCTGGTTCTCGACCGCATGCTGGCACGCGAACTCGCCGAAACCGGGAAGATGCTCGATGGCGTGGCGGTGGACCGTGAGGAGACCATTCTCCTGATGGCATTGGATGAGGATCTTGATCGCGCGATCCGATTGCTTCAGGAGGTGCGAACCAGGGACGGCCTCGGCCCGGTGCGCTACCAGGCGCTGCTCCGTCGCAATGCGATCCTGAGACTGCTGGTCGAGGATCAGATCGAAATCGGAGAGGAATCGATCATCGCAGCCTGGGATCGCGATCATGGACCCAGACGCGTGGCCCGGGTCCTCGTGGTTCAGAATCTCGCCGCGACCGCGGAGATCAACGACCAACTGCAGGCAGGCGTCCCCTTCGCCGAGCTCGCAGCAGCACGCTCCACCGACCCGAGCGCTTCGACGGGTGGTTTGCTCGATCCCATCTCCAGACTGGATCCCAGCTGGCCGACCTCCTTTCGGGAGGTCCTCTGGTCACTCGAGCCGGGAACGGTCTCGACCCCGGTCCTGGTCGGCGAGAACTACGTACTGATTCAGTGTCTCAAGGAGAGCCCGGGGGACGGAATCAACCTCGAGGACGTGCGGGAAGAGTCCGAACGCGTGGTACGCAGGGCCAGGGAACGCCTCTTGATGGACAGCACCGCTCGCAGCCTGCTGGAAGCGGCCTCGATCGACATCATCGATACCGAGCTGAAACGCGCCTTCGATGAACGTCCCGAGGATCTCAGGTCGGCAGTGATGCCGAACGCCAGAACGCGACCGGAAGCAGGAACGCCGTAGGCAGCAACGCCATGACGGCCGGCGAGATGCCCGATACCGGGATCATCATCACCACCACCGAACAGAGCAGCAGCGGCACGCCCAAAGCGGCACACTGAACGCTTTGTGGCATGAGGGCATCCGGGACCCGACGAAGGAATGCGGGAAGAGCGATCACCAGGACCAGCAGGTTCACCCCCAGCGATCCGATTCTGGCCCATTTGATCCGTGCGAGCCCACTCGAGGCATCGCTTCCTTCTTCACGGAGGTCGCTGATCTGCGCCATCGAAAGCATCTGGGCATGTTCGCGGTGACGGCGAACCGACAATGCCCGCGGGGAAAGATCTGTTTCGTACAGGCGCGTAGGAACGACTCTTTCAACGACGCCCTGGTCCATCTCGGTTCGCACCACCGATGAACCTCCCTGAAGCACCCACGCCTGCGCGTCATCGTCCCAGCTTGCCTCGGGAGCCGAGACGCGACTGATCGCGGTGCCGGCCTCGTCACGGACGAGGACCAGGAAATCGAGGATGGTCTCGGAAACGGGATCGAGGTTGGCTGCATAGAGCAGGTTGTCCTTGATGTCCCGGGTCATGGGAACAGGGAAGGAATCCTGGTTCGTCGAGAGGATCTGGCCATGATCTCGAAGCAGCACCCGCGCCAGTCGAGGAATCACCAGCTCCTGGTTGAGGATCTGCACCACGTTCAATCCGGCAGCCGCCACGATGATGGCGACCATGACGCGCTGGAGGGGGAAACCCGATGCAAGCAGGGCCACGAGTTCGCGCGACCGCTGCATCTGGGCCAGGGTGAAGCCTGCCGCACCGATCGAGACCAGACCGACCATGAACGCGAAGAACTGAAAGACACGTGGCCCATGGAAGTCGAGGATCGCCGCGAGGGTGGCCAGCAGGACGGAATCGAACTGCCCGGCATCCACGGCCCGGCGCGCGGCACCGACGAAACTGTCGAACTGCAGGATCACGTCGATCGAGACCGCGAAGATGAAGATCATGCAGAACAACGTCACGAAGTTGCCGAGGAAGCGAAGGATGATTGTGCGATCAATGAGAAGCATCAGGCTCGCATTCAGTTTCGGGAAAGACGCCACCAGAAGATCGCGATCAGGAAGACCAGAAGTCCATTGCCCGACCAGGCAAGAATGATGCCGGGCATTGCGTCACCGTACTTGATCATCTGTTCGCCACCGCTGATCATCAGGACGTCGGCGATCGCGGGAATGAATGCCAGTGCATAGATGCCCAGGGCCAGGCTGTGCCGCATCAGGACCGCCAGGACCGCACCCAGCATCAGCAGGAGAAGTGCGGTCACCGACTGCGCCGATCGCTGGACCAGGCGGGCAAGGATCTCCGAATCGGTCCAGAAGAGTTCATGCTCGAGTCGGTCGGCCCTGTCCTCGAGGATCACCGAGTACTCATCGACGGGGCCGGACATGTCTGCCGGCATGGATCTGGCTGCCGCGAGCAGTCCTCCATTGTCCAGTTCGAGATACGGCTCGCGAGGACAACCATTGATGACCAGGCCGGTCAGGCGAGGTGGCCAGCGGGTCAACAGGTCCCCACGACCTCGAAGGTCGTAGGCCTCGTCGGTGGTTGCTCTCAGTTCGAACTTCGGTTCACCACTCAGGTTCGTGGAGATGACCACGAGCTCGGCCGAGTCCACCTCCGCCCGCCGCACCGCTTCGCGATCCTCGAACTGAACGAGCTTGATCGGGTCACCGCGCAGGAAGGATCCGTCGAGTCGAGCGCCCGAAACCTGGATCCGCTCACTTCTCAGCTCGGATGCGAATTCAAGGGTTCCACCATCAGCGAGCGCTGCCGCAATGCATTCGAAGGCATCCAGTTGAACCATCCCATCGACCAGTGATTCACGCTTGGAGACGATCGCCGGATAGACCTCCAGCTGATCCCAGAGCTCGAGCAGTTCGAGCGAGTCCATGGTCTTCGGGCCCGAGGAGAATTCCTTGCTCAGGCTGAGCGCTTCCGGAACCGCCTTGGGAACGAAGATGAGCGAACCGTCGTCGTGCCGGAAGATCGTCGCGTCGACCAGGGCCAGCTTGAGGAGTGCATCCCGACGGCGGTGATGGATGTCGACGGTTGCATACCGAGCGGTGAATTCCGAGCGGGGGTTCCCATCCTCATCGGTCTCCAGGGCCGCGACTCCCAGCAGGATCAGGCGTTCATCGGCACCGGTGTCGGGAGGCTCGTCGGTGAGGAGGACGTCATCGGCGAACAACTGCGTCCGGCCCAGGTCGAGCGCCTCCCCCTTCTCGACGGTGCTGGTGAAGACCCTCGTGACATCACGGGTGATCATCTCGCGGAGCAGGGTCCAGAAATGCGGGACCGCGAAGTGTACGAGGAAGAGCATGAAGATCGTCAGGACCAGGCCCAGGAGGAAGACCGGGGTGAAGATCCTTCGATAGGTCATCCCCGAGACGCTCATTGCGAGGATCTCGTTGTCGTTGGCCATCCGGTGCAGCACCATGGTCGAGGCGAAGCCAGCCGCGAAGGGCAGCGCGAACTGGAGCATGGGGACGCTGGCAAGCAGTGCGTACTTTCCGACGTCCAGTGGATCCAGCTGGTTCTGGATGAGCGGCTTGATGGTCGCTCCGAACGCGATGACGATCACCAGGACCGATGTGGTCAGGAGCATCACTTTCAGAAGTTCGACGCACACGTAGCGCCACAAGACCCAGGTCATGTCTGCATGGTCGCTCCATGTCCCCAACCTCGCAACCGAAGTCCGAAAACCATCTGATGACGTCACTCTGGGTGGGGTCGTGCGGAAGATGCCGGCAGGATGAAGTGGAGAGTTCCCAAGGGTTGATTTGATGCCGTTGGAAGGACCAGCTGTTTCCGATCATTGAGTCAGGAGAATGCCGTGAAGAACCAGTCTGGAAGCAATCACCAGCATGCAGGGTCGATTACCCCGGGGGGATGCCCCAGGAGGGGTTTCAGCCTCATCGAGGCCTTGATCGCCCTTGCGATCCTGGCGCTCGTCTTCACGTCGATCGCCTCCGCGATAGGCGCGGGAACCGCGACCGCCGGAGAGACCCGAAACCGGGTCCTGGCCACCCTCGCGGCGGATGAGCTTCTGGCCGAGGTCATGAGCAGCCCGAGAATGGATCTCCTCCAGTGGGATGGATTCGAGGAGATCCCGGGCGAGGGACGGGCCCCGGACGGTCGTCTCGAACCGGCCCGCAAGGAGCTGAGCAGGCGGGTCACGGTCACAGCCGAGACCAGGATGCTCGAACCGGTGGGAATCGAGGTCGCTGGCCTCCTGGTGGTCATCGAGGTCAGCGGTTCAGATGATCGCCTGCTCTCCAGGCTCGAGCGGTTCGTGCCCGCACCGGCGGGAGGCTCCTCGTGACGTCGAGACGTGGCATGACGCTGGCGGAGCTGATCATCGCGCTCGCGATCACTTCGGTGGTCGGAGCGGGCGTGGTCGCGATGACCGATGCCGTCGCACGTGTCCTTGACCAGGGCAGGAGCGAACGTGAACGGACCATCGCCTCGGCGGTCGCCTCCACGCGGCTCTCCTCGATCGTCGCGCCGTGCAGTTGCCTGCTTGCGATCAAGGGAAGCACCATCGTGCTCTGGCGTGGGGACTCGATCCGCGACAACCAGGTCCAGGCAACCGAACTCGGCTGGGTCCGGTTCGAACCGGCCACGGGCGAACTTCGATACGAGTGGGTGGACTTTCCCGACGGATGGTCGGCACAGGACCAGGCCGGTGCGAACAGGACGTGCACGCTCGATGAGAACTGGGAGCTGGTGCGCATTCAATACGACCAGACCGGGCACCTCCAGCATTGCGTGCTGCTGGACGGACTTCGAGACGTCGAACCGGCCATACGCCAGGAGGAGCTGACGGATCCGCTCTCCGCGCGGCGCATGGCCTGGCGCCTTGAATGGGCGGGGGAAAGTACCGTCGATTCCACCACGGTGGTCGCCGGAGCCATGCACAGCCACAGCACCCCGGAGGATTACCGATGAAAACAAGGCCTGATCGAACCATGCGACATCGAGGCAGTGCGCTGATGATGGTGATCACCGCGATGGCGACCGGCGTGGTGCTTTCCACCGCCTACGTGGCATCGCGATCGAACGGGATGGTGGTCGGTGCCAACTTCGCGGCCAGCAGCCAGGCGCGGGTCGAGGCGGAATCGTCACTCGCCCTGACCATCGCGGCGCTGACCACGAACGACCGCTGGCGGGATGAGCATCGTGACGGTGTCCTCTACGAACGGAACCAGGACGGGGTCTCGGTACGGGTCGAGCTTCTCGATCTCGCGTCCTGCAACGTCCCCGATGCGAACACCGTCGACGTCAAGGCCGTGGTCACGACCAACGTCGACGGGGTCGAGCGGGTCGCGGAAGCGGACTTCTTCATTCCGCTGCCCATCCAGTCCGATTCCATCGATGTCGATCTCGGTGAATTCGCGATGTTCGCCGGTGACTCGATCACCGTCCGTTCCGAAGCGGTGGTCCAGGCGTGGGCGCAGTCACCCGCGATCTCCCGAGGTGATCCGATTCGGGTCGCGACCGCCGAAGGAAACCTCGGCGGCGTAGAACTCGAGGGTGCCGGAACGATCGTGTGTGGAGTCGAGTACGCGCCGGGCTCGCGATCAAGCAGCTCCGGTTCCCTGCCGGTCAACCGCATGCCGGATGGCGTGGCGGTACCGCTGCCGGCACCACCCCGCGACCTGAGCGGTGCTCCCTACCTGGATGCACCGGATGGCCGACTGGACGTCGATGCACGTGTCGACGAGCTGGCACTGCTCAATGGGACCATTCTCGAGCTTGCCAGCGGCACCGACCTGCTGATCGAGGGCGACCTCGTGCTCGGCGGAGGTGCGATGCTGCGGATCTCCGGAGACAGCCAGGTCGTGGTGCACGGTGATGCACAAGTACATGACGCCACGATCGAGGTCGGGGTGGATGCAAGCCTGGTGATGCACGTCGGTGGCGACCTGGATTTCCGCCACGCAACGGTGGTCGAACCGGGTGGTGACGAGGAGACCTGGGTACCGGAGATCGACCGGGTGCGCTTCGTGCCACTTGCCGTGCGCGAGACGATCCCGCTCTGGCGGGTGCGAGGGCGCAGCCTGGTGAAGGGTGAGTTCTACGCACCCAGCGTGGAATTCAAGCTTCAAGGACGTGCGGTACTGATCGGTCGCATCGCGGCCCAGAACGTGCTGCTGGAGGGACGCAGCTGCCTGCTCTACGACCCCGCACTCGATGACCGCAATGGCTACACCGCCATTGACGAACGCGCCTATGACCAGCAGGGTGACCTCCTCGAGGCCCTGGAGACGCTCGAGGATCTCTCGGAGCAGAGCCTTGCGCAGGCGAGCGAGGAGCTGGGCGTTCCCATCGGATCCTCGGGCGACTACGCCACCCCCCCGGTCGAGGAGGAGACGCAGGCATCCAGTCGTGAAGATCGCTTCGGTGACTGGTGGCGATTCGGTCGCTGGAGGCCCCGATTGTGGAACGGCGGCTATCGAGCCAATCGATCCCGTCACAACGGCTGGTCGATCCAGATCAGGAGCATCGGCGTGGAGTTCGGAGGATGACCCGTACCCGTCGCGCATTCACGCTGGCCGAACTGCTGATGGTGCTGGGCATCATGGCCATCACCACCTCGATGATCCTGCCACTGGCCGGTGACAACGACGTGAGTCGGTTGCGCGCGGCCGCTGAACTCCTTGCCGCGGACATCGAGGATGTCCAGGGAAGATCGCTTGCCAATCCGGGTGCACCCACCTGCCTTCGGGTCACCGAAGGCGGTGTTGGATGGCATCTCGCCTTCGCCGAGGAGCCCGAAGAACCCATCCTCGACATCGAGGGACGCCCGCTTGTCCGACGTTTCGGCGCCGAAGCACTTGCAGGATGCGCCGGGGTATCGTTGCAGGTGGAGGATCTGCCCGAGGATGGCCTGCAGTTCGATGACCAGGGCGCACCGGTCGCGCTTCCGGCAACGATCGACTTCCTGCTGATGGCCGGAGACGAACCACCCTCGACATTCCGCGTGCGGGTTTCCGCATCCACCGGCCGGGTCACCATCGAACGGAACTAGTCGAGGGGAAGTTCCTCGCCCGAGCAGGGTCCCCAGCCACCCAGAAGCATGGCAAGATCGGAACCACTCACGTTCAGATCACCATCAAGGTCGTATCGGCGGTCAGCGGTACCCCATGCACCAAGCAGTTGTGCAAGGTCCGAACCGGAAACGTGACCGTCGTCATCGAAGTCGCCCAGGCACGGTTCCGCGGTGATCGAACTGACAGCTATCCCGGCGACGGGATCACCGACGAGGGAACTGCTCTGGGTGAGCGCGATGATGTCGTCGTCACCGTCGTTGTCCACGTCACTGGAGCGGACGAGGTACGGGTCCAGCCCCGAAAGCCCCTCGGTGTTCTCGACCACCAGGCCGTAGGAACCCTCGGGTACCAGCGTGTTACGCAGGGTGATCGTGACGCGAAGGCCCAATGAATTTGTGGTGATGACGACGATGTCCTCGTCGCCGTCGCCATCGAAATCACCGAGTGCGATCGACTCGACCTCGGTGTAGTCGTCGCCAAGCGTGAAGTTCGAAGCGGGCGAGAGGGTTCCACCCCCCGCTCCCAGCAACACCGACACCGAACCGGAAGCGTCGTTCGCCGTGACGATGTCGAAGAGCCCATCATCATTGAGATCACCGGAATCGATGTCGACCGGGTCGTCGGCGGTGTCATAGGACGCCCAGGTCATGACGATCCCGCCACCGACCAGTGGATCACCCGGGGTTCCGCCCCCCACGCCACCCCCATTGCCACCTTCGGGTTCGTCGGTCGTTCCATTGTTCCCGTAGGGCCCCACCTCCCGTATTCCACCCCCGACGCCGGGCAGGAATTTACCCATGAAGAAGGGCGGAGCGCTCTTGAGCGGGTTGTCGAACTGAACACCCTGGAACGGCGAGACGTTCTGGTAGCAGACCACCGAACCATCGAGCTCGTTGCTGACCAGGATGTCCGAGAGATTCTGGGCATCCCCATCGAGGTTCCCCACCCACACATCGACGGGGAAGGAACTCTGGGTGGGTGGCAGCGAAGGATCGGAACCGAGTTCAGGGCCGAGCGACAGCAACGGCCCGGGACCGGCCAGGGTGTTCTCCAGGACCACGATCGCTCCGTCCTCGTAGCAGGCGACGACGACATCGATGGCATCGTCGACATTCACGTATCCGCAGTCGAGCCCTCTTGGCTGCCTGCCGACGGTGATGGCGAACGCACCCGCAAAGGTCTCGAACCCATTCCACGTGCCACTGGTGACGCCCTGGTTGAGGAGCACCACGACGGATCCATCGACCCCGACGCCGAGATCGATGGAGAGAACGAGGTCGTCGAAACCGTCATCGTCGATGTCGGCGAGCAGTGCGTCCCTGAGATCGACGCCGAGAGCCTGGGTCTCCGGGCTTCCCTGAATGAGTGATGCGGCATCGAGCACGGTTGCAACGGCGGTATCCCCTCCGACTCCACTCGGGTAACTGAGGACCACGAACCGTCCATCCGATGACTGACTGGTAAGCGCGAAGTCGAACGTCGTGTCCTCGAATCCGCCCGAAGCGGAGACGATCGTGAACTGGGCACCGACTGCCGGCGGATTTTCGACATCGAAGTAGAAAGTCGCGCCCCCGGCGAGCTGGGCACTTCCGGTGATGATCAGTTCCTCGTCGGAGCTGCTGAGGGTGAACCACGCATTACCACTGGCAGGTGAACCGTCGCTTCGGTTGCCGAGCTGCCGGTAGTTCCCGTCGATCGCAAGCGGACCACCGGGGAGGATGTTCCCCAGGTTGGTGACCACGGTGTCCACTTCCGCCTCGGCCGAGTTCAGCGCACCGCCGCCGAGTGAACTGAAGATGGCGTTCTTGCTCTCGATGTACAGACCCTCCGAGAGGGTGATCGAGGAGTCAGGTGCCTGGAGGATGCCCTCGCCGATCGTCAGCAGGTCGCAGCTGAGATGGATGTCGGAGAGGACGAGCGTGGAAAGGTACTCGTTGTCGTAGGGTCCGATGTTCAGGTCGGCAAGGGACGAGCTCGGCGATGTGTTCTCCTGCAGGGTGAGGGAGGGTGGGGTCTTTCCCACACCGGAGAGGATGAAGGCTCCCTGGGTGAAGTTGAGTGCACCGGTCACCGCGGAACCATTCAGCTCCGGATACTGGATGCCGCTTTCATAGTCATTGAAAAAGCCGGGCACTCCGGGTTCCGGCAGGATCCCCTCGAACCAGTTGGCGCTGGCGAGCACCGACGTCGGAAGCGAGGAATCATCCGCCCAGAACGCGATTCCAAGACCCGCGAAGTCGTCGGGTGCGTATTCATGAGCACCCATGTCCACGCGGGGCGGGGTACCGATCGGGTCTGGTGTCAGTGGGTCGTCGACGATTCGGGGCAGGCCCGCGAAATCGAGGGTCGAGCTCACGAAGGTGTTGTCGCCTCGATCTATGCAGGGTGAGCCGGGCATCAATCGAAGATCCTCGTCACCACTTCCCGGAGTCGCATCAGGTCCGAGCTGGTCCCGGAATCTTGGTTGGTCCGCGGTGTTGGTGAAGACATCCGTCGCCTGGAGGGTGTCCGAGCAGCTGTTGAAGTAGATCGGCTGGGCCCGTGGGCGGCCGTTGTCGAAGTCATAGAGGGCCGGAGCACCGGTGTTGCCACTGACGATCGAATTCCGAACCAGCACGCCACCTGACCAGGACTCCAGATGCGTGGTGGAGACCGCCACCCCCCCGTTGTCGGGCGCAACGTTCTGCGTGATCGTGCAGTTGTCGACATACGCCGTACCATCGAGAAGGTTCGTATAGGTCGGCGCCACGTGAAGAGCACCACCATCGACACCGGCATTGTTGCCGAGAAAGATCGAGTCACGAATCACCGGAGGCGTGTTTCCATCGAGGTAGGCACCTCCGTTGAGACCAACGTACGCCCCACCACCGTTGGAGCCCGCCTGGTTTCCGATGAAGAGACATCGCTCCAGGACAACCGAATCGGGAGACAGGTGCGCAACGCCCCCACCATGGACGAATGCGGTGTTTCCCTCGAAGCGACAGTTGTTGAACTGTGCAAAGGAATCGACATCGACCCACGCACCACCACCGGATCCACCGGTTGAGTTTCCGGTGAAGATGCAGTCGGCCACGATCGCCCTGGAACCACTGCTGATCCGAAGCGCGCCACCATCCTCATCGACATCGCATTCGGTGAGGGTGAACCCACCGATCAGCACGGTTCCGAAATTGCCGCTCTCGCAGACGAAGATGGGGTCAAGTGAATCAATGGGTTCGATGATCGTCGTTGCCGCGCCGTCGGTCGATATCAGGACGAGCGGCCAACCGGGCATCTCGATGATGTCCTCGGCATAGGTTCCCGGCCCGACGAAGATGAAGTCACCCTTGTTCGCAGCTTCGACCGCATCGAGGATCGAGACGTAGTCTCCGGAACCGTCCAGCTCGACGGTCAGGGTCTCCGCCATGGCCGAAGTGATGGATGAGGATCCCAGGAGCAGGACGAGACACTTCAATGATTGACGTACATGCATGTTGGAACTCCGTGAAATTCCTGCATCAGGATGGAAACACCTTCATGGAGTATCCCACCATGACCCATGGAACCAATGGTTGGATCCAGAGATTCGACCCAATTGAAAACCGGCCATACGGGCCCAGGGGCTTCAACCCCCCGCCGACAGCCCTCGGACGTCCTTGATGAGTTGCCGCAGTGCCATGTTTTCCGGGTTCTGCTCTGAAACCGGTTGCAGGAGGATCAGGACCTCATCCCGCATCGACTCGGCGATCTCATCAAGGGCAAGTTCATTGAGTTGCCGCCAGGCCTCTGACATGACCTGGAGCACATAAAGACGATAGTCGGCGACGTTCGGATCAAGGGCACAGCTCCGGGTCATCAACTCCACGCAGCGTTGGAGCTCTCCAGCACCCTCATCAAGATCACCGTTTTCGATCAACAACTCACCGAGGAACCAGCAGGCCCATGCCACGTCGGTTCCGAAGCGGATGTTATCGACTTCCTGTTCCTGGATTCTGGACATGATCTGGAGGGAGGAACGGAAGGCACGCTCCGCTTCCGCCTGCTGCCCTTGCTCGGCCTGGATCCATCCGATTCGGCGGAGGGCCATGCCGAGATCTCGACAGTACTGGGAACGCTCGGGCATGAGTTCACAGAGCATCGCCGCGATGTCGTGGTACTCACGACAGAGGACCATGGCCTCTGCCAACCGCCCCTCCGGCAGCAGTGAATCCGCCAGCCTCTCGACGGTGACCATGTAGGTACGGAGATAACGGATGTTCTCCGGATCACGATCGAGGAGTGCAAGGCTTATTCGTCGTGATTCCGCGAGGCGTTCGAAGGCAAGATCAGGATCATTCGCGAAGGTGAGATCGACCTGCTTGTTGATGACCATCGCAAGCTGCGCATCGGCCTCGACTCCCTCGACTTCATTCGCGCGGAGGGATCGCCAGATCTTCTCCGCCTGGGCGTATTCCGAAATGGCCTCGTCGATACGACCGAGGTTCGCCGTCCGACGACCGCCCAGCAGGTCGCCGAGTGATTCATGAGCCAGGGCCATTCGAGCAAGCAGCTCGGGATCGGCGTTCTCCCCGATCGATGCCTGCAGACCCTGCAACAGTTCGTAACCGGTTCGTATCAGGGTTTCCCGGCCTTCCATGGAGTCGGGCAGGTCCTTTATCAGGAAGGGTACGGGACCGAAGAAGTTCAGTGCTGCATCGGAAACCAACCGCGCATTTCGTTCGGCTTCAGATCGTGCCTTGCGTTCGCTATCCAGGGCGACGGCGGTCGCGGCCTGCGCCTCGACCGCGATCAGTCGTTGTTCCTCGGCGATCCTGGCCTTGTCTGCGGCATCTGCCCGCTGACGACTCGCCTCGATACCGAAGAAGAGAACGGCCACCACCGCCAGGATGAAGGCGATCGAGACGGCGACCACCGCGGAGGTCGTGGCTCGATGCTTGCGGGCGAATCGGCGGACGTGCTCGGAAAAGGACGGCGGCCTGGCGACGATCGCCTCGTCTCCCAGGAACCTCTGCAGGTCGTCGCCGAGTTCACCGGCAGAACGATAGCGGCGGGCCGGATCCTTCTCGAGGGCCTTGCTGAGAATGATGTCGATGTCCCGGGGTATGGTCGCATCGACCGCGGTGATGCTCGTCGGCTGGGTTTCCTGGACGATTCGAATCGCCTCGTGAATCGCGGTGCGACCGATGTCGTAGGGCATGCGGCTCACGAGCAACTGATAGAGCATCACGCCAAGGGCATAGACATCGGTACGAATGTCGAGATCGTTCGGATCGGCGGCACACTGCTCCGGTGACATGTACTGGATGGTTCCGATGATCTGGCCGACACTGGTCTGGTCCTGAGTCATCCGCATGTCGCTGTCGGAGGCTCGTGCGACCCCGAAGTCGATCACCTTGACCTCTCCGCTGGTCGATACCAGCACGTTCGCCGGCTTGAGATCCCGGTGAATGATGCCTCGTTCGTGACCGTGACTGACGGCATTACAGACCTGGACGAAGATCTCGATCTTGTCATGAAGCGAGAGATCACGTTCGCTGACGTAACTGTCTATGGGCTTGCCGGCGACATACTCCATGACGAAGTAGGGCAGATCCCTCCCTTCATCGACCCACATCCCGGCTCCGAAGATCTGTGCGATGTTCGAATGCTGCAGGCGAGCCAGGATCTGCGCCTCGAATTCGAAACGCCTTCGGGCCGACTCGGAGTCGATCGACGCCCGCATGACCTTGAGTGCGACGGTTCGACGGGGGCGATCCTGCAACGCCTCGTACACCTGACCCATCCCACCGCCACCGATCAGGCGCTTGACCCGGTAAGGACCGATCATGCGTCCACTGAGTCTCCCCCCCTGCTCTTTCACCGGTTCCACGGGATCGAGAGCCGTGTCCTCGACATCGACGTCAGCCGAAACCTCCCGGGTGGGGAGATTGTGGGAGACCGACGGGTTCGAGGAGCGTCCTTCATCCGCCACATCATGAAAAAGCCGCTTGAGGTGCTGCTTCTGCAATGGAGTGAGTTCATCCTTGTCGTCGCACATCAACATCGATTATAAGCCTTATGCGAGGTATGGCCCGATATTTCGAAACAACTGAAAACGGACCCGATGAGAAGAGCGGAGTACCAACCATGCAGGACCCCGGTGAATTCCATGAAACCCTCTCTCGAGCCGCTGATGGTGACGACAAGGCCGCCGAGGAGGTCTATCCGGTCATTTACGATGAATTGAGGCGCATCGCCGGCGCTCGCATGAAGCATGAGCGTCAGGGGCACACGCTCCAGCCCACTGCACTGGTCAACGAGGCATTCATGCGAGTGGTCGGGCAGGAAGACGCCGACATCAGTTCCCGAACCCACTTCGTGGCAGTGGCTTCCATGGCGATGCAACGGATACTCATCGATCATGCCCGCGCCCGAGGCACGCGCAAGCGAGGCGGAGATCGAGAGCGGCGCGAGCTTCACGAGGACATGGCAGGTCGGGAAGAGGAAGGGCTCGAGGCTCTTTCGATGCTGGCCGAAGCGGTGGAGAGGCTGAGCGAGGTCGATGAGCGCAAGGCCACCGTGGTTCGACTGAGAATGCTGGGAGGACTCTCGGTGAAGGAAGTGGCTTCCGTTCTCAACATCGCTCGTTCCACGGTCGACGCGGACTGGGCGGCGGCCAAGGACTGGCTGGAAGAGCGACTGGGGATCAGCGCGGACTGATCCGGGCACAAATGGTGACTCGAGCATGTGATGAATGACCCGCATGCCCGTTACGCGGGATGCATGGGTCGGATACCCGTTCGATTCCACTTTTTTCGGGCGATTCCTGCGGCACTCGAGTTCTCCTCCGAGAGCCTGCAGAAAAAAACTGAAGTTCACGGGGAGTGGGTCGGGTGATCCACGGTTCATTGACGCGATCCGATCGTCAAGAGTCAACCACACGTGGTGGGTGGCGCATTCAAGACCAATCGCATCGAACTTACCAGGAGAACCGTCATGACCAATCACTTCAGCAACGTCCTTCCGATCCTCGCCTTCACGACGCTCGCCATCGGAGGCACGACCGTACAGGCCTACGAGAACTACAACTTCGGAGGATGCTTCAGCGTGCTCGAGTCGGGCGTGACCGCAATCGGAGACATCTCCGCTTCGCTCGAAGACTATTTCGACGACGACTACTGGTTCACCCACCGGGACGGTGCGTGGCAGGATCGCGAGATCGGCAATATCACCATGCTTGGCGGCCTCGGCATGAACGACTACCAGGGAGACCTGATCTCGAGCCTCAACTCCCAGTCTGATCTTCGCATCGACAACTGGACATTCGAGTTCGAGGTGATGGCGGCAAGCACCGCACGGCACATCCAACCGGAGGATTATCTCGGTCGCGCCGATGCCAGTGCGGCCAGCTGGCTCACGTTCGAGGTGCACGTACCGATCGTCCTGAACTTCTCCCTCATGTCGACCGACGACTCAATCCACGCCGACCAGGAGGTCAGTCGAAAGCTCGAGCGTCTCGAACTCACCGAGGAAGGCACCGAATTCGAGTGCTGGTGTCCGGTCGACACGATCTTCGAGGACTGGAAGAAAAATGACGCCGACTTCTCGAGCGAGAGTTTCGGCAACCCGCAGAACCGATCGGGGTCGATCGAACTGCAGCCGGGCATCTACCGCTTCATGACCCGGGTCATCAACGAATCCGCGGCGGACGAGAGTCCGATCGGCCAGTCGATGGGTATCGCCAGCAGCTTGTGCACGGTCGAGTTCGAATGCGACTACACCGTGCGTGCGGCGGACTTCAACGGCGATTGGAAGGTCGACGGCGCGGACATGTCCATCCTGCTCGGCTCCTGGGGTTCGGACAACATGCGCCATGACCTGAACGGAGACGGCGTGATCAACGGGGGCGATCTTTCAATCCTCCTGGGTGAATGGAACTGAATCAGCGGATTCAGAACATTCAATCGTGTGCAGAAAGGCGGCCGTCCAGTGGGGACGGCCGCCTTTCATTCATGTCGTCGGGGGTTCGCCGATTTCGCGAGCGGGTCAGTCGAAGGCTCCGCCTCCGGAACAGGCGCCCCACTCACCCAGGATGATCGCGAGATCGGTACCGTCGATGATCTCGTCCCCACTCAATTCGACCTCGGGATCATTGGTCCCCCAGGAACCGAGGATCCGCGCCAGGTCGTCTCCACCGACCACGCCATCGTCGTTGAAGTCGCCGGGGCAACCATCCTCGTCGTTGGCGACCGGAGCGGCGAAGCCGAAGCTTGGACCGTTTGCAAAGCTGGTCGTCGCGGTCAGCGTCACCACGTCATCGACCCCGTCGTTGTCGAGGTCGCGAGCACGCACCAGGTAGGGTTCCTGGCCGGAGAGATCATCCGCGGTCTCGACCACCCATCCGAAGGAACCACCCGGCGCGGCCAGGGTGTTGCGCAGGATCTTGCTCACTTGTTCCTCGCTGGAAAGATCCTCATCCTTCGTGCAGATGTAGGTGATGTCGTAATCGCCATCACCATCGATGTCACCTGCGGTCAGAGAGATCGGCAACGAATAGCCGACGTCGAGCGCGAAGTCGTTCTGAGGACCATAGGCACCAAAACCCGTACCGAGGAAGATGGAAATCGAGGCATCGCCTTCGTTGACGGTTGCGATGTCCTGGAACCTATCACCGTTGAAGTCAGCGATCGCCAGGTCGGCAGGCGCACTGCCCACCGGCGTGTCGAACGAATTCCAGGTCATCAAGATCCCGCCTCCCACGCCTGCTCCTGCGCCGCCGGAGGAGACGCCATCGTCTTCGGAACTGGATCCGGTGGTGTCGTCGTCACGACCACTGCCACCTCGACCGGGTGAGAATCTGGCGATGCCCTTGACCGGCTGGCTCTTCTCGGCATTGCCGACCGAGGTACCCAGCAGGCTGCTGGTGTTCTGGAAGGCCCAGACCGACCAGTCACGTTCATTGGTGACCAGGATGTCCGAAAGCCCGGCTGCATCAAGGTCGAGATTCTTCACGCAAACGTCCAGCGGGAAGGAACTCGTGGGAAAATCCGGATCTGAGTCGATCGGCCCGATGGTGTCGCTCAGGGCGACCGAACCGACCGTACTTGAATTGGTGAGGACGGTGATCGTTCCGTCCTCGTAGTTCGCGACCACCACGTCGAGTCGAGAACTGCCGTCGTCCTCGACCACGTAGCCCACGTCGAGACCACGCGGCTGCCTGCCGACGTTCACCGAGAAGGTCGATCCGCTGTAGGCCTCGAAACCGTCCCAGGTAGCTCCCGATGCACCCTGGTTCAGAAGAACCACCACGGAGCCGTCGACTCCCACGCCGGAATCGACCGAGAGAACCAGATCGTCGAACCCATCTCCATCGATGTCGGCGAGGATCATGTCCTGCAGGGTGAGCCCGATGCCTTCGGTTTCCGAAGCGCCTGCGAGCAGGGAAGCGGCACTCACGACCAGCAGGCCGGAGGTTCCCGTCATCCCACCGCCTTGACTGAAGCTTTCGGTCGTCTGCTGCACGAAGAACAGTTCCTCGGAGAGGATCACTCCGCGCGTCACGACGAAATCGAAGCTGGTTCCACCAAAGCCGTCATCCGCGGTCAGGAACGTGAAGGTGTCTCCTTCGGAGAAGGTGCCGACGTTCGCCTCGGTATTGACGTCGATACCGCCCTGCAGGGTCGCGGTTCCAGTCACTTCGAGCAGAGAGGAGTCCTCGCCGACGAAGAGACTGAGCGAACCGTTCACTTCCGTTCCATCCGGCAGGGCACCCCCCTGCTGGAAGTCCCCGTCGATGACCGTCGTAATCGCTGTTTGTGACATTGACAGTGACCCGAGATTCACCAGCAATGGTTCAGTGGAGACCCCGACACGGGCAAGCGTGTCCGAGCGTAGCAAGAGAGATCCCGAATTGGTCAGGGTTCCACTCAGCTGCACGTCTCCAAAAGGCTGGAAGTCACCGCCTCTTTCGATGTTGATATCGCGACAGCGCAGGGTCAGGCGCTCACTGGTGGTGAGGTAACCAAAGGGCCCGGCATCGAGGATGTCGAGGTCGGCGGGAACGTATAAGGGAAAGTTCGTTGCCGCCAGTCTCAGCGTCTTGACGTTGACTCCGGAGTTCGTGAGATGAAGCCAACCATCCCCGATTTGCAAAGGCCCGATCGTGGTGGTCAGTTGTTCAGGTTCGATTTCCACGATGTCCTCGACGATCCATTTTCGACCTGGTGCGGCAGCAAGCCCCTGGTACCAGTTGCCACTGTCAAACAGGCTGCCTCCGGAAAATTCCCCCGTCCACCAGCACACATTGAGCTGGTCGAAATCATCGATCACGAACTCATAGGCACCGATGTCGACCACCGGCGGCCCACCGAAACCCTCGTCGTCGGTCAGCGGGTCGTCGAGCACCCGGGTCACTCCGGCCAGGTCCAGTGAACCGTTCAGTTCACTGGTCTTCGAGGGATAGGTGTAGCCCGCATCTATGCAGGGCGAACCGATCTCCAGTGCGAGAATCTCGTCTCCGGTTCCGGCGACGGCATCCTCGCCGAGTCGATCGAGGAACCGCGGAGGCTGCGTGATGCACTCGGCGGCGATGGCTGACCCTGAATCGAGAAAATCGACGCAGCAGTAGTACCAGTTCGGTTCGATCCAGGTGTTGCTGACGAGCGAACCGGTGTTGTTCGTGATGATGCAGTTGATGACAGCCACGCTCCACTGCGACTTGCCATCAAGACCGCCGGAGATCGCCGGAAGCGAATCCGCGATGTTGTCGACGAAGGTGCACCCGAAGGCGCCGCCTCTTCCTACCAGCTGAGGAGGGCTGCCGATGAACGCCGTTGCAACCACGATCGTCGCGCCTCCGCCGGTGCCGCTTTCGCCGGTGACCTCGTTACCGGAGAAGCTCGAGTTGAGGATCATCGGTGGATCAAGTTCTCCGAGTACGCCCCCGCTGCCCACATGGGCACCACCACCGTCCTCGACCGCGGTATTGCCGTAGAAACGGCAGCGTTCGACGGTGCACCCGCCGATTGGCTGGAGGTGCAGACCTCCACCCGTTGTTCCTGCGTCATTGAAACCGAAACTGCAGTCGGTGATGAATGCCAACGATTCGCTGTCGACATAGAGGCCCCCGCCTCGAAAATCGGCGGAATTGCTGATGAACCGGCAGTCCTCGATGACCACTCGAGACTCGTTCGCCACGAGCAGGCCGCCACCGCTTCCCGTGGTTGAGCCGTTTCGAATGGTGAAGCCCTCGAGTCCGGTTCCGATGCCCTCGCCGGAATCGATCAGCAGCACCCGGCCAGTGCTGGCGGGTTCAAGGAAGGTGACGGACGGGCCGTCTACCGCCCTGAGTTGCACGCTCTTGCCACCGAAGTCGATCGGGCCTTCCGCATAGGTGCCCGGATAGACGCTGATCAGGGACCCGAAGTTCTGCGCCGCACCGATCGCATCCGTGATGTTGTCGTAGTCATACGTCCCGCCATCGTTGCCCACGGTTATGAAACCGGAGGACCCGACAGCGATGCTCGAGACAAGGCCCATTGAAAATGCACACACCACCGATGAATTCATGACGACAACCCCATCAGGTATTGATACGAAGACAAAAAGAGATCACTTTCCGAACTGCGAAAGATTCAACCCGAATCTTCCCATGGTGTCCCTGATCCGCACAGGACAAAACACCGCTAGGCCGAATATTCTTGACACCAGACCGCCATTCGAATGCTGAAAAGTCGATTCGGAAGAATCAACCGCCCGGACGTCCAATATTCCTGATGTCGTCGACCAGCTTCATGAGCGCGAGATTGTCCCCTTCGAACTCGACGACCGGCTGGAGTTCAAGCAGCACCTCGTTCAGCATCACCTTCGCCCTGTCCATGCGTCCGATGTCGACGAGCGTCGCATGCACGACCGGAACGACGTCACGAACATCAGCCCGATAGTCGGCGGATCTCGGCTGTCGACTGCAAGCGCGCACCAGGAAGCTCACGCAACGAACGAGAACCTCACTCCCTTCGACATGCTTTTCCTGCAGGACGAGGACATCACCCAGGTACCAGCATGCCCACCCGATGTCTCGATCGTGCCTGATGTTCTTTGGATCGATGCGTGCGTTGCTCTCGAAGTGACCAAGTGATTTCCTCAAGGCCAGTTCGGACTCGGACCATTGGCCCAGGTGGGATCGTGACCAGCCGATCTTTCTCAATGCAAGACCAAGATCACGCTGGTACCGAAGGTCATCGGGAAATGCGGAGGCAAGCTGCCGGGCGAGATCACGATGCTCGAGGAAGAGCACCAACGCACGTGCGATGTCGGCGTCGTTGCCTTCGTCCTCGCAGAGCAGGTTGCCAAGGGCCTCCAGCGCAAGATAGTGCTGCCGAAGCAGAGGTGCGTGACCGGGATCCTCCTCGATCGCGCGAAGGATCATGGGGCGCGCCTCGTCCAGGAGCGCCTTGGACCGTTCGGGGTCGCTCACACGAAGCAGGTCGGACTGCTTGCGTAGCACTCGAGAAAGGTCGACGGTGATGTTCACGTCCGGCGACTTGCGGCCAAGCTCCCTCCAGACATCCTCTGCCGCCTTGAATTCAGCGAGTGCCTCTTCCGGCAGCCCCATGTTCGCGGTGCGCTCGCCACCAAGGATGTCACCCAGCGCCTCGTGGGAACGGGCTATCTCCGGCATCAGGAGCACTTGTTCTTCACCATGGGCGACCAGTTGCAGCTGTTCGATGTGATCGCGACCCATTTGCACCATGAGTTCCCTGGCGACATCACCACCCTCCAGGTTGCGAACCGACAGCTGCAGGTCACCGAAGAATTCGCCGAACACCGAGCGAAGACTCGCGAAATTCCGGTTGGCGCGTTCAGCCTCGAGGACCGCTTCCGTTTCAGCGGCACGTGCGGTGACGGCGTTTCGTTCAGCGATGTCACGCTGTTTCGAGGTCTCGAGGGCGAAGTAGATGATGGCGGCGACCGACAAGACCAGTGTCAGCGCAGCGAAGACCACGGCACTGGCCAGGGCACGATGCTTGCGAGCGTACCTGCGAATGTGTTCGGTGAGTGACGGAGGCCGGGCCATGATCGCCTCGTCCTCGAGGAAGCGCCGAATGTCGTCTCCGAGTTCCCCTGCCGATCGGTATCGGCGGGCACGGTCCTTCTCCAGGGTCTTCCCGATGATCACCTCGATGTCGCGAGGGATCGATTCGTTCAGGGTGGTGAGCCTGGTGGGAGCGCTTTCCCTGATGACTCGAACCGCTTCGGGAATGCCACCACCGCCCAGGTCGTAGGGAAGACGATCCGAAAGGAGCTCGAAGAGAACGACTCCGAGGGCGTAGACATCACTGCGAATGTCGATGTCGTTGGGATCTGCCGCGCACTGCTCGGGCGACATGTACTGGAGGGTTCCGATCAGCTGGCCGACGGCGGTCTGCATCTCGGTCGAACGCAGGTCGCTGTCGGTGGCACGAGCCACGCCGAAATCGATGACCTTCGCGGTACCGTTGGCGTCGACCAGGATGTTTCCCGGCTTGAGATCGCGATGGATGATCCCACGTTCATGCCCGTGACTGACCGCGTCACAGACCTCGAGAAAGAGAATGAGTCGGCCCTTGAGATCGACGTTGGCATCCTTGATGTGCTCGTCGATCGGCTTGCCCGAGACGTACTCCATCACGAAGTAGGGCGACTCCTGTCCTCCGTCCATCCAGACATCGGCATCGTAGATCTGGGCGATGTTGGGATGACGCAGTCGCCCCAGGATCTGGACCTCGTATTCGAAACGTCTTCGTCCGGCTTCCGATGCGATCGCGGATCGCATCACCTTCAGCGCGACCGAACGGCGAGGATGTTCCTGAACCGCCTCGTACACCTGCCCCATGCCACCGGCCCCGATCAGTCTCCTGATGGCGTAGTTGCCGATCTTCTTGATGGGCGTGTACTGCGAGGGCGAACGAACATTGGTGACGGTCTGTTCCATCCCCATCTGATCTTCGAGCAGCTGGTCGTCGCTCAGCATCGTGATGTTGCTGGAGCTGAGACGGCGATGAACGACATCACGGACCGCATCATCGCAGTCGATATGGGTCAGGGCTTCCTGCCGTGAATCCTGAGGCAGATCATCGAGCTCCTGGAACAGCTTTTCGGCCTGTTGTCGTTGCTCAGGACTCAGTTTGTCTTCGTTTGATGACATATTCGCTGACAGTATACGACTGAGCAGGGTCACTTCTTGCAGAAGAAGTGGTACGCTTTTATGAAAACCAGGCGGAGGAACATGATGACAGATCCCGAACCAACGCCCGAAAAGATCGCGGAAATCAGAAATACGCTCACCCGGCTTGAGAAAGGCGATTCTGCAGCCGCGGACGAGATGTTCCCTATCGTCTACGACGAACTGCGCAGGCTTGCCGGGTCGCGGATGAAGCGAGAGCGCATCAATCACACCCTTCGGCCGACCGCACTGGTGAACGAGGCCTACGCGAAGATCTCGGGGCAGGCCGACGCCAGCGTGAAGTCCAAGACCCATTTCGTGGCGATCGCATCACTGGCGATGCAACGGATACTGACCGACCACGCTCGAAGCCACAAGGCAGAGAAACGTGGGGGCGGTCGCAAACGCGACCAGTTGCACGAGAACAATCAGGTCAAAGACGAGGGAGCGGTCGACCAGACCGTTCTCGAGGAGATCGCCCAGAGCGTCGAACGACTTGCCCAGGTCGATGAACGCAAGGCCACGGTCGTACGACTTCGCATGCTCGGCGGCATGTCGGTTCCCGAGGTGGCGGAAGTCCTTGGAATAGCCAGTTCTACGGTCAGCTCCGACTGGAAGGTCGCAAAGGACTGGATCGCGCAGGAACTCGGGCTCGAGCTCTGAAACGCGGCCGTATCTGCTCCAATGCGTTTTCAGCGTCACGTTTTCCTTGATTAAACGGCAAGCAGGCGGATTCCATGGGACAGGCGACCGATTCGGGAACCCGCGAGGTGACTCGGGCGTATGCCTCAACTGACGCCAGCATCGCACCTGATCGATGCCGGACTTTTTTTATGCACACAGGGGCAAACTGTGGATTGGATTGTTCATGCACTACACCAGGATCAGTCAATTCGGACCGGCAGTCGTCGCAGCAACCGTGGTGACCGGAACCGTGCTGGGGCATGGCTCCCTCGCGGATCCACCCAGCAGAATCTATTCGGCCTTCCTCGAAGGTCCTGAAAGCCCACAATCGGATGCAGTGCGGTCCGTCGTCGATATCGGCGGGACCCAGCAACTCTATGACTGGAACGAACTCGTGGCGTTCCACCCCGGTGACCCCGACTACCAGCGGAACGTCCCCTACTGGGAGACGATTCCCAACGGGCAGCTCGCCAGTGCGGGGAATCCGAAGTACGCCGCCTTCGACCAGGCTCGGGACGACTGGCCGGCCACGGACATCCAGTCCGGTCCCTATCAATTCACCTGGTTCGCAACCACCCCGCACGACCCGAGCGTGCACCGGGCCTTCATCACCACCAGTGACTGGGACACTTCCCAGCCCCTGAACTGGGACCAGATGGAGGAACTGCCTCTCAGCCCCCCCGTTCTTGACGGCAACTACTACACCTTCAACACCATCCTGCCCCAGCGCAGCGGCAAGCACGTCATCTACGTGATCTGGCAGAGGATCGACCCGGTGGGAGAAGGCTTCTACTCCGTGGCCGACGTCGATTTCGGAACACCACAACCCGGGAAATGCTCCGGCGACCTCGATGGCGACGGATACATCAGCGGCGCGGATCTCAGCCAGCTGCTCGGGTCATGGGGAGCAGTGAACGGAAGCTGTGACTGCGACCTCGACGGCAACGGCGTGATCGATGGCGCGGATCTCAGCGTCATCCTGGGCAACTGGGGCCTGTGCGGAGAAGACTGCAACGACAACGGCATCGCGGACAGCACCGACATCGCCGGGGATTCGACCGATTGCAATGTCGACGGCATTCCCGATGAATGCCAGACCGACACGCTTTTCGATTGCAACGGAAACGGCGTGCCCGATGTGTGCGAGATCCTCGAGGGTTCGGTGGAGGACTGCGATCGAAACGGTCGCCCGGACAGCTGCGACTTCGCAGACGGCGGTGACGCCAACGATGACGGTGTCCTCGACGCCTGCTTCATCGCCGGACTCACCTACAGCCTTCAGGTCACCAACGACTGGGGCAGCGGCTTCAACGCGGACCTGACGGTCTACAACAACTCCAACCAGTGCCTCAGCGGCTGGAACCTCGAATTCGATGCCGGATTCACCCTCGACAACGTCTGGAACGGTTCGATCGTGAGTCAGGAAAACGGGCACATTCGCCTGGTCAACGAAGCCTGGAATGGCAACGTCTGCGACGGGCAGAGCTTCACGGTTGGCTTCCAGGCGACAGGATCCCCCTCGGAGCTCGTGGATGTCCGCCTGAATGACAGCCTGGTCGATCCGGAGGGATGACCCTCGAAGCTCCCGGGCGAATTCGAGAGACATGAACAGGAGAAGAGAACGGGTACGACCCGGTGCAACGGCACCGGGTCGTCTCGTTAGGGACTAGGATGCCCGACAGTGCTGGAAAACATCCTCGACATCCTCGTCCCCATATACGGAATCGTCGTCGCGGCCTTCGTCCTGGGGAAGTTCAACTTCCCATGGGCCTCGAAGAAACTCACTCCACTGGTGCTGCATGTCGCACTGCCCTGCCTGGTGGTCCGCCAGCTCTCGAACGACCGGGCGAACCCGGAGGACATGCTGTGGATGCTTCTGGCCGCTGCGATGGTCTTCGGGTTCGCATCGATCATCGCCTACATCTTCCTGAAGATCGCGAAACAGGAAGTCAAGACCTACCTCGCCGCCTTCACCCTGAACAACATGTCGATCGGCATCGCGGTCGGGATCCTGGGTTTCGGTGACAACGGACTCGCCCTCTGCCTTGGTTTCGCCTCGATCATCCTGGTGGCACAGTTCACCTTCGGCATGTGGAGCTACGAAGGAAGGATCGTCTGGCAGGTGCTCTTCAAGGAACCCTTCATCTGGGCTTTCCTGCTGGCACTCGCCTTCATGTTCTTCCGGGTCCACCTGCCGTCCTTCGTCGACAAGACCCTCGAACAGCTGGGGCACCTGACGATCCCCCTGCTGCTGCTGGCCCTTGGTTTCGCACTGGCGGAAATCAAGATCACCGGGTTCGCCCGGGCCATGATCTTCTCAGGCGTCAGGCTCGGCATCTTCTTCGGCGTCAGCTGGCTGGTGGTCCTGATCCTCGGCTTCGAAGGCGAGACCCGTGCGATCGTGTTGCTGATGTCGGTCCTGCCGGCATCGACCATCAACATCCTGATGGCCAACCAGACCGGGAAGATCGACATGCCACCCCTGACGGTCACCATCATGTGCACCAACATCTGGATGGCCGCTGCGTTGCCGGTGGCCATGATTCTCTGGCTGCCGAGCAAGTGAATGCAAGAAAACGACCAGGCCTTGCCGGGGACACCGGCGCCTGAGTCCCCTACCGATCCGGAGTGGATGGAACGATGTCCGTCTGCAATGCGGGATTCGCCGCCGGCACGCCCCCGGGCTCGACCCCGAGTTCATGCCGGAGGATGTCACGCCCACCGGAGATCGCCGCGGTCTTGTAGAAGGCGATGTCACGATTGCAACCCTGACGCCCGAACCCGCAGTCGGTCGAGAGAATCAACTGCTCGGGATCGATGTGCTTGAGCGCCCTTCGCCCGCGTTCGGCGACATCCTCGGCAAGGTCGACCTGAAGTGAACGGTGCGAGACCACGCCGACGGCGACCTTCTTCGGGAGGTTCCCCTTCATGTTGTTGGTGCTGAAGAGGTCGATCTCCCGGAAGTCCCGGTCGGTCATCTCGACCGTCCAGACGTCACCCGGCATCTCGTGCAGGTAGAGCTCGAACGATTCCTTGTAGCTGTCGTTGTCGATCACCCGCTGCATGTTGGGGTTGCCCCAGCAGGTGTGGATCCACAGCTCGACGTCCTCGAGCCCCTGGACCTCTCGCTTGAAGGCCTCGACCATGAACTTCACCTCTTCGCTCTTCGCGCCGTAGGTGTTCGCCCAGAAGTGAAGGGTCGGTTCCTCGATCTGGATGCAGGTGCAGCCGGCATCGCGCAGGGCGATCAGTTCGGTGTTCATGGCTTCGGCCATGTCCCAGATCACCTGCCGGTGATCGGTGTACTTGTCGGTGTAGAGGTCGAGGAACAGGCCCATGACCTGGGAACAGCAGGTGCCGAACTTCACGGGCTTCGAGGCACGCTGTTGGGCGATTCGCCAGATCTTGGCGTAGTCCAGCGGCCGATGTTCGATCTTGTCGACGACCCGGGGCCAGCGCCAACCGGTGTAGATCTCGTTGAGCAGCGTACCCGGGGGGTAACGGAGCCACGGCGAACGCGTCTCGTCCGACTGCAGGTAGTCGCCTTCGAAACCGTGCCAGCGCTGCAGCGGATAGTGGTGCCACGATCGACCGGCCATGTCGTCATCGCAGTGCAGGTCACCGTGGGAGACCAGGTCGAGCCCGGCACGCTCCTCGTCGGAGATCACCACGGTCATCGCGTCACCGAACTTCTCGCGGTAGCGGGTGTCCATCATGCAGGTATCGAGCGGCTGTCCCATCATGCTCTGGTCGAACCAGCGCGGGCGTGGCCACGAACCGGTGATGGTGGCGGGAAGGATGACATCCTTGGTGACGGTCAACATGCAGTGCCTCCAGTCGTTGTGAAGAGACTACCTCATGCAGACGGTGAAGGCATTCATCGACCAGCGTCGATCGAACCTGGACCGGCACGACCACGATCGCTCAGGTGCCGGCAGGGGCGGTCGCGTTCCTGGCACGATCTTCGATGGCGTTCGCACGCTGGAGATAGAAGCGACGGCGTTCCTCGATCGGGGAGAGGATTGCAGCTCGCTGCAAGGCCTGGATCGCCTCCAGCTCGTCAGGCGTTCCCACGAGTGCTTCGGCACGCATCGCGAGGGTCAGGTCATGCTCGTCGCCCAGGAGGCTGCTCAGACGATTCTCGACCCGGTCGATCGTCGACTGCAATTCGGAGTTGGACGCCCCATCGAGCCGCGCGAGCATTCGAATCGCACGCATGCCGAGTTGCTCACCCAGGATCGTCGCGTCGAGGGCATCGGCACGGGACTCCAGTTCGGTCTCGAAGAGCATCATCTCCATGGCCACCCTGACCATGTCCGGGTCGGATCCGCCCTGCGACTCGATCGATTCCTCCAGGCGGGCTCGCAGTTCGATGTGCAGGAGGCTCATGATGTCGGGAGGAGCGTTCTCGAGGAAGATCTGGATCGACCTCGCGGTGCAGGCATCATCGCCCGCACACCGGTCGAGCAGAATCTGGAAGAGCGCGGCGGCCTGCTCGTATTCGGGCTCGAGAACCGAAAGATGCGTCGCGAACAGGTTCGTGAGTCGCTGGTCGTCAACCTCGGAACGTGCGAGCATGATCGATTCGAGCTGTGAAACGCGTTCCCTCGCAGCCTGCACCGCACCATCCGCGATCATGGCCTCGAGCAGTTCGAACTCACAGGAGGCGACCTGGTCGCTTTCAAGGCCGTGCAGCACCTTCATGTCCCCGAGCGCCTCTGCGAGCAAGGGGATCGCCTCGGCAGACCGACCATTCCTTCGCAAGGCACCACCGTGGTCGGCAAGGGCGTTCGCCCTGGACACCGCGTCGATGCCCTGGTTCGCACCGGTGATATCGAACATGGTCTTCGTGAAATCCAGGAGCAACCGGTGGCGTTCGGCGGTCTGGAGCAGCTTCGCCATTCGACCGAGCCACTGAACCTCCTCGATCGCATCGTCCTCGCAGATGATCGGGACCAGTCCGGTGAATGCCCGCGTGGTGGCCAGGGCTTCGGCTTCGAGGTCGTTTTCGAGGCTGGTCTCCGAAAGCTGGAGGAGCACGGCCAGGCGAAGCACGGAATCCGCATCATCACGGGCCAGAACCAGCTGACGCAGTCGTGCCACGGTCCGTTTCGCCTCATCCATGCGTTCGAACTTCAATTCCAGATTCATTCGGGTGATGAGCACTCCGAACATCCAACGATCGGTGATCGAGATCGGATAGTTCTTGAGCACCTCCATCACGTGCTCGAAGTGAGGCTCCGATTCCTTGAACCGTCCGAGGTTCATCATCGCCATCGCCCAGATGCTTTCGGCCTGGATGGCCCGGATGTCGTCCTCGCCCCAGAGCTGCTTCTGTCCGTACCAGGAGGATTCCAGCAATGGCACCGCCTCGTCGAACCGACCGGTGCTGTCCAGAGCCGCTCCGAGCAGTGACGCCACGGTCATGGTCTCCGGATGATCTCGACCGTACTTCTCAAGCAACCCGGTGTAGGCGGTGTCCAGAGACTCGGTCGCTCCCTCGAAATCGCCGAAAGTGAGCTGGAACAGACCAGCGATGGTTCGGGCCGAAAGGCTGTCGGTGTGATCGGACCCGACCACCCGCTCGAGATCTTCGGCGATTGCAATGACCTTCTCGGCGTCCTCGGGCGCCGCCACCATCTGGTTCAAGGTGAAGCCCACCATCTGCTCGGCCAGTCTGCCGTTGAGCGTGATCGGATGCAGGGCCCCGAGCGCCGACTCGATGCGAGAGGCGCTCTCGAAGGCTGGCACCAGGTCGGACGGTTCGGTCACTCCGGAAAGACGCGCCCAGGTCGAGTCGACCATGGTCAGCATGACCTCGCGGTGCATGGTGTCCGGGTGATCGGTGCCGAGCACCCGGCGCGATCGAGCAACGACATCATCGAGGATCGATTTCGCCTCCTCGATGCGCAACGTGCTCATCATCACCATGGCAAGCTCGCTTTTCGCGGCGAGTACCTGCGGATCGTCACGCTGCGCCTCGGTCTCCACCGCGAGCAGCAATGAATCAAGTCGGGATTCCGCTTCCTGGTACCGCCCCTGCTCTCTCCAGAGCTCGGCAAGCATGACCTTGACCTCGCGGGTCAAGGGATGGGTGAGACCGTATTCACGTTCCAGTAGCAACAACGCCTTCTGCAGATTCGGTTCGGCCGCCTCGAGATCACCCAGCTCCTGCTGGATGCGACCGATCGTGGTGCGGAGATCGACTTCCATCTCCATCTGATCGCCGAAGGTCGTCTTGATCGAATCACTCGCTTCCCGGAGAAGCTGCTTCAAGGTGAAGGTGCGACCCTGTGCGTACTCGGGGCTTCCCATCTCGAAGACCGACGTGAGGAAGTCGGCGACCAGTTGTGCACGATCGGATTCCAGCTGGGCACGGTCCCGTTCGCCGTCGGCCCTGAGCTTCTCCTCTTCCAGTCGAGCGAGGGTGCTCGCGATCTCCGCGTTCGCGGCTTCGGCACGATCACGATCCAGGGTGGCCGCCTGCTCCGCGGCCACCGCAACCTGCGCGGCGGACTCGGCACGCCCTCGTTCGCGAAGACTCCAGATGGTGGTTCCCAGCAGCACGGCGAAGACAACCGCGACCGAGGCGGCGAGGGCCTTGTGACGTCGGGCGAACATCCGGGCCTGGTAGAGCAGACTGGGTGGTCGGGCCTCGATCGGCTCGTTACCGAGATAGCGCTGGATGTCCTGTTTCAGTTCGAGCGCAGACTGGTAACGTCGATCCTTGTCCTTCTCGAGGCTCTTTCCGACGATCGTCTCGAGGTCACCGCCGAGGGTCCGGTCAAGAGTCGACATTCGCGATGGAGCCTCCTCGCGGATCATTCGCGCCGCGTCGTAGACCGGAACGTTCTCGAGCTGATGCGGTCGTCGCCCGGTGAGCAGTTCGAAGAGAATCACGCCAAGCGCGTAGACGTCGCTTCGGGTGTCGACCAGTTCAGGATTCGCCTCGCATTGTTCTGGGCTCATGTAGTAGAGGGTGCCGACCAGCTGACCGACGTCGGTCTGCATGGTCGCCATCTGGATGTCGCTGTCGGTCGCGCGTGCAACGCCGAAGTCGATGACCCGTGGACGCCCGACGGCGTCGACGAGGATGTTGTCGGGCTTGAGGTCCCGATGGACGACCCCCTTCTGGTGTCCATGGTGAATGGCATCGCAGACCGATTCAAAGAGAAGCAACTTCTCCCTGGTTGAAAGCCGCTTGCTTGCCGCCCACTTGTCTATGGGCATCGCGCCTTCGATGTATTCCATGGCGAAAAAAGGCGCTTCGCCATCGCCGTCGTCAAAGGTTCCGGCCTCGTAGATCTCCGCGATGGTCGGATGATTCAGCTTGCCGAGCACCTGCGATTCGTACTCGAACCGCCGCAGTGCGGAGGGACTGGCCAGCCCTGCCTTCATGACCTTGATCGCGACCTTGCGACGTGGGTTTTCCTGGACCGCCTCGTAGACCGTGCCCATGCCCCCGGACTGGATGATGCGTCGGATTCGATAACGCCCGATCATCTCAGGCATCTGCCCCGATGGCTGGGCAGCCGGGCCCGAAGTGCCGACCACGGTCTTCTCGATGCCGGGATCCGCGAGTGTCTCCGTGTGGGACAGCAGCCGGAGAACCGAGGTTCTCAACTGGGCGTCATCGCCGCAGGCGGCATCGATCATGTCGGCTCGTTCGGCATCATCCGCGAGCATCACGGATTCCGCGATCCGCTCCGCGCGCTTCAGTCGGGCAGACGAACCGTCATCGGATCGATGCTGCTCACCACTTCCTGAATCCGAATCGTCGTTTTCCATGCCCGGATCATAGGTGATCAACCAGACGACCTGTCGAGGTTTCTATTCGGGGCACACGCCCCACCACCCCAGAACGACGGAAAGATCGGCGCCGTCGATCAAACCATTGCCATCGAGATCGTAAGCAGGATCATCCTGACCCCAGTATCCGAGGATCATCGAGATATCGGTTCCGTCGACGATGCGGTCCCCGGACAGATCGCCGGGACATGGTGTTTCCGGCTCTTGATAGAAGATGATCAACCGTGGCGCCGAAGCTCCTTCGTTGATGAACGTGCAACCGTCTGCCCCTTCGCCGTTCCCGATCTTCACGGAGACGAAACCCTCGGTCAGGGCATCGGTGATGATTGATGCATCGACGCTCATGGTGACCATCGAGGACCAGTACTGGTAGTCGATGATGATCTGGTCCGCGGGCATGCCGGAAAGGTAGTTGGAAGTGAGACTGTTGCTGGTCGCATCAATCCAGATGTCCGTCCAACTCGAGAAACAATCATCCGGGTGTTCCCAACGGAGCAGTGCGGATTGAATATGCACATCCTGCGGGAGTGAACCGGAGACGTCCCAGCGCCAGGCGGCGTAATCCTTTCGAAAATGGCATCCATACGTGCTGTTGAAACAGTCGGTCACCTTCAAGGAGGGGCCATCATTGTTGGAATATATGTAGGGACTGCAGCAGGAGTTGTCACTGACGAGACCCGATTGGACGGGATAGAGCGTGATCTGATCCGCTTGTGCCTGAGAGAAGAAGACGAAGAAACAGGCGATCAAGACCAATGGATGCGGTATCGAGGACGTATTCATCTGGGGCATGCTCCCCACCAACCAAGAACGATGGCCAGATCGGTTCCATCGATGAGACCGTTGCCATCAAGATCGTAAGCAGGATCATCCTGACCCCAGTACCCGAGGATCATCGAGATGTCGGTTCCGTCGACGACCTGGTCGTCGTTCAAGTCGCCATCACAGGAAAAGTCGGGAACATCGATGGTGAGTTCGAGCACGGGACGATCGGAACCGTTGTTCGTGATGGTGACACCTTCGCCACCGGGCGCGTACCCGAGGACAGAGACACTCGAGACGTCGTTGAACTGATGATTGAGTCCGGACGTGATCGTCGTGCTGTACGTGCTTCCGTAGGGCAGGTTCCATGTGGTCTGCCAGTCCCCTCCGTTCCAGAGGGACATGCACACGCTGGTATCCAGAGCCCCGGCGCCTTGCACGCACCACTTCAAAGACTCACGAAGGCCGGCATCATTCACAGCACGGTGCGAAACGACCCCACCAAGGGGCGACCACCAAGAACCTATGAACTTGATCCGGGTGCCTTCGAGAAACCCTGCGGAAGCGGGAGTGACTATGAACACTCCGTGCACCGGGCGACGTCATCGGGCCTTCGTCTGATTCTGCGCAACTCCGAGGAACTTGCCATCGAAAATGCCAGGCGATCCGGCCAGGGGGAAGATCCCCTGCGTTCGGAGCGCTGGGTGCAGTTCGGAAACCTGAACGAAGAGGACCTGAACGAGGTCTCCGGTCACTTCGATGCGATTCTCAAACTGCTTTCAACCCGCCGATCCGGTGATGGTGGGAAGCGCTATCGAGTCGCCCTCATGATGCTTCCCGACGACCTCGAAGACAGTCCAGAGGCGGACTGATCCGGGTTCAGCGTTTCATCGCCAGACCGAGGCCATCACCGACCGGAAGCAGGCTGTAGAGCACCCGCTGGTCGTCGTGCATGGTGCGTGCGATGGCGCGAGTCGCCATGACGTTCGATTCGGTGGCGGATGGATCGACGACCTTGCCGCCGAGGAACATGTTGTCGATTCCGATGAAGCCACCCGAACGGAGAAGCTGGAGCCCCAACTCGTAATAGATCGGACTCGACTCCTTGTCGGCATCGACGTACATGAAGTCGAACGTACCGGCCTGCCCCTCGTCCAACAGTGCCTGCAGGCTCTCGGCGGCAGGTCCCACGCGTGAAGTGATCCGGTCGGACATCCCGTCCTTTTCCCACCAGGATCGAGCAATCGCCATGAACTCCTCGCTGACATCGCAGGCAATGAGTTCGCCGTCGGCAGGCATCGCATGCGCGATCGCGAGCGCGCTGTAGCCGGTGAAGACCCCCACTTCGATCGCACGGCGACCGCCGATTCCGGCGAAGAGCTGTCCCATGAACTGGACCTGTTCGGGCGACGTCTGCATGCCGCCTTCCGGGTGCGAGGCCATCTCCAGACGGAGGGCGCGCTGCACTTCCGTCTCACGCAGTGAATGTTCGTGCAGCCAGGACTGCATGTCCGGGCTCAATGATCCGGTTTCTCTCGACATGAACGCTCCTTCATGGTGAATCGTGCGTTGTGGGGGGAAGGCAGGGGCCGTCAATGCGCGGAGGCGACCGGACCACCGCAGTAACAGGACGCCGGCGGCGGCCCGACCTCAGGCAGTTTCGGTGGGTCGGCCTGCGCGAGAACGAGAAACGGAGTCAGTACACCGGAAGCAATGACGGACAGCATGGTGGAAACCTTTCTCAAGCGAGCATCGAGCAGGCGAAGATCCTAGGATGAGAACAAGTCTCAATGGCGACCAGCAAACCGAACAATCGCGTCAAATCACCAGAAACACACGATTCATGACCCCGCTCGATGGCTCAGATACGTTTTTGTCATGGAACGGGCGATCACTTATGGGCCCGGGTGTTGGCCGGGGCCAACCGTACGACACTGGTTGATAATGAGTCTCAGGATCGATTGAACAATCCCATCGCTTCTCCTCATCCAAACACTTGCCACTGCCGAATCTAAGGGCATCATTGGAATACACGCGGAACGATCCGCATGACAAGGAGCTCGATCATGACTGATGGCAAGAACGTTCAATGCGGAAGCTGCGCCCACTTTGGCAACGACCTCCCCAACGAGCAACTGATCCAGATCCGCGTGAGCCTCGACGACTCGAATGAAGTCGTTGCCGGTTGCGACGCACCGAACAACGTGTCCGTTCACCTTCGCGTCAGCGCCCTCGGCAGCTGCGACGCATGGACTCCGGTCGCGGCCTGACCGCCACCTGATCATCACCAGACCAACGAACAGGAGCAGCTCCGTCCAGGGGAGCTGCTCCTGTCATTTGATCGACGCACCGGTGAAGGGAACGGTTCAGGGGCAACCCGTCCAGTCACCCAGCAGGATCGATAGATCCGCGCCATCGATCATCCCGTTGAGATCGAGATCCGCGCGATGGAAGCTTGCGGTCGGTTCGTTGAAGAACGAGAGCATCAGGCTGAGGTCCCCGCCATCGACGCAGCCATCCTGGTTCAGGTCGGGCGAAGTCTCGGGTGCGACCCGAACGGCGACCGCGCCCGCGTAATCGAAGTAGTCACGACCGTTGCGACTGATCTCCTGCACCGATCCCAGCTCGGAGTACTCGAAGAATCCTTCACTGGTGGTCAGTCCGAAGAGATTTCCGAAGACCGTGTCGAAGGATCCCCTCGCGAACTGGACGCCACCACCCAGCCAACTGGCCGCGGCAAGGCCCTCTGAAATCACCTCGTACTCCAATCCACCGGAACCATAGGGATTGAAGTGACCAATCGCGCCGGTCTCGCCATCGGAGACGATCAGCTCCCCACTGAGGAAGGCGACCGCTGCCGGGGAATCGATGCCCTCGAGATCGGCAATCGCGTGACGAATCTCGCCGGTTTCGGGGTCGATGCCGATGACTTCGTTCCCGTTCACCGAGCCGATGACCCAGAGGGTGCCGTCATCACCGACCGTCATGTCGGCACCGGTTCCGGTGCCCTCGAAGAGCGCACCCTGGTATCCGCCGCTGAAACCGGTCCGGAAGATCCACCCGCCGTAGGCATCGAGGATGAAGACCTGCTCCCCGGACCGGACCATCGCCTCGCAGTGGATCAGATCGTGATGCTCGAAGAAGACGCCCTGGTATTCACCGTTGATGTCGAGCTGCAGGACCTTCCCCAGGCTTCGGTCGCCGACCAGCACGCTGGTATCGGGCAAAGGCAGGATCGAACTCGGCATGTCGAGGAATTCGGGGAACTCCGGAACGAAATCACCCTTGAACTCGTGGGTTTCCGCATCGAAGCGGGAGATGGAGCGATCGACCAGGTCGACGACCAGGTACTCCGGATCGGTGAGGAAGGGAGCGGGCTCGACCTCGACCACCACCTGGGCCATCGAGGTGTTGCCGAATCCGTCGATGGCCTGGTAGCTGAAGCTGTCGGCACCCACGAAATCACGAGGCGGGAGGTACTGCAGGACGTCACGACCCATCGGTCCCGCGGACTGCAGGCGTCGAACCAGGCCACCTTCGGTGGAAAACGCATCGTTGCCATGGATGAACGCTCCGGAACAGACCGTGCCATCGTTCTGGAGGACGTCGATCCGGGTCCCCGAGTTCCGGTACGCGAACGCCTCGTCGTCGTAGGCTGCGATCGAGGCCTCCCGGCCCTCGAGACATCCGATCGTGTCGAGGTAACCACGAGCCCGATCCTGGTTGCGCATGTGGAACCACAGTCCCCTGTTCTTGTCACCACCGGGGCAGTGATGGCAGTAGCTCATCGCCGAACCACGCTGGGGCTCCGAACAGTTGGTCCCGCAGGTATCGACCGGCGGGTCGAGTGTGTGGGTGTGCAGGCCGTTGAGCAGGTGCCCGAACTCGTGGATGAAATGCAGGATGTCCCAGTTGTCGTCGTGATTCATGACTGCGGGATAGGGGAAGTCACCACTCAGGTGTCCGCACACGAGATAGGCGCGTTCCGGTCGATCACAGGACAGCGCACCGATGCCGCCCGCCTTGCCGCCACCGATCGCCCGACCACTGAGGAGCATGGTGGCGTCACGCGGAATGTCCAGCATGTGGTTGGACGGGTCGTTGCAGTAGTCGATGAACTCCTCCAGCTGCGCCGAGAAATAATCGGATATCCAGGGGTCGTCCGGCTCGGTCCAGACGTTCACGCTGGCAAGTTCGATCTGAGCACCCAGATCCCGGCGGATCACTTCGTCGGTGGTGTAGAGGAGCTTGGCGACGTAGACGAGCGTGGCAAGGCCGTCCTCGTTGAGACGGTTCGCATAGAGCTCGTAATCCAGTTCGAGCGCGATCCTGATCAGGTGGCAGTCACCGGCGGCGCCGGCAAGTCCGCCGGCAAGTCCGCCGGCAGCCATCGAGGTGTCGCGACCGGGCGAAAGATCTTCGAACGACATGCCGCAACCGACGCCTTCGGGAGGAAGCACGCCGTCCGGCCGGAGCCCCGGCAGGATCACGTCCTTCGGTGTCGGCTGGCTGGTGTCGCGGGTGATCCGCGCGGTGGTGCCTTCATAGCTGAAGAAGCCTTCCATGCGGTCGTCCTTCGCGGCGATCATCACCACGGAATCCTTCTTGCCACGGACATGACCCTTGAGGAACGTCACGTCCTTCATCTCGAGCACCCGCTGCACCGACTTCCCGGCGACGCCTTTTCGCGAGAACTGGAGGGCACAGTCGGGTCCGAAAGGCGTCCAGACCGTGAGGTCCGCATCGATGGTGGTGCCATCCGGCATCGGCACCTTGCGCAGCTTGACGATTTCATCGGTCGAGGCCCTGGTCTTCAATTCGCGAGCGGTGAAGCCGGGATCGATCAGCTGGGGCGACCCGCTTTCCTGTCCCTTGGCCTTGGTGGTGGTCGTGGCGGATGCGTGGTGTAGCGCGTCCTCATGGGCGAGTACCGAGTTCGAGGCGAACAACAGCACGGAGCCCGCGAGGGCTCTGGAAAGAAGATGGTGCATCAGGTTGTCTCCGGGGTTCGGGGAAGTCGAGGGGCTGCGGTCAGCCTCCGTCGTCCATAGTCACGATCCGCCCGATCGTGACGGCTCGATCACCAAGCAGGCGTGAAATGACCCGCACGCCTCACTGCTGGTGCTCCCAGACAACCGGGACGAGAGGCTCACGCCAAGAAGGAATCGACCGATTCGTGGCCGAAGACCCCTCTACCGAAGTCCGTATTCCTTGAGCTTCCGGTACAGCGTGCGCTCGCCGATACCCAGCAGCTTCGCGGTCTGTTCGCGGTTGCCGTTGGTCATCGCGAGGGTCTGGCGCATCGCTTCCTTCTCGAGGCGGTCGAGGCCGACGCCGGCGAGGCCGCGCATCGTGGTGTGCTCCTCGTCGCTTTCCGATTCGCGGATCTCGTCGGGCACGTCGTGGATGTCGATCGAGTCGCCCTCCGCGGTCACCACCATGCCGTGCACGACGTTGAAGAGTTCGCGCACGTTGCCCGGCCAGGCGTAGGAGATCAGGCGCATCATCGCGGGCTGGGTCACCGTCGGCCGGTCGATGCCGGAGTCGGCGGCGTAGCGACCGATCGCGTGGTTCACCAGCAGCGGGATGTCCTCCTTGCGCTCGCGCAGCGGCGGGACGTGGATCTCCGCCCCGCGCACCCGGAAGAAGAGGTCGTCACGAAACTCACCCGCGGCGACCATGTCCTTCAGGTTGCGGTTGGTCGCGCTGACGAAACGGACGTCGGTCATGCGCGGGTCGTTGGAACCGAGCCTGACCACCTCCCCGCTTTCGAGAACGCGCAGGAGCTTCGGCTGCATGCTGAGGGGCATGTCCCCGATCTCGTCGAGGAAGACCGTGCCCTTGTTGGCGTATTCGAAGACGCCCTCACGGTCCTTGTCGGCCCCGGTGAAGGCGCCGCGCACGTGACCGAAGAGCTGGTCCTCGAGGAGGCTCTCGCTCTGGCCGGCGGCGTTGAAGGTGACGTAGCGCCTGGCGGCACGCTTTGAGACCGCGTGGACCGCGGCGGCGACCAGCTCCTTGCCGGTACCGCTTTCGCCGCTGACCAGGACCGGGATCGTGCTGGGCCCGACCTTGCGGACCTGCTCGACCACCTTCCGGATCGCGACCGAGTCGCCGATGATCCCCTCGAAGCCGTAGGCCGCGTCGAGTTCGCCGCGCAGCTGGTCGTTCTGCCCGCGCAGGAGAACGGTCTCCGCGGCGCGGCCGACCAGGTTTCGGAAGACCACGAGATCCAGCGGCTTCTCGATGAAGTCGTAGGCGCCGCCCTGGAGCGCGGCCTTCGCGGTCGGCACGTCGCCGTGGGCGGTGACCATGATCGTCTCCGCACCGGGCTGGTGGGTCTTCGCGAGTTCGAGCACGTCGAGCCCCGAGGTCTCGGTCTCCATGACGAGGTCGGTCACGATGACGTCGAAGCTGCCGTGAAGGAGCTCCTCGCGGGCCTCTTCCAGCCCGTTGACGATCGTGCTGACATGGCCCGGCTTGCGCAGCGCGTCGGCCATGACCTCGGCGTGTTCGGCCTCGTCGTCGACGATCAGGACCTGGGCGGTCGGGGATGAAGTTCCGGCACTCATTGGGAAACATTGTAGACGGAGTCTGAATCTGGACGGTGCTCGGGCCAAGGGCCGATAGAATCAGCAGCGATGGGCACCCAACACGCCAACCCGACCAGCACGTCACCCGACCATCCCGAAGCCCCCACCCACGACGCCGGCAGCATCCGCACCCGACGGGTCCACCTGGTGGGCGCCGGCGGCAGCGGGATGAGCGGTCTGGCCATGATGCTGCATGCCCAGGGGGTCTCGGTGACCGGCAGCGACCAGGCCGACGGGCCGGGCCTCGAATCGGTCCACGCCGCGGGCATCCCGATCAGCCTCGGGCCCTCCAAGGGCGGGCTGCCGGAAGATCGTGATCTCGTGATTCACTCCGCGGCGATCGCCCACGACCACCCGGAGCTGCTGGAAGCCCAGCAGCGTTCGATCGAGACCCTGTCCTATGCGGAGGCCCTGGGACGCGCGCAGGGTGAACGAACCGGCATCTCGATCGCCGGAACCCACGGCAAGAGCACCACCACCGCGCTCCTCTCCTGGATCCTGATGGACTCGGCCCTGGACCCGAGCGTCATCGTCGGCGCCCACTGCCCCCAGCTCGGTGGCGGTTGGCGGGTAGGCAGCGAAAACGTTCCCGGCGAGGGACCCTTCGCCGGTCGCAGCGGCCTGATGATCTGCGAGGCGTGCGAGTTCAATCGTTCCTTCCACCACCACCGACCGGTCCTCGGGCTGATCAACAACGTGGAAGAGGATCACCTCGACGTCTACGCGGGGATCGAGGAGATCGTCGAGTCCTTTCACCAGTTCGCGGGGCTGCTGCCTTCGGCCGATGAAGGTGGCTACCTGTTGATCGCCCACGACGGCGCCCACCGCCGTGAAGTGACCGCCGGTCTCAAGTGCACGATCGAGACCTTCGGCTACACCCCCGAGGCCGACTGGCAGGTCATCTTCGACGAGCAGCGCGTCCAGTTGATCGGCCCCGAGGGCACCCCCGAGCTGTCCTGGCGTCCTTCGATGCCCGGTGCGCACAACGCCAGCAATGCCGCTGCCGCCGCGATCCTCGCCCACCGTGCGGGTGCAAGCTGGCCTTCGATCATCGCTGCCATCGAAGGCTTCAAGGGCCTCGACCGTCGCCTGCAGCACCTGGGGCGCCGGGAACTTCCCGGTGGCGGAAGCGTCGAGGTCTTCGACGACTACGGCCACCACCCCAGCGAGATCGAGGTCATTCTCCGGGCGATCCGCAACACCTGGAACCCCGACCGACTGATCTGCGTCTTCCAGCCGCACCAGCACAGTCGCACCCGGTTCCTGCTCGAACAGTTCGCCGCCAGCTTCACGCTCGCCGACACCGTCATCGTTCCGCACATCCACTTCGTCCGGGACAGCGAAGCCGAACGCAACCGCGTTTCCGCGGGCGACCTCGTCGACCGGTTGCGTGCCCGCGGCACCACCGCGATGCACATCCATCCGTTCGAGGCGATCGTCGAGCAGCTTGAAGTGATCTGCCGGGACGGCGACCTGGTGGTGGTGATGGGTGCCGGCAGCGTCTGGGAGATCGGACGCGACTTCGTGCGCACCGGTCCGGCCGCGGACTCGGAGGCATGAGCCGTTCCACCAGCACCCTCTTCGTGGATCTCGACGTCGAGGTCCACCCGGACTTCCCGCTGGGACCGGAGACCTGGTTCGGGGTCGGCGGTCGCGCGGACATCCTCATCTGTCCCCGAAGCGTCGAGGCCCTGGGCACCCTGGTTCGTCGCTGCCACGAGAACGAGATCCCGCTGCGGGTCCTGGGCAGCGGCGCGAACCTGCTGGTCGCTGACGACGGCGTCGACGGCGTGGTGGTGCGCCTGAACCAGCCCGCCTTCCGGGAAGTGAGCTACAACGCCAGCGGTGCGGTCGAGGCGATGCGTGCGATGGCCGGTGCGGACCTCGCGCGAACCCTCAACGAGACGGTGCGACGCGGACTCTCCGGGCTGCAGCAGGTCGCGGGCATCCCCGCTTCGATCGGCGGGGCACTCCACATGAATGCCGGCGGGGCGTTCGGCTCGATCGGAGACGGCGTTCATTCCGTCGCCTGCCTCAACGAACGGGGCGAGATCGTGGTCTACCCGGCGTCGGAGCTGAGCTTCGAGTACCGCCGAACCAACCTGCCGGCCGGAGTCATCCTCTGGGCCGCCTTCAACCTGCAGGACGACGACCCCAAGCGCCTCCGGGAACGTGTTCTCGAGATCTTCAGCTACAAGAAGAGCACCCAGCCTCTGGCCGATTCCAGCGCCGGCTGCACCTTCAAGAACCCGATCGACCCCGCCACCGGGGAACGAACCAGTGCCGGGGGGCTGATCGACCGAGCCGGGCTCAAGGGGCTCCGACTCGGCAGCGCCGAGGTCAGCACCCTCCACGGCAACTTCCTGCACATCCATCCGGGGGGCTCCGCAAGCGACCTGCTGCGGCTGATCGACCAGGTTCGAAGCCGGGTGGCCTCCGAATTCGCCATCGAGCTGTCCACCGAGGTGGCGATCTGGGGGCGCAGCTAGCCACGGGGCGGTACCGTTGTGTCTCGGGATCGACCGGATGAGCGGCGAAAATGATCGCCCCACCGCCGTGATGCCGATGTAGCCTCGAGCGGGAAGCAGTGGTGCCTTCCCTCGTCACGGGTCACCAGGAGTCGGCATGACCGATCGAATCGAAGTCGCGGTGTTGCGAGGAGGCCCGGATGCCGAGCGCGAGGTCAGCCTCGCCTCGGGCGCCAGGGTCCTGGCTGCCCTGCGTCGAGACCCCCGATTCAAGGCAAACGACCATGTGATCGACCGGCCCGACCGGGATGAGCTCATCGCCCTGGGTGCCGATGTGGTCTTTCCAGTGCTGCACGGCCCCTTCGGGGAAGGTGGCGAACTCCAGCAACGACTCGAAGCCGCCGATCTTCCCTACGTCGGCTCGGGACCGGAAGCCAGCCGGCTCGCCATGGACAAGCACGCGACCAAGCTGGCCTGCGAGGAGGTCGGCGTTGCGACCGCCCCATGGGCGACACTCACCGCGGGCGAACCCTGCCCCATCACCCCACCCCTGGTCATCAAGCCGATCGCCGAAGGCTCCAGTGTGGGGGTACGCATCTGCCGGACACCGGAAGAGGTGGCCTCGGCACGGGCCGAACTCCAGGATAGATACCCGGAACTCATGGCCGAGTCCTTCATCGATGGTCGAGAGCTGACGGTGGGTATCGTCCTCGACCGCATCCTGCCCGTCATCGAGATCCGGACCACGGTCGATTTCTACGACTACGAAGCGAAGTACGAACGAGACGACACCGACTACCTGATCGATCCCGAACTTCCCGAGGGTGTCCGCGAGACGTGCCTGGCCCATGCCCGCACCACCTTCGACGCACTGGGGTGCCGCGACCTCGCTCGAGTCGACTTCATGCTTGATGAGCATGGCCCGTGGATGCTCGAGGCGAACACCATGCCGGGGTTCACCGATCACTCCCTGATTCCGATGGCGGCACGCCACGTCGGCCTTGACATGACCCAACTCTGTGCGGAGCTCGTCCTGAGCGCCCTTGAACGCAGGAACGCGACTTCGCACCAGAACCGAACCACCAGCAATCGGTGACCGAACACGACTCGGAGACTTCATAGAACCATGCCTCGCAGTACCAGAACATCGACCAACGAGAACCAACCCCTGATCGATCGGCTTGCCGATCGTCTTCTTGGCGACGGTGGCCTCAGGCGAGCGAGCCGGATCGCATCGTGGACCTTCCTGGTCGGCGGCATCGCCTTCGTGCTTGCCTACTTCGTCCCCGGCCTGCTCCAAGAGCGTGGACAACGCGCCGCCGCCACGCCCGGGCGGCTGGTGCTCGAGACCCCGACCGACTGGTTCGGGAACTCGCCGGAGCTGGCCGGCAGACTTGAGCGACTCGTGTTTCAGCATGCTGGAACCAACCCGACGAATCGCCAGGGCCTCGTGCACGCACACGACGCGCTCCAGAGCAGCGGTTGGTTCACCTCGATCGATCGCCTCGAACGCAAGGCGGACGGCTCCATCCTGGTCAGGGGAAGCCTGGCCCAGCCCTTTGCCGTCGTGCGGTGGGGTAACTGGGATCACCTGGTCGATCTCGAGGGACGACTGCTCGACTGGCCGTTCAAGGCCGGACAGGCCAGCCCGCTGCTTCCGGTCATCACCGGCGCACAGACACCTCCCCCCGCGGATGAACGAGGCCGACGCGCCTTCGGCAGCCACTGGGCGGGCAGCGCCCGGGAGATCGAGGCGGGCCTTGCGTTGGCACGGGCCATTCATGGTCGAGACTGGGAGGCGGAGGTCCGAACCATCGACGTGACCACCTACCTCGACGACCGTTGTCTCTGGTTGACGACGGGGCGCGGACCGCGCATACGCTGGGGTCTTGCCCCGGACGAGATGAGCGCCTCCGAACTCACCAGCAACGACAAGATTCGCGCGCTGGACAAGATCCATGCAACCTACGGTCCGTTGGAAAGCCTGCAGCGAAGCACCCTCGACATTCGACATGACGTCTCGACCCGGACGCGAATGGTCTCCGAGTGAGATTCCATGCCTGCCGCTGAACCGAGACCGAACACCCCACTGCCACGTGGCCTGATCGTCCTGTGCTGTCTCTGGGTGGCCACTTCATGGGTGATGCTGTTCGGCCTGCACCCTCCGGTGCAGGCGGTGGCTTCGAGCTACACCAACAGCGTCACGATGATGGGGATCTCGACGATTCTCGGCATCACCATCGGATGGCCGCTGCTCAGGACCAGCGGCAGCGTCTTCGAGGCTCCGATCCGACAGACTCTCCTGGACATGTTGGTGCTCGCATGTGCCGTCCAGGTGACGATCTGGCCCCTTCGACTGATCAGCACGTGGTCGACGGTGCAGACCCTGCTCATAACCTGCCAACTGAGCTCATGGATCATCGTCTACGGCGCACTCGTCTACTTCGGAGCAGGAAGCCGCAACGGCTGGACAAGAACCGTGGTCATGTTCATCGCTTTATTGGTGGTGACCCTGAGCATGCTCCTTCCCGCACCCGGGGATGCGCCATTGTGGAGCCCCCTCGAGATGTTTCGGGAACTGGCCAAGAGCCCGCAGGGAGCACCCACCAGCAACGGAATGGTCGGTGCGGCGGCGACCGCCACGGCAGGGCTTGGCCTCTGGATCCTGCTGGGTGGAATCCGCTGGTACCGATCGCCTCTGGCCACGGGGTATTCCAGCGAGTAGAATGGAATCAACGATTCGAATTGTCGCAAGCGCCTTGCCCACATCGGCGAGGCGTCGTGCGTGAAGGAGCAGACATGGATTTCATCACCAAAGAGGACAAGGCTCAGTTGGAGCAGACTCTTCGGGAGTGCTGTGCAGCACGCAAGGAACTGAGTAACCGAATCGCAACGGCTCGAGAACTTGGCGATCTCAAGGAGAATGCCGAGTACCACGCGGCTCGCGAGGACCAGGGCCTCAACGAAGCCCGGATACGCGAACTGGAGAATCGACTTCGCACTGCCCAGGTCGCCGATGATGCCGAGGTTCCGGAGGACATGGTCTTCATCGGTGCCAACGTACTGCTTCGTGACATCGAATCCGGGGACGAAGACGAATACAAGCTCGTGGGGACCCCCTCGGGTGACTTCTCGATCGACTACATAGAGGTCTCGACCGTGTCGCCCATGGGCGTTGCCCTGATGAAGGCTCGGGTCGGCGAGACGATTCGAGTGGACCTGCCCAAGGGGACCAAACGCTACGAGATAGTGAAGTTGATCAGCTGACCGGATACTCCCCATGCCGGGGATGAGAGCGTGCTCCTGATGACCCTTGGCATCACCTGGTCCAGCTTGGAACCACTGCTCCATATCCTGATCATCGACCTGCTGCTCCGCGGGGCACTCGTGGTGTGGGTCATGGTCCGCAAGTCGAAGAGTCCCCAGACCGCGCTGACCTGGATCGTCCTGGTGATGGGACTGCCGATCCTCGGGTTGATCCTCTACCTACTGGTCGGCGAGACGCGACTTGGTGTCTGGCGGCGCAAGCGACATGCACACGCACTCGCGACCGTGGACAAGCCGGAGATTCGAGCCAGTGCCGACCCCACGACCCACGTCAACCTCCCGGATGTCGAGAGACAGATCTCCACGCTTGCCGAACAGGTCAGCGACTCGCCCACGGTGGGTGGCAACCTCCTCGAATTGATCGGGGATTCAGAGGAATTCATCGACAAGCTGGTCGCGGACATCGACGCCGCCCAGCGGCATGCCCACCTGCTTTTCTTCATCTATCTTCCCGACAACTCGGGAAAGAAGGTGGCGCAAGCCCTCATGCGTGCCGCCAAGCGCGGAATCGCCTGTCGCCTGCTGGTCGACGCAGTCGGTTCGAAGACGTTCCTCAAGGATCCGATCTGCAAGGAACTGAAGTCAAGCGGCGTGCACGTGGCCATCTGTCTGCCGGTCAATGCGATACGAATGATGGTGTCTCGCATCGATCTCCGGAACCACCGGAAGATCATGGTCATCGACGGGCAGGTCGGCTACACCGGAAGCAACAACCTCGCCGATGCGGCCTTCGCTCCGAAGCCGAAGTTCGCCCCCTGGGTCGACTGCACCGTCCGGATCGACGGACCTGCGGTCAAGGAGCTCCAGGTCCTGTTCCTCGAGGACTGGTTCATGGAGACGGACGAGTTCGTCGAACCGGAGCTTCAGTTCAGGCCACTGTTCAGGCCGGACGGGATACCCGTCCAGATCATCGCGACCGGGCCGAACTTCTACAACGAGGCGACGACCCAGATCGTCCAGGCATGCATGCAGCTGGTGCGCCATGAGCTGATACTCACCACGCCCTACTTCGTCCCCGACCAGGCGACGATCACCAACCTCCAGGTCGCGGCCCGACGTGGAGTCGAAGTGAGCCTGGTGCTCCCCAAGAACAACGACTCGAAGCTGGTCGCCGCCGCAAGCAGGAGCACGTTCGAGAGCCTGCTGGAGGCGGGCGTGATGATCCAGGAGTTCGACCAGGGACTCCTGCATGCCAAGACGATCACCATCGACAAGCAGATCGCGATCGTCATGAGCGCGAACCTCGACCGACGAAGCTACGACCTCAATTTCGAGTGTGGCGCGATCATCTACGACTCGGATTTCGCAAGCCAGCTGCGGTTCCTACAGCAACGGTACATCGACCAGTCCATTCCGCTTGACGCCGTGGCCTGGGCTCGACGCCCGCTGATGGCCCGAATCCAGGAGACCGCGGCAGGCCTGCTGGGACCGCTTCTCTGAACTCTGGAACAAGGGGTCCGCCATGCCACGTCCAGTACGCGATTCCGATGCCGGTGAACTGAAGTCTTCCGCCCTGGAACAGCTTGCCTCCATGGTCGAGGACATCGGCGTGAAGAGTTTCGCCCAGTCCCTGGAACTCTCCACGCGGCAGGTCAACCGAATACTTTCAGGTGTCCAGCCGAATCCGATCGAGCGACTGATCCTCTGCCTGCAGGCAGTCGACCCGGAGGTCGGGGACCAGAGCCTCGACTTCATCTGCAGGGAGATGGGCGGACATTTCGTCAGGCACCTCAACAATGACGAATCGATCACCGAAGCCGTGCGCGAGTGCGCGGAAGCGATCGCGGTGATGAGCGACGGCACGCTGCCGGAGAACGACGTGAAGGAGGTTCGCGAAGCGATCAGTGCACTCAGCAGCGTCCTGGCCAGCGTCGCGGACCGCAGCAGCTCAAGCTGACTCGCGAGGCGATCAATCGAACGTGACTTCGCCCTGGAGACCACGAAGTTCCACGCCCGTCTCGAGTCGAACCAGCAGAAGACGCCGCCCCGGAGGGCTCGCCAGCAGGTCCTCGCGACCGTCAGGCCAGACCACTCGGATCACCACTTCGTCGATTCCACCGGGAACCCCGACATGCACCTCCGGCGACCAGTTCGACTGGAACGGGCCACCGCCGAGGAACCATCGCTTCGATTCCCAGTCGCCGCCCTCGAACGTGACGACTGACCCAACCCCCCGACGGTTGCCCGTACCCGCACGACGGTCGGAAAGCTGGAGCGTCAGCCAGCGGTCACCTGCGATCACGTCGTTGCGAAGAACGCGCACCGGACCGTTCAGCTCGGAAACCACCACATCGATGTCACCATCTCCGTCGAGGTCGTCGAAGACCGCGCTTCGATCGCAGTGCGCCGGAGACAGTGCCCCGGTCACCTCGCGCTTCAGGAAGCCGTCATCCCGGCGCTCCATCACCAGCGGTGCCTGGCGATACGTCGAGTTCAGGGTCTCGGGCGTCGCCTGGGGGTAGACATGACCGTTGAAGACCAGCAGGTCCTCGTCACCGTCATGATCGAGATCGTTGAAGGCACTGGCCCAGCCGAGATAGGGACGGCTCGACTGACCGAGGCCGAACTGCCGCGTGCGGTCGTCGTAGAGACCGTTCATGCCACTCACGTGGAGGGTGTTGGTGTCACTGGAGAAGTTCGAACTGAAGATGTCGGGATGGCCGTCCTCGTCGACATCCCCGACCGCGATGCCCATGGTCGCCTGCCCCGCACCATCCTGGTTGGTGGCAAGTCCGGACTGGAGACCGACCTCGGCGAAGGCCAGGGGATGTTCGGGATCACCCTCGTTCCGGTAGAGCTGGTTCCCCTGGGAATCATTGCCCACGTAGACATCCACCAGCCCGTCCCGGGTGAAGTCAGCGATGACCAGGTTCAGTCCGTAGCGAGGGTCCATCGAGGCGAACGCCCCGGGCCCGTCGTAGATCTCGAATCGTCCATCCCCGAGATTCTCGTAGAGGATGTCCGCCAGCGGCACCAGTCCGCGGGGCCCGTTGAGGACCTCGAGACCGTTGAACATCGCCGGGGGTGGTGGATTACCGGGATCGAATTCGAGGTACCGGGTGACGAAGAGATCAAGATCACCGTCGGCGTCCAGGTCGGCGAATGCCGCGCCCGTGGACCAACCACCGATTTCACCGAGCCCGCTGGCTGCAGTGACGTCCTCGAAGGTGCTGTCGCCTCGGTTTCTCAGGAGGACATCGGGGCCGAAACTCGCGATGTAGAGATCTTCGTGTCCATCGGCATCCACGTCACCAACCGTGACCCCGAACGACCAGCGCTGGTGGTCGATGCCCGCGGACCTGGTGACATCTTCGAAGCGCATCGCACCATCGTTGCGGTACAGCCTCGCACCGGGCCCGGAACCGGGCGCCTCGAGCGTCGCTCCGTTGGGCACGAAGATGTCGCGGTCACCGTCACCGTCGAAATCGATGAGGCCGAGGCCACCACCCTTCACTTCGAGGATCTGCGACGAAGGCATTTCTCCCGAAACGGTCACCAGCTCGAGCCCGGAGGCGGAAGTGACGTCGGTGAACTCGAAGGCCTTGCTGCCGATCGCCGGGGAGGCATCCGTGTTCGCGGGTGATGCCGACGGAGAATGCTCGTCACCATCACTGCAACCCGAGGATGTCCCCAGGAGAATCAGCCCGGCAAGGGTCATGGTCGAAAACAGTCCGGCCGACTGGAACCGCTTCAGAGTCATGGATCAGGCTCAAGGGTCTCCCCGCCGTTCACCGAAAGTTCCTTCCAACGGTTTCGCGCTAAGTTCGCATCCTCGTCTTGACCGAGGCGCATCAGGATCGTGTACTTCTTGAACCAGACCTGGTGCAGCAGCGGCCTGAGCTCGAGGGCACGATTCACCGCCTCCAGGGCTGACGGGAAATCGGATTCGCCCATGTGGACGTCGGCCAGTCGTATCCAGGCACGGGCCATCGACCGTTCCTTCTCGGGATCACCATTGGACAGTTCGATGGCGCGTTGCAGCGACACCTTGGCATCCGAAGGCCGCGACTGTTCGAGCGCGATGATTCCCGCGAGAAAATGTGCATCGGAGCGGTTGGGGTCCTCGAGCAGGAAGGCCTCGATGTTCTCGCGTGACGCATCGATGTCGCCGGCGTAGAAGTAGCACCACCCCATGTAATAAGGAAGCGTGTCGCGTTCACTGAAGGACTGCGGTGAAGCCTGCGCGGCCTTGTACCACGAGAGTGCACTGGTGTGGGACTGCATCTGGTGCAGCACGAGTCCCTTGTAGAAGTTCGCCCGAGCCATTTCGGGGTGTGCGTTGACCACGGTGTCGAAGATCATGCCCGCTTCACCAAGCCGACCCTTGCCCAGGAGCTGCTTGCCCACATCCAGCCGAGGATCATTCGAAGCCGACACCGGATCGCCCTGGGAAGCCGCCTCCGGGGCAGCGGCGGCCGGGGCGGTTGAAACGCCCGAGTCACCACAGCCGAGAAGGATCAGCGACCAGGCCAGGGCGAGGCCGAAGGCGGACAGCGGTACTTGATTGCGATGGGCTCGATGAGCGCGATCTGACATGCTGGCGGATGGATGATTCAAAGTTGCCATCCGGATATGAGTCGGTGTCCTCATGATCTCTCCGGGCTGAAAGGGCGAAACCCCTGAAAAGTCCCATTTGAGCCCGACTGACAGGCCCTCAGGAAGAAAGTATAGGACTTCAAGACAGTTTCCGGAGCGTGAGAGAGTTTGATCCTTGACCTTGCACTCCATCGTCGTAGGCTGGAGGGGCAGGTTTTCGGCCACCCCACACAGGCTGAACGAGTACTGGAGATCCGGACATGACCAAGCGTGCGTTTGCCGTGCGTCTTCTCGCGCTTCTTGTTGCCGCAGGGGGTGCTGACGCTGCATGGTCGGAGGGCGACCTGACGCTCCAGGAACAGAACGGAGCTCCGTTCGCGGGGCTGACCGCACTCCAGCTCGAAAGATTCGAAACCGGGCGTATCGACTACCAGTCACCGATCTCCATAGAGATGGGCTCCGGGCCGGGACTCAACAAGAGCAACTGCGGATCCTGCCACGGCACGGGAACGATCATCGGAGGCCCGGGCGTCATTCAGGTCACTCTGTTCGGCGCCGATGACAAGGGCAGCTGGGTCGGGCTCGAACACCTCGGTGGCCCACTCTTCCAGCTGAACTCCATCAGCAGTGAATGTCGAGAGGACATCCCCCCGGAAGCCACCATCGTGGTCAACCGAGTCACGCTTGGCGCAATGGCCTACGGCCTGGTCGAGGCGATTCCCGATGCCGAGCTGTTCGCCCTCGAGGACCCCTTCGACACCGACAGCGACGATATCAGCGGGCGAGTCCACGTGGTCGAGGCACTCGAGGCACCGGGCGTCTCCCGAGCCGGCCGATTCGGATGGAAAGCCCAGATCGCCACGGTGCTGAGCTTCAGCGCGGACGCTTCGGTCGGGGAGATGGGTTTCACCAATCGACTCATTCCCGAGGAAACCGCACCCAACGGCGATGAACTCCTGCTTGCCGAGTGCGACACCGTCGCGGACCCAGAAGACGGCCCCGATGCCAACGGCCTTGATTTCATCGACCGCGTGACCTTCTTCCAGAGATACCTCGCCCCCCCACCCCAGACGCCCCGTTCGGGCATGGAAGGTGCGACGGTCTTCAACGACATCGGGTGTGCGAAGTGCCACACCACCACCTTCACCACCCCGGACGATCCCGCGCTCGAGGAAGTGCTTCGAGACCGGACGTTCCACCCCTACTCGGACTTCCTCCTGCACTCGATGGGCCTGCTCACCGATGGCGTGCGTCAGGGAAACGCCTTCGAGAGCGAGATGCGCACGCCCCCGCTCTGGGGACTGCGCTGGCGAGACCCGATGCTGCATGACGGCCGGGCCGCAGGCGGATCCTTCATCACCAGGACCACCGACGCCATCCAGCAGCACGGCCCCTTCGGCGAAGGAGCGGATTCAGCCGCAGCCTTCGCGGCACTGTCCGAGGATGACAAGGCCGCTTTGTTCAGGTTCCTCGACAGCCTCGGCAGGAATGAATTCGACTTCGACGGTGACGAGGATGTCGACCTCGACGACTTCAACACCTTCAAGGACTGTTTCGTTCTCGACAACGTGATCAGCCCGGAGGAATCCTGCGCGATCGGGGACGTCGATCAGGACGGCGATGTCGACCTGGTGGATGCGGGCTACTTCCTCGAGGTCTTCGAAGGCGAGCTGGTCGACTGCAACGACAACGGCGTCATCGACCTCCTGGACATCCTGAACGGAACCTCCGCTGATGCCGATGGTAACGGCGAACTGGACGAATGCTTCTGCCTTGGCGACATCAACGGAGACGGGGAAGTCGATGGCGTGGACCTCTCATCCCTGCTTGGCAACTGGAACACCACCGCCCCCGCCGCCGACCTCAACCAGAACGGTCTGGTCGAAGGTGGCGACCTTGCCGTTCTCCTCGGAGAATGGGGTAACTGCGATTCATGACTATGATCCTCACAGATCCTCACAGATCCTCACACCCACACACCTTCATGGCCTCGACTTCTGAAGTCGTTGACTGATCCCTTCCCATCGGAGCGCTAGAGATGCAGATCTCCCCTACCTTGTTCACTGCAGCAGCTCTCTGTCTGACCTCGACCGGCGCATTCGCGCAGTTCGTGGAACTGACCGACGAGACCGACGACCGACTGATCCTCGACCCCGCACTCCAGTACCTGAACCTGGAGAAGGGCCTCGATCATGCCGACTTCGACCAGGATGGCGACCAGGACATCATCTGTGCCATCAAGTTCGTGGGATCGGTCGAAGGCGGCTTCCCGAACCTCCTGCTCATGAACGAGGGCGGAGTCCTCGTCGACCGGACGTTCGAGTACGGAACCGCTTCCGACATCGCCGGTGACGACGGCCTCATGGCCAGCAGCAATGACCGGAACCTGTCGGTCATCGACGTGAACAACGACGGCTGGATGGACCTCGTGTCTGCAACCACGATGAGCGACGGAGTCGACTGGACGCTCGGCCAGCCGCGGTGCTACCTCAACCTCGGCAACGACGGCAGCGGGAACTGGCTCGGTTTCCGTCACGAACGAGATCGCATCCCCCAGTTCTTCCCCATCGGCGGAAGTCCCACCGGAGGCATGCCTCGTTTCTGCGACATCGCGATCGCCGACTTCAACGGGGACGGATACGACGACCTCTTCTTCACCGACTACGACACTCCGGAAACCGCGGGCAATAACGAATGCCAGGACCTCAACGGTGATGGCGACACCAATGATCCGGGTGAATGCCAGTTCAGCCCCGCCGAGTCAGCTGCGGACGACTACGACAGCAAGCTGCTGCTCAACTGGGGCGACACTCCGGGCAGCCCCGGCCCCGGCCACTTCTACGACACCCAGAACACGATCATGAGTGCCGCCGAGCTCGCGACCGACTTCGGCAACACCGCCGCGGCCGCGGACTTCAACAATGACGGCGCCGCCGACGTGGCCAGGGTCAACACCCTCGGGGCCAACGTGGTCGAGGTGCTGTGGAACAACGGCGCCAACCCCGGCACCGACTTCGTGCTCGAGTCGGTCCAGCAGGCCGCGCCCTACTTCCTCGTGATCGGCGACATCAACGGCGACGCGCTCCTGGACATGGTCGTCGTCGACGACAGCCAGGACCGCTACCTCATCAACGAAGGCAACGGTGGTGACGGCCGCGCGGACTTCACGAGCTACATCATCAGCGATTCGCTCGGCGAGTTCGGAAACACCGCGAAGCTGTTCGACATCGACAACGACAACGACCTCGACCTGTTCATCGCCGATGTCGACGCCGATCTTCCGTCGTTCTGCCCGACCACCGGACGTCGCGCCCACTTCTACGAGAACACCGGGAACGCCACGGACCTCTTCGAGGAGAACTCCTTCCCGATTCCGACCAGCGAACTTGCGGCAAGCTTCGACGTCGCCGCGATCGACCTCAACCAGGACGGTTGGCTCGACATCTTCCAGGCCACCTGCCGCGGCTTCAAGGTCTGGATGAACCAGCCTCCGATCAACATCGATTTCGAGTACCCCACGTCTCTGCCGACCACGGTGGATCCAGGCGTCGAGACCACGATCCAGGTGGAGCTCACGCCCATCGGCGGTTCCATCAACCCTGCCGGCACCGACCTGTGGACCTCGATCGACGGCGCATCGTTCTCCTCCGTGCCACTCCAGAACGTCTCCGGGAACATCTGGGAAGCCGTGCTACCCGCCGTCGACTGTGGAAGCAACGGACGCTACTACTTCGCATCCATGCTGGACAGCGGCGAGCGATACACCGACCCGCCCACCGCACCCGCGAGTTTCTTCCAGTACCAGGCCAGTTCCGGTTTCGAGATCGAAACCGAGGACTTCGAATCCGGATCCGGTGGCTTCACCACTGCCTTCGACGCCAGCGTGACCGCAGGATTCTGGGAGCGGGCCGACCCCGTGGCCACCGATTCCAGCGGGCTCCAGATGGCTCCTGAAGATGACGCTTCCACCGAAGGAACCCTCTGCTGGATCACCCAGAACGGCATCCCCGGCGATACCGCAGGCGCAGCCGACCTTGATGGCGGTCCTGCAGACCTGGTCTCGCCGGTCATCGACATCGACGGCACCGACGCCCTGATCTCGATGAGTGTCTGGTTCAAGTGTGATGACGCGGTCCTCGACCCTGCTTCGGCCGACCAGATGCTCATCCAGGTGACCAACAACGGCAGCACCTGGGTGACCGCCAAGGTCGTCACCGCGGATATCGACGAGGACGGCGACATCGACGTCAATGACGCCAACTGGTCGGTTCGATCGTTCTACGTTTCGGAGTTCGTGACGCCCTCGGCCACCGTGCAGGTTCGCTTCCGCGTCGCAGACAGCCCGAACAACTCGGTCACCGAAGCCGGCGTCGATGAGTTCATCATCGAGAAGGTCATCTGCGAGGATGAACCGCCCTGCACCGCTGACATCAACAACGATGGCGTCGTCGACGGCTCCGACCTCGCCACCCTCCTGGGTGCGTGGGATACCGCTGATGAAAGTGCGGATCTCGACGGCAGCGGCAACGTGGATGGCGCCGACCTTGCGACCATCCTCGGCTACTGGGGCCCCTGCTGATTCCGAAAACGGGCCACCACCTCAGATGCCACTACACGGCGTGCCTTCCCCGGAAGGCACGCCGTTTTTCCTGTCATGCCGTCCCGGTCATGTCACGATCGGCGAACCACGAGCGCAAGGCTCGTGAAGTTCGTACCCAGCTTCGTAGGCCAGGGCAGTTCGCCCAGAGGGAGGACATCGACTTCCGGGTTCTCACTGATGACACGCTCCATGGCACGGAACGGACCGCTGATCAGCGATCCATCCGGGTAGAGGGACTTCGCTCCCGGGTAATAGTCGTGCAGCAGGATGACACCATTTTTCGCGAGGATCGCAAGCGCGGCACTCACCTCGTTGTAGACCGCACCCGCCGAATGGTCTCCATCAAGGAAGATGAAGTCAAAGCGTTGATCCGTACGCTTCATGAGATCGAGGCAGGGCCCGACATGGAAGTCGACATGGTCACTGCAGTGGAGTGAATCGGCCAGGCCACGCGGTGAATCGGCCAGACCGGCAGATCGCCACGGACCACTTTCACGGTCATTGACATCCACGATGTCCGCGGTGATGAGCTTCCCTCCCGCATCCAGCTGATCCAGCGCTCGTGCGATGTGAAGGGTCGACGCCCCGATATGGGTACCGATCTCCAGGACCGATGTCGGCTTCAAGGCCATGATCAGGTGATACACCGCGCGACGATCACCGGGATTCACCCCGCCGCAGCGGTCGTCATTCCCGAAGACCGAGCTGATCGCGTCATGATCTGCAGCCCAGGTTGAAAGGATCCGCGGATCCGAATTGATCTCGTCCAAGGGCACCGTCGTTCCGGGACGAAGAGTCGTGCAATCGAATTCCTGCCTTGGCAGCAACAAGACCTGCATTGAATCACGGACCCGAAAAGCCTTCTTGATCACGGGTTGGGGCAGAACTGACTTCAAGATCTTCTTCATGGAAACGGTTTCCTTGGACGCACTGTACACCAGTCCGAAGCCAGTCTGGTCGGAGTGGCTTCGGCGCTCGATCAGTGCGGTACGCGAATCACGATCTCATCCTGCACCGGAACATCGGACAACCTGATCTCCAGCTGGTTCGGCATCGTCACGGAGATGAAGGTGATGGTCGTGGTGGCTGCCGGGAGGGGAAAGACCAGCGACAGGCTGGACTGGCCCATGTAGGACCGTGTCGGCGTGACCATCTGCATGTAGTTCACCCCATTGCAACGCAATTCAACGGTCGCACCGATCGCATGCAGGTTGCCGGGAGGCCCGTCGACGTGCACGGTGATCGAATCGCCTGACACTGATGTCTCCAGGTCGTTCCTGAGCACCAGGGGAACGGCATCGAGATGCGACACCACCAGGTCCGGGTCACCATCGCGATCAAGATCGCTTGTCACCGCCGAACGACCGACGATCGGTTTCGAGAGAGCACCGATCTGGTCACCGGGCACCTCGAAGAACATCGGGTCCTTGCCCGTTCCCCTGAAGAGCTGGGCCGATTGGCGATAGGTCTGCCCACTCTGGATCCGTGCGATCTCAGGTTCGATGTGACCATTGATCTGGAGGAGATCATCGTTTCCATCGAGGTCCGCATCGAAGAGCAGGGTCCCGAAGGTCAGCGGCAGCCGAGTCGGCGCACCAACCCCGCTTCCCAACGAGATATCCGCGAACTCGGTGAAATCAGCCCAGCGATCATCCGAACGTCGATAGAAGGAAGAGGGTTCGTTCGCGAAGTTGCCGATGGCCAGCAGGGAATTGCCAGAGCCGGTGTTCGTCTGGAATGCTCGATCGACACCCATCGCCCCGGTCGCCTTGCCGTCGAAGTCGTAGGCGACCCCGGACACGGAAGCGACTTCCTCGAAGTACCCCGAACCGTTGTTCTGGAAGAGTCGATTGGCGGTGGTGTCGTTGGCGACGAAGATGTCGGCGAAGCCGTCGGCCGTGTGCGGGACGATGTCCTGCACGAGAAGCCCAAGCCCCTTCATGACCGGAGCATCTCGGTCATCACGACGAATGCGAAGTCCGCGTACCTCGGACTCTTCAATGAAGGTGCCGTCGCCCTTGTTGATGTACAGAGCCAGATCGGTACCGGCGAATCCGGTGGGCGGCCCGTAGGCACGCCCGATGCCGTCGAGGGTGTAGTCGACCTCACGATCGATCTCGGGGCTCCAGTCGACGTAGGAAAGCACCACCAGGTCGAGATCATCATCGGAATCGATGTCGGCGAATCCGGCAGCGCTGGTCCAACCATCACCAAGCGTGGTGACCGGTTCGAATCGAAGGCCCCCGATGTTTCGCAGCAGATGATCGGCATCGAGGGTTCCGACCAGGATGTCGATTCGTCCATCACCGTCGTAGTCACCCAGGGCGGCGGTGGTCGAATTGAGGATCGACCCCAGGCCACTGCCCTCGGTCACGTCGGTGAAACGGATCGGCCCGCCGAGAGGCGAGTCGTTGCGGTAGAGCGTGGGCGTGGACCCCACGGAAAGCAGCAGCAGGTCATCGTCAAGGTCACCGTCGAAATCACCAAGCGCGATGCCGCTGCCCATGGTCTCCGGGAGAAGACGTTCGCCCTTCGCGCCGCTCGACTGCACGGCAGTGACTCCGGAGGACGAGGCGACATCGGTGAATGTGGCGGTGAATGGATCCAGGTCGGTGGCGACCAGCGGAGTCGGTGGCATCGTCCGAGACGCCCTCTCGAACACCTCGGGCGCCGTCAGATTGATCAGGACGACCAGGACAACGACCAGTAACACCACGGCAGAACCCAGTGCGACGACCAGGACCACGACACGGTCTCTACTTGATCTCTGCGTTTGCCAATTCTGTTCAGTCAAGTTCAGTCTCGACATGGGTGTTCAAGTCGTAGATCGCGGAGGGATTCGCCGCATGGTCGGCCCAAGGATAGCGCTTGCGTGCCTCCCGAACCGCACGCTCCGCAGCCTGCGTGTCCGGTCGGAAGAGCTCATGATAGGCACGGGCGATGCCGGCAGGATCTTCGGGCTTGCTCGTCAACTCGGGAAGTGACGACTGAAGCTGGATATCCGTGTCACCCGAAGTCTTGCGATCTCCGAGCAGGTCAAGCACCTGCCCTCTGATCCACCAGGCCCGAAAGTCCTGCGGATTGCGGTTGAGGACGGTGTCGCAGAGCTCGAGCACGGTGACCAGCCCCATCGCAGCGCCGGTGCGAGCGAGCCGGAGTTCGGTCGAGGCGAGCTCCAACAGCAGACGGTCATCACCGGAGAAGTCGAAGCCGCGTCGAGAGGCTGCGGGATAGTCGCGCTGCTGGAACTCAGCGAGTGATCGAAAGCGTTCACGAGCCGGCTCGAAGAGTCCACGCTCGAGATCGGTCACGCCGGAGAGGTAGGTGATGCCCCAGGGTGCGACCGTGGTGCCCGAGGCCGCAGCCCGGTTCAGGGACGCAACCGCCTCCTCGTAGCGCCCCTGGAGCAGGTGTACCCGGGCCAGCCCGAAGTCACCTTCATGCCGACCGAGCTTCGACAATCGAGTGAAGATCTCCTCGGCCTGTCGGAGCGGACCACGGGGGCCGAGCCTGAACAGGCCGATGCCGTAGTCATAAAGTCGTTCCCAGTCAGGGATCGACGGTTCGGATGAAGGTGGCGTGGAGGCCCCGACCCCCACCGGCAGTTCGACCGCATCCCGGGCAACCAGCATCGCCGGAAGTTCCTCGACCATTTGAAGACCACGCGCGTCGCCATAGGTGAAGTCCATCAACGCTCGATCGAACTTGCGATAGCGGATGGCGACCTCGACCCGGAGTGAACCCTCGACATCCTTGGGCACTTCCAGTCGGTAATGGGTGACGCTTGCCGAACCCGGAGGCACCTGGTGGTCGTAGACACTGGTGAAGACCTGCTGCGGAACGCGGTTTTCAATTCGGTTGCCATCGGCATCGATCACGAAGGCGTTCAGGCGATAAGCCCAGGGGTCGACGACTCCCTCGCCATCGATCGAACCACTGCGACCGATCAGTCTCTCACCCGCATGCACGCTCACATCAAGCCAGATCTCGTTGCTGTCGACGGTGCCCTGGGTGAAGGCGTGCCCGGTACCGAGATTTCGACTGACCACTTCGAGGAGGTAGGTCGCACCGGGACGAAGTACCGGCGCCTCCGTGCCGATCGGTCCGAGGAAGGCGCCGTCGATGCGTCCGTCCTCGCGCAGACCGACGATGTCCACCCGCATCGACTTCTCCAGCATCGCCTGGTGTGCCGCGAGCACCGACTCCCGGTCAGGCAGGTCCAGAAGAACCGGAAGTGCGGTGTTGCCGGCGGCAAAGAGATGGTCGTGCACGGTCGGCACCTGTCCATCGCCGCGAACCCGGGCCGCCATGCCATCGGAAGGCATGAGAGTCATGTGACAGTCGTTGCAGTCGGTCGATGGGGTTTCCGGCCAGCGCCAGGAGTCGACACCATGACCGGAAACGCCACTGAGTCGCCATGAGTCGTAGTGATCCTGGCCGTGCAACCAGCGGTAGTCGTTGAGCCCCTCGGGGATCCAGGCCTTGTGGCAGGTTCCGCAGAGCAGCGCCGAATCGGTGACACCCGGTCGGTTCATGGTCGCCTTGTGAAAACCCGGCCGGGACCGGATCAACTGGCGATGGAGCCACTGCAGCGGTGCGGACTCGGCATCATGAAACGGATAACGGGTCGGCGGGGTCATGGTCCAGGATCCGTTGCCGAAGGGTTCCACGTGGGAGATGGCATGGCAGACCAGGCAGTTCACCCCGGCAGTCGCTCCGGGGATGTCGGCGGGGTCGATGGCGGGATCATCAAGCCGCGGGTCCTCGAAACCACCGGAGACCAGCAGCACCGGGTCATGGCACCCCGCACAGAAGGTCGACATGCCGCCGTTGGAGTCATCGGACTCGCGCGTGCTCCGCACCGAAGCCGCATAGACCGGGTTGTCGAAGGATGAGAACCGGTGTGCGGAATTCGACCAGCTTGCATGAACGTCAGGGTGACATGCGACGCAGTTCTCGATCGCGGTCATGTCAGCGATGGAGATGGTCGAGGCGTTGCCCGAGATCCGTGACATCGAACCGCCCAGGGGTGGGGAGACCGCAACTTCATCATCCCAGGCGGATACCGCACCAGGCGTGAAGACGAGGTTGAACAACACCGCGAACCCGAGAAAGACGAGGGTGGAGATCGCCCAACGTCCACCGATGCGCCACCGGAGCCTCGGGCCGACCATGCGGTGGGCGATGAACAACCAGATGATCACCACCGGAATCAGGACGTGGATCCACCAGACGACGTCACGATCGTCACCGGAATCAAACGGATTCGGTATCCCTTCGATGCGCAGCAGAAAAATCCCACTCAGGAGCAGCAACAGCGACGAGCCAAGAAGGACGTAGCCGACCCGGCGGGCGTTGAAGTTGGGGGATCGACGGGCCCGAAGGAGATGTCCGATTCCGTAAACGACCACCGGAACCACCAGCAGCAGGCCGAGGACCACATGCAGGAGAAAGACCCAGATGGTGACCAGCGACTCATTGGACACACCGCTGACCTGCCCACTCGCGGTCGAGACCAGCAACCACAGGGAGTTCCAGATCATCAGGACGAAGGCGAACAGGATCACCCGAAGCAGTCGACGCAGCCGCGGGGTGAGTGCGGAGAACTGCTTGGGTGGTCGTTCGATATCGTTCATGAGTGATCTGCCGGTTCCATGTCACTGTAGCCCATGACATCACCATGCCAATCATCCACCGGAGGCAAAACGGACGTTGAACCGCTCCATGAGCCGACGAGCTTCGGAATCGGGCCCGGATGCGGCACGAGCCGGCAGGGGTTCCAGTCGTTCACCTTCGATGGTGAACAGGTCCATGTCCTTGCACCAGCCGTTCAATTCGAGAATCCAGTGACGTTGCATTCCGGGTTTCGGAGCGACCGGCTCCCCGAAACGAAGGCGGATCTCCTCGCCGGGACCGATGATCGCGCAGGCATCATCGATTCGCGTCACCAGGGGCAGGCAGGGCCCGAACCCGGTGTAGAAGCCGGCCTGATGTCGAACATCGCCCATGGGGGCTCGATCCTGATAGTCGTAGTGCGGCTGACGTTGCTCGCCGGTGGTTCGGCGAGGAAAACCGCATCGAACCAGTTCCGCGGATATCGGGTCGCTGGAATGAGCCTGAAAAGGAACCCCGGAACGACGCGCCAGACGGATCCGGTCCCAGTAGATCTCCTGATTGCTTCGAAGCCGAAGCGCGGTGCATCCTTCCGGAAGCGAATCGATCGGCAGGCACATCGCACGCGGCATGCCCGCGGGATACCCGAACCGTTCGGCGATGACGACCCAGTCACCTTCGGAAGTGCGTGCCTCGAGGGTAGGTGGGTCGTAGGTGGTTCCGGACTGCCAGGCGGCGAAGTTGGTCTGGGAATACGGATATTCGACCCAGCCTTCGGCGAGCAGGAGATCTCGATCCTCGATGGATTCAGCGAACTCGAGTTCAAGGACGTGCTCCTGAGAAAGCAGCCCGATGAATCGCGGGTCGACTTCTCCCGGGTCGGCGGCCTCGAGGTCATGTTCGAGCACCGCTGCAAGGATGTCCTCTCCGCGATCATTGAACGCCCTCACTGGTACAAGGACACCGGTGATCGGGATGACTTCCGAGGTGGGCGGGGCTCCCTCGATACCCAACCGTTCGTCGAGGACGATCTCCTCGCCTGCGGGAAGATCCACCGCGACCAGGCGAACGGCATCGAGGTAGCAGGCCTCCTCCATCGGTTCCGCGAGCCTGATCTCGACGGGACGGTCCGGAAGCAGGAGCGATTCCACCGGTCGCGGTGGCGCGGCGACACCGGGTTCGACCAGATAGCCCATCCCCCCCACGCCCAGGACGTCGGTGAGGAATTCAAAGGGAGCGCCCTCGTCGCCACGCACGAAGACCAGGGGGCAGGAGGAGATCTGGCGCTGCGTCTCTGCCAGCAGGGTCGGGCCTCCGACCGGAACGGCGAGTTCCGACTGGAAGACACCGTCAGGCCAGATGATCTCGACGAAGTCGATCGAGGTCGCGTTGCCCGTGCCGATCGCGGTGGGTTGAAGCCCCTGTCCGGGTCCGGAACCGTTTCGCCAGGTCGCACCGGCCTGCCAGGAACCTCCGATTCGAGCGGCATAGCGGGTACCGATGCCGTTCAGGTTCGAACGCATCTGCTGTGACTCGTCGGTTCGTCCGCTGAAGAGCACCGTGGCGAAACGACCACGTTCGGTTCCGGCAGGAAAGAGCATCAACCCCGCGTCATCGGTGAGCGCGAGCAGGGACGGTCCGAGTCGGGGTTGATCGACGAATTCAGCGAAGCGAACGAGCTTTCCGCCCGGAAGTTCGTAACGGGCCAGCAGCTGGTTGCGGCCGTCGTGGATCTGGAAGGCGCCGGCCCGGGCGACCAGCAGTTCGAGCTGGGCGTCGCCGGTCACGTCCGCCAGTGCGACATCGACGGGACCTTCGGCCGCGACACCATCGAGCGGAACCTCGTCCCGTCGTGACCAGTCATCATGATCATCGGAACTCCAGGTCGAAAGGACGCCATCCCGGCTTCGCACCCGAAGAGCGGCTCGCCCTTCCGGAGTGTCGTACCAACCGACGATCGATGCGATCGGTTCCGACTCGAGTGCCTGGAAGTTCGAACTGCGCGAATAGGACCAGAGTCGGTCGTTGATGAAGACCTGGTTCGGAGGGGATTCGTTCACCACCACCAGGTCGACATCACGGTCGAGATCGAGATCCGCGACCAGGACCTGACGAGAGCCGGAGGGAGGACCCGCCACCTCGGACTTGACGGCGATGTCGGAGAAGACCCCGGCGCCGTCGTTGTTGAGCAGTTCATTGTGCGCATCCGCGTTCACGCAGTAGATGTCGAGATCCCCGTCATGGTCGAGATCGGCGAGTGCACCGTCGACGGTCGCGCTTCCGTCACCATTCCCGGGGATACCCGGGTGTTGGACCCAGTCCCCTGATGCCGTTTGGAGCAGCAGGCGGTTCGGTCCGTTTCGGCAGAGAAAGGCGTCGACCAGACCGTCCGCGTCGACATCACCGAAGAGCATGCAGTTCACCGAGGTCACCGCCGCCAGCGGGTGCAGTGGATCGACCACGTAGGCTCCATCGTCGTTGCGGTAGACGCGGCTGGTGCCATCGGAACCCCAACCCGAGACCACCACGTCGAGATCGTCGTCCCCGTCGAGATCCACCGGCTGGATCGAAGCCGATTCCGAAGGCTCGCTCGATTCCCCCGCCACCAGGGGAATGGGTGCTTCGAACGCACTTGTCACGGGGCCCACGTCCATGGAGACGTCGACGTCGTCGGGAAGCACCGCCATGGCCAGCTGGCCCATGCGCGAGTACCTGAATTCCGCGAGCCTGGAACGAGGGTTACCGGAGAGGGCCTCGAACTTCTTCAGTGCACCCTCGGCGAGGTGCGTCTTCCCGAGGCGCGCGTTGCAGCGCTGGAGTCCCAGCCACGAGCTGCGGAGAAACGGATCCAGGGAGAGCGACCGCTCGTACATGTCGCAGGCCTCCTGGAAGAGATCCGACTGTTCGAGGGCCTGTGCGAGGAAGTAGGCGAGGTAGGGATCATGGGTGCGCCGGAAAGCGAGGGGTTGCAGGTGCGGCAGGGCCTCGCGGGGACGTCCCAGGTACAGGTGTGCCAGCCCGGTGCAGTAGTTCGCAGTCGCATTTCCGGGCTTTCGCTCGAGAATGCGGGCGAATTCGATGATCGCGTCCTCCTGGGCACCGGAATCGACCTGGTTGAGCCGCGCGATCGCGAAATCGAGTTGCGCATCGAGCGAATAGGGATCGATCTCCAGTGCCCGTGCGAAGTGTTCCTGTGCCTTGCTGAACTGGAAGCGACCCATCAGGCCGACACCACGATTCATCGCATCAGTGAAACGAACGTCTTCGCTTCGAGCCTGGTTCTTCGCGGCCTCATCCTTCGGGACGTTGCCCCCCCCGTCGCAGGATGACAGCACCAGGAACGACAGCAACACGAGACGCTTCATGACCGGTCCCCTTCCAGGGTGCGTTTGGAATCCGCAATCCGCGACTTGATCGACTGCGCATCGATCTTCGCAGGATCCGGTGCTGGTGCCATCTGCTCGCCGTCGAGATAGGTGTGCAGTGAACTTCGCAGGTGCGCACGCATGTCGTGGCCTTCACGGCGCGCTCTTTCCGCACGGAGCGTCTTGACATCGATCGGAGCCACGACGACCTTCTCACCGGGGCCCGGATCGGCCTGCGCGAGGATCCGACCGTCCCAGTCGACGACCATGCTGCCACCCGGCCAGGAGAAGGGTGCGTACTGTTCAAGCGACGCCCCCTGGTTGCAGGCGACGACCAGTGCGGTGTTCTCGACCGCACGGGCCCGGTTGAAGAGGGTCCACCAGTCCATCGGCGGGGTCGCACCCCACGGATCCATGTAGGCACTGACCCGGACGAGGATCTCCGCGCCGTTGAAGGCGAGCTGGCGAATCGTCTCGGGGAACAGCCAGTCGTAGCAGATGGCGCAACCGATGCGCCCGATCTCGGTCTCGACCACCGGCAGCGGATCGCGGTCGTAGTCGGCCAGGTCGTGCGGACTCGCGTGCAGTTCCCAGGGGATCCAGGGATTCACCTTGCGGTAGACGGCCAGCGGACCCTCGGGACCGACCAGGACCGTGGAGTTGAAGAGCACATCCGGGTACGCGGGGTCCCGCTCGATGAAGGTGCCGGTCTGGATCCAGACGCCATGCTCGCGGCAGAAGCGGGCATACCGATCGACGTGCTCGTTGGGCAGCTCGACCGCGAGTTTCTCACGAAGCTCGGCGACGGAACCGTAGATCGGTGCCGCGTGTGCGAACTCGGGAAAGACGATCAGACGAATGTCGTGAAACGGCGCGTAGCCCAGGATCGCCCCAGTAGCCATCTCCAGCATCCGATCGACACGCTCGGAGTACTCGGATCGGGAGCGGGCACAGGGAAACGAGGTCTGGCAGCAGGCCGCGTAGGCAGGTGCACTCATGCGAGCATGATAGACCATGCGGGCGGGAAGACTCAGGCTTCTCCTTCATCGATCCAGATCTGCTGGATCGCTTCGAGGATACGCTCATTGCACGGGTGGTCTGGCTGCTCCCGGAAGCCATCAAGCTGCTCGACCATCGACCTGAGCGCGGGGAAGGTGACCGTGAGCGGATCCTGATCCGGGAATCGATCGGCGAGTTCCTCGCCGATTCGATGAACATCAAGCCAGTGAAAGGTCTCGTGCATGCGGAGTCAGCTCCCCGAAGTGCCCTCCACCATCACGCCTGAACGGGCACCTCGCTGAAATCACGATACACGAACAGTCGAACACCGGTTCATTCGGGCAGCCCCCGAAAGACGTCACCATGACCGGACTCGACGTCGTGCAACTCCTGCAGCAGCAACATGTCGAGCCAGGGCTCCAATGACCTGATCTGGGTCATCGCCTCGATGACGAACGCAACTGCCTCAGCATCGGATCCGGGGATGACGGTGTCACCGTCGTACTCGGGACAGACCGGACCCTCCACCAGCTTGTTGATCGGGGGATTCTCAAACTCATCATTGCCCCAGGAGTGCATGAGGATGTTAAGCATGTGTTCGGCGAGGATCTGCAGATGCTCCATCTCATGATTGATGATCCGGCTCTGGAGGGTCTCCCAGTCGGCCAGATCCGAAGCCGAGGCGCTCGCGGGCGCATTCCACTCTGGAAACTCGATGAAGGCGTCGAAGGTAATTCTGCATACGGAGAACCAAGTCTTGTTGGTTGCCGGGTTGTAGGAGCAGGAGGGAATGATCGTGATATCGGGATAGGTGTAGCCCGCGTACTGGTTCCCGTCCGAACCGATCGGAGCGGGTCCATTCGGACCATTTCCATCGTCACCGAAGATCGCACGTCGGGCCTCGACGAAGGTTGCTCCCTCGACCTGGTAGGGAATAGGATGAAACTGCAAGAGCGATTCCATCGGGCACTCGGAACCGGAACCGCCACCGGCAAGGCCGTCGACCGTGAAACAGGAAGCGAGTGGATCGAACTCGAATGCACCATCCGTCGAGTTCAGAAGCGCTCCGTCAACAGTGGCGTCGGCCGCTGCCCCGCACCCTGTCGAGTAGGCTCGCGTGGTTCCGGCGAAGCAGAACTGCTCCTCCGGGCAGGGTCCCCAGGCGCCGAGCAGCAGCGCGAGATCACCCGCATCGACCAACCCGGAACCATCGAGGTCCGCTTCGAGGGAACCGCCCCCCCAGGCACCGAGCAGGAGGGAAAGATCACCGGCCCCTACGCTGCCATCGTCATCGATGTCGTAGAAGCAGTTGTCGGAGGCGTTCGCCATGCCTGTACCGACGGCAAGGGTGACGATGAGAAGAAATGCAGGACTGACTCGATCTTGAGACATGCGAAGACTCCTTGGTTTGTGAAAAGACACAAGCACCGCGCGCTCGGGTTGCCGGGCTTCCGGGACTTCATGGAAAGAAAAGGAAGATTCAGGTCGGAACTGACTTGATGGCGTTCCGGTTCCAGGAGGAAACATGCACTTGAATCGACCACCTGCACTCGGGAAACACCCCCCCGTGCGTACGGGGCAGCACGGGTGCTTGAACACCTCGATGCGAATGGCAGGGAGTGGCAGCGACCGGATCGGACGATCAGAAGGAGAATTTAGACGGCGCCGAGAGCACGTCAAGATCCTTGATGATCCCCCAGTCCGAGAGCACGCCGTGGGAGCCGGAGATGATCATCTGCACGGCGATGCAGATCAGAAGGAAGCCCATGATCCGATTCAACGCCCCCATGCCGTTCTTGCCCAGCACCTTCAACAGGAGATTCGACTCCCGCAGGCAGAGCCAGGTGATGAACACGCAAAGGAAGATGGCGCCGACGATCAGTGCATCGTCGATCCATTGACCGTTCTTGGTCTTGACGCTTGCGCCGATCACCACCGCGAGGGCCCCTGGCCCGGCAAGCAGTGGAATGGCCATTGGCGTGAAGGAAACGTCATCCTTCTGATTGCTTTCGGCCCGTTCCTCGCCACCATGCGCCTTCTTGGGCTGAGGCCGCATCATCTGGAAACCGATGCCGGCGATGATCAGGCCGCCGCCGATCCGGATGGCACTCAGGCTGATACCGAAGAAGTCCAGGATGTAGGAGCCACCGAAGAAGAAGACCATCAGGATCAAGAAGGTGAAGATCCCGGCCTTCATCGCCTGCTGGCGCTGCTGCTTGAGCGTGTCACCTTCGGTGATGCCCAGGAAGATACCGACGACACCGGGGGGATCGATGATCACGATCAGAGCGATGAAGATGCTCAGGAAGAAATGCCAGTGATCCATGGTGCCAGATCCTTCTCAGTTTCGAAGTGTGATTCCAGCTTGCGCGAATCTCTTAATGCGGAACTTCCTTGATTGCATTCCTGTTCCAGGCAGGAACCCGCACCTGAATGGGCTTCTTGCCCTTCAGGATGCATTGACAGGCAAGTCTTGAATTGACCTGGAGTCCGGGGGCTTCTTCAACCCGATCTTCCTCGTCCTCGTCCGCTTCATTGATCTGGTCGATGCCGACCTCGACGTAGACGTGACAGGTCGAGCAGGCACAGACACCACCACAGGCATGCTCGAGGTTGATGCCGTTCTCCACGGCGATCTCAAGCAGGGATTCACCCTCGGCACCCATCAGGTCCCATTCGACCTGGTCCGAGTCGGTCAGCCCTTCCGGATCCTCCAGGATGAACTTGACGGGCACGACGGGCGGGCCGTGTTCTTCATCTGAGTGACGCATATGCATGCCGGGAAGATGCCTCCTGAGCCCTGGGAGAAAGTCCGAGGGGGACATCCATTCTAGCGGAGAGCTGCTCTTGGTACCCTGTCCAGCTCAACGGATCCAGTCATTTGCCCTATCTCAAAATCACCATCCTCCTGCTCATGGTCACTCCGCTGTTCGGAGCGGTGTCCGTACCGCCACAGACCGCGCCGGTGACCATCGAGGGCTGGGAGGCCACCGTGACGCTCGAGGAACATCCCGACGGATCGATCGTCTATATCCTGGAGACTCCTGAGGGCACCACCGAGGAACTGACGCCGCTGCAGTTCGCCAAGCGACATTTTCGCCGCGAGCAGTCTCGAACCTTCATCAACCGCCTGTTCAACATCACCAGCCCGCTGGGCATCGCCTGGGTGGCCATCGGCCTGCTGGGGCAGGCCCTGTTCACCGGCCGAATGATCATTCAATGGCTGGCGAGCGAGCGAAAGGGACGATCGACGGTTCCGGTGGCCTTCTGGTGGATGTCCTTGATCGGAGCCTCGATGCTGCTGGCGTACTTCATCTGGCGCAAGGACATCGTCGGCGTACTCGGCCAGGGACTCGGCTGGATGATCTACCTGAGAAACCTCTGGATGATCCATCGTGGTTCCGCGCAGGATGAGCCCTCGATCGGCGAGGATCCCGACCCGGAAGCCGCACTTGATGGTGGCGGACGATGAGCGGAATCAGACCAAGGCGCCCGGTCGCCGAGCAGGGACTGCTCGACATCATGGGCATGACCAGCGACGAATTCGTGGCGGCCTCGTTTGAACAAGGCGTGCCCCGAGGGCGCGCCTTGCAGGCGTACCGCACGATGTTCCGGGAAGGACGCTTCGAGGGCGACTGGTTCGGGATCGAGGACCCGCCCGTGAACCGCCGCGAAGTCGAGGGGCAGACCACCAAGTTCACCCTGGCACTCGGGGACGACCACGAGACCGAGTCGGTGCTGATCCCGATGCACCACCGGAAGCACGGAACCACCCGCACGCTCTGCGTTTCGAGCCAGATCGGGTGTGCCATGGGCTGTGAATTCTGCGAGACCGCCCAGATGGGGCTGGTGCGCAATCTCTCGGCAGGCCAGATCGTCTCCCAGTGGTGGGCCGCGACCCATCGGGTCGACACCACCGTCAAGAACATGGTGTTCATGGGCATGGGCGAGCCGATGGACAACCTCGACGAGGTCCTGCAGTCGATCAGGGTGCTGACCGACCACAACGGACCGGCGGTGCCGAGCTCGAACATCAGCATCTCGACGGTGGGACGCATAGATGGAATCAATCGAGTCGCGGAATTCGTGAAGCAGCCGGGGTATCACCGACTCAACCTCGCGATCTCCGTGAACGCGCCCAACGACCGGATCCGTTCGGAACTGATGCCCATCAACCGAGCCATGAAGATGAGCGAACTCCAGGAAGCCCTTCTCGCCTTCCCGCTTCGTGGCGGTGCGGCCTTCTGTGCCGAGTACGTGCTGATTCCCGGGGTGAACGACGGCGACGACCACTGCGACGAACTCTCACGCTGGCTGGAACCGCTGCGCTGCTCGCTGAACGTGATCCCCTACAACCCCCGTCGGGATTCACCCTGGCCTGCACCGGAGGAACATGACGTCGAACGATTCATCTCGAGGGCGATCGCCAATGGATGCTTCGTCAAGCGACGCGGCACCAAGGGTCGGGACGTGATGGCCGCCTGCGGCCAGCTCGGCAATCCCGAGATCCGACGTCGGAAACGCGTGGAAGGATCTGGTCTCGTCCAGCCCGTGGTCGAAGGGCGTTCGCTCAAGGTGGATCCACGATGAAAAATGCACGTGGCTCGTCGAAACGACGCTTCCGAACATACCGCGACGACCTGAACGAGACTCGCCGGAAGAATCGCGAGGAGAAGGTCCTGGCCTGGCATTCCCAGGCGCGCAGCACCAGGCGCACCCGATCCTTCATGGTCCTCTTGCGTAGCTTCATCGGACAGATCCGCCCCTTTCGAACATCGCTGATGTTCGCCTTGAGCACCCTGACCGTCGCGACGATCCTGGCCCTGATCCCCCCCGCTGTCACCAAGTTCGCCATCGACAGCGTGTTCGATGGAAAGCCGCTGCCATCGGGCGTGACGGGACTGTTCCCCTCGGCGGCCGATATCCAGGAGACTCCGCGCAAGTTGCTCGTGGCGCTGGTGGTGGTGGTGCTCATCGTTTCAGTGAGCTCCACGCTGCTGTCGATCACCGGGCGCTGGAAGGCGACGCAGGTCGTCAAGCGACTCCAGGCTCGCCTCCGCAAGCAGGTCTTCGACCACGTGTCACGTCTTCCACTCAACCGGGTCCACGACCTCAAGTCCGGGGGAGCGACCAGCCTGGTCCGGGAGGACGCAGGTGGCGTGGGCGACCTGATCTTCGCGATGATCTACAACCCGTGGCGCGCGGTCATTCAGCTGCTGGGTTCGCTCCTGGTCCTTGCCTGGGTCGACTGGAGACTGCTTGTGGGCAGCTTCATCCTGCTTCCCGTGGTCTGGTACACCCACCGGACATGGATCGGACGCATACGACCGATGTACCGCGACGTGCGCACCCAGCGCCAGGAGGTCGATGCACACGCGACCGAGGCTTTCGGGGGGATGCGAATCGTCCGGGGTTTCGCGAGAATCCGGTCTGAATCAAGCCGTTATTCCCGTGGCAACCATTTCATGCTGCGACAGGAACTGCACGTGTGGTGGTGGGCGCGTGGGGTCGAGCTCGCCTGGAGCCTGCTGATACCACTCGCCTCCGCCGCGCTGCTCTGGTACGGCGGCATGCAGGTGATCGAAGGGACGATCACCGTGGGCGACCTGGTCATGTTCCTGGCGTACCTCACGATGCTGCTGGGACCGGTCGAGGTACTGGCCAACAGCGCCACCATGTTCCAGACCAACCTGGCGGGGCTGGATCGAGTGCTTGATGTCCTTGAAGAACCCCGGGAACTCCCGGACGTCGAGGATGCACTGGTGCTCAAGCCCTCGAGGGTCGAAGGACGCCTGGAGGTCCAAGACGTCACCTTCACCTATCCGAACACCGAGGAACCGGCGATCAGCAACCTGAGTTTCACCGCCGAGGCCGGTTCGATGGTCGCGTTGGTCGGTCGTTCCGGGGCAGGCAAGACCACCTGCTGCAACCTGGTCGCGCGCTTCTTCGACCCGGACTCGGGACGAATCAGCCTCGACGGTCGAGACCTCCGCACCCTGAACCTCGACTCCTTCAGGCGAACACTGGGCATCGTGGAGCAGGATGTCTTCCTGTTCGACGGTTCGATCAGGGACAACATCGCCTATGCCCGCAGGGGCGCCACCGATGAGGAAGTCCGCCACGCCGCCGAACTCGCCGTGGCGATGGAGTTCATCGAGAAACTCCCGAAGGGCTGGGACACCCTGATCGGGGAAAGAGGACTGAGGTTGTCCGGTGGCCAGCGACAGAGGCTGGCGATCGCTCGAGCGATCCTCGCTGACCCGCGGATCCTGGTGCTCGACGAAGCAACCAGCAACCTCGACACCGAAAGCGAACGGACCATCCAGCAGGGCATGGACGAACTGATGCAGGGGCGAACCAGCCTGGTCATCGCCCACCGTCTCAGCACGATCACCCATGCGGATCTCATCCTGGTTCTCGACCAGGGTCGGCTGGTCGAATCGGGACGGCACGAAGAACTGATGCAGAGGAGCAAGGACTACGAACGAATGGTCCTCCTGCAGACCACTCCACCCGCAGCGCGCAAGAAGACGTCCTCCACATGAAGAAACCGCGACCGGGAGAAATCCCGATCGCGGCATGAAGAGGAAAACAAATGAAGACGCGCGTCGCGGTCAGAGGAAGGCGATCCCAAGAAGCAGCGCGATCACGCCGGCAGCAGCGATCACGAAACCGACCTGTTCGCCACGACCGAGACGATTGGAATTGGATTTGCGGTACTCCGCAACCACGCCCGGACGACGGGTTCGTGACCCTTCAGTCCTGTCGTCACGCATGTACTCACGGTCATAGAGACTCATGATGCACCTCCTTACGGAGGTTGCTACGGCCCGTCGTTGACCGGGTTCGTTCGAATCCGGGTAATCCGGGAAGGTTCTAGCTGGACGGCTTGGCCGGCTGGTCGGGCGAGCCGCCGCGACCCCGTCCCTGGGACGATGACCCGAGTTCCTTGATCAACTCGAGGAATTCCTCGTACTGGAGCGCACCGTCCCCGTCCTGGTCGTACTTCTCGACCGTGCCCTGGAACTGTCGTCCGCGGGGGAGTTCATCCTGGGTGAGCTTGCCATCCGAATTTCGATCGGACTTCTCGAAGAACTGTTCGTTACGAGACTTCTGCTGTCCACGGCTGCCGGAGGCATCGCCCGCCTCGTCGGAATCAGGGGCGCCACCCGAGCGACCACGTCCACGGTCACGAGTCCGCTCCGGTCGCGCACCATCACCCTCCGCCTCACCGCGGGATGGACGGGTTCGTTCGCCACCACGGTCCGGGCGTTCGCCGCCACGGTCGGGGCGGGCGGCCCTCGGCGGCTTCACGCCTCTGAGGGTGATCTCCTGGTTCTGAATCGGTTCGCCCACTCCGTAGAGCTCACGTTCGAGAAACGCCATGATCAGTTGATCCATTTCAGGCGCACGGATCTCGGTGTTTCCGTTGGCCAGGGTGACCATGGTCACCTCATCACCGTTTTGCTCGAGTGCTTCCTGCAGCAGTTCCGACTGATGATGCGGAACGTTGAGGTCGTATTTCGAATGAATGATCAGGAAGGGCGGGCTCGGCCCGGAGATCCTGCTGATCGGATTGGTCGATGCGACGAGTTCGGACTTGTTCTGGAAGGAACCACCGACCAGTCTGATTTCGGGCGAACCCGGCTCCGAATGCTTGAGGGTCGCGCCAGGTGCAAGGTGATCATCCATCTGGAGAAAGTCGGTCGGGCCCCAGAGATCGATCACGCAGGCCACACCGCCTGAATCATCTGGGTATCGACCGATACCGCCTTCAAGATCCTCGTCCCCCGCGCCGATGCCGATCATCGATGCCAGATGACCTCCGGATTCGATCCCCATCACCGCGATCCGATCGGGATCGATCCCGAACTCCTCGGCATGAGCGCGCAACCAGCGCAGGGCCGCATTGCAATCGTGGATCTGAGCAGGCCAACGGGCCTCCGAGGATGGTCGGTAGTTGATGCTCGCAGCGGCGTAGCGGCCGGTACGGACCAGTGGCGTGACACGGTCTATTCCCGAGTCCTGGTTCTGCCCCATCCATCCCCCACCATGGATCCACACGACCAGGGGGACAGGACCCTCCACTGTTCGTTCACGGGGAAGCAGGAGATGAAGCTGGTGCCCGGGGTCACGGTCATGGGCGTACATGATGTTCTTGCGCAGATCGAGATTCAGCAGGATCGAGACCAGTTCCTCGGCGTCAATCTCCTCATTGGCCTTGCTGAGATCGCGAGAGAAGTTGTGTTCCCCGCCCAGACCCTGGGCGGATGCCACTCGGGAAACCGCGCAGGCCATCACCAGAAGGAAGCAGCTCTTGAGGATTGGATTCATGCAGAGGGCTCCAGGTCGGTCATCAAACCAACGCACCATGAGCCTTGATCATTGCCCACGATGCGACGCGACGCAAACAGAGCCCCGACAATGACCCTTGAGAAGGCGGTCTGGTGGGGCCGGTGGGAGAATCCGATCCAAATGAGCTGCTGGGTGGAGGTTGGACGGTTTTTCGGACCATCTGCCTCGTTTCCACCCGAGCTTGATCCGACTCCGATCGCCCCGACCATTCAAAGCAGGTACGCTCGAAATCATGAACGAGGACATCAGGGACACCCGCCGCTCGGGCATTCGCACGTTGATACTGATCGTGCTGGTACCTGCCTTTCTTGGAATCGGCCTGCTCGCCCAGCAGTTCGCATTGAGCGACATTCGGGACATTCGAAAGCTTGAACGCATACCGTTGTCCCCGATCCAGGCCGCCATGCCGGGACCGGCACGACTCGCCGGCGCTGCGGAGGCGAAACCGGGCGTTGAACTGCTGGCATCGAAATGGACCGAAAGCCCCTGCATGTGGTTTCGGGCCATCAAGGAACGGGAGACACGGGACTCCGATGGAAATCGAAGCTGGAGCACGGTTTCAGACGTGACTGGTGGCAACGCCTTTCGGTTGAAGGACGCAACCGGAAGCATCGACGTCGAGCTTGATGACCGAATAGATTTCATGCTGGGCATGAAGTACCGCAAGGTCAAGGGCGACTATCGCTACACCGAATACCGAATAGATCCCGACGACCAGGTTCGCATCGTCGGCATGGTCGACATGAAGAACGCGGAACCGGTGGTGACCTTTCCCGAAGACGGCGAATACGTCCCCATCATCACCGACGAGCCGATCACCGCGGTTCGGGCGTGGCGAAGTCTCACAAGCACGATGGCGATCATCCTGAGCGTGTTCGCGATAGCGGCAGGCACGACCTGTCTGATGCTTGGTACGAGAAGACTCAACACACTTGCCTTCGCGGTCGTCGTGGGAACGCTCCAGACCGGGATACTGCTTGCCGGCGGGTTGATGATGATGTCCGAGGATCTCCAGGCGGCCCGGGAATCACTGGCTCGGCAGGAAGCGACCGCGGCCAAAATCGTGAAGAACGATCTTGCACGACTGGGGCTCGACTGGAACGGGGACTGGTCGGACCGCAAGGTGTTCGACCAGGCCAAGGAATCCCCCGCACCGGGACCCCGACTGGCGGAACTGCGACTCAGCCTGGGGGCACGGGCGGACCGGACCCGGGAAGTCCGGTCCCGTTTTCCCCAGAGCCTGCTCGCATGGGCGATGGGCATGCCCCCCACTCCGAACATCCTCGTTGCCGGCGAGAGTCCGCCGGATGGCGAAGCCGACATTCCCAGCGCCCCGCCTGCCTGGTGGGGACCGGGTCTCATCGTCCTGATTGCGATCTGCATCGGCCTGCTGGGTCTCAAGCTGGGCTTTGAAAAGGTCAAGCTGAAGCGGTTGATCGAGAACATCCCGACACTTCCAGCGGCCGAGGTGGACATCGGAATCAACGAACTGAAGGGAAGAGCCCGGGCATGCGAGGACATCACGCCCTTGAAGGGACCCCTCACGGAGAAGCCCTGCTTCTGGTACCGATACACGATCCAGGAGTGGAGAGGCTCGGGAAAGAACCGACACCTGCACACCATCCTCGATCGCAGCTGCCATCAGCTCATGCTCTGCTCGGATGAATCGGGAAGCATTCCGATATCGCTTGCCGGGGCGCGCATCATCTCGGGGCGTTCCGCGGTTCGAAAAAAAGGGCAACGGGTCCACACCGAGCATTCGATCCGACCGGATGACCCGCTGTACGTGCTTGGTTCGGCCGAGATCGACCCCAACACCGGCGACAGCCTGCGAATGGAGAAGGACCCCCAGGGACTCCCCTACCTGGTCTCGAACCTGCCCGAGGAGCGATTGAAGACCAAGCAGATCACGACTGCGTTCTGGATGCTTGCGTTCGGGATCGCCTCGGTGGCCGCCGTGATCCTGGGACTGCTCCTGTTCACCGGTCGCATCGCCGCAGTGGACCAGCTTCTTGCAGCGGCATCAGCCATCGGCGCGGTCGCCCTGCTGGTCATCGCCATCATGTACAACGACCTCGTCTTCCTGAGACAACGGGTCCTGTGGGCGAAGTCGAACATCGACGTGGCACTCAAGAAGAGAGCGGATCTGCTTCCACAACTGGCGGAGATCGCGCGGGGGTACAACGCCTACGAGAAGCAACTGCAACCGATGCTCGCGGGTCTGCGCGAGGCATGGAAGAGCCCCAGTGCTTCCGCGGAACAGACCGCCGAAAGCGTCGCGCAGTCACAGCAGTCGACCGCCGGACTCCTCGCCCTGCGTGAGCGGTATCCGGAACTCAAGGGGAACACCACCACCGATCGCCTGATGAAGGGGATCGTGCGACTGGAAAACGAGATCTCCGCCCGGCGAGACGGCTACAACGCCTCGGTGGAACGATACCGATCCAGGATTCGCGCGATCCCGGAAGTCTTCCTGGCCCGATGCTTCGGTTTTCGTGACAAGCCCCTCCTGCAGTGGGAGAGCTCCGTCCGGGACCTGGCCACGCTCGACTTCGAAGCCGAAGCCATGCCCGCGGAGGAGCATCATCACGAGGAGATCATCCACCAGGAAGCGAACGCCGAAGACTCCGGAGAAGACACATGAACATGCTCCCGACACTCGTCACGATCATCCTCGCCACCGGTACAGTACAGGCCGAGGAACCCAACGTGATTCTGGTCATGACCGATGACCAGGGCTACGGCGACCTCGGGTTTCATGGGAACCCGATACTTCGCACGCCGAATCTCGATCGGTTCGCAGGCGAGAGCGTGCGACTGAGTGACTTCTACGTCCACCCCGTCTGTGCCCCGACCCGCGCATCACTGATGACCGGACGCTGGTGCCAGCGAACCTCGGCGATCGACACCTACCGTGGGAGGGCGATGCTCGAACCGGAAGAGGTCACCCTTGCGGAGATGCTGCACGCAGAAGGGTATGCAACCGGCGTCTTCGGGAAATGGCACCTGGGTGACTGCCATCCCGTGCGCGCGATCGACCAGGGATTCGATGATGCGCTCGTGCACCGGGGCGGCGGCATCGGCCAACCTTCCGATCCACGCGGTGGCGAAGGCAGGTACACCGATCCGATCCTCTTCAGGAACGACAAGCGCGTCGAGACCTCGGGCTACTGCACCGATGTCTACATGGACGAGGCGATCGATTGGATGATCCGGCAAAACGACGCAGGTCGGCCGTTCTTCGCATACATCCCGACCAACGCACCGCACGGCCCCTACGGCGACGTCCCGGAGGAACCCTATCGCAGGTACGCCGCGATGGAACTTTCCAACGACGACTTCCCACAGGAACATGGCCATCCGATCGCCAAGCCGATTCGTGCCGACCTGACCGCACGCGAGTACGCGATGATCGAGAACATCGACGGGGCAATGGGACGCCTGCTTGCCAGCCTGGAAGAGAAGGGCCTCGCCGAGAACACGATCGTCCTGTTCATGCATGACAACGGGCCACAACACCTCAGGTACAACGCCGGGTTCCGCTCCAACAAGGGCAGCGTCTACGAGGGTGGCATCCGTTCCCCCCTCTTCATCCGATGGCCCGCACGCCTGCAGGGTGGGCGAACCGTCGACGCACTTGGTGCGCATGTCGACATCGCGCCCACCATCCTCGATGCATGTGGCGCATCCCAGGACATCGATCCGGGGTTCGATGGCGAGAGTCTTCTTCCCATGCTCGAGGGCCGTGTCGAACAGGCTCCTGATCGAACGATCGTCATCCAGGCGCATCGCGGCGATGTTCCCGTCGCCTGGCACAACGCGATGATTCGCATGGGCGACTGGAAGCTTGTCAATGACAGCGGCTTCGGCCGCGAGATCCCTCCGGGCGAGACACCCCGAATGCGTCTCGAACTCTACAACCTCGAGGATGATCCCCATGAGGAGCACGACCTCGCCGCAGCCAACCCCGAGATGGTCCAGAAGCTCCGCACTGCCTACGAAGCGTGGTTCAAGGATGTCGGGGCGGATGACCCCGGGAACTACCACCCACCGCGCATATCCGTCGGACACTCCGACGCCGCACGCACCGTGCTGACTCGCCAGGACTGGCGCGGAGCAGGGTGGGGAGACAGGGCGCGAGGACATTGGCTCATCGACGTCGCTCGAGATGGTGCGTATCAAGTACGTGTTCGCCCATGCGTCGGCACGCGTTGGCCGGAACCAACTTCCGCCGTCCTCAAGATCGGACCACGTCGATTGGAAGGGACATTCAAGGCCGGCGCACCGGAGATCGTCTTCGAGCACGTACTGCTCCCGGCGGGACCGGCCACGCTGGAAGTTGAAGTCACGGACGAAAGAGGAACGCTCGGCGCATATCAGGTCGTGGTCGAACCCGAATACACCGCCAAGCAAGGCGAACCATGATTCCTCGGCGGTTGGACCGGGCAAGGACTCAGTCAAAGAGCGCGAAACACCCAGCCTCACCGTACGACGGATACGACGCGTATTGGGAATCACTGGCGTAGATCGACCAGGTTCCTTCGGTGCCGCCTCCGGAGCCAGCGCCAAGTTGCGTCGCATCAAAGCGGAAGATCACCGGGCCGGAGGAGGCGTCGGGAAGTTCTGGAACGTCGAGGTCCCCCGTCACCGACACCAGCACGGACAAGACGGCATCGCCCTCGGCAGGAACCAGATCGAGACCATCGATGTTTTCTCCGGTGGAGTTCAGACCAATATCCGAACCAACAATGAGTTGTTCCCAGCTCCCCGCGGTATTTGACCCCAGGGCGAATGGCGTGAACCGAACGAGTGATCGATTGTTGAAGGACCCTGCTCCGGGAACATCGGCCAGACCCTGGGTAGACATGACGAGCCGACCGGAATCATCAATTGCAAGTGCATCGATATCTTCATTGTTTCCGGAAAGTCCCACATCACTGCCATCGAAGTAGAAGTGCATCGAACCGTGAGATGAGATGCCCAGACCCAGCGGACGGTAGAGAATGAGATCTGAATCATCGACCCATTCACCGTCAGGCCCACCTGACAGACCGGCGACTTCACCTGGGTCCTTGAGACTCAGGATGAAATCGCCATTGGGCAGGAATGCCAGGGCATCGATCTCGTACGGGATGCTGGCAAGAGTGGCTGAATAGTTCTCCCGCCAATACCCCAACCCGTCATATCGATTCCAGTCCCACCCGATTCTCGTTTCAAAAGTCCGGTCGACAAAGGTGTTGCTGGGCCCATTGAGCCACAATCCATCAAGATCACCGTATCCATTCACACCAAACCCACAGCCCACAGCGGCAATGCGAATACTTTCAGTGTTGTTGGCAAAGACATCACTCTGTTCCAAGGCGATGTTCCCATCGAAGGAGCAGGAGCCGAACAACACGGTGGTATTCGGGTGCGACATGCTCACGCCACCAGTGGACAGGGCCACATTACCCCCAAACGTGCAGGATTCGAAACGAACGTGTCTACCAATCGGCTGGGATGAACCCGGGTAGTAGTTGTGCCCGGTGTTGATGGCGCCGCCTTTCGAAGCGACATTTCCAGTGAAATCGCATTGAATGACCACGGCGTCTGGTGGCGACGAGTCATAGATGTCTTCCTTCACGTTGGCGATGTTCATCCCCCCACCCTCCAGCCGGGCAACGTTGCTCTGAAAGCTGTTGGCCCAGAGCAGCGGCGAACCCCAGATCCACACCCCACCGCCGGAACCATCAGTCCGATTCGAATGAAAAGCATTCGCGGCCAGGAGTGTGTTCTTGTTCATCGGCTCGACGCTGCTCGCAACCGCGCCACCTGCAGTAGTGGCATGATTCGATTCAAATCGGTTGAGAACGAGGTACACGAAGGCATCAGGACCGAGGTATTCACTGCCTCCGAGATAGACTCCACCACCAAGACTGTCGGAAGAATTATTCGAGATCTCACAGTCTTGAACGATGACGGCTTCGTTGTACATCAATGCCATCGCACCGCCATAGCCGTTGTAAAAACCAGTTGGATCGTCAAACGACTGGTTGCCATCGAAGACGCAGTTTCGGACCATCGCTTCGCCCTCAGTGATGCACAGGCCACCCGCCAGACCCTTCGATGTGTTGAAGAGGAAGTAACTGTCCTCGATTCGTGAGCCACTTTCGACTTCCCTGCAGAACACCGCACCTCCATATCCGCTGATTGCTTCACATTGGAGGAAGACACAACTGGTGATCACAGGTACACCACCAAGTGAGCAGATTGCAGGTCCACCTTCGGAGCGGTTTGGAAAGTCCCCGAGGTCGACGGCACAGTCGGTGAACCAGCAAAGGTCAACCTCGAAAGACGCCCCTTCGTTCTTGATCGCGCGCCCAGCTATTCCCACGAAGTTCAATGAACGAAAACTGCACCCTGACGCACCAGGACCAGTCAGGTGAAAGAGCGGCTGATCTGGAGTACCTGACCAAGTAATCGAAGTCTGCCAGAACCCTCCGCCCTGAAGGGCGATCGCCTTCTCGATCACAACCGTGCTTGAGAGGTCATATGTCCCGGGAGCGATATCGATCACATCTCCGTCCTGAGCGAAGGAGACTGCTTCGGCGATTGAGTCGAATGCACACCCAGAGGGACAAACGTGAACAGTCTCTGCAAATGACCGCCCGCCCCACGACACGGTCAGTACCGCAAGGGCAATCAGCAACACAAGACCTCTGCTAGAACACATGGCGAAGCTCCTTCAATCGGGGGGAAACAACCCCGGCATCCGAGGCGTGTATCACCTAGACATACGAAAACACAGGTTTCGGGTGCCACGAAGTGCCCTGGTGTTCCAGGAACTGGCGATCCTGACGTCACACACCCCATGAGGCGGCTGGCATTGATACCTGCGGTGTATGAACCACCGTCCTGTCCATTTGGAGCGGCTAGGCTGTGACCGACCTCTCTGACAACCAGGAAGGCGCTCGATCCCGAGCAGGTCGAACGCCTCCTTCGAGCAGGTGCGTGGACTCAAAGAGAGCGCTCTGAAACGCATCCTCGATGCTGCGGACCCCCATGAAAAGGTCGATCTCGCCCTCCGCCATCCGGAGATCGTCGATCGACTCAAGACCGCCTGCGAAAGGTGGTTCAGCTCGGTCGAAGCCGAGGAACCGGCTCGACAGGCGCCCCCTCGCATCTCGGTGGGGCATCCGAAGGGCGGAAAGCGTCCTGAGCCGACAGGACTGGCGAGGTGCGGGGTGGGGCAATCGTGCCGATGGAGAGTGCTTGCTTCAGGTCTCAAGGCCCGGATCCTGTCGAATCACGGTTCGCCCGTGCATCGAAAAGGTCTGGCCCCCGGCAGAGTCGGTTTCCCTGCGACTGGACGAAGAACGCCTGGACTTCAATGGGCAACCAGCGGGGACCGAATGGGTGTTTCCCTTGGTCAAACGGAAGCCTGAACCGTTGCACCTCGAAACTGCCCCATGCGACCCCACGGGGGTCATCGGTGCCGGCCAGCTGATGATCGAGGGATCCTTGGGTCGGTGAAGTCGCCCTTTCGGGGGGAATCCCGGCAGCAACTGCAGGCAACAACTATGATTCCCTCGGCCGTTCCATGATGGACGGGCCCGGCCGTGGCCGCTCCCCAGACTTCGACCCGGAAGACAATCCATGACAGGTACCTCCACGACGGTGATCGAGACTGAAATCTCGAGCAACAAGCCGCCGTTCGTTCGCTTCTCCCTGCTGATGGGCATCCTTATTCCGCCCTTCGCTCTCGTGCTCGCGATGTACCTGGCCTGGAATCGTGGCTTCGGGCCGCTGGATCTGATCCTCCTCGTGGGGATGTATTTGGTCACCGGCTTCGGCATCACCATCGGTTTCCACCGGTACTTCTCGCACAAGTCATTCGATGCCCCCAAGCCGGTGATCTTCCTGCTTGGTTTCTGCGGCTCGATGGCGATGCAGGGACCGATCTTCTGGTGGGTCGCGACCCACCGCTGTCACCACCAGCACAGTGACCAGGACCTCGACCCCCACTCACCCTATGCACCCGGTGATCATGGATGGCTTCGCGGTTTCTGGCATGCACACATGGGGTGGCTCTTCAGCCCGAGCACCGAACCGGTCAACAAGTACGTGCCGGACCTCAAGGCCCAGCCCATGCTGCGATGGCTTGATTCAAACTTCCTGCTTCTCACCTTCACCGGTCTTGCGATCCCCACCGTGATCGGCGGACTGGTCACCATGACCTGGTGGGGCGCCTTCACCGGATTGCTCTGGGGTGGCCTGATCAGGATCCTCGTCGAGCACCATGCCACGTGGAGCGTGAACAGCATCTGCCACATCTGGGGCAGCCAACCCTACACCTCGCATGACGAGAGTCGTAACAACGCGATCGTGGGCGTGGTCGCCCTCGGCGAAGGCTGGCACAACAACCACCACGCCTTTCCCACCTCCGCGCGTCACGGCCTGAGATGGTGGCAATTCGACTCCAGCTGGGTTGTGATCCGCCTGATGCAGGCGTGTCACCTCGTCTACAACGTACGCGTGCCATCGCGTGATCGAATTGAACAGCGACGTCGAGAGCCGAAGTTTTCCAAGGCGATTCCTTCAAAGACCGGCTAGAACTTCGCAGGGAGTTGTATCCTGAAGGCCCGGTGGCATGCACCCTCGATCCGATCGAGGCATACCCATGCCGCATCCTCACAGGAGGCCTTTGATGCACGACCGCGTTACCCGTCGAAACTTCATTCAGTCGGCAAGTGCCCTGGGTCTGGGGGCAGCCGCTCTGGGGCCCGCAGCCCTTGCCGGAAGAAAGATCGCGCCGAACAGCCGGGTCAACGTGCTGTCGATCGGCGTCATCGGCACCATCGGCGGCACCGACCGCAAGCAGGTCGATGCGCACCCTGCGGTCCAGATCACCGGCCTGTGCGACATCGACTCGAACTACCTGGAAGACACCAGCCTCGAGCACCCCGACGCGTTCGTCTGCAAGGACTATCGCGAGGCGTTCGCCGAGCACGGCGACAAGTTCGATGCGGTGATCGTCTCGACCCCCGACCACACCCACGCGACGATCATGCTGACCGCCCTCGCCAACGGCAAGCACGTCTACGGACAGAAGCCGCTGGTCCACCAGCTGGAGGAGCTGTCCATGATCGATTCAGCCATGGAGGCCCGCCCCGGACTGGTCACCCAGGTCGGCAACCAGCGCATGGTCTACCCCGGGCGCCGCGCAGCGGTCGAGATCCTGCGCTCCGGGCAGCTGGGCAAGGCGGTCAAGGCCTATGCGTGGACCGGCTCGCCCAACCCCGGCCGCTACTTCAACTACGACCGCATTCTCAGTGAACCCGGAACCCCACCGGAACACATCGACTTCGACCTCTGGCTCGGCCCCTGCGAGAAGACCCCCTACCGGGAACAGCTGATGCCGGTCCGCTGGCGGTCCTGGTGGGACTACGGGACGGGCGGGCTTGGAGACTGGGGCGTCCACGTCCTCGACGTGATCCTCTTCGGCTACGACGAGCTGCAGTCGCCGATCGCGGTGAAGACCCACGCGCCGGCTCCGGCAGACACCTTTCATGCCGCACCCTGCCTCTCGACCATTACCTACGCGGTCGATTCAGATCGCTTCGCCAACCGCCACTTCCCGCTTCACTACAGCGACAGCGGCCAGACCCCTTCTCGTGCCGCGCTGGGACTTCCGCCCGGCGAGTGGAAGGATTCCAACATGACGGTGGTGGTCTGCGAAGGCGGCGTGCTCGCCCTGACCGCCGGAGGCGATCTTGAGATCTGGCGCGACGGTGTCATGACCCCGGGCCTCGAGATGCCGGGACTGCCGGAGTTCCCGCAACTGAACCACTGGCACGCCTGGGTCGACAACATCACCGGCAAGAAGACCGAGCTCCGCACCCCCTTCCCGGACGGCGTGCGCATCACCGAGCCCGCACTGCTTGCGGCCAAGGCGGCGCGATACCCCAACACCGAACTTGCCTGGGACCGCTCGAAGCTCGCCTTCACCAACCACCAGGAGGCGACGGACACGATCGTGCGTCGCAACTACCGAGACGGCTTCAGCCCACCATCAGACTTTGCCTCCTGAGCAGTTCAGCCGAAAGACAGCACCATGAAACTTGGTCCGAACGAAGAGGTTCTTCGCACCGCCACCTTCGACAAGATGGGGATCATCAAGTACCACTGGACGTTGCTGGCTTTGCTGTCGCTGCTGCTGGTCACGATTCCGCTCACCCTGATTCTCGCGGTCATCTACTACGTCGTTCTGGACCGGGTCATCAGCTCCTGGGAATGCGTGCTCACCTCGAGAGCACTCCACGTCAAGAAGGGCGTTTTCAACAAGAGCGAGAAGACCGTCCCACTGGAGAAGATCACCGACCTCCAGATGGTTCAGGGCCCGATCATGCGTATGTTCAAGCTGCACCGCATCTCCGTGGAGACCGCCGGACAATCCGGACCGGGCAGCCTGATCAGCCTGATCGGCATTCAGGACACGGAAGAGTTCCGCAAGGATGTGCTGGACCAGCGCGACCGAATGTCGAAAGGTGGAGCCGCCGCCGGCATGGAAAGGGGCGATGGTTCGAGCCTCGAGCAGTCACCTCAGGTCCTCATGGAGATCAAGGACACTCTGGGCCGCATGGAAAGGCTGCTTAACGAGCTGGTCGAATCCACCAGGAAGTGACTTCAGCACGAATCAGGGCTTCGAGGCAGCGCGAAGTTCGTCAGCACTCCAGCGACGAACATCGAGCTCCCGGCCGGCCGAGTCAATGAAACGACTGGTCAACACCGGAATATGTCCTGCAGGATCGACCGAGAGTTCGAGATAGATGTTCCCGGTCCCGATATCCATCAAGAGACCGGGGTGCGGCGCATTCGCGCTTTCGATGATCTGGTCATGTACGGGCGAGGAGATGAACTCAACGAGTTCGTAGCCGACCGCGTCCCGTGATTCCAGATGACGAACGATGCGATGCCGGTGAACGTCTCCGCCCACCAGGACCACGCCCTCGAGCTTGAGCTCGCCGATCAGCTCGAAGAGCGCCTGGCGCTCGTGCGGGTAGTGGCCCCAGTAGTCGGTCTTGTTGGGCCGCACCGCGTCGTTGAAGATCATTCCGGTCGCGATGACCTTGAAGGTCGCGGTCGATGCCTTGAGACGCGCCTTCAGCCAGGTCCACTGTTCGGCACCGAGCAGGGTGGGCTTGGAGGCATCGAACGGGGAAGGTTCGGTCCTTGCGAACCATCGGGCATCGAGGAGGAAGATCTCCATGTCCCCGACGCGGAAGTTGTCGTGGATGCCCGCCTGCTCGGGAGGCAGGCGATTCGGGCGGTGTTCAGCGAACGCCTGCCGGCTGTTCTCCTTGCCCGGCAGCCGACCATCGGTGTCGTTCGCCCCGAAGTCGTGGTCGTCCCAGGTCGAATAGACCGGCGTGCCGCGAACCAGTGCGGCGAACGAGGGGACGCGTGCGAATTCCCGATACCGCTTGCGCTGCTGCTGGAGATCAGTGGTGTCGATGTAGGGCGTGTCGCCCAGAAGCACCAGCGCGTCGATCGCACGCAGCTGCATGCGCGTCCAGACCGCGGAACTGCCGTCATCCTCCCGGGCGCAGGAGGCGAAGGCGACCGTCACCGGAACCCGCGAACCCGCCGGGGCCTGGGTCATGAAGGCGCCGGCACCGAGAAAGACCTCGGCGCGGTCGGGGTCGGTGATCACGTAGTCGTAGCGGGTCGAGGCCTCGAGACCGTTCACCTGCCAGTGCAGGGTGAAGTCGCTGGTTTCGACCGCGGACAGGACCTGGTTCCAGACGACCGATCCATCACCGTCGAGGACCCGGAGATCAAGCTCGCAGGCACGGTCCGCTCGAGCGGCCACGCACACGGAGGTTTCTTCCAGACAACCGATCGCGGGTCCGGTGCTGAGGACTGCCTCACTGCAGCCGACCAGGGTCATGACAAGCAGGTTGATCATCACGGTGCTCCGGATTGGTTGAAAGACGAGGATTCAGGAAGGCGCAGGTGACGCTCGACGCCCCCGCCACTGCCGTCGCCCCGTGCGGTCGAGGTGGAAGCTCCACCACTGCACGGCGATCAGGCACATGATCGCGAAGGGATGGATCAGGACCCCAAGAAGAGGCTGCCTGAACCGTCGGGCCATCACCATGCGCTGCAGCATGGGAAGGAGAATCACCAGAACGGTGAGGGCGATCAGCCAGGGATTGCGTTGCTCGGGAACGGCGAGCGCCCAGGCGAGAATACCCCAGGGCATCAGGTGACCGACCACGTGGAGCAGGGTCACCGTGATCAGGAGACCGACTGAACCGAGCCCTTCATAGGCGTTCTTCGCGAAGCCCGCCCAGGTCTCCCGGAAACCACGGTACATGCGGCAGGACACCAGGTCGGTTCCATCGAAGAGATCGGTGGCATGTCCGGCGACCCGAAAGGCGCGCGGCATCTTGACGCCGTCGTGCATGGTGTCACGGAACTGGGCATGCCCGCCCGAATCACGCCAGGACCGGCGGCGGCAGAGGATGAACTGGCCGACTGCCGCGGAGGCCGAGGGGTTCAGGGATGAACGCATCATGCCCATCGGCAGGTAGCAGAGCAGCACCCAGTTGATCAGGGGGATGAGCATCATCTCACCGATGGTCCGGGTGATCTCCCGCGGAACGGTTGAGATCAGTTCGGCCTTGGAACGCTGCTGGGCGAGCATCGATCGGCGAAGCATGTCGGGTTCGAATCGAACATCGGCATCGGTGAAGAGCAGCCATTCGGTGGTCGCGGCGTGACCCATGCGTTCACAGGCGTGCTGCTTGCCGTTCCAACCGTCGGGAAGCGGCTGGGTGGGCACGCTTTGAACCCGGGAGTCCTCCTCGGACAGACGTGCCAGGATCTCGGGGGTTTCATCGTCACTCTGGTCGTCGTAGACCAGCACCTCGAGGGCCGGGGCACCGGCCTGGTCGCCGGCTGCGAGCGCGGAACGAATGCAGGCTTCGATGTTCTTCGCCTCGTTTCTCGCGGGGATGCAGATCGAGACGGATGTGGCCTCGACGTCTCCATCACGAGGTGCGACACGGTATCGCCGCATGTTCACCCAACCCAGCAGGAAGCCGGGAAGGATCATGGCCAGAGCGATCAAGATGAGAATCCAGAGGATCATTCGGATGCCGCCTGCTCTTCGGGTTGCCTTCGTGCCTTGATTTCGCCGTGCCTACCGCGAATCCTGAGATAGATGTCGTAGATGAAGGAGCTTCGAGTGCCGCTGTCGATGAGGGTATGAAACGCATCGTCGTCTCGAGTCTGAACCAGACGCGAGAGCGCATCGGCGTTTGCCTGCATCCCATCGGTCATCGCGCGCTGCCAGCCGCTGGTGCTGGTCTGTTCCGTCTCGATGCGAGCGAAGCGAACCAGGACCTCCGGCTTCGAATCCTGCCAGAAGACGTATTCGATCGCGAGCGAGATCACATCGACATCGGGAATGGCGGCCGCGATCCTGGCGGCACCGGGTCGTATGCGGACCGGCGCACGGACGTCGGTGAACCGGCCCTGCGGGGTCAGCCACAACCATGTTCGAGGATCCGCCTGGAAGGCATCGATGACATAGTCTCGCATGTCGGCGAGGGCTTCGGGGTCCTCCGGATCGATGCCGAAGAAACCCAGCTTTCGAAAGAACTTGAAGCGTTCCAGCTGCTTCCGATCGATCGGGGCGAGCAAGGGCCTTCGTGTGTTCTCACCCCGGGCAAGCACCACGCCGACCAGGGGGTCCCACCAGGCGGAGTGGTTGAGCAGGACGATCGCAGGTCGTTTCGAGGACTCCAGGTCCCTGAAGCCCTGCAATCCGTCAGACGCGATCCGAAACGAATGAAAGCGACGTCGAAACAGACGCGTCACGTAACGGACGAACCAATTTGTGATCAGCCTGCTGGGCCGGGCTGGTATCAGGCGGTCAGAGTCGGCTCCGGACATTCCGGTTCCTCCGCCGTTCGTTGGTCACTCACACCAAGGTCCTCGCAGACAGCATCAGCTGCCGTCACACCACTCATGAGCACCATCGGCACGCCGGGACCGGGGTTGACGCTGCCGCCGGCGAGGTAGAGATTCTGGTAGATCGCGCTTCGGTTCTTCGGCTTGAAGCCACCCTTGAAACGACCATGCGATGCGAGCCCGTAGATGGCGCCGCCTTCGGCGTTGTAGAGGCGCTCGATGGAATCAGGGGTGAGGAACCGCTCGACGACGATCTGTTCCTCGATGTCCTCGAGCCCGGCGCATCGCTTCAGCTTCTCGATGATGACCTTGCGGTACTGCTCGAGCATGCCGCCGGGTCCTTCCCAGCGCTGGGTGCCGCGTCGATAGGGGGTGTGGACGAGGATGTACAGGGCCTCGTGCCCGGCCGGCGCCTGGTCGGGATCGGTTCGACTGGGAACGGCGAGATAGATCGTGGGGTCCTCGGCGGGAACGCCCTTGCGATAGATGTCGTCGAATTCCTTTCGGGAATCCTCACTGAAGAGGAAACAGTGATGGGCAAGATGGTCGTACTGACGCTTCAGTCCCAGGTAGAGGACCACGCCGCTGCAGGCGGGCTCGTACTTGCGCGCGATCGACTTCTGCTCTTCCTTGGCGACCGGGTCGGAATCCAGGTCACGATAGGTTCGCTGGATGTCGCAGTTGCTCACGACCACGTCGGATTCGAGGACGGTACCGTCCTCGAGTTCGACCCCGCGAACGTTGTCATCATCGGTCACCAGACGACGCACGGACTTGCCGAGCATGACGGTGACACCCTCCTCATGAAGGATTCGCTCAAGGCTGGCGGCGACCTTGCGGGTTCCGCCTCTCGAATACCAGATACCGTCGTCGATCTGGGCCGAGGCGATCAGGGTGAGGATCGCCGGGGCGAGGAACGGACTGGATCCGACATACTGCAGGAAGTGCTCGGAAAGCTGGCAGACATGGGGTTCGTTGATGTACTTGTGGATCGTCTTGGCAACGGTGCTGTACAGGCGCATCGACATCACGTCGCCCAGCAGGCCGGGTTCTCGCGGGGGCGGCTTGCGGATCATGTCGCCGATTCCGCCGAGATCCTTGTAGAAGAAGACGCTCTTGCTCAAGCGGTACATGCGCCGGCTGTAGTTGATGAAGTCCTTCCAGCCCTGACCCGGCTTCGCTTCGGGAAACTGTCGATCGAGGGCTTCGGCCATCGTGTCCAGATCCTTGCGAAGATCGAGCACCGTCCCGTCCTCGTAGAAGCAACGCCACTGCGGATCCAGTTCGACCAGGTCGATGTAGTCCTCGACCTTTCGACCGGAACGACGAATGATGCCGCGCAGGATGTCCGGAATGGTGAGGATCGTCGGGCCCATGTCGAAGCTGAACCCGGATTCCTCGGTGACGTTCATCTTGCCACCAAGATGTTCGTTGCGTTCGACGATGGTCACGTCGAACCCACGAGTGGAAAGCTCGACGGATGCAGCCAGACCGGCCAGACCTCCTCCGATGACTATTGCGTGACGCCTTTCCTGCACAGGACGTTCTCCAGGTTTCAAACCGATTCGAGTGGCGGGGTGACCAACGTGCCTGCTCATCATCGCCTCCCATGGCAGCCACGTCACCCCCTGTGGGCACCTCGACGCATGATTCGTCGAAGGAACTGCTGAATTCCATCACTGGGCACCTCGGTCGGGAGCCTCATGAATCGCCCCGTCCGAGAGACCACCACCGGCCGGGTCAGCTGGAGCAGCCCCTCGGCACCATGGCTCGACCCCCAGCCACTCGCCCCCCTGCCGCTGATGGGGGCAGCAGGATGCCCGCTGGGCAGGACACAGTCGTTCAAGGTCACGATTCCCGATTCGAAGTCTTCTGCGATCCGCTCGAGGCGCCCTTCCGATTGTGTGAAGACCGCCGTTGCCAGCTTCTGATCGCACCGGGCGTGTCTTTCAAGGACTTCGGAGAAGTCACTGCAGGGGATCACGGCAAGAACCGGACCGAAATGAGCGCCTTCCACGAGTCGAGCTTCAGGCGGACAATCGACCACCGCCAAGGGTTGCATCGTGCGCCCATCCGTTGATTCGACCGGACCTCCAAGGCAGCGGCCGCCGGCAGTCACCGCGTCCCGGACCAGGCCCAGACAACGTTCGACCTCCTGGGGTTGGACCAGTCGGACGGCAGTTGAGGCGGAGACGATCGGTTCGAGCGCCTCAATGAATCGTCTGTACATGGGCGCCTCGACCAGCACCCGCCGGGGCGCCATGCAGGTCTGTCCGGCATTCATGACCAGTGCATTCCAGATCGAATCCGCCGCCCGCTTCGGATCCGCGTCATCGAGGACGATCGCGGAATCGCGACCGCTGAGTTCGAGGGTGCTGGAAATCAAGCGCTCGGCACATGCCTTGGCGACGATCCGACCGACTTCCGTGGAACCGGTGAAGATCAGGTGGTCCAGGGCCTCCTCCTGCAGAAGAGCAGCCCCCGCTTCCCGAGTCGCCTCGGTCCATCGCAGCGTGCCCTCTGGCAAACCAGCCTCCCGGGCCAGTTCGAGAAGCCGCAGCTGGGATTCAGGGGCATGCTCGGAAGGCTTGACCACCACGCGATTTCCCGCGGTGAGCGCCTGGACCAACTGAACACCGAGCAGCTGGATGGGATAATTCCAGGTGGCGATGATTCCGACCGTCCCCAGGGGCTCTCGGTACAAGCGCTGACGTTGTGAGAGCTGCCAGAAGGCCCCGCCACGAAGTCGACGCGTACGCAGAAGCCGCTTGAGGTGTCGGCGATGCCACCGGATGGACGCCATCAGGGGCATCAGCTCGGAGGAGAAGACCTCCCATTCACTCTTGCCCATTTCACGGGAAACGAGTGTGCACAGATGATCGACATCGCCCCTGAGCAGCCGTTCGAAGCGCTTCAACCAGAACCGAGCTGTTTCAGGTGTTGAGGCACCTGAAACCGGCTTCGGGAGGTGGGTTGGCGTAGGCTGTAGCATGGTGTGGTCTCGACGTATCCTAACGATGGAATCGAGCGTACCTGATCCACGGTCATTCGACCGAAATCCGACGCAGCCATGCTCAAGAAGCACCAATGGGACAACAGCACACCGTGACGGGCAGAACGAATCAAGAAGCGAAAGGCGAAAGCGTGCCTTCGATCGGAATGATCGGCACAGGCCCCGGTGGCCTTTCGGCGGCGATGTTGCTGGCGAAATCCGGGGCTCGAGTGCACATGTACGAATCACAACCGGTGGTTGGCGGACGCTCGCGTCGCACCCAGGTCGGGGACTTCGCCTTCGATACCGGGCCCACCTTCTTCATGATGCCATACGTCCTCGAGGAGATCTTCACCGCGACCGGCAGGAAGCTCGAGGACTACTGCGATCTCGGAAGGCTGGATCCGATGTACCGCCTGCTCATGGGCAGGCCGGGACAGGAACCCCTTCGAATAGACACCACCCAGGACATCGACCGGATGGCGGAACAACTGGCGGCGATCGACCCCCACGACGGTCCCGCCTTCCGCAGGTTCATGACAGACACCCGACGCAAGCTCGAACTCATGGAGCCGATCCTGCGCCGTCCGATCCGAGGAATCGGTGACCTGATCGCCATGGACATCCTCAAGGCCGGGCCGGTCCTGAAACCATGGAAATCCCTGCACGGACTGTTGAGCGGTTACTTTCGCAACGAGCAGGTCCGACTGGCGATGTGCTTCCAGAGCAAGTACCTGGGCATGAGCCCCTTCGAATGCCCGAGCCTGTTCTCCATCCTTCCGTTCATCGAGTACGAATATGGCGTGTGGCATCCCCGAGGTGGCTGCAACGCCCTCATGCATGCGATGGCGGACGTCTGCACCGAGATGGGGGTCGAGATCTCCACCTCCAGTCCGGTGGAGGAGATCACCTTCGATGGCAAGCGGGCCCGAGGCGTCATGGTCGACGGGGTCGAACATCGACACGACCATGTCGTGATCAACGCCGATGCGAGCTGGGCCATCAGGAACCTCATCCCCGAGCGACTGCGCAAGCGATGGACGAACCAGCGCCTGGATTCACGTCGCTACTCATGCAGCACCTTCATGCTGTACCTCGGTCTCGAAGGCGAAGTGGACCTTCCGCACCACACCATCTACACCTCGGAAACCTACGTCGAGAACATCGAGAACATCGCCAAGCACGGTCGCTTGAGCGAAGACCCGTCGATCTACGTCTGCAATCCATCGAAACTGGATCCAACCCTCGCCCCCGAAGGTTCGAGTGCGCTGTACGTGCTGATGCCCACTCCCAACACGAACTCGGAGATCGACTGGGAGAAGAACCGAAGTCGACTGCGTCGACAGGCACTCGATCAACTCGAGAACGTGCTCGGCATCGAGCAGATCGAGAAGAGGATCGTCGCGGAGAAGTCGATCACGCCCGAGGACTGGGAAGCCGAGGGCATCGCCAATGGTGCGACATTCAACATGGCTCACAACATCGGGCAGATGCTCCACAAGCGTCCGCAACACCGACTGGAGGATGTCGACGGCGTCTGGATGGTCGGTGGTGGAACGCACCCCGGCTCGGGACTTCCCGTCATATTCCTTGCCAGCGAGATCACGACCCGGCTTCTCTGCCAGGAGACCGGCCTCGAGGACCCGATGAGCTCCTCCGCCCTGCCCTACCGCAGGCCGACGACGGCAGGCGCTCCCGAAGTGGCGCCCACGCCCAGTCGTGCAGAAGAGACGACAGTGGGCAGCCGGTGACGTTCGGATCAAGGCAGGACCCTGGACAGGAAGGTCGGCACGATGGTTGAAACGGACAAGCTCACCTACGACAGCTACCTGCACATCTCGGATCTGCTCGAGCTTCAGCAACCACGCTCCCGTCCGGTCGAGCACGACGAGACCCTCTTCATCATCATCCACCAGGTCTATGAACTCTGGTTCAAGCAGATGCTGCACGAGTGCGATTTCATCATCAAGCTGTTCAACCAGGACGACCAGCCGCTGGCCTGCGCGACATTGAAGAGGATGCTCACCATCCTGAAGACCATGGTCGCCCAGATCGACGTGCTGGAGACGATGTCGCCGGTGTCCTTCCAGAGCTTCCGCAGCTTTCTCGAGAGTTCGAGCGGGTTCCAGTCCGCACAGTTCCGCGAATTCGAGTTCATGCTGGGCCACAAGCGACGCTCACCGCTGAAGAATTACCCGACCGACTCGAAGCAGCATGCAGATCTCGAGAAGAGACTGGCCGAACCGACCATCTGGGACGCCTTCTGCGCATGGCTCTCGATCCGCGGCATCGATGTCCCCGCCTCGATCCTCGAGCGAGACGTTTCGCAGCCGGTCGAAGCCAACGAGGAACTCCAGCCCGAGCTGGTGCGGATCTACAAGAACCTGCCCCAGGAGCGAAGCGTCTGCGAACTGCTCGTCGACCTTGACGAAGGCATCCAGGAGTGGCGGTATCGACATGTGAAGATGGTCGAGCGAACCATCGGAAGCATGGGAGGCACCGGCGGATCTCACGGGGCCGCGTACCTCAGGGAGACCCTGTTTCGAAGTCTGTTCCCCGATCTCTGGGCCATTCGAAGCCAGCTCTGATTCTCTTTCCACATTCAGACGACTACCAACCGGGAAGAGCACAGAACCTGCTGGCTTTGCTGTAGATTATCCAGCCAACCAAATGGAGATACCGTGATGGCGAAGCCACCGAAAATGACGTGCTCGTTTGCCCTTGCCTTTACGCTGGCCGGCCCGATCATCGCCGACGACGGCGCATCGATGTACCGGTACCCGGACATCTCCACGGATGAGATCGTGTTCGTCTACGCGAACGATCTCTGGCGGGTTCCCATCGGAGGCGGAACCGCCCTCCCGCTTGCCTCTCCTGCCGGCGTGGAGCTGATGCCCCGATTCAATCCCGACGGTTCGAAGGTGGCCTTCGTCGGCAACTATGACGGCGGCAGGGATCTCTACACCGTCGATGTCTCCGGTGGCATGCCACATCGCGTCACGCACCACCCCGCCACCGAGCTCCTGAGTGACTGGACCGCCGATGACCGGCTGATCTTCACGGTGGGTGGGTTGGAAGGCGTTCCGAGAATCGAACGCCCGTACTCGGTGGATGCAGAGGGCGGATTGCCCCAGCCGCTGGTCGTGCCCTACGGATCGAACGCGACCATCGACAAGAGCGGGCGCTGGCTTGCCTACACACCGAGCCAGCGGGACAGAAGAACCTGGAAGCGGTACCAGGGAGGCCTGGCCAGTGACATCTGGCTGATCGATCTCGAGAATGGGGAATCTCGACAGGTGACGGAGTTCGAGGGCACCGACACCATGCCGATGTGGCACGGGAACACCCTTTACTACCTTTCGGATGCAGGCGACGACAACCGACTCAACCTCTTCAGCTACGACGTCGCGAGCAAGGAACACCAGCAGGAGACGTTCTTCAAGGACTTCGACGTCAAGTGGCCGGCGATCGGGCCGGATGACGATGAACCGGCACGAATCGTCTTCCAACTGGGGTCCGGCCTCTACGTGTTCGATGCGGGTACCGGCGGCACGAGCAGGGTGGAGATCGAGATCCCGGGCGCCAACGCAGGCATCAGGCCGCGGATGGTGAATGCCGCGGATTCGATCGAGAGCTGGGACATCTCCCCGACCGGCAAGCGTGCCGTGGTCGAGGCGCGGGGCGACATCTGGACCCTTCCCGCCAAGAACGGCAGCCCGAGGAACCTCACCCGCAGCTCAGGTGCCGCGGAAAGACTGCCCGCATGGAGCCCTGATGGACGGTGGATCGCCTACTTCTCCGATGAAATGGGGGAATACGAGCTGTTCATCAGACCCAGCGACGGATCAGGCACGCCCCGGCGACTCACCGATTCGATGGGTCCCTTCAAGACCGGCATCCAGTGGACCCCGGATTCGAAGAGCCTTCTCTACTCGGACAAGACCGGCAATGCCTGGCTGATCGAGGTTCCCTCGGAAGACGAAGCACCGGAAGAGCCGGTTCACGTCGGCAACAATCCCTGGGGTCAGTTTCCCAGTGTCTCGTTTTCGAAGGACGGCCGGTACCTGACCTGGGCTTCCGCCGATCCGGAAACGCCAAGAGGCAGAATTCGAATACATGACCGCGAGACGTCGATCACCCACACCGTCACCGACGTGATGTTCGATGACAACGCCCCCACCTTCGATCGCGAGGGCGACTGGCTCTACTTCACGTCATCCCGACGCTTCTCACCGAGCTACTCGGATCTCGACACGACCTGGATCTACGAGGACAGCGGTGTCCTCATTGCAGTGGGTCTTCGGGAGGACGTCGAATACCCGTGGCTCGCGACTTCGGACGAGGAGTCGTGGGACGAGGCTTCCGACGACGAGAAGACCGACGAAGCCGACGAAGCCGATGAAGATGACGAGCAGAAGAACGAGAACGAAAACGAGGAAGACGAGGCGGGTGATCCCGTCACGGGCACCTGGTCGTGTGTGGCCGACATTCCGGGCATGGGCGAGATCGCCATCGAACTGGCGATCGAGCTGCAGGCCGATGACTTCGTGGTCGGGTTTCTCACCTCGGATCTCTTCTCTGCGACGCTCAGCGGACTCTGGGATCATGATTCGAAGACCCTGGAACTGACCGCCGAAATGCCCAACGGGCCGACCATCGCAATCGAGGGAACCATCGACGGCGACACTTTCACGGGCACCGGTACGGGAGACGGCCAGCCCCCCGCGAAGATCACCGGATTCCGAGTGCAGCAGGACGACGAGGAACCCGAAGCGGATGATGCTGATGATGCGGATGATGCGAAGGAAGAGGACGCGTCCGAAGACCCCTTCGCCGACAGCTTCGAGATCGACTTCGAAGGCCTGGAAAAGCGAGCGATCCAGCTGCCGGTACCTCCGGGCGGGTTCGGGAACCTCCAGGTCAACGACCGCAACCAGCTGATGTACGTGCGAAGAGGCCAGGGAATCAAGCTGTTCGATCTTTCCGATGACAAACCTTCCGAGCAATCGGCCGGAAGCGGCGGCGGTTTCATGATCTCCGCGGATGGCAAGAAGATGCTGGTCCCGGGCGGCAACAGTGCACGCATTCGCAAGGCCGGTCCCGGCTCGGGTGGTGACCGGGTGATCACCAAGGGCATGATGGTCACCATCGACCCCAGGCAGGAATGGCGACAACTGGTCACCGACGCCTGGCGGATCCAACGTGATTTCTTCTACGACGAGAACCTGCACGGTGTCGACTGGGATGGAGTGCTTGAGACCTATCTGCCCCTGGTCGACCAGGCGGCCAGCCGGGAGGACGTCTCCTACATCATCGGCGAGATGATCGGCGAGTTGAACGTCGGACACGCCTACTACTGGGGCGGCGACGGCGAGGAACAGCCTTCAGGCAGCGTCGGCATGCTGGGCGTCGACTGGGAACTGGTCGAAGGCGATGACGAGGAACCCGATCAGTACCGCATCGGACGCATCATCGAAGGCGGCCGCTGGGACACCGACAGTCGCAACCCGCTCAATCGTGCCGGCAGCCGGGTCAAGGAGGGTGATCGCATCCTCGCCGTGAACGGCGTGCCGATGGACACCACCAAGGACCCCTGGGCGGCCTTCATGGAAATGGTCGGACAACCGGTGGTGCTCACCGTTCTCTCGGACGAGGAGGATGCCGAGGAGCGCGATGTGGTGATCACCCCGATGCGTGACGAATCCGACCTGCGCTACCGGGCGTGGATCGAGGGTCGCCGGAAGACGGTCGAAGAGGCCACCGACGGGAAGGTCGGCTACATCTACGTCCCCAACACCGGAGCCGATGGCCAGACCGACCTGGTTCGCCAGTTCTACGGGCAGGCACACAAGCCATCGATGATCATCGACGAGCGATGGAACGGCGGTGGTCAGATTCCAACCCGCTTCATCGAACTGCTGAACCGACCGGTGACCAACTACTGGGCGCGGCGCGATTCGCAGGACTGGAAGTGGCCTCCGGACTCCCACCAGGGACCGATGGCGATGTTGATCAACGGTCATGCCGGTTCAGGCGGGGACATGTTCCCCTGGCTGTTCCGCCACAACGGCATGGGACCGATCATCGGGACCCGGACCTGGGGCGGCCTGGTCGGCATCTCCGGCAACCCGAGCCTGATCGACGGCGGCTACACCGCGGTTCCCACCTTCGGGTTCTACGAGACCGATGGAACCTGGGGCATCGAAGGCCATGGCGTCGAGCCAGACATCGAGGTCGTGGACGACCCGGGCCTGATGCTCGAGGGGCAGGACCCTCAGCTGGAGAAGGCGATCGAGGTCATGATGCAGGCACTGGAGAACGGCGAAGGCGCCGTGCGTCCCGAACGACCGGCACCGCCGAACCGTTCAGGCATGGGTATCACCGAAGAGGACAAGTGACCGCCACGAGTCCCGGCTGAACAATCGGTTCAGCCGGTTCAGCCGGTTCAGCGCCCGCCGGAACCCACTGCGCCGGTGATCTGGATGCGTCCGGTACGCATGTCCCATGTGACGCTTTCAGCACGTACCGGGGTTGCAGCCCCCTTGGAAAGTACCGTGACCAGGCGACCATCACGTGCACTCAGCAATGCGATCTGGTTTTCAGCGTCGTATTCGAAGACTTCGCACTCCACATCCTGTTCAGGCGTGCGAACGAAGACCCGGCCGCGACCGGCGACCCGGAGAATCTCGGCCTGGCCGCCGAGGTCGAGGCTGCTGTCGGACGGACGTCCAGAAGCAGGCTCTTTCGAGTCGGTTCCGGGGTCGGGGCGTTTCATGAGCACTTCAAGCAGGTCCGCACTCAGGGTCATGGTGTCTTCGGGGCGAAGACCTGCATGCAGGACCTCGACACCATCGGACATGCTGACAAGGAAGCGGTCCGCGACCTGACGCCGCATCTGCATCTTCTTCTTCCAGGTGAAGCGGGTGGTTCCATCACCTCCGATGGCGACTCCCATCCCATCACGATCGGCGGCCGGTTGTCCACCTGCACTGGTATCAGGCACTTGATTCACCAGGAGCTGACCTGCCCCCTTCACCTGACCTTCGCCGGTGGTCGCGTCGTAGCGAATGAACGGACCGGTGATCCTGAAGAGTTCCGGTTCACTGGTTCGTTCTGGATCCGACCAGGAACGGCTTTCAAGTCGAGCATTGCCATCGGCGGTCAGCACGTTCATGTCCCGTGAACCGGAGAACGCGGTCAACTGGTCCTTCGAGGGAGGATTACCGACTTCATCGATGATGGGGATGTCGGTGCGACGAGCCAGGTCGATGAGCAGGCGATCCGCATCGAGATCATTGGCTTCAAGTACATCAGGTCGGTTGCGCACGATCACGTCGCCCAGGAGTTCGATCGCTCCGGCACCCTCGTTGGCCAGGTCGTCGAATTCCATGCGCTGTCCCCAGGTCGCCTCCATCGAAGGTGGCATCTCGAACGTATCGGGAGCGACGAGGGGGCCGTCGTCGCGCATGGGGATCGGTTCATCGAAGTAACGGAAACGACCGGGCCCCCCTGCGACCGCCTTGCGGTCGCGTTCGTTGAAACGCAGCTCGCGCAACTGATCGGCGATGACGTTCCCGCGGATCAGAAGCAGATCTCCGGCTCGAGATTCAAGGGTGAGGGTCCGCTCCTTGCCCCGGCCTTCCAGGGTGTCCGCCCAGACTCGTGCGCCATCGGCAAGTCTGACCTGCACGCCGTCGACTGCCTTCACCCGGTCGAGTTCGACCATGCCCATGTCGACCGCATCGTCGGTTCGTTCCGGTGCTGAAACCGCTTTGGCCTTGGGGCGATCCGGAGCCGGGGCAAATCGCACATCCAGTGCCTTCGCCCACAGGGTCTGTTCGGCATTCTCCGCCCGAACCCGGCCTTCAGCCCTGAGGATCTCGGGCAGCGTGCGGCCGTCCTTGTCCCGGGTCAGGGCCAGATCGATCATGCGGGCCTCGAGGATTCCAAGCTCCGACTTGCGACGTGCGATCGCCGGGACCGAATCGGTTCCCTTCGCGAGGATGGTCTCGATGGCGTCACGGGCGTCGCCTTCGGTTCGAACGAATTGCACATCGAGCGTATCGGCCGAAAGGTCGAACTCCTCGTTGTCGACTCGCACTGCACCGGCGAATATCGCCTGTTGCAGCTTTTCGGTACCGGGCATGAACTTGAGATCGACTCCGCCCGTCCAATCGATCGTCAGTTCCGAATCCCGGGCGTTCGAGAACCACATCGAACCCGGCCCGGAAAGTCGTCCCGATCCCTCCCGTCGGGAGAGCCTGAACCGATCGCCCTCGAGGTTCAGCCGCGGGCTTGCCACGGTCAGTGGTCGACCGGGAGCGCCGGAGAGTTCGATCAGGTCCTTGTCGCTTCGATACGCGAGCGCCTGGCAACCGATGACCGCCTTGGAAGCGACGTCGTTGATCTCGACCCGACCGGTATCGGCGGTGATGTCGATGTGCACGTCATCCGCCGCTCGAGGCATGTCCGACTCAGGTGCGGGGAGCATGACCAGGCGGCCGGTGTAGTGGATGAGAACGAGGCTGGTGTCCTCTTCGAGCTCCTCGGATCCTGCAGAATCCTGATCGACGGACTGTCCCAGGGCCATGCCCGCAAGAAGCGGGCCACGGCTCATCGCAGAGGATTCGCCGGCAGTCGAAGGTGTCACTGATGGGGACGCCGCACCGTTGAAACCCTGGCCATCAAGACTGAATATCGCGGTGAGTTGATCTCCACGCACGACTCTCTGAGGCGTGGGGGCATTCGACGATGCAAACTCCTCGATGCGAACATCTTTCTCGAGTTCCAACTGATAGAAGCGGGGAGCGCTCGCTGGCGCAGGCACGGGTTCCTGGGAAGTGCTTCCCGGAGAGACGGCAGGTTCGGACACCTGGTCGGTCGAGTTCGATGTGATGGCACGCTGGACCCGGATGGGTTCGGTGGACTCGTTGACGACCAGTCTTTCGATGGTTCGTTCACCCTCACCGAGCAGCATCGAAAGCCCGATCCCCGCGAACGAGGCGCCTTCTGCATCGATTCGTATGGCGCGGTCACATCGAACCTCGCCCAGTGAATTGTCGAACATCGCCTTGTCAGTCCGAAGGATCACCTCTGGCTCGGATGACTCGATGCGCACCGGTTGATCATCGACCGGTGCGAAGATTCGTATGACGACATCACCTTCGAGCGTGCCCGACTGGATCGCCTGCTGCGGCACGTTGACCAGCCCATGTTCACCACGAAGCGTGACGACCTTGCCACCTTCGAGGAAGATCATGGCGCGAGGACGGGTCATCTGCAGCCAGCCATCAGGTAGTGGATCGATTCGCTCCGCGCTGTACTGCTGCTGCAGTCTGCCGTCGGAATCAGCGACCTGGACCCAGGCTCCGTCCTCGAGCTTCACATTCGAACTCTCGGGAGAGGTCGATGCGCGCTCCCGTTCGCTTTCGGTGAGTGCTTCCGGGGTGACCAGGTCGGTGACGTCAAGTTGTCGATGTCGGCGTCGATCCCGGGTCGGCTCGGGTTCCATGAACCAACCGACCAGAATGACGACAAGCGACAGGAGGACCCCGGACATCACCGCCCAGGTGATCGTGCTGAGTCCTCTGCGTGGGTGCGGTCGTCTCGAACCGGTCATGTCGAGCTCCTACGTCAGGTTTCCGGAGGCGAGGTGTCGTGCGACGACCTCATCCCAGGCACCACGAGAACGAAGAAGATGTTCGATCGCCTCCCGAACCGCTGCCTGGCCACCCGGTCGTTTCGCGACCCAGGTCGCACGCTCACGCACGACTTCGTCGGCATCGGCAGGCGCCATCGAATAGCCGCAGTGCTCGAAGGCGGGAAGATCGGCGAGATCGTCGCCCATGAAGGCGGTGTCCTCGGCCGAGATCGAAAGCTGTCTCTGAACCTGTCGGATCGACTCGCCCTTGTCGGACACGTGCTCGAGGACGATCTCGACACCAAGTTCCGACATCCTGCGCCGAAGTGCCTCGCAGCCGCGACCGGTGATCACGGCGACATGGTTTCCCTGTTTCTGCCAGGCCTTGATGGCAAGACCGTCACGAACGTGGAATCTCTTGAGTTCCCCACCGCTGGAATCGATCAGGATCGATCCATCCGTGAGGACTCCATCGACATCGAGACACAGCAGCGTTATCCGGCTGGGGTCCGAAGTCGAGGCGCTGCCTGATGTTTCACTTGAGCTGGACACGTCTTCAGTGTACCCATTTCCGGGTTCGATCAGTCCCCGTCGAGCAGGATCGCCATGTCGTAGAAGGCATGAACCGCCACCACGATCCCGAAGCCGCGCACGACATAGAGCAGACCGAACCACAGGCCCGCCGCGAAGTAGAAGGCCGCTCGACCCATCAAGAGGGAACCATCGGCATCCCAGACCGGGTGGTAGAAGCTGAAGAGCAGTGCGGAGACCAGGATCGCGACGGTCAATCCGGCGGCATTCGAGAAACGCAGGACATCGACGACCAGGGTGTGCAGCACGAAGACGATCAGCATCCTGAAGACCAGCTCCTCATAGAGGCCGGCCCCGATGGACATCGCGATCCGCCCGGTGACGCCGAGCCCCTGGATGATCTCCCCTTCGGAACCCACCAGAGGCAGGTACTGATGGACCATGCGAGCGAGCACCAGCAGTGGAACCACCAGCAGGACCGACTCGAGCGCCATGAACAGGAGCACCTGCGGCCTTGCCCTCCACGGGTTGCGAGCGAGCACATGCCAGACAAGCAGGACCATGATCACTGCGAGTGCAGGCAGGGACAACCCCAGCAGGTTGATGTTGAAGTACCCCATGAAAACGATGATCCACTTGTGCGCGAGGTTCGTGATGGTGCCACGATCCTCGCGCAGGAGAAAGACCAGTCCGATCTCGTACATCAGGATGAAGGGTGTGAGGAAAAGCAGGATCTCGAACGGACGCTTCGACGTCGACCAGTAGGTGTCCTCTGGTGCGAGCTGCTCTTCCTCGGAGGTGGCCCTGCGTGTCTTCGTCCTCTGGCTCATGCGGCGAGTGACTCCAGCCCACAGGGTACGACGAGATCAAGAAGAACGCCGCCGCGACCCGGGAGGTCGCGGCGGCGAATGTTGATCATCGCGGAGCACGAGGCTCAGGTGGAACGAAGAGCGTTGACCCGCATCGCGAGTCGACTCTTCTTTCGAGCCGCGGTGTTCTTGTGCATGGTGCTCGTGGTGGAGACCTTGTCGAGGATCGAGCAGGTCTTGCGGAGCTCGGCTTCAGCTGTTTCAAGATCCTTGACCCGGATCGCTTCATGCAGCGAACGAACCTGGAGCTTCAGGCGTTCCTTGCGCCACTTGTTCAGTGCACGACGCTTCTTCGACTGGCGCATGCGCTTCTTGGCGGATTCAATATTGGGCACGAAGCGAGTCCTTCCTGAGGCAACCGGTATCCCGATCGACGGTTCAATCGGTGAGATCGATCATTATGCTTGGTGAGCGAATGTTTTCAAGGGCAACAGCCCCCAAATCGCCTTGAGGAGGTCTGAGTGCGCGCTCTTTCCACGATTTCCGGCCATTCAGACACGCGAACTGCCGCAATGGAGGTGGCAAATGGCCTGGAATCAGCTCTTGAGGGGGCCCAGCCGGCTGCATTGATCATTCTGGCCAGTTTTCATCATGCCAAGGCATTCTCTGAGATCTCCGACCATCTGGGGAGCCAGTTCCAGCCTCAGGCACTCATCGGAGGCACGGCTCAGACCGTCTTTTCCGGTCTTGAGGCACCTGACCGCCGAGCGGGGCTGGTCGCCTTCGCCCTCGAGGGCAGAGGATTGGTCGCCCGAAGTTTCATGATGGACTGGGAACGCGGACCGGCTGAACTCGCCACGCCCACCCAGTGGAACAGACTGGCTTCCACCGGTTCGGATCATGCCGCGACCTTCCTGCTCGCCGACCCCTTCACCACGGATCCGAGACCGATTCTCGAAGCACTCGACCACGGAGTACCCGGCCCCATCGGCGGCGGCATGCTCAGCGGTTCGACTCGACCGGGGTGCAACGTGCTTATCGCGGACCAGGATCATGCCACCACCGGTCTTGTCGGCATGGGACTCGGTGGCCCGATTCGCTGCGACACCCTGGTCAGCCAGGCATGCCGACCGATCGGAACCCCCATGGTCGTGACTGGAGCCGGACAGGATTCCGTCACCACCCTTGGCGGACGACCGGCAGCGGAAGCCGCACGGGAGACCATCCTTGCGCTTGGTGACGAGGAACGACAACTCGTGTCCAACGGACTCCGGCTGGGGCTTGCGGTCACGGAATACCAGGAGCATTTCGGCGCACACGACTTTCTCGTCCGGGAGATCACCGGGGTGGACGAGAACACCGGTGCATTGCAGATCGCCGAACGACCCGCAGTCGGGCGGACCGTCCAGTTCCTCGTTCGAGATCCGGCAAGCGCCGAGACCGATCTGGATCTGGCGCTGGATGTGCAAGCGCTGGATGAAACCCCCCCGCTTGGCATCCTGCTCGCGGAATCGAGCGCCCGAGGAGTGACCATTCCCGACCTCAGGCGTTTGAGGACGCGGCTGGGAGAGGTCCCGGTGGCGGGAATGGTCTGTGCCGGGGAATTCGCCAGACGGTCAGGGCGCAGCCTGGTGCACGGCGCCAGTGCGAGCGCGCTGATCTTCAGGGCTCGAGATGAACGAGATTGAGCGCCAACTACCGATAATGAAGAGGCTTTTCTGACAATTCCAGCCATGCACTCGCAGGTCGAGGTTGCCTGAGAGATACTGGGCACAAAGCGCGGAGGCCACCCAGTGGGCATTGGATCAATCATGATCGAGCGAGGCTTGATCGATCATTCACAACTCGATGAAGCGATCGACGAGCAGAAACGCACCGGCGAACGGCTGGATCGCGTGATGATTCGGATGGGCCTTGTCGGCAACAGCCAGGTCCTCGAGGCGATAGGCAGTCACTTCGAGATGCCGATCATCGACCTCGAACGAATAGAGGTCGATGACGAGACCCTGCGGATGCTTCCTTCCAAGCTGGTGTTCAAGCAACGCTGCGTACCCATCGGACGAGGCGATGGCGTGCTCCGCGTCGCGACCAGTGACCCGTTCGAGCTGAGTGCCTTCGACGAGCTGCGCCTGCTGACCGGCCTGGGCATCGAGCTGGTGCTTGCCGACGAACGTGATCTCGCGAAGTTCATTCGCTCTCATTACGGTGTCGCCGGTGACACCCTCGAGGCCTTGTCCACCGAGGAAAGTGGCACGATCGAGGTGCAGTCGCCCGAGGACGCCTCGGAGATCGAACTCGCCCAGGAGGCAAGCGTCGTCAAGCTGGTCAACGATCTCCTGCTCGAGGCGATCCGGGAACGAGCCACCGACGTCCACATCGAACCCTTCGAGGATGATCTCGAGGTTCGGTACAGGATCGACGGGATCCTGGGAGCTGCCGGAGTCCCCCAGACGATCAACCGATTCAGGAATGCGATCGTCAGCCGACTGAAGATCATGGCCGACCTGAACATCGCCGAGAAGAGACTGCCCCAGGACGGCAGAATCTCGCTGCGGCACCGAGGTCATGAATACGACCTGCGACTCTCGGTCATTCCGATGCTGCATGGAGAGGGCGTCGTCCTGCGAATCCTGGACCAGACGACCGTCCTGCTGGGACTCGAACAACTGGGCATGCCGACTGACACCCTCGACCGCTGGGACGATCTCATCGCACGCCCCCACGGCATCCTGCTGGTGACCGGTCCCACCGGCAGTGGCAAGTCGACGACTCTCTACGCCAGCCTCAGTCGGATCGTGAGTGAGGCGGTCAAGGCGATCACCGTCGAGGATCCCGTCGAGTACCAGGTCGAAGGCGTCAACCAGATCCAGGTGAATCCCTCCGTGGGGCTTGGCTTCGCGGAAGGCCTTCGCTCGATTCTTCGTCATGATCCCGACATCATCATGATCGGCGAGATTCGCGACCAGATCACCGCGAACGCGGCGGTCCAGGCTTCCCTCACCGGCCACCTGGTCTTTTCCACCCTGCACACCAATGATGCCGCGGGAGCAGCCACCAGGCTGCTGGACATGGGGGTGGAACCCTTCCTCGTGGCCAGCGCGGTCGAGGGCGTGATGGCGCAGAGGCTCCTGCGAAGAATCTGCCCGGAATGCGCCAAGGCGGTCTCCATCGACAGCCGAGACGTCCCACCCGACTTCAAGGCCTTCGGCAGCAGGACCCTGGTCGAGGGCGTGGGGTGCCGAGAATGTCGACGGAGTGGCTATCAGGGCCGAATGGGCATCTATGAACTGCTCAGGCTCACCCCCCAGACCCGGGAAATGATCATGCAGCGGGCCCCCACAGGGCAGATCGTGGAGACCGCGGTCGCCGAAAAGGAGCTCAATCTGATCCGCAACGAGGCTTTCAGGCTGGTCGCCGATCATCGAACCACGATGGCGGAGGCGATGCGGGTCTGCCGGGTCTGATTGGCCTCCGGGATGACTTATTAGGGAGCCACTGGGCGACCAATGGGAACCTCCCCTTGACTCGCATCGAACGATTCAGGAGGATTCGACATTCGGATCTGCCTTGAGGTTCACGCCTTGGCGGCACGATCCGGTTTATGATGCAGATGGTCCGCGCAGCGGACCACTGACGAGTACGGGAACTCTTTGACGATCCCGAGAGCCCGGGAAGGCCTCACAAAGGTCCTCCCAATAAGGAGACGTGCCCACCATGGCCATGCGTTCAGGCAGCGGTACCGGAGTCTTGGTCGCGCTGATCATCTTCATCTTCCTCACCGTCGGCAGTGCAGCGACGGCGATCGTGCTTTACGGCCAGAGGAACAGCGCTGAAGAGAAGGCTCAGGAGAACCAGACGGCACTCCGAGGCTACATCAAGGATTCCGAACGGAATCGTGCGGATGTCGAGGCGTTCTCCGCGGAGGCACGACAGAACAACAAGTCGCTCGTTCGACACCTCCTGGATCGATCAGGTGGCTTTCGAACCTTCGTCAGTGGCGATGCCAATGCTGACGAGACCGCGACTCGCTCACGATTCAACATCCCCGAGAACATGAGCTTCCAGCAGGCATTCAGTCGGCTCCAGCAGGACAACAAGACCCTGCAGACCCGGGTGAACTCGCTTGAAGCGAACGTCCAGAACATGAATGAGATGGTTGCCACCAAGCAGCAGAACTATTCACAGCTTCAATCCGACTCGGATCGACGCGTGAACGAGGTTCAGAGCTCCATCGAGTCGTATCGAGACGCCGCCGAGGACTACCGCACGGAAGTACGGGAGACCCAGGACACCTACAAGCGCGCGATCGACACCAAGGAACGCAACCACCGCAACGAGGTGTCGGATCTCCAGAGCGAGATCGATGACCTGCGTGGCAACCACACCGTGGTCACCAGTCGACTGAACGAGCTTCGCAAGGTGGTCGATGCGATCCGCATCCGACCCAAGAACCCCGCGGAACTCGTCGACGGGCGTGTCGTGGACGTGCTCGGTTCATCAGGACAGGTCTTCATCGACCTCGGCCGTGACGACCGCATCAAGCCCGGCATGACCTTCGAGGTCTACGACGAACCCGGCCAGATCAGGGTCAATTCGGGTACCGGCGAATATTCCCGAGGCAAGGCAAGCATCCAGATCATCAAGGTCGCCGACTCCACCGCAACCGCCAGGGTCACCCGCAACTCGGGCAGCCGACCCGTGGTTCGGGACGACGTGATCGCCAACGCGGTCTTCAACCCCGAGTACCGGTTCAAGTTCCTCGTCTACGGCAAGTTCGACGTGGACGGCAACGGAGCCCCGACCTCCGGCGAAGCGGACTTCATCGAAAGCCGGATCATCGAATGGGGTGGCGAGCTCGTTTCGGGCGACCAGCTCACCGGGGACCTGGACTTCCTGGTCCTGGGCGAAGTGCCTGATTACGTGTCCACCGAATTGATTCCGGCCAATGCCTCCGACACCCAGATCGCGGCGATCATGGAAAAACGCTCCGCATACGACAAGTACGAGGAGCTCTTCCAGCAGGCCATCAACGCCCAGATCCCGATCCTGAACTGGAATCGTTTCCGAATCCTGACCGGCGAGGTCGACTGATCCGCTGATTCGGTCAATCCGCAGAATCGAGAAATCGAGCCCCGATCAGGGCTCGATTTCTCTTGGCCCCTACAATCATCCACGATGGCCACCGCAGCCCACTGGTCCCAATACTTCGCACTCCGAACCCTGAGTGCGACCATGCAGTGCTTCAACGTCGAGGAGAACCTGCGCACCGTAGGTGCGTTCGGATCGGTCTACTCGTTGCTGAGTGCCAAGAGACGTGGTCGAGCCAGGATGAACATCAAGCGCTCCTTCCCACGGCTTTCCGAAGACGAAGCCAACGGACTGGCGGAAGCATCGATCAGGAACATGTTCCAGATCTTCGCCGTTGACAGTCTGGCCATGCCGGAACTGCTGACCCACATCACCTGGCCGGATCGAGTCATGGTCGGCGAGATGGACGAGGTGCTCCCCCTCATGGTCCGGGAGGAGCCGGCACTGTTTCTCACGGCCCATGCAGGCAACTGGGAGGTCCTGGGCTACTTCGTGAGCCTGCTTGGCTTCAAGATGACCGCGCTGGCGAGGCCGATCGACAATCCGCTGATCAACCAGTGGCTGCTCGACCTGCGTGAACAGCACGGCTTGAAGGTCCTCACCAAGTTCGGCGCGACCCAGGAAGTCGATCAGATCATCGACGATGGCGGTCGAGTCGGCTTCATCGCCGACCAGAACGCAGGTGACAAGGGACTGTTCGTACCCTTCCTCGGTCGAATGGCTTCCAGTTACAAGTCGATCGGGCTGCTGGCCATGAGACACCAGATACCGGTGGTTGCAGGCTTTGCGAAACGCACTCCGGACCAGTTCAAGTACGAGATCGTCATCACGGACATCATTCGCCCGGATGACTGGGTCGACCAGCCCGATCCGCTCTTCTACATCAGTGCGAGATTCAATCGTGCCGTGGAGCAGTTCGTCAGGCTCGTTCCGGACCAGTACCTGTGGGTGCATCGCCGATGGAAGAGCCGCCCCAAGTGGGAGCGTGAAGGCAAGACGATGCCTTCGAGGATGATCGCGAAGCTGGAACGCCTGCCCTGGATGACCCCGACGCTGCTGAAACGACTCCAGGTGAATTCGGCAGTCGATGCCGGACTCGAACCCATCGAAAAAGCCTACGAGGTCGACCTGGAACCCGGAGAGACGCCATGAATTCAAAGCAGAGCCTGCAAGACGTCCGGGTTCTTGTCGTCGACGACGATCCTGACATTCTCGAGGTGATGGAGATCGCCTTTTCCAGCGAGGGAGCGGTGATATCGACCGCTGTGACCGGGGATGATGCCGTCACCCGCTACGCGGCCGACCAACCCGAACTGGTGGTCCTGGACATGATGCTTCCTCGAAGGAGTGGTTTCCTGGTGCTGGAGCGGATCCAGCAGGATGACAGCCCCCCACCGGTGATCATGGTCACGGCGAATGAAGGCAGGAGACACAAGGTCTACGCCGAGTCACTCGGAGTCAGCGCCTACCTGAACAAGCCGGTGCCAATGGACCTGCTGGTGGAGACCGCCCTGGAAGTCCTCGGGAACGTCAGGGGCTGAGTTCTCTGGCCGGGGGGTCGACGCCCAGTGCTCCTGCCCGCTACCATCTACCCCCTTAATGACCTGTTTTTGGTGACCCCCCATGTTTCCGATCAACGCGATCTATGAAGCACAGCAAGGCAAGACCCTCGGGACTCGGGAAGAGCTCCTCGAGCGGTTCGCCAAGCTGAACACCACCCCTGAAAGTGACGGGGGCGCGATCCTCTACGGACCGGGCATCCAGGTCACCTTCCACCCCGAAAAGGACACGACCATCACCACGGTGCTGGTCGACGAGACGGGGCAGGTCGAACGCGAACTGGCGCAGCTGTCTCTGGAAAGGATCGAGCGAGTCTTTCCGGATTGGATTCGAGCCGATGAGCCAACGGCAAACGACAACAACAGTGACACTGAGGAATTCTCACTCGACGAATTCCTCGATGACTGAACGGTCCACGGAGCAGGCATGCCACAGGAAACGAAGAGTTTCCCAGAACCAGTTGATGATGACTCGATGACGACCCAGGGAGCGATCCTGACTCCGGAAGATCGACCATCGATGCGCATGGCCCTCGAGGTCGCCCGGGACTACCGAGGCGATGTCGAGATCGAGCTGGTCGACGGTGACCGTCTCCTTGGTTTCGTGTTCGATGTCGACTGGGACACCGATGACGGACCGACCGCCAGACTTGATCTTCCGGAAGCAGCGGAACGAAGACTCGTTCATTCAAGCAAGATTGCCCGAATCCACCTGAGTGGTCGGGATCCTGCGGCTGGCAAGTCGTGGGAGAACTGGGTGCGACGATATGCCGAAAAGAAACTCGCCGGCGAAGATGCGAGCATAGAGAGCGAATCCCTGGACTAAATCATGAAGATCCACGAATACCAAGCCCGTGAACTACTCGCAAACGCAACCGTGCCGGTCCCTTCCGGGGCCATGGTCGAAACGGTTGATGCCGCAGTGGCGGAAACCAAGGACCTGCTGGCCGGAGGCGACACCCTGGTGGTGATCAAGGCCCAGGTCCACGCAGGCGGACGAGGCAAGGCCGGCTTCGTGAAGCTCGTCCGCAGTGTCGAGGAAGCACGAGAAGCCGCCGAGTTCATGCTGAGCAATCGAATGGTCTCCCCCCAGACTCCCCCCGAGGGACTCGAGGTGACGCGCCTGCTCGTGGCTGCAGGAGTCGACATCGATTCCGAGTTCTATCTTGCGATCACCGTCGATCGGGCGAACGGGACCAACACCCTCATCGCCTCGGCGGAAGGTGGCGTTGAAATCGAGAAGGTCGCCGAGGAGACTCCCGAGAAGATCATCAAGGAACCTCTTGACCCGAGACTCGGCCTTCAGCCGTGGCAGGCTCGAAAGGTGGCCTTCGCGGTCGGCTTCAAGGGCAAGCAGGTCAACCAGGCGGTGAAGACGATGCTGGCCCTGGCCGAGCTCTTCAGGTCGACTGATGCCAGCCTGGTCGAGATCAATCCGTTGATCGTCACCCCCCCGGACGAGTCCAACCCGGATGGACGCGTGCTGGCGATCGATGCGAAGTTCAACTTCGACGACAACGCGCTCTTCCGTCATCGAGACATCGCAGCCCTGGCAGACCTCTCGGAGACGGACGCCTCGGAACGGAGAGCCGAGGAATTCGGACTTTCCTACGTGGCGCTCGACGGGAACATCGGCTGCATTGTCAACGGTGCCGGGCTGGCGATGTCGACGATGGACATCATCAAGCTTCATGGCGGCGAACCGGCGAACTTCCTTGACGTGGGCGGCAGTGCCACCGAAGAGGCGGTCACCGAGGCCTTCAGGATCATCCTCGGCGATGACAAGGTGCAGGGTGTCCTGGTCAACATCTTCGGCGGGATCATGCAGTGCGACACGATCGCCAAGGCCATCGTCAACGCCGCCGGAACCGTGGGTTTCGAGGTTCCGCTGGTGGTACGGCTCGAGGGCACGAATGTTGATGCCGCTCGGGAGATCCTTCGAGACGCCAAACAGGAACTGCCGACCATGCATGCCGCAACCGACCTGACCGAGGCGGCCCGGATGGTCTGTTCAGCAGTCGCCGTACCGGGATAGATCACATGCTCGTTCTCTTCGACATCGACGGCACCCTGCTCCGAGCCAGGGGCGTGGGCGTGCAATCGATGGAACGTGCCTTCAAGCGACTGCACGATCTGCAGGTGGACACCTCCCTCCTCGATACCGGAGGGCGACTGGACCCCCACCTCTTCAACGAACTGCACGACCAGCACGACATCCCCTTCCGGGGCGAGACGGTCACTGCGTACCAAGACGCCTACGTCAGGGAGATGGCCAGGGCATTCGAGGATCGTTCGTGGTCCCACGCCATGCCCGGATCGATAGAGATGGCAAGGGCGGTCCATGAACATCCCGAGCTGGTCAGCGCGGTGCTCACCGGGAACATCGAGGCGACCAGCTGGCTCAAGCTCAAGGATGCCGGATTCGAAAGGGACTGGTTCGAATTCGGCGTGTTCGGGGACGAAGGCCAAACCCGCCGGGATCTTCCGGTGGTTGCAAGACTTCGCCATCAGGAACAGACGGGAGCACTGCTGGATCCCGGTCGGATCGTGATCATCGGCGACACCCCCCACGACATCGACTGCGCGCATCATTCGGGCTGCAGCGTCATTGCGGTGGCCACCGGCAGCGCCTCGCTCCAGACACTTCGGGATCACCAACCCGACCTGTTGCTTGAATCGTTGGAAGACACCCAGCAGGTCCTGGACTGGCTGCTCGCCCGCTGAGACGGGCCGGATGAATGCACTTGAAGCTAGGATGCTCCCCGAGCGCCACACGACTCCAGGGAAACATCAACCATGAGCCAAAATCCGCCTGTCAGTGTCCCTCCCCGACCAGCCCAGTTCAAGCCGGTCAAGGTCACCGAACGCATCGAATCGATCGATGTTCTCAGGGGAATCGCCCTACTGGGCATACTCGTCGTCAATTCGCTCTTCTTCGCCATGCCGATGATGATCGGAATGAACACCCCGGGCTTCGGCTCTGAACAGGTGGTCGCGAACCCGGTCGAATGGTCCTCATGGTGGATCATGACGATGTTCTTCCAGTACAAGTTCATCTCGCTGTTCTCGATACTCTTCGGCGTGGGCGCGGCCATCCAGTTCGATCGAGCGAAGAAGGCGGGTCGACCCTTCGAAGGGTTCTTCGTCAAGCGCATGTTGATCCTGCTGTGTTTCGGCGTGATCCATGCACTGCTGTTCTGGTACGGGGACATCCTCACCATCTATGCGATCCTGGGGTTCGGCTTCATCGTCCTCTGTCGCTTGAACAACGCGACACTGGTGACACTCGGGATCATCTTCCTCTTCGTCAGCACCGTGCTCGCGGCCGCCATGTTCGCCCTCGAGCAGTTGGCACCCGAGATGCCGACCATGGTGGATGGGGAACTCCCCGATACCTGGCTCGGCGTGCTCAATGCAGCCCAGTGGAACCCCGGCAATCCGATCTGGATCCTCGGGGAGACCAGGGCCTACGCAGAGGGACCCTATGTCGATCTCTTCGCCTTTCGAGCGATCTCCTGGGTGATGGCCGTGATTACAGCCGTGGTGGGGTACGGCTGGCATGTCCTGGCCATGTTCTGCCTGGGCGTGGCCCTTCTGCGCGCTCAATTCTTCGGAGACGGTGGCCGCGGACTTCGCCGTCTCGCGATCACCGTGGCACTTCCGATCGGACTGCTGATGGAGGGTACGGGCACCCTGCTCACGGCCATCGCCGGGGGAGACTGGCCCCTGGGTCGAATCCTGGCCATCGTGCTTCATGAATTCGGCTCGGTGATCCTGGCCCTCGGGTACGCCGGAGTCATCGTCTGGCTGGTCCGCCGGGGCACCCTGAGCTGGTTCGCGCACATTGCCGCCTGCACCGGGCGGATGGCCCTGAGCGTCTACCTGCTCGAGACCGTCATCATGACCAGCGTCTTCTACCACTATGGACTGGGCTTCTTCGGCCAGGTCGACCGGGTCTGGCTGATCGTGATGTCCCTGTGCACCTGGGCGGCTCTGGCGGTATTCAGCACCTTGTGGCTGGCCAACTACAGACAGGGCCCCATGGAGTGGCTCTGGCGACGACTGTCCTACGGGCGTGCCGGCCGGCGTGGATAACCTGCACTTGCAGCACGAGCTGCGTGGATGGCGGATAGCGTCCGGTGAACCAAGCCCGAGTGATGGGCTGTTTCCGGATGGACTGCATGGTCAACGATCTCGACACCCTTGTGACGGACTTCTACGTCAACCAGAAACTCAGCCTCAAGATGGATCTTCCTGATTCACGAGAGACGGTTCTGGACCTGTTCGGACGACTCCGGAGAGAGTTTCCCGAGCTGTCGAATTTTCGCCGTTTCGAGAACGAGTTCGCCCTCGATTCGGATGAATCTCGACGGGCCTACAACTGGTTCTCCCTTCGTGGCACCCAGTTGAGAAGTGGCTCGGTCAACCCGGATGACCTGGGAGACGCCTATCGGCTTCATCGCAAGGTGCTCGATCTCGCGCCCTGGTTCCTGTCGATCAGCCCGCTTGATGTCGAACATCTCGAACTGGTCTTCGGCTTCGACATGGAAGCCCAGATGAATCGTGACGAGGTCGTCTTCAACGCCCTTCTTGCGGATTCTCCCTTTGCCGACCTGCTCGACACCAACGACGAGATCATGGATGCCCAACCGACCATCGGCATCAACCTCGAACCCAGTTCACAGGTCCAGGCCTTCCTCGAGGTGAAGACCAGGACCACCGCTCGAGAACGCTCGACCGGGAACTGGAACCGGGAACCGATCAGCATCTACCTGACGGTTCGACACCTGGGTGCGATGGAATCGGTCGAGGATTTCAGCAATCGATTCGCCGCACTGGCCGGTCACGCGGAGCGAATCGCGGAACAGAGGGTGGTTCCGAACATCGTCATGCCGATCCGACATGCGATCCTGGCCAGCCCCTGAGTAGGCATCGAGCCCCGAATGGCGGGCAAACATGCAGGAATTCCGGGCCTTGGCACATCTCGATGCAACGTTTGATGGATTTCCGCGTATTGAAACCAGAAGGCCACGGTGTGCCGAATCGAACCATGCAGTGTTCGAGTGAATCGTGGGTCCGAAGCAATCGCTGGAAAGATTCGATCAGGAATGGACTTTGCCCTCGCACATGCCCTTTCGCAGGCGGCGGTCTTTCATGACCTCCCCACTGCGGCGCACAACTGGCGCGTCACCATGTACGCCCAGGCATTCGCGGAATCGTTGAACCTGAGCGAGTCACAGACTCAGCGGTTCATGATGGCCGCTCTCCTTCATGACCTGGGCAAGATCGACGTGCCGCATGAGATCCTGGCCAAGCGAGGACCGTTGCTCGAAGAGGAGTTCACGATCCTGAAGCGGCACACGCTTCATGGCTACCAGAGACTTCTGCGAATGGGTGAACGCGATGAAATCATCCTCGCCGTGACTCGCTGGCACCACGAACGAATCGACGGTAGCGGATACCCGGACGGACTGGTGGGCGGCCAGATTCCCGCGACGGCACGCTACTTCGCCGTCATCGACGCTTTCGATGCGATGACCAGCCTGCGCAGTTACAGGAGTGAAGACCAGGTCCGCACCTCCACCCAGGGGCTTGAGGAACTGGTGGCGGAAAACGGCCGCACCTTCTGCTGCGATGCAGTCGCCGTCATGATCCGACTGTATGCCGAAGGGCGCATCGACACCATCTGCTCCCATCTCAACGACAACAGTGCATTGCAGGAACTCGAAGTCATGCCGGTCACCGATGCCTGCGTCAGGGCGAGACTCCTTCTTCGTGATTCAACCCCGGAAGGCATGCCGGACATCAGTCACATCCTCAATGCACGTGCAGGCTGACCCGCACACCACAGGAACATCCCGCCGCGTCAAGAAAACACGGACCCATTCGGGTCCGTGTCAGGTGTCGTTCAATTGGTTGGGTGCGGTGCTCAGGCGCTCTTGGCGTCAAGGAAGTCCATGACGCTGTTGATGTCGGGCACCATCTGGGGTGTCAGGCGGAGCGTGAAGGTGGCTCCAGCCTCGACCTTGACCAGGTTGGTTCGACGCTTTCGGTGCACCCAGATTCGACCGGCACGACGACGAGGGTCGTTGCCACCCTGAGCGCGGCCCCGGGCGAGATCCTTGAGTCCATGCTGGATGTGCGGCTGCATCTCCATGAGACGCTTGACGGTCTTGATCTGCGCAGTGCGCAACGGCGCCTTCTTGATGGTGAAGGTGTAGGTGCCGGTTGGATCGATTGCTGTTGCCGTGGTCATGTTGGTGCAGTCCTTCCGCCAGAGCGAGCCGGACAGTGTACTCGCTCAGGCGATCCGTTCAACCCGGTCAGGAGCTGCTTTGGACCTCATTCAGCCGTTCCAACAGAGTCAGAAGCACCTGGGTGCCCTTGCGGCCCAGTCCATCGGCCTCAAGCCTGGCGTACAGGGCGTGGGCCTGGATGAGCCCTGGAAGTTCCAAACCCATCTCCTGAGCCTCCTGAAGGGCGATCGAGAGGTCCTTCAGGAAGTGTTCGACGTAGAAACCCGGTTCGAAATCACGCTGAAGCATCCTTGGGCCCAGGGTGTTGATGGTCCAGGAGCCAGCCGCACCCCCACCGACGGATTCAATCACCTTGGCGCCATCGAGGCCGGCCCGTTCCGCGTACAGCAGGCCTTCACTAGCCCCGACCATCATTGAGGCGATGAGAATCTGATTGACCATCTTGGTGTGCTGGCCGGCTCCGGGCCCTCCCTGATGGACGATGGAGCCTCCCATCGCCTCCAGAAGGGGCATGGCGGTGGTGATAGCGTCGTGATCTCCCCCCACCATGATCGACAGAGTGCCATTTCGAGCCCCCACGTCGCCCCCGGAGACCGGGGCATCGATGGAGCTGATTCCGCGCAGGGAGGCCTCCTGGTGGATCCTGCGGGCGAGGGAGGGCGTGCTGGTGGTCATGTCGATGAGAAGGCTCGGTGGCTTTCCAGCCGCCAGAACCCCTTCAGGGCCGAGATAGACGGATTCGACGTCAGATGGGAGCCCAACGATCGAAATCACGACATCCTGAGCGTCCGCACAAACAGCCGGCGTTTCCGCCCAGATGGCCCCGCGGCTCAGGAGTGCCTCCGCACGAGCCTGCGTTCTGGTGTGAATGGTGAGATCATGCCCGGCGTCAATGAGATGCCCGGCCATGGAGGCCCCCATCACGCCGGTTCCGAGAAACGCGATCCTCATTGGTGTCAACTCCTGGGGGCTGTTCGGGGGATGGGAGGAAGGGGCCGTCAGGGTAGCGGGTTACCCACGAACCTTCCGGCCGGATGGAGCGTAGGGCTGATGCGAGGTCGACAGTGCAGCCTCGGACCGATCCATCTTTAAACTGGGCGGCGAGAAGGAAGCACCCGATCCCCCAGAAGGAGACCGAGAACAATGACCGTTACACAACCAGACATCAGTGCCATCGAACAGGAAGTGGCTCAGCACAGTCGCCCCTTCCAACTTCTTCGAGACCAGATCCACAACGTGGTGGTCGGACAGGAGGAACTGCTCGACGGCTTGATCATGGGCATCCTGTGCAACGGACACGTGTTGATCGAGGGCGTGCCGGGGCTGGCCAAGACCACCGCGGTCTCAACGCTCTCCAAATGCATCTCGACCGGGTTCCAGAGAATTCAGTTCACGCCCGATCTCCTCCCCGCCGACCTGCTCGGCACGCTGGTGTACCGACCATCGGATGGAGAGTTCACGGTGAAGAAGGGACCGATCTTCTCCAACCTGGTCCTCGCCGATGAGATCAACCGCGCACCGGCCAAGGTGCAGAGTGCGCTTCTGGAAGCGATGCAGGAACGACAGGTGACCATCGGTGAACACACCTACCCCATGGACGATCCGTTCCTGGTCATGGCGACCCAGAACCCGATCGAACAGGAAGGCACCTATCCGCTTCCGGAAGCACAGGTCGACCGATTCATGCTGAAGCTGATCGTCGACTATCCGACTCCCGAGGAGGAACGCGAGATCCTCGATCGCATGGCGCGAAGCAGTGGCATGCCGGAGGTCGAGGCGGTCACTGATCCGGAATCGATCAGGGCGGCCAGGAAGACCGTCGACAAGATCCACATCGACGACCGGGTCAAGGACTACATCGTCGAGCTGGTGGTCTCCACTCGTGATCCATCCCGTCATGGCGTGCCGATCGAAGGCCTGGTGGATTTCGGCGGCTCACCCCGTGCGACGATCTCACTGACCATGGCTGCACGTGCCAACGCATTCCTTGCCGGACGTGGATACGTGCTGCCCCAGGATGTGAAGGACGTCGCGCACACCGTGCTGAGACACAGGCTCATCGTCAGCTACGAGGCCGAAGCCGAGGAACTCAATTCAGACGACCTGATCGACCGACTCCTGGACCATGTCCCCGTTCCCTGAGCACCTTCAAGAACGGATGCCCGACCAGACCCTGCTGTGAGAAGATGATGCTGTCGACCGAACTGCTCAAGAAGATCCGCCGGATCGAGATACGTACCAGTCACCTGGTGACTGACATGCTTGCGGGACGTTACCACTCCGCATTCAAGGGTCGCGGAATGGAATTCGAGGAGGTCCGCCCCTATCAGGTCGGTGACGACGTCAGGACGATCGACTGGAACGTCTCGGCACGAACCGGTGAACCCCACATCAAGAAGTTCCGCGAGGAACGCGAGCTCACCGTCATCCTTGCAGTGGACGTGAGTGGATCGCAGGGTTTCGGAACGAACGGCCAGCTCAAGCGCGAACTGGTGGCGGAGCTTGCGGCGACCCTGGCATTTGCTGCGATCCGAAACAGTGACAAGGTCGGACTGTTGCTGTTCACCGACCGGGTGGAGCGATTCCTCCCACCACGCAAGGGAGTCCGTCACGTGCTTCGAATCATCAGGGAGGTCCTGACCGTTCAACCGGAAGGTACGGGGACCGATCTCTCCGCCGCACTGGACGAGCTCAACCGAGTGGCCAAGAGAAGATCCGTGGTGTTCACCATCAGCGATTTCCAGGACGAGGAGACCTCCTGGAACCTGGCCCTGAAGCGAGCGTCGCTTCGTCATGACGTGATTCCGGTGGTTGTGACCGACCAACGCGAGGAAAGCCTTCCCAAGGTGGGCATCATCGAACTCGAGGATGCGGAGACCGGCAGGAGAGTCCATGTGGACACCTCGCGACGTGGCGTCAGACGAAGGTTCGAAGGCTATGCACGAGAGCGATCGGGCATTCGAACCCGATCATTCAGAAAGATGCGACTCGAACCGATCGAGGTCAGGACCGGCGATTCCTTCATCGAACCGATCACCAGTTACTTTCGCAAGCGGGAACGGAGGCAACGACGATGAGCCTTCTGCCCCACGCAATCCTCATCCTTGGAACCACTGCCTTCACCGGTTGCGATCGAGTCGAGACGACCTCGTCGCCGCAGGACCGGGAGCTCATTGCCATCGCGGAAGAGCAGGACGTTCGACTGGCGATCCATGCCGACAGCCTCCAGGCCGAGGCGGGTGAACCAATCGAGCTGGTCGTGACCATCGAAGCCCCGCCCCGCCAGAGAGCGGAGCTGGTCCTCCCGAATGACAACCGACTCGGCGAATTCGACATACTTCGAATCGAGGATGCCCTCGACGAAGCGACGGGACTGAATGTCGCACAACGACAGCGGATTCTCGTCTCGACCCTTGCCAGCGGAGAGATCGAGCTTCCTTCGATCGAGGCACACTACGGTTCGGATTCGGTACTCAGGACCGAACCGACACGTTTCATGATCCAGTCTCTGATCGAAGGCGATTTCGACCCGAGCAGCTTTGCAGACATCCGCCCAGCGGTGGATGACAGCCTCGACAGCGAACGCGAGGACTGGGTGGTCGCGGCCCTGGTGACCGGCGGCATAACTCTGCTCGCACTGGTGGCGATCGCATTGACCATGGCCGCACGGCGGAAAATCCGCCCTCGGATTCCGCACGAGTGGGCGCTGGGCGAACTTCAGCGAATCGAAGCGGAAGGACCACCGATCGAGGGGGCCACCACCGAGCGATACCAGCGAATCGAGACCGTGCTCAGGTGGTACGTCGCCTTCCAGTTCGACATCGATGCCCCGGATCGCACCTCCAACGAGCTGATCCAGGCGGCACTCGACCACGAGGACATCAACGATGATGCCCACCTTCTCCTCGAACGCATCGTTCGTGAGAGTGACCGTGCGAAGTTTGCAGGTGGTTCGATCAGCATCAGTGAATGCTCGACCGCCCTTGGAACGGCCCGGATGTTCGTCAAGCAGACCATGGTCACGGACAAGGAGGAGTCGGCATGAGTTTCCACCCCGATGCAATCTGGCTGCTTCTTCTCGGTGTCCTGGTCCCCCTCGCCTGGTGGACGACCGTACGCGGGCGTAATCGGGCCACGATCACCTTCTCCGACGTGCAAGGCGCAAGACTCGCCGGACGAACGCTGCGCAGTCGACTGCGCTGGGTGCCGACCGGCATACGAGTCCTGGTGCTCTCACTGCTCGTGATCACGCTGGCCAGACCGGTCAAGGCAAATGAACAGACCAAGGTCACCGTGGAGGGCGTGGCGATGCAGATGCTGGTGGACCGATCCAGCAGCATGCTGGCCGAGGATTTCGAGATCGACGATCGGCGTACGAACCGTCTGGAAGCGGTCAAGCGCGTAGGTGCGGATTTCATCGCAGGCAGCGAAGACCTGCCCGGTCGCCCGAACGACCTGATCGGGCTGATCAGCTTCGCCGGCTACGCCGACAGCCTTTCTCCCATGACGCTCGACCACGCACACCTGCTCAACTCGATGAGCCAGCTCCAGAACGTCCAGATCGCCTCCGAGGATGGAACCGCCATCGGAGATGCCGTGGCGCTTGCGGTGGAACGCCTTCGTGACGTCGGTGAAAGGGCCCAGGAGACGAATCGACAGCGGATCAAGAGCAGGGTGATCGTCCTGCTCACCGACGGCGAGAACACGGCTGGATCCATAGAACCGCTGGTTGCCGCGGACCTGGCCCAGAAGTACGGGATCAAGATCTACACCATCGGTGTCGGTACGCGTGGCGTCGCCCTCGCACCCGTGCAGACGCCCTTCGGCCGTGAACTCCGACCGACCCGGGTCAACATCGACGAACAGACCCTGACCGAGATGGCGGATCGAACCGGCGGGAGATACTTCCGTGCAACCGATACCTCGAGTCTTCAGAAGATCTACGAGACCATCGACGAACTGGAGAAGACCGAGACCGAACAACGCCGCTACCTGCAGTACGTCGACTATGCAGTCGAACCGATGCAGCTGGGTGGCTACATGATCCCCCCGCTCCTGCTGCTCGCCTTCGGGCTGCTTGTGATCGAGCAGTTCCTTTCACTGACCACGTTCAGATCACTTCCCTGACCAGTCCAGAGACCGAAAGACAAAGATGTCCGACTTTCACTTCGTACACCCACTGCTGCTGAACCTTGCCTGGATCGTCCTGATCCTTGCGGTGGTCGCTGCCTGGGCGATGCGTCGACGCATCACCCTCATGCGCCGCTTTGCAGACAAGCGAATGCTCGGTTTCATCACGCCGGGTGCCAGCCGAGTGCGTCCAGTGGCCAAGGCTGGACTCACCATCGCGGCCTTGTGCGCACTGGTCTTCGCGATCATGGATCCGAGATGGGGCGTCCGACACGAGGAGATCCAGCGAAGAGGCATGGACGTCTTCTTCGTTCTCGACGTCTCCCGTTCGATGCTCGCGGAAGACGCCACACCAAACCGACTGGAGCGCGCCAAGCAGGCGATGAGCGACACCATCGAACGCCTGGGTGGCGACCGTGCCGGCATCGTGAGTTTCGCGGGTGACGCACAAGTCGAGTCACCACTGACCCTGAACTACCGCGCACTCGGACTCACCCTGGAAGAAGTGTCAGCGAGAACCAGCACCCGAGGCGGCTCGATGCTCGGAGAAGCGATTCGACTGGCCGCGAACTCCTTCACGGATGAAGACGCCGGCGGAAAGGCCATCGTGATCCTCAGTGACGGCGAAGACCAGCAAAGCGGTCCGGTCGAGGCCGCTCGAAATGCCTTCACGGATCACGGCATCCGGGTCTACACGGTTGGACTCGGCGATTCAGACACCGGCGCGCGAATCCCGACGTTCTCGAACGGACGACGCACCTGGCTGACCCATGAAGGGCAACAGGTCTGGACGAAGATGCAGACTTCGACCCTTGAAGAGACCGCTCTTGCAGGTGAGGGCGCCTTCATCGGCGCGGGAACCAAGCAGTTCGACCTGGGTGACATATTCGAATCAGTGGTGGCTGACGACCAGAGAGCTGAAATGGAGGCCACGGAGGTTCGGATTGCAACGCCTCGATTCCAGTGGTTCGCCGGACTTGCCTTCATCTTCCTGCTGGCGGACTGCCTGCTTGCCGAGCGAAGATGGTCCCCACGACTGATCACCAGAGAAGGAGGTGTCTCATGATGTTTTCAGGAGTGACGCTGTCCCAACTGGTACTTCCACTGGTGTTGCTTCAGGCACCGAACGATGAAATCCTGATGCCCGATGTCATGCTGCAATCGGATCCGGTGGTGGAAGTGGACGCAGCCTCCAGCGACAGGCTCGAGAACGAATCCTTCCTTGAGTCGATCAAGGTCGAGGATCTTCTGATGACGGCACGTAATGCACTCACGGCCGATCAGTACCCTGAAGCCCTGGCTGCCTACACCGTGGCCACCGACCGCCTGCCGCAGGATGACCGCATCCAGTACAA
>JAQWMQ010000003.1 GCA_029246705.1 Phycisphaerales bacterium | reverse complement strand
GGTCATCATCGGATTCTGGATCGCCTACAAACCGGACTACGGACAATCTTTTTCGGCGGCCTCCTTCACGGTCGCCGGAATCGGTCTTCTGGGCGGCATCACCTGCGGGATGCTCGCGGCACGGAATCGCTCGTACTGGGGACGAGCCCCCCTGCTGTTAACCGGAGTTCTCTGCATCTGGTTCGGGCTGGCGCTCGGAGTCGACAAGGGGTACCGGGTCTGGCAGTCGATGCCCAAAGCTCCTGGCGAAGCATACGCCGATACGAATGCGATCCTGCCTTTGCTCGTCGGGTGGATTCCCGGCAGCCTCATCGTCGGCGTCGCCTTCGGGCTCGCCCTGCTCACACTCTGGCTGTATCAGAGACCGATGAAGGACTAGGCGCAAGCCGATCCGGCAACAGATTTCGTGCAGGCATCAGGTCACAACATGTCGGAGAACTCGTTCTCATGGACGCACCACCACCGAGCACCATCTGACGATCAGTCTTGCACCCAAAGCAGCCCCTATCGGCGGACAAAGTGGTGAATTCATCGAAACCCAGATGAGTTACTGTCCAGAACAGATTATGATTCAGTCATCAGGGGAGTGACGGCGTTTTCATCCACCCCGAAATCGTCTAAAAAGATAATTGAAATGGAGACCCACTCATGACAGATCAAAAAATGAAACTCAGTGCACTCTTTTCTGCCTGCTGGAACGACGAAGCCCTGAAGGCTCGCTTCATGAGCGACCCCAGGGCCGTCCTCAAGGAATACGACATCGACGTCCCCGACGAGGTCAATGTGAACATCGTCGAGAACACTGATAATACGATCAACATCACCTTCCCCACGGCACCAGACACGTCAGACAACCTGACCGACCAGGAGCTGGGCATGGCTGCGGGTGGATCGGGCAAACTGCAGTGTTCCGAGGGCTGGGGTGCTTCAGTCTGCCAGGTATGCACACCACAGTGCTGAAGGCTCATCCGCCAAGGTGGACACCACCTGCCAACTGACTCATCCACGAAGGCATACCCATCGACCACCGACGACCGGCCTGCATCATGCAGGCCGGTCGTCATTCATGAGTTCACACCAAAAGCGCATGCCTCATTGCTTCCAGACACGACCACTGACCGCACTAACCACATGTACCAGGCACACCGCCCGGTTCTTCGTCGCCGAACGAACCGCTCTGATCAAGATCGATTCATGCGTCGACATTTCTCCAGACGCCGATGAGCGGGTGCAGATTCCTGGTTTCACAGGATCCGGCCGTGGATCCGCCCTTGAAGCGCTTGCCTGCAAGGGACAAGAAAGCGATACGACAACGGAGCACAGGTCGTTTTCATCATGAGATTTCAACTGACTGAAGACAGCATCGCCTCGGATGCGGCCTTCATCGACTGGATTCATGTCCAGTCATGAGTCAAGGGAAGGTCGTTACCGATGCGAGATTTCGGAGAGGACCGATCGTGTCCGGGGTCGGATCAACCCGGCATTCAAGAAACAAACCGGTAACCGGGTTCAAGGTAGGGAGACAGTCGTGCTTCCATGCGCCTTTGAAACAGATCCAGATGGGACAGATCCGGGATATCGACCTGCTGGCACTCCCGAACGAAAGGCTGCCAGGCTTCCTGCGAAAGACCCCAGGATTCCTCGATTGAATTCGACCGCAGGAGCAGGGCCGGGACATCCAGTTCCACACTCACATGCTTGCCGAGAAGATGAAGCTGCCTGCGCCCCTGACGAACGAGGCTGCGCTCGATGCGCCCTTTGGCACGCACGATCTGCAGCACCTTCTTCGTCTTTCTGAACAGATCACGAGCTCCCGTACCTGAATACCACTCGGCAGGGTGACCGTCGAAGATCACCAGGCGAACGTTGATGTCGTGCCTTTCAACCAGGATTCTCGCAAATTCATGTGCGTAACACCCACCGATGCAGAATCCGAAGAGAACGACTTCCCCCCCACCGTTGGCAAGGCGGCCCACGAGTTCTTCGTGCTTCTCCAGAAGCACGCGATGGAATACGTCCACGCTCTGCTGCATGGTCTTCGATGAAATGACACGTTCGTCAAGACCATCGTAGTCAACGGCAAGAACGGAATGCCGGTCATCGATGAGGTCGCTGAATCGTTGAAAGGTTCGAGCCAGTCCGTGCTGTCCGGGAAAGAACAAGACCATGCCGGCGTCACGAAATTCCGTTTCCCTGAAGGTATGAAGGCGTTCAGGGGAACTGACCTGGGGAAGCTGTTCGAGCTCCTGGGCCAGAGCCTTCAAGTCCAATCCCGCATGCTGGATATCGATGTCCCATGAACGACCGAATCGGCTTGCCACAAGACGCTCGAAGTGTGCGATCGAAGCGGAATCGAACTTGCTGAAGTCCAATCGAGTTGGAAGTGGCGACTCGACATCTCCCTGGTCGCCCATGGCGATCAATGAGAGGTTGTAGAGATTATTGGCGAGTATACCCATGCCGTTCAGTCGGAAGCAGCGCAGACCTGTTCAACGATTATGAGGGACGACGTACAGATCGATATCATCACGCAACCCGTGACAATTCCAAACCTGCCAGTTCATTTTTTCACATGTCCGGAATAAGCAGCAAAGACAACCGCTACAGACCATAATGACAAGGTTATCAATCTTACTTACTTGGTTCGCAAGTTGAACGGAATGATGATTATCATCGTTCCGGTGACCGACTGGAGCTGATGGACACACCATGACATGACGATATGAAGGTGACCGAACGACTCTTCAAATGGAAGGGGATTCGATTCCCCCTGATGACGACGCCACCAGCCTTGAATAGAACCTCGACGGATGAAAGTTGCCACCGTGAGCATGGACAACCTCCAAGACCAATCCCCCATCGAGATCATCGAACAACTGCGCGCGCAAAACCCGGGCAAGAGGGTGATATCCCTGGATCAGATCGCGGGTCGAGGTCATATCCTGCTTGACGGCAAACTTGCCATGGAGATTCTCAACGATCCCAAGCTCCATCGGCCACAGATCCTGCGTCGAATGGTCGGGGAAGGTCTCCCGTGGACATCCGGAGAGGAGTGGAAGGATGCCCGAAAGAACATTCGACCCGGGTTGACCAAGAAAGCCTTCGACGACTGTCTTCCCGAGATCAGCCAGTCCATCGATGCCTTGCTCGACCAGATGCGTGATGCAGCCCGAAATGGCACGTCGCTCGCCCTGGTTCCACTGATAGCAGCAACGTTGCTGCGAATAAGTTCACGATCGATTTTCGGAATCGACATCGGAATCGACACCGATCATGCCATGACGCTCATGAAGATGGCCTCGACATCAAATCGACTCACCGGCATCTGGATCTTCGACCCCTCGGGTCGAATAGACCCGGCGATCATGGAGGATCTCCGAGAATGCAAGAAGGATGTCTACGAGATCTCAGGGAAGATCCTGGACCTGGCCAAGACCGGTTCCTTCTGTCCCAGTCGAGCGATGAAATGCATGATCGAATGGCAAAAGGGCGACGACAGCGTCACGGACCAACGCATCATAGAACACACCTCCAGCCTGCTGCTTGCATCGGTGGAGACCACTTCCTCGATGATCTCGAACACCTTCCAGTTCCTGTCCGAAAAACCGGAATGGCTCTCAGGCATACGGGATGAGTTCCGAAGCTTCGAGGAATGGCCCCCCCGGAACATCAAGGAAGTGGAGAAGCTGACCGTCGCGACCGCATGTTGTCGTGAATCAATTCGAATGCGACCACCGATATGGCTGGTGGCGCGCACCGCTCCGGAACCGATGGTCATCGACGGGGAAGTGAAGGTCGAGCGGGGAGACCAGATCTATACATGCCTCTATCTCATTCACAGGAATCAAGAGGTCTGGGATGATCCTGATGACTTCCAGCCGGAACGATTTCTCGAGAAAGGCCAGATCGAAGGTGACGAGTACCTCCCCTTCGGCCTTGGCCGTCACTACTGCCTGGGCGCCCCGTTGGCGCTCACCGAAGGCGCCATGATCATCGGAAAGTGTTGTTCCGAATTCCTCATGTCCTTCGAAGACGAAGCCGAAGATGCTCCCAGGGACGGCTTTCTGATGGGTCCTCCTCTCTCACTCCGATTCCATCCAAGTGAAATCGGAGCAGATCAGGCGGAACAAGGTGACGACAAACGCACCAGCGATGGGAACGGGAAAAATGGATGAGTCAATAAACAGTTCCGTGATCCTGTCATGGCTGCAGAATCGGATCGCAGAGGAGTTGAACTGCGGACCTGACGAAGTCGATCTCGAAGCGACCTTCGACCTGCTGGGGCTTGACTCGGTCAGCCTGCTCTGGATCGCAGGGGAACTCGCCGAATGGTTGAAGATCGAGATCACCGCCGCGCTGATCTTCGAAACCAACAATCTCCCGAACCTGTCCGAGAAGATCTTCGAACTCTACAGGTCAGACAAGATGAAAAGCTGAAACAAGATCGTTTCGCGCCGGATGCCGCGACAAGCACACGAACCGACTGCTGTGGGTGAAGTTCGGGTCATGTCCTCGCGTTGATCAAAGCATCGTTCATTCACGCAATCGAAACGCATGAACGATCGCGCATGCTTCACGTGCGGGCAGAGTCATCACCAGAGGTACGTCTTTCAACGCGCATGGGCACGTCATGCAACGGCTTGAGCACCAGGCCGATGCGCGGGGGGAGCGGTTCGGAATCAGCCCTCACCAGTCGAAACGACTTCATGATCGATCGTGCTGATTCGAAGCTCTCAAGTTCGCCAAGGGCCTTTCCGAGGCAGAGATGCCGTCCGCCTCCGAAGGGAAACCAGGAGTATCGATGAGGAAGCTTGAATCCCTTCGCGAATCTACCCGGCAGGAAGGAGTTCGGTTCATTCCAGTAGTCCGGGTTCCTCTGCACCAGGTAGGTACAGATGAACGCCCAGTCTCCTTCGTCGAAGGTGCATTCGGAGACGGTGACCGGTGCGATCGCCTGCCGCGAAATGAACCAGACCGGAGGGAAGAGGCGCAACGTCTCGAGGATCGATGCTTGCAGAAGTTCCGATTCCGAATCGACATCCAGCTCGGACTCGATCTCGGATCGCACGTTCGGGTGAGCATCAAGAAGCAGAAAAAGCCAGGTCAGAACGTTGGAGGTCGTCTCCGCACCGGCGAGAAGCAGGGTGCGGATCTCGTCTTGAACATCCTCCTCGGTGAAACCCGACTCACCGGACACCATTCGAAGCAGGACACCAAGCACGTGGTCCTCGCCGACACCCGTGCGACGACCTCGCTCGATGATGGACTCGATCTCAAGGTCAAGTTCCTTGCGCGCGGACTGGAAGGTTCGCATCGCGGAGATGTCCAGTGGTGACTGTGCATCGATGAACGCCATGGACGTCCTCGCGGCGGCATCGAAGAAACGGATGAGCATCGGACCCGTTTCATGATCGACTTCGAGTTCGATGCCAAACGCAACGCGATAGATCAGTCGGGTCGTGAACCGAAGCATTTCATCAAGAAGCTGGAAGGTATCTGGACCATCAGCGAAGTCTTCAAGCCTCGAAACAAGGCCAGCCACCGCCCAGTCCACCTCACCAACATGTCGATCGGGGTCGGCTGGCGGGAAGGAAGGCTGCATGGAACGCCTTCGTTCACGCCACTTGTCGCCATCAGAGAAGATCAGTCCATCTCCGGCAAGCGTGCGCATGGCCTCGCTTCGAACGATGGATGGTGAGTGCATGACGGTCTGGACATCGACCGGGTCGTTGATCAGGATGACTTTCCTGGATCCATGCTGATCGGGACCTCGTTCCATCAGCCGGGAAATCATCTCGAACGGCTGGAGGAAATCGACATGCGACATGGACATGGAAGCATCATACCGAAGAATGAAATGCTCATCTTCTTCGATATCACGATTCAAGAGCAGGCATGGCCGTTCAGGTTCCATCGATGAGCGGAAGCTCGCCACGTCGCCACGCTGCCGCGGCCGCCGCTCGGCGCACCTTCCCACTGGTCGTTCGGGGGATGCCCCCGGACTTGATGATGATGCATCGGGACAATGCGACGGAATGTTCACTGGAAATGGCCGAACGAACCTTGCTGGTGATGGTCGTCCGAACATCATCCACTTCTTCCGGTCTGGATCTCAAGGCACGACTTCGTTCGCGAACCAGTTCGACCAGGAGAATCACCCGCTCCCCCCCATGAAGCGCTTCTTCCTGAACTGCAAACGCCGCACAGCCGCCGCTGGCGATGTCGTCATGTGCCTGCTCGGCGGTCCGTTCAATATCCTGGGGATGATGGTTCGCCCCTCCGACGATGATCAGATCCTTCAAGCGACCGGCGATGACCAGTTCATCGCCGAGAAAACCACCCAGGTCACCGGTGCGCAGCCAGGGCCCGGAAGCACCGTCGAGGCTGTCCACGAAGACGTTCGCATCGGCATCCGCCCCTTGTCGATACCCCCTGGCCACACTGGGTCCACGGACACAGATCTCACCGACCTCTCCTCCACTTCCGGTGAAGGCCCCGGCCGCATCGAGTATCCGCACGTCATGATTCGATATTGGGGGACCACAGGTCGTGATTCGTCGAGCATCGACGGCACCAGCCTCGCATGTGACCAGTCTGTTGTCGGCAAGTGCATTCGAACTGATGTGCTTGAACCCAAGAGGACTTCCCGGAACGCGGGTTGCCACGATCAGGGTCGACTCGGCAAGACCGTAACAAGGTTGCATCGCTGAAACATCGAAGCCGCAGGGCTCGAAGACATCGACGAATCGTTCGATGGTGCGAGGCTGGATCGCTTCCGCACCATTCAGCGCAATCTTCCAACAGCTCAGGTCCAGTTCGGCACGTTCCTCGGGGCTGGTGCGTTCGACACAGAGTGAAAAGGAGAAATTAGGTCCACCGGAATACTCGGATCGGGTCTTCGAGATCGCACGCAACCAACGGATGGGTCGCATCACGAATTCTTCGGGCGCCATCAGATTGGCGGTGATGCCACTGACCAGGCTGGTCATGACCATGCCGATCAGCCCCATGTCATGGAAGAGAGGCAGCCAGCAGACGGTTCCGACCGACCCATCTCGATAGAACATGGATCTCATCACGTCGAGGTTGGCGATGAGATTCCCGTGCGTCACCTGCACCGCCCGCGGGCTGGAAGTGGACCCCGAGGTGTACTGCAACATCGCGATCGAATCGAGATCCACCTCGGGAAGGTCGGCATCGCCCTCAGCATCCAGGTCAGGATCATCGGTTGCATGAAAGGTCAGTTCCCTGAGAAGTGGACTGCCGATGTCCAGGCATTTTCCAATGGTGTCGGTGCTGGCCAATGCGCAGACCGGACGGGCATCACCAATGATCGAATCCAGCCGGCCGGAACGGTCGTTGGCTCGTGGAGCATGTGCGGTGACCGCAATCGCTCCTGAGCGAATGCACGCGAGATAACCCACCACGTAGTCGATCCCGTTGTGTTCGGGGATCAGAACCGGCTTTCCGTTCGCGCCGGTTTCAACCAGTCTCGAAGCCAGCCCCCCCACCCGTTGCCAGAGACCACCGTAGTCAAGCACGGAAGCTGGCTCCCCATCCGGACCCAGCCGGGTGAGCGCGAGTACATCGGGTTGCTTGTCTGCGTGTTCGGACAGACGCCTGGAGAGGGACATGATGGGGGCAGGCATGGCGATCTGGAGCCTCACGGTCTTTGGAATTCAGTCGTGTTCGAAACGAAGGTACTCAATCACACCCGGGATGGGTATCCGACTCCGCGGCAGCGGCAAGCGAAACCGCCGCCGGAATGGCGAGACGAGCCGGTGTTCCAGCCGACCAGACCTGCGAATAATGAGGAATTTGAACATTGAAGCGACCGAGCCCCGGAAGGTCGCCCCCGAATTCCCGCGGAGTGTGGTGAGTCGGCTGTTCGCCCGGCATCAAGTACCAGTTCATGAACCGATTCATGACCATTTCATGACCAGTTCATGACCAGTTCATGAAACTGTTCAACCAACGAAAGGCATTCTTCATGATTTCACTCAAAAGTATTGCACTCGGAGCCATGGTCGTGGGCAGTGCCTGTGGATCGGCGTCCGCATCGGACACGATTATCGCGCAGATCAATGATCCAGGCGCCTATCAGGATGTCCCGGAACTCTCGCAATTCGTGTCGCCTCACGACTACATAGGCATGTCCATCGTCGCTTACCACTGCACTGGTGGCACGGACACCGTCACACTCGCAACGGGAAACATCCCCGCGTATCCCGCAGGCACGGCAGCAACCGAGTCCCATGTCGCCTGCGGCGTGGGTACTGGTTGGAGCGTCCACGTCTTCACCTCCACCAGCGGACAACTGGGATTCTGCTTCAGGGGATTGAGCCCCGCCAACATCTGCGGCTTCGAGATCCTGGCACTGGACTCCGCAGGACTGGTCTTCGACCGTACCAACCCCGGGCCGGGTACCACCGGCAGCGGCTGGGGCGCCGATGCGAACATCGTGAACTACGGCTACGGGACCGGCTGGCCGGGAAACAGCGATTACGCCATGTACTACATCGACGAGGTCGGCATCATGGGCCTGCCGCCGGAGAGGGACACCTACTCCCGGATGTACATCGAATTTCTCGGAGGACCGCACGACATCAATGATGTCATCAGCTTCACAGTCGACATGGACTTCGTCGGCAATCGTCCCGGCGATCCCGACCCCGGGCCCAACGATACGGACCCCCTCAGGGGCGACATAAATGGCGATGGCCGGGTGAACGGCATCGACCTGGCTGAAATACTCGGAATGTGGAACACCCGCGAATCCGCCGGCGATCTGAATGACGACGGCATCGTCAACGGGCAGGACCTCGCGTACGTTCTCGGCAACTGGCAATGATGTCGTAGGCATGATCACTCCGTGAAAGAGACCCCACCTGCGATTGCAGGTGGGGTCTTTCACGATCCGGACACGATGCGAATGAAGTGACCGAGCAACGACCTGCAAGGGCATTCGAGTCGATGGAGTGCACAGCCAGAGGAATGGGCCGACGTGATTTCGAATACAGAAAACCCACGGATGACGTGAACGGAGACTTGAAGAGGAGCACCTGCCTGGTTGAATCGAAAGGGGCTGTTCGTGTCAGGTTGGAAAGACCGCAGAAGAAGGAATTCCTTTCAAGGAACCAGGAGATTGATGTTGTTCACATCCAGAACGGCATCCCCCTTTCGGGTTGGACCTTGATGCCCACGACGCACTGCAGCGCCCCATTCGACGAGCCCTGAGCGACAAGGATGATCCGCGCGGCCGACTGGGAGTCCGATGTCCCGGAGAGCGATCTCGTCGGGAACGGCAACGTCGACGGATCCGATCTTTCCTACCTGCTCTCGAGATGGGCCCCTGCAACTGAGTCGTGAAGCCCTTTTTTCAGGGTAGAACCCGCGATGACGCGCGCCCAGAACGCATCGTGGAATGAATGATGGTTGACCGAAAAGCAGACTCTCATCGGAAGGTTGCCCGGACAAGTTCGCGGTCCTTGATGGTACGTCCGTACTTCGGCACGTCATTCATCACACCCGGAACTACTCGATAGGCAATCACAATGAATCGATTCAGGAACATCATCCTCGGGGCCGCCCTGCTTGGCGGACTCGGTGCGACCGCAACAGCGTCCGACACCATTCTCGCCCAGATCAACGACCCGGGCATGGTTCAGCTCGTCGATGAGCTCTCGGAAGGCGTGACGGTCTTTGACTACATCGGCCTGGAAGTCTCCGCCCATCACTGCTCGGGATACATCGAGACCATCACGCTCGGCAACGGTTACATCCCGGGCTACCCGGCCAGTTACGCTCCTCCGGAACTCCATACCGCCTGCGCGGTCGGCACCAACTGGAGCGTGCATGTCTTCAACACCGGCACCCGACTCGGCTTCTGCTTCAGGGGCCTGGGATTGACCGAGATCTGCGGGTTCGAGATCCACGCACTGGACAGCGCACGGATGGTCTTCGACCGCACCAACCCCGCACCGGGTTCGATGGGAAGCGGTAATGGCCTCGATGCCCGCATCGAGGCGTACGGGTACACCTTCTACGGATCCGGAATCATCGGTTACCCCGGCAACGCCGACTACCACATGCACTACGTCAACGAGGTGAGTGTCATGGGCCACCCCGTCATGGCCGACATCTACGGCAAGATGTACATCGAGATGATCGGTAGTCCGCATGACACCGGTGATGTGGTCAGCTTCACGGTCGACATGGACTACGCTGCAGATCGACCTTCGGAACCCGACCCCGATCCGCAGGATTCGAGCACCAGCGATGATGACGACGATGGTGGCAGCGGAGATGGTGGCAACGGAGATGGCGGCGTCATCAATGACTGGTTGCGTGGACTCTTCAACCGAGGTGGCAGGCCAAGGGCCTTTCCACGCTGATCCATGGCATCGACTTCCTCCAGCAGACGGCGACCCCACCCGGACGATTCGGGTGGGGTCGTCGGTGGTTCGAGCCGCCTTCCGTGATGCCGCGCAAGAGCCATTGATGAAGCGCCTTGCGGTTTCCAGGGAACCGTCCTGATGATGACCGATGTCGAACGACACAAAGCGGTACCCTGAGTCCACCCGGCACATCAACCGCATGGAGGCTCGCTTCCGAAGAAAACGATCTCGACCACGACGGGATCGTGGCCGGCTTCGACCTCACCCTGCTCCCGGGATACTGGGGCACCTGCCGCCAGTCCGAACCAGGCCGGGACTAGTACAGGGAGAGCGGCAACTTGTTGACGAGCACCCACTTCTTGGTCTCGGGGCTGAGGACGAAGACGTCGCCGGATTCCGTGAGCACGTTCACGAAGCCCTCGTGGTTCCATCCCGAAACGCATTTCCTGACGGGATTGGTGGAAGCGGCTGCCAGACCGACGCCGACGATTGCAGCAAGGAACAGGCCTCGCCAGATCCGATTTTCTGTCTTCTGTGTCATTGGTGAACACTCCAGTTGAAGAATTGGTGGAGAACACCATAGGTTCAAGCGACAGTCAGATGTGAAGTGTCTGCAGGAGTCATGACATGAATCCACACCAGAACCCGGTCAGGCCGTCTACTGCACGGGCACCGGTTCCCCGAAGGTGCCGTGATCGATGGCGAAGGTGTGCGCCAGGGCATCGACTCGACCCGGGGGCAGGTGAGCGGGGCTCAGGGCATGTCGCACCGTGGACATGGAACACCGGAGAGATCATAGGAGCACGATGGACAAAGCCATGATGCCCGTGCAAGTCGTCGACATGAAACCAACCAGATCCAAATTCCCGCTGTCCCAAGAAGAACAACCGGCAGTACCGACCCATTGAAAAACAGTGACCAATCAACGGCGTTCGAGATTGCGATGGGATTGGAGGACGGCAATCCAGAAGGAGCAAGGAGCCATTCAATGATCGAGTTGAACAGGAGGTGGTAGATGCCGACAACGAGAAGTGAGACCACGGAAAGTGAAAACACCAGGAAGCCGACCACGCGAAGAAATCCCAGGATCGGATTTCCCGTTGCCTCGCTCGGTTCCGCTCCACCACGAGGTCCTTGCAGCCCCGCCGGGACTTCCTCGCTCATCGCGGACTCCGTGACCTGGCCACATTCCGGACAACGAATCGACTGGTAGCCGAGCTGGCACCTCGAACAGGACCACACCGGGCGAAGAAGCCTGCGATCGGCACGACACCAGAACCATGATGCAAGGACGAGGAGAAGGACCGGGATGATGAGGGTCTTCGAGAAAAAACCATTCAGCACCGCAAGTCCAGCACTGGGGGGATCCAGGAATCGTACGGCAGGCATGACCAAGGATAACCGGCCGGTATCGGACATCAGGTGGTAACCGACCCCCCCGAAGAGGAGATACAGCACCGTGACCATGAGCACGATCGCACTGATCCTGCGCGTTCGCTTGTGCCTGCACAGGACAAAGCTTCGGTCAAGAGAGGGTTTTTCGATCTCTGAAGGAGTCATGGCTACCGACCCTTTCCGGAATCCCCACGCGCTTACTTCGCTCTGCCACATGCACACGGTAGACTGCAACGGTTTCAGCAGATCACGGTCGCCCGAGAAAACGACACATGACCACGCAACATGTCCTGATCTCGATCCATATCATCGCCATCTCGGTCTGGGTGGGTGGCATGATCGTCGTTGGCGCAATCATACCGACAGTCGTACGCACGATCACCGACCAGGTGATCCGGAACTCGGTGACCAGCGGCATCGGTCGGTCCTTCAACATCGCAACCTGGTCTGCGTTGCTGGTGGCGCTACTCACCGGCATGTTTCTCTTTCTTGATAGCCAGAAGGACGCTCCTGCCGACTGCACGCGACACTTCGGCGAAAAGCCCGCCCTCACTGCCGTCTTCGCAGGCGTGCGCCTGTCGGACTGAAGGGCGCTGCCTGACAGGTCATCACGGATGAAAGAAAGTCATGAGCAACGAACATCCTCCACATGACTCCGAAGAAACCTCGGATCAACCTCCAGGTGATCTGCCAGCCGAAACGGAAGCCTTCGATCACGACAGCATTCCGCCCGGGGCGAACGTCCCCGGCAACCGAAATGGTCCGCACGGCGAACCTATTCCCGAATCGATCGATCGCTATCACATCGACCGCCTGCTCGGACACGGCGGTTTCGGCGTGGTCTACCAGGCCACCCAGTCGGAACCAGTCAAGCGAACGGTCGCGCTGAAGGTCATACGCCGTGGCATGAATTCAGAGTCGATACTGGTTCGATTCCATGCGGAACGTCAGGCGCTCGCCGTCATGAACCATCCGGGTGTCGCGAAGATGTTCGATGCGGGACGAACGGAAGAGGGTCAGCCCTGGTTCGCAATGGAACTGGTGCCCGGCCTGCCGATGAATGAATTCTGTGATCGTAATCAACTCGATCTGAATGAACGCATTCGATTGATGATCAAGGTCTGCGAGGCGATCCAGCACGCGCACGTCAAGAGCGTCATCCATCGCGATCTCAAGCCCGGAAACATCCTCGTCACGGTGGATGGATCGGAAATCACCCCGCGTGTGATCGATTTCGGCATCGCCAAGGCGGTCGAGCAGGACCTGGACTCCAGAGGCGCGGAAGTGACGATCGACGGCCAGATGCTGGGGACACCGGAATACATGGCACCCGAGCAGACGGGATTCAGCGATGTAGACGTGGATGGTCGCGCCGATGTCTACGCACTCGGCGCCATCTTCTATCTTCTGTTGTGCGGAGACCTGCCCATCCACAGCAAGCAGTTGCGCGATGCCATCAGCAAGGGCGGACTTGCGGCAGTACAGACCATGGTCCGCGAGTTGGAGCCCCCAAGACCAAGCGTTCGCTATCGACATTCGGTGACGGAGGAACCCGCACGATCGAAGAAGCTCGCCCTTGCACGTCGAACGACACCCTCCCGACTTCAACGGCAACTGGAAAACGACCTGGACTGGATCGCACTCAAGTGCCTGGAAAAGGACCGGGAACGACGATACGACTCCCCCACCGCACTCGCCGAGGATCTGCGCAGATACCTCCGTCATGAGCCCGTCTTTGCGGGGCCACCATCGGCAGGCTACGTCGCTCGCAAGTTCGTCAGACGCAATCGACCACTGGTGATCGGGACGAGTGCCGTGCTCCTGGTCCTGGTCTCGGGTCTCTTCACGAGCCTGGTCCTGCTCGCACGCGCACTAGAGGCCGAAGAGGATGCACGAGCGACGATCTCCGCACTCATCGAGTTGCCGACTGCAGACGATCCGAACCAGGCCGGCTCAAGCGCCACCATCGGCGAACTGAACCAACGACTCATCGCGAAGATAAGAAACGGCGAGATCGCTCGAAGACCGCGTGATCAGGCGATGCTGCTCGCTCGTATCAGCCTGAGCTCATACAACCACGGCGATTACGAAAAGTCACTCCGGCAGGCGGACATGGTTCTGGCGCTCCAACAGGACGAGTCCATCGATCCAAAGGACATCGAACAAGCCCGAAAGATACGTGGGCTCTCACGACTGGCGCTCGGAAAGACCCTGGCAGTAGCACGAGAATCATCCAACACCGAAGCAGTCACACCCGGCGAACACCTCCGCAGCGGCTTCGTGAGCTTCGACCTGGGTGACTACGACAAGGCTGCCTGGCATCTCCAGAAGACGATCGAGGCAACCTCGAGTGATCTCACGGAGAACTGGGACGACTACGTCAGTGCGTCCGAATGGCTCGCCCGACTACTCGCCGACCAGGGTCAGGACGACGCCGCCCAGCGACTGTTGGACCTGTCCTCTGCAGCACATGAACAGTTCAGCGACCCGGATGCCACCGAGGAAGCCCAATGGGATGCGGCCACGGAGCTCGCGCGCGGTGCACTGGCTCGCGCCCGAGGTGACTTCATGGCAACTCGAAATCACCTTCTCGAGGCCAACCGGATCTACACCGAACTGCATGGAGACCAACCGAACAGGATGGTCGATCTTTCCGCCTTCGAACTGGAGCGTGCACGGATCGATGAGGCAGTACACGCTGATGAACCTGATGCGGATCTCCTGGCACGATCACCCGAGCAGGGTCGCATGGAATTCATCCTCCTACGCAACCGAGCACGTTCCTTTCTGCGACTGGATGACATCGAGAGCTGCCTCCAGTTGCTGGCACTCGCAATCCTCGTCGAGGAGGAGATCGCACCGCCGGAACGCCAGCCCGGGCATACCCGGCGAGTACGCGCTCGCATCCTCGCTGATCATGGCGATCTCACCGGCGCCTCCGACGACATGGAACGCGCCATCGAGGAACACTCCGCCTCCCTCATCGGCAAGCAACCACGAGCGGAACTCCTGCTGGAACTTTCCGCCATTCGAGCGCTCATGAGGGACGAGAAAAAAGCCCGTTCACTCGCATCGGAAGCGTTGGAACAACGAAAAGGCGAACTACCCGAGACGGCATGGCCGATCGAGATCGCCAGGGCGCATGTGGCGCTGTTCACTCCGGGTGAGGAGGACCACCTCGAGAGGATCCTCCAGAGCCTCGATGAAGAGGGAGATCCAGCAGCAGCAGCAGTCGAACGAATCCGCTCACTTGCTGCGAGAATCAAGCCCAAGCGAACCGAGGACGACGACCCCTGATCTCATGGCTCGAACATTTCCAATGAAAACCAACCAAGAGGCTGTTCGCACCGTGTTTCTCGCTTTTTCGGGAGTTCTCTCGTCGAGAATGAAAATTCTTCAGATTAGACTCAATCATGTGTCACATCGGTCTTCAAGCGGGGTATGGCCAAGTCGACATCCGCGATCATTCACATCGAATCGATCCATGTTCGAATCGGAGACACCGACATGACTGCACGCTCTTCATCGTCACGATTCCGTATTCGCACCACGCTGCTGTCCACTCCGTTGCTTGTGAGCACGGCAGCGATCGCAGGCGACTGGCTCGAGTTGACCTCGACTGAGCTGCCGCTCGACCTCGTGCAGAGTGGGATCGACCTCACCTTCGTGGATGAGGCACACCTGCTCGTCCTCCGTCCGCAGGACAACGCGGTCACGCGAATCACCTGGGACACCGGTCTCTTCCTTGAGTACACCAAGCAGGCGACGTGGAACAACTCCAGCCATCGGCACTACATCGACGAACTCGGTGGTTGCCTGGAGATCTCGCCATGGTGCCACGAGTGCACCGGAACCACGCCACCAAGTTCTATGAACGTACCCGTCAGTGATGGGCTCTCGATCGACTCCATTGCGGGTGACACCGTCATCTCCCATTCGAATCGTGACTCCTTGAGCATTCATTCCGGAAGTATCGGGAGCTATTACTACGTCTGCGGCGCACCGACTGGTGACGGTGAACCGATTCCCATCGGAGACTACGAGGTCGGTGGGGACGGCAAGGCCTTCGGACTGGTCCATGAAAGCGATCCAGGATTCACGACAGGTCTCGTGCTGGGTACCACCAGGACCAAGGGAACCAAAGGCACGGGAACTCGAGGAGGCAGCGGGAGCACCGGCGGTGGTCCCTATCCAGGCGTGGATACGAATTGGGCACTCACCGACGCAACGAACCACACCTCGCTCTCGGCCGACAACGCCACCGCTGATTTCGACGGTGACGGCTTCGAGGACCTGGTCATCCTTCATCCCGACGAGCAGGCATTCTCGATCCTCCCCTTCCTCGAACTGGCGCCACCCCCCGGGCCGAACACCAAGAGCGGGGCGATCTTCGGTGATCCCATCAGCTTCGCCGAAGGAGAAGGCACGCTCTCGGTGCCCTACCGCCCACACCTTGCGGCGGCGGGCGACTTCGATGGCGACGGCAGCCCCGATCTTGCGGTCATCGGCCACGACACGAACCTATTCATATATGCAGGCGACGGCGCCTTCGGCCTCTCACCGTGGACGAGTTATTCGATGCCGGAGACCGTCGGCGGCCTCGAAGCTGCGGATCTCGACGGTGACGGCCGCGTGGAGTTGATCCTGGCCGGTGGCGACCGGGGTGCCGCACTCGCCAGCTGGACGTGGATCGGTCGGGTGCTCGCAGACGGCACGTGGGACGCCTACCTGACGGAGATACTCGATGTCGACGGGCCAGTGATCGCACTCGACGCGGAAGGCGAGGCTGGGTCGGGCGAAGTAGCGCTCCTCGTCGCCGAGTACGCCGACACCCCGCAACTCACAGCCTGGGGCGATCGCTCCGGTGGCCAGTGCGATGTCGACCCATCGATTGGTTCGGCTCTGATCACGAGCGTCGATGCCACAGCCGGCCAGACGATCGTCGTTGCCGACGGTGAACTCGCTGGGTTTGGCTCCGGACACGACCAGCCTCCAAGCTTCGACCACCGGCTTGCCTCGGTCGTGGCGGGCAACCATCACCTGATCGCTCTCGACCGTTTAGGTGAAGTCGTCACATGGAGGGACGACCAGCTGAGCACCGTCCCGCCCGAGGTCGAGGGGCTCGAGGTCCACCGGATCGCCGCAGGTGCTGGGGGCTCCGGACTCGGGAGTCTGGGAGATTTCCACGCGGTCATCACGTCCGAGCGCAACGTGGTCTGCTGGGGGATGACGAATGACACGCACGGTCTCCAGAACGTTCCACTCGAACTCCAGGGCGCATTGGAGCAACTCGATGCTGGGAGCTTCCACGTCGTCGCCCGAACCGTCGATGGCAATGTCGCCGCATGGGGCAACTCATTCGAGAGCATGGTGCCCGATGAACTTGCGTCGATCTCGAGAACGACGGCACTTCTTGCACCCAACGCGGGATACCACTTTCTCGCACTCAGTTCGAAAGGCGCACTGCAGGGATGGGGCAAGAACGACACCGGGGAACTGGACATACCCGCAGACATCGGATCGGGGACACGCGCCGTCATCCAGGCAACGACCTCCGCATCACACTCCTTTGCGCTCCTCGCGGACGATTCGGTCGTTTCCTGGGGCATTACCGCCGACTACGGTCAGTACGACATGCCCATGGAGGTCGGCATCCCGCGACAACTCGCCGCGGGGTACTGGTTCACCTCTGCGGTGTCCGAGGATGGCACCGTGCGCTGCTGGGGCTACAACGGACAAGGCCAGTGCGACATACCCGCGGACGTCGGGACACCCGCCAACCCGGGAGTCCAGGTGGCAACCGGGGTCTGGCACTCCGCTGCCCTGCTCGCAGATGGCAGCGTGGTCTGCTGGGGACGCAACACCGACAACAACGGCTTCTACATCGGCAGTTGCGACGTGCCGGCCGGCGTCGGAACGCCGAAAAACCCCGTCGCCCAGGTCGCTGCCGGCCTCTACCACACGGTCGCGCTCTTCGAGGATGGCTCGGTCACCTGCTGGGGTGCGAACTACGACCTCGACAGTCTCTATGTCGGGCAGTGCGACGTACCCAACGGAATCGGGACACCCCAGAACCCCGTGGTCCAGGTTGACGCAGGATTGTTCAGTACCGTCGCGCTCCTCGCTGACGGAACGGTTGCGTGCTGGGGCGCGAACGAGAGTGGTCAATGCGACGTGCCCGCGGGCCTCGGGGAAGTCACCGCAATCACAGCTGCATGGAAGAACACCGCGGCACTCCTCGCCGACGGCTCCGTCGAATGCTGGGGCGATGATTCCTTCGGGCAACTCAGCGTGCCTGCGGAGATCGCGAACCCCCTCGAGACAATCCAGGTCGCCGCTGGTGCACGCCATTCGGTGGTGCTCCTCTCCGACGGATCGATCCGCTGCTTCGGGTTCAACTTCAGTGGTTGCTGCGACGTACCAGCCGGAGTCGGCGACCCCGGCAACCCGTGCATCGAGGTTGCCGCCGGAGATCAGTTGAGTGTTGCCCTCATGGAAGACGGCACGATCACCTGCTGGGGATTGAATGACCAGGGCCAGTGCGATGTCCCAGTCGAAGCTCAGGGACAAGCGATCTCGTTGAGCGTGTCCTATGACCACTGCGCAGCGCTTCTCGCCGATCAAACGGTCGCCTGCTGGGGAACGAACGGCGGCGGTCAATGCGATGTCCCTGCCGGTATCCACGACCCGGCAAACCCGATCGTCCAGATCGCCGCCGCGAACCAGCAGACACTTGCGCTCCGGCAGGATGGGACCATGTTCGCCTGGGGTGAGCCGATGCCACCTCTCAAACCCGTATCGCCGGTAGTGGATGTCGCTGTCGGCAACGACCACGCCGTCGCGATCGGGGCAGACGGAGTGCTGACATGCTGGGGCACCAACGGCGACGGACAACTCGACGCACCCCAGGATGTGGGCTTGCCTGCAATGGAAGTCGCCTCGAGCAGCTACCACAACATAGCCTGGTACGCAGACGACTCGATCCGATGCTGGGGCCGAAACGACGACGGGGAGTGCGACGTTCCCATCGGTGTCGCTTCAGGTGACAAGCCTGTCGCGTCGATCGCTGCGGGGGGCTGGCACAACGGACATTCGATGGTTCTCTTCGATGACGGCAACGTCGTTTGCTGGGGCGCCAATCAAGATGGTCAATGCGACGTCCCGTTGGCGATCCAGGGCACAGTCATCGACATCGCTGCCGGGGAATCGTTCAGCCTGGCACTCCTTGATGACGGCACGGTTCGGTCATGGGGTGATACGGAGCACGCAAGCGCCCTGGGCGAGATCGATCACATCATCGCGCTCGATGCCGACGGATATTCGATCATCGCCATGGAAGGCAATGGCACGATCCACACGTTCTCCAAAGAGGACTATGCAAGCAGTGCACCGCCACACCCGATCGATTCGACACTGGTATCCGCTGGCGACGACTTCTTCGTAGCGTTCGGTCGTGCGGCCCAGGTCTCCGGCCACCTCATCGAAGTCACGCTCGAACCCCTGCCCAGCTCACCCGACATCAATGGCGACGGCGTCGTCGACGGTATCGATCTGGCGATCATCCTCGGGGCCTGGGGAAACGGCGGTGGACCCGCTGACCTCGACGGCGACGGCGACGTCAGTGGCTCCGACCTCGCGATCATCCTCGGGGCCTGGGGCCCCTACCGGGGAGATTGACCACGCACTCAAGTCATCGAAGCAACTGTCCCATGGAATTCCATCCATTGCACCAGATGAGCAAGAAACCCTTGCAACATGGAATGACCTTGAATACGTGCGTGCCGATGATCCACTTTCGAACAATGCTCCCGGTCGTTTTCCCGGCAACCTGCACATCACTCGCGAACGCATGTCCTGTCCGTGCGTTCGCGAGTGACCAATCGGCCGGACACGAATTCGAGTCGGGTGCAGTACCGGATTTCGTCGGCACCGGTTCGTTGATCAGTCCGTCTGAACCGATTTCAACAGCCGGGAGATGGATATGGTCAGGTCCTCGAGATCGAACGGCTTGCGCAGGAGGAGACTGGTCTCACTGTCCTCGATCTCGAAGCCGCTGTTACCGGTGATGTAGACCACGGGTATCGCGTGTTTCCAGTGCGCCCGAATCTCACCGACCAGGTCGTTACCCGAACCACCGGGCAGGTCGATGTCCATCACCATGAGATCCGGCCGGGTCTTCAGCCCCAGCTCGAGGACCTCCCTCGCGTTCTCGAGTGCTGCGACATGATGCCCTGCCATGACGATGGCTCCCTTGAGCATCGGCCGAAGGAGCGCATGATCCTCGGCAAGAAGGATGTTCGCCGGGATGTGGATATGATCCTTGTCCTCGGAATCAGCATCGGTTTGAACCGATCCATCATGCTTGTGCTCTTGAAGCGGCAGTTCGATCTCCATGGCGGTCCCCTCCCCCACCTTGGAGTTGATCTTGATCGAGCCACCGGAATCCTCGACGAACTTCTTCACCGTGGCCAGACCGAGCCCCGTCCCCTTGGTTCCCTTGGTTGTGAAGAACGGATCGAAGATCGTGTCGCGGATATTGGCGGGGATGCCGCAACCGGTATCGATGACCTGGATGACCGCGTTGCGACGACCGTTCGAGCTCGTACGGTTCAAGGAATTCACGGCGAGCTCGCCACCGTGCTCCAGCGCATCACGAGCATTCAGCAGCAGGTTGAGAATCACCTGCTGGAACTGCTCGGGATTGAGGTAGACCAGTTCATTCGAGTCCAGCTCGAGCCTCTGCTTCACGTGGATGGACCTGGGAATCGCAGGCCGGGCCAGGTCGAGGGTTTCCTCGAGAAGCTTGTTGACCAAGGTGTCCTTGCGCTGGACCTGCACCGGGCGACCGAGCTGGAGCATGTTCTGGGTGAGGGTCCGGGCCCGGGCCACTGCCAGATCGATGACATCCAATGATTCAACTGCCGATGCAGGGAGCGCCCTGTCGTGCTTGAGGATGGAAGCATGGCCACGAATGATGCTGAGAACATTGTTGATGTCATGGGCGAAGCCACCGGCCACCAGGCCGAGTGCCTCACCCTTCTGTGCCACCAGCAGGGTGCTTTCCAGTTTTCGTCGAGCGGATATGTCGACCACGCTGCCTACCGCACGCAAGGGCCGACCGGATTCGTCGCGACGAACGATGATGCCGCGCTCACGAACCCAGCGAGGTTGTTCATTCTCGCCAAGCAGCACCCGATACTCGAACAGGAAGTTCTCCTCGATCCCGTTCCAATGAAGATCCCAGGCGCGACGAACCGCATCCCGCTCCTCGTTGAACGGTGTCAGTCGGTCGGGAGGGATCTTGCCGGATTGATCGCCGAACAGTTCACGGGTCTTCTCGCCGTAGAAGGATTCGGTGACCGCCCCATTCTCGTCGAACTGATAGTCCCAGACCCCTTCATCCGCGGCGTCGATGATGAGCTGGAGCCGCTCCTCGCCTTCACGAATCCTGCGTTCGGCCTCGAGACGATCGGATATCTCGCGGATGAAGCCGCTGAATCCAAGTCCCGCCTCGGTCTTGATCGGGTTGATCGAGAGCTCGACCGGGAACCTACGACCAGCACGGTCCGTTGCCTCGATCTCGATACGCTGACCGAGCACCGGTCCATCACCGGTCTTGAGGTAATTCGCCATGCCGCGATTGTGGGCCTCGCGAAAATCCACGGGGATGATGGTCTCGGTGAGCAGCAGACCGATCGCCTCCGCCGCCGTCCAACCAAAGAGTTTTTCCGCACCGTTGTTCCAGACGGTGATCCGACTCTTGTCATCACAGGTGATGACAGCATCCAGTGCGGTATCCACCAGCTGCTGGAGCTGCTGCTCGGCATTGGCGACGGGCACACCGTGTCGTCCGCCTGGATTGGAATCATTCTCGCCGGAGTTCATTTCTGGATTGTACCTGTTCAAGAGTCTTCGCAAGATCAATAAGTCACCGGCAACGGACCTTGCAATGAAAAAAGTCGGATCGTGCTCTTGAGCAAGTGAGGTCAGGGGAGGTGAATATCAGGCGAATGAACCAGAAAACACCATTCCAGAAAGCATGATTGATGTTGCCAGCGGAAAAAGTCATACTCGGAACACCAACCGAAAAACGAAAGGGTGCAAGGATGAAGAAGAACTTGGCGCTCCTGAACGGTTCAACGTCAGTGATGACGCTCTTCGCGGCTCAAATCGCCATGAGCCAGAGCTGCCTCTACCTGGACGACTTCGATGACGGCGAATCAGTCGATGAATGGGCTGAATTCACCATCGATTCCAGCAGGCTTGATGGGCAGGAACAGAACGGCCACGTTGAATTCACCGCACCAGTGGACAATCCCGGATACACACTGCTCGCAGGGCAGATCAGCGAGGGCTGGCAGGTCGACATGACCAGTGACTGGGCATTGTCGGCGCGGTATCACATCTTCCCCCCCTCGCCCAGCTACGGCGATGTCGGGGTCAGTTTCATCGTGGCCTTCGAGTTCGATCTCGCTCAGCCCACCCTCTTCACCGGGTACACGCTCTCGGGTGGCACCGAGAATCTGGGTAGTTTCGATTCACCCTACGAAGTCACTCGATTCTGGCAGGATGGGGCCACGGAGATCATGAGCAACCTGACCCGGCTGACTTCCGATTCGACCATCTACATCTGGTACGAAGCCTCCACCGGATGCATCAGCCATGGGTTGACGCCGGGCACCCCCATCGCGACGATCTGCGGCGTCAATGGACTCAGCTCTCGCACCACGGCTCATCTGGGCATTGCCGGCTACAACCTCGGGTTCGTGCCGGCCTGGACCGGCGAGCAGCTCTGGATCGATGAGTTCTGCGTGCTGAACGGCACTCTGGTCGGTCCCCGGGTCGGTGGATGCTGCACGGACGGTGTCTGCCGAGAAACCCTGGCGAGCGCGTGCGAAGGCACCTGGCTGGGTGCGGGTTCATTCTGCAACGACACCTGCCTGCCCTGCACCGCCGACCTCAACAACAACGGAAACGTCGACGGAGCCGACCTCAACATCATGCTCGGCTACTGGGGGCTCGATACCATCATCGGCGACATCAACGAGGATGGGCTGGTCGATGGTGCGGACCTCAACATCCTCCTTGGTGCCTGGGGCCCCTGCCCCTGACAAATGGCAACCCCGCCAACTGACACGGACCACATCCCATGAACGACGTGATCGATCTCAAGACCAAACTCGAAGCCTTCTCGGACACCTGGCACCCGCGAATCATCGGTGAAGCCAACGGGCAGTACCTCAAGATCGCTCATGGTGAAGGCACACTCGAATGGCACAGTCATGAAGGTGAGGACGAGGTCTTCCTCTGCCTCGAGGGGCGCCTGGTCCTCGAGATGCGGGATCGGGAGGTCGCACTCGAACCGGGACAGCTGTTCGTGATGCCACGTGGAGTCGAGCACCGCCCAAGGGCGGAACCACGTGCATCGGTGCTGCTCTTCGAACCGGGACAGACCAGGCACCTTGGCGGCGAAGGCGGCGCACGCGAGGTCTCGATCGAGGAACAGGCCTGGATCTGAACGCGAGCCCGAGCACCAACGATCAGGAGCCGGAGTCGGGGGACCAGATCTCCTCGAAGGTTCCCTCGCCGTTCAAGCGTGTCCCCCAGACGAACTCACTGGCCTGGTGATTCGACTTGCCGAAGGAGATCCTGGGTCCGATGCCCAGGTCGAGTTCCCTGATGTTCTCGATCGTTTCGATCAGATTTTCCGTGGTCAGGTGGCGACCGTTCTGTTCGAGGGCTTCACAGAAGATGCTGGCGGCGATGTAGCCTTCTAGAGAGACGAAGTCGGGGCTCACGTTCGGCTTGTACTTCTTCAGCGCCCTTCGATAGTTGGTCACCGCTTCCGAGGCCGACCCGTAGAAGGGGACGACCTGCGAGATGATGACGCCGTCTCCGTATTCAGGGCCGATCACCTGGAATTCCTCGGATAGTGCGTTGCTTCCCACGAAGGACACGTTCGCGATCGCACCGTCGTAACCACCCTGACGCATGAGCTTGGTGAACAGCGCGCTGGCCTTGTAGGCGCCGATCACGATGATCGCATCGAAGTCCCCCATCGACTTGAGGAACGTGTCGACCGCACCCCGGACCTCGGTGGTGTTGCGAGGATAGGTCGCGGTCGTCGGATCGACCGAAAGATCGAGGCTTCTCAAGGCCGAGATGACGCCGCTCAGACCGTCTTCGCCGTAGCTGTCGTCCTGATAGAGGACGGCGATCCGGTCCGGGGCGATGGCGAGCTTCTGGGTGAAGTACTCGACGATCGATCGCGTTTCGTCGGCATAACTCGCCCGGTAGTTGAAGACGTACTTGTCGGGTGGATTCCTGCGAAGGATGTTCGCGCCGGAGAAGGTGCCGAAGAGCAGTGACTTGTCCGCGATCGCACGGGGAAGAATCACCTTCGCGGTCGGTGTCCCGACGTTGCCGATCAGCGCAAAGACCCCGGTTTCCGGGTCGTAGAGGTAACCGAGTTTTTCCAGGGCCTGCTCGGGTTCGTATCGATCATCCTGGGGATGCAGGGTGACATCACGGCCGTGGACCCCTCCCTTTTCGTTGACTTCCTCGAACCGTGCTTCCATGCCGTTGAGCATCGACCTGCCCAGTTCGGTGTTGGGACCCGAAAAGGGCGCGGACATTCCAAGCATGATCCGGTCGGAAGTGATTCCCCGGGTCTCGACATGGTCGGCGGAAAAGCTGTTCGCGATGTCGATGAACGCATAGCGGACGGGCGTGACCGTGAAGACCAGCGCACCGATCACCAGACCCAGCAGCAGAAGCGTCACCACCATGAGCCTGGTTCGCGGCCTTCGAGTCCTCCCCCCACCGACCTCGGTGATGAACCGGGTGTTTCTGAGGAACTCGGACCTGGCCGATTCATCCGAGATCTCGAGGGCCAGCGTGTTCTTCAGCTCGCCCATGGTGTTGCAGCGGCCGGAATGCGAGTTGACGAGCATCTCGGCGGAAGCGCCGAGGTGTTTTCCCAGCTCATCGGTGATCCTGGACAGACTCGCACTCTTCATGACCGAGTCGTCGGTCGAAGCCCGTTGGTGATCGACCGTGGACTGCAGGAGGCCGGGATCGGCCTCCTGCTGGAGGACCAGGAGGTCGGCGATCATCTCGTGCGCGGTGTCGTAGCGATCTTCAGGAGATGACTGCAGGGTCCTGGAGATGATGACTTCCGCCATCCGCGGCGCACCGGACATCTTGTTCGAGAGCGGCACGAACGTGCAGTTCATGATCTTGTGACTGACGGCGTAGGAACTCTTGTCCATGAAGGGACGTTCCCCGCACATGATCTCGTAGAAGACCACGCCCAGCGACCAGATGTCCGAACGGCTGTCGACGGGATTCGCACTCAGCTGTTCGGGTGACATGTAGTACATGGTGCCCATGGTCGAACCGGTCTGGGTGAGTTCGAGGTCGGACATCTTCGCCAGGCCGAAATCGAGGACCTTGGCCACGCCCTCACGGGTCACCAGCACGTTCGCAGGCTTGATGTCCCGGTGGATCACGCCCTTGTCATGGGCAGCGGCGATCGCACGGCAGATCTGGATCATGAGGTCGATGGACTGCGCCATCGTCACCTCGCCGTTGTCCAGCAGCGTGTTGAGATCCTCGCCCTCGTAGCAGGGCATGCTGAGATAGAGACGGCCGTCGTCGGACTCGGCGACATCGTAGATCGTGCAGACGTTGGGGTGGTCCATCTGGGAGATCGCCTGCGCCTCGACCATGAACCGCTTGCGGGACTGTTCATCCTGACTGAGCAGCAACGAGAGGAACTTCAGCGCGACGGTGCGTTGGAGCTTGGTGTCCCGGGCTCGATAGACCATCCCCATGCCACCGGACCCGATCTTGTCCAGGATCTCGTACTGCCCGTAGACAGTCTGGATCTGGTCGACGATGGAGGTCGTCTGGTGCGGGTCCCGGTTGGGAGGCGGGGAATGCGAATCACTTGGTGGCTGTTCCTGATTCATCGAGTGTTTGATGATGTGCTGGCCGGGAGTGCAAGTCAAGAAACCCGGAAATGAGGGCTCAATCCCGCGACGCGATCGGTCCGAGATCCGCTGAGCCAGCTGATCCTTTCCTGAAGAAGAAGGATGCCAGGACAAGACCGAGCAATGCGGTCAGTGCCGCGCACAGGAAGGCGGTCTGGATGCCTCGTGCTTCCCCGGCGACATCGCCCGGATACAGGTCGATCACCATTGCAGCAACCACGATCGCAGTGTTTCCGGCCAGGATCATCAAGGTGAGCACCGAACCACTGGCCACTCCCGCCTTGTTTCGATCGATCGTCCCGATCGCTCCCGCCTGCGGCAAGGCCCACCCCCAGGAACAACCGAAACCAGCCACGAACATGCCGATCGAAAGCCATGCCGTCGTATCGAAAAAGAACAGTCCGCCGATCCCCAAGGCCTGCAATGCCAGTGCGATACGGGTGAGACCCACCGCTCCGATGCGAGGCTCGAGAACCGGCGCAAGGAAGCTCGCGGTTGCGACACTGCCGCTCAGGAAGAGGAAGATCAGCCCCGCGTCCAGGGTCGAATAGCCGAGAACCTTCTGGAGTTGGAGGGTGCCTACGAGCACCAGCACGCACCATGCACTGTTGGAAAGAAGACCCACCGTTGAAAAACCGAGGAAGCGCGCGTTCCGCAGGAGGCGGATGTCGATGATCGGCGTGCAAACCTTCAGTTCGACCACCACGAAGAGCACGAGCAGGAAGACACCCCCTGCCGTCAACCCCGCCCAGGCCGGAAACGACCAGTGCGGGATTCGGTCGAGCCCGATCGAGAAGGCGGTGATTCCCGCCATGAGCAGCACGATCCCCGGGAAGTCCAGCCGTCCCTTGGCGTGGGGGTCGTTCGATTCACGGGCGAAGACCAGGACCATGATGAAGGCCACTGCACAGATCGGAATGTTCGCGAAGAAGATCCAGCGCCAGCCGAGGAACTCGGTGAGCACGCCGCCCAGGACAGGACCTACGGCGGTACCGATCGTCGCCACCCCGGTCAGGAGTGCGATGTTGCGGGTCAGGCTTGCCTGCCTGCTGGCATGACTCACCACTGCAGTGGCCAGGGGAAAGATCAACCCCCCACCGAAACCAAGGAAGATCCGAGCGGTGATCACCTGAACGACATCCTGACCGAGTCCGACCCAGACCGACACCGCGGCGAAGATGGCGATGCCCAGCAGCAGCAGCTTCTTGCGCCCGAACCGATCCCCGAGCGCACCGGAGATCGCCAGGGTCGCACTGAAGGAAAGGATGTAACCGGTGATCACCCACTGCAGGTCGATGGCGCGAACCCCGAGGTCCTTCGCCATCGGAGGCAATGCGATCGCGACCGCGAAGTAGTCGACACAGACGATGAACTGCGCAAGCCCCGCTGCCATCAGGAGCAGGAAACCGACTCCGGCCTGTTGTCCGGTGGATTGCCTCATGCGCCGAGGAACTCACCCGAGACGACGTGCTTGTGAGGATGATCGCCCTGATCATGATGCCAGGGCTGCTTCAGCTCCGACGCATCGGGCAGGCATGCTCGAGCTGCCGGTCGAGGGTCGGTGGAATGAGCGATGCCCTCTAAGAGGCACTGATCCGGGGTCATGCATCAAGTGTACTGAGAAATCCCACCCACCTGAACCCCACCCCGGGCCGACCTGCCGCTCGAACGGGAGGAGTCGGTGCAACCCAGTACTCGTGACACGGAGGAGCCGTCCTGTGGAGATGCCACTGATGATCCAGAGAGCGAGATGGATGACCTTGACCACGACAGTTCCCCCCGGGATGATTGATACAGCGAACGGTCTCCGTATCGCGAAGGGCACGCATTTGACACAACCTCCAACACTTGCGATCAACAACCTGGTCAAGCGATACAACCAGCGCACCGCACTGGCGGGCGTGGATCTCACCATCGAAGCTGGTGCCTGGAACGCGCTGGTCGGACCCAATGGAGCGGGCAAGACCACCCTTCTGAGATCGGTGATCGGGCTGGTCAATCCGAACGAGGGTTCCATCCAGTTCGAAGGGCGACAGATCGACCCATCAATTCGAAGATCCTCGATGGGCTATGCACCCCAGGACAACGCGCTCTACGAGACGCTCACCACCAAGGAGCACCTGGACTACTTCTCGAAGCTGATCGGACTGGACCGCGCCACGAGAAGAAACCGGGTGCAGGAGGCACTCGACTTCGCACAGCTCGGGGACCGGGCCGACGACCAGGTGCAGGGACTTTCGGGAGGCATGAAGCGCAGACTCAACATCGGGTGCGCAGTCCTCAATCGCCCTCGACTCCTCCTGCTCGATGAACCGACCACGGGCGTCGACCCCCTCAGTCGGGCTGCGATCTGGGAGATGCTCAGACGACTCCGGGAAGGCGGCACCGCGATACTGCATGCCACCCACCGACTCGACGAGGTCGAATTCCTCTGCGACGCCGCGACGATCCTCGGCAGCGGCCGGGTGCTCTATGAAGGTTCACTCGAGGACCTTCGTCGTGCCGCGGGCCTGCCGGCCTACGTCCTGCAGCACCCCGGTGACCACAACCAAGGGGCCGATGACGCTCTTCATACGGTGGATGTCCCCACGACACCGGATCTGCCGGCAGCGATCGAGAAACTTCAAGCCGCAGGCATCGACCCCTCGACCATCGTGGTGCAGCCCACGTCCTTCGAGACGGTCTTCCAGGAACTGGTTTCCGGCAAGGTCGAATCGTGAGCGTCGGCAAGGTCGACTCAACGCCGGGTCTTCGCGAAAAGCGAGCCTGCACATGAACACCACGCAGTTCGACGAGAAGACCCTGCCCCCCGACCCTGAAACATCGCCGATCGAGGATCTCGAGACGGCACCCGTCGCCGAGGTGCCCCCGCCCCGACTGCTGGAGGTGGAGACGCGCATCCCGGCATCACTGCCCAGCCGTCTCATCCACCGGAACCTGCTGCGGTCGATGGTGTTCTCGGGACGAAAGAGCCTGCGAATACCCGTCAAGATCGAGGGCTTCGAACGTCTTGACGAGATCGATGCGCCATTCATCATCGCTCCAAACCACATCAGCCTGATCGACAGCCCGATCATGCACATCTACCTTCCGAGAAGACATGCAAACCGGACCGCCGTGGTCGGAGGGCTCGACTTCTTCGCACCACGCGAAGGTTCGTCGACCCGGGAGAATCTCTGGAGAAGACTCGTCGTCAGGTTCATCCGAGGTGCGGTGAACGTCGCCCTGATCAACAGATCCGGCGGGGACTACTCAAACCTCGAACAGATCGACGAGCTGCTCTCGAAAGGCTGGAACCTGGTCATTTTTCCCGAGGCGACCCGATCTCGAACCGGCAAGCTCGGCAGGATGAGACTGGGCGTGGCGGAACTCGCGAAACGCTATGGATGCCCGGTCATGCCGGCGCACATCTCGGGAACCGACCAGGTCCTTCCGGTGGGTGGCGCCTTCCCCCGCACCGGCCGGATCACGCTGAGGATCGGCGCCCCCATGGCGATCGGAGCCGATGAAAGCAGCCGGACGTTCATTGAACGCCTGGGTGGACGAATCGAGGCCCTTGGCACGGAGGAACGACGAGGTTGAGCCCGAAGAGCACCACGGAGATCGATGCACGGTTCGGCCTTGCCGAGCGCATCCTGGTGGATGGGCTGCTCTGCCCGGGCTACCGGTTCGCCCCCGGGATGATGCTGCGCCTTCGCCCCGCCCTGGTCCGATTGATCTGGGCCAGCGCCCCGGCGATCCGCCACGCACTCATGCGAAACGCCGAGGTGCTCCTGGGCCCGGGACACGATGAACGGGACCGCAAGCGATTCGGGCTCGAGGTCCTCTCGGAGATCCAGCAATTCACCGAGGATCTCGTCCGCGCCGGAGTCACGGAGCAGATACCGAGCCACGACGACATCAATTCGATTGGCAACATCCGTCAGTACTTCACTCGAAGGAAGGCCGGAGGCGGTATCGTGATCGCCACGGCGCACATGGGGTCGTTCGAGGTCGCGGCATCCATACTCGTGCAGCTGGAGAAGAAGGTACACGTGGTTTACGCACGGGATCCAAGCAGGTCGATCGAACGACTTCGCAGCAAGCTGCGTCGGAAGCTCGGCGTGATCGAACATGCGGTCGATGACGGGATCGAGACCTGGCGAGCCCTCCAGGAGGCGTTGGAGAACAACGAGGCGGTCGCGCTTCCCGCCGACCGGATCCAGCCCGGACAGGCCGGTTTCGAATGCGAACTCATGGGCCGGGTCACGCGCCTGCCGGCGGGACCGTTCAAGCTGGCGATGACCGCCGGCTCGCCAGTGGTGCCCGCCTTCTGCGCACGACATGCCGACGGGCGTTACCGCGTCAGGGTCGAACGCCCCATCGAGTTCAACGGCACCTACCGACGTGACCTCGGCGCCCACGAGGGCGTGCGATCATTCGTCTCCGCGTTCGAGACCATGCTGAAACGATTCCCGACCCAGTGGCTGATGGTTTTCGACGCGTTCAAGACCAGGACGGAGGAACCGGCTCGATGAAGACGTTCGTCGTGATGGCAATCCTCTGGAAGGTCCTCTGTCGAGATCGACTGGGGCTCGGTCTCTACGTGATCCTGCCGATCGCGTTCCTGACGATGTTCGGACTGGCCTTCGGTGGAATAGGTGCCGGAAACGACATCAGGATCAAGATCGGGGTGCTCGACCTGGACCACTCGCCACAGAGCAAGGCGCTCATCAAGGCGGTCCAGGAGAACTCCGAACGGATGGAACTGGAACAGATCAAGGGAGACGACAAGAGCAAGGCACTCCTGTCGGTTCGAAGCGGGGACTATCCGGGAGCCGTGCTCGTTCCCAAGGGTTTCGGCGAGTCCCTGCTCAGCAAGGCAGGCCCACTGGCCCTGGAGCTGTACTACGACTCGTCCAACCCGATCGCGCCCGAACTCGCACAGGGCAAGCTGCTCGAGGGAGCCAGCCGAGGCCTCGCACCCGCACTGGTGGTGCGCCGACTCGACGACCTGAAGGAGATGGCCGGACCCCTGACCCAACGACAGGAGGCGTTGCGGACGATGCTCACCAAGGCCTCGGAATCGGGCCAACCCCTGCAGACCGGAAACCCGGCCGCCAGTGCAGGGGTCATTCCCATCGAGGCGATCTCCTCAAGCAGCAACCGCCAGGACCGTTCCCTGGTCACCTACTACACCGGAGCGATCGGGATGATGTTCCTGATGTTCTCCGCCTCGACGATCTGCGGCTCGCTCCTCGAGGAACGGGAGAACGGCCTGACCGCACGGCTCTCCGCGCTGGGGATCGGACCCTGGCAGATGATCCTCGGCAGGTTCTACTTCGCATCGGCCATCGGGATCAGTCAGTTCCTGATCATGCTCGGCTGGGCCGCCCTGATCTTCCACGTGCACTTCTTCGAACTCGCCCAGGTGATCCAGCTGCTGATGCTGGTTCCCCTTGCCGCCGGCGCCGCCGCGGGGCTCGGACTGATCGTCAGCGTCCCCTGTTCAACCCGACGACAGCAGGCGACGGTCTCGACCATCATCGTGCTGCTCCTGAGCGCACTTGGCGGCAGCATGGTGCCCAGCTTCATGCTGCCGCAGTACATGCAGGATGCCGGGGCATTCGTCTTCAACTGGTGGGCGATCCAGGCCTTCCAGCAGGTACTCTGGTATTCCTCTCCGGGTGAATCCATCGGTTCGGCGATCGCACGCATCGACATGGCACTGGTGATCCTCACCGCGACCGCCCTGTTCGGGCTGGTCTTCGCACGTGCGATCTTCCGTTCAAGAACCTAGAATGATGCGCCAGGACACATGCAATGACTGAATCAAAGGCAGACAACATCTATGCGACGGTGGACATCGTCCTCCGGGAGGATCTCAAGCTCGGCGACACGCCCATCGAACGGGACAGTCCCCTGTTCGATGGCACGCTGGGACTTGATTCACTCGATGCACTCATGCTCGTCAGCGGGGTCGAGAAACGGCTGGGCATCAAGCTTCCGAACAAGAAGCTCGGCAAGAAATCGATGGAGAACATCGATTCATTCGTCACCTTCGTGCTCGATGAGATGGATGCGGAACCGACCAGCTCGTGACTGACCAACCTGACGGCGACGAGATGTCCCTGGACCACCTCATCGATCGGCTCCCTCACAGGGCCCCCTTCCTCTTCGTCACCGAGATTCAATCCTCGGCACCCGGCCACGTGGTCGGTTCCTGGACACTGACCGGCGAGGAATGGTTCCTGCCCGGGCATTTTCCCGGCAGACCGTTGGTACCCGGCGTCCTCCTGACCGAGGCACTGGCCCAGATAGGCGGACTTGCCGCTGACCCCGGCGAGGAGAACACCGGAGGCATGCTGGTGTCCTCGGACATGCGGTTCCGCAGTCCGATCGCCCCACCGACCACCGTCAAGCTCGAGGCGAAGCTCACCCGGAGCATGGGGCCGATCCATCTCCTCGAGGTATCGGCATCGGTCGATGGCACCTGCTGTGCAGACGGCACGATCGGGCTCATGGTCGGGAACCCACCCGAAGAAGAGGTCGACTCCTGATGGGACGCCCCTCGGGCACAACCTCGATCGCGATCACCGGTGCTTCCGCACTGTGTTCACTCGGCACCGACCGCCGCTCGGTGCTTGCTTCCATGCTCGAAGGCAGGACCGGCTTCGTTGCGGGCGACGGTCTCGAGAGCCAACCCGAGGACAATCCCCTGGTCGGCCAGGCAGCCGAGCTTGATCCCCCGGTGGGGAGCGTTCCGGATCGGGCGGAGCGGTACCTGCAACGAGCGATACTCGATGCGTTGCGTGATTCGGGACTGGGCGATTCCGCACCGGAACGCACATCCCTGGTCCTGGGCACGACCCTTGGTGGCATTCGACACCTCGGGGACGGCATGAGAAAAGACTGCTACACGCCGTATGGTCGACTCAACAACGGTTCCGTGAACATGCACACCCTGCAGGGCACGGGGCTGCCCATCGGTGGAGTCTCCGTGTCCGCGGCATGCGCCTCCGGGCTGACCGCGATCATCAACGGGGCACTCCTGCTCCAGTCCGGCGAGGCCGACGTGGTGATCGCGGGTGGCTACGATCCGATCAGTGAATTCTCCCTGGGAGGATTCATGAGCCTCAGGCTCGTGGCACCGGAACGAACCATGCCCTTCGAGGCCGAACGCGTCGGCATGAAGGTCGCCGAAGGCTACGGCATCGTCGTCCTGGAACGCGCCGAGGACGCTCGAGCCAGGAACGCCCGCCCACTCGGCTGGCTGGCCGGCTCGGGCGAACGTTCAGACGCCTTCCACCTGACCCAGCCGCAACCCGATGGCCTCGGTGCCGCACGCGCCTTGCAGGACGCGCTCGCCCCCACCGACGGCGCCCCTCCGGAGTGGATACTGGCCCATGCCACCGCGACACCGGCGAACGACGGCGCCGAATACGCGGCCTATCGAGCCACGCTCGCGGACCGACTGCCCGGGATCCCGGTGACCGCACTGAAGAGTCGACTCGGTCACACCCTGGGAGCCGCCGGTGCGCTTGAACTGGTTCTCGCACTGACGGCGCAGGATTCGGGCCTGTTGGCGACCACCGCCGAGGGCACGACCGATCGGGAGGGTTTCCCGGATCTGAACGTACTTCGTGGTGATCCGGTGGAACACGCCGTCGATCGCATCGCCGTCCTGTCCCTCGGTTTCGGTGGTGCCGATGCCTGCCTGCGCGTCGATCGCGGGGAAAGCGGTGCGATCGTTGCCACGTGCCGGGATGATTCGGTGGTGTTCACCGGCTTCGGGGCACTTCTGCCGGAACTCGGTGCTCTACGCGGCATCGAAGCCGGCAGGGAGATCAAGGGCATGCCGGGCCCGGTCGATGCCCGCGCCTTCGAGGGCCTTGATGACCCTCGTGCGACACGAAGGCTGGCACAGATCTCCCGACTGGCCCGGGCGGCCGGAAGACTTGCGATCGAGGATGCCGGACTGGACCAGCTCCAGTGTGCGGATTCCGATGCTCTCGTCGGGTCCTTCCACGGAGCAGCTGAGTACTCGCTGGACTACTACCGGGAACTGATCGAAGGCGGGATCGAGATGGGGAACCCGCTCCTTTTCGCGGAAAGCGTCCCGAACATCGGCAGTGCGCAGGTCAGTCTCGCTCTTGGCGTCAAGGGTGCGACCATGACCGTGATCGGCACGCGAACCGCGGCACTCGAGGCGCTGCACCTGGCTCGACTGCGCATCCAGTGCGGGCTTGCCGAACGAGTCCTGGTGATCGGTGCGGATGAGTACATACCCACCATCACCGAGGTGATGCGCCACGCCGAGTTGCTGGGAACCCCGGATGGCGAGGAACAGCAGATCGGCTCGGGAGCGATCGCGTTCGTGGTCGAGAGCGAGCGTTCGGCGAGAGATCGCGAAGCCGAGATCCACGGCAGGCTGACAACGACCGGGATCGCATGGCCGAGATCAGGCGAAGTGCCGGCTCGAATCAGGACCGGACGGAAACTCCTTGCCGAACACGTCGGCTCACGCCGGGTGCGAACCACCTCGAGCTTCGGCCCGATCGGACGCCTTGAACACGTTATTGCCTCCCTGAGATCCTCAGCGGACCAGGCCAGCTGCGAGATGCAATCGTTGGCCCCCCTGCTCTCGGTGGCGAATGCACTCCATGACGAGCTTTCAACGGCGATCATTGCTTCGGACTTCCACGGAGGAAGTGCGGTAGCCACGGTTGATCCTTGTTAGAATCGGATCGTGCGACGCCCGCAAATCAGCAGTACAGAGACCGTCGAGTCCACCCAGCACGGAGGGAGCTCGCTGTTCCAGCCGACAGACGAGGATGTATCCGGCGGAACCCGGCAACAACGGTCGGTTCCTCTTGCACCATGGTCTGCAGACGGTTCATTGCGGGATCTTCCCGGATGGGCGGCCGAACTTTCCGGGGAAGCGGGCCGGGTCGTCGTTGAAACCGAACACCACAGTCTGCTCGAGACGAAACGATCGGGGTTCACCCACCGGAGCTGCTCCCTCGGGAACGCCGCCGGCATGGACGGTACGACCTTCACCCGGCTTGCGCTCGAGGCCTACGAAGATCTCCTGCAGGACATCGATCGCAGACGGATCTTCAGGATGTGGAACTTCATCCCCGGGATCAACGAGGGTGACGCCTCCGACCAGGATCGGTACATGCGCTTCAACGCGGCGCGCTTCGATGCGTTCAGCAGCCGGCACCCCCTGAACCACCCCTACCCACCCGCGTCCGGGGTCGGCCATGAAGGTCAGGACCTGGTGCTGCACCTGATGGCGGGCGACATCAGGGTCGAGACGATCGACAACCCACGCCAGACACTGCCCGAGGACTACTCGAAGACCTGGGGCCTGATACCCCCGGTCTTCACTCGAAGTGCACTGATCCACGGCCTGGAGAAGACGCCCCTTCTCATCGTCAGCGGTACCGCAAGTGTGCGCGGCGAGGCGACCATGCACGAGGAGGATGTCGACCGACAGCTGGACGAGACCATCGAGAACCTCGAGCAACTGCTTCGGATCGCCAGCCCCGGAAACGATGATTCCAGACTCGACTCGATGCTGGTGTACGTTCCCGACCAGAAGCACCTGGACCGGCTTCGAACACGAATCGAGAACGAGCTGGCGAGTCCCGAGACCGACATCGAGTATCGACTGGGCAAGCTCTGTCGAAAGTCGCTCCTGGTCGAGATCGAAGGCACCATGAACGTGAAGGACCCGAGCTCGTGATCGCCAACATCGACGGAAAGGACGCCGCGATGCATGACGTGGTGATCATCGGCGGCGGACCCGCCGGTGCGACCGCCGCGATCACCCTCGCTGATGCAGGAAAGTCCGTCATGGTCCTGGAGAAGGAGACGTTTCCGAGATTCAGAATCGGGGAATCCTTTCTCCCGAAGACCCTCGAACTGATCCAGGAGATGGGTCTCGAGCAACGGCTGCGGGCATGCCCGCACTGGGTGAAGCTCGGCATCGAGATCGGCTTCGGCGATGGCAGGGCGGACCTCACCCGGATCTCGTTCGAGGACGTCATGGTCAAGTCCAAGCACAAGGCGTTCAACATGCGCCGTTCCATCTTCGACAAGATGCTGCTTGATGCCGCCGAGGAACGCGGCGCGCAGGTGACCGTCGGGTGCGGAGTCGAATCGGTCGAGAACATCGCTTCGGGGGACGTCAGGCTTCGACTGGATGACGGAACGACCATCCGTTCCCGTCACGTGATCGATGCCTCCGGACAGGCGTCGGTGCTGGGACGCGCACTGGGCACCCGCAAGCTGATGAGCGAATTCAAGAACATCGCCTACTACGAGCACTTCGAGAACGTGGTGAGACCCGCAGGCGACCGGGTCGGATTCGCCTCGGTGATCATGTGTCGCGAGGGCTGGTTCTGGCTGATCCCCCTCGACGAGAAGACCACCAGCGTCGGCGTGGTGATCGACAACGCCATCGCCCGAAAGATCGATGTCCCGGCCAACCAGAGACTCCAGTGGTGCATCGAGAACTGTCCGGTGGTGAAGGCCAGGATGACCAACGCCGTGGGGCCGGAGACCAACCAGGTCATCTCGGACTTCTCCTACACCTGCGCACCCTACGCCGGGGACGGCTACTTCCTGGTGGGAGATGCCGCCGCGTTCGTCGACCCGGTCTGGTCGACCGGTGCGACCCTCGGGATGCTGGGCGGGCGTCATGCGGGGCAGCTGCTCATCAAGGTCCTCGACGGAAGACTCTCCGCGGCGCGAGCGGCGAGCCGCCACCACAAGTGGTTGAACCGCCATCGTCGAACGTTCCTCCGATTGATCGGCAGCTTCTACGACCACTCCTTCCGCGAACTGGTGATCGAAGGCAAGGGCCCGATGGAGACGCATCGAGCGTTGATCACCATGCTGGCAGGCGGCGTGTTCCCCACGATCCCCTTCCGCGTCCGCTGGCGATGGGAGATGCTCCAGGTGATGACCGCGTACCACCGACGGTTCCCGATCGTCGGCAGGCGACGTCCGCATTCGATGTTGTCGATGGCCGGCATTCGATTCGACTCGCCCGACGAGGGCGTGATCTCGGGAGCCAACAACGGAATGAAGAACGCATGGCGAGAGCGCTGATCGCACGAGCGATGTCCCTGGCCGAGCAGGCTCCGGACAGGCCCGCGGTCCGTTGCGCCGATGATGGACTGGTGCGGACCCGATCCGAGGTGATCCGGGAGGCCGGGCGACTCGCGAGCATCCTGGATCAGGTCACGACCAGCGGATCGACCATCCTGGTGGAAGGACCTGCCGGGGCCGGGTTCCATGCGGCGATCCTCGCCGTCTGGGGCAGCGGTCGACGGGCACTGCCGATCGGAGCACTCACCAGCGAGGATCTCGAGGGCCTGATCAGGGCCCATCGGCCCGGCGCGAGAATCCTGACCGAACCGGGTACCAAGACCAGCGGCGGGGAACAGCTTCCGGCACTCGTCGTCGAATTCGACGGTATCCACGAGACCGACGCACTCGATCGCGGCGAGCACGCCTCCCTGCTGCTGCAGAGTTCCGGAACGGTCGGACATCCGAGGCTCTCGTTGCGTGCGGCGAAGGCACTCGACCTGGTCGCGTCGACCCTGCTGCAGACCATCGGCATGAAGGAGGAGGACCGGGTCCTGTCGGCGCTTCCGATGCACCATGCCTACGGGATCGAACATGCGGTGATGATGCCGATCCTGGCCGGCGCGGAAGTGATCCAGATGCGCGGACTCAGCATCGACATCGCTTCCGGACTCCTGCGTGATGATGCGACGATCCTGCCCTCGGTCCCCCCCACCATCGAGGCCCTGGGACATGCACCCATCCCCGGGAGCTCGCTGCGACTGACCTACACCGCGGGCAGTCCACTGCCTGAGAAGACCCGGCTGCGTTTCGAATCGGCCTGGGGCGTCAAGGTCGGTGATCTCTACGGCGCCTCGGAAGTCGGGACGATCAGCTGGGGCTTCGACGCATGCAATCGACCGGTCGAGGGCGTCGAGGTGGCCGTCGCCGACGACGGTGAATTGCTGGTCCGGAGCAATGCGATGTTCGAGGGCTACCTCGACGAGACCGACTGCGATCCCTCGCGAGACCGGATCACCGACGGGTGGTTTCTCACCGGTGACCTCGGTCGTCTCGAGGACGACGGCGTGGTGCGGGTGGTCGGTCGTGCACGACTGCAGTTCGACGTGGGTGGCCTGAAGGTCAATCCAACCGAGGTCGAGGACGTTCTCAGGGAGCATCCGGCGATCTCGGACATACTCGTCGGCCCGTTGCCCCTGAGCGAGACGGTCAACCGGGTCCAGGCCCGGATCGTCGTCGAGGAATCATCGACCCGGGACCGGCAGGCACTGCTGGCGGAGATCAGGGCCTGGGCACGAGAACGACTGCCCGCCCATCAGGTCCCGAGACAGTTCCACCTGGTGCCTGCGCTGCCACGAACCGCTTCCGGGAAACTCATTCGGCGACCTGCTGCGCACGCATCCCGGTGATGACCAGGAGGATTCCCACCAACAATCCGACGGTCGGGACCACCAGCGCCGCGGGGTTCGTTCCAAACGCGCCCAGCCAGTAGCCCGCGAGGGCCGCACCCACCAGCCACACCGAACCGTGCCAGGCGAAACCGACCCAGAGGATCAGGACCAGCGCCACCCAGGGCCATGGAAGTACCGGAGCAAGCAGCGACAACGCCATGATCCCGATCATCCAGGCGATGATGTAGGTCCGCTCGGTGCGAGCAGCCATGGTCACACCCAGGAAGCCGAGTGAACCCGAGGCTCCCCTGAGGTTCCGCACGAGTGACTTCGGGCGAAGGTTCGGAACCAGCGAGCACAACAGCAGCCAGAGATAGACCGCGATCCCCTCCGGCCAGTCGCGCTTGAATCGGTAGTGACTCTTTCGTTCACCGTAGGGCGCGTAGATGCTGGGAATACGCACGCTGCTCACGCGACAACCCGCCCACGCCGCGCGCGTGATGAACTCCTCCTCCCAGGCGTAGCGACCAGAGAGACAGCGGACCTTCTCGACTGCATCGAGGGGATAGATGCGCATGCCGCAGGGCACGTCACCCAGCGTGACGCCGCACTGGGCGCGGATCGCGAGGTTGCTGGTCAGGCGACCGACGAGATTGCGCAACGGATAGTCACGGACCAGCGGTTCACGCGTACCCACCACCAGGACGTCGGGGCCGAGACGATCGAGTTCCGCCAGGAAGGCGGGAATGCACGAAGCATCGTGCTGGCCGTCCGCATCGAAGGTCAGGGCATGGGTGTAGTCCAGTTCACGTGCCCACTTGAAGCCCTGCCGCATCGCCGCGGCCTTGCCGGAGTTGACCTCGAGGCGGCACACGCGGCAGGTCGGGGCACCCTCGCGGTCGGTCCATGACTGGATCACCTCGGTGGTGCCGTCGTCTGAACCGTCATCGACGACGATCACGGGCAGGTCGGCACCCTTCAACTGGGACAGGACGTCCAGGATGCTCTCCACGTTGTTGTAGACTGCCACCACCGCGACCACGCCCCGTGAGGACGGTGGCGGCTGTTCGGTTTCCTGAGCACTGGACCTCGTCATGTCAGACATCGATCTCGATTCGATCATGCGCGCGTGCGCCGACCCGGGGGATCGATACGCACGGCTGCTGAATCCTCGATTCTACAAACTACTCCGGGCCCTCGGGTTCGATCGCACCTTCATCCGGGGAGAAGGCCCCTGGCTCTTCGACGAATCGGGCGAACGCTACCTCGATGCGATCGCGGGTTATGCGGCGATCACGATCGGTCGAAACCACCCCGTACTCATCAATGCCCTGCACCAGGCTCTGGATTCGGGGCTGCCCTCGCTGGTCCAGTTCGAGGCCAACCCGCTGGCCGGGGTCCTGGCCGAACGCCTGCTCGAGTGCACCGGGCGTGAGAATGATCGGGTGTATTTCACCAATTCAGGCACCGAGGGCGTGGAAGCGGCCCTGAAATTCGCCCGCGCCTCGACCGCACGCAACCGCATCATCCACTGCTCCCGCGGCTTCCACGGGCTGACCCTCGGCGCGCTGTCGATCAACGGAAACCCCGGACTGCGCGAAGGCTTCGGCCCGTTGCTCGAGGACGTGACCGAGATCCCCTTCCGGGACGCCGCAGCCCTGGCCAGTGCACTGCAGGAACAACCGGCGGCGGCCTTCGTCATCGAAAGCGTCCAGGGCAAGACCCTCGAGGTCGCCGAAGACCAGTACCTCCGTGAAGTCAGCGACCTGTGTCGACGCAGCGGCACCCTGCTTGTCGCCGACGAGGTCCAGAGCGGACTCGGCCGGACCGGTGCGATTCTCGGTACCGACCACGCCGGGATCAGACCCGACATCGTGGTGTTGTCCAAGGCGCTCTCCGGCGGCATGGTCCCGGTGGGTGCGGTGATCGCCCGTGGCGAGATCATCGACGACGTGTTCGAGTCGATGTCCCGATCCCACGTGCACAGTTCCACCTTCAAGGAGAACGTGCTCGCCATGGTCGCGGGCATCGCCAGCCTGCACGTTCTTCGCGAGGAAAGGCTCGAGCAGCGCGCGCAGGAACTCGGAACGCTCCTGCGTGAACGACTCGAGGCGGTGGCCGCGGCGACCGGCTGCATCAAGGCGGTGCGCGGCCGCGGACTCATGCTGGGCATCGAGCTGGACGTCGAACGCATGGCGGGCTCGATCAAGCTGCCATTCATCGGCAGGCACCGCAGCACCCTGGTCGCCCAGGCGGTGGTCCGGCACCTGCTCAACGAGCACCACGTGCTGGCGCTGTCGACTTCGGCGGAATCGGCGACGATCAAGTTCACCCCGTCGCTGGTGATAGAGCCCGAGCAGGTCGAACAACTGGCTTCCGCGGTCCACCGGACCCTGGAGCGACTCGACGGGACGACCCTGGGCGCGGATATCCACGGCCTTGCCGGGATGACCCGTGGAATCCTAAGCCCCTGAGGCTGGCCTGCTAGGATTTCGACCGGATCAATTCGCACCATCAACTCAAGAAGAGGCACGCTTGATGAACGAACCAGCAACCCACATCTCGGAAGAGGCCGAAGGCAACAAGGCCGGGGTCATCGGACTGGTACTGTCCTGCCTGGGCCTGTTCATCTGCATCTTCTCCCTGCCGGGACTGATCTTCTCGATCATCGGTACCCGGAAGGAACCGAAGACCCCGGCCATCATCGGAGTGGTGTTGGGCTCGATCGGCTTGCTGATCGGCATCCTTCTCATTCCACTCTCGATCGGCCTGCTGCTGCCCGCACTTTCCAAGGCACGTGAATCGGCTCGGATGGTGAAGGAATCCCGCCAAATCGAACAGATCCACCAGGGAATGCTCCTCTACGGCAACTCGTCCGAACACGATGCCAACGAGCAGGCGGGAACACCGCATGAGGCATGGAACAGCGAGAGCGTCAAGAAGCAGATCGGCAACGACAGCTGGGGCAATCCGTACCGGGTCCAGGGCGACGGCACCACGGTTCCGAAGATCAACAGCGCCGGTCCCGATGGCGTCCACGACACCGAGGACGACATCACCCCGTCCGAGCCCACGAATGGGAACTGACCTCGATGCCAGGGATCGACTTCGCCGTCACGGGTGACACCAGCGACACTGATGGGAACACCAGGCCGACCCGGTCCCGGGGGACGGTCGACTGATGAACCCCAACCAGGCTCGCATCGATCCTGAGTTGCGCGATGCCATCATCGCCTTCCACCACCCATCGATTCCGGTGCTGCGTGAGATGCCGGTCGAGGAAGCCCGCGACTTCCTGGAACTCTTCGTCCAGCAGAACCCGCAGTCCCAGGTCGAGGTCGGTGCGGTTCGGGACATCGCCATCGATGCCGGAACCCACGTCATCCCGGCACGCCTGTACCTGCCACCGGACCGCCCGGGCCCCCACCCGGTCCTCGTGTGGTTCCATGGTGGTGGCTGGGTCTTCGGTTCGGTCGATGGTGCCGACGCGGACGTGCGCAAGCTCTGTCGCAACACCGGAGCTGCGGTTCTTTCGGTCGACTACCGGCTCGCACCCGAACATCGTCATCCGGCAGCAGTCGAGGATGCACTGACGGCGATGCGCTGGGTGCACCGCGAAGGTGCCGCCTGCCGGCTTGATGCCGGACGAATCGCGGTCGGTGGTGATTCAGCCGGTGGCAATCTCGCCGCGATCTGCGCGATCGATGCGCGTGACCAGGGCACGCCCGAGCTTGCCGCCCAGTTCCTGGTCTACCCGGTCGTCGATGACGACCTCGACCGTGCGTCCTACCGCGACTATGCCGAGGGGCTTCTCCTCGAGACCGCGGACATGGGCACCTTCTGGGATCACTACTGCCCGGAACACGCCAGGCGAAGGCACTGGACCGTGACGCCACTGAACGCGTCGAGCCATGCAGGCCTGGCCCCGACGGTACTCATGATCGCGGACCTCGACCCGCTGCGATCGGAGAACGAAGCGTACGCGGAGACCCTGGAAGGCCAGGACGTGGAGGTGCAGGTGGTGAGGATGAGGAATCTCACCCACGGAGCCTTCGGCATGTCCGACAACAGCCGGGCCGCGCACGCCGCGATCGCCCGGGCCTGCGCGATGATCGCCGTCAGGCTGGGCACGAAACCGCTTGATGACTGATGACTGAAGTTCGACGACCACGCCCCGAACGGGGGCATGGTCGTCGATGAGCACCTGAACTGCGGCGAGCTTGAACAGAGCCGCGCAGCACGACATGGAGAACCTGAGAACGGATGACGTCCTCGAGGATCCATAGTGCTCGAACCCGTCGATGTGACGGACGATGACAGGAATTTTTCAGAATGTGGGACCGGGTGTTCAGGCAGCGTCGTCGCCGAGCTGCAGGAGGTCCTGCAACTGCAGTTCCGAGACCACGCGTTCATCGAGACCCGGAAGTGCGTAGTACATCTCCAGGCGTGCGGCCAGGTACTCGGCATCGGTCATGATGAAGCTGCAGGGACGATCGAGCACCCGGGTCGCGAAGCGCACCGCACGCGAAAGGTGCTTCGTGGTGGTCGCGGCAACCAGGGCACCGTCCGATTCCATGCGGATCGGCAGGAACCTGAACTGCCAGGCCTGACGGCGCGTGACCAGGTCGATGACGTTGAGATCGATCTCTTCGTCGGAAGGCCTGACGATGTTCGCGAGACGGATGGTGGTTTCCGTCCAGACTTCCTCGATCTTCTGTGGATCAAGGCCGAACATCCGCTGGGCGAGCAGACCGAAGGGTTCCGGGTGACTCTGCTGTCTTCGCAGGATCCGCTCGGTTTCCTCGGGCGTCAGCAGCCCTGCCGAGATGAGCATTTCTCCGATACGCATGATGTCTGCCTCCCTCTCCTGGCGAGCATCATGCCCGCCGAGACCTTCATCGACCCACACCGGGGGGTGATCAAGCCCGACCTGTCACAAACCGCCTCCTCGAGGCTGTTCGGGCTCGTGATGATCTCGAAACCTGCAGGAACGCGGTTCTTTCGGGACCTCGGCGGACACCTGGTGCGAAAGAGTCGTCCGAGAAGGTGGATCCGTACTTGGAGGAGGACGATTTGGACGCTAGGCTTCTGAGGACCCATTCAGTGGAAGGCGGAGCGAGACTGACTCGCGAGCGAAACGACATCGAATCAAGGTTGCAGGCAGAGCTGTCCGCGTGGGGTGACCTTCCGGCCGGAGGTGGTTGTGCCGGCCGCCAGATGAGACGGCGCCTTGAATCAGTCAGTGATGGCCCCATGGGCGCTTCGGGTGCCCTGGCGGAAGCCCGGGTGGCACGACGCCTGCTCGGTGCGGGCTGCGACCTGGAGATCGAACTCCCGACACCCAACGGACGAACCTGCGACTTCGAGGTGACGGTCGAGGACAAGAAGTTCTTCCTGCACGTGAAGTGCCTGCACTCGGAAGCCGTCGATCGCCCGGCGCTGCCGAGCTTCCTTCGTTCGATCGAACAGGTGAAGCGCCCCTTCCTCGTCGAAGTCGACTGGCGACCGGGCCTGAAGAATCCGGAGCTGGCGCGCTTCGCGGCTGCCGCACGGGAATTCGTCACCGAAGCGCGACTTGGCGAGGAACTGCTGCACCGCGATCTCGAGGGACATCCGGCCGGCTCGGTTCGCATCACCACCCCGCTGGCGACCAACCGAGCGGTGGTCGCAGTCGCCCAGTGCACCCCGACGCTGGTCTCCCGGGTCGGCAGGCTGCTGGAACGTGCCTACGTCCAGTTCATGCCGAAGGGTGAAAACGTGATACTGGTCCTCACCGAGGATCCCGCCTACGAACGGCTGGTCGACCTGGCGCTGCTGGGCACCTACGTCGAACGCTGGGACAAGATCCCCCGGTCGGGCCGACGGGTCGCCCACGGCCGAGCCGAGGATGGCTTCTGGTCGAGAGGACGGTTCGATCTCTCGCGGGTGGTGGGCTGGATGCAGCTGGATTCGGAGGTCATTCCGACCCGACTGTGGTTCCGACACGAGGACCTGCCGGTGGAACCGATGCGAGGCACGATCATCTCGGCTCTTGACGCCGGTTGATCGACGCTTCCCATCCGGGGAGCAGGTCCATTGCATCTATTCCAGGTGTTCCTCGGGCCATTCCCGCGCGTGCGGCGGGATCACCGTTGGCTTCTGCTTCTCGGGCGGAGGCCAGAGTGCGTGGAGGGCTTCGACTCCGGACACCCCGTCGAGGGAGAAACTCGAACCACGGGCAAGCAACTGCTCGACCTGGCGCCGACCGATCCGGATCCGGTAGACGACGGTGGTCTCGGTCCAGGAACGGTCCAGGACCTCGGTTCGCTTTTCGAGGAAATCAGTCAGTCGTCCGTCGGACATCGGGGCTTCCAGCGAGACCTCACGAAGCGGACCCTTCATGAGTTCACGCACACGATCAGCGAGTTGATCGAGGCCTTCACCGGTCAGGGCGCTCACGGGGATCGCATCGGGCACCCGTTCCAGCCAGTCCTGCACCGGATCGTCTTCCTCGAGACCACGGTGTTCGCGTTCACGGGGGACGTCGATCTTGTTCAGCACCAGTATCCGCGGCTGGTCACTGGCACCGATGCCGTCCAGCACCTCGAGGACCGTCTCGTACTGCATCAGGGCGTTGCGATCAGAGGCGTCCAGCACCAGCAGCAGCACGTGCGCCTGGACGGTCTCCTCCAGCGTCGAACGGAAGCTCGCCACCAGGTGGTGCGGCAGGTTGCTGATGAAGCCGACGGTGTCCGAGAGCAGGGCCTGGGAACCACCACCGAGCGGCCAGGCCTCGACGCGCGTTCCCAGCGTGGCGAACAGCTGGTCGGCGACGTAGGCACCACCATCGGTCAATGCGTTGAAGAGCGTGGACTTGCCCGCGTTGGTGTAGCCGACCAGTCCGACGGTGTAGTGTTCGAGCGTGCGGGCATCGACTTCCCGACTCTTGCGTTTCTGGACCTCGACCAGCCGTTCACGCAGCTGGCTGAGTCGCTTCTGGACCAGGCGACGGTCGATCTCGAGCTGCTGTTCACCCGGACCGCGGGTACCCACGCCGATCGGAGCACCACCGGTGACCTGACCCAGGTGGGACCACATCGCCCTCAAACGAGGCGCGGTGTACTGAAGCTGGGCGATCTCCACCTGCAGACGCGCCTCACGCGTGCGTGCACGCGTGGCGAAGATGTCGAGGATCAGTTCGCTTCGATCAAGCACCTTGCAGCACACCGCCTCCTCGATGGTGCGGATCTGCATCGGTGCGAGCTCGTTGTCGAAGACCACCACCCCGGCGTCGACCATCTCCACCAGGTGGACCAGTTCCTCGAGCTTTCCCTTGCCCAGGTAACTGGACCCCTTGGGTCGTTCCCGCTTCTGGAGCAGTTCCCCCACCACCTCGCCAGCGGCGGAGCTCACCAGTGAACGAAGTTCCCCCAGGGGATCGCGCTCGGATTTCTCCTCCCGGGACAGCAGAACCTTGACGAGCACCGCTCGTTCGGACTGGACCTCGAGATTTGTACGGACGCCTTCTTCGATGGGACACCTCTTGGGGGCCATGGAGTCTAGCGGCTCCGGATCCCGGTACCCTCTGCAACATCAGAATGAACGCTTCCCGCAGTCTCATCCTCGCCATCGAATCCTCCTGCGACGAAACCGCCGCCGCGGTGGTGGCCGACGGATGCAGGACGCTCTCCAACGTGGTGGCCACCCAGCACGAACTGCACCGGGAATACCGGGGCGTGGTGCCCGAAATCGCCTCCCGTGCCCACCTGGAACGGATCCTCCCCGTCGTGCGCAGGGCGCTGGCCGAGGCGGAGGTCGGGGTCGATCAGCTGGATGCGGTGACCGCGGGAACCAGGCCGGGTCTGATCGGTGCACTGCTGGTCGGCGTCAGTCTCGCCAAGGCGGTCGCCTGGAGCCTGTCGAAACCATTCCTGGGCGTGGACCATGTCGAGTCGCACCTGCTGGCAGGCCTCCTCGATGCCGGTGCGGTCACCTGGCCCGCGGTGGGCCTGGTGGTCAGCGGCGGGCACACCAGCCTGTACTCGATGCAGGGCCCACTCGAACTCGAACGACTCGGCAGCACGATCGACGATGCCGCCGGGGAAGCCTTCGACAAGGCCGCCACCATGCTGGGACTGCCCTACCCCGGTGGCCCCCACCTCGATGAACTGGCGGAACAGCACGTCGGCACGCCCGGTGTGTCTCTGCCGATCTCACTGATGAAGAAGGCCTCCCTGGATTTCTCCTTCAGCGGCGTGAAGACCGCGATGCTCTATTCGATCCGCGGAACGCCCCGTCGGGTCGACGGCAAGACGGTCTTCGACCGCTCGGAATCCGACCTGGACGAGACGGCTCGAACGGACCTGGCCGCGAGTTTCCGGGCCGCGGTGGTGAGCGCATTGACCAGGAAGACGCGCGCCGCCATCGAACGCACCGGCGCCGGCACCCTGCTCGCCGGCGGTGGCGTGGTGGCGAACCGGCTGCTTCGACGTGAACTGGAGGCACTCGCCGGGGAGCTCGGATTGAAGCTGCACTTGCCCCGAACGGATCTCTGCGTGGACAATGCAGCCATGCTTGCCGTCGCCGCCCACCACCGACTGCTCCGCGGTGACCGAGACCCGCTCTCAGTCACCGCACGACCGACTTCTCGAGGAAGGCGCTGACCCATGGGGTATGCACCACCATGGATCGACCCCCGGTCGATCTACGTCGATGAACCACACCCGGCCTCGGTGGAGGAGAAGGACCTGCTCGCCCAGACCGACATCTCGGTCGGACGCTCTTCGGGGCCCGGCGGTCAGCATCGGAACAAGGTGGAGACCGCCGTCCGGGTCGTTCATCGAGAGACCGGGATCGAGACCCGGGCCACCGAACGACGCGAGCAGCGGGTCAATCGGGCGAAGGCGCTCTTCCGACTGCGCATGAAGCTCGCAGTCCAGGTGCGCACCCCCACCGGCCGCAACAATCATCGCCCCAGCGAGCTCTGGTGTTCCCGGAGGCAGGGCACGAAGCTGCCGGTGAACGCGAAGAACAAGGACTTCCCGTCGCTGCTGGCCGAGGCGCTCGACGTGATCATCGCCCGAAAGTACGACGTGGCCGGTGCCGCCGGGATCCTCGGGGTGACCATGAGCCAGCTGACCCGCCTGCTTCGCCAGGAAGCCCACGTCCTGTCCCGGGTGAATGTCGGACGGGAATCGGTCGGCCTGCCTCGATTGAGGTCGTAGCGCCGGGGCGCTCCCGCCGGGTAGTCTGGAGCCATGAGCACCAAGACACCAGCCAGACTCGACCGTGTACGCCAACTCATCGACGAGGAACTGCCGCACCTGATCGGCATTCGTCACGACCTGCACGCCCATCCGGAACTGGCCTACCAGGAGGTCCGGACCAGCGGCGTGGTGCAGCGGGAGCTGGCGGAGGCGGGGGTCGATTTCGTGCCCGATCTTGCCGGAGGGACCGGGGTGCTGGGGCATCTTCCCGGATCTGCCGAAACCTCGATCGGGCTTCGAGCCGACATCGACGCCCTCCCGATTCTCGAGGAGACCGGACTCGGCTACGCCTCGAAGACTTCCGGCAGGATGCATGCCTGCGGCCACGACGGACACACCACCATCCTGCTGGGCACCGCCCGGATCCTGGCGCGGCTGGCCCAGGAGGCCCCCTTGCCACGCCCGGTCACCCTGGTCTTCCAACCGGCCGAGGAGAATGGAGCGGGCGGCAAGCGGATGTGCGAGGACGGTGCGCTCGACGGCAGCCGGATCGGCCCCCGGGTCGAATCGATGTTCGGGCTGCACGGGTACACCGAATCGGAAGTCGGCACGGTCGGATCCCGCGTGGGCCCGATGCTGGCGGCAGCTGACGAGGTGAACATCGTGATCGAAGGCCGCGGCGGCCATGCCGCGATGCCCCACACCTGTGCCGACCCGGTGATCTGTTCGGCGGCGATCGTCCAGGCGCTCCAGACCATCGTCTCGCGAAACACGAACCCACTCGACTCCGCAGTGGTCACGATCACCAAGATGCATGCCGGGGACGCCTTCAACGTCATCCCCGACCGGGTGACCCTGGGCGGCACGGTGCGCTCGTTGCAGGAAAGCACGCGCGAGGAACTCGAGCAGCGGATCAAGGAGGTGGCCACCGGGATCGCTGCGGCCCATGACTGCACCGCCCAGGTCGAATACCTCCGTGGCTATCCGGTCACCCGCAACGACCCCCGAGCCTATGGACGCTTCGAGGCAGCAGCGACCGGCTCGCTGGGTGGTGATCGAGTCAACCCGATCGAGCACCCGGTGATGGGAGGCGAGGACTTCTCCTTCTACGGGGAGGCGGTGCCGGCCTGTTTCTTCTTCCTCGGGCTGCTGACACCGGGTGAGACGGAGATGCCCGCCCTGCACAATGCTCGTTTCAACTTCAATGACGAGGCCATCAGGACCGGAATAGAGGTCTTCTGCAGCCTGGCCCTGGACGATTCAGATCCGCTCTCCTGAGCCCCAAGACCCCATTCTGGCGCATAATCGATGTTATTTGCGGACAATTGCCTTGCAGTTCTGGTTATCAGCGTTATGATGTATCAACGATCGTTGATCTTTGGTGACCCAGACCGGACTTCACATGCGTTTCACCTCATTCAATCAAAGTTGCGTCCTCGACAGTGAGCACGCCCTGGCTTCAGCCGAGAACCTGCTGGCGGATGTCTTTCCCGCCCTCGGCCGAGAACCAGGCGCTCCCTGCTCCAAGGCGGAACCGTTTCGGCGCACCCGACCAGACACTCACCCTCTCGAGGGTTCGGTCGATGCAACTCCAGAATCCACCAGCGAAGGCACCGCGGTCGAGCTCCTCCCGACCGGGGACGTGACTGGCTTCGTCGGATTCGGACCGGACGGTTCCGCAGCGGAGCCGGGCTCGCTCGAGAGAACGCAGCCTGATTCGAACCGGGTGAACGGACCAGGCATGATTCCGCCCACCAGGGACGAAACGATCAACTCCCGCACGATCAGGCTTTCACACCAGCGCACCTGGATGTCGGCCATGGATCATGCGGGAGATTCCGAGCCCTTCCACGGGGGAACCAAAGGTACGGGCACGTTCCACAGCTTCGTTGATCAGATGTCGGTTCTCGTCGGGTGCGTCGACGAGATGGTGGCGGTTGGAGGTTCAGCCGATGTCTCTTCCGGGCAAGCCAACGAAGATGACCAGGCCAATTCGCGGATATTGGGATCCGCACGTTCAAGACCATTATTCCCAGCATGCAGGGTACTCAGAGCTCTTCCGGGGGCTGGTCCCGAGCATGACTCCTCGTCCTGGCAGAAAACGCCAGAACGAGGATTCTCAACCCGCGTCGGAGCGGTTCATTCTGGTTGGTGCGACGTATCCTCGACAAACCAGGACGAACCATCCGACGATTCGAGTGACTTGAAGGCCATGACCGGGGACAACTCGTTCCTTGCCCCCGGACGTGACCTGCCATCGATGCTTCTGGAGGACGACATCGACGGCACGACCAACCGGCGCACTTCATTCCTTGGATGCCTTCGGGTGTCCATCGTGCCGGTCCGCAAGTCCACTCGAACATCCCGATTTGATACCGCGATTCGTATCCAGGTCTCAACCGAGCACTCAATCCACGGCTCACGAGATCATCGCGACATCAAGACCCCGGACTCGGTGATGCTCGTTGACTCCACCCCCAGGGATGGAGGCGACCCTGATGGATCATTATCCGTCGGCGGCGCGGGTTTCTCTTGCTCTTTCTTGTCAGGGCGGTGTTGATGCCCCCATGCAACACTCAGCCCTCGAGTTTCTCGATCGCCCCCCTTTCAAGCCCTGTGAGGGGGGCGATCGTCTCTCTTAACTGACGACGTTGAATCAACAGGCACGCTTCATTCAGTCCGCTGCTCCAAAAAAAGGGACCTTATGAACGATTGAATCGTTCCAGTTACGAGGATCAAGGAGGCTTCACGCCGATTGATCGCGTACAAATGAGATGCAAGGCGCCCCCCACAAAGCGCCGAAGATCAAGCAAGTCCCCGAATTGGAAAAGCAGAGAAAAGGTACCGCCTCCACCCCACAGGGAGCGGTCACTCACCCCCCACGGAGTCCACACATGCTTCTGACCTTGCTCAGCCTCACCCTTGCGGGAACCACCGGAACCGATGGTGCCCTGCCACCGCTCCTGGATCGTGCGGAATCCCCGCTGGTGCGCACCAATGAGCCCACTCCCTGGCATGCCTTCTCGGCCGCGCCGGTACGCAGCGATCTCAACGCCTTCGAGGCGATCGCCAGACGGTCCACGGAAGGTGGGCAGGACATCCTGGTCGAGAACGTGCCGCTTGGCGCGGATCTCACCGCCAACCTGGTCCTCCACGAGTTGAAGTCGATCACCCCGGACAGTCGCTACGTGGTTGCCAGCCTGAACGAAGACGGCACCGTCACCGAGGTCGAGATCGACCCGCCGCGACTGGTGGTCCTTTCCGGCCACGTCGAAGGGCACCCTGATTGGGAGGCGATGATCGCCGACGGCGACATGGGCCTGAACGGATACGTCAACTACGGCGACCGCACCTTCCTGATCTCCAGTGGTCCGGATGGCGGGCAGCAGACCCCATTGAGCTTCGATGTCGACCTGATGCCCGGGTCCACCATGGATCTCGCCCCGGTGGCGTGCACCCTCCTCGAAATCGACGGTCACTCCGGCGGCTTCGAACAGGAAGGCGGGCTCGCAGGCTCGGGGTCACTCCCCTGCCGCAAGGTCGGCTTCGCGATCGAGACCGACAACGAGTTCCTCGACATGTTCAGCGGCGAGAGCGGAGCCAACGCCTACGCATCCCTGCTGGTCACCGCGACGAGCGAGATCTACCAGGCCCAGTTCAACACCTACCTCGAGATCGACTACATCCGCCTGTGGTCGAGCGACGACCCCTGGACCGCGAGCAACACCTCGGCCCAGCTGACGGAGTTCCGCGACTACTGGCAGAGCAACATGGGCTCGGTCGATCGCGACCTGGCGCACTTCCTCTCCGGCCGAGGCCTGGGCGGCGGCGTCGCCTGGCTCGGCGGCCTCTGCGGTGGCAGCTACGCCTATGCGGTGAGCGCGAACCTGAACGGGTTCTTCCCGTACCCCATCCAGGACAACAGCGGCCAGAACTGGGACCTGATGGTGTTCTCCCATGAGACCGGCCACAACTTCGGCAGCGGACACACCCACGACAGCTACAACCCGCCGATCGACGGCTGCGGCAACAACGACTGCTCCCAGGCCTCCGATGGCACGATCATGAGCTACTGCCACCTGTGCAGCGGCGGCCTGTCCAACATGCGGATGGCGTTCCATCCTCGCGTGGAAACCGTGATCCGGGACTACCTCGACCAGGTCTCCTGCTCCTACACCGGAAACGGTGAAGGCGCCGTCGCCGCCGATGACAGCTTCTCGATCGACATCGACCAGATCACGACCCTCGATGCGCTGCTGAACGACATTCCCCTCAGCTGCGGGGCGATCTCGGTCATCGATTTCGACGCCACGACGCCTGCCGGATCGACCGTCCAACTGCTGCCCGGACAGGGCACCAACGGCCGTGACCGCTTCCAGTACATCCCCGCAAGCGGCTTCACCGGAAACGACGGCTTCAGCTACACCATCGCCGATGACCTGGGCAACCAGGACACCGCGAACGTCTCCATCGCGGTGGCGAGCAACGTCTACTTCTTCATCTCCGGTGGCCAGCAGGACGTGATCTACGCCGAAGGGCAGTCGATCAGCATGAGCATCAACACCGTGGGCGTCACCGTCGATCCAGCCACCTGCAGGGTCAATGTCGATGACGGCTCCGGCACCCAGCAGGCCGTGCTGAACCAGACCTCGGAATTCAACTTCAGCGGCATCATGCCCGACCTGGCGTGCCCCGGTACTGCCAGCTACTCCTTCGAGATCCGCGACATCGGCGGCGAGCTCTACACCAGCGACCTCTACATCGCGGACATCGGCTTCGAGGTCATCGACTTCGAAGGCAACTGCTGCCCCCTGTGGTCGGTCTCTGGCAACCCCACCACCCCGGAAACCGGCATGTGGGCGATCGGCACCCCCTGCGGATCGACCACCAGAGGCGCCCCCGGCAGCGATTTCGACAACTCAGGCCAGTGCTTCCTGACCGGCCCCGGCACCTGTGACAGCAACACCGACGTCGATGGTGGCTCGACCACGCTCACCTCGGGTCGCTTCGGCGCCGAGGAGAACACGGTGGTGACCTGGGCGCAGTGGTACGACAACACCGGCACGGGCAGCGGCGGCTCGCCGGGGCTGGATGTCTTCACCGCGGAGATCACCAACGACAACGGGGCCACCTGGGTCCTGGTGGAGCAGGTCGGACCCTCCGATTCCCAGTCCAGCGGCGGCTGGTTCCAGAAGCAGATCATGGTCAGCGACTACGTGACGCCGACCACCCTCTGCCGCATGCGCTGGACCGCCAGCGATGAGGACCCCGGGTCGGTCATCGAGGCTGCCATCGATGCCTTCGGAACCGGCGAATGCGTCGCAGAAGAGGGCATCATCGGGGACCTCAACGGGGACAACCTCGTCAACGGCGCCGACCTGTCGATCCTGCTGGGTGCCTGGGCGACCAGCGGCCCCGGCGACCTGGACAACAACGGCATCGTGGACGGCGCCGACCTCGCCACCGTGCTGGGCGTCTGGAGCCCCTGAGCCCCCCCGCCCCAAACGTCTCGATCCATTTCATGCCAGGGCCCCAGGGCCCTGGCATGTTTCATTCAGGCCCGTCATGGATGCTCGAACGGCCTTGATTCGAGGCATGCCCAAGCCCTTGCCCCCGGCGGATGGGGCCGTTAAGCTGCGCGACTCGATATTCAAAACCGCAAGGACTACTGCGGGGTGATCCCGAGCCAGGCCGGTTCGGATCCACATCAGGCGCGTATGCCGGATGACCCGCGGTGGGAGGTAGGAAACGACATGGCCAAGAAAGTTACCACTACGCTCAAGATCACGGCCCCCGGAGGCCAGGCCACCCCTGCGCCCCCGCTGGGACCTGCACTGGGCGCCAACGGCGTCAACCCGGGACAGTTCATCCAGGTCTTCAACGAGCGCACCCGCGAGTTGAACGGCAAGGTCGTCGGCTGCCTGATCACGGTCTACGAGGATCGCTCCTTCGACATCGAGATCAAGTCCTCGCCCGCTTCCGTCCTGATCAAGGAAGCCGCGCGGATCGACAAGGGCTCGGGCGAACCCCACACCAACAAGGTGGGGAAGATCACCATGGACCAGTGCCGGACGATCGCCGAAGAGAAGATGGAAGACCTGAACGCACACACCATTGACGCAGGTGCACTGATCATCGCGGGCACCGCCCGTTCGATGGGCGTCGATGTGGAAGGGAACTGACCCATGGCCCAAGGCAAGAGAGTCAAGGCAAACCTGGAGCTCTGTCCGACCGAACCCATGCAACTGGGTGCGGCGGTCGTGAAGCTTCGGGATTTCAAGGCCCCCAAGTTCGACCAGACCGTGAATGCGGTGGTCCACCTGGGCATCGATCCCAAGCAGGCCGACCAGGCCCTCCGCGGCTCGATCGCCATGCCCAACGGCATCGGCAAGTCCGCCCGGGTCATCGCCTTCTGTCCTCCGGACAAGGTCGAGGAAGCCAGCAGTGCCGGCGCCATCGAGGCCGGTGGCGAGGAACTGGTCAAGAAGGTCGCGGATGGCTGGTTCGATTTCGACGTCGCGATCTCGACCCCCGACATGATGCGGGTGGTCAGCCGGCTGGGCAAGGTCCTCGGTCCCAAGGGCATGATGCCCTCCCCGAAGGCCGGCACCGTCGCCCCCAACGTCGGCGAGGCGGTCAAGGAATACAGCGCGGGCAAGCAGGAATACCGCAATGACGACGGTGGAAACATCCACTGCATCATCGGGAAGATGAGCTTCACCGATGAACAGCTCATCGACAACCTGCAGCACTTCGCGGACACCCTCGAGAAGATCCGCCCCGCTTCGGCCAAGGGCGCTTACATCAAGAAATTCGTCATCTCGGGCAGCATGACCCCGGGTATCGAGATCGCCGTCTGACGGTCGAGCAGCAAGGAAACAAGCCATGAGCAAGCCCGTCAAGGAAATGATCATCGCCGACTACGAGCGGCGCTTCGAGGACATCGACAGCGCTGTCGTGATCGAGATTCGCGGCATGGACGCGAACGACAACAACGCGTTCCGCGGTGAACTCGCCAAGAGCGACATCCGCGTGACCATCGTCAAGAACACCCTGGCCAACAAGGCGTTCAGCGGCGGCCCCCTGGAAGGACTCGCACCAGCCCTGCTGGGACCTTCCGCGGTGGTGACCGGCTCGGACTCCGTCGTCCAGGTCGCACGCGAACTCGTTCGTTGCGCCAAGGAATTCGACGCCCTGGAACTCAAGGCCGCCATCCTCGATGGCGAGTTCTTCGAGGGGAACAAGGGCGTCAAGCGACTCAGCGACTTCCCCACCAAGGAGGAGTCCCAGGCACAGGTCGTGGCACTCGTGCTCGCGCCCTACAAGAAGGTGCTCGGCGTGGTCGGAGCCCCCGGCGGCCAGATCCTCGGCATCGTCAAGCAGATTCAGGAGAAGCTCGAAAAGGGCGAGACCATCAGCTCAGGCTGAGGCCGTCCCGACTTCACGCACCAGACTTTTTCACCAGCGTCACCGACTGGCCGATCAACAGGTTAAACGTCGCCGAAGCGGCGCCTCTCGGAACGCGGAACAGAAAAGAGACCCCCAATGTCCGAAGAAGAAAACACCGCCGAAACCGCAACCTCCGACAAGAGCTTCGATGCGAAGATCACCAAGCTTGGTGACGAGATCGCCGGGCTGACCTTGAAGGAAGCCGTCGACCTCACCGACTACATGAAGGATGCCTACGGCATCGAGCCCGCCGCCGGCGGAGCCGTCATGGTCGCTGCAGGCGGAGACGAAGGTGGCGCTGCCGAGGAACAGACCGAATTCGACGTCATCCTCGAAGCTGCCGGCGACAAGAAGATCCAGGTCATCAAGGCCGTTCGCGAGATCACCGGACTCGGCCTCAAGGAAGCCAAGGCCCTGGTCGACGGCGCTCCGCAGGCGGTCAAGGAAAAGGCCACCCAGGACGAAGCCAACGACCTCAAGACCAAGCTCGAAGAAGCCGGCGGCACCGTCGGCATCAAGTAAGTCGGTTTCCCGTCTCCTGCCGCCATCAGGCAGGAACGGGCACCCAGTCGATACAAGGGGCTCCCGCTGGAGCCCCTTGTTTTACACCTCGTCCACGAATTGATACGCTTGTTTGATTTCAGCCCGTTCTGACCACGAGACGAGCACAATCTTGAGGAAAACCTCAATTTTCAGCCTCGGTTGGTATTGTTCTCGCTTAGAGGGGCGTTTAGACTTTCCTGCTTGTCGGTGAACAGCCCAAATTTTTGAGTCGAGCAGAAGCGTATCGATGAATCCGGACCCCGGACCGCCCACGGTGCGGGTACTTTTATCACCCTCGAGGGAAGGTGTCGATGAACGACATGACCGTTCGGGACTTCTCCAAGCGTGGCGACGCTATTCCTGTCCCCGATCTCGTTCGAGTCCAGGAGGTGTCGTATGAACGATTCCTCCAATTCGAGAAACCATTCGACAGTCGAGACCAGACCTGTGGCCTTGAAGGTCTCCTTCGGGAAGTCTTCCCGATCGAGTCCTACGACGGCACGATGCGGCTGGAATATCTCTACTACAAGCTGGATGAGCCCCGCTACACCCCCGACGAATGTCGGGAACTGCGACTCACCTACGGCCGCCCATTCCGCATAGGCGTACGCCTGCACCGCGATGGCGTGGACGAGGTCCCCGAGGAGGAGATCTACCTCGGGGAGATCCCGATCATGATGGGCGGTGGCGAGTTCATCGTGAACGGCGCCGAACGCGTGATCGTCTCCCAGCTGCACCGCTCCCCTGGTGTCGACTTCTCGATCGTCTCCTCCTTCGGCGACCGCCCGCTGCACAGCGCGCGCGTCATCCCCGAACGAGGTTCGTGGATCGAGATCGAGGTCACCAAGAAGGACGTCCTGGCGATGCGGATCGACCAGTCGACCAAGCTGGCCGCGACCACCTTCCTGCGTGCTCTCGACGAGAAGTACTCCTCCACCGACAAGCTGCTCGAACTCTTCTACGAGGTCGAGGATCTCAAGGTCGAGAAGCTGCACCCCGAGCACTACTCGGCGGAACTCATCATCGACACCGACACCGGCGAGGAACTCTGCCGACCGGGCGCGATGATCGGGGACGTCATCGAGACGATCCAGGCATCCGGCCTGAAGACGATCAGGGTGATCTGCAACGCCGCGGACCCGCTGATCCTCAACACCCTGGCCGAAGAACGCCTGGACTTCCTCGCGGAAGTCACCGAGCACGAAGCCTCCCTGCTGAAGATCTACGGACGACTCCGCCCGGGCAACCCCCCGCAGGTGGACAAGGCTCGCGACCTCTTCCAGGAGAAGTTCTTCGACGAGAACCGCTACCGACTGGGTCGGGTCGGCCGCTTCCGCATCAACCGGAAGTTCGAGGACGACAACGTCTACAGCGTCTGCAACGAGGACATCCAGCACATCCGTGCCGAGGACTTCCTCGCGGTCATCCGCTACATCATGGACCTGCGCGCCAAGCGCAACCGGGCCCACATCGACGATATCGACCACCTGGGCAACCGTCGTCTGCGAACTCTGGACGAACTCTCCGTCGAGGAGATGCGCAAGGGCTTCCTGAAGCTTCGCCGCACCGTCCAGGAACGCATGTCGGTCAAGGACCCCGACGAGCTCAGCAAGATCGCGGACCTGGTCAATTCCAAGAGCATCTCGAGTGCCATCGACTTCTTCTTCGGACGAAGCGAACTCTCGCAGGTGGTCGACCAGACCAACCCGCTCTCGATGCTGGTGCACGAACGTCGCCTGTCGGCGCTCGGGCCCGGCGGCCTCAACCGCAAGCGAGCGGGCTTCGAGGTACGCGACGTCCACATCTCCCACTACGGTCGCATCTGCCCGATCGAGACGCCGGAAGGCACCAACATCGGCCTGATCGCGTCGCTGGGCATCTACAGCGAGATCGACGACTACGGGTTCCTGCTCACCCCCTACCGCAAGGTGAAGGGTGGCGAGGTCACCGGTGACGTCGAGTACCTCCGCGCTGACGAGGAGCTCAAGCGAGTCCTCGCCACCAGTGACAGCCTTGACTTGAGCGGCAAGCTCACCAAGGGCAACGTCCTGGCCCGCATCGACGGCGAACTCGCCCGCGTGGAAGCCAACGAGGTCGAGTTCATCGACATCTCTCCGAAGCAGATCGTCGGCGTTTCCGCCTCGCTGATCCCCTTCCTCGAGCACGATGACGCAAACCGCGCGCTCATGGGATCGAACATGCAGAGGCAGGCCGTTCCGCTGATCATCGTGGATCCACCGTGCGTGGCCACCGGGATGGAGCGGGTCGTCGGCGAGCACAGCGGCATGGTCATCAAGGCCCGCCGTGGTGGCACCGTGACCTTCGCCGACAGCGAACGCATCATCGTCGACAACGCCGATGAATACGTCCTTCGCAAGTTCGTCGGCCTCAACGAGCGCACCTGCCAGAACCAGAAGCCGATCGTCAAGATCGGACAGGTGGTCAAGCCCAACGAGACCATCGCGGACGGCGCCTCGACCCAGAACGGCGAGCTCGCGATCGGCAAGAACGTGCTGATCGCCTTCAACACCTTCGACGGCTACAACTTCGAGGATGCGATCGTCATCAGCGAGCGCCTCGTGAAGGACGACGTCTTCACGTCGATCCACATCGAGAACTTCGACGTCGAGATCCGCGAGACCAAGCTCGGCAAGGAGGAGTTCACCGCGGACATTCCCAATGTCAGCGAGAAGATGCTCCGCAACCTCGACGACCTGGGCGTGATCAGGATCGGCGCACGCGTCGGACCCGGCGACATCCTGGTCGGCAAGGTCAGCCCGAAGTCGAAGTCGGAACTGAGCCCGGAAGAGAAGCTGCTTCACGCCATCTTCGGCCGCGCCGGCGAAGACGTGAAGAACGACTCGCTCGAAGTGCCCGCGGGCACCGAGGGCATCGTCATCGGCACCAAGCGCTTCAGCAAGCGCATGCACCTGAATGACGACCAGAAGAAGGCGCTCAAGGACTCGATGGTCGAATACGAGGCGGAGATGAACGAGAAGGGCATCACCCTCTTCCGCCAGATGATCGATCAGCTGAACGAGGCGACCGAGACCGAGATGATCGACCCCTCCACCCGCCAGAAGGTCGGTGCGAGCGACATCGCCGAGGTCATCCTCGAACAGATCGAGAACTTCAACGACAAGTGGATCAAGGGCTCCAAGGAGACCCGAGAGAAGGCACTGCTCGTGAAGGGGCAGTTCTGGCCCCGAATCCTCGCCATCGACGAGGAGAAGGAGCGTCGACTCGCCCACATGAAGCGTGGTGACGAGCTGCCATCAGGCGTGCTCGAGATGGTCAAGGTCTACCTCGCCAGCAAGCGTCAGCTTTCGGTGGGTGACAAGATGGCCGGCCGCCACGGCAACAAGGGCGTGATCTCGCGGATCGTCCCCGAAGAGGACATGCCGTTCCTCGAGGACGGCACTCCGGTCGACGTGCTGCTCAACCCGCTTGGTGTTCCGAGCCGCATGAACGTCGGCCAGATCCTCGAGACCCACCTCGGCTGGGCCGCACAGGTCCTCGGCTTCCAGGCCGCGACCCCCGTCTTCGACGGCGCGACCGAGAAGGAGATCTTCGAGGCGATCGACGAGGCCAACAACCAGATCGACGACCGACTCAAGAAGTTCGAGGTCGGCGAAGGTGACCCCGGACATCCCCGGGATCTCCTGGCCAAGATGCCGCAGACCGGCAAGATCCAGTTGTACGACGGCCGAACCGGAGAACCGTTCCACCAGACCACCACCACCGGCTTCATGTACCTGCTGAAGCTGCACCACCTCGTGGATGACAAGATCCACGCGCGTGCCACCGGACCCTACAGCCTCATCACCCAGCAACCGCTTGGTGGCAAGGCCCGTACCGGCGGCCAGCGCTTCGGCGAGATGGAAGTCTGGGGCCTCGAGGCCTACGGAGCGGCCTACATCCTTCAGGAACTCCTCACCGTCAAGAGTGACGATGTGGAGGGACGTACGAAGATCTACGACTCGATGGTCAAGGGTACGAACACCCTCGAAGCGGGCATGCCCGTGGTGTTCGACGTCCTCTGCCACGAGATCAAGGGTCTTGGCATGAACATCACCCTCGAGAAGGAACAACTCAACGACACCGTCCTGCTCTGATGCAGGGCACCTGAGTACCGCCTTTCCCGTTGAACGAATGAACTCCAGCAACCCACCAGGGGAGCTTTAAAGCCCATGTCCGAGAGCGTCTACGATCGCGTCAATGATTACGGCTCGGTGAAGATCACCCTCGCCAGTCCGAACGACATCCGCAGTTGGTCGTTCGGTGAGGTGAAGAAGCCGGAAACCATCAATTACCGCACCTACCGCCCCGAACGGGACGGCCTCTTCTGCGAACGGATCTTCGGACCCGAACGTGATTACGAGTGTGCGTGCGGCAAGTACAAGGGCACCAAGTACAAGGGCATCATCTGCGATCGCTGCGGCGTCAAGGTGACCCACTCCCGCGTGCGCCGCAAGCGCATGGGGCACATCAACCTGGCCGCCCCCATCGTCCACATCTGGTTCTTCAAGGCGATGCCCAGCCGTCTCGGCAACCTGCTCGCGATGAAGACGGGTGATCTCGAGAAGGTCATCTACTTCCAGGACTACGTGGTCACCGACCCCGGCACCACCGACCTCGCCTACAAGCAGGTCCTGACCGAGGACGAGTACCGAGGGGCCTACGAGAAGAACGGTTCCGGCTTCACCGCCATGATGGGCGCCGAAGCGATCCGCGAGCTCCTCAACCAGCTGGACCTGGTCGAGCTGGCCTTCGAGCTGCGCGACGAGCTCTCGACCACCAAGAGCAAGCAGCGCGAGAAGGATCTCTCCAAGCGGCTCAAGATCGTCGAGCAGATCCGCAACAGTGAGAACGATCCCGCCTGGATGGTCCTCGACGTGGTGCCGGTCATTCCCCCCGACCTGCGGCCCCTGGTCCTCCTGGAAAGCGGCAACTTCGCGACCAGCGACCTGAACGACCTCTACCGTCGAATCATCAACCGCAACAACCGCCTCAAGAAGCTGATGGACCTCAACGCACCCGAGGTCATCATCCGCAACGAGAAGCGCATGCTGCAGCAGGCGGTCGACGCCCTCTTCGACAACGGCCGATGCCGACGACCGGTCCTCGGTTCCAGCAACCGCCCCCTCAAGTCGATCACCGACATGATCAAGGGCAAGCAGGGCCGCTTCCGCGAGAACCTGCTCGGCAAGCGCGTCGACTACAGCGCACGAAGCGTGATCGTGGTCGGCCCCGAGCTGAAGCTCTACCAGTGCGGCCTTCCCAAGAAGATCGCCCTCGAGCTCTTCCAGCCGTTCATCATCCGCCGCCTCAAGGAACAGGGACTCGCCGACACCATCAAGAGCGCCAAGCGCATGCTGGAACGTCGTGACCCCGAGGTCTGGGACATCCTCGAGCAGGTCATCCGGAACCACCCGGTGCTGCTCAACCGCGCCCCGACCCTCCACCGCATGGGCATCCAGGCCTTCGAACCGGTCCTGGTCGAAGGCAACGCGATCATGATCCACCCCCTGGTCTGCACCGGCTACAACGCGGACTTCGACGGTGACCAGATGGCGGTCCACCTGCCCCTCTCCGTCGAGGCCCAGGCAGAAGCCCACGTGCTGATGCTCTCGACGCACAACATCTTCAGCCCCGCCAACGGCAACCCGATCGTCTCGCCTTCGCAGGACATCGTGATGGGCGTCTACTTCCTCACCACCACCTACATCGAGGACGAGCGCAAGCCCGAGGAACTGGCGAAGTTCAAGGACATTCCCGAGGCACTCCTGGCCTACGAGACCGGCGCGATCAAGCTCCACGAGCGGATCAACGTCCGACTCGAACCCTTCGTTCGCACCGTGAACAAGGAAAAGGGCCCGGTCGAGCCGATGCCGGACAACCGACGCATCGAAACCACGGTCGGCCGACTCATCTTCAACGAGATCCTCGTGAACGAGTTCAATCCGTCCGAAGTCGGCATGCCGTTCTACAACTGCTCGCTCGGCAAGGGTGGCTGTGCCCGGGTGATCGACGACACCTTCGAGAACCTCGGTCGACCCGCGACCATCGCGATCCTGGACCGCATGAAGGAAGTGGGCTTCCGAAGCTCCACCACCTCCGGCCTCAGCCTCGGTATCGCCGACCTTCGTATCCCGATCCTCAAGGAATCCCTCCTCGACGAGACGCAGAAGAAGGCCGATCGAGTCGAGAAGGCCTACCAGGGCGGTGCGATCACCGAGCGCGAACGTCACAACAACCTGCTCGACCTCTGGGCACAGTGCCGAAGCGACCTCACCAAGAAGTTGCAGGAGACCCTCGCCAACGACCGTCGATTCGAGAACGGCGTGGAGGCATCGATCGCCGATGCCGAGGGCTTCAAGTACCTCAACCCCGTCCACCTGTTCTCCGATTCGGGTGCTCGAGGCAACACCAGCCAGATGCAGCAGCTCGCCGGCATGCGCGGCCTGATGGCCAAGCCCAACGGCGAGATCATCGAGACGCCGATCCGCGCGAACTTCCGCGAGGGCCTGAACGTTCTCGAGTACTTCTCCTCGACCCACGGCGCTCGCAAGGGACTGGCCGACACCGCACTCAAGACCGCGGACTCCGGGTACCTCACCCGCAAGCTCTGCGACGTCGCGCAGTCGGTCACCGTGCTCGAACACGACTGCGGCACCCTGCAAGGTGTCCCGAAGCGGGCGATCTTCAAGGGCGAGGAAGTCGACGTTCCCCTGAGCGAGGCGATCATCGGCCGAACCGCGGTCGATGCGATCATCAACCCACTCACCGATGAAGTCATCGTCAAGAAGAACGAGCTCATCGACCTGGAGATCGCCGGCAAGATCGACAAGCTCGGCATCAACCAGGTCTACGTTCGCAGCCCGCTCACCTGCCAGACCGCCCGAGGCGTCTGCAGGAAGTGCTACGGCATGGACATGTCCACCGGCCACATCGTCGAACAAGGCATGGCGGTCGGCATCATTGCCGCACAGTCGATCGGTGAACCGGGAACGCAGCTCACCATGCGTACGTTCCACACCGGTGGCGTCGCGGTCCAGGGCATGATCGACCGAAGCTGGAAGGCTCCCCAGGGAGGCTCCGTCGAACTCAGGGACTGCAACGAGGTCGAAGTCGAGATCGAGGGCCAGACCGAGATCAAGGCACTGAAGCGCAACGGTGAAGCCGCGATCCTGGACGACAAGGGCCGCGAAGTCGACAAGTTCAAGGTCCCCTACGGTGCGACCATCCACGTCAAGAACGGCGACAAGGTCCGAAAGGGACAGATCGTCGTCGAGTGGGATCCGCAGCGTGACGTCATTCTCGCCGAGAAGTCAGGAACCCTGCGCTTCAAGGACATCATCCAGGACCAGACGGTCCGAAGCGAGACCGGCAAGAGCGGCACCACCGAAGTGATCGTGATCGAACACACCGGGGAACGAAACCCGCAGGTCACCATCGAGAACGAGGAAGGCAACATCCTCGACTTCCACCACCTCCCCGCCAAGGCACGCATCGACGTCACCGACGGCCAGCAGGTCAAGATCGGACAGATCCTCGCCCGCAAGCCCAAGGAAGCGTCCAAGAGTGCGGACATCGTGGGTGGTCTGCCGCGCGTCACCGAGATCTTCGAGGCACGAACCCCGAAGGACCCGACGGTGCTCGCCGAGATCGGCGGCCGCGTCGAGCTCTACTCCGACAAGCGCAAGGGCAAGATGACCATTCGCGTGGTCAGTGATTCCGGCCTCGAGCACGATCACCATGTGCCACAGGGCAAGCCCCTGCTGGTCCACACCGGCGACCGGGTCGAGAGTGGAGAAGCCCTGACCGAGGGCCCCCAGATCCCGGCGGACATCCTCCGCATCAAGGGCGTCGAGCCGCTCTACATGTACATGCTCGACGAGGTCCAGAACGTCTACCGCGCGCAGGGCGTGCCGATTTCCGACAAGCACATCGAGATCGTGCTTCGACAGATGCTCGGCAAGCTCCATGTCATCGACACCGGTGACACGGAACTGCTCCCGAACGAGATCGTCGACCGTCACATCCTCAGGGAGATGAACGACCGCGTGATCACCATGCTCCGGGTCGAGGACCCGGGCGAGACCTCGCTTCCCGCAGGGAAGCTCGTCCACAAGGACGAGGTCAAGGAAGCCAATGCGATCGCGGATGCAGAAGGCAAGAAGCCGGCGAAGACCAAGCGGGCCAAGCCGGCTGCGTTCAGAACCCTGCTGCTGGGCATCACCAAGGCCTCGCTCCAGGCGGAATCGTTCCTCTCCGGTGCCAGCTTCCAGGAGACCACCAAGGTCCTCACCGAAGCAGCCCTCAAGGGCGCGGTCGACGAGTTGCGCGGTCTCAAGGAGAACGTGCTGCTTGGTCACCTCATCCCAGCGGGAACCGGCTTCGAGCAGTACAGCGGACTCACGATCAAGAAGCTCGTCGACGAGCCCACGATCGAGGAGGAAGCCGATGCCGCCATGTTGGCCGAGGCTGCCGAGCACGCCGAAGCCATGGGTGCGGAACGTGCCGAACCGGTCATGGAAGTCTTCTCGACCGACGAGGCGGAACTCAAGATGACGGATGCCGGCTCGGCCGAGGTCGCAGTCGCAGAACCCCCGGTGGACGCCCCCAAGGGCGAGGACACCCCCGCCACCGAGTAAGCCCGTCCAGTCAATCGATCACTTCGGAGGCCCGCAGCGAATGCGGGCCTCCTTTTCTTTTGCCCCCCCGGCGAACCCGGCTCTCAGTCGGGCAGCCGATCGTCGACCAACGACGAAAGCATGGCTCGCCATTCCGCGTACACGTAGGGAAGCTCGAGTTCGTCGTGCAAGGCGCGGACCTGCTGGTGCCACCGCTCGTAGGTCGCTTCCTGCCAGCGTGCACGGGGATCACAGAAGTAGCCGCGACACCCGAAGGGTCGGATCTCGTGCACGGAACACAAGCCGTCCTCGAGCAAGGGGCAGTCCCCGCGGGATAGCGCGGACTCGATTTCAGCGGACTGCAGGGTTCGCCCGCGCGTCTTCAGGAGCGCCCGGAGAAACCAGGCCGCCTCGAGACCGGTGACGTAGAGTCGATGGCCATGAGCCTCGAATCGGCAACAGCGTCCGCTGGCCAGGCAGAGCGGTCGCTCGCGTCTGACCACCTCGGTGGCATCACTGAAGATGGCGGAGAGGACCTCGGAGACCCGCGGGTCCACGGCCGCCGCCTTCCAGAGGGCAACGTCCGCAGCGACAGTCACCAGTCCGGATCCGCACAGCGTCGTGAGGCCTCGTTGGATTCCCCGAGCCTGATGGTGATCTCCTCGATGGGTACGAAGGTTCCCGTGCCCATGCCCGGACAGGGCGTCACGGACTTGGCCTCCTGCCAGGCAGCCTCATCCTCGAGATTCTCGCTCCAGAACGGCCAGGTTCGGCACTGGGTGGGCCGAGCCCGATAGACCCTGCAGAGCGCTCGGCCGGGCTGGGTCTCGCGGTCAAGCAGGATGCAGTCGAAACCGTGCTTGGTGTGTCGCTCGCGCAGGCTCTGGCGTCCGTTGATTCGCCGCGAGAACCGACGATGGAAGACCTCCAGGGTGATGCCAAGTGCACCCGCCATGGATTCAGCCTCGGCATCGTCGAACCAGACCGCACCGGGCGGACCCGTGCAACAGTTGCCGCACATGGTGCACTCGAACTTCAATCCGTTCGCGTACCAGGGGGCCCGGTCATCCTGCTGTTGTTCGGTATCGGACATCAGTCCTTGTCGTCCGGCTCGACCGGATCCACGCCGGGACCACCAGGACCAGAACCAGAACCAGAACCAGGACCAGGACCAGGACCAGGACCAGAACCAGGACCAGAACCAGGACCAGGACCAGGACCGGGACCAGGGCCGGGGCCGGGGCCGGGGTGCTCATGCGGCTTGCCGTCCGGATCGCCCCAGATATCGATATTGACCATGTGCACGTCGGGGATCCCACGACGTGGTGGCAGCTCACCCAGTTCATCGGGACGTTCGTCGAAAGCGACCCGATCGATCGAGTAGATCGACTGGAAGCTCCATTCCGGCATGCCGGCAAGGGTGTCACTGACCAGTTCCTCGACCTGCCCGAGCGAGGTGGCGGTGGTCCAGATCGATACGTAGGCCCCCCGCTCATCATCATCGTCGTCGACCGGCTCCACGACGATGATCGCATGCCAGAGGGTGAAACCAAGCTGGCGCCCGCCCTCATCGACGTTCAACTCGCGATTGACGTCCAGCTCGAGTGACCAGGCCTCACGCATCTGGAGCAGCAGTTCATCCAGGTCCGGTGACTGGTCGTCCAGCAGTTCCAGCACGTCACGAACCCGGGAGTTGTTGACCACGTCGTGTTCGATGTCGGTCGCCCAGGTCTCCGCGACTTCGCGCAGGCCGAGCCCCGCAAGCATCACCTCGACCTGTTCACGCATGCGCACCGGGACATGGATGGAGACACCCTTCCAGGCGTCGAGGAAGACCTCGATCGCCGGTTCATCGGAGCTGGCTCCCGCGCCGATGGTCGCGTCTTCGAGCAGGAAAGGCTCGAAATCAGCCCAGATCTCCATGAACTCGCGCTTGGCGAGGGGTTCTCCGGCTGAAAACACGTCGATTGATCGATAGGCATCCCGGCTGCCGACCTCGACCACGGGAAAGACCTCGTCGGGGAGCAGGGTCAGGGCAGGATGCAGGATCGCGCGGACCAGCTGATGGCTGGCGACCACGTGGAAGGAATAGGAATCAGCGTCTTCCTGCTCGGCAGCGTTGTATTCGAGGGTGAAGCCCTGGGTCGGCCGGGGCAGTCCGATGGCTTCGACACCAAGCGGCAGTTGGAAACCACTCGCATCGCAACGGTCCAGATCTTCACGAAGGCGGTATCCGCGCATCAAAACCATGGTACCAATCTCAGCCATCTTCAGCAGCCCGGAGCCCGCCCGGTGGCCATCTTCCTGCCAGCTTGCTGGCAGGTTGGCCGGGGCGGTGTCGGGCGTGAAGAGCAGGTTTGGCTATGATCTCCAGCGTGCAGCCACGGCATCAGAAGCACACCCGGAAGTGAAGACAGGACCTTGAAACCTCGACGAGAGGTCCTGAAGCAGAGCGGACCATCCCGGAGCAGCAGCGCATGGCGGAATCAAGGTCTCATTGGGGCAGCAGGTTCGGATTCATCCTCGCCGCTTCAGGATCCGCGGTCGGCCTCGGAAACATCTGGAAGTTCCCCTACATCACCGGTACCAACGGTGGTGGCTGGTTCGTCCTGATCTACCTGGCCTGCATCATCTTCGTGGGGCTGCCCATCCTGGCCGCGGAGATCATGATCGGCCGGAGTGCCCAGAAGCAGCCCGTCGTGGCCTTCGAGGTGCTCCAGAACAAGAAGACCGGCTGGTCCCTGCTCGGCTGGCTGGGCATGACCGCGGCCTTCGTGATCGCCACCTACTACATCGTGGTCGCCGGATGGACCATGGACTACACCCTCAAGCACCTGGTCGACTTCTCCAAGCCGGTCCGGGCGGTCGCGATCGAGAAGAGCCTGGAGTACCAGGCCAACGAATCCCTCGAGGCGATGAAGCTCACCCTGATCGAGGATCGAGCCGACACGCTGGCCAAACCACTGCTCGCCGAAATCGAGAACCGACTGCCACCCAGTGCATGGCGGCTTCACCGGGAATTCGAGGACGCGCTGAACCAGGACGGACTGGACCAGCCAGCGAGTTGGAAGAAGAACACCCTCGAAGAGAAACGCCGCAACCTGCTCATCAACCCGGCAATGGCCCAGGCAGTCGCCCAGGTGGAAAGCCTGCAGGGCGCGCTCGCGGAAGCCCGAAGCACCGCGAAGAGCGAGGCCACGACGGAGATCGACACCCTGAGTGCCGACGAAATCCGCATCCAGGCCACCACGAAATTCCGCTACGGCCTGATCGGTGACGCGATGACCGCGAAATTCATGGCGCTGCTCGAGGACGGCTGGACCAGCACGTTCTGGGCGGTGCTCTTCATGGCGCTGACCATGGCGATCGTCGCTTCCGGTGTGGGGCATGGCATCGAAGCCGCCTGCCGGGTGTTGATGCCGGTCCTCCTGGCCATGATGGTCGGCCTGGTCATCTACGCCGCCACCCTGCCGAGTTTCGGCGAGGCCCTGTCCTTCGTCTTCAAGCCGAACGCCCATGCACTCAAGCCATCGGGCGTCCTTGAAGCACTCGGTCACGCGTTCTTCTCGCTCGGCATCGGCCTGGGCGCGATCATCACCTACGGTTCGTACCAGAAGTCGAAGGGCCGGCTCTTCGGTGAATCCGCCTGGATCGCGGGGCTCGACACCGGCGTCGCGCTCCTCGCCTGCATGATGATGTTTCCGATCATCTTCGCCTTCGGGCAGGATCCGGGCGCAGGACCGGGGCTGGTCTTCATCAGCATGCCCCTCGCCTTCGCGGAAATCGGCTCCGGGGGCATCGTCCTCGGTGCGATCTTCTTCTGCCTGCTCAGTTTCGCCGCGATCACCAGCGCGATCTCGCTGCTTGAGGTCTGTACCAGCTACCTGATCGATCGCTGGGGCTGGTCACGTGGTCGATCGACCCTGGTCATCGGCCTGATGATCAGCTTCATCGGCGCGATCGTCGCCTTCAGCTCCGGGGAGGGCTTTGTGTTCTCCTCGTGGACTTCGGGCTTCGGGATGAACTACTTCGACACCCTCGACTTCCTGGCCAGCAACTGGATGCTCCCACTGGGTGGACTGTTCATTGCGATCTACGCCGGCTGGTTCCTGCCGAAACGACTGCGAGACGCGGAAGTCGCCGATGAACATCCGGTGATGTACGCGATCTGGCTTTTCCTCATCCGACTCATCGCACCGGCCATGGTCATCGTGGTCCTGGCCCAGAAGATCGGCCTCTTCGATGCGAACGAGGCGCTCTACAACATCGTGCACTAGAACACCCACCCAACTGTTCCCCACCCACGCATCACCGATGCGTCACATGAAGACCCTGGAGATCACGACATGGACGGCTTCAACAACTTCATCGAGATGATCACCAGCTTCATCTGGGCCGACTGGGTCCTCTACGTGGTGCTGGGTGTCGGCGTGCTCTTCACCTTGTGGAGCGGCTTCAGCCAGTATCGAGCCCTGACCCACGGCGTCGCCGTGACTCGAGGCAAGTACGACAACCCCGACGACCCCGGTGCCATCAGTCACTTCCAGGCCTTGTCCGCGGCGCTCTCCGCGACGGTCGGGCTCGGCAACATCGCCGGCGTCGCCATCGCGATCGCGATCGGCGGTCCGGGCGCGGTCTTCTGGATGTGGGTGGTCGGGATCCTCGGCATGGCCATCAAGACCACCGAAGTCGCGCAATCGATGCTCTTCCGCGACACCAGCGACCCGAGCAACCCGCACGGGGGTCCGATGTTCGTGGTGTCCAAGGGCATGAAGGCCTGGGGCCTCGGCTGGCTGGGCACGATCATCGGCGGCATCTTCTGCGTCACCCTCCTGATCTCGGCCGTGACCGGCGGCAACATGTTCCAGTCCTGGAGCGTGGGTGGCATCACCGAGGAAGTCCTGCAGGTCGAACCCTGGGTCAGCGGCGTGATCCTCGCCATCGTGGTCGCCATGGTCATCCTGGGCGGCATCAAGCGAATCGGCTCGGTCGCCGGCGTGCTGGTCCCGTTCATGTGCCTGCTCTACGTGGTGACGGCACTGATCGTGCTCTGCATGCATCTTCCCGAGATCCCCGGCGTGTTCGGCATGATCTTCTCCTCGGCATTCGGAGCCTCCGAAGCCGGTGGCGCCTTCGTCGGTGGTGCCTTCGGCACCGCGTTCCTCTGGGGCATGAAGCGCGCACTCTTCTCGAGTGAATGCGGCCAGGGCTCCTCCCCCATCGCCCACTCCGCGGCGCAGACCAAGGAACCGATCAGCGAATCGGTGGTGGCCGGCCTCGAACCCTTCATCGACACCCTCGTGGTCTGCACCCTGACCGCATTCATGATCCTCTCGACCGGCGCACTCAGTCGAGGCACCGACGAGGGCGAAGGCGCGGACGCCCGGTTCGCCCAGGCTCCGGCAGTGACCCACGTCGGCACGGTGGAAGACGGCCAGTGGGTGCTCGGAACCCCGACGCAGTATCGTGACGGTGACGAAGATGACGACCAGACCGTGCTCGGTGGTCGGACCGAACTGCCCGCTCGTCAGGAAGCCGCCCTTCAGATCGACGGGGAATGGCGTGACGGCGACTCCGTCTTCATGATCGTTCGAGGTGGCGATGCCAACAGCGAGGAGACCGGCTCCAACCGCGCGGTGTTCAACGGCGAGGTACGGATCCCCGAAGACCCCGGATCGATCAGTTACATCCGCTGGCAACCGATCAGCAATGACGATTCGCAGATGACCATCTACCAACCGATGATCGGAACCAGCTCCGGCCCGGTGGCCATACCGAACATCTACGAGGAATACGTGGGTGCGACCCTCACCGCGCATGCCATCAACCGCGACATCCCCGGACTCGGCAACTGGCTGATCCTGATCGCCGCCTGGCTCTTCGCGATCAGCACCATGATCTCATGGAGCTACTACGGCGAACAGGGCGTGGTCTATCTCTTCGGACCGGCCCTGGTACCGCTGTACAAGATCATCTACTGCCTGCTGATCATCGTGGCCACCCTGCCGCTGGTGAAGACCGCCCGTGAAATCGGCAACCTTTCCGACCTCGGCACCGGCATCATGCTCTGGGCGAACATTCCGATCATGCTGTTGTTCGGTGCCTATGCGATGACCAAGTACCACGACTACATGCGTCGCCTGAAGAACGGCGAACTCGAACCCGGCAGCGACAAGGACGAATCCTGACCGCCGACGGGGTCAGGCGCCGTTGAGGTCGGAGCCGGCGGTTCGCTCGAGGATCTCGTCGATCGCATCGACCGATTCGACCGCAGGGTCGTGCAGCCCGAAGCGCTGCACGACCTGTTCGAGGTCCTGCCGCGTCCTGGACATCGCTTCAGGATCGGAAAGCAGTCGATCAGCCGAGTCGGCGATCGGCGTGTGTCCCTTCAGGTGCGGGACGTACTCGGGGACGATGCGACGTCCGGCGACGATGTTGGGCAGCAACCGGTCGTCCATCGAGAGAATGAACTTCGATCCGATGAACGAGACCATGCTGATTCGATAGGCCGCGACCATCGGAACCTGCTGCCGCGCGAGATCAAGGCTCACCGTGCCCGAGGCGTTCAAGGCGAGCTCCGCCCAGTCGAACCACCCCTGCAGGTTGCCGGTGACCACCTGCAGACTGTCGGGCAGGCCTTTCGGCAGTGCCTTGTGTACGAGCGGAACCAGGTCGTCCTTGGCCGCGAGGATCACGCCCACCGCGCCTGGGTGACGACGCTCGACCGTCTGGTAGGCGTCGACCAGCAGCTGCATGTTCATGTGGATCTCGGAACGCCTGGAACCGGGCAGGATCACGATGCGCGGTGCACCTTCGGGCGGGGTGATGCCGGCTCGTTCCCGGGCGACCTGTTCGACGTCGAGCTTGCGACTCACCACGGGGTGACCCACGAAGCGGGCGGGCATCCCCCGCTCCTGGAACCAGGCCTGCTCGAAGGGAAGGATGCAGAGCACCAGCGAGGCGAGCTGCTTGAACCGTTTCAGTCGCCAGGGTGCCCAGGCCCAATATTGAGGTGCGACGAACTGGACGTAAGGAGCGCCCGTAGCGGTGGTGACCGGCGCGATCCGGACGTTTGCACTTGGCGAATCGACACCGACATGCATCAGCAACCTGCGAGAACCAAGCCATTTCTTGATCCGAGCCCGCTCCTGATAGAGCATCTTGGCTCGGCTGAGCCCGCCCAGGCCCATGACGCCGTCTTCGGCGGTATGAGCCATGAGAACGGCTCCGGCTTCCTGCATGCGGGGTCCGCCCCAGGCCACCACTTCGATGTCGGGGTGGCGGCGCCGGAGTTCGGAGATCATCCCCGCTGCATGCGCATCACCACTGGGCTCGAAGGCGGTGAAGAGGATGGTCTTGGGCAGGTCGACGGTCATTCCGAGCCCACGGTACCACCCAACGCCCTCTCGGGTATCCTTCCTCCCTTGCCTTCCGTCTAACAAGGATTTCGAGCATGCTCAAGCGAACCAACATGTGCGGCGCTCTTCGATCGGAACACCAGGGAACCGAAGTGGTTGTCTGCGGTTGGGTCAACACCTATCGCGACCACTCCAGCGGACTGATCTTCATCGATCTGCGGGACCGTGAAGGTCTCATCCAGGTGGTCTTCGATGGTGATGATGCCGACGCCAAGGTCGTTGAATCCGGACGCAGTCTTCGACGCGAGGACGTCGTCGCGATCAAGGGCGTGGTTCGACAGCGAGCCGGTGGCGCGAACCCCAAGCTCGCAACCGGTGACATCGAGGTGGTCGCGACCGACATCGAGATCCTCGCGAAGACCGAGACCCCGCCGATCCTCCCGGACGAGCACGAAGCGGAGAAGATCGCCGAGGAGACCCGGCTGACCTATCGCTACATCGACCTGCGCAGGCCGCGCATGCAGGAGATCCTGAAGACGCGTTCGCTGGTCACCCGGACCGCACGGGACTACTTCATGGACCACGGCTTCCTCGAGATCGAGACGCCGCTCCTGATCAAGACCACCCCGGAAGGCGCGCGCGACTTCATCGTCCCCGCCCGACTCCACCCCGGAAAGTGGTACGCCCTTCCGCAGAGCCCGCAGCTGTTCAAGCAGATCCTGATGGTGAGTGGTTGCGACCGCTACATCCAGATCTGCAAGTGCCTGCGCGACGAGGACCCCCGAGCCGACCGCCAGGCGGAGTTCACCCAGATCGACCTCGAGATGTCCTTCGTTGATCGTGCCGACGTCATCGACATGATGGGTGGTTTCGCACGTCGCTTGTGGAAGGACGTTCTCGACGTCGAGATCGGCGAGATCCCCACGATGACCTACGCGGAGGCGATGGAACGCTACGGCATCGACCGCCCCGACACCCGGTACGGTCTCGAGCTGGTGGATGTCTCCGAGATCGCCGCGAAGACCGACTTCCGGGTCTTCCAGGATGCACTCGCGAAGGAAACCGGCTGCGTGAAGGCCATTCGCGTGCCCGGTGGTGCGGAGACCTTCAGTCGCAAGATCACCGACGGCTACGCAGCATTCGTGCGCGACTTCGGTGCGGGTGGCGCCCCGACCACCAAGCTCACGGCAAACGGCTTCGAGACCGGGGTCGCGAAGTTCCTCGAACCGATCAAGGACGAGATCATCGCCGCCCTCGAGCTCGAAGTCGGCGACGCGGTGGTCTTCGCATCGGACACCAGACTCATCGCGACCCGGGCGCTGGGCGAACTTCGCCAGAAGATCGCACGCGACACCAACGCGATCCCCGAGGGGCTCTGGAACTTCGTCTGGGTCATCGACTTTCCGATGTTCGAACGTGACGAGGAAAACGGCCGCTGGGTCGCACTGCACCATCCGTTCACCAGCCCGAACCCCGACCAGTTCGACATCCTCGAGAGCGATCCGGGAGGCTGCCTCTCGGCTGGCTACGACCTGGTCCTCAACGGTTCCGAAATCGGTGGCGGCTCGATTCGTATCCACGACCAGAACGTCCAGCAGACCGTGTTCAACCTCCTCGGCCTCAGCGACGAGGAAGCCCGGGTCAAGTTCGGCTTCCTGCTCGACGCCCTTCGCTTCGGTGCCCCGCCACATGGCGGCGTCGCCTTCGGGCTGGATCGCCTGGTGATGCACCTGGTCGGCACGGACAACATCCGCGACGTGATCGCCTTCCCGAAGACCCAGTCCGGTGGCGACCTCATGACCGATGCGCCCGGCCCGGTGGACGAGGCCCAACTGGTGGAAACCCACGTTCAGTCGACGGCCCCGGTCGAGGATCCTGCCTGAACACGCCCCAGCCACCGCCACCACATCCCAGCCACTCATGACCGCCCGGAGTCTTCCGGGCGGTTTGCCCTGCAGGAGGGCTGCACGTAGCCTGAGTGGATGCGCAAGGACACCTTGATCACCATTCTCATCCTCGTCGGGCTCGTCGTCGGGGCAATCGTCGGTCAGCTGCTGCACCTGGGACTCGCCGATGGCGAGTCCATCAGCTCGATCTGGATGGATCTCGGCAACATCATCCTGATCAGGCCGCTCAAGCTCCTGATCATGCCACTGGTCTTTCTCAGCGTGATCGTCGGGGTGACCTCGATCGGTGATCCGTCACGCCTGGGCGTGATCGGCGGCTCGACCGTCCTGTACTACCTGGTCACGATGCTGCTGGCAGTGATCCTCGGCACCGCACTGGTCACCACGATCAAGCCGGGTGAGAACATCCCCGAAGAGACGCGCGCGATGCTCATCGACCAGGGTGAGACCGAATACCAGGAGAGCACCAAGATCAGCACCGCTGCCGACAGCGCGGAGAAGCGCGGCCTCGGTGGCGCGTGGATGAACATCCTCGACCAGCTCATCCCGACCAACGTCTTCAAGGAACTGGTGGAAGTCCGTCCGCTGGGGGTGATCATCTTCGCCCTTCTGCTCGGACTCGCCCTCGCGGCCACCGGGCCACCGGCAGCGCCGGCGATCAGCTTCTTCGCCGCGCTCTTCGCCGGCGTGATGAAACTCGTCCTGTGGGTCCTCTGGCTGACGCCGATCGGGGTCTTCTTCCTGGTCACCGGAACGGTGGGCAGGATCGGGCTGGAGGCCCTGACCGGCCCGCTGAGCAGCTACATGCTGACGGTCCTGGTCGGACTGGCGATTCACGGGCTGATCATCCTGCCGCTGATTCTCTGGCTGCTCGGCAGGTGCAATCCGTTCCGATTCATGTTCCAGATGCGCAAGGCGCTGCTGACCGCCTTCGGCACCGATTCCAGCAGTGCCACGCTTCCGGTGACGATCGAGACCGCGATCGACGAAGGCGGGTGCTCCAAGCGCGCCACCAACTTCGTGCTGCCCCTGGGCGCCACCGTCAACATGGACGGCACCGCCCTCTACGAAGCGGTCGCGGTGGTCTTCCTCTTCCAGTTCTACGGCATCCAGCTGGAGATGACCCAGTTGATCATCGTCGTGATCACGGCGACCCTGGCCGCGGTCGGTGCCGCAGGCATCCCCTCCGCGGGGCTGGTCACGATGGTCATCGTCATCACCGCGGTCAATACCAGCCTGAAGGGTGATGGGGTCGAGACCTTGCCGATCTCCGCGATCGGGATCATCTTCGGCGTCGACCGGATCCTCGACATGTGTCGCACGGTGGTGAACGTCTGGGGTGACTCGACCGCAGCGAAGATCATCACCCGACTCGCACCGGATGATGTCCCGTCACTTTCGGACAGCGTCGAACCCGCGCGTCAGTGAACGCCCTGGTCCGCCAGCCAGCGTTCACAGTCGATCGCGGCTGAACAGCCCATGCCCGCCGCGGTGACCGCCTGTCGGTAGACCGAATCCGCCACGTCACCCGCGGCGAAGACGCCTTCGATGTTGGTGTGGGAATTGCGTCCCTCGAGTGCCACGTAGCCGGAGTCATCAAGCGTGATGCCGGAACCCTCGAGGAAACCGGTGGCCGGACTGTGCCCGATCGCGATGAAGAGACCCTTGACTTCAAGCCGTGATCGCTCGCCGGTCACGGTGTCCTCGAGCTCGACCGCCTCGATCATGGTGTCGCCGATCACGTCGACGACCTGCTTGTTCCAGTGGACCTCGGAGTTGGACGCCTCGAGAACACGTTCGGTCATCGTCTGTGAAGCCCGGAACTCGTCGCGACGGTGGATCACGTGGACGGTCGAAGCGAACTTGGTGAGGTAGCTGGCCTCCTCCATCGCGGTGTCTCCACCACCGACCACCGCCAGGGGCTGGTCGCGGAAGAGCGGCAGCGCGCCGTCACAGACCGCACAGGCACTGACTCCGCCACCGGAAGTCGCCAGGCGAAGTTCGTTTTCGAGGCCCAGCCAGTTCGCGGTCGCCCCGGTGGCCAGGATCACGGATTCCGTGCGAACGGTCGATCCGTCGTTGAGCGTGAGGGTGAAGGGCCGCTGCGAGAAGTCGCAACTCGTGACGTCCCGGGAGAGAATTCGCGTTCCGAAGCGTTCGGCCTGCTTCTGGAAGAGCTGCATCATGTCCGGACCGGTCACGCCCTCGGGGAACCCGGGGTAGTTCTCGACTTCGGTGGTCAGCATCAGCTGACCGCCGGGGAGCACCGGTGCCGGGTCCTGGCGGGGGATGCCGATGCAGCACAGCGGGTCGAGGTTGGCTCGTGCTGCATAGATCGCCGCCGTCCATCCGGCGGGTCCTGAACCGATGATGACAACCTTTTCGACTTCGTCGCTGGACATCTGGACTCCTGAGTGCTGGAGAAGGGAATCGACCGAATCAGTCGAGCAGGCCTTCGTTTCGGGCAAGTGCTCGAGTGGGCGGCCAGAGGAGCAGGTCGCCGGTCTCGCTTTCGACCGAAGACGATCGCCCCTGGTCATCGCTGTGGTTCATGCCGAGTGAATAGAGCATGCACCCATTCACCCAGATCTGACCGTAATCGGAATCGACGGCACGACGGGACGTCAGCTGTCGGTAGACGAAGGTGCTGTAGTCCTTGTTGTACGGATCGAAGTCGAAGCGCTTGATGGCGAAGACCGCGTACACCGGGGCGAGGGTCTTCGGCCACTCGTTGTAGGTCTGGTGGTACCCACAGAGCCCGGCGGCGATGATCGTGCCGTTGATGTTGGCCACCAGTCGCTCGCGCGCACGGAAGGCGTCGTCCAGGTCGTTCACCATCTCCACGATCGCGGCGAAGCGGATCTCATTGAGTCGGGAGAACTCGGTGGGGATGTCCATGCTGCTGTCGTACTGACGCATGCGCCAGCGTCGCCACCAGTCGTCGTAGACGTCGATCAGCTTCTCCTTGGAAGCGTCCCTGGAAGCGTGAACGGTGGAGAGTCGATACCAACGCCGCTTGGACCCGAAGCGGGTCAAGGGCGCATCACGGGCCTGGAGGGCTCCGAAGACACCAGCGAATTGTTCAGGAATGGCCTGGCCACCGGCATCGAAGGTCTTCGAGATCATCGCTTCCGCGACGATTCGATCACCCTCGGGCATCTCCAGTCGCTTCATGCGTTCATCGTCGGTCGGCTTCAGGAAGGGATATTCCTTCATGCCAAGCTGCTTGAACAGGGCCGGGGGGATCTTGTCCAGGTAGCTGTACATCGCATCCCGCTGCGTGGAGAGCGCATCGGAGAGCGTGTTCATGAACCAGACTTTTTCCTCGAGCATCTCCTGCTCGCAGCCCTGTCTCAATACTCGGAGGAATGCCAGCCCGAGCTTGAAGGCCTTGTCGTACTCGCCGGCCTCGAGCAGGCGGTAGTACTCAGCCGTGGCCCAGCAGGCGATGGTCTCGGTGGCCCCGTAGAGATACGGGAAGTCGATCGCGCTGAGATCACCATTGGGCGCGACATCGATCATCACGCCGTTCATGCGCCATTTGGCATCGACGCTGTTTCGCCCGTAGGGCATGCCGAGGAGGATCTTCTTTTCCGAGGCGATGATCGCCTCACCCATCTGTTCGTTGGAGGCCGCCCAGTTGGAAACGGCATCCCAGTCGGGCATGCCCGGCCAGATGGTGGTCAGGTTGAAATCAGCGCCTGCGGGAATCGGAGGATCACTGAGCTGGAGATACGCCTCGAAGAGCGCATTGGCACTTCTGGCGCTTTCCGTGACCGTGTCCTTGTAGAGCCGGTCGTTCAGACTGGACTCCAGGTCCGGGGCCTGGGACCAGGCCGGAGCGACCAGCAGGGACGACAACAGCAGTGACAGGTTCAGGTGGATCCGACCAAGCATGCTTTACTCCGCAGGAATGCCTCAATGCCTGCCCCGGACCCCTTTCGTGGGCCCCGAGACCGGCGGGGAATGCAGACTGTATCACGATCAAGGCTGGTCAGGGCCCGAGGAAACCGTCTCATCAGCCCGCTGGGGCGATACACTATTGAGTCCCCCATCGAGCCCCCGGGACGGGGTCTCGTGCACTCTTACAGGAGATGGCGATGCTGATCGGCGTTCCAACAGAAGTCAAGACGGATGAACATCGAGTCGGGCTGCGCCCGGTCGGGGCTGAAGTCCTCGTCAAGGATGGCCACCAGGTCATGGTCCAGGCAGGCTGCGGCATCGGCAGCGGGTTCAAGGACGAGGCCTACACCGCCGCAGGCGCCCAGGTCGTTCCCGAATCCGCGGAGATCTGGGAACGCGCCGACATGATCATCAAGGTCAAGGAACCACAACCCGCGGAGATCGCACAGATCCGTGACGGACAGTTCGTCTTCACCTATTTCCACTTCGCCGCCGGCAAGGAACTCACCACCGGCTGCATGGAACGTGGATGCTGGGCCATCGCCTACGAGACGCTCACGGATGACGCCGGCGGCCTGCCGCTGCTGACACCGATGTCCGAAGTCGCGGGCAAGCTTTCAGTCCAGGAAGGCGCGAAATACCTCGAGCGACCGTTCGGCGGACGCGGCGTCCTGCTCGGAGGCGTACCCGGAGTGGAACCCGGTCACGTGCTGATCCTCGGAGGCGGCGTCGTCGGCACCTGTGCCGCATGGATGGCTGCGGGACTGGGCGCCGAAGTGGTCATGCTCGACATCAACGTCGAAAGACTTCGACGACTGGACGAGATGATGCCGGCAAACGTCAGGACGATCTATTCGGACCCCGAAGCGATCAGGGAACGCCTGGCCTGGGCGGATCTGGTCATCGGTGCGGTGCTGGTGCCGGCGGCGAAGGCTCCGAACCTCGTCAGTCGAGCGGACCTCGCACACATGCAACCGGCATCGGTCGTCGTCGACGTGGCGATCGACCAGGGTGGCTGCTTCGAGACCGCTCGGGCCACGACCCACCGGGATCCGATCTACGACGTCGACGGTGTCGTTCACTACTGCGTGGCCAACATGCCCGGAGCCGTGGCAAGGACTTCGACGATCGCGCTCACCAACGTCACCCTCCCCTGGGCTCGGAAGATCGCCGCCCAGGGCCCCGAGGCCCTGGCCGCCGCCGACCCTCACTTCGCGAATGCGATCAACATCGCGGGTGGCCGACTGGTGAACGCACCGGTCGCAGAGGCCCACGGCCTGCCCTGTGATTCGCTCGATTCACTTCTCGTCAACGCCTGAACCGGACATCGCCCCGAATGAGTAAACGCAAGCCCAGAGCACTTCCAGAATCAGTGAACGTCCTCCTGGTGGGAACCGGAGGACGCGAGCATGCCCTGGCCTGGAAGCTCAAGCAGTCCAGCCGGCTTGGAACCCTCTGGGTCGATTCGACTGCCAATGCAGGGCTGTTGGAACTTGGCAGGCCCTGCCCGGAATCCCTGAGCACACCGCTGGACAACAACGGCACCTTTCGACTCAGGAAGTTCTGCGAGGAAGAGAAGATCGACCTGGTGGTGGTCGGACCGGAGGCTCCGCTGGCCGACGGACTTGCCGACACCCTCGCTTCCGAGACGATCCTGGTCTTCGGCCCCACCGCTGCCGGTGCGAAACTCGAGGCGGACAAGGGCTATGCAAAGCAGTTGATGCGCTCCGCAGCCATTGCAACCGCGGAGGGACGCACCTTCACCGATCGCGACTCAGCCCTGCACTACCTCGAGCAACGCGACGAACCATGTGTCGTCAAGGCTTCCGGCCTGGCGGCGGGCAAGGGCGTGATCGTGTGCTCCAACCGCGCCGAGGCGGTGGCAGCGGTCGAAAGCATCATGAGTGACCGCTCCTTTGGAAGTGCCGGTGACCGGATCGTCATCGAGGAACGACTGGAAGGACAGGAAGTCAGCGTGCTGGCGCTGGTCGACGGCCACAGCATCTGGATTCTCGACCCCGCCCAGGATCACAAGCAGGTCGGCGAAGGCGACACCGGACCGAACACCGGTGGCATGGGTGCCTACTGCCCGACCCCGCTCGCGACCGATGCCCTGATGGAGCAGGTCCAGAGGGACATCCTGGTCCCGATCGTCGATGCGCTCCGGCGAGACGGCATCGACTACCGAGGCGTGCTGTACGCCGGACTGATGCTGACCCCCGGTGGCCCGAAGGTGCTGGAATTCAACGTCCGCTTCGGTGACCCGGAATGCCAGCCGTTGATGATGCGCCTGCAGGGCGACCTGCTGGAGATCCTCTGGCGGACCGCTGCCGGCTCGCTTGATGAAGCATCATTCGACTTCTCCCCGAAGACCGCCTGCACCGTGGTGATGTGCTCGGAGGGGTATCCGGGAAGCTACCGCAAGGGACTTCCGATCAGCGGACTCGACGAGGCCGCCAGGCAGGAGGACGTGGTGGTCTTCCATGCAGGAACACGGCTTGATCCGGACGGTCGGGTCTCGACCAACGGTGGGCGCGTCCTGGGGGTGACGGCGCTTGCAGATGAACTCAGAGGCGCACGCGACCGCGCGAACGACACGTGCGGGTTGATCCAGTTCGAAGGAGCCTTCTACCGACACGACATCGGTGAACGGGTCCTGACTCCAGCATGAGATCTTCCTGAATGACCATTGCCGACAGCTCCAGAACCTCCACCAGCAACAACGGCCAGCACCCCATGATGCGTCTGTGCTGGCAGGTCGCGGGACGCACCTGCGAAAACCCACCCTCCGACACCGACCGGCGCCCCACCGCCGACTGCCGGCTGGTCCTGCAGGTCGAGCCCGGCGAGATCGCCGACACCGGCCTGCTTCGTGCCTGGCTCGAGATCGCCGGCAACGACCACGACGTCATCGCCGAGCAGCACGTGGACATCCAGCGGGTCCAGGCCCATGGCTGGACCCACATCGAGCTTCAGGGCAAGGACCTCAGCGCGCTTTCTCTGTCACTCCACGACGGCGTGCTCCGGTACCTTCGAACCGACCTGCCCGAACGGGCCGGGCTGCCGGGCGGCAGCTACGCCGCGGCAACCTACGAGGAATGCCTCGAGACCCCTGAGGATCCCGAGACGGCCTGAACCCGGGCCCCGCCAGGACTCGCAGGTTCACTGCATGCGGCGTGCACGAATCATCAAGAAGTCTTGAAGACGCCGGTGTCCCGGTACGCCTGCAATCGGAGCAGGAGACTCTTCATCTGGCTGAAATACGCCTGCAGTTCGAGCATCTCCTCCTGGTTGAGAACCGCTCCGAACAGACGGCACTCACGTTTCATGCCATCGTCGTCGACTTGAAGATCGAATTCGATGAACCGCACGTTGCGTCCAGACAGCCCTCGTGCCGCACCGTACGTTGCGCTGACCCCGGTCCCCGAAGGAAGATCGGATGCATGAAACCATGCCATGACTTCCGCATCCGGGGCGAAGCATGAGACGATCTCCTGGATCATGTCATCGGTCAGGGTGACCGATCTTGCACTCTTGACGATGGTTCCGGGCTGATCTTCACCTTCATCAAGCCTGGCGAACGTGAAGTGGACACTTGGGGTGGAATCGGGTCTTTGCTGGCCCGCCAGGATCACCCGGGTATTCCACTCGAGGTTCCGTATTCGAAAGTTCGATTTCTCCTGCGGGATGTCGAGCACGAACTGGCCGGGAGGAGACCAGGTTTTCTCATGTGCATCATGTGCATGCAATGACGAACTTGCCGCATGCATGCAGAGGGTAGAAGGAAGAACGAGAGACAACACAAACACTGAACGCAGTGACATCATGAGAATCTCCTGTGGATTGAATATTGAGATCTGACCGTGTGTTGCACCACGGTCGAGATGCTTGTTGAAGACCAAACGTGTCTGGAATGTGCTTCTTGCGAATGGTCGAACAGAAAGTCCAATTCGATCATTCAGATCATCAGGACAGCCCGCCTTGCGAAGTGCGACCAGGCACCGGATGCGACATGTCATGTGCTGCCGACAGTGGGGCTCAGAGTTGACGAGGGCGAACACTTCTGTCGCATGCGTGTCAATCAAGAGAACGACGAGATGCCCCTCAAGAGCGCGCACCTGTCAGGTCTGTCACCCCTGTCATTTCACCTGTCATCCAAAGAGGCTGCTCAAGGCGCTCTCCCGTCGGCTACGGCCTTTCACCCGGTGGGGAAGGTCATGAAATCCGGTCGATCGAAGGCCCGGTGAGTCGTCCGGTGAGACGTCCCGCGAGACGTCCTGTGAGGCCCCCTGAGGGATCATGAGGCAGCGGGTGGCTCGGTCCACTGAGGACCGCTCGGCTGAGTGTCCAAGCGACCTCATCCGCGTACAAGGGCTTTCCCATTGCTGCTCACAGATGACATCGCAGTCATTGAGATGGACATGCTTCATGCGCAGCTCAAGAGGTTCAAAGGGGCAAGTACGCGAAGAGAGGAGCACTCAAAGCACCTCAAATCACCTCAAATCACCAAGCAGCTTCGCAGACATAAGAGCGGACAGGGTAGTACAGGGATTGATACCCAAGATACTTCCATCACGCCTGAATGATCATGTTGTACATATCTGCATTCGTCTTATGCATACCCTGTCTGAAATCAGAAAATTGATACACAGCTGCCTCTACGCCATCTCCAGCAATAGAGCGAAACCAACCAACAGACCTGGCCGCCCTGAACCCGAAGACCCCAACTTCGTGCCACACGCTCTCTCTCTTTCATGCCTCTTATTGACAGGCATTTACACGGTCACAAAGAGAGGCCTAGCCACAAAAAAGAGCGCCGTCCCCTGGCTGGAGACAAGCTCCATCCATACATGAGTAAAGTTAATGTAGTGTCTCATACCATGCATACCATGCCAGTTTAGGTTCAGTAAGCAGAGTAGAAGATCCTTCCTCAGCCAGCCATACCGTACAAGTCTACGGCATGACTACGGCATGACTACGGCATGACTACGGCAATCGCGTAATACAACCATGAGAAGAGGGTCACCCAGCCAGAGAGAGAGAGAGAGAGAGAGAGAGAGAGAGAGAGAGCCTCCCCAAGACCAGAAGAGGAACGGTTCAACCCCACTCCCCCACGACGCCTTCCTTCAGTCCTCCCCATGCCCCATCACATCGAGTCTCCCTAGACACCCCCCCTAGACACCCCCCGAGACACCCCGAGACGCCCAGGGGCCGGACCCACGCCAGGCCGACGGGCACCCGCTCAATGCCCCCCGAGGACAGCTTCCTTGTCGCTTTTCGTTTGGTACCGGGAAGGGCTGGCCAACCTCGAACGATCCATAAAGGATCCCGATGGAAACCCGACGAAAGACGACGGGGGGCCAAAGCCGGAGGACACACTCAGCGCACCGACTCAGGCGCTGCACTCGACCAGGCTCGCCTGCTTGCGAGGCACCCGAAGCCTTCTTCAACCAGTAACGGCAGAGGATGAACACGATCACTCAGCGCACAGAGCGCACTCAGTCAGCAACCAGGGGTTGGCAACACTATGTGCCCCCCGCAGCATTGCTCAGCTCATCATCTGAAAGTTCCGCATGTCCGTCGGGCGCCATGGGCAGGGTGATGTGGACGGTATTGTCGGTGTTCTCGACGGCAGCCACATCGATACCATCGGGCATTTCGATGCCACGCTCCGCGAGAACGGCCTTGGGGTCGGCCACCGCATTGCGTTGCTCGGTCATGTTCGTTTCTCCTGATTACACCTGATTACACCCGGTTACACCCGGTTACACCCGGTTACATCAGGGTTGCATGTGGATTGGAAGCGCGCGCGTCAGCATTCAGCCCGGGCAGCCCTGGCTAATCACGGAAGTAAAGCCGGCGCCAGTTGTACATACAGCCGGCAACCCCCCCGCAGCGCTGGTCAGTTCTTCGTCAGAAAGCTCAGTTGATCCGGTGGGATCCTTGGGCAGGGTGATGTGCACGGTGTTGTCTGAGTTCTCGACGACGTTGACATCGATGCCACCGGGCATCTCGATGCCACGCTCGGCCAGGACGGCCTTGGGGTCGGCCATGAAGCGGGCCTTCAGGGCGTCATCCTTCCAGCACGCGGCGAACAGGTCGGTGAGCGCGTTGCGTTCTTCGGTCATGGTCTTTCTCCAGAAAAAGTGTTAACCATCAGTGTAATTACATCCTGCAGTGTGTGATCAATGATCACATCGAATCACCGACTCACATCACGTCATCCTGCTATCAATCCCACGTCGTAATTGGTACCCCCCGCAGCTTGACTCAACTCCTCCATTGTCATTTCTGCATGTCCGTCGGGGGGCACAGGCAGGGTGATGTGGACGGTGTTGTCTGAGTTCTCGACGACGTTGACATCCATGCCTTCGGGCATCTCGATGCCACGCGCGGCGAGGACGGCCTTGGGGTCGGCCATGAAGCGGGCCTTCAGGGCGTCATCCTTCCAGCACGCGGCAAAGAGGTCGGTGAGCGCGTTGCGTTCTTCGGTCAAGGTCTTTCTCCAATAATGAGGGTGCATCAGTCAGCGCAATCGCTGCATGCAATCAGGAAGCAGCGATTACACGGGGGCTTATTCCATCAGGCTTTCCATGTACTGTGCGCCGGCACCTCCCGCAGCCTGACTCAAATCCTCCATTGTCATTTCTGCATGTCCGTCGGGAGGCACGGGCAGGGTGATGTGGACGGTGTTGTCGGTGTTCTCGACGACGTTGACATCCATGCCTTCGGGCATCTCGATGCCACGCTCGGCCAGGACAGCCTTGGGGTCGGCCATGAAGCGGGCCTTCAGGGCGTCATCCTTCCAGCAGGCGGCGAGCAGGTCGGTGAGGGCGTTGCGTTCCTTGGTCATGGTTTCCGTTTCGGTGGTAAAAGTCGTTCAGCAAAGACAGTCACGATGGATTGATGATCTGATTCAGGATGTAGTCATCCTGCCCCGCATTGCCCCCCGCAGCATTGCTCAGTTCATCATCTGAAAGTTCCGCATGCCCGTCGGGGGCCTGTGGCAGGGTGATGTGCACGGTGTTGTCGGTGTTCTCGACGACGGTCACATCGATACCATCGGGCATCTCGATGCCACGCTCGGCGAGGACGGCCCTGGGGTCGGCCATGAAGCGGGCCTTCAGGGCGTCGTCCTTCCAGCAAGCGGCAAAGAGTTCAGCAAGTTGATTTCGTTGTTCAGTCATCGCTTAGATTCCTTTCAACTGATCATTCCAGTTCAATTACAGTTCACGAAATTGCCATTTGCGTTGTAACCAGAGGGAAGCCCCAGCACAGCAGTTCCACCCCCCGCAGCACTGCTCAGTTCTTCATCCGAAAGCTCGACGCCACCGTCGGGCGCCATCGGCAGGGTGATGTGGACGGTGTTGTCGTTGTTCTCGACGACGGTCACATCCATGCCATCGGGCATCTCGATGCCACGCTCGGCAAGAACAGCCTTACGAGCAAGCATCGTTATTCACGAAAATGCCATTTGCGTTGTAACCAGAGGGAAGCCCCAGCACAGCAGTTCCACCCCCCGCAGCACTGCTCAGTTCTTCATCCGAAAGCTCGACGCCACCGTCGGGCGCCATCGGCAGGGTGATGTGGACGGTGTTGTCGGTGTTCTCGACGACGTTGACATCAATGCCTTCGGGCATCTCGATGCCACGCTCGGCAAGAACAGCCTTGGGGTCGGCCATGAAGCGGGCCTTCAGGGCGTCATCCTTCCAGCAGGCGGCGAGCAGGTCGGTGAGGGCGTTGCGTTCTTCGGTCA
>JAQWMQ010000019.1 GCA_029246705.1 Phycisphaerales bacterium | reverse complement strand
CCGAACATCGCCCGCGTCTACGACGGGGGCGAGACCGACGAGGGTCGCCTCTACTTCGTGATGGAACTCGTCAAGGGCATGCCGATCACGGAATACTGCGAACGGCGGAAGCTCGGTCTTGCCGAGCGGATCCGGTTGTTCGGCCAGGTCTGCGCCGGGGTGCAGCACGCGCACCAGAAGGGGGTCATCCACCGCGACCTCAAGCCGACCAACGTGCTGGTGTGCGAGGTCGACGACAAACCCGTGGCCAAGGTGATCGATTTCGGGATCGCCAAGGCCCTCGAGCGTCCGCTGACCGACAAGACGCTCTTCACCGAGTTCCGGCAGTTCATCGGGACCCCGGAGTACATGTCGCCCGAACAGGCGGAACTCTCCTTGATCGACGTCGATACGCGGAGTGATGTCTACGCCCTCGGCGTCATGCTCTACGAGCTCCTCGCCGGGAAACCGCCTTTCGACCCGAAGTCGCTGCGTTCGGTCGGCTTCGACGAGATGCGCCGGATCATCCGCGAGGAGGAACCGCCACCGCCCAGCAGCAAGTTGACGCGCAGTGGTTCCGGCCAGGATGGTGATGTTCCCGATCCCGAACTGGCCAAGCTCGGCAAACTGGTTCGAGGCGAGTTGGACTGGATCGTGCAGCGCGCGATGGCGAAGGAACGCGATCGTCGCTACGCCAGTGCGAACGATCTCGAAGAGGATCTCTCACGGTACCTTCGCAACGAGCCGGTCCGCGCGGGCCGACCCGGCAGGCTCTACCGCGCACGCCGTTTCGTGCGCCGAAACCGGCTCGCGGTGTCCTTCGTGGGAACGGGCATCGCGGCGCTCCTGGTGATCGCGGTTCTCCTCGGAGTAGGGCTCATCGTCCTCTCCGGCAACTACGATGAACTCCAGCAGGCTCAGACGAAGGAGCGAGCTGCCAACCAGCAGGTCGAGGCAAGCCTTGCTGCGAGGACGGCTGCCCTGGCAGAAGTCGAATCAGCGCAGACCCGAACGGAATCCGCGCTGAAGGATGCCGAACGTGCACGTGATCGGGCGGAAGACACTCGAAACAGGCTGGACGGTCAGGTGTCCGCGATGCACATCGCACGGGCCGCCGAGCTCACCCAGAGCGAGGAGATGCAGGCGATCGCGCAACTCGAACTCGTCCCCGAACGGAATCGCAACTGGGCATGGAAGACGCTTCGATCGACGCTCCCGACGCGAACGGAAATCGGTCGGTTCGAGGATGCGATCATCTGTGACGTCACGCGTCAGGGTGATCGTGCTCTCGTTCTCAGCCTCGACGACTACACGGTTCGTTGTGATGTCGTCTCATTGCCGAACGGCGAGCTGATTTCAAATCTCTACTCGGAGAGTTACGAGGGCAGGGTTCCGCCACTCAAGGGAAACAATGGGCAGACGATAGAAATGCCAGAACTGGTGGTTCTCAATTCGACATGGAACAATCTTTTGGGCCCTACTCTCGATTATTTCAACCAAAGACTGTTCCCGGGCATGTCTTTCAGCATGGATGGCCGGCGGGTCGTTCTTCCGAACAACGTGTTCGATTACTTCCGCATCAACGTTCTTCAAATGCATAGACAAGATGACATGTTCAAGAAGGCGCGCGCACAATCGAATGTCGTTCAAATCCAGAAGCAGATCGAGGAAGCCATGGCATCAGGTCTTGATGTCACGGACATGGAAGAGGAATTGCGGACCCAACAGATGGCTGTCGATGCCATCCCTGGCATGAAGATGAGTGTCTCGCACGTCCTGCTGAGCATCTTCGATGCGTCTTCAGGTGACCTGGTGGCAACGATGCCGAGGACAACGCCTCGACGTACGCCGTTCGATGGGGCTGACTGGATTGTAGATGGGACTGACTGGGTTGCAGATGATGCCGCCACTCGTCTGCTGACGATTCAGCGGGGGGATTCAACGACTGGAAATGCACTCCTCATGTTGCTGGTCGACGAGGGTCGGGTGCTTGAATCAGCGCCACTGAAGCTCCAGAATAACGAGTACGGGGTACCGATACCCTTGACGATCTCGGCGGACGGTGAACTGTTTGCGGTCGGTATGGAGATGTCGATGACACGTCGAGAGCAGTCTGGCGTTCCTCATGAGCGCCAGGGTGACGGGGGCTGGGTGGAATCCCCGGTCTTCAAGAATCTGCCCGAAACAAGGCACCGAGTCGGCGTTGGGCAGGTCGTTGATGGTGCCATCGAGATCAATGAAGTCCTGCTGCGTGAGGTTGATCTCCGCGAGAACGAGCAGATTCAGGAACTTGCTTTCACCGCGGACAACGAGGGTCTTTTCGTCCTGGAAACGCGCCGCGGCTTCTCCGCGTATCGCCCAGCGAAGACATGGTGGAATCAGGATGACAACCTGCTGAGTACCACGGGATCCACGATCTCCCTTTTTGGAGATCAGGTTTCTCCCAGTATCCAGTACTGGTTCCAGAGGAACATGAGCCCGTCCAGCATACTTCGCCCTGTCGGCGAAGATGCCGTTTTGGTTTCGAACGGTTCCCGAATCGTGCAGGTCGATCTCAGGGATTCGGCGGACGATGGTTCTGCAGCATTCGAGGTCGTGAAACGATTCGATCTTGGAGATGCTCGAATTCTCCTCGCGAAACCGCCAACGAAGGAGCATGAGGCGTCCTTGATCTCCTGGTCGGATCAACGAATCACGCGTGTGCGACTTGGAGAACGAGTTGCGGTGGTCGAGGAGGTGGATCATGCCTACCCGAGATCTGGTGCGTTCGTACGCCGCTCTGACGGCGAACTTGAATTGGTCACCCCATCGGGAGAGGTCGTCCTGGGCGAGGCTGATGATTCGGGGCATCGCTCCCGTTTCTTCGAGAGGCGCGACGTTCCCTGGTCCGTATCGCCGAGCGGGCGGTACGCGATCATGTCGGGTGGACTCGTGATCGATGTGCAAACCGGTGAACGTCACGTACTCGCGGAACATCGGACTGGGAGCGGCGAGCAGGTGGTCGATCTGCAGATATTGAATGCCAACACGTTTGAGAGAGGGTGTTGGATTCACTCTGACGATGGAAGAGAGTTGTTCGTCACTCTGCTCCAGAAGAGTGCGGGAATCGAAGTCGCTCATGCACTGTTCGACAACGATCCAATCGTTCCGTCCTCAGGCGTTGAGGCGCAGTCTGCGGCAATCGGTTCGACGGTGATGGCTGCAATGGGTGCCCAGTTCTTCGTCAACGGACTCTACAGTTGGGATGTTGCAACGGGCGCTTTTGAGCGTGAGGTTTCTTTGCCCATGTTCTTTGTCGATGGCGGCACCATGACGTCCGACATGTTGTGTTCCACGCGCAGTGGAGACCTGTTTGCGATGGCCGGACACTGGCATAAGATCCCGACTCTGCCCACGGACATGAGCGATATGGATTCGTTTATGAATGAAATGATGAAGGTTGCTTCCGAAACGAAGAAGGCCGCATTCATTCTCTTGGATGGGAAGACCGGCGAGGTGGTCTTGCGGAAGCAACTGACCGGAACGCTTGGTGGACTCGCCCTTTCTCCGGATGGTTCCGAGGTAGCCTGTTACCTCGGAGGCAGCGAGGCATCCGAGACCGCTCGCGTTGTCCTTGTCTCAAAGGACTCGAACGAGAGCTGGCTGGTTGCGGAACCAGATATCCGTACCAACAACGTGACGGATGCCTATCTCAGTGAGACGGAGATCCGTGGCATCTCTCGTCACACCCCGATTCTCTCCTACGCACCTGATGGATCCTTGCTGTCCTTGTTGCTCGAATCAAGGATCGATCTGATGGATCCTCGCAGCAACACCTGGCTGCTCAGCTGGGATGTGGAGGCTATTCTGGGGACAGCGGGTCTGTCCCTTCAAGACGAGCGTGTCTTTCCATCTGCATTGAGGTGCGCTGCGTTCGGTCCGAATGGTCGGGAGCTGAACATCTGGGCGGATGACCCTCGAACGAACGGCTCCAGCATCCTGATTCGCATCCATGACGCCCCCTTGTCGGAAACCGAAGCATTCACCCCCGGGAACGAGAAGACTGATGTCTCTTCCCGTCCGCCGCTTTCTGAAACGCCTTCGTCCAGTCGCTCCTGATGAGGATTTCTCTCATGCAAGCAGACGTATTGAAGTCTTCGTTCGGCGCATCTCATCCGTGTCCCCTTCCTGATCGCAATTCGCATGGTGTTTTCGAGGACACCACGCACCTGGAGGCCCCATGAGTGACACGGTTGTTGATCGTTTGCTGGCGGATGTCGCTCGCGGTGATGATGGTTCGAAGGACCGCCTCATCGAGGCGGTCTACCGGGATCTTCACCACATCGCGAAGTCCCAGGTGGCCTGGGAGAAGAACCCCGAGGGGACGATCGGTGCGACCGCCCTGGTCCATGAGGCGTGGATGCGTCTCTCCGGCGACCTCGACGGTGCGATGCGCAATCGCGCCTACTTCTACGGCGCCGCGGCCCAGGCGATGCGCCGGGTCCTGATCGATCGTGCCCGTTCACGAAACGCGGGCAAGCGGGGGGGCGGCCTCAAGCGCCTGCCGCTCGAGGGCATCGAACTCTCCCGGGACGGTCATGACGATGAGCTGATCGAGCTCGATGGTCTCATCGAGGCACTCGAGGAACAGGATGGACGGCTCGCCGAAGTGGTTCGCCTGCGGTTCTGGGCGGGACTCTCGACCAAGGAGACCGCACGTGCCCTCGAGTGCTCCGACCGGACCGTCAAGCGCGACTGGGCCTACGCCCGCGCCTTCCTGATCGATTCGCTCGGTCTGGGCGCGGACGACGAGGCAGCCGTAGAAAGTCCATGAACCCGAAGCCTGCGGCATGATGTCATTCGTGTCGTTCCACTTGTCACCCGAGCCGAACCGCTCACGCACGGACCTGCATCATCCGCCAGACAGTGGGCACTTCAAGGAACCGACACCTATGACCGAGAACGAACAGAATCGAGCCCGCGACATCTTCGCCGATGCGATCGAGTTCGCAGGTGATGAACGTGTCGCCTTCCTCGAATCGGCCTGTTCGGGAAACTCGAAGCTCAAGGAACGGGTCGACCGACTCATCCAGGCCCATGATGCCGATCTGACCAACCTCGGAAACACCCGGGACACCCTTCCCGACGGCAGGGATCTCGCGGGAACGCAGTTCGGTCGTTTCCGGATGTTGCAGAAGATCGGTGAAGGTGGCTTCGGCGAGGTCTGGATGGCCGAGCAGACCGAATCGGTCCGGCGTCGCGTCGCCATCAAGATCATCAAGCCCGGCATGGACAGCGCGCAGGTCCTCGCCCGCTTCGATGCGGAGCGCCAGGCGCTCGCACTGATGGAACACCCGAACATCGCCCGGATCTACGACGGCGGGGAGACCGAGGACGGCCGACCCTTCTTCGTCATGGAGCTGGTCAAGGGCCTGCCGATCACCGAGTACTGCGCGCGCAACAAGCTCGATCTCGATGCGCGCATCGCTCTCATCCGTCAGGTCTGCTCCGGTGTCCAGCACGCCCACCAGAAGGGCGTCATCCATCGCGACATCAAGCCGAGCAACGTGCTGGTCGGGGTGCTCGACGGGAAGCCGGTTCCCAAGGTCATCGACTTCGGCATCGCCAAGGCCCTCGAGCGTCCGTTGACCGACAAGACGCTCTTCACCGAGTTCCGGCAGTTCGTCGGGACTCCGGAGTACATGTCTCCCGAGCAGGCCGACCTCTCCCTGATCGACGTCGACACGCGCAGTGACGTGTATGCACTCGGCGTGATGCTCTACGAACTCCTGGTCGGGGCCCCGCCCTTCGATCCCGGCAAGCTTCGCTCCGCCGGATTCGACGAGATGCGCCGGATCATCCGCGAGGAGGAGCCGCCCGTACCGAGTGTAAAGCTCTCGAAAAGCAGGACCGGATCCGGGGTCAACATGTTCGATGAGGACGACGCACGGTTGAGCAAGCTGGTGCGCGGCGAGCTCGACTGGATCGTCCAGCGGTCGATGGCGAAGGAACGTGACCGTCGTTATCCCAGTGCCAACGAGCTGGAGGAGGATCTCGAGCGCTACGTACGCGGTGAAGCGGTCCGGGCAAGCCCACCGCGCTGCCTCTACCGTGTGAGCCGCTTCGTGCGTCGTAACCGGGTGGCCGTCTTCTCGGCGATCTCCGGCGTGGCGGCACTGCTGGTGGTTTCGATTCTCCTTGCGATCGGTCTGGTCGTTCTCTCGGGGAACTACGACAAGCTTGCTGAAGCCCAGGCAAGGGAACATGATGCAAGCACGAAGTTGCAGTCGAGCCTCGTTTCGAGAACGGCGGCCCTTGAGGATGTCGAGGATGCTCGTGCAGCGTTGGACCGGCAGATCGTGGCTCGACGGCTGCAGAGAGCATCGGAACTTTCGATCGACAGCCAGCTTCAGGCAGTAGTCGAACTCGAGGGTATCCCCGTGGACGATGTGAACTGGCTTTCTCGAATGTTGCGTGCGTCACTTCCGAGCAAGGAGTTCTCGGCCGGTGCGCCGGAGCTTCCGTTCCTTGAGCGGATCGTCGAGGATTCGTGGGTACTCGAGATCTCCCGTGATGCGACGCGAGCAGTCTGCATGCGCCTTGACGACACTCGCCTCTTCATCGAACTCGTACGCCTGGATGTCGAGCCGGATCGTGCGTTCATCGCGGACCTCTATTCGGTGCCGAGGCATCCATCGATCAAATCGATCGATGAGTTGGAGTCTGTTTTTCTGAAACTTCGCTCCATGGACCAGAACTATTATGGTTCCGTCGGCTTCAGCCTGGATGGTTCGCGCGTGGTCGTTACGCCCATTCTTCCTGCGTACATGGCAATGATCAGTGCGGGTGTCCTCACTTCGGGAAACACTGGGGACCTGGGTTCGGAACAGATGGACTGGTTCACGCGTGTCTTCCTCGCCGAGACAGGCGACTTGCTTTGTGCGATCGACACACCACGGGACATCTCGATCGAAGCACTTCCACCCTTCGCGCAGGTATCGAAAGTGTTCAATTGCTTCAACTGGGCTTCCAGTGCTGACGGGACGCGTCTCGCCATAGTGAGTGACGGGGTGCTTGAGATCCACGACATCGATCGAGGACATCGAGACGAGATCATCGCTCTCGAGATGGAGAGCACGAAGGTTCCGATCCTCGCGATGTCACCTTCCGGACTCCATCTCGCCGCCATTGGTGGTGACAGTCAATCGGGTGACGAGAAGTTGAACATCGTGTCCATGCCTCCTTCAAGCGGTTCGTTTGTCGGGGAGGGACAGCTGTCGACCCGGCCATGGCCGGGTGATGCAAGGGGAGAAGTGCAGTCGCTCGCATTCATGCAGGACGCCCTCGTGTACGGGCTCGATACGAACAACAAGTTGTGGCGAATACCCTTGGAGTCGGAAACGCATCCTTTAGATGTGACCTCGCTGAACATCGGGCCTCCGCAAGGCGTTCGCAATCGGAAGCTCCTGGAACCGTTGGTGTCATCCATGGTCACGCTCATGAATGGACGGCAATTCACGCTGGTCAATGTCGAACAGTCGATGGTGTGCGCCCGTTTCGATCTGGGACTCGGTTCCATTTCGATCGCCGAAGCACCGGACGCCCTGAATTCCGGAGCAATCAACGTCTGGACACAATCGCAATTTGATCGCATGCATCTTGGCGCATCCGTTGCGCGCGCGGTCCCCGGTGGAACCTATGGATCGGCAGGTTGGGCGCCGTCACCGGTGGTGGGTGCATTGGATTACGACTCATACAGCAGCAGGATGAAGGCACGCGAGGCGGATGCGGAACTCATGAGCTTCAAGACGCCTTTCGGTGACCACGCGTTGGATGAACTGGATGTGGTTTCGGTGTCTCCCGATGGTCGGTTCCTCCTGTTGTTCGAATCCAGGGACGGCAGCTACGACCACGGCATGGAGATCCTCGACAGCCGAAGAGGCGAGCGTTACCCGGTGGAGGGGCTTCAGGTGCCCGGTGGCTACAGCACATACTCGTTTGGTCACCCTTCGGACCACTGCTGGACCGAGATTGATGGGAGGACTCTCCTGGTCGCAAGTGGCATGAAGACGAGTTCGAACGGGGGGTACTTCATCGCTACCTGGGATGCGCGGAATGGTGACTTGATCGACGAGTCGAACCTGTCCGGTTTCCTTGATGGTGACCTCCTTGCCGAAATGGATGTGGTTCTTCCTTCCTCGATGGAAGCGCCCTGGGCCAACTTCATGCAGGGCGCTGTTTCGCCTGACGGCACGTACTATGCACTTTCAGGCATGGTGATCGACCGACGAAACTTCAGGGAGGAACTCGAGCGCATCCAACGCATCGCCACCGGTACTTCGATGCGGGTCTTTTCGGTCGTCATGATCGTGGAGCGCGCGACCGGGCGGATCATCGAGGAACATGTCCTCAAGGGTGCTGCAGGCCGTCTTGCGTTCTCACCTGATGGATCGACCGTTGCCACGATCCTGGCATCGGATGTCCTTGCCGGGGGCATGGCAACAACCATCACCTTGTTTCCGAATCCTGACGTTCAAGGGAGTTCCGGCGTCATCCAGACGATGGGGCTGCCCGGGATCTCCCTGGATGGGCAGGGGTTGTACATCGACATGGGACGCAACCAACGACAGATCCTCTCCTTCTCTCCCGATGGCTCGTTGTTGACTTGTGCCCTGAGGCAGTCGATCGATCTCTTCGCAGTCGCGTCCGCGAGTCACGTGATGCGGATCGACTGGCCGCGACTCATGCAGATGCTGGCGCCTTCGGTCGATTCGGACGGTACCGGAATCTTCCCGAACCCCGAGAACGAAGCTGATGACCCGAACAAGACCTTCTTCGCAGGGGCGGCATTCAGTCCTGATGGCAGCGAGCTGCGGATCAACGCCGGGCATGGGGCTCATGAGGTCGCGATGTTCCGCATCTTCGATCATCGATCCGAAGGGGCGGAGTGAACTCCGAAGAGCAGTCGGATAACTTGAAGGCGGATCACCTCTTTTTGAGGTCTCCGCGTACATTTACCGGGTCACGGGGCCTTCCCGACCCCACCTGACGTGTCCCGGACCCCTTGAGCTGTCACTCGCACGTGCACGTCTGCGCATGGATCTTCATCGTTCACCCGACAACAGGCTCACTCCAAGGAACAGTGACCGATGACTGAGAATGAACAGGGACGAGCCCGGGACATCTTCGTCGAGGCGATCGAGATGACCGGCGAAGATCGACGAGCCTTCATCGAGACGGCCTGTGTCGACGATCAGGACCTCAAGGAACGGGTCGAGCGACTGCTCCTGGCGTACGACGCCGATGCGACCAACCTCGGCGGCACCCGTGAGACCGTGCACGGCGGTGCGGATCTCACCGGGACCGAGTTCGGTCGTTTCCGGCTGCTGCAGAAGATCGGGGAAGGGGGCTTCGGCGAGGTCTGGATGGCCGAGCAGACCGAGCCGGTCCGGCGTCGGGTCGCGATCAAGATCATCAAGCCCGGCATGGACAGCGCGCAGGTCCTCGCCCGCTTCGACGCGGAGCGCCAGGCGCTCGCGCTGATGGAGCATTCGAACATCGCCCGGATCTACGACGGCGGCCAGACCGAGGACGGTCGTCCCTACTTCGTGATGGAACTGGTCAAGGGCCTGCCGATCATCGAGTACTGCTCCGCGAAGAAGCTCGACCTCGCCGCCCGGCTGGAGCTCTTCCGGCAGGTCTGCGCGGGCGTCCAGCATGCCCACCAGAAGGGCATCATCCATCGCGACATCAAGCCGAACAACGTCCTGGTCGGCGAGGCGGATGGCAAGCCGGTTCCGAAGGTCATCGACTTCGGTATCGCGAAGGCCCTCGAACGACCGCTGACCGACAAGACGCTCTTCACCGAATTCCGGCAGTTCGTGGGGACACCCGAATACATGTCCCCCGAGCAGGCGGACCTTTCCCTGATCGACGTCGACACGCGCAGTGACGTGTACGCACTCGGCGTGATGCTCTACGAACTGCTCGCGGGCTCACCACCCTTCGACCCGAAGTCGCTTCGTTCCGCCGGTTTCGACGAGATGCGCCGGATCATCATCGAGGAGGAACCGCCTCCGCCCAGTGTCCGGCTCTCCCAGAGTCGAGACGCGGTCGGCATGGAGGAGCATCAGCATGCCTTCGAGCGCCTGGGCCGCTTGGTCCGGGGCGAACTCGACTGGATCGTCCAGCGTGCGATGGCCAAGGAACGCGATCATCGCTATTCGAGTGCGAACGAACTCGAGGAGGACGTCGCCCGCTACGTGCGGGGCGACGGGGTCGAGGCGGGCCCGCCCGCCCGGATCTACCGCCTGAAGCGCTACGTCCGTCGCCACCGTGTCGCCGCGGTGTCGTTGCTTTCGGTCTTCGCCGGATTGTCGCTGATCGCGGTGATCCTCGGCATCAGCCTGTTCGTGATCTCGAACAAGAACACGGAACTCGAGCTGGGCCGTGCCCGCGAGTCGGCCGCGAACCAGGGTCTTGAAACGAGCGTCGCGCAATTGACCCTTGCGAATACCCGGATCAAGCGAAGAGCCGATGCGTTCAACCTCGCCCAGGTCGCATCCCTTTCCGTGAACGATCAACTGCAGGCCCGTTCCGAAGTCACCGAGCCGGGTGGCAACTGGCTGATGAGAATGTTCCAGGCCGCGCTGCCCCGTTTTGTCGAGAACGTCCACGATACGTCGCCCCCGACTCTCGCCGAAATCATCGGTCCCGGTGAACTCCTCGATGTCTCTCAGGACGGCACACGGGCCCTGGTCCTCAATGTCGAAGCCGGTTCGGGACTGGTCCACCTGGATCTGGTCCGACTCGATTCGGGCATCGAGGACGCTCTTGTCAGTCATCTCGTCACCTTGCCGAGTTATGAATCGATCGAGGGTTTCACCTACCGCAGGATCTTCACCCGTGCCCTGCAAGCGCTGAACAGTGACATGGAGGTCGCGGCGTTCACACCAGACGGCAATCGTCTGATCGTCTCGCCTGCCGTCATCAACCTGTTGAAGAGCCCCGCCCTGGGACTTCATCCACCGGAAACTCCTGAACTCGACTGGAACACCCGGGTCTTCTCGGCCCGCACCGGAGATCTGCTCTCGGTCATCCCGCTCGAACTGCCCGAGTCGCTGGCGACGATGGAATTCGGCAGACAGCTCGGCACCGTTCTCGCCTCGATGAACTGGACCTGTGATGCCTCCGGCTCGCGCGTGGCGCTGGTCTGTCCAGAACTCCTGACGGTTCATGCCGTCGACGAACGGAATCCCTGGCAGGAAAACCAGATCTCCCGTGCTCTGATCGGTGGGAGTTTCTTCAGCCGCCCGATCATGTCGATGTCCTTGGAAGGTCGTTCCGTCGCGGTGGTCTTCAGGGGAAGCACCTGGGATCAGAACAAACTGTGTGTCCTGAAAGTGCCGAACCCGCGAGAAACGGGCGAAGCTTTCCTGAACGTCGTCACCAACGAACAGTCGGCACTCTGGATGCCCTGGCGCGACAGTCCGGAGGTCCTCGCGGCCATCGCCGGTCCCGGACACGGCACTCGACTGATCGAGTCCCTCGCCTTCCAGGGCGAGAAGCGACTGGTGATGCTCGACACGGCGAACCAGCTTGGCTCGATCGAACTCACGGACCCACCTGAATCGGCCGGCACCCCCCCCATGTGGAAGCTTCTCCCGGGGCCGGCCATGGACCTGGGCATGATTCAGGAGAGCAAGACCTCATGGTTGATGAATGCTATTGACGTTTCCGCGCACAAGGTGTTCACGAGCGTACGTGACACGAACCTCATGGTCAGGAACGGCAGTGAGCTGATCGACATCAACCTCGACCGTCGCCTGATCTGCGGTCGCATGTCCATCGGGCGCGCGGGCGCCACGCCGATCTGGCCACCCGCAAGCAAGAAAGCGGAGGAATTGCTCCTCTGGACACCCAAGAAGATGAGACGGCTCCGCCTTCGTTCCGCCGTTGCCACGCTCATTCCCGGTTCTCGCAGCTGGGTGCCTTCACTCATCGTCACACGCAACACCAGAGATCCCCTGGTGCTGATGGATGAGATCCCGCTCGAACGTCGTCCCATGACCTTTGCCAAGCGGCGTGCATCCGAAGTCCAGCAGTCCGGCCCGCCGCCTCCGAAGATCACCCGGCGCTTGTTCGCCCCTTCGGGTGTGTTGGAATCCGTGGACATCAACAAGATTCGTTCGATCTCACCTGATGGGCGGTTCGTCGTGACCGTGCGCACCATCGAAGAACAACCCGGTTCTGGAATCGATCGTCGACAGGCGGAAGTCACCGACCTTTTGACCGATGATCGCCGGGTGCTCGAGCATTGGGGTACCTATAAGCACTACGTCTCGGCTGGTGAACGCTCTCACTGCTGGGCAGAGGTCGAAGGCACGCCCGTCTACGTCCGTGTGGGAATGATCAAGGTCGCGAAGGACTCTGCGGATGAAAGAGTTCCATACGTGTGCACGTGGAGTGCGCTTGATGGCTCACTGCTGTCCTCGACGCCACTGCGCTCGGTCAAGAGTGCCATCGCCAACAGCTACTTCCACATGATTCACGACTCTGCGGTATCGGCTGATGGTCGATTCGTCGCAGTCGGCTTCAGGATCCTTGACCTTCCCCCTGACCTGGAGGCTATGGCGCAAGGAAGTGCCCCCCTCTATTCGGGCGCGGTGTTCATCTGTGACCGAAGCACGGGTGAGCTGGTGGACTCCTACGAGTTGCCGACCATTCCTCAGAGGATCTGCTTGTCCGCCGATGGATCCCACCTCGCAGCCCTCGTGGCCACCGGTGATGACGGCATGGAGCCTGCGACCCTGGTGGTGTATCCGAACCGCGGTCTTGATACGGTAAAACATCTGCTCGAGCATGTCGTGCAAAGCATCAAGCTGCCTGGTTCGTTCATGATGGACTTGCGTCCTGATCAATATTGGACTGGTCCGACCCTCAGTTTCTCACCGGATGGTGACCTCGTCTCGGTCGCTCTCGAGACGAGCATTCATCTTGTCGACGTACCGGGGCGGATGCTGGTGTGCAGTTTCGACTGGACCGGGTTGGTGCGGTTGCTGGGAAGCGAGAGTGGATTGAGCCCCGAGGTCTCGAACACCCTCAAGTCAGGCCAGCCGGAATTCCAGCAGGTGCTCTTCGATGGGGCCGCGTTCAGCGAAGACGGGCGGGAGCTGAGGATCGGGGTCCGGAACGCCGAGATCGCCTTGATCCGAATTAGGGACACCGCCTGGAACTGAATCGCCCGGGCGCCCGGGCTCTCCGGACCACGGGCGCCGGTCTCAGTTAGAATTGAGGCCCCCGGGTTTCACGTCGAACGCCCGGACGGATCACCGAGGACCCGGGTCAATGGCTGAAACCACCAACCAACCGGCGCTCAAGAAGGACCTGAAGCTCTTCGGGGTCTTCGCGATCGCGACCGGAACCACCCTGAGTGCGGGCTTCTTCCTGCTCCCGGGGCTGGCTTTCGCCCAATCGGGCCCCGCGGTGATCCTGGCCTACCTGATCGCGGCACTCATGATGGTGGCTCCCATGCTCTGCAAGGTCGAGCTCGCCACCGCGATGCCCAAGGCCGGTGGCACCTACTTCTTCCTCGATCGCAGCCTCGGGCCCCTTGCCGGGACGATCGGTGGGCTCGGCACCTGGCTCGCCCTGATGCTCAAGGCCGCCTTCGCCCTGGTGGGAATCGGGGCCTACATCACCCTGTTCTTCAGTGATGCACCGATCAGGGTCATCGCGGTGGCACTGGCCCTGGTCTTCGGTGCGATCAACTTCATGGGCGCAAAGGCGACCACCCGGTTCCAGATCGTGATGGTGATCGGCCTGCTGATCCTCCTGACCTGGTTCATGGTCCAGGGTGCCTTCGACATCGACACCTCTCGATTCGCCAACTTCTTCGACGCGGGCACCGCGAACATCCTGGGCACCGCCGGGCTGGTCTTCATCAGCTACGTCGGGGTCACGAAGGTCGCGAGCATCGCCGAGGAGATCGACAACCCCCAGCGCAACCTCCCCCTCGGGATCTTCCTCGGGCTCGGAACCGCGGTGGTGATCTACCTGGTCGGACTCACGGTGATCGTCGGGGTGACGCCCGCGGATGAGCTCGCCGACAGCCTCACTCCGGTGGGTGATGCCGCGCGTTCCTTCGCCGGTACCGCCGGCCTGGTCCTGGTGACCATCGCCGCGCTCTTCGCCTTCATGTCGGTCGCGAATGCCGGGATCATGAGTTCCTCTCGATACCCCCTGGCCATGAGCCGGGATCACTTGATTCCAAGTGTTTTCCGTACCATCAACGGCAACGGCGTTCCGACGGTCTCACTTGCCGTGACGGTTCTTGCGGTCGTCTTCTGCATCGTGTTCTTCGATGTCCTCGTGATCGCCAAGCTGGCCAGCGCATTTCAGCTGGTGCTCTTCGCATTGGTCTGCTTCGCGGTGATCGTGATGCGCGAAAGCAACATCGATTCCTACGACCCCAGCTTCAGGACGCCGCTCTATCCATGGATGCCCCTTGCCGGAATCCTGGGTCCATGCTGGCTCATCACCGAGATGGGCACCGCCCCTTCGTTGTTCGCAGTCGGGCTCGTGGTGCTGGGCGTGATCTGGTTCTTCGCCTATGCCAACAAGCGAATCGATCGTGGGGGGGCGATCTTCCACGTCTTCGAGCGACTCGGCCAACGGCGCTTCGAAGGGCTTGACCAGGAACTTCGGGGGATCCTCAAGGAACGCGGGCTGCGGGACTCGGATCCATTCGACGAGATCATCGCGACCAGCGAGGTCATGGAGGCTCGTGCCGACAGCGATTTCGAGTCCATGACTCGCCAGGCGTCCGATCGATTCGCTCGCTTGATCGATATGCCCTCGACGGCGCTTGTGCGCAGTTTTCTCGATGGCACCCGGGTCGGGGCCACGCCCGTGACCAACGGGGTGGCGCTTCCACACCTGAGAGTGGGGGAGATCGATCGACCGTACCTGGTCATTGTTCGTTCACGCGCAGGCATTGATCTAACGTCTGATCTGGAAAGAACTTCTCGTAATCAGGAACAGTCCGTTCACGCCATCTTCTATCTGGTCAGCCCTGAGAAGGATCCAGCTGGGCACCTCCGCTTGCTTGCCCAGCTTGCTGCCTGTGTCGAGCAGGATGGCTTCATGCAGGATTGGCTTGCGGCCCGAAGTCACGAGGCGATTCGTGAGGTGCTTCTCCGGGATGAGCGGTATCTGTCCCTTGCGCTCGAGGCTGACAGCCCCCAAGGGGAGCTCATCGGTCTCAAGATCAGGGAACTGGGCTTCCCACAGGGCTGCCTGGTGGCGATCATCCGCCGTCGAACCCGAACCCTCATTCCTCGGGCCGACATGATCCTGGAAGCTGGAGACCGGCTGACGGTGATCGGCGAGCAAGCGGGTGTGGATGCTCTGAAGGAACGATTCTCAGGCGAATGACCTCAGGGGCAACCGCCCGAGGGTGCTTGGGCACCCGGTTCCGGGGTCTGCGCCCCAGAGTTGGTTTGAGTGGTTGCGCCATTGCTTCTCAGGTCGTTATCATCTCTTCCCTTCTTCTCTGAAGCGCAGGGGTAGCTCGCGACGATGTGTTAGGGGTCGCTTCCGTCTGCTTTTCGAGTGTATTTATCAGTGCTGCGCCCTCCCACCTGGGGAGTCTTCCTAAGCCCATGTCAAAGAACGCCTTTAAGAACTCAGCAACCGCTCGGCCGCCCTACTTTGTGAAAAATAGCACGAAGGCTGTCTCTTCGTCTCTTAATAAGGTTGGGCGAGTCCGGCTGGCTTGCATCGGGGGTTGTTTCTCGTGAGTCGCTTCCTCTTTCCTCGCTGGTCAAACGGCCTGCTGCCCCTGATCGTCGTGGTCGGTGGCATCATGCCGGTCTATGTCGTGTACTTCGTGGCCTTTGGATTCAGTCCGAAGACCCTTGAAGTCGGCTACCAGCCAGTTCAACCGGTGCCGTTCAGCCATGCCCTTCATGCTGGTGAACTCGGCATGGACTGTCGCTACTGCCACAACACCGTCGAGCGTGCCGGTCACGCTGCGATCCCGCCGACTCAGACCTGCATGAACTGCCACACGCAGATCAAACCCGAAAGCCCAAAGCTCACGGAAATTCATGCCAGTTACGAGTCGGGACTGCCGGTCGAATGGATCAAGGTCCACCATGTCGCGGACTACGCCTACTTCAACCATTCCGCCCATGTAAACCGGGGCGTCGGCTGCGTGTCCTGCCATGGCCGCATCGACCAGATGGAAGTCGTCTACCAGGCGATGCCGATGAGCATGGGCTGGTGTCTTGATTGCCACCGGAACCCTGAGCCCAACCTTCGCCCGGTTTCCCAGCTGACCAACATGGCATGGGGACTCGAACCCGATCTCACCGAACAGGATCTTCAGATGATCGCGGGTGAACGCGCGAAGGTCCTCGATCTTTATCACATCAGTCCGTCGGAGAACTGCTCGACCTGTCACCGCTGAGTGGCAGTCGACGTGGAGCCAATGGAGCCCGACTTGCACGAGAACCAGGCCAACAACGATTCGAACCCCGAGTTGACCACCGGTCCTGTCGAGGAGACCGCGGCGACGATTCCGCCCCATCTCAAGGGACGGGAGCTGTGGCGCAGTCTTGAACAGCTTGCCGAGACCGACGAGTACAGGTCCTTCGCGGAACGCGAGTTCCAGAAGGGTGCTTCCGAACTCGAAGGTGAAGACCGTCGACAGTTCCTCCGCGTGATGGGCGCGAGTCTCGCGCTCGCCGGGCTTGGTACTGCCGCGTGTCGCCGTCTGCCCGAGACCAAGATCGCTCCTTACGCGCAGCGACCCGATGATCGGATCCCCGGGGTCCCCGTCGAATATGCGACCAACTTCGAACTGGGCGGCGTCGCCACCGGCGTGCTTGCCAAGAGTTTCGACGGTCGCCCGATCAACATCGAGGGCAATGCCCGTCATCCCGGCAGCGAGGGTGCCTGTGGGGCCATGGCGCAGGGAACCGTTCTCGCCCTCTACGATCCAGATCGCCTGCGTCAGCTGAAGCATTCCGGTGAGAATGCGGACTTCGCCGCCTTCGAGAAGTGGATGAAGGAGCGCTGCGCCACCCACGGCGACGGTGCCGGCCTCGCGATCATGTCCGGTGCCTCGAGCGGGCCGAGCATGGCACGCATGAAGGCCGCCTTCAAGAAGAAGTTCCCTTCGGCGACCTGGACCGAATGGGAGGCCGTCAACGACGACAACGCCTACGAAGGCACCAAGAAGGCCTTCCGCCTGCCGTACCGCGTGCGCCCCGACTTCGCGACCGCGGAGATCGTCGTCTCCCTCGGAGCCGATTTCCTCTGCAACGAGGTGAACAGCAAGTCCAACGCCGCCAACTGGGTGAAGCTGAGGAATCTGCAGGGCAAGGCCGCTGACGCCACGATGTCGCGTGTCTACCAGTTCGAGTCGATGCTGACCGTGACCGGCATGTCCTCCGACGAGCGCGTCTCGGTGCGTCCATCCGACATGCCCGCACTCGCGGCGATGCTGATGGCCCGGCTCACCGGATCGAAGCTCGACGTCTCCGCCCTGGAGAAGCGACTCGGCGACTCCGCCAACCGCAGCTACACCGACGAGCACGGAGCCACCGTCTCGGTGAACGATCTCGAGATCTTCGAGAAGGCCGCCAGTGATCTCGATGATCATCGTGGTCGTTGCCTGGTCGTCGCCGGCGCCGACCAGCCCCCGGCAGTCCACGCTGCAGCCGCCTTGCTCAACCAGGAACTCGCCAACGTCGGCAAGACCGTGCGGTACACCGCTCTCGAGGATCGGGATACGCGCACGCAGGCGATCACCTCGCTGACCACCGAACTGCAGTCCGGTGCGGTGAAGACGCTGGTGCTCTTCGACGTCGATCCGGTCTACACCGCCCCGGCCGACCTGAAGTTCGCCGATGCCATGGGCAAGGTCGAGGAAGTCGTCTTCGTCGGAACCCATGGCAACCAGACCAGTGCCGGCAAGAACTGCAACTGGGTGGTTCCCGGGACTCACTACCTCGAGGCATGGGGTGATGCGCGCGGGTTCGAAGGCACCATCGGTGTCGTCCAACCGCTGATCTACCCGCTCGTCGATCGATCACAGGGCGGCCGCAGTGCGCTCGAGCTGACCGCGATGATGTCCGGCGAAAATACCGTTGACGGTCTCCAGATCGTTCGGGAGACGGCCCAGAAGCGCTACGAAACCAGCGAATTCGCCTTCGAACGACAATGGCGGAATGCCCTGGCCGACGGCTTCGAGGCCGATACCGCCTGGCCGCTCCAGAATGCTCGCGCCATCTCCGCCGACGTCGTGACCTCGGCCGTCAAGGACGCCATGTCCAGCGGTGGCGGAACCGACGACATCGAACTGGTGCTTCATCATGATGGCAAGGTCTTCGACGGTCGCTTCGGAAACGTCGGCTGGATGCAGGAACTGCCCGATCCGGTCTCGAAGCTGACCTGGGACAACGCCCTGATGATGGGGCCGGCACTGGCTCAACGGCTGGGCCTCAAGAGTGGCGACAGGGTGAAGGTCGCCGCATCCGGCGCAACCATCTCTGCCGCCGCCATGGTCATGCCCGGTTATGCGGACAACACCTGTTCGCTCGCGATCGGATACGGACAGGACGCTTCGTCCGGTCGTATCGCCGATGGCGCCGGCTTCGATGCCTATCCCCTGCGAACATCCGGTGCGATGAACCTCGTTCGCAAGGTTGCCATCACCACCGAGGCCGGAACCTACCCACTGGCTACGACCCAGGACCACGGAACCATCGGTTCCCTGATCCCCGAGGTTCCCGAGGCCGGCATCCAGGAAAGACTGCCTTCCCTGGTTCGCGGTGCATCGCTGGACACCTACCGAAAGAACCCCGCGTTCTCCAAGGGGGCCGCCCACATCGCCCACAGCCTCTCGCTCTGGGAGGAATCCAACCTCGATGGTGCGAAGTTCCGCTGGGCCATGTCGATCAACCTCTCGACCTGCACCGGTTGTTCCTCCTGCGTGGTCGCCTGCCAGGCCGAGAACAACATCCCGGTCGTCGGCAAGGACCAGGTCCTGCGCGGCCGCGAGATGCACTGGCTTCGAATCGACCGCTACTTCAAGGGTGGCACCGCGTCCCGTCCCGAGCAGGTGGTCGCCCAGCCGGTGACCTGCCAGCAGTGCGAGAACGCACCGTGCGAGCAGGTCTGTCCGGTCGCTGCGACCGTCCACGACAAGGACGGGCTCAACGTCATGGTCTACAACCGCTGCATCGGCACCCGCTACTGCAGCAACAACTGCCCCTACAAGGTCAGGCGGTTCAACTTCTTCGACTACACGCGACGAGATCCCATTCGCAAGCAGGAAGGGCTCTTCGCGGTCAGCGCCGAGTACTACACCCGGACCGGTCCCAACGACTGGCGCCGCATGCAGTACAACCCGGATGTCACCGTGCGCAGCCGCGGTGTGATGGAGAAGTGTTCCTTCTGCGTCCAGCGGATCAATGCCGCCAAGATCAAGTACAAGAACGCTTGGGCCCAGCAGGGCGGCGGTGCCAACAAGGAACATCCCGACTGGCACATCCCCGATGGGGTGATCGTCACCGCGTGCGAGCAGGCTTGTGCCACCGGCTCGATCGTGTTCGGCGATCTCAACGATCCCAACAGTCGAGTGTCCAAGCTGCATGCCGATCCTCGCACCTACGACCTGCTCGGCGAACTGAACACCAAGCCGCGTCTCAAGTACATGGCGATGGTCACCAACCCCGCAGCTCCGCTCGCCGTCTACGACACGGGCGGTCATGGCGGTCATGGCGGTCATGATGACCACGGCCACGACCACGACCATGATCATGCATCCACTGCAACAGATGTCGATTCGGTGGAGGTGCGGTCGTGAGCTCCATCCCCGTCGATCCGCACTCCGGATCCCGCATGACCGACAACACTGAAAACCACCCCGGGGCGCGTGAGCCTCTGGTCCTCAACATGGACCGTTTCTCGCAGGTCACCCAGCAGGTCTGCCAGGTGGCCGAAGCGCGAAGAACGCCGATGGCCTGGTACATCTGCTTTGCGTTGTCCCTGGGTTGTCTCGGTGTCCTTGGTTTCTGCGTTCTCTACCTGATCCTCACCGGAGTGGGTGTCTGGGGACTCAACAACCCCGTGATGTGGGCCTTCGACATCACCAACTTCGTGTTCTGGGTCGGTATCGGCCACGCCGGAACGCTGATCTCCGCCATTCTCTTCCTGTTCCGCCAGAAGTGGCGAACCGGCATCAACCGCTTCGCCGAGGCCATGACGATCTTCGCGGTCATCTGCGCGGGCCTCTTTCCCGGCATTCACGTCGGTCGGGTCTGGGTGGTCTACTGGCTCTTCCCGCTGCCCAACCAGATGGAGATGTGGCCGCAGTTCCGAAGCCCGCTTCTCTGGGACGTCTTCGCGGTCGGCACCTACTTCACGGTCTCGCTGCTGTTCTGGTTCACCGGAATGGTCCCCGACCTCGCGACGCTTCGCGATCGCGCCAAGGGCAAGATCCAGCAGATCGCCTACGGGGCCTTCTCCCTGGGCTGGCGTGGAAGCAACCGTCACTGGCATCGCTACGAGCGCGCCTATCTCCTCCTCGCCGCCCTCTCCACCCCGCTGGTCCTTTCGGTCCACTCGGTGGTGTCCTTCGACTTCGCAACCAGCCAGCTTCCGGGTTGGCACACCACGATCTTCCCGCCGTACTTCGTCGCGGGTGCGATCTTCTCGGGGTTTGCGATGGTGGTCACGCTGGCGGTACCCGCCCGTGAGATGTTCGGTCTGAAGAACCTGATCACGATCCGCCACCTCGACAACATGAACAAGATCATCCTGGTCACGGGATGCATGGTCGGGTACGCCTATTCGATGGAATTCTTCATCGCGTGGTACTCGGGGGCCCTCTACGAGAAGTTCGCCTTCCTGAACCGTGCCTTCGGTCAGTACTGGTGGGCCTACTTCCTCATGGTCGGCTGCAACGTGATCACCCCGCAGCTCTTCTGGTTCAAGGCGATTCGCACCAGCATCCCGATCATGTTCGTGCTGAGTCTCCTGGTGAACGTCGGAATGTGGTTCGAGCGGTTCGTGATCATCGTCTCCAGCCTGGCCAACGACTTCCTGCCCAGTTCCTGGGACGTGTTCGTCCCGACCTGGGTCGACATCGGAACGCTTCTCGGGAGCTTCGGACTGTTCATGGTCCTGTTCCTCCTCTTCTGCCGCTTCATTCCCATGATCGCGATCGCCGAGATCAAGGCGATCATGCCGCAGGCCGATCCACACTTCGACGAGCATGGATCCGACGATCATGAGGCTCAAGAAGAGACCAAAGGGGAGGTGACCTCTTGAGTACGGTCACTGCAAACAAGACGACACCGACCGACAAGAACGATCGCCGCAAGCTGTACGGGCTCATCGCCGAGTTCGAGACGCCCGGCCAGGTCGTCAAGGCCGCGGAACAGGTTCGTGATGCCGGGTTCAAGTGGTGGGACTGCTGCACCCCGTTCCCCGTTCACGGACTCGACAAGGCCATGGGCATCCGTCCCACGATCCTGCCGATCGCGGTCTTCTTCGCGGGACTCACCGGGACCATCGCGGCCTTCGTCCTTCAGAGTTTCACCAATGCGAGTGACTTCTCGGTCTGGGCCCTGGTCTGGGTGACGGGTTACCCGTTCATGATCTCCGGCAAGCCCTTCCTGAGTGTCCCTGCGTTCATCCCGGTGATGTTCGAGTTGACCATCCTGTTTGCCGCGCTGGGCACCTTCAGCATGATGTTCGGTTTCAACGGCCTGCCCAGGCTGCACCATCCGCTGTTCCGAAGCAAGCGTTTCCGTCGGGTCACCGATGATCGTTTCTTCGTCGTGATCGAGGCTCGTGATCCGCGCTTCTTCCAGTCACGAACCCAGGCGTTCCTCGAAACGCTCGAACCGATTTCCATCGAAGCAGTGGAGGACTGATCGTCGTGCCACCGAGAATCGCCATCTTCGCGAGCGTTCTGCTGGTCCTCCTTGCGGCCGTGCCTTTCGCCGTGATCGCATGGGTTCGCTCCGCTCCGAGTCCCAGTCGTCCGGTGCACATCGTGCAGGACATGGACTTCCAGCCTCGCTTCAACACACAGACGGTCAACCTGCTCTTCCAGGACCAGCGTGCCATGCGTCCCCAGATTCCGGGCGTGGTCGCCACCAGCGGCAACGCCGGTGGGGCGCACTTCGAGCAGGGCGTGGTCGATGGAGCCTGGGCGACCGGGCTTCCCGGCAGCGTCCCGATGACGATGGAGACCCTGCAGCGCGGGCAGGCCCGCTTCAACATCTACTGCACCGCCTGCCACGGCTACTCCGGCTACGGCGACGGGATCGTCAACCAGCGTGCCATCGCCCTGATGAGCAACGCCGAAGGCCCCATCTACGGAACCGCCTGGGTTCAGGCGAAGAGTGTTCATGACCCCACGGTTCGTGAACAGCCCCTGGGGCAGATCTTCAACACCATCACTCACGGCATCAGGAACATGTCCGGCTACGCCGCACAGATTCCTCCCGCCGATCGTTGGGCGATTGCCGCCTACGTCAAGACCCTGCAGCGAAGCCAGGACGCGACCCTGCAGGACGTGCCACCGGAAAATCGTGCGAGCCTGAACCAATGAGCCACGTGAATGTCACGGCTGACCTGAGTGAACGCAACGTCGAGCTTGGCTCGATCGGTGGTGTCGCGCGCAATGCCTGCCTTGCGGTGGGGATCATCGGGTTGGCAGTCGCCTTCCTGCTGCCGGTCTTCGGTCTTGCGGATGTCACCTGGGACATCTTCTGGCGCAGTTGGCTCCAGACCTGGATCTTCGTCCTGGAGATCTCCCTCGGTGCCTTCTTCTTCGTCATCATCCAGCACCTGACCCGTGCCGGGTGGAGCGTCGCGGTCCGCCGTCCGGCGGAAGTGATCGCCTCGAACCTCAACTGGCTCTGGATCGGTTTCCTGCCGATCGTCGGCCTCCTGGTGTTCGGCAAGGCCTCGCACCTCTTCCCCTGGTCGGACATGGAGGCCCTTGCGGCCCATGCCCCCGAGGAAGCTCATCTGGTCGCGGGCAAGGAGGCGTACCTGAACACGCCGTTCTTCCTGATCCGCAGTGCGATCTACTTCGTGGTCTGGGGCGTCCTTGCGACGTACTTCTGGCGGGCATCGATCCGCCAGGGCACTGAAACCGGTGATCGCACGACCCTCAAGATGCAGAAGATCTCCGCACCCGCGGCGATCCTTTTCGGACTCACGATCTCCTTTGCCGCCTTTGACTGGATCATGTCGCTCTCGCCGGCATGGTTCAGCACGATGTTCGGTGTCTACTTCTTCGCTGGTACGGCCACCTGCGGCTTCTCGGCGATCATCATCACCTGCATCCTGCTCCAGAGAAACGGCCGTATGGTGAATCTCATCACCAACGAGCACTACCAGGACATGGGCAAACTGCTGTTCGGCATCGGCATGGTCTTCTGGGCCTACATCGGTTTCAGTCAGTACATGCTGATCTGGTACGCCAACATCCCCGAGGAGACCGGTTGGTTCCTCGCGCGTCAGATGGGTGACTGGGGATGGTTCTCGGTCTGGCTTCTCTTCGGTCACTTCTGCATTCCATTCGTCTTCCTGATCTCCAAGCATCCGAAGCGCAACTGGCGAACACTTGTATTCGCTGCACTCTGGATGCTCTTCTTCGGATGGTTCGATGTTTATTGGCTGGTCATGCCGACTATTCCGCATGACTTGAGCACTTTTGCAACCTACGACGCGGCCGCCGAGGCCTATGCTCATGTGGGCACAGGTCTTCTCAACCCCGTCAACTGGCTCCTTCTCGCTGGAATGCTCGGCATCTTCACCTGGTTCACGATCGGCAGACTGCGGTCCCATCCGCTCATCTGCACTTCCGATCCCTGGATCGATGATTCCCTTCACTTCGAGAACATGTGAGTCGCTTGAGGATCTGACTGTATGAGTTCGCACGATGCCCCCGTAACCGAGCAGATAGACGATCCGGAATCAGGATGGACCTGGTTCCTGTCACTTGCCAGCATGGTGGTCTTCATCGTTACGGTGGCGGTGGTCATCGTTCTCTTCTACGCCTTCGAGGACAATGAGATCAAGAACAAGGTCATCAACGTCCCCGCGCAGGAGATGACCGAGCTCCGCACCCAGCAGAAGTCGATGCTCGACCAGTACCAGCGCTATTCAGTCATTCCGATGGGTGGTACCGAGGCCGATGCGGAGAGTCGGATTCGCATTCCCGTCGAGCAGGCGATGGAAGTCATGGTCGCCGAGTCCAGGAATGACCAGGCCGGTGTCGTCGAAGACGTGGGCACCAAAGAACGTATTGCACACTCAGACTCCTTGGAGGTCGACAGACGGTGAAGTTTCGTTTTACCGCCAACCAGCTGCTTCGTTCCCTGACGGCCGTCCTCATCCCGGCCCTGGCGGTACCTGCGTTCGGGCAGGCCAACTCCTCGGTCCCCCATGAGCTGCAGGGCGTCGACATCATCGAGAATCTCAATGCCGAGCTTCCGCTCGATGCGACCTTCCAGGATCACACCGGAAGAACCATCAAGCTCGGTGATCTCTTCACCGGCGAACGCCCGGTCCTGCTCCAGATGGGGTACCTGAAGTGCCCTCAGCTCTGCAATCTCGTGCTGAACGAGATGACCGGGACCCTCCAGGACATGGATTGGACCACTGGAGATCAATTCGACGTCCTCTCGGTGAGCATCGCGCCCGACGAGAGCCACGAGCTTGCCGCCGCCAAGCGGACCTCGTACGTGCTCATGTACGACCGCCGCAACAGCGGCAAGGGCTGGAACTTCCTGGTCGGACCCAAGGAAAATTCGCAAGCGCTCGCGGACGCCATCGGATTCCAGTTCAGCAAGCAGCCTGACGGCGAATACGCCCACGCTGCCGGACTCTTCGTGATCACCCCCGAAGGTCGGGTTTCGCGGTACCTCTACGGTGCCAGCCATGCTCCCAAGACCCTTCGTTTCGCCCTGCTGGAGGCTTCCGACGGTCGAATCGGTTCGACGCTCGATCGCTTCATCCTCTGGTGCCATGTCTATGACCCCGACAGTGACAGCTATGTCCTGTTCGCGGTTCGCCTCATGCAGCTCGGCGGAGCACTGACTCTCGTGATCCTGGGCACTGGACTCACATGGATGTGGCTTGCGGATCGTCGAAAATCCCGAGCCGAACTCGAGTCGCGCGAGCCGGGTTCCGGCGTGGCGGTCTCACCGGTTATTCACGGAGCCAAACAATGACTGGCTTGCTGCTTTCAGGATTCGACCTCGTCACCTCCCTGCTCGCCACCACGGCAGGAGCGGGGGCCGTGACACCGGCCAACTTCTGGATGCCCGAAGGGGCTTCGATCCAGGCGCCGCGAGTCGACTTCGCATTCGACCTGATCAACTGGATCAACTACGTGTTCTTCGCGTTGATCGTGATCGTGATGGTCTGGTTCTGCATTCGGTACCGACAGCGCGGCAAGAACGTCGAGTTCGCTCCCGGCCCCATCCACAACACCACACTGGAGGTCACCTGGACGGTCATCCCGACGTTGATACTCATCGGCATCTTCTTCATGGGATTCACCGGGTACCTCGATCTCTACACCCCCCCGAAGAACTCCTACGACATCAAGGTCACCGCACAGCAGTGGTCCTGGGAATTCGAGTATCCCAATGGTGCCAAGTCGACTGACGAACTGGTGGTTCCCGCCGGTCGTCCCGTCCGACTGGTGATGCGATCGAAGGACGTTCTTCACAGCCTGTTCATCCCCGACTTTCGCGTGAAGCAGGATCTGGTCCCCGGGCGCTACACCTACCTCTGGTTCGAGTCCAATGCGATCAACGATCCGGACGACCCCTCGGACTTCCGCTGGCTGTTCTGCACCGAGTACTGCGGCAAGTCCCACTGGAACATGAACGTCCAGGTCAAGGTCTTCGATGACGAGGCGTTCGAGACGTGGACCAAGGACCAGGCACGCTGGCTCGACATGATCGACGACCAGGATCTCTACTTCATGGCCGGGCCCAAGCTCTACGCACGATGCGTGACCTGCCACAGCCTCGATGGTTCAGATGGCAGCGGCCCAAGCTGGGGACCCCGTGGCGGGCTCGGCGACCTCTGGGCACGTGTCACCAACGGGACCGGCAAGGTCGACGGTGGCCGCAAGTCCGATGGCGGCAAGACTCTCGCCGATTACATCGGCAACGGAAAGCTCTACGGCACGGCCGAAGACTACATCCGCAATTCAATCTACGACCCAGGGGCGCTTCTTGTCTCTGGTTTCGGCAATCAGATGCCCACCTTCGAAGGGCAGCTCAACGACCGTGCGATCGATGCCTTGATCGGCATGATGCAGCATCTTGATGAATTCAATGCGGATGGCACCTTCAAGGACCAGGAAAGGGTCAACGCGGCCCTGGCCCGCATCGAAGCGAACAAGGCGGCAGCCAGCCAGGCATCGATGGGCGTCACGGAACCTGCAGAGACCGAGACCAGCGACTAATCAGTTCACCTCACCGCCGGTCACGACCGGCACATTCGGATACGACTCATGACCACAATCGACACACCCAGAGCAGGCGACATCGCAGGCAATCCACCCGTTGGTGGAACGGGGCCCGTCGACAACTATCTCACCTGGACCAAGGGTGCGCTCTCCTGGATCTTCACGCTCGATCACAAGCGAATCGGCGTGATGTACCTGACCGGCGTCCTCGTCTCATTCCTGGTGGGCGGGTTGTTCGCCTTGATCGTCCGGACCGAGCTCATAGCTCCCGGCAAGACGTTCATCGAACCCGAAACCTACAACATGTTCTTCACGCTGCATGGTGCAGTGATGGTCTTCCTGGTCATCATTCCCAGCATTCCCGCATCCCTGGGCAACTTCGTGCTGCCGGTGATGCTGGGGGCGAAGGACGTTGCATTCCCGAGACTGAACCTCTTCAGTTTCCACCTCTGGATGATCGGTGCCCTGTTCACGGTTCTGGCGCTGCTGCTCGGTGGCTTCGACACCGGCTGGACCTTCTACACGCCGTATTCGACCAAGACCGACATGGGAGGCGTGGTTCCGGTTCTCTTCGGAGTCTTCATCCTCGGGTTCAGCTCGATCTTCACCGGCCTGAACTTCATCGTGACCGTTCACAAGATGCGTCCGCCGGGCATGACCTGGTTCCGGATGCCGCTCTTCCTCTGGGCGATCTACGCGACCGCATTGATCCAGATCCTCGCCACGCCGGTGCTCGCGATCACCCTGATGCTGGTGGGCCTTGAACGCGCCTTCCAGATCGGCATCTTCGATGCCGCCATGGGTGGCGACCCGGTCCTCTTCCAGCACTTCTTCTGGTTCTATTCCCACCCGGCCGTGTACATCATGATCCTTCCGGCCATGGGCATCATCTCCGACCTGATCGCGGTCCACAGCCATCGCCACATCTTCGGGTACAGCTTCATCGCCTACTCGTCGGTCGCCATCGCGATCTTCAGCTTCCTGGTCTGGGGACACCACATGTTCACGTCGGGCCAGAGCGCCCTGCTGAACACGATCTTCTCGGCGATCACCTTCAGCGTGGCGGTGCCTTCGGCGATCAAGGTATTCAACTGGCTGGCGACCCTCTACAAGGGATCGATCGCCTTGAACACGCCGATGCTCTATGCACTGGGGTTCATCTTCCTGTTCACCATCGGCGGCCTGACCGGCATCTACCTCGGCACCCTGAACGTCGACGTGCACCTGCACGACACCTACTTCGTGGTCGCCCACTTCCACTACGTGATGATGGGTTCCGCGTTGATCGGCTTCATCGGCGGTCTTCACCACTGGTGGCCCAAGATGTTCGGTCGCATGTACAACGAGACCGCAGGGCGGATCGGATTCGTGCTGGTCTTCATCGGCTTCAACGTGACGTTCTTCACGCAGTTCATGCTCGGCAGCCAGGGCATGCCGCGTCGCTACTACGACTACAAGCCCGAGTTCGAGATCTATCACCTCATCTCGACCATCGGCTCCTACATCATGGCCGCCGGCTTCTTCCTCACGGCCATCTATCTCCTGCATTCGCTCTTCAGGGGGGCACGGGCTCCCGCCAATCCATGGGGTGGCCGCAGCCTTGAATGGCAGTGCACTTCGCCGCCTCCGCACGACAACTTCAAGGTCACGCCTTCGGTGGGTGACTGCTACGACTTCAGTGTCGTGCGATGGAGCGAGGAAGAGCACGGTTACGTGATCGATCGTTCGAAAGAAACGGATTCCAGCAGTGGCGAAGGATCCGGACACTAAGGGGCAGCACCGTGACGGCCATCGACGCCAACACGAATAAAAATCCCGATCAAGGTGACCATCATCATGGTGACCATGAATCGGAAAATCCGTTCCAGGCGCATCACTTCGATACGCCACAGCAGCAGTACGAGTCGGCGAAGCTCGGCATGTGGCTGTTCCTCGGAACCGAGATCCTGTTCTTTGGCGCGCTCTTCGCCTTGTACACCATCCTCAGGGCCAACGACCCCGAGGTGTTTTCCTACGCCAGTCAGTACCTCAACACGATGCTTGGCGGTCTCAACACCGCGGTGCTCATCCTCAGCTCCCTGACCATGGCCGCGGCAGTTCACTTCGCGCAGCGCTCCAAGAAGACGATGATGCTCATCTGTCTCTGGTTGACGCTCCTCGGTGCGATCGGCTTCCTGGTCATCAAGTACTTCGAGTACGAACACAAGATCCACGTCAACCTCACCTGGGGTCCGGGTTTCTACATGCCGGTGGACCCAGCCGAAGCCACCCTGGTGGGTGACGACGGGACCGTGCTCTCCGTCGTTCAGGAGGATGCGCTTGCAGTCTCGGAAGAGGCCGGCAAGCTTGCGGCCGCAGCCGAGGAAAGCCTTCCCGACGTTCTCCAACCGCAGCTCGCGCCCGCACCCGCGGCCGACGCTTCCAGCATCCAGCTTGCGGCCATCGGGCCCGGTGGACTGTCCGCGGTCGATCCCGAAGCGAAGATCGCAGCCGACAAGGCCGCGGCCGCACACATCGAGCATTCCGACAAGCCTCACCTCGAGGATGAGAAACTTCCCGTCAACACCCATCGCTTCTTCGCGATCTACTACGCGATGACCGGACTTCACGGCATTCACGTGGTGGTCGGAATAGTGATGATCATATGGCTCATCGTGCGTGGCATGAAGGGTCATTTCGACCGGCGGCACTACGCGCCCGTCGATCTCGGCGGCCTTTACTGGCACATCGTCGACCTGGTCTGGATCTTCCTCTTCCCGCTTTTCTATCTGATCCACTGAGTGACTCATCAACTCCGCCGCAGCCGCGAAGGAAACTGGCATCATGTCCGCATCGCACGCATCCGATGATCATGCAAACCACGGTGACGATCAGCCACTGGTCGGCCACCTCGTACCGATGTCCGTCCTTGTCTGGACCGCCATCGCCCTGCTCTTCCTGACCGTCGTGACGGTCGCTGCACGTTACGTGGATCTCGGCCAGTTCAACGTTCCTCTCGCCCTCGGCATCGCCGTCCTGAAGGCGACGCTCGTCGCACTGTTCTTCATGCACCTGCGATGGGACAAGCCTTTCAACCAGCTGGTCTTCATCGCCTGCATCGCCTTCGTCGTATTGCTGATCGCCCTGACCGTCCTCGACACGGGTCAGTACGCTCCGACCATCTACGACGGCAACCCCGCAACCGTGCAGACAACCCTGGACGAGTTCGCACCCGAGGCCCCGATCGCCCAGAAGACGGGTATCACCTCACCGGATTGAGTCCGACTTGCCTGTCGTGACCGACTCGCCAATTTCCGATCAGCGGACGCGCCTCGACGCCGGGCGTCTGGGGATGCTGCTGTTCCTGCTGTCGCTTGGCATGGTCTTCGGGGCCACGATCATCGCGTATGTGGTGGTCAGGCTGCAGCTGGTGGCCGAAAACAACTGGAAGCCCGATGACTCACCAGACTTCCCCTGGCTTCTTCTGCTCTCGACCGTTCTGCTGCTGAGCTCCAGTGCGACGATGCATGCTGCGGTCTCCTCCGCTCGACGGGGGAGACCCGGACGAACAGTCGGTGGCTGGATGTCTGTGACCTGTGTGCTCGTACTGGCCTTCCTCGTCAGCCAGGTCGTCGTGTGGACGGACCTGGCTCTTTCAAACCTGGTCTTCGATGAGTCGCTCTATGCCTGGATGTTCTACATCCTGACGGGCCTGCATGCGTTGCACGTGTTGTTCGGGCTGCCGCCTCTCGCGCTCACCACCCGTAGTGCGTGGCGGGGGCGCTACGGCCCCGACCCGGTGTCTCGTCCTGGGCTTTGGCACTGTTCCGCCTACTGGCATTTTCTCGATGGTGTCTGGGTGGTCCTGTTCCTGGTCCTGGCATGGGGGACCAGGGGATGAACCGCTCCTGATCAGTCGGGCTCGACCCTGGCGTCCTCGGGCAGTTCAGTGACCAGCTCCCGCGTCGCGGTATCGGGGTGGGTGCTGAACCAGGCGAACCACAGCCGCGGTTGAACCTTGATGTCATCGCCTTCGGGTGCCCGTACCAGCGCCGACTGCGGAAGTTCGGTGACCAGGAACTCTACGGGCACGCCACCCTGTTCGATGGTGATACGTCCGGTGTCCGAATCAAGCGCCTCGTTCAGGAGCGTCAGTGGCCACACCCGACGCACGCCACCGGCGGTGACCACGATCATTCGTGCCTTCAGCCGTGGCACCTTCGCATCCCTTCGACTGGTGGCCGGCAGCGGGCTCACCGGGAATTCCAGGCTGTCGGACATGTCGTTGAAGTACCGGAGGTAGCTGAATTCCTTGTAGCGGCGCAGGCTGTTCGGTTCGGGCAGGATGACCGTGGTGTCCGGATGGGCTTCCAGCCATGCCTTCCAGGTGCAGAGCTCGACCCGGTCGACCTGTTGCAGCCTCGTCCCTGCCAACGGCCCCGAGATCGCTCGTCCGAAGATGGGGCTCCAGAGGCTCGGGATGATCGAATCACGATCGAACATCACCAGTCCGCTGTTGCACAGCAGTCCGCTCACTCCGAAGTCCCGGCCTTCGGCTGCGGCCTGGCTGTAGAACACCACCGGTGCATCGGCAAAGGGTGAATACGTCACCACGATGGCCTGCCCGGCGAGGGTGTCCTGGATGATCTCGTGTGCATTGAGACATCGGACCGGATATGCACGTGACTGACCGTCGATGGTGATGCCCACCACGCGGTCCGCGGTGACCATCCAGGGCCTTCTCTGTTGTCCGTTGTAGATGACCAGGTCCCGGCCGGGCAGAACTTCGGGCTGGTCGTAGGTCTTCAGGAAGTCCCTCGCGTTCCCACTCGCGGAAAGGGTGGAGATCGGCACATCCAGGTCAGCCAGCTCGAACTGGTAGCTGTCGATGTCGCTTCCGTTTCCGATGGGGCGTTCGCTGAAGATGAGCCCCGAGAGCGCCCAGCCCAGCAGTCCCAGTGAAAGCAGGAAGGATGCCAAGAGGGCCCAACCACCGGACTTGAAGGTCAGGGTGGTGTTCTCTCCAAGCAGGCTCGAGCCACGTCCCTTTTCTTCCGGAGGAGCTTCGGATGTCATGGTGTCGCGTTCTCCGGAAGCGATTCGAACGTATCCGGGGTCGGGGGGGCTTCTGCCTTTCCATCGATCACCATCATGCCCAGCATGAGCGGCAGGTAGGCGAGGCTGCCGAGGAAGACCCTGCGTGCGGCAATCTTGCTCCTGCGTATGTAGAGCACCAGCGAGAGTCCGCTCATCATGGATCCCAGAAGGATCGCCGCAAGCGCCGAATACCAGCCGGAGATCCCGAGGACCGTCGCGCCCAGACCCACCGGCACCAGGATCAACGAGGTGACCAGGATGACCTGGACCGTGATCTCGCCGCGTCGGTCGACGACCGGCAGCATCAGGAATCCGCCACGTTCGTAGTCGTCGCGGTAGAGCAGTGCCAACGCGAAGAAATGGGGAAGCTGCCAGACAAAGAGCAGTGCTCCCAGCAGCCAGGCCCCGGGGCCGAGTTCACCAGTGGCCGCCGCCCACCCGATCATGGGTGGAATGGCTCCGCAGATCGCTCCCACCAGGGTGTTGAGCGTGGTTCGCGGCTTCAGTGGGGTGTACACCAGTACGTAGATCAGCACGTTTGCCAGTGCAAGGATCGCACTCAGTCCGTTCACCAGCATGCCAAGCACCGTCACGCCGGCGTAGGCGAGCAGCACGCTCACGGCAAAGACGACCTTGGGCGAGACCAGCCCTGCGGGCAGGGGTCTTTTCTCGGTCCGCTCCATCCTGCTGTCGCGATCGATCTCGGCAAGCTGGTTGAGCATGCCCGCGCTTGCCGCAGTCAATCCGGTACCGACGAGTGTCCAGAAGAGCATGACAGCAGGGCGATCGGTGCCTGCAAGGGCGAACCCCACGGCCGTGGTGCCCACCACCAGCATGTTCAAACGCGCCTTTGTCAGTTCGCCCAGGTTGGGCAGCAGGCCTTCGCGCGGTTGTGCCTTCTCCCTGCGGCCTTCCTTGGTCGGTTTGGGGTCATCTTGAATGTCATCGGCTGATGCCGGAGGGTTGTTCATGGAGTTTCTCGCGAGCCGTGAGCGGTCGCTTTGCCTATCATAGTCAAGCACGACGACCCAGCCCGCCCGCAATCTCCAATGACCACCGCACCCATCAGTTTCCAATCGTCCTCGGTCCAGTCCGTCACCTCTCGAGAGGCGTGGACGATGACGATCGCGATCGGTTTCGCCTCGACCGCAGCACTCTGGGGAATCGGTTATTTCACCTTCATCGGGCCAGGACTCGCCATCGGTGAGGTCCTCTTCGGCCTGATGCTCCTCTTGATCGTCGCCGGCGGTGTGTTCGGCGGACGGTATCGGGAGCTGACCGCTCCAGGTTCGGGATCTTCTGCATTCGCAGGGATGAAGATCGGCCTGATCACCGCGATCACCAACCTGCTGATCATGGGAAGCCTCATCCGTGACACCGGCCTGGTGGAGACTTTCGGATGGCTTTGTGGCGTCTTCATCGCTTCGATGGCACTTGGTGCGGTGGGTGGCGCCCTGGGCGGGCGGTTGCCTGCAGTCTCCAGGGATCGAGTCCCCTCCGCGTTGGCGGTCTTCTCGGCCGTGCTCGCCTGCACGGTCGGCATGCTGCTCTTCAGCGGAGGACTGGTCACTGGTCTCGAGGCCGGACTGGCGGTACCCGACTGGCCCAATTCCTTCGGTCACAACATGCTGCTGTATCCCCTTCGGAACTGGGAAGGTGGCATCTTCTATGAACATGCCCACCGCCTCTACGGAATGCTGGTGGGTACGGGAACCCTCGCCCTCATGGTGCTGGTCTTCCTGAACGATTCGCGCACCTGGTTGCGCGGGCTTTCCGTGGTCCTCCTGTTCATGGTCATCATCCAGGGCATCATGGGCGGTCTGCGTGTCACTGAGATCAGCACCAACCTCGCGATCATCCACGGTGTGTTCGGTCAACTGGTGTTCGTCACCACGGTGATGGTCGCCGCGTTCACGACCACCCGATGGATGGGCTCGACTCCGCCCAAGCCTCATGAATCAACTGAAAACGACCGTCCGCTGACGATTTCCCTGCTCGTGATCCTCGTGGTGCAGCTGGTGCTTGGGGCCTGCCTTCGCCATCTCCAGGTGGTCAGTGCCCAGGGCGACGGGCTGATCCTGCCCCAGTGGGCGATGTACCTGCACATCACGATGGGGATCATCGCCTTCGCGCTGGCGATTCTCGTCGGTCTTCGTGCATGGGGCGCTTATCCCGATATCCGGCTGGTGCATCGACTCGGGCAGGCGATCATGATCGTGGTCGGCATCCAGCTCGTCCTCGGGATCCTTGCGTTGTTCGTGGTTCTCACGCGGACCAACGAGATCCCACCCGCCCCCGAGGTGATCACCACTTCGTTGCACCAGGCGACCGGAGCATTCCTGCTTGCACTCGCCGCCCTGCTGATGATCTGGCATCGTCGACTGCTTGCCCCGGTTCTGCCTTCCAGCTGATCGGTGTTTCTCGCGTCGTGTCGCTCAGTGCGCCCTGTTCCACAACGTGATGGGGTCCGTGCTTCGTGTCTCCTGCGTCGACCAGTCGACCAGTCTGAACGCTGAAGCGGGGGGGGCGTCCTGTTCCTCGCTCGAGTTCCATGCCGAATAGATGGCGACCACCTGGGTCTGGTCGAGTTCATACACGCGTCCGATCCGCCATTCGACGTTCCATTCCGTGGCTCGTCTGCTGGTGCTGGTTCGCATGCCCGAGGCTTCGTTCTCGCCGGTGCATCCCAGCGCGCCAGCGGCCTCCATCAGGCCCATCCCATCCTGCAGGGCGACAGGCTTGGCGCCTGTCTTGATCGACTGCATGTGTTCGCATCCGACCGAGGCCAGCAGAACCAGTCCCATGCCGACGGCGCACAACCTGCCGAGTGCATCGAACGTGCGTCGGGTCTTCGGGGTCGTCTTGAGTGTCGTGGTGGTGCGAGGCATGGCGTGCTCCTGCTGCCGGTTATGGGTATTCACAGGGATTCCGCACGGGCGTGGCGGTTCTCGCAGCCTTTTGGTTGGAATTCGAGAAAATGGAGTCACATCCGACCAGATACCCGAGGATCGCCCTCAGTCGCTCGCAGGGTCGGGCTTGATCGCTTCCTGCAGGGCCAGAATCGCGTATGCAGTCGCCAGGACCGGCTCGTCCTCGAGCCAGCGAGGGTTTTCATTGGCCCAGGATCCGTCCGGACGTTGCTCTGAAACCAGGGTGTCGATCAGCTCCTCGCGCCAGTCATGCTCCACGCCGTCGGGGGTGGTGATCGTGCGCTGCTGGCCGGCGTTCAAGGCCCGTGACATCGCGTGGAGGTAGTAGAACCAGCCCTGCTGTCCCAGTCCGGGATTCTCGGCGAAGGTCCAGTGCCTGCGAATCCAGTCGTAGGCGGCGGCCACCCGAGGGTCGTCGCTGGTGAGCCCTGCGTACAGCAGGCTCTTGAACCCCGCGTAGGTCATCGAACCGTAGGATCGAAGGCTTCGGGGCTGCCCCTCGGGAAGATGTTCGCCGTGGCGTCCCTCGTTGAAGTATTCGCTGCTCATCGACTCGCCGCCGTTGGCAGCCGTGTAGATGAAGCCTCCGTCGTTGGATCCAGCGCTGGCCCAGGCTGCACCATTGGTGCTGGTGAGATTCTGGGTTCGGCTGACGAATTCCAGTGCGCGCTGCACCGCGGGGTCTTCCGGGCTCACTCCGGCATCATGCAGTGCATCGAGCATCAACTGGGTGTTGGAGAGGTCGGGTCGTCCGCGATTGCCGTAGCCCACGCCGCCGTACCAGTCCTGCGTTCGAGCAAGCCCCTCGCCTTCGTCCCATTGCGCATCCTTCAACCACTCGATGGCGGCTCGAAGTCGATCCGCGACTTCGGGGTCGCCGATCGAGGCCAGTGCCGATCCCACCGACGAGGCGACATAGCTTCCCAGTCGACCGTTTTCGCCCAGTGCGAAGCCTCGGGGTGTACCGGTCGATTCCAGCAGGAACGCAATGCCTTGGTCCATTGAGTCGCTGTCCTGCCCCGTCTGGCAGTAGCTCTTCACGCACAGGGCGGTGACCGCCACCGTGACCGGTGCAGGGCTCTTCGGGTCATCCGTGGGTGCGGTCTCGGTCTTGTTCATCCAGCTGCCGTCGGCGGACTGGACGCTTGAAAGGTAGTCGAGTCCCCTGGCGATCGAACTTCGTGCCGCTTGATAGCTCGAATCCTCGAGGGGCACGGCCTCGGCGTTCAACGCGATCCTGTGGGAGGCCGGCACGGGCTGTGCGATCGAGCCCGGCTTCGGGATCGGGGCGCTCTCGGTGATGCGAGCGGGATCTATCCGTTCGTCCAGCTTTCGCGTCGGGTCCTGTGACTGCATCCCGGCGAGCAAGCAAGGCAGTATCGACATGACCAGCGAGGTCTTCAGTACCGAGCGGATCTTCATCGTTGTATCCACCCGTACACAAGGTGCTCATCGGTGTTCACGCCGTCGGAGAAGATGATCGGTACCTGGAACAGTCCGTCCGGCATGTCGGGTGATATCTCGACGAGTGACGTGACGAGGAGTTCCTTGCCTTCCGATTTCTGGTCGATCATCCGAACCTTCAGGTTCGGGTCGTTGGAGGTGACCGATGACATCGTCGGTCGCTTTGGTTTCTTGAACCCAAGGTCCATCGTGATTTTCTGTCCCGGTTTCAGGACGCCGAGGTTCGAGCGAAAATCGTTCATGGGCATGGTCTTCTGGATCTTCGTGCAGGGATCATGTCGCACCCTGACATCCAGCATTCGTGCTCCGGGGTGGTCAGTCCTGACGAACAGGAACTTCGGAAGGTCCGAACATTGCATGCCGTTGAAGTCGTAACGAAGCACGTAGCGGTTTCTGGGCTCATCGGTTTCCGGGTCGAAATCAATGAAGTCCGGCTTGCCCTCCATGACGTTCAGCACGTTGAATTTCCGCTTGTCGACGGATTCAAGCATGAACTGACCGGAGAGTGTCTCGAGCTGGTCCGTTCGCTCCTTGAGCGAGATGTGTGGGGGTATCGCCCTGACCGCCCAGGCGTTCTCCGCATCAAGATTGACCGTGAAGAACTTCGGATAGCCCTCGACCAGCAGCTGCACGCGTGCGACCTTCTTGCCGACCGCTCGGTTGGTGGTCATCGATATGGGCATCTGCACCGTTCCTCGTGCGGGAACGATCACGTTGTCCATGCTCACCGTGGTGCAGGTGCAGCTTGGTTGGGCACGAAGGATTCGAATCGGTTTCTCGGAAGTGTTCAGCAGCGTCACGTCGGCGCTGAGCTTGCTGCCCGGTTCCACGATTCCGAAATCGACGTTCTGCGGGCTCGCTATCAGTGGAGGGATCCCGGGAGGTTGGGCGCGCGGGTTCTGCGGTGTGCTCTTCTGGTCATTCGCCGTGTTCGTGGCGGCCGCACCCGTACCGGTGCTCTCCGCAGCCGTCTTGCCGGCTTCATCCGCGGTTTTCGAGGCGTTCTGCCCGGTGTTCTCCCCGCACCCAACCAGTGAAGCCATCACCAGTACGGCGGAGGTCAGTACGGCGGAGGTCGCTCCCTTCAGGAAGCGAGACGACTTCTTGCATCGAAAAATCGGCATGGTGCTCACTCGTGTTTCAGGCATGCCTCGATCCTACCACCCGAGGATGCGCCTTGACCGCGATTTCGCGATTGAGCCTTGAACGCGTCTCCCCACTAGACTGTTGCCGTGAAAGCCATAGAAATACGACAACAAGGCGTTCCCGTCGCAGCCAACGTCCGGTTGAATCCCGATCGATCCGATCCACGGGCCGCACCCGGGACGGTGGTGGTTCGAACCGAGGCCTCCGCACTCAACCAACTCGATCTCTGGGTCGGTCGTGGGCTTCCCGGGCTGGACCGGGCGTTTCCTGCAATCGCAGGTTCGGATGGCGTCGGGATCGTTCATGCCGTCGGTGAGGGCGTCCCCGAGTCATGGGTCGGTCGGCGAGTCGTTCTCAACGCGGGTGTCCCCATCACCGCGCCGCCGGATCCCGACGTGGTCCCCGCGCCAGCCGCGATCTCGATGATCGGTGAGCACACCACCGGAACGCTTGCCGAGTTCTTCGTCGCTCCCGTCGAGAACGTCCTCGATATCGGTGACGTTGATCCGATCCAGGCTGCCGCCTTCGGGCTCGTGCACCTGACTGCCTGGCGGATGCTGGTGACACGCGCCTGCCTGCGCCCCGGTTCGACCGTTCTCGTGACCGGGATCGGTGGGGGCGTGGCCCTTGCCTGCCTGGGAATCGCCAAGCTCATGAGTTGCAGGGTCATCGTGACCAGTCGCAGTCAGGAGAAGCTTGACCGTGCCATGGAACTCGGGGCCGACGAAGGCGTGCTCGATGATGGCAACGACTTTTCCCGAACGATCCGCCAGATGACGGCTCGCCGGGGTGTGGATGTCTGCGCGGACTCGATCGGCAAGGCCGTTCACCTCTCGGGGATCAAGTCGCTGGCTCGTGGGGGGACCTACGTGACCTGTGGCTGTACGAGCGGGCCTGACGCAACCACCGACCTTGCCCGGATCTTCTGGAACCAGCTGTCGGTCCTGGGCTCGACCATGGGCGACATGGGGGAGCTTCGGGAGGTGATGTCTCATCTGGCTGCGGGCAGGCTGCAGCCAGTGGTCGATTCAGTGCATGCCCCAAGCGAGGCTGGGCGTGCCTTCGAGCGGCTCGAGGGGGCGCTCCAGTTCGGCAAGATCGTGATCGACTGGCGATCCTGAGCTGATTGGCACTGAAAAAGCGCCCCTGGACGGGCTGAAGACATATGACTGATAATAAACGGCTCTTCCCATCATCAGGGCGGTATTTCCTTCAAGGGACGGATGTGGGTTTTGCCGCTGCAGTCATGTCTGATGGGTTGGAGCGAGTTGGAATCGCTCTTCCTGCCTTGGTAGGCGCTATTTCATGCAAAGAGTTCAGTCAGGTATGCATGATTCAAATTCATATGCAGGGCGCCATTCATGAGAATCATTCCAAATATGATGAGTTCATGTTTGGTTCAGAACCAGCCCTGGGGTACTCTTAGGCGTGTTTTATGCAATTTCTAGAGTCATGAGATCGGTAGACCTAGGTCCGATCCCATTTCAGGACATTCTGTGTGTTCACAGATGAAACAGAAGAGAAGTTCAGGAGGACTGACATGAGTAATTGTCGCTTTATCGCAAGTGCGGTGGCTGGCCTGTGTACGGCTGGTGTTGCATTTGGACAGTGTGATGTAACGGTGCCCACGGGCTCCATCGAGCAGAATGACGTCGGCTACTGCGGTACGACCGGCGAAGTCGATCCCAATGGCGGTTGCAACTACGACCCAGCTGTATGGCAGGAACTTGGCACCCTTTCGGAGGGCTTCACCTCCATCAACGGTAACGTTGGTGCATGGACTGACACCGCAGGTGGCGAAACGCGTGACCTTGACTGGTACAGGTTCACCGCTCCGTCAAACGGCGTGATCGGTTACACCTTCAACAGCGCCAACGCTGGCGTCGATGTCGCCGACTTCGTCGGTTTCATCGCCAGTTTCGCAGGCGACTGCGCGACCTATGAGCTCGACGGCTACCTCTTCCCCTGCGGCGGCTTCATCGAGCAGTCCGTTCAGGCTGGCGAAGTCTACGGCTTCGTGACGACCGTCAACGGTTTCGGTGACGGTGGCGCAAGCAGCTGCTTGACCGAGTACGTCGTCACTGTTGAGTTCGCCCCCAGTATCTACGACTGCGGCGACCCCTCACAGGGCGCTTGCGACGTGCCCAATGGCACACCCGGTTGCAGTGACCAGGAATGTTGCGAGCTCGTCTGCGCATTCGACGACCTCTGTTGCGACGAAGGATGGGACGAAGCTTGTGCAGCCGAGGTGTACAACCTCTGCGGCTACTACCAGTACGAGTGCGATTCCCCGGCTTACGGCAACGACTGCGTCGTTGATGCCGTTCTCGACGGCGCGTTCCGCGTCGACCTTGCTGACACCGACCCCGTCGTCGTTTCCGGCACCACCGCCGGCGCGAACACTGACGGACCCGGCGAAGAAGCCTGTGGCTCGGGTGCTGGCTTCGAGCAGCTCAACTCCGACCTCTGGTACGTCGTGAGCGTCCCCGGTGGCGGCTTCCTTACGGCATCGACCTGTGATGGTGGTGCTCTCTGGGATACCAAGATCGCCGTGTACGCCTACGATGCCGCTACCTTCGAAGCTGCATTGCTCCCCGACATCTTCCTGGCATGCAACGAAGACTGTGGCGACGCCGCCGCAGCCTCCTCGCTCCAGATCGAAGTCGACGGCACCACGGAATTCCTGGTTCGCCTCGGTGGATATGACGGCGCTTCAGGTGACTTCGACATGACCATCAGCTACGCCGAACTGCCGATCTACGAGTGCATCCCTGGTGACGACCCCGTCACCACCACGCAGTCCGTTGACATGACGGCAGCCTTCAATGGTGTTTCCTGTGCCTACGGCACCGGCGTCACCACCACCAACCAGTTCGCCCGCAAGTACATGGGTGTCACTGAACAGACCATCGGTTGCACCGACTTCGGTGCCTACAACGGTGGTAGTGGCATCCTCGCTCTCATGCGTGTTGCCGACGACACCAATCCTGATCCGCGACCTGACGTCGCATCGCTCGCTGAGATCGACGTCAAGGAAGTCTACATCGCCGGTGGTGGTTACCTTGGTCTGACCACGGTCGCCTTCGATCCGGGCTTGGACGTCACTGACGGCATGAACGTCGTCTTCACACTGGACTGCCCCGAGTCCCCCGACGGCTTCGTTTCGCTCGGTTGCAATGATGCCGGCGAAAGTGGCTTCACCTACCTGAAGTCCGACCCCTGTGGCATCGCTACCTACACCACCTATGGTGAAATCGGTTTCGATGGTTACCACTGGGCCCAGGACTTCACCAGCTGGGGCGGTGGCGACGTCACCTGCATCGGTGACCTCAACGGTGATGGCATCGTCGACGGTGCTGACCTCACCATCCTTCTTGGAGCATGGGGCACCGATGATCCGGTCGCCGACCTCAACGAGGATGGCCTCGTCGATGGCGCTGACCTGACCCTGATGCTTGGTGCTTGGGGCGTCTGCGTGTAAGCCAGCCCCAGCAAATGCCGTGATATCCGGTTCGGCCGGCTCACGACAACACTTGCCTTTCCGGCACCCCCGACCTGGTCGGGGGTGCCGTGTTTTTGTCGGGATTATCCGTAGGTAGTGATCTGGTATCCTGTTCACGTTGAAACGCCTCGGGCTGGAATCCCATCAAACAGCATGGAGCCCGCACGTCGCGACACACCCTCTTTCGAGCTCGATGTCATTCTGGAGCACGCTCGTGCGAATCTTCCTGATTGGATTCTCACTTCTATTCATAGTTCTCGCGGTGGTTCTCGTTGTCTTTGGAACTTCAGGTTTCGGCATTTCCGGCTTGATGACCTTCGAACCTCCCTCGACCGAGGCCAGGATGGACACGGTGAAGCACGGTGTCCTCCAGGAGGTCGTGAGTGCGCCCGGCGAAGTCGAACCTGACACCAAGGTCGACATCTCAGCCGAAGTCTCCGCCCGGATCGATGCGCTTCCCCTTCGTGAAGGGGATCTGGTCTCCAAGGGTGACCTCGTGGTCAAGCTGGATGATCGTGATCTCAAGGCAGCCTTGAAGTCCGCGCAGGCGCGGCGTGATGCCGAATACTTTCGGCTCAAATCGGAACAGGCCAGTCTCGCCGCGCCCATGGCTCGACTGGAAACGGCAAAGCGTCAGCTGGAACGCCAGAAGAAGCTCTTCGAGACCGGTGACATCAGCCGGATCGCTCTTGAGGATGCGCAGCAATCAGTCGATGACCTGTCGGCCCAGGTCGGGGCCGCCCAGCACTCGATCTCGGTCATCGAGAGTTCCCTTGCCGCTTCCGAAGCGGATATCTCACGTGCCAACGAGGCGCTGGGTCGAACCGAGATTCGCGCGCCCATGGACGGGGTGGTCACGGCCTTGAACGCCGAAGTCGGCGAGCTGGTGATGGTCGGCACCATGAACAATGCCGCAACCGTCATTCTCACCGTCGCCGACCTCTCCAGCATGCACCTTGATGCCCGAGTCTCTGAAAGCGACATAGCACGGGTGCTCCGCGCCCAGAAGGCGGAGATCAGAATCAATGCCTATCGGGACGAGGTCTTCGACGGTGACGTCACCCGCATCGCGCTCCAGCGAACGCTGGATGGATCCGGTGCCGGTTACTTCATGACCGAAGTCCACCTCAACCTGCGCGGACGCGACATCTATTCCGGACTTGCCGCGAACGTCGATATCCTGGTTGATGACCATGTCGGCCTGTTGGTTCCGTCGCAGGCGGTTCTGGATCGGGCGATCGATGACATGCCTGAATCGGTCCTTGTTTCCAGCGAGCTCGTGGACAGGGATCGAAGCGCCATTTCGGTGGTCTACGTGGTGGTGGACGGCAAGGCGATCTGCACGCCGGTGAGAACCGGCCCCAGCTCACTCACCGAGACACTGATCCTCGAGGGTGTCGCGGAAGGCGCCGAAGTCATCGTCGGACCCTACAAGGTGCTCGAAACCGTCAAGCATGATGATCCGATCAGATCCATGAAAGGCAGCATCACCACCTCGGACGACGGCAACGACCAGGGCAATCGCATTGAAGTCTCCTTCTGATGAGCCACGCCAGATGTTGATCGAGATTCGAAATCTCAGCAAGGTCTACCGAGTCGGGGTCGAGGAGATCCATGCATTGCGTGGTGTGGACCTGGACATCGGCTCGAACGAGATGGTCGCGATCATGGGCAGCTCCGGCAGCGGCAAGAGCACCTTGATGAACATGCTTGGTTGCCTGGACACCCCGACCAGCGGCACCTACCACCTCGGCGGTCGCAACGTCGGACAGATGGGCGCCCGGGAACTCGCCTCGATTCGGAACGAACAGATGGGGTTCGTCTTTCAGTCGTTCGAACTGCTGCCTCGGCAGACGGCCTTGCAGAACGTGGGACTGCCACTGATCTATGCATCCTCCGGTGGGGGGGGATCTCGTCGACGTCGGGCGAAGGAGGCCCTGGACCGTGTGGGTCTCTCCGACCGAACGACCCACAGGCCGAATCAGCTGTCCGGGGGCCAGAAGCAGCGGGTTGCCATAGCCAGGGCCATATTGAACCGACCGCAGATCCTGATGGCCGACGAACCGACGGGAAACCTGGATTCCACCACGACGCTGGAGATACTTGATCTCTTCGCTCAGATTCACGCCGAAGGTCAGACCATTCTGATCGTCACGCACGAGGATGATGTCGCGGCCTGCTGCCAGCGAGTCATCAGGCTCCGTGACGGGCGGGTCGATTCTGATCTCCCGGTCGCCGAGGACATTGCCGGACGTCATGTCGGAGGGAAGGGTGTTCGGTGCTGAACCCACTCTTCTACATTCGATCGATCATGCTCGCCCTTTCCCAGATCTGGGCGAACAAGACACGTTCGTTCCTCACCGCACTGGGCATCATCGTCGGAGTTGCTTCGGTCAGTGCGGTCATTGCCGCCCTGGTGGGACTGAAGACCAAGGTTCTCGAGGAATTCGAAGCGGTTGGTGCGAGCCGCATGTTCATCTTTCCGGATCGTCCGTCGGATGCACCCGAGAATCTCTACCCCTGGGAGGATATTCGTCTCAAGCAGACGGAACTTGATGCCATCGTCACGAATTGCCCTTCGATCAGGGCGATCTCGCCCAGCACCGATCTCGGGATGTCCGTGCAGAATGGAGACCAGACCATCACGGGCGTTACGGTCAAGGGGATCTGGTCCGACTGGCACCAGACCTCCGGTCGTTCGATCCTGATCGGACGATCGTTCAACAGCATCGATGAACTCAACGCCCGCCAGGTCTGCCTCCTGAACGACGCTGCCGTGGAGGAGCTGCAGATGCAGCAGGACCCCACGGGAAGTCATGTCCTTCTCGATGGGCGCAGGTTCCTGGTCATCGGCCTGGTCGAGACGCTGGAGGAGTCGATCTTCGGCATGAACACCAGCTCCGCGGAGGTCTTCATTCCATTCTCCATGGCGGCCAAGCTTCAGTCACCCAATTTCTTCTTCATCATCAATGCCTTGATCGAATCCCCCGATGTCGCCGAGGAAGCCGAATCGGAAGTGCGGTTCACCCTTCGGAAGATGCGCGGCATCGGGCCTGACGAACCCGACACCTTCGAGGTGGCGGCCATCGATCAGTTCATAGACCAGTTCAAGGCTCTCGCTGCCGGAATCACCGCCATTGCAGGGGGGATCGTCGGGATCAGCCTGCTGGTGGGGGGGATCGGCATCATGAACATCATGCTGGTCTCCGTTTCGGAGCGTACCCGGGAGATCGGCCTTCGCAAGGCAGTGGGTGCGACGCCCACAGCGATCCTCCTTCAGTTTCTTCTCGAGGCCGTGACCCTGAGCTTCCTTGGTGGATTCATAGGGCTGGCCATCGGCAGGCTTTTCGCCTTCGGGATGACCCGCATTCCCGATGCGAACCTCGAGCAGGCGGACATTCCCATGTGGGCGGTCATCCTCGCATTCGTCTTCAGTGGCGGAGTTGGTGTCATCTTCGGCATGTTTCCCGCGATCAAGGCTTCGCGCCTTGATCCCATCGAGGCCCTGCGCCATGAATGACCTTGTCGGATCGATCATTCGATTCGGATTCATGCCCATGCTTGCGACCTGCATGCTGACGGGCTGTGGAAGCGATCTCTTCTCCCGGGACGAGCCCTGGCGGATTCCCGAATCCTCCTTGAAGAGGATCGAGAACTCCGACTTGCAGACCTCAGCGGAACATCTTTCCCTGCCGCCCCTGGAAGCCGCGACCCGGGTGCTCGAAGGTGCGATCGAGTTTCCCGTCTACGAGCAGAAGGTGGCCCTGAGTCTTGCTGACGTCCGTGCTTCCGCACTCGAGAACAACCTTGAGTTGTCAGCCACGATCATCGATCCCGCCATTGCTGAAGCGGGGTACCAGGTCGAGTCGGCTCGTTTCGAATCGACCTTCGTCGCGAGTGTCAGTCAGTCCGACGTGAACCAGCAGATCACCAATGAATCGCAGAGTGCCAACAGCAGCGCGACCAGTGTTGATCTGGGAGTGGAGATCCCGCTCCAGACCGGCGGCACCATCACCTTCTCGACACCCTTCTCCCGTAACTCCCAGAACAGCCAGTTGGACTTCAATGGGCTCAGCAACTTCTGGTCGGCCGGTCTTCAGTTCTCGATTTCACAGCCGTTGCTCCGTGACGCCGGACTGCGTGTCAACACCGCTCCGATACGAGTGGCCGCATACCGAAGCCAGATCGCACAGGCCCAGGCGAAGCTGGCAGCCATCCGCATCCTGGGGAATGCTGAAAAGTCCTACTGGCGTCTCTACGCAGCCTGGCAGGAATTCGACGTACGGAAGCAGCAGTACGAACTGGCGGTCGAACAGCTGGAACGTGCCCAGAGACTGGTCGATCTCGGTCAGACCGCGGAAATCGAGGTCATCCGCGCCGAAAGCGGAGTCGGCTCGAGCCTGGAGGCGATCATCCGTGCGGATGCCGCGATCCGAAGAACACAACGTGAACTGAAGCAGGTCATGAATCGACGGGACCTTCCCATCGAATCGGACACCGCGCTGGAACCCTCCAGCATCCCCAATCCCGTCGGATTGGTCATCGACGGTCTCGCCATGGCCCGCGATGCCGTGGAAAACCGCATGGAGGTCCTGGAGCTGGATCTCCAACTCGCCATCGATTCAAGCGACATAGAGGTCGCCCGCAACGCGACTCTCCCGGACATCGCGGTTCGATATGACTTCGGTCTCAACGGCAATCAGTCCGGTTCGCTTGCAAACACCTACAAGGCGGCCTTCGATGGCTTCTACGACACCTGGTCCGTGGGTCTGTCGGCAAGGATCCCGATCGGCAACCAACAGGCGGAATCACGCTTGAAGCAGACGATCCTCCAGCGCGTGCAGCGGCTGGCCACGCGGGATCAACGCGTGCAGGCGATCCGGCTGGAAGTCTTCGACGTGGTCGACTCGATCAACGAGGCATGGCAGCGGATACTCGCGGCACGACTGGAGACAGTGCTTGCTGGTCGTACCTATGAAGCTGAAAAACGGCAGTTCGAGCTCGGTCTCAGGACCAGCAACGACGTTCTTGATGCATCCGCCAGGCTTGCCGACGCACGCAGTCGTGAGATTCTTGCCGTGGTTGAATACCAGGCGGCGCTGGTTGATGCCGCCTTCGCGACCGGGACCATCTTCGGAAGCAGTCGGATCGAGTGGTTGGATGATGATTCGTTCGCTGGCGGTCGATTCGAAGAGGTCGAGGAGTGATCCGGATCACTCGGGGATCTTCGTGCTCGCCTTCTTGACGAGATCCGTCAGTGGATTCGGCATGTCGCCGTCCTGGGTGAAATCTTTGAATGCTTCACGAAGTCGCTGCGGGGACTGGACCGTGATCATTCTTTCGTGGTACACGAGCGCTCCGGCAATCGAGGCTGCATAAAGACGGGCTCCAAGTCTGCGATCCGCAGGCAGCTCGCCCTGGGTTCTCAACTGCTTGAAGAGTCGTTTGAGGTTCCGGAAGTCGTTGAGACTGGTGTCTGCGGAGGTCAGTATCTGTATGGCTCCCTCCGCATGCTCGAAGGCATCCCGTACCAGCCAGTTCGCCAGCATGAAGAATGGGTCGACATCCGTTTCCATCGCCCATTCGATCGGGTGTTGTGTTTCGTTGCTGTTGTGGATCATTTTCTCATACCTAATGCGTTGAACAGTTCATTCATCTCGTTGCTTGCTGAAGCCCCCTTCGGCAGTGTCGCACGGACGTTGTCCAGGAGCGTCTTCGCATACGTTCTCTTGGCGCTCACCAGCAGGTTGGATACCTGGGGCAATCCGCGCAGGCCCCATTTTTCGGCGAGTTCCTCGTGAGGAGTCGCCGGGGCGCCGGTAAGGCATGGCTTGAGAATGCGATTCTGGAAGATATCCCAGTGCATGACCTTGCCTTCACTCAGCAGTTGTTCCCGCACCTGTTCGCTGGTCCTCTTGATCAGTTCGTCGACCCATCGCATGTTGAACGCCGCTTCCGGGTCGGTCTCGTTCGATTGTGGTTCTATGCCTGAATTCTCATCGTCGATCCGCCTGATCGCGTTCGTTCCCGGCGAACGTCTCTTCGCGTTCTGCATCCTGTAGTCATCGGCGAGGTAGTTTCGAACCGCACTCATCAGAAGTGACCTGAACCTGCCTCGGTTGCTGTCAGCTCGATCGAAGAGGTCTCGGCCGATCACGACGTCGCAGAAGAAGCCCTGCGTCAGATCCTCCGTCTTCTGTTCCGAACGACCTGAGGATCGGATGAAGGCGAAGACCGCAGACCAGTACCTCTTCATGAGTTCATCACGGCTGTTGATCTTGGTCGGCGACCCGTCATTGGCCGCATCCTGAATCAAGGTCCAGCTGGTCGCGGTCGAACTCGCATCCTGGGAGGGTCTTTTCTCCTCGTCAACGACCGATCTCCAGTCATTGATCTCCTGTTCGGAGGCGCTGCTGCTGGTCGGCTCGATGGGAGGTTTTTGTGGCTTTGCATTCATCGCTTTGGCGTCTTCTGAACGGTTCATGTTCATCATCTTGTACGAGGATGAACACCCTGGTTGGGTTTGTTTCTCCATTTTCGGAAGAGAACAGCCCTCCAATACACTGGAATCGGCATGTACCGCCCTGAAAGCCCGTTCGCAGGGTTCCGGTATTGCCGGGATTGGACAAGGCAGGGCAGGTCGATCAGTCACAGGCACCCCAATTCCCAAGCAGAATCGTCAGGTCCTCGCCTTCAACGACACCATTCGAATCAAGGTCCGCCGTGCCAGGCCCGCCCCATTGACCGAGCAGGTGCACCAGATCCCTGCCATCAACCCGGCCATCCATGGAGATGTCCCCGGTGCAGGGTGTTGCTTGTCCCGGATCCAGCCATGGGTCGGCGAACGGATATGCAACGTACTTCAGGAGCGCGTCTCGCTCATCCGCGCTCATGGCAAGCACGGTGTCTCGTGATTGAGCTGCTTCGCCGCCATGCCAGAGTATCGCTTCCATGAGACTTCGCGCACGTCCATCGTGCAGGTAGTTCGGAGCCAGCTCAGCCGAGTAGGGGTCGGTGCATTCATCCGGGGTGCCCAATACGTGACCGACGAACTCAGCTCCCCAGAGCGGGGGCGTCCTCCATTCGTTTCCGTCTGCGGCAAAGTCCTCGAACCCGTCAGCAAGCTCGGGACCCATGTCGTGAAGCAGGAGGTCCGTGAACGGCTGGATGAGCTGGTTCCTGTAGGCCTTGATCTCATGATCCGCACGGGTTCGAAGTTCCGGCACATGGCAAGCCTGGCAATTGGCCTCCTTGAAGAGCTGCATGCCGATGATTGCCTCGGGATCCTCGTGGTTGCGGCGAGATGGCAAGGTGAGTCCGCCGACATATTCGGCGACCAGTGAGACGTCATTCGCCGTGAGTTCGGTCGACGGTCCATCCGGACAGTCGGGATCCTCCACACCACAGTCATGTCCCGGTGTCCAGGGTGAACTGAGACCCAGGTCACGCTGGTAGGCCACGGCCGTCTGTTGCAGCAACCCTGGTTGACTGGCCTTCCAGCCGAAACGGCCGAGGGCGCTTTCGCCCGTGACGAGATCATGAACCCAGTTCGCCCGGCCGGACACGCCGTTTCCATCATTGTCGGAAGGGTCCGCCAGTGCGAGGATCGCAGCCTCGTCGACCGCCTCGAGAAGACCCGCGCCGGCAAGCATGGGGGCGATACGCGGTGATGACTGAACGACACCCTGGTAGCCCCGGGTGCCCCCGGCATCGGGCAGGTTGGTTCCCGGGGAACCGAAGGACGTCTCGTGGAAGATGTAGCTCGGTCTCCTGAGTTCATAGGGTGTTCCGTCATCGAAGCTCCCCGTGATGAACTCGTACTCGACGGTCAATCGGCCTTCTGGCTCGGTTCCGGGTCGGGCGTCGGTATCGAACTGCCTCCCGTAGAAGGGGTGGGGGACCGGGCTTCCATCGACTTCATCACTTCCGAGGGAGAACTGCATGACCAGTGAGCTCAAGCTGACTTCTTCCCCGGTGGGGGTCGCGCCTCGCCCGTCCATCATGTGGCAGGCGATGCAGCTTGCAGCATTGAACTTCGGTCCCAGTTCATCGATGCGTGCATGCGGGCTCGGGTCGAGCACATAGCCGATCGGACCCGAGCAGCAGTCGAAGGTGGTGGGGAAGTTCTTGACCAGACCGTCACGGTGGTCGGTCTCGAAACGAACCTTGCCTTCCATGAATCGTCCGAGCTCTTCGGCGGAGAGGTTGTTGGCATGTTGCGCAAAGGCGAATCGCGGCGCGCTGACCGTCTCGATCGATGCGTCCCCGGCGGCCGTCGCGCGAGGATTGCTTTGTGCGGTTCCGAACCGACCGGTTCCCGAGTGGTAGTAGAAGTATTCGGTGTAGTACTGGAAGGTCCCACCTTCCGGGTTCGGCACGCCGATGTGCGTGAAGTCGAATTCGATGATCTGCCCCGGGGTGATGTCCGGAATCTGCTGCCGGAACACGTGCCCCTGCACCGGGTCACGTTCCATGACCAGGTTGAAGGCGGTCAGTGGACGGTCGCACATCTCGCCCGGATTGCTCTGGATGTAGTACTTGAAGTCGACGCGTTCCGGTCCGCTGGTCTCGTCGGCCACGACCTTGACGTCCAGGCTGTTGCCATGATCGGTGAGCACGATCTCGAAGAACTTTCCGCCTGCGTAGTTCTCCACGTAGTGGTCGAACCGCCATTCGTTGGGATGTCGGTCTCGGAACCGGCCTGCAGTCCTCGCCGTCAGCGGGAAGACGGGGTCGACCTCTTCGGTCGTCCCAGCCGTCCTTGCAAACAGGCAGCTGTCGACCGCTTGTTCTCCAACCTTCTGGGCGAACCAGTACTGCACGTTCGCCCCTGCAGGCACGTCGGGAACTTCCGCTCGAAACCGGTCCTGGTCTTCGGGGCTCATGGCAAGCGTGATCAGTTCGCCTCCACCGACCCGGTAGCGCAGATCGACCTCGCTGGTGGGGGGGATCTGGCCGTCTCCCGGGAAGGACTCGAACGTGATGAGCAGGTCATCGCCTTCGTGGATGAATTCATGGTCGAACCCGCGCGGAGGCGGAGGCATGACGTCGTCTCGATGGAACGTGACGCAACCTGCATCCAGATGTACCACGTGGTCCGGGTACGCATACTGTGCGGGGTTCTGGATGATCAGGCTGAAACGGATCGATTCCGTCATGGCGTCTGGAATGCTCATGTCTCGAACGAACCGACCCGGCTCGATGCGATCCATGTACCAACCGCCACCCGGAGGGTCGGGGTAGAGCAGGACGTTGATCGCATCGTCCCCGGTTTCAAGGGTGAACCGAACCAGATCTTCTTCGATGAGGCACACCTGCCCCTGGTAGTCCGGGGTCTGTGCGCATGCCATGGCCGATGCCAGCAGGCAGGCAACGGCCGGCGCGCCCTTGGAAGCGACAGCCTTTCGCAGGGTCCTGCGAGTCTGGTCGTGATCTTCAATTGTCATTGAGCTGTCTCCAGCGCCCCTGGTCGACGGTCCCCCCGTGATCGCTGTCGCGACCCCGGTCACAAATACCCTACGACGCGGCGGCCCCATTGATCCCTCGAGTTGTTCAGATTCCTGCAAACAGCCGCTCACTCCTGATTGTGGCGGGTTCAACCACGGTTCAACCACGGTTCAACCGGCGTCTCGAGCCATAACGGCCACTTTTCATGAATTCCGGTACGCTGGTGGCATGTCATTCAAACTCGATCACGCCGTGTTTTTCGGGCGTACCTGGGACGAGTGCCTGGGTATGTTCGCGCTCAAGGACACCGACCTGTCCGGCCTCAGGATCCTCGACTGTCCGGGTGGACCCGATGCACTGGTTGCCGAGGGCATCAAGCGGGATCTTGACATCCTTGCCGTCGATCCCCAGTACGACATGTCGATCGATGTTCTCGCCGCGCAAGGCCGCAAGGAAATCGTCGAGACCATGGAGCAATGGCAGCAGGATCCCGGTACCGCCTGGGACCAGGAGAAGGCCGACGAGTTCAAGCGTCTGAAGCTCGAGGCTCTGAACAGCTTCATCTCTGCTTTCGGCGAGCATCCCGAGCGCTATGTGTTCGGTTCGCTTCCGGAGCTGCCCTTCGAGGACGACAGCTTCGATCTCGCGTTGAGCGGGAACTTCCTCTTCGTCTATGCCTCGGTCGAGCGCGGGGGACTCATGTCCAACGACCAGCTCGGGCTCGACTTCCACCTCGAGGCGGTTCGCGAGCTGGTGCGGGTTGCCTCGGAAGTCCGCATGTTCCCGTCCTTCGCGGTGACCGGACCTCCCCGACGCCAGGAATTCGTCGAGCCGGTCATGGAAGCCCTTCGTTCCGACGGTCATCAGGTCGATTTCGTTCCCGCCCAGTGGGTTGAAGGCGAGTTCACCGAGTTCAACGACCTGATCAGGATCCGCAAGGCTGGCCGGTCGGGCACGCAGTCTTCCTGACACCACTGGCAGAGCAAAAACAAGAAGCCCCGCTCTGCCTCAGGCAGTGCGGGGCTTCTTCAATGGAGCCGGGGGGATTCGAACCCCCGTGTCGGAACGGCGCTGAAGCCGCGTCTACGTGTGTAGTCACCACTTTAATCTCGGTCAGGAGGGAGGCAGGTGACAACCCTTCTCAAGACCATGGCATACAAGTTTCTCGTTCCGCCGAAGTATGCCAGCCCTTTGGAACCAGCCTGATAGTCATTCCACTGGTCACCTCATCAGGCGTCGGGTGACCAGCGGTCGCGGGCACTTAAGCCGCGAGAGCGTACTGCGTGTTGGCAGTTAAAATTTTGCATCCTTTTTACGTGGCCGGGATGCTCCACGACACGCAACGACAACACCGATCCGTCCGATCGATGCCAATCGGCCCCTGTTGTCAAAGAATGCCCGGATCGAATCCGGGTCGCGAGATCATTCTATACCGCTCAGGTCCCGAAGGGGTCCCTGTTTTCGGCATCAGTGCCGCAATAGATGCACACCGGCTGTCGCTTGGGGAGGGTGCGCCCGCAGTTCGAACAGTCCTGCGGGGTCTGCTTGGCGCGACGGCCGTTGAGGACCCCGTCCCGAAGGTCGATTTCATCGATCTTGCGAATCAGATCATCGTCCTTGAGTCCCTCGCGGTCCCGAATGATCTCCCAGAGCGCTTCGTTGATCATCAGCAGTCGATTCAGTTCCCTGCGAATCTGCATCGTTTCGTTCGTGGCTCGACTGGCCTTGGTGCCGGCTTCGCTGGCCGCACGCATGGACTCGAGTGATCCGACGCCACCGTAGTGTGAAGTGAACATGGTGTTTCTCCTTGATTCCATTCCGGGTACGCTGCAGTCCGGAGTGCACGCACATGCCTGAACGATCCGCCCGAAGCATTCTATTCATCTGCATGGGGAATATCTGTCGAAGTCCGATGGCAGAAGGTGTCTTCCTTCACAAACTGCGCTCACGGGGCATCCTTGATGCATATGAAGTGGATTCCGCGGGAACCGGCGGGTGGCACGCCGGTGATCCGCCCGATCATCGTTCCGAGCGCATGGCGCATGAGCAGGGCGTGAAGCTGGTCTCGCGTGCGCGCAAGGTCACCCAGCGTGACTTTGAGGACTTCGACCTGCTGGTGTGCATGGACTCCGAGAATGCAGCCAACCTCGAGCACATGGGGTGTTCGCCCTCGAAGATCCGTGAACTCATGGCCTACCACCCGGGTGCGTCTCACCAGGAGGTGCCCGACCCCTACTACGGTGGTGAGGACGGCTTTCAACTGATGTACGACCTGATCGACCAGGCGATCGACCACATGCTGGTTCGCATGCGAGCCGGCAAACCCCGATGAGCTCGGTTCGTGAGCAGCTGGTCGCCCGTGCCATGAGCGAACCCGTTCGCTCGCTGCGGCGGCTTTCCGGAGGATCGATCAGTGATGTCTTCCAGGTGGAGTCGGGCGATGGACGTCGGCTGGTCGCCAAGTTCGCCCGCCCCGGTCTTCTCGAGGAGGAGATGGAAGGCCTCGAGGCGCTTCGGGGGACGAACACCGTCCGGGTTCCCGAGGTGCACGTCTTGCACGTCGAGGACCAGGCAGCGGTACTCCTGATGGAGGAACTCCCGGTTGGTGGCGATCCCGACTGGGCGGCTTTCGGACGAACGCTGGCTTCACTCCACCAGGCACCTGCGGGTGACCGCTACGGTTTCACGCGCGACAACCATCTTGGAACGACACCCCAGTGCAATCGCTGGATGGAGGACTGGCCTCGCTTCAATCGCGAGCAGCGTCATGGGCCCCTGGTCGAGGCCATCGCCTCGGGCGGCGGACTTTGCGGATCGGACCTCGAGCTCGTCCTGAAGACCCTCGATGCCTTCGAGGCGGTGTTGCCTCGCCGTCCCACTCCGTCACTACTCCATGGTGATCTCTGGTCTGGAAACGCCCTCCCGCTCACCGGGGGTGGCGTCGGTGTCGTCGATCCCGCTCCCTCGGTCGGTGACGCACTGGCGGATATCGCCATGATGCAGCTGTTTGGTGGATTTCCCCGGGCCTGTTTCCTTGGCTATCAGGAGGGCGGTGGCGATGCGCTGGAGCCTCTTCGGCTCTCGGTCTACCGGCTTTACCACCTGCTCAATCACCAGCACCTTTTCGGGGATGGGTACCGCTCCGGAGTCCTCGAGGCGTGTCGGCTGATTCTCGCTGGTGCGTGACGGGGGGGGTGGCTAGGTGTCGAGTCAATCGAGTATCCTCATCCGAACCCAGGAGATCATTCATGTTGCGAAAAATCGGCTTTACCCTTCTGCTTCTTGCGCCCTGCGCCATCGCCTTCGGCCAGGATCATGAAAGCGATCGGACCAACAGCCTCGGGGCCATGATGTCCTCGGCGATGAAGTCGACCAAGCCCCTGCCGGAACATGACCGACTCCGACGTCTCGCTGGTGAGTGGAGCTACGTCATGGAGATGACCATGCCCGGAACCCCGGCCCTGCACGGCACCGGGAAGACCTCCATTCGCGAGATCCTGGGCGGCCGCTTCATCGAGCTGCATTCGAAGGCCGATGACTCCGATGGCTTCGAGAACCTGATGCTGATGGGGTACGACTCTCGAAAGATCAGTCCGGGCTACTTCCTCCTCGGTGTCGATTCCCTTGGTCACTACTACATCGATCTTCGAGGCACCTGGAACGACAAGACCGCGGCGATGACCCTCCATGGCGAGGAGTACGACGAAAATGTGGGCCAGATGATCTCGTACCGACAGGTCTTCCGCTTTCCCGGAAAAGACACGATGACCTGCGACGTGTTCATAGACATGCCGGGTGTCAACGAGGGCATTCGCATGGTCGGTGTCGTGTATCAGCGGGTCTCGGGCCAGGGCAGCGGCCACGACGGCAAGTCGCCATCCGTCGCCTCCAATGCGATCGGATCATTGCGTGGTGGCATCCCCGGAACTTCGCGGACCCCGCCCGCCAGATTCACCGGTGACCAGATCATGGCCATGGATCGTGCAGAGCTGCAGTCGGCCCTGGTTCACATCATGCGTGCCCGGACCATGACCGAGATCGAATCGGCATCACGAGCGAATCTCGATGACCAGTATGCGACCGCCATGGGACGCCTGCGTTCGATGAGTGCGACTGGAACGAAGCCCGGCTCGGCATCAGGTGCCACGGGTGCGCCCACCGCGGAGGACATGCCATCCTTCAGCAAGCAGATGATCAGCGGCATGTCGATCTCCGAGGCGCGTGCCGCCTTGACGCAGATCGTCACCGCTCGCCGCATCCCCGGGCTCTCCGCCGGTCAGCGGGACGAATTGTCCACTGCCTTCAAGCTGATCCTCGACCACCTCAGCAAGACTGCCGGGGCGGGATACGCCAAGCAGGAGCTTGAATCGGTCGAGAAGGAAGAAAGCCGCGAGCAGGCGGATGACTGATCAACCGTTGGTTCGGGCGAATTCGTTCATGAATTCGACCAGCCGTCGGCAGCCTTCCTCGGGGAAAGCATTGTAGATCGAAGCCCTCATGCCACCGATCGAACGGTGGCCCTTGAGTCCGCTCATCTCGTTCGCCGTCGCCTCCTCGAGGAACTTCTTGTCGAGGTCGGGCGAGTTGGTCTTGAAACTGAGGTTCATCACCGATCGACAGTTCTTGTCGCTGTGGGGGATGTAGAACCCGCCTGAGTTGTCGATGGCATCGTAGATCAGGCTTGCCTTGGCTTCGTTTCGGCGCGCCATCTCTTCCAGGCCGCCTTCGGCGAGAATCCACTTGAATACCAGTCCCATGGTGTGAATCGGGAAGACCGGGGGGGTGTGGTATCTCGAATCGTTCTTGGCATGGATCGGATACGAGAGGATGTTCGGGACATCCTTTCTTGCCGTATCCAGGAGCGCCTTCGATGCAAGCACCAGAACCACGCCAGCCGGAGCAAGGTTCTTCTGCGCGCCTGCGTACACCAGGTCGTGCCCGGTGTAGTCCCAGGGGCGCGAGAACATCTCGGAACTCATGTCGACGACGCTCGGGCAGTCGACCTTGGGCATCGTTTCGAATCGGGTCCCGTAGATGGTGTTGTTCGAGCAGTAATGCATGTAGGCCGGATCACTCGAGAGCGAGATCTCGTCATCACCGGGAACCCGATTGAACAGCGTCTCCGAACCATCGAATGCACAATGCACCTGGCCGAGTCGACCGCCTTCCTCGAATGCCTTCTTCGCCCAGGTGCCGGTGATCACGTAGTCGGCGGTCCTGGCGGGGGGGAGGAAGTTCATCGGGATCATGGCGAACTGGCCCGAGGCGCCGTTCTGCAGGAACATCACCTCGTGGGAATCGGTGATTCCGGCGAGGGTGCGACAGGCTTCGGTGGTCTCCTCGAAGACCGCATCGATCTCCTTGCCCCGGTGGCTGTGTTCCAGGACGCCGACACCGGATCCGTTGAGGTTCCAGATGTCCTCCTGGAGTTGCTTGAGGACGGGTTCGGGAAGGATGGCCGGTCCCGCGGAGAAGTTCAGGATCCTGTGGTCGTGGGTCATCTGGGTCCTCGAGATGGGGGAGGTGGTGGGCATGGTCAGCTCTTTGCGGTTTCAAGACTTGCGATGGAGACGCCGAGGACGGTGTCCTGGCTTTCGATCGCCTCGACTTCGGCCAGCGAAGGCGTCGCACCCAGCTGGATGCGGGCGCAGGCCGATTCTCCGCCTTCGTAGATCAGGTTCTCCATCTCCTCGACATTGAGTGAAGCCTGACTGAGGATGTCGAACACCTTCGCAAGGACGCCGGGCTTGTTCCGGTGGCGAACCGTGAGCAGGGCCGAACCCCGGTCTTCCGACTGGTTGACGCAGTTGGGAACCTCACCACTGTCGCGATGGGCGCAGATGATGCGTACCGCCTCGCCGGCGATCGCCTCCTGGGCCTGGTTGGTCGAGGCACCCACGTGGTGGGTGCCGTACACCCCGGGCTCGTTGATGAGTTCATTGCTGAAGGTGCCGGTCCCGGATCCGGGTTCGCCTTCGAAGACGTCCAGGCCCACCCGGATTCCCTTCTCGCGGATGCCTCGCAGCACGGCCTTCTCATCCATGACCGAGCTTCGGCTGGTGTTGATCAGGATCGATCCTTCCCGCATGGCATCGATGAACTTGTCGTTGATGATGTGCCTGGTTCCATCGGTGGCGGCCACATGGACGGACACCACGTCACTGAGCTTCGCCAGGTTGATGATGTTCTCGCATCGGGTGACACCGTACTCCTGGGCCTGCTCGTCCTGAAGCGAGCGGCTCCAGGCGGCGATGTTCATCCCGAAGGCATGGGCGCGATCGACCATGGCCTGGCCGATTCGTCCCATGCCGATGACGCCCAGGGTTCGCCCGGCGATTCCGGAAGCACGTGCGTATTCCTTCTTGTTCCAGGTGCCCGCTCGCAGGTCCCGGGTCTGGTCGGGAATCCTCCGGTCGCAGCAGAGGATGAGCCCCCAGCTGATCTCGGCCACCGCAAGGGCGTTCTTCCCCGGGCAGTTTGAGACGAACACCCCGTTCATGCTCGCGGCCTGGGTGTCGATGGTGTTGTACCCCGCACCGGCACGCACCACGAGCTCCAGGGACTCGCCGGCCTCGATGGCTTCCTTGGTGACCTTCGTCGAACGCACCACCACGACATTGGGGTCGATCTCGGACACGCGCGAGGGGAGCTCGTCCGCTCCCACCGTGGGTTCGAAGAACACCTCGAACTTTCGGCTCTCGAGTTCGTTGATTCCCTGTTGTTCAAACTTGTCCGCAATCAGGACTCGCATGGTCTGCTCCCGCTGAATCGGTGTACGAAAAGGCCGCTACGTAGCTTGGGTTCGAACCAGGTCGACTTCGGGGGCATGATCAGCCCGGCATCCGCCACCGCCAATAGTTCCATCATCGTCGTGGGATGCATCGAGAAGCCGACGCCGTCCACACCCGATCTGTCCGCGATCTCGTCGGTTCCGCGTATGCCGCCGACGAATTCGATCCTCTTGTCCGTTCGCGGATCGGCGATCCCCAGGATGGGGCCCAGAACCAGGTTCTGGAGCAGGGCGCAATCGAGTGATTCCACCGGGTCCGCGGCATTGATCCCGGCCGGGTCGAAGCTCAGTCGGTGCCAGCTTCCATCGTTGAAGATGCAGACCTTGCCGCGTTCGCCCGGAATCGGGTCCGATACCGCCTCGACCGTGCCGACTTCCGCCAGGGCTGCCATGAACTGGGCGCTGGAAAGTCCCGCGCGATCCTTGACCACGCGGTTGTAGGCAAGGATCTCCAGCTGGCTGGCAGGGAAGCAGACGGCCATGAACCGCATGAATTCATCATCACCATCGTGCTCGAGGTCTTCGTCCTCCGTCTTGAGCATGGTCGAACCGCCATGCTGTTCGACGAGGTGTGACCGAGGTGCTCGCTCCGCTGCGGCTGAGCGGTGATGTCCGTCAGCTATGTACAGGGCATCGAGCTGTTCGAATGCGGCGACATATGCGTCCGCGTCCCGCACCCGCCAGAGGGCATGCTCAACCCCGTCTTCGGCCGTGAAGTCGAACAGTGGGGGCGAGGCAAGGTCTTCCTCCATGAGTGCGGCGATGTCGGGTTGGTCATGGAAGCTGAGAATCACGCCTTCCGCGTGGGTCCCGGTCTCGACCAGGTGTCGCACCCGGTCGTTCTCCTTGTCCGGTCTCGTGAATTCGTGTCGCTTGATGAGGTCGTTTCGGTACTGCTCGACCTCGCAGCAGCAGACCACGCCCACCTGGGATCGTCCTCGCCAGGTCAGTCTGTATAGATAGATCGAGGAAGCGGTGTCGGCAGTGAGCAGCCCGCGCGACCTGAATGATTCGAGGTTCGTCCTCGCAAGTTGGTAGACCGCATCGCCGTAGGGGTCGGCATCGGTGCCAAGATCGATCTCCGGCCTGACCACGTGCAGGAAGGAGTCGTCATTCCCTTTCGCCAGAACCCGAGCCTCCGCCGTGGAGACGACGTCATAGGGGACACTTGCGACTCGGGACGCCTTCTCTTCGCTGGGCATTTCAGCTGGAAAGGGATGGATGTGGATCATCTGGACTCCATTCTGGACAGGGCATGGTATCGGAGGATGCCCCGGAAGCCGAGTGAAGGCTGATTTGGGCCCTCAAGCGGTGGATTCTTCGGGAATATCGGCATCTGCCTCAAAGGCCCCCTCCCATCGTCCGAAAAGATTCCGGCAGCGTGATGGAACGCGTTGTTCGGCGGAGCCGAGACGGACCGCGGCACGGATGCCGCCCCCCCCCAAGCCGGACCAAACACATGAGCACCATCAGATTGACATCGGACGACGCTGTCACCGCAGACGTACTCGCGGGCCCCGAGACCTTCGCCGTTCCCACCATCACCGTGGTGGAGGGCTTCCAGATCAAGGCCCGCAGGCCCGAGGCCACGCCGATCCAGGGGATCGCGACGCTCTTTCGTCTGGGTGGCGATGCCTTCGGGATGATGCACGAGATCACCGACCTGCACCAGGTCGACGGGCGGGTCATCGGCACCTGCCGGGAGCCGGTCGAGATCGGTTCGCTGGTGACCGTTGGTTGGGAAGACGCTTCGCGAACCGCCTGTCGAGGCGTGATCGCATTCTCGCGGCGTGATGGTGACGGTTGGCTGATCACTCTCGACATCGATTTCGCCGTGGCGGCCTGACCCCATCGACCGAGCCGGGCATGGACCGAGAACCAGTGGTTCACGGTACTCCGGCAGGGCCCAGGCGTTCCATCTGGAACGACTGGGCAACGACTGATGGTCATGACGGCACACCACTGAATCGAAACCGGTCTCCTGCTTCAGTGTGCACTCCGGCCATCCGATGAGAACTTCACGCAACCAAGCGGATGCCGAGCGGAGGGGGGCATCCGAACGACTTGGTTGCGCATCCCGTCGGAGCGCTCGAAGGAGCGAGTCGACGATTCGAGGCAGGGGTCAACGAGATCCCGACTGTCAGGATTCGGAACAGGGGCGCTTCGGCCGTATCGGAGCCCCACCGAACATTGAGCGCTCATGCGCCGGATTCAGGAAGGATCTTCTCACCATGTCGACTCGTAAGACCATCAAGCGTGGCTTCACCCTCATCGAAATTCTCATCGTGGTCGTGATTCTCGGCATTCTTGCCGCGATCGTGATCCCGCAGTTCACCAACGCCGCCGACGAAGCCGCTGAAAGCCAGTCCAAGACCCAGCTGCAGTCGATGCGCAGCCAGGTGCAGCTCTTCCGTGCGAAGTTCGGCGTCCTGCCCGGCGATGCCAGCGACGACGGCACCATCGACAGCCCGGTCCTCTGCTGGGCGGACCTCATGTCGACCACCGATCCCGATGGCGATCCGATGACTCCGTTCATCCCCGCGGTCCCCACCCTTGGTGGCGACTATGCGTGGGGTGTCAACGGTGGCCGTCTGATCGTCACCGGCGAAGACTGGTGATCACAAGCGAAGACTCACCGTCATGAGACAAGTGTGAGGACACGACGCCGCGGCAAGGATGCCGCGGCGTCGTTTTTTTTGTGTCCATTGGTTTCGTTCTCGGTGGGTTCTCGGATCTTTCGCCCGCACCACCCGACCCATCTACCCCATCTTCTCCGCATTGTTCTTTGGAACGCGGCTCAGGAAACCGACTCTTGTTGTGGATGCGTCGACCATCGACGTCGTCCACGGGGGACAGGAGTTCGGCGATTGGTCGCCGGCATTGCATCTGGACCAGACTGTAGGGAGATCGATGATGATTCAAATGAACACCGCAACGAACCTTGGGAACACCGGGAAGACCTCGGGGATCTCGAGGAAGCCTCGTGGGTTCACCCTCATCGAGATATTGATCGTGGTGGTGATTCTCGGCATCCTGGCCGCGATCGTCGTGCCTCAGTTCACCAATGCCACCGATCAGGCTGAGAAGACCGCCGCGCATTCGCAGCTGAACGTGCTGCGTGGGCAGGTGACCCTCTACTTCGCCCGGCACGGAACGGTGAGGCCCCTGGGCGAGGACATGGGTTCGGTGGTGGACGCTCTCACCGACGAGGGGTTGATCAGCTCGACCCCACTGGACCTCGATTCCAACCCGAGCAACGGGTTCCAGGTCCCCGCGGGCTACACCCTGGTGTGGGACCCCGATATCTGGGAGCTCGAAGCGATCGGTTCCGACGGAAGTGCAAGCGGCTGGTGAACAGTGAGTACACGCCGCACCATCAACAGGCCGGACATGATCAGGTTGCTGCCGCTCCTGCTCATGATCCCCGTGGCGGCCGCGGCCTTTGCGCCGCCCGCGGATGAATTCAGCCAGCCCGACATGGTCCGTCGAAGCACCACGCTCCACCCGATCAGCCGCATGGTGGAAGCGTCCTCCGACTGGCAGATCGTTGCTCGCACCGAGGACCCCATGCGCCATGACTGGGCCCTCATCGTCTGGCACGATGGTCCCCGGCGCCCCGGGATGATCGATCCCTGTGAGCTGGTCGTCTTCACCCAGACCGTGAACGCCGACGCCCTGGTCGCGACCTCGCTCTGTGAACATGTCGGTCCCTGTGATCCCATGATGCACGAGTCGGTCGCAGATCCCTCGTTCATCCGGTTCACGCGAAGGGACATCAGGTACTGCGCCCGCGTGGTCTCGTCCGCCGAGGATTCGGATTCGGTCGAGCTCACTTCGAGTCTGCTGGATGAGAGGGTCCGGGAACTCGACAACCCCGGTCTATTGCTCACATCGACCCTGAATTGAGCCGATCAGTCTCACGTACGAACAAAAGGTCCCATCTCCTGAGGATTCCCGGAGGATTGACGATGAAGCGATTTCCAACCTACGAATTTCTTGGTCCCATTGCACTTGCGCTGGTCGTGCTGGTGGGCGTGGGGGTTCTCCGTGACATCGGCTTGAGTTCAAGCGTGTATGCAGGGCCGCAGAGCGATCAGTCGATTCGCGATTCGGCTCTTCGTGACTCGGATCTCACCCGGGCTCCCGGTTTCCGCCCCAACGTGGGCAGTGTGCCGGGGTTCCTGAATGCGGGTTCACAGAGAGTCGAGCAGCTCGACGTCATGCGGGAAATGCTCTACGAGCTGCGCGTGATCAGGCAGTTGATCCAGAACGGGGACACCCGCGTGAACGTCGGTTCGGTCGAACTGGACTATGACCGGCTTTCCGACGCGGTCTCGCGAGCGATGCCTTCCGGCAAGGCCGGCGCAAACAGCGGTCTTTCGGGCAAGTCCGGCGGTGTTCGTCGACTCACTCATGGGGCAGACGACTCAACGGAATCGAGTGATTGACGATGATGAAGCCCCGGCTCACAACATCGAAGCGCGCGTACACCCTGGTGGAACTGATCGTGGTGGTTGCGGTCCTCGGTCTTTCGGGAACGCTCCTGGTCCCGAACCTCGTCGATCGAAGCACCTTCGCGATCCAGGCGGCATCACGCTCGGTGATCTCGGACCTGATCTTCGCCCAGTCGGACGCACTGGCGAACCAGGAGTATCGACGTCTCCAGTTCATCAAGAACGAGGATGACGTTTCCGGTTCCGAATACGTCGGCTACTGCATCATGCGGGTCACGCCCGAGGATTTCAGTTTTCCCTACGATTCAGGCACGGCGGACCACATCCTCGATCCCATGTCCAACTCGGACGTGGATGGCCGGTACATCGTGGACTTCTCGAAGGACGGCCGTTTCGGTGATGTGCGGATCACTTCAGTGAGCATCGATTCGGGCATGGACTACATCACGTTCGACGAGTTCGGCGGATCAGTCTCTTCCAGTGGTGGAGCACCCGGAACCGGTGGTGAGATCGAGCTCGAGGGTGGCGACGGTCACCGGTACCTCGTCACCATCGCGCCCTTCACGGGGAAGACGACCGTGGAAGTCCTCGAGAGCGGTTCCTGACCGCACTCGGACCCAGCCTGCAGATCCAGTGAAGTCGACGCAGACGCTACAGACCGAACGCGAGATGGTTCGACTGGCTGATGCCCTTCACAACGCGCCCTTCACGACCGATGAGAAATGATGAGTACCCCTCGCAATCAATCAGGGGTATCCAGGGAGAGGCGCCTTGACAGTTCGATCAATGATTCCAGGTCTTGCCCGGCGGACACCGATTGGTGTGGATGTCGGTGACGATGCGATCCGAATGATCCAGCTGGATTCTCGAACCCTCAGGATCCGTGCCGCCGCATCCCTTCCTCGTGAGGATTGCCTGGACCGTGGTCGACACGAATTCAGGAACCAGATGCGCAAGGTACTGCGCCGATCCGGTTTTTCGGGAACGACCTGCATAGTGGGCGCGCCCAGGGGGATCATCAATCTTCATCCCATCCGGATGCCCGAGATGCCCTCAAAGGAGATCCGGGAGTCACTCACCTGGGAAGCCTCCGAGCGTTTCGACATCCCCCGTGAATCGCTCCAGGTCGACGGCATGCGAACCGGCGCTCGATATTCGAGTGATGACGGAGACCGTCCCGAGGTCGTTCTCTTCGCAATGGATGACCGACTGGCCGAACCCTGGCTCGAGATGATCCTCGATTGCGGGCTTGCGCCGCTTTCGCTCGAACCCGGATTCTGTGGTGTCGCTCGAACCCATACCAGCCTCTACCGGCGTCAGCAGGATCGTGAACGAGTCCATGTGATAGTCGATGTGGGCGCCAAGGGATCGACGATGATGTTCCTTCGCGGTGAACGCATGGGTTTCTGCAAGACCATTCCGGTTGGTGGTGATGCCTTCGACCTCGAGATGAGCAGGAGTCTCCACGTCGAACTCCAGGAAGCCTCGAGACTGCGCAGGGATCGTCGTCAGGCACTTCGTTCCGGGCGTCAGCTCGACGAAGCCGTCGAAGCCGGAGCAATCGATTCCACCAAGCCGCTTCTCCATGAACTGGCTTCTGAAATCGCGCTGTGCCTTCGACATTGTGCGGTCGCCTTCAGGGGAACCCGACCCGAACAGATCGTTCTCAGCGGGCGCGATTCATTCGAACCCGGTCTCGGGACCATGATTTCGGAACGCTGTGGCATCGAGGTCCTGCAGGACGATGCCAGTGGCACCATCTCGCGGATCGCATCCGAACTGGTTTCGATCGGGGCCAATGAGGCGGATCCCTCCGCCTGGACCGCGGCCATGGGGCTTGCCCAGCGAAATCAGCGGGTTCGCACATCACGCAAGAGCAGGGAGGCCGCATGAACGACGGACGCATCGATCTTCTGCCCCCGGTCTTCGGTGCCCGGGCTCGTCTTCGGTTGCTCAACCGTCGCATCGCATTCTGCGGAGTGGTGGCCGTTGCAATCCTGATCTTGCTGGTCTTTCACGCCCGGATCGTCCGCTCGAGCGCTGAGGCGAGACTGACCGAGGCGCGTGACCGAGCCGACCAGGTCCTGTCCGCAGAACAGCTTGAAAAGTCGCTGCTCGAGCAGCTGCAGAGCACCAGTGATCGAATCGAAGCCTGGCGCAGCGTCGCGCTTCCGATTCCCGTGGGCGGCGTCCTGGTCACGATGGCCAACACGCTCCCCGAAGGCGTCGTTCTCGAGCAACTCATGGTCGATGTGACCGGTGTCAGGGTGGATTCCAGGGGCCAGCGCGCCGGTGATCGCCGATTGATCGGACGACTCCAGGGCTTTGCGCCGGACGAATCAACGGTACGCGACTTCGTCCACCAGCTCCGCGAGCGCAATCCCTTCGAAGAGGTGCGGCGGGGATTCACGGCACTTGTCGAACAGGGTGACGAGGTCAAGACGCGCTTCTCGGTCGATTTCGAGGTGGATCTCGAGACTCCCTGGAAGGCGGTCGAAATCGAATCTGAACATGCGATCGTCGTGGAAGGACATTCCTGATGCAGACCATCGACGGTATCGAGCGAGGCGTGAAGCGCAGGATCCAGCTTGCAGTCGGGACGATTCTCCTGATGTCGCTGGTGGCAGTCGTGTTCATCCTTCATCCCGAGTACTCACGGGCATCCGTCGCGCGGGCGGAGGTTCAGAGGCTGCAGCGTCAAAGTGGGTCCATGGTATCCACCGAATCACGCCTGAAGGCTCTTGAATCAGAGCTCGAAAACCGAGTTTCGATCGAGCGTACCCAGTTGCGTGACATACCCAGTGGATCTGATGAATCAGGCCTGGCCGATGTGCTCGCGCTGAGCGTCGATGACGGTGGAGCAAGCTCATGGTCGGTTCGCATGCTCGACCCCGAAGTGGTCGACTCGAATACGGAAGGCCTGGAGTGGATGTGCCAGCCTGCAGTGATCGAGATGGAAGGGCGCTTCGAGACCGTCATCGAGGCCCTGAGGCGGGTTGAGAATTCAGATCGTCTGGTCAGGGTCCGGATGCTCAGGGTCGGTCGTCCTCGAGGAAATGCTCTCATGTCCGGAATGATCGACGCCAGCGTCGAACTGGACACGGTCTTCGTCAAGGAGGATGACCAATGAACCGCCATGAACATGACGATGACACGCGAAGCACTTCCACGCTCCGGCAACGGTCCATTCTTCTCATCGATGGGATCTGCACCAAGATCGGGGCTTCACGCCGACAATTCGGGGTATTCTCCCTGCTGCTCGTTGTCGCCTGCACCTTCTGGGCACGTCCTGCGGGGATGTTGATCTGGCACCGGCTGCGCATCGTCACCGGCATGCCTCGCATGGCCATCGCAAACGAGGATCCCGACGTTCTTGCGAGCATGGATATCCCGGAACCCGACTTGATCGATGCCGGTCGCGAAGTTCGACTGGACCAGAATCTTCTGCGGGACCCGTTCCTGATCGGATCAACCGATGGTGAGCAGGGGAGCGGCACGGCCAGCGGAGCGAATGACGCCGAACTCGATCTCAAGGCCCGAATGCAGGCGCTCACCGAGCGTGCATCAAGGATTCGTCTCTCAGGCACCTCGAGGGGGCTTGGGACAGCGGTCCTGGACGGGCGCGTCACGGTCCTTGGTGCCGAGTCGAAGACCCAGGACATCGACTATCGCCTGATCGAGGTGCGATCGGGCTCCGTGGTCATCGATGTTTCCATGCCCGGTGAAGAGCAGTGGGTCAGATTCCTGCTCGACCGCGAAAGGGCCTTTCCCGTACGCGACGACTGATGCGGGAGCCCCTGAAACGCCATTCAATTCGTTATCGGATGCCCGATCGGGTTATCGGCTCGCCCCTGGTTCGGACTGGGTGATCAGGTTACCAGTCAGTTTTCCATACATCTGGGCGTTTGGGCAAAGTCCGCGTTATACGCAGCCGACATTGAGTGCAGCCCACTGAGCGCGAACGTCTGGTTTGAGACCAGGCGAGGTCGACGTTGACCTGACTTGCGTGCCGAGCGGTGACAGGGCGCCGTGTTCATGGGCATTTCAGAGTACCTCACTGGGTGCAGGAGCCATGTCGTCATGACAAACTTCAAGTTGAACCGGATGTCCATCTCGATCATTGGCGCGTTTTTCGCACCAGTACTCATTGCCAACGGAAGCGTCCCCTACGACGGTTTCGGCCAGGAGGCGTCCGGATCGGCCGCCAGCCAGGCCGCCTCGCAGGATGCGAACGGAAGCTCGGTGAAGAAGGACGAGGTACTTGATGAATTCGGTACCTTCGAGATCGCCGTCGAGGATGTCCCGCTTCCGCAGGTATTGAACATGCTGGCGATCCAGAGTCGCCGCAACATCATCACCAGCAAGCGTGTCGGAAACGTATCCGTGACCGCCAATCTCTTCGACGTGACCTTCTACGAGGCACTCGACGGGATCCTGCACATCGCCAGCCTCTGCTACGAAGAGGACGGCAACTTCATCTACGTCATGACCTGTGACGAGAAGGTGCAACGCGCCGAAGCCAATCGTGTTCTCGAGGATCGAGTCTTCTACCTCGATCACATCTCGCCTGGTGATGCAGAATCACTCGCCAAGCCGCTGCTTTCCTCGAAGGGCATGATGTCCATGCTCGGTGAGGTCGAAGGCGGCTTCCAGCCCGGAACGACCGAGGCCGGTGGCGATGGGTGGGCTCATGAGCCCGTCCTGGTCGTTCGTGACTATGCGGAGAACCTGGAGGCGATCGAGACTCTGCTCACCGATGTCGACACACCTCCCAAGCAGGTGATGGTCGAATCGACGATCCTCATCACCAAGGCCAAGGGCGACTACGCCTGGGGCATGGACGTCAGCGTCCTGCTCAAGGCTGACTTCACCCAGCTTCTCAACCCGCTGAACCCCGTCTCGTGGCTTCAGAACCTGCAGCAGCAGCCGCAGGCGGGAACCGTGCTCGGGCCTGCCGAAGGCAACACCCCGACCACCAACGCCCTTGCTCTCCAGTCAACCGTGGGTCAGACCACCGAGGCTGGTGGATTCAAGTTCGGCATCCTGAACAACAACGTGGGCGTCTTCCTTCGTCTTCTTGACGAGGTCTCGGACACCACGATCCTGGCGCGACCCAAGATCCTTGCTCTCAACCGTCAGCGTGCCCAGGTCCTGGTCGGTGAGCGTGTCGCGTATCTCTCGACCACTCAGACCGAAACTGCCGCCACTCAGACCGTTCAGTTCCTCGAAACCGGCATCAACCTGATTCTCAGGCCCTTCATCAGTCGCGATGGCTCGATCCGGATGGAACTCTATCCAAGCGTCAGCAATGCGAACCTGCGAAGCATCGGAAACGCCGACGGCATCGGAACCACCGTGGTCCCCGATGAGCTGACCAACGAGATCACCACGAACGTCCGCGTTCGTGATGGCGAAACCGTGGTCCTCGGCGGTCTGTTCAAGGATGAAACGACGATCAACCGTCGAAGTGTTCCCGGTCTCGGAGATGTCCCGATCCTCGGCGATGCCTTCAACGGCCAGAACGACGATGTTCGTCGACAGGAGATCATCTTCCTCGTCACCCCGACCATCATTCGCGAGGAAGTCATGACCAAGGCTTCCGAGCAGGCTGACGAACTCGTCGGCAACGTCATGGTCGGTGTTCGTGAAGGTCTTCTTCCCTGGGCTCGTGAGACTCTCGCGATCAACTCGAACCACGATGCCTACAAGGCAATGGACTCCGGGGAAGTGGATCTTGCGCTTTCCCACATCAACCGATCGCTCCGAAACCATCCCAACCAGCCCGAGATGGTCCAGATGCGCGAGGACCTGCTGGGCGAGGAGTCGGTCCAGTCCCGGGACGGCGACATCCTGCGCGGCATCTTCGACCGCACCTTCTACAGCGAACCCGGCAGAATGCCCCAGAGCGACATGCCCAAGTCCGACCCTCTTTCAAGCAACAGCACTTCCAGCAGTGACGATGATCACCTTGCCGATGCAGTCGAGAGCAATGACGACCAGCAGGTGGCCTCAAGCGGCGTGGAATCAGAATCACTCGGCACCTGGGTCGATCCCACCGCCGAAGAAATGCCCTCGAACCGGGAAGCTTCGGCACCCGCAGAAGGGGAGACGGTCGCGGCCAAGGCCGATACCGAACCGGAATTCGAAGTGAACCCCGCCATCGAGACGGCATCGGCCCTCGAATCGGCGTCCACCGATGATGAATCCTTCGAGAACGTCCCGAATCCCTCGGTGGAAACCGCTTCTGCCCTTGAATCGGCGACCACCATGGCTGATTCCCTCGAGACCACCTCGAACCCATCGATCGAGTCCTCCAGTGCACTCGAGGAGTCCACGACCGTGGCCGCCGCCGATCCTTCCTTCGAGGACGCCGGTTCCGACGACCTGCCTTTCGACGTCAGTTCCAGCGAAAATGCCGGCACCGACTTCGATTCGACCCTGTTCGACACGCAGGATGTCTCCAGCGACACGGACGAATTCTCAAGTGACGAGAACGAGACGGGTGAAACCCAGTCGGAATTCGAGGCACTGACCGGTTCTGCCAATGAATTCGACGGCGGCAATGACCCGGAACTCTGGAACCTCCCTGGTACCGAGGACACTCCGTTCACTGACTCCGACTCCGGGTTCGACACCTTTGCGGACATCACGCCCGCCAGCACGATCAAGGTCGATACTTCGAACGAAGGCCAGCAGGAACACTTCAGTTCGGCCATCCCCTTCGAGTCGATCGAATACAGCGAGTCCGAGGTGGAGTCCGGTGAATTCACTGACGCTGCCTCCGAGTTCGACGTCCAGAGGAACTTCATGTTCACGACGCTCTTCCGAACCTCACTGCTCGAATGGTGGATGACCCAGGCAAGGGTCGGAAGCTCGATGACCGAGAACTTCGCGAGTGCCGGCGACCAGTGATTCAAGGACCCGTTTTTCATCCCCTCTCTCCCCTCTCCTTCGCTTGGAGTCAGTTCAGTGACCAACATGACAAGAACAGCGCTCATCATCGCCTTCTCACTCGGATTCCTCGGTCTGGCAGCGTGTTCCAACACGCCATCAAAGGCCAGCATGCACAACCGAATCGAATCCCGGAAGCGCGTTGAAGGTCACAAGAGTCAGCTTGAACTGGAGCGAGCCTATCGTGCCTACAGCACCGGGCAGTTCGAGAAGGCGTTGAAGCTCTCCGAGCAGGCTCGACAGCGTACGCCCTACAACCCCGCGCCCTACATGCTCATGGCGCGCACCTGCCTGGAGATGGGTCGACTCGAACCCTGTGATCGCCTGCTTGGCGAGGCACTGAAGATCGATGAGAACATCCCTGATGCCCACTACATCCGTGGAGTGGTCTACCAGCGATGGTCCCGTGACGAACAGGCTCTCGACGCGTACATGACCGCATGGAACCTTGACCCGAGCAATGTCCAGAGCGTTCACTATCTGCTTGCGGCGGGTGAGATGCTCGTGGACATGGGCAAGTACCGACAGGCCCGTGAACTGCTGATGCCCAAGCTTCCCTACTTCGAGAACAATGCGGCCATGCACCATCTCCTGGGTACGGTCGCCGTCCTTCTTCAGGACTATAACGGTGCCATACAGCACCTCAACCAGGCTTCCCTGATCGGTGGAACCGACGAGATCGTCATGGCGGACCTGGCCAGGGCCCAGCTCTGTGCCGATCGCTATCGCGACTGTCTCCGATCGCTGGCCAAGCTCGAAGGGGCGATGGGCGAGGATTCGCCAAGCTGGCTCTATCGTCTGCGTGCTCGTTGCTACCAGGACATGGGCGCTCCGCTTGATGCACGAGCCTCATACGCACAGCTGCTTCGAATCGATCCGGACGACGTCGAATCGTGGATCGAATACGGCGCTACCGTGCATGAGATCGGTGACATGAAACGATTGAACACCTGCGCCGATCGACTGATCTCACTCGATCCCAGTCGATGCGAAGGTTACCTCTACAAGGGCTTCGTTGAATTCGACCGCGGTCGTCTCGAAATGGCTGCAACCTGGTTCCAGCGTGCAACGGACAGTGCTGGTTCCGGACATGCTGTTCCTGCACTCGCTCTCGCCCACATCGAGATGCTGCAGGGTGACAAGAATTCGGCGTTCAAGCGATGCCAACGGGTTCTCATGAGCAATCCCGATGATCTTCACGCCCGTGAGCTGGCCAGTGTCCTGGCGATCGGTTCAGACGGCTCCATGCCTGATTGAGGCGTGACCCACTCGGGAGGCAAGAATTCGTGTCACGGGTTGATTTCAAACTGGTAGCTACATGTGTCGGACTCGCGGTGTTCTGCAGCCTCGGAGGTGGACTCGCGGTCTCGACCATCGGAACCGGGTGGGGCGGCCTCGCAGTGGTTCTGGGTCTTTCCGTGACCTGCGCCGTGGTACTGAACCTCGTCTTCCATCAAAGGGCTTCCTCCCAGCAGGGGATGCTTCTCGACCGAGTCGCCCGAGTGGTCGGGGACTCCGACGACCTGATATCCGGGGGCTCCTCCGATCAGTCGATCGAGTCACCCAAAATGGTCGCGTTGGTCAGCTCGATCAGCGAGATGAAGACCAGGCTCCGAGAGGAATCCGTCGCTCGGCAGGTCGGATCGTCTCGTTCCCATGAGATCCTCACGGTCTTGCAGTCACTGTCGGACCCCGTCTTCGTCTTCGACCGATTCGGGACGATCAGGCTCGCCAACCACTCGGCGGAGTCGATGGTCCTTTCCGATTCGTCTCTGGAAGGAACCGACATCAGGTCGATCTTCACCGAAGGACCGCTGTCCGAGCTCCTCTGCTCGGGGATCTCGGAAGGCGCCATCGAGAGTCGTGCCGTCGAGATCGAGTTCCAGGTTCCCAGGTGTACCAGCGACGATGAACGTGTCTACGACGCACGCACCTTCTCCATCGGAGATCAGTCCGTCGGGCCATATGTCCTGGCGATGCGTGATCTGACGCGTGAACGCCAGATATCCAGAATGAAGTCGGATTTCGTCTCCAAGGCGAGTCACGAACTTCGCACGCCCCTGGCATCGATACGTGGTTATCTCGAGATGCTGGTCGACGGCGAAGCTGATTGCGAAGAAGTACGCAAGCAGTTCATCGAGAGCATGCTCGACGATACCGAGCGCCTCTCATCCCTCGTAGAGAACATGTTGAACATCAGCCGGATCGAAGCGGGAATCGTTCGACCGCAACTGGATCGAAGTGATCTGGGCGAAATCGCCCGTCACGTGGCCCACATGCTGGAGCCGGTTGCAGCGGAGAAGGACATCCAGGTCACCACTGCAACCGCACCCGTCGACCTGTCGGTCGAAGGGGACTCGACCATGCTTCACGAGGTCGTCCTGAATCTGGCGACCAATGCCATCAAGTACACCCCGGACGGGGGGCGCGTGATGATTTCGGTCGATACCGACTCCCTGGAGAGATCGGTCCTGGTCGCCGTGACGGATACCGGACTTGGAATCCCCCTGGAATCGCGGGAACGCGTCTTTGAGAAGTTCTTCAGGGTGCCGAGTTACGAACGAATGGCCCAGGGAACGGGTCTTGGCCTGAACTTGTGCCGAAACATCGTGGAATCAGTTCATCAGGGGCGGATTGGTGTCGATTCAACAATGGGAGAGGGGTCGAGATTCTGGTTCTCGATCCCGATGGGATTTGCCGGCGCTCGCGCCGCCTGAGACGAGTTGGAGGCCATGATGACTCGTGGACGTATTTTGGTTGCAGACGACGAGACCCACATCGTGCAGGTATTGGCCCTCAAGTTCCGTAATGCGGGGCATGAGGTCTTCGAGGCCCATGATGGCGAGGAAGCTCTTGACCTGGCCCGGCGCATGTCGCCGGATGCCATCGTTACCGACTACCAGATGCCCTTCATGAACGGTGCCGAACTGGCCGAGGCGCTGTCGAAGGATCCCGCCCTGTGCAACGTGCCCGTGATGATCCTCACCGCGCGTGGTTGGGGGCTCGACGAGACGATCGCCTCGATTCCGAACATCAGGCACGTGGAAAGCAAGCCCTTCAGCCCCCGAGCGGTGCTGACGCTGGTCGAGCAGATGATCGATGAACGACACGAGGGAAGAAAAGCGGCATGACGACACGCAAGGCAATTAGGGTCTCAGTCAATGCGAATGACGAGGTCCTGCGAAAGCAGGGCATCGTTCGTCGCGTTGTCTGTGGTCATGAGCCCTGCGATACCCGTCCTGTCCGTGGTGACTGGCTCGAGGAGTTCCTGCTCTCCAACACCTTCGTCCAGGACGCACTCAGCGAGATCACCGATCGAATCACGAGCGATAGCGAGAACAGCGGTCCCAGTCGAGTGCTTCCGGGTCTCTGGTTGATCACCTCTCCTGCGACCTGCGATCGCAGGAATTCGCGTGACAACATCGCGATCGTTCCCACCCGTGAACTTTGCGAGGGCGAACATCTGAACCTGCTCTGCCAGGCCGCACGTCTTGATCGGACGGTCGTACAGAACATGCTGTCCAGTCTGGACCTCGCAAGTGAATCAGACATCCCCCGAACCGCCGACCTGCTCAAGCTCCTTGCTCGGACCGAAGGCGAGGTCACGCGTCGCACCGTGATGCTCGAGGAAGTCGGACGGCAGCTTGGAGAGACCTACGAGGAGGTTCACCTCTTCCATGCGATGATCGGCGAGACCAGCGTGGCGACGACGCCGAGCCGATTCCTCTCGATGGTGCTCGACGAACTCCTCCGGATCCTCCCGTTCTCATGGATCGGGGTGCGCATCAACATGGACCACCTGAACCTCCCGGAGAAGTTCTCCGGGTTCATGCTGGGTGGCGAGCACGAGGATCAGCCGAGCGTCCTTCGTACGCTGGGGGACCGACTGATGGCGAGTTCCGAGGGTCGCAACCCCTTCGTGGTCGATGTCGAGGATGATCCGAGGTTCGACGGCGTCGTCGGTGGGGGAGATTCCGTCATCGTCTGCCCGATCGCAGGTGACAATGGAACGATCGGCGTGGTCTACGCAGGCAAGAAGCAGGCACAGGACCAGACGGCTTCCAGCATCGAGGCCAAGTTGATCGGGGCCGCCGCTGAACACGTTTCGATCTTCCTCAGAAACGCCTCGATGTACGAGAACCTTGACGCGATGTTCCTCGGAACCGTGCAAGGCATGGTGTCCGCCATCGATGCCAAGGATCCCTACACCTGCGGCCACTCACAGCGTGTTTCCTGGCTGGCGGGCGAACTCGCCGTGCATCATGGACTCGAAGACTCGCAGGTCCGCCGATTCAAGCTTGCCGGTCTCGTCCATGATGTGGGCAAGATCGGAGTTCCTGAATCGGTTCTCCGCAAGGCCGGTCGTCTCACGGACCAGGAATTCGACTGGATCAAGCGCCATCCCGAGATCGGCGCGCGGATCCTGCGTGATATTCCGCAGATGGATGACATCCTTCCTGCGGTGCTCTATCACCACGAACGCTGGGATGGCAGGGGATATCCCACGGGTCTTGCCGGCGAGGAGATCCCGCTCATCGGTCGCTACGTGGCGATCGCCGATGCTTTCGATGCGATGAGCTCCAACCGTACCTACAGAAGTGCGCGATCCCGTGATTTCGTTCGAGACGAGATCAGGCGTTGCTCCGGCACGCAGTTCGATCCGAATCTCGTCGAGGCCTTCCTCGACATCGACATGCGTGAATTCGACCACATGATCAAGGAACATCGTGACCTTCACGAGAAGACAAGGGAAGCCGCATGAAGATCTCCCACGAGGATCATGGTGACACGAGCCTGGTCGCCATTGCCGGAGACTTCCTCTCCGATGACGTCGAGTCCTACCGACGCTGCCTGTCTGAACGATTCGACAACGGTGTTCGCAACATCGTTCTCGACATGGCCGGTCTCGCCACCATCGATTCCGCGGGCATGGAGACCCTGCTCTGGACATCCGAGGAATCGGTGCAGCGTTCAGGTCGCTTGAAGCTGGTAGCCACCGGATCCACCGTTTCCGAGGTGCTTCGAATCACCCGACTCGCTCGTCGTTTCGACATTGCCAACACCGTCGAGGAAGCCGCACGCGCTCTTCGCTGAATTCCGGGATGACCATGAACTTCCATCGATCCAACACCACGCCCTTCCCGGGCACCGACCCCACTGCCTTGCCCATGCCGCTTGGCCAGGTCCTCCTGGAGCGTGGCCTGGTCACCAGTGAGGCCCTCGAGCAGGCCCTCGCGAGCCAGAAGTCGGATTCGCGCGGACGACTCATCGGTGAACTCCTGGTCGAACAGGGTGCGGTCGACGAGGCGTCGGTCATGGAAGTCGTCGCGGAGGCCTATGGCATTCCCTTCGTTCGTGGCGCATCTCGACTCGCCGACCCAGCGATCGTTGAATGCCTTCCCCGTGAATTCGTCGAGGAACACGCGGTTCTTCCGCTCTTCAAGGTTCGCGGCACCCTGACCGTGGCCGTCGCCGAACCGGCGAACCTCTACCTGGTGGAGGAGATCCGTCGGGTGTCCGGGTGCGATGTCCAGCTGGCGGTCGCTACTCGTGCTGACATCGAATCCTCGCTGGAATCCTATCTGCCCACCGCGAGCGTCTTCGTCATCGACAACATCTACGAAGATGTCGCTGAAACCGATTTCAGCGTGATCGAGCGGGAGACCGCCGAGATCGCCGACCTGCGCGAGGTCTCGGGTCACAGCCCGGTGGTCAAGCTCGTCAACTACATGATCTTCTCCGCGGTCCAGGAAGGCGCCTCGGACATCCACGTCGAACCCGACGACCACTCGCTTCGGGTTCGCTATCGAATCGACGGACGGCTTTACGAGAAGCTCTCGCCTCCTCACCAGATGGCTCCCGCCATCTCGAGCAGGATCAAGATCATGGCCGGCCTGGACATTTCCGAGCGAAGAGTCCCCCAGGATGGTGACATCCACGTTCGCATGCAGGGTCGCCCCATCGACCTTCGTGTCTCCACCATGCCGGGGCGCTGGGGAGAGAAGATCGTCATTCGTGTCATCGATGCGCGCAACTCCATCGTTGAGCTCGATCGTCTCGGCATGGCGTCCGAGACCCTCGAACGCTGGCGCGAGATCGTCGAACAGCCAAACGGGGTGATACTCGTCACCGGGCCCACGGGTTCCGGCAAGTCGACCACGCTCTATTCGGTGCTCGCCACGCTGGACCGGGATGAACGCAACATCTCCACCGTCGAGGATCCGGTCGAATCAACGCTTGCAGGGGTCAATCAGTTCCCGATCAACGACAAGGCCGGTTTCGGTTTCTCCGAGGCATTGCGGTCCCTGCTTCGTCAGGACCCGGACATCATCATGGTGGGCGAGGTTCGTGATGTGGAAACCGCGTCACTGGCCACGCAGGCGGCACTCACCGGCCACCTGGTCTTCTCCACCCTGCACACCAACGAGTCATGTGGTGCGGTCACGCGACTGATCAATCTCCAGATCGAACCGTATCTCATCGCCGCGACCCTTCGCGGGGTGCTGGCGCAGAGACTTGTTCGTAAATCATGTGCGAACTGCAGGGTCACCTACCAGCCGGACGAGGCACTGCGCAACCTGCTTGGAACGACCAAATGCTCCTCCGACCAGCTGTGGAAGGGAGCCGGATGCTCGCGTTGTCGCGACACCGGTTTCGCCGGACGGATCGGGATATTCGAGTTGCTGGTTCCCGACGCGAAGTTCATCGAGGCCGTGGCCCGGGGTGAATCACTGGGGACCTTGCGTTCGATCGCGGTCGAATCAGGCCTGGTGCTCCTCAACGAGGACGGATTCGCGAAGGCCATCGAGGGGCTCACCACCGTCGAGGAGGTCCTGAATGCAGTCCGCAGTTGACCAGTCGGGGATCTCCAGTGACGCGAACTCGACCTTCGCCTGGCGGGCGCGTGATACCGAGGGCGTGAGCTGCTCCGGGACCATGGTGGCCATCTCTCCCGACGAGGTCGCGAACCGACTTCGCGAAGAGGGTCGCTACGTCGTCTCGATCCGTGACAGTGCCTCCGGTACCGGCGATGTCATCGTCCGAGACCGAAAGGAAGTCAGGATGAAGCGCGATGAAGCGATCGCGTTCTTTCGACAGATCTCGGTCATGCTTTCCGCGGGTGTGCCGATCGCCGAGGCCCTCGATGCAATCGTGCGACAGGCCGGCGAGAATGTCGGCCGGGTGCTGCTTGCCCGGATCCAGGAGGAAGTCGAGTCCGGCGAGGCGCTTTCTACCGCACTTGCTCGTCGACCGCGCACCTTCTCGCCAGTGGTCGTCAGCCTGATCCGTGCCGCGGAAGCCACGGGCAGTCTCGACGTGATGACGCGGCGTGCCGCTGAACACCTGACCAAGGAAAGACGCGTGGTCCAGCAGGTTCGTACTGCGATGACCTACCCGGCCTTCATGGCGGGTGCGGGGGGGATGATCATCCTCGCGCTTCTTCTCTTCGTGCTCCCCAGGTTCGCCTCGATCTATGCGAATCGTGCCGCGACGCTTCCTGCGCCGACCCAGATCCTGCTTTCCACCGCCGAGTTCCTTCGTGATCAGTGGTGGTGGTACCTGCCCGCTCTCGGACTCGTATTCCTCGTGACCTGGGGTTGGAGTCGCACTGAACAGGCTCGTCGTCAGATCGACTCGATGATCATGCGGATTCCCCTGCTCCGAAACGTGATGATGGGAGCGATGGTGAGTCGTTGGACCCGCACCCTCTCCGTGCTCTGCAGTGCGGGAGTCAACCTGGTCGATGCGGTGTCGATCGTCCGTGGTGCGACCCGAAGCCCGCTTCAGAAGGAACTCTGGGATGATGTCGAGCGTTCCATCCGGGACGGTCGTCCACTCGCATCGGCACTGGAGGAATCGACGCTGGTTCCTCCCAGCGTCTCGGCGATGATCTCCGCCGGAGAACGATCCGGCCGCCTCCCCGAAGTCCTGGTGACCATCGCTGACTGCAGTGAGGAAGATCTCGAGACGACCGTCAAGCGGACGACTTCGCTCATCGAGCCGGCTTTGATCGTGGTGCTCGGTCTCGTCGTCGGCCTGATCGCTCTCGCGATGCTTCTTCCCGTCTTCGGGATGAGCCAGGTCGCTTCGGCCTGAACGCATCGACTTGCGCGAAGCTCTTCATTCTGTTCGACTAACGTCGGAAGCAGGTCTATTCGTTCGGTCATGGAAGACGAGCGTGCCTGATTCGATTTTTCGGCGGAGCCGAATGGGAAACAATTCATGCACGCAGGCATTACCGATGGGGCGCCTCGAGACAGCTCGAGAGCATCCGATGTCTCACTTTTGCTTCTTCAGGAACTTGATCACTTCGATCGACAGGTGATCATCCTGCGGCACCTCGAGAGGCTGACCGTCAACGAGATCGCCTGTGTGCTTTCACGTGACGCACATGAAGTCGAGATTCAACTGGCCGCACTCGAGGCCCGGGCACTTCGCCTCGCCGGTTCGATGGCCGCCAGGCGTGAACCGAGCCTGAGTGCATCCTGAGTCGTTTTTCAAGGTGTTTTCACCCCGGTGTCCGGTCAGCTCCAGCACCCGAGCAGGGCAGCAAGATCAGCACCATCGACCGTTCCATTCGAGTCCAGGTCGGGCAGGGGATCTGACGTTCCCCAGCTACCGAGCAACCTGCTGAGGTCGGCGCCATCGACGATGCCATCACCGGTGAGGTCACAGGGGTCTCCACCCGAGGCTGGTTCGAGAACCAAATCGAGTGTCGCTGCCGAAGCCACCCCGAATTCCACTGCGACGTTCTCGCGACAGTAGAACAGCGGGAAGGTGCCGCCCATGACCTCGACTTCGGTCATCGATGCGACGGTGAAGGTCAGCGTCCCGTGGTCAAGACTTTCGAGGATGTAGGACTGGATGTTGGGGTCGGTCACGTCGATCTCGAACTCGAACACCGAATCCAGTGGAATGACCTCGCCATCCGAGACACCGTCGATCACGGCGGTGGCGAAGGGCGTCGGGGTCCAGCCTTCTCGAACATGGTTGGAGGCGTCAACGAGTTCACCGTCACGGTAGCTCGCGGCGAATGCGGTGCGGCTGCTCATGAGGGTCGTGTCACCGAAGCCGAAGGGGGCGTCCTCGTACCAAGTCGTTGCGTCAAAACCACTTCGGTAATCTGTTCCGAAGAGTTCGATCGGCTGGCCTGGGTCCGAATCCTCGATGTAGTCGGGATTGTCGGGTTCGACGAAGTTCTGCCAGGGGTCGGTCGTTGCGTCGTAGACGATGCCCTGGTTGGACAGTTGGATGGTCACCTTCGCGGAGACGACCTGGTAGTCGTTCGCGGTTCCCGGAGCCAGATCTCCGTCCGTATCGAAGCCGATCACGAACTGCCCGTCCCTGTTGTCGAATGGGGCTTCGATCGCCGTCGCGTAGCCGAAGATCGATGCGGCAGGGCGGGTTCCGGGCGAGGCGTTGAAGGGATACATCCAGCGGTCACGATCCGGGGCATCCTTGATGATGGTTGTCGTCTCATCGCCGGCAGCAACGAATGCGGTGCTCGTGGCGACCATCAGCAGGGGAAGAATCAGGGCGTGGGGTGTCTGGTTCATGGGGTGATCTTCTGTATGGGTTTCCTGAGCCTAGGCCTAAACGTGCACTCCACGGGATCTCACCCGCGATTTTCTGGCAGATCGGCATCCTACTGAGAATGATTCTCAATTGCAATAGCTTGAACTGAAGGGTCTCGTTGCCTACCATCCTGCGTCGCTTGTTCTCAAGAGACTCCGGAGCCTTTCGTGATCTCCCCCAGCTTGGTCATCAAGCCATCAGGGCTACAACGTCGTCCCGGCTTCACCATCGTGGAGCTCTTGGTTGTTCTTGCCGTGATCACGCTGCTTCTGGGAATCCTCCTGCCCGCGTTGAATCTCATGCGGTCGCAGGCCCAGCACGTCACCGAGCGCAATTCCGCCCGCCAGGCGACGATTGCCTGGACCAGCTACACCTTCGATAACCAGGGCAAGCTGCTTCCTGGCTACAAGTCGGGACTGCCGGCCTCCACCGCCGAGGGGGAGTCGATCGCCAACGAGACCGTCGGCGTCGCCGCAAACCGTTATCCCTGGCGACTGGCTCCCTATCTGTCACACAATTTCGACGTTCTGTACGTCAATGACCAGAACCGCGTCCTCGAAGGGATGCGCAACCAGAACTACGCGGACTTCCTCTACACCTCGGCGACCTACCCCTCGCTCGGGCTCAACACCACATGGGTCGGTGGAGACGAGATTGATGGTTGCTTCAACCCCGCGCTCACGGACCTGCTCGGTCAGTTCTATTCCAAGCAGCTCGCCAGGGTCCGTAACCCATCACGGGTCATGGTTTTCTGTTCGGCTCGCGGCAACAGTGGTGTCGGTGGCACCGGCGGTGAGATCACCGAGGGTTACTTCAAGGTCTCGAGTCCGAATTTCTCATCCCGACGATGGGACAGTGCATACGACCCCGCCGACCCGGCCAGCTGCGGAAACCTGTCCGCACGATGGGGTACCGATGACGAAGCGGTGGTCTCGAGGATCGATGGATCGGTCGACAGCCTTGACCTGGTGGAACTCGAGGACATGAGGAACTGGGCTGACGCGGCCACGTCCCCCGACTGGGTTCTTGCGCCCTGAACCATCCGAGTGGAACTCGAGTTCCCAGACTCCACTAGAATCTGCACATGTTTTCCGTCGATAGAGAAGTCCGAGTCCTGCTGGTCGATGACCAGTTGCTGGTGGGAGAGATGGTGGGTCTCCTTCTCGAGAAGCAAATCGAGCAAGGCTGGCACCTGCATCACATCCAGAACCCGCTCGAAGCGTTTGAATCCGCTCGTGATTTCAAGCCGACGGTGATGTTGGTCGATCTCGAGATGCCAGAACTGAACGGGCTTCAACTGCTCGAGAGCATTCGGGCCGAACCGTCCATGGTGAATCTGCCGGTGATCATCCTGAGCGGGTACGAGGATTCCGAGACCAAGGCGCAGGCTTTCGAGCGGGGGGCCAGTGACTACCTGGTCAAGTTGCCGGATTCGGTGGAGCTCGTCGCCCGCCTGCGTCACCACACGACCGGTTTCATCGCGACACGACAACGTGATCAAGCAGAGCGGCGCAGCAAGCGGCTGGCGATGGAGCTTCGAAAACGAAACGCCCAGCTGGTGGATCTCAATAAGATCTTTCAGCAAGCCAACGAGGCCCTCAAGGATGAGATCGTCGTCCGTGACGCCAGGTTGAAGTCGATCGGTTCCGTGGGAATCGAGATGAGCGAGATCCAGGACCTTGACGTGATGATGCAGCACATCCTGAGCGAGGCTCGCCACCTCGTTGGTGCCGAGGCCGGCGCGATCCTCACTCGAGACGAGGACGACCTGGTGGTTCGCTACGCACAGAACGACGCGCATGAGAATGCGGGCCGAAACGCCGCGGATCTTGCCGGCGGTTTCCGGGTGTCGATATCCGCGGGTTCCATCTCGGGCAAGGTCACCATGACCGGCCAGAAGATCAACGTGCGTGATGTCTACTCGATCCCACCTGATTCCGGCTACACGTTCATGGCGTCCTACGACGAACGTACCGGCTACCGAACCAAATCGCTGTTCACGTATCCCTTGAGCACCGCAAGCGGCGAGGTCCTGGGGGTCATCCAGCTCGCCAATCCCTTCAACAAGGAGGGCGAACGAAAGGGGGGCTTCGACTCGGGGGATGAGAAGCTCATCGAGAACTTCGCGTCGATGGCGAGCGTCGCACTCGAACGTGCGTTGCTGACCGACTCCATGATCATGCGCATGGTGGCCATCGCCGAGACACATGACCCCGAGGAGACCGGTGCCCACGTCAATCGCGTCGCCGGCTATTCCCGTGTCATGTTCGAGGCGTGGGCACAGCGAAGGGGAATGGACCGAAGTGAGATGGAAAGGCGTCGTGACCGCCTGTCCAATGCGGCGCGACTTCATGACGTCGGCAAGATCGGCATTTCGGACTCCATCCTCAAGAAGCCGGGCAAGCTGGATCTCCCGGAATACGCGGCCATGCAGATGCACACCGTCATCGGAGCGCGGTTCTTCAAGGGATACCAGACCGAATACGACGAAATCGCTCGTGAAGTGGCACTTCACCACCATGAGCACTGGGACGGTACGGGGTATCCCGGCGAAACGCCGGTCGATGAGCTCTTCCACTCACCGCCCGAGACCCCGATCCGCAGCGGCTTGGTGGGCGATGAGATTCCGATCGAAGCCCGCATCGTGGGACTGGCCGACGTCTACGACGCATTGAGCTCCAAGCGTTCCTACAAGGACGCCTGGCCCGAGAGCAAGGTCCTGCAGGAGATAGCCGACCTCTCCGGCAAGCAGTTCGACCCGGAACTCGTCGAGATCTTCCTTGATCGTTCGGACCGCATGCGGGTGATCCGTGAGACATACAAGAGCGACAGTGCCTGATCGGGGAGCTTTCCGGGCCTCAGGACGACTCCTGACCCTGATCGATGACCATCGTTGCAACCAAACTCTCCGCTGAGGGCTAGACTCTGGGCCACAAACAGATTCTGGAGGCCGATCATGCTGGTTTTTTCCCGGATGGACCCGACGCGCATAGCAGTTCTTCTTGTCGCGCTTACGTCCTGTGTCACCGCGAGTGCACAGGACTTTTCCGATGATCACTTCTATTCCGGTTCGGAGCGCAACGAGGGGCTGAAGTCCCTCGAAGGCAAGCCTGCTCCGGAATTGACCCTCGACACCTGGATCGGCGAGGAGACATCGCTTGCCGATCTCAAGGGCAAGGTGGTCATCGTCGACTTCTGGGCGACCTGGTGCGGACCCTGCATGAGTGCCATTCCCAAGAACGTCTCGCTGGTCGAGGAGTACGGGGACAGCGGACTCGCCTTCATCGGCGTTCATGATGCCAAAAACGGTTGGGAGAAGGCCCAGGGTGTCGTCAACGACAAGAACATCAACTATCCGGTCGCTCGCGATGCGGGCGGCGCCAGTGTGAAGGCGTACAAGCTGGCCTTCTGGCCGACCTACGTCGCCATCGATCGCAAGGGCATCGTTCGTGCCGCCGGGCTTCTTCCCGGCAAGGTCTCGGATGTGGTCCGTGTGCTGCTGGCCGAGGATGGCGGGGCGTCCGGCGGCACCGCCACTGCCGGCGAATTTCCCGAGGATTGGTACGTGGGCGGTTCAAGCCGGCTGCCCGCGATGGCACGCCTGGAAGGGCAGGAGGCTCCGTCGCTCCAGGCCACCAAGTGGATCGGGGAGGCCATTCAACCCGAGATGCTCGATGGTCGCGTGACGGTGCTGCGGTTCCTGTCTCCTCTGAGTCGAGGTACGCGCGAATCGATGGACGCCTGGCGAAAGACCGCGAAGGAGCTCGGCCCCCAGGGCGTGGTCTTCATCGGTGTCTGCGACCACCTGACCGACTGGGAGCGAATGCGCATGCTCCTGGGTGACGAGGCGCCACCGTTCCCGATCGCACGTGATGCGGAGCCTGCCGACAGTCGACTGCCTCTCGGCGCCACCGCGACCGCCTATGGCGTGCGGATGTGGCCCACCACCGTGGTGATCGATCGGTCCGGCAAGGTTCGTGCCGCCGGGATCGACGAGGCACGCCTGCAACCGGTTCTCGAGAAACTGATGGCCGAACGAATCAACCCCGACAACTGAACCAGAGGGATGCCCGACGACATGAATGAATCGACGAACGGAATCACATCCGACACCGACGCCCAGGGCGCGGCATTCGCCACCACCGTGGCGGCAAGCGTGGGACGAACGGTTGTCGGACAGCAGGTGGTGGTGGAGCGAATCCTGATCGCACTGCTGACCGGCGGGCATCTGCTTCTCGAGGGTGTCCCCGGGATCGCGAAGACCCTGCTCGTCCAGGCCGTCGGCCGGGCCATCGACCTCGACTTCAAGCGGATCCAGTTCACCATCGACCTGCTGCCCTCGGACATCGTGGGTTCGGAGATCCTTGATCCCAAGAGTGGTGAGTTTCACGTCCACAAGGGACCCGTCTTCACCAACCTGCTGCTTGCCGACGAGATCAACCGCGCCTCTCCGAAGGTCCAGTCCGCCCTGCTCGAGGCGATGCAGGAACGAAAGGTCTCCATCGGCGACCGGACCTGGGACCTGCCCGCACCCTTCCTGGTGATCGCGACGCAGAACCCGGTGGAACAGGCAGGCACCTTCGAGCTGCCCGAAGCCCAGCTGGACCGCTTCATGCTGCGTCATCGACTGGAGTACCCGAGCTTCGAGGAAGAGACCGAAGTCGTCCAGCGTGGGTTGAAGCTCAAGCTCAAGCGACAGGGCGACGGGGCCGTGCCCATGACCGCCTTCGATGCGATCGATGATGCAAGCCCCTATCAGGTCCGGGATCTCACCTCCGCGATGGAATCGGTTCTTGCAGTCCATGTCAGTGACGTCTTCGTCAGGGACTGCGTCGAACTGGTGAACCTGACCCGCACGCACCCCGACCTCGAGCTGGGTTGCTCGCCACGAGCCGCCATCGCACTGGTCAACGCGTCAAGGGCACGTGCCTACATCCGTGGTCGGGATTACGCGGTGCCCGAGGACTTCCTGGCTCTCGCCGAGGATGTCGTCCTGCATAGAATCCGCCTCAACTACGAGGCGCTCGCGGATGGACGTCGAGGTGAGGATGTCCTTGCCGAAATCCTGGCGACCCTTGCCTGATGGCCGCAGGACGGAAACATGAGGATCCCGGACTCGGTCCGCCCGAAGAACTCGCTCGAGGTGACTTCGAGATGGTGGTGAGGCGTCTGGCCGATGATCTCGCGTTCGGTACCGACACATCCATGTTCACCGGAAGCGGTCTCGAATACGCACAGTCAAGGCCCTATGAACCGGGTGATCCCATCAAGCAGATCGACTGGCGCATGACCGCGCGCTCGACTCGGACCTACGTGAAGGAGTACGAGGCTCTGAAGCGGACGGAGGTCCATCTGCTTCTGGACACCTCCGCCTCCATGTCCGTTTCCTCGACCAGCCTCACGAAGCATGACCTGGCCGTCTGGATCGCATCAGCCGTGGGTGTTCTTGCCCAGCGAAGGCTCAGCCCCTGCGCGGTCATCGGTGCGGGTGAACGTGCGACCCGGTTCGAGCCGAGCCTGCTCAGGTCGGATCTCTGGCAGGCGATCGAACCGCTTCGAATCGGTTCGGCCAAGGAGACCACCCACCTGACCGAACGTCTGAATGAACTGGTGGCTCGAGCCAGGCGCTCGAGCCTGATCGTGATCCTGAGTGACCTGCATGATCCCGACGCGATTCCCGCGATACGGCGAGCGGTTCAGAAACATGACGTCATCGTGATCGGTCTTCGTGACCCCGCTGAACGTGGCGATCTCCGTGCCGGTTTCTTCAGGGGACTCGAGGCGGAGAGTGGCCGTGGTTTCCTCGGGCACGGAAGACTTCGCTGGCGGGCCGCCGATCCGGAGCTGGCCGAGGAGGACATCGGACGGCTTCTGGCCCGGGCGGGGGCAAGCTGGTTGCAGCTGGACACCGATCGTCCCTTCGTTCCCGAGCTGCGTCACTTCCTTGCACAACGTGCCCGGACTGGTGGTGGTCGAACGTGATCGCCCCGGTCGTTCTCCTGGCTTGCCTCGTGTTCACTTCGCCCTTGCAGGACGAAGTGGTCTCAAGTGCAACCCGCGGAATCACCGGACAGGTTCGGATCCTCAGTGACGGGGGGTTGCTCCGTGGTCGCCCCGACCTGGATCTCGCGTCACCGCTCCTGGTCAGGCTCGCGGGTTATGAACAGCTCGATGACGGACGCATCGCCTGTGAGCTCGAGTTCATCGGAACCGACATCGGCGTCTTCGACCTGCGTGATGTACTGGTCTTCGAGCAGGGCGGCAGCACGGCGTCACTGGATCCCATCCCGATCGAGATCGTCTCGAACCTCGCGGTGGATGCGCCCACCGACCTGGTGCTCGCAATACCCCCGGCCAACACCCTCGACGGTGGTTACACCGTCGGTCTGATCGTGATCGGGTTTCTCTGGTTGCTCGTACCGCTGCTGGTTCTTGCCGGTCGAATGAACCGACCCCGGGTGGACCCGGTCATCGAGGAACCCGAAGAGACCGTCGCCGACCGAATCGCTCCCCTGGTCGCCGCCGCCGCCGCTCGCGATCTGTCCGTCGAGGAACAGGGGCGACTTGAACTGTTGTTGTACGCACACTGGCAGCAACGTCTCGAGCTCGAGTCCGATCGGCCGGCCGCCGTCGCCCGCCTGCGTGGTGACCCCGAAGCGGGGCGATTGATCCGAGCCGTCGAGGAGTGGCTGCATGCACCGGGTTCCGGCACACCGACACCCGAAGAAGTCTCCCGCCTGCTGGAACCCTACCGAGTGCCCGCCGATGGAGGTGTGGCATGAGCTTCACCGAACCAACGATCCTGGTCCTGCTCGCGGTTCCGGTGCTGCTGCTGCTCTGGGCCTGGCAGCGAAAGGGGTGGGGGCTTTCACTTCCGTTCGATGGCCGTCTACATCGATCCCGTCGGTGGCTGGGGTGGGTGCTTTCCTGCTTCGATTCCATGCCTGCAATCGTCCTGATCGGCGTCATCTGCATGCTGGCCGGTCCCCAGGTCCTTCGTCGACCGAGTGACCAGCGGGTGCTGACCAACATCCAGTTCTGCCTGGACGTGTCCGGCAGCATGACCGCCGGCAACCGCTACGAGATGGCAAGCGAAGCGGTGGAGAATTTCGTCGACGCACGCGAGGGAGATGCCTTCGGGCTCACGCTCTTCGGTTCCTATGCCATTCGCTGGGTTCCACTGACCCGGGACCTCGATGCGATCAGGAACGCTCTGCCCTTCGCCGATCCCCGCCGGCAACCGATGCACATGGGGGGAACCCGCATCGGCCATGCCCTGCAGTTCTGCCTCGGCAACATCGCGACCGAAGCGGTCGCAGGTGATCGCATGATCATCCTCGTGTCCGACGGGATCAGCAGCGATCTCTCGAACCCAAGCGATTCACTCACCATGGCCGATGACCTGACTGCGTCGAACATCACGCTGTTCCATGTGCACGTCGGTACCGGTTCGGTTCCCGGGACTGTCCAGGAGCTCGCGCGTGAGACCGGGGGCGAGGCCTTCGTCGCCACCGACAGGAAAGGACTCGAACGCGTCTTCCGGCACATCGACCAGCTGCAACCGGACCGCTTCGAACCCGGTGGCACGGTCCCGATGGACTATTACCTGCCGTTCGCAGTGATCGCACTGTCCGCACTGGGACTCCATGTCGTGGGTCTCTTCGGCGGGAGGTACACCCCATGGTGATCTCCCCGATGCTGGCCCTGCTCATCGCCGTCGCGGCATCGCTGCTGGTGGTCGTCGCCGAAGCGTTCCACGGACGTCGCATCCGACGGGTGTCGTACCTCGCCTTCGGGCCGACCGCTCGACCGGCATGGTGGACCGCCGTTGCTGCGCCCATGCGGGTGATCGGGACCGGTTGTGCGACCTGGGGCCTGCTGATACTCGCTTCGATCAACCCCGAGGTTCGTGAAGAACAGCCGACTCGCGAAGCATCAAGGCATCTCCTGATCGCCCTTGATGTCTCCCCGTCGATGCAACTGGTCGACGCCGGTCCCGAGCTCGAGAAGGTCTCGCGGGCCAACTGGGCGGGGCAGCTTGTCCAGGGTGTTCTCGATCGCCTGGATTCCGCCACCACCCGGGTCTCGCTCGTGGCCTTCTACACCGATGCCAGGCCGGTGCTGAACGAGACCTTCGACAAGGAGGTCGTGAGCAACGTGCTCGACGGCCTGCCGATGTACACGGCCTTTCCTTCCGGACCGACCCGACTCACCGAAGGTGTCGCCGCCGCGTTGGAGCAGTCAAAGCCGTGGATGCCCGATTCCGCGACGCTTCTCGTGGTGAGCGATGGTGATTCCCTGGGAACCGGCGAGATGCCGAGGTTGCCCGCCGCGATCGCCGACACCATCGTGTTGGGCGTGGGTGATCCCTACCTGACGATGCCGGTCGGCGGTCATGATTCGCGTCAGGACACCGCTTCGCTCAAGCAGCTCGCCCTTCGACTTGGCGGTACCTACCACCAGGGCAACGAGAAGCACATCCCATCCGAACTTCTCGATGAACTCTCGATGGTCGTTCCCCGCATCGGTGACCAGGCCGGTTTGCGGGAACTGGCCCTGATTCTTGCCGTGCTCGGAAGCTCGGCGATCGCCCTGGTCGGGCCCGCGCTCTCCTCCTTCGGTCGCACGCGGTCCTGGTCACGCGCTCGCGGGAACGGTTCGAAGTCGTTTCCATCCACGGGAGGTGTCTCGTGAACTTCATGGTGCGCATCGGTTGGATGCTCTGGGCACTCGTCCCGGTCGCCGTGGTCGTCTTTCACTTCGGACCCGGCCAGCACCTGGCCGCCCGGGAAGTCGCCGTTGCCCGCCTGAACTCTGCAATCGACCTGGAGCAGTCCGCACTCGAGGCCCAGGCCGAAGCATATTCCGCTCACCTTGAATCGATCCAGGTCAGGCGAGCGATGTTCATCGATCCCGAGATCGACCTTGACCCCCAGCAGCTTCCGGCCGAGCTTGAACAGGTCCTGGCCCGGGAACGCAGCGCCTACGACACGGCCGCCGAGCGGTGGGGGGCCGCTGCCGACGCCTATGAGCAGGTCGAGGAACTGCTGACCGATGTCGATCAGGTGGAGACGGCGCGCATTCGCTGGTCGAAGGCACGTGCCCGGGTGCGATCCGGTGCGATCTGGGACGGCGCTGCCGACCTGGAGCAGATCCTGACGGACATGGACGAACACCCCGACCAGGTCGCGCTCTCTCGCGCAGCTCGCGAGGAACTCGCCGTGGCTCATTACTTCGGGGCACGTCTGCTGAGACTTGCGGGTGAACCGGCGAAGCTCTGGAGAGCCGAGGCGATCAAGAGTCGTCAGCATTTTCGATATCTGGCGGAGACCGCCACCGAGACCGGAGCCTCCGGTCAGGTCGTCCGCTCGCTCGAGGACAACGTCGAGCGAACCATAGAACTTGAACAGATGGACATGTCAGACCTGGAAGCAAGACCGCTTCCTCGCGAGAGTCCACGCGGCATGAGAGGTCGACGTCCGGGACAGGGCCGTCCCGGGATAACGCAGCAACCACCCACGCGACGTGATGGTCGTGGGGCTGGGGGAGCCGGACCGGTCGGTCCGGGTTGGTAACCATGAAGGTGAAGTACATGCTTCGAACACCATTGATGATCGCACTGCTGTTTTCAGCCACCCTGTTCACGGGCAGTGTTCATGCCCAGACCGTACGGCTGACCCCGGTGCGGCCTGCAACCCCCATCCGACCGGGTCTGCCGGCTTCCGAGGCCGGGCTGCAGTCACCTGCAGGTGATTCCTCGAGAGCGTTACCTGCGGAGGAAAGGCTCGAGCGGATCGGGCCCGACGAGGCGCTTCGACTCAAGGCGATCTACGAGGCCCTCTCTCCGCAGGAGCAGTCGGAGATGCGAGACCTCTACGACTCGATTGACATCGATCTCCTCGCCCTGTTCAGCGCGGGTGACGCACCCGACGGAGCCAGGAAGCCGATACTTCCCATGGTCAGCAGGAAGAAGTTCGCGCGCACCCCGCAGGCTGTTCTCGCCGCGAGAACCAAGCTGGGTCTCAAGGACCAGGATCGACCCGATGATGCGGCATCGCCGGCACAGCTTGCGGAATGGCTTCATCTCAACACCATGGCCGGCGAATGGGATGCCCTCGCCTGGTTCCTCTCCGAACGTGCCGGTGACGAGGGCGAGGGCATCTACTCGCACATCATCCAGTCCACCAACCAGGGTGATCCGATGCTGCTGCCGGAGGAAGTGCTCGCACTCGCCAATGCGGCTCCCAGCGAACCGACCAACTGGCAGGTCGACGTGCTGGGCCAGTTGCTCCGGCGTTCCGCCAAGCGATCCTCGACCGGTCCGATGCTCGAGCAGATACGTTCCGGCACCCGCCTCTTCGGTGGAGATGACGAGGCGAACCACCCGCGAACCGCAGCACTTCTCGCTCGCGCCGGCATGCCGGACGAAGCGTACGACTATCTCCCTCCCCTGGACCGCGCTCGTGAGGAAGCCGATGGACGGGGGATCCTGATCCACGGTCTTTATCACGCCGATCGAGAGGAGACACTCAAGGCCTGGGAACTCTTCGGCGAGGTCGCACTGCTCGAAGACGAGGAATTCAAGCTCCGGCAGGAAGCGCTTCGGGAAGCGGTGACCCGGCTTCCCGAAGTGCCTGAAGCGCAGGCCACCGCCTGGCTGACCGATGTCTTCGCCAGCAAGCGACTTGCCCCTGCGGCACTGGAGGTCATCGCCCTCGATGCCATGGCCCTGCGCCAGAGCAAGCTCAGCGAAGCCGAAAAAGCGCGTGCGATCCTGGTGATGAAGTCGGCGGTCGAGACCCTTCTTGCATCCGGACGTGTCGACTCCGGTGCGATCAAGGTTCCGATGCAGATGCTGACCACCGGACTTGTCGCGGAAGCGGAAGCGGCCACGAACGCTCGCGCCGCCCGTGGCGGACCGCCCCCCGGGGTCGCGACCCTGATGCGTGCGATGCCCGAGGAGACGTGGCTCGATGCCATCGAGCCGAGTCTTTCCGCTCGTGCCTACCGTGCCTTCACCGGCGTGGCGACTCGAGCCGACGAGATCGATGTCGCACTCGACATCCTTGAATCGGGCATCGAGAAGCACCCTGGCGAAGCGGAGAACATGGCCGGTGAGTTCCTCGAACTCTGGGTGAAGCGACTGCGACCGGATGCCGGCAGCAACCAGGATGCGGCGATCCGTGCGGCGATCTTCGCCTACGGCGGTCGGGTGGGTGTCGCCGCCGCGCCCCTGACCCGCGGTCGACAGTCGCGAAACCTTGACCGACTCGATCGAGTCCTCGGTCTTCTTGAAGAACGTGGTGTCGACCCGCGAACCGTTCCCGGTGTGGTCAGGGCGTTCCAGGCCTGCCACAGTCAGTCCGAAGCCTACACCGAGCAGGACATCATCCGCATCCTCGGCCCCGTCGAGGAGATGCCGCCGGAGACCGCCGCGCAGCTTTCCGCCGCCATGCAGGGTGGTCTCAGCGGAGACTGGCGTTCGCGGGAGGTGCAGCAGCGCTTCGGCATGCGTCGAAACGGCGCGGAAATAGCCCAGGTCGTCGAGAACGGCTACGAGCTCGCCTTGAAGCTGATCGAACGTTCCATGGAAGAGGAGCCTGACTCCTGGCGTCATGCGGTTCGCAAGGCCGCCCTGGCCTACGAAAGACTGGAGCACAGGCGAGCACAGACCGACGAGGAACTCGCCGACTACGAGACCCTGCGGCGGGAGAGCTTCGATGCTTTCCGGCGCGCGGCGGAGTCCTATGCTGAAGCCGCTTCGCGTGGCGAGGAAAAGCCATCCGCCTTCGTGTTCACCGCATGGTTCAACACCGCGATCGGGGCCACCGATCTTTCCGAGGTCACCCGCGACAACATCCTCTTCGAGGGTTCGGAGCGGGACTCGCAGATCGAGAAGATCCGCGAGACGATCCTGGCCATGGAGCCCGCGCTGTCCGAGGAGCACCTGGGACTGCTTGCGACCAGTCTGGTGTCCGCGGTGGACACGCTCAACCCCGAGGTGAAGCCCCGGGTGGTTCGCCATGCACTCCGCATCGTCGGGGACCATCCTTCCGCCGCTCCCTTGCGCAGGATCAATGCTCTCTACGAGGATCTCATCGACGACGAGATCCACCTTCGTCTCGCACTCGACGGAGCGGACCGCGTCGGTACCGACGATCCCTTCGCGGTGGTTCTCTCCCTTCGTTACACCAATGCGGTGGATCGTGAGACCGACGGTTTCGCCAAGTACCTCCAGAACGGCGTCTGGGTGAACATGGGCAATCGCGGTACCTCCGTGAACTACCGTGACCGACTCGAACGTTCGATCAGGAACGCGCTCTCCAACGGTTTCGAGGTGGAAGGCATCGGCTTCTTCGATTCCATGCACCCCTCGAGCGAGGTCCTGGAGAACGGTGAATCAGGCTGGCAGGAAAAACCGCTCGCCTATGTCCTTCTTTCCGCCACCGATCCCAGCATCGAACGTGTCCCCCCGGTCCAGATGGATCTGGACTTCATGGACCAGACCGGACCGGTCGTACTGGCCATCGAGTCGAATTCACCGCCGATCGACGCCGCCATGGCCAGCAACGCACGTCCCGTCATGGAACTCCGGGTCGACCAGGTCCTCGACACCCGCAACAGTGACGAAGAGGTCATTCTCGAGATTCGAGCTCAAGGCCGTGGGGTCGTGGGGGGGCTGGATGAGATTCTCGAGGGTGTCTCCGACGCCCTGCCCGGGTACGCCCTTGCGGAGGATGGCATCACCGTCCACCCGATCGACATGACGGACGCCGCGGGTGATGACGACGGCATGTTCTCCTTCCGTCTTCGCGGTAACGATGTGGATGTCGAATACCCGGAAGCGGATCCCGATGGCGTGCACCGTCAGTCGATCGAACGAAGCTGGACGATCAGGTACGTGCCCACCGCCGCCGCAGCGACCGGTGACTTCGTTCTTCCTGCTCTCTCGCCGGAGATCGAAGGCACCATCGAGAATCGCTACTTCGACGACATGGACCTGGTTCTCGCCGAGGGTCCCGTGGTACCAGTCGGTGGTGGCATGCGAGGTTGGACCTGGGTCCTGGTCGTCATCATCATCCTGGTCGGCGTCGTCGGCCTGCTGGTTCTCTTCAAGTCGCTCGAATCCGAAAGCCACGAAAACGACGACCTCGAACGACTGCTCCCTCGTCGCTCCACTCCGCTTGGTGCGGTCGCGGCGCTGGAACGAATCGACCGGGAATACGGTGAGCGACTCGGACGGGATCGACGCCTGCAACTCAAGGCCGCCATCGATTCGATCGAGCAGCGTTATTTCAGTCGAGAGGCCGTCACGCCTGACGGGGGGCTCCAGAAGCTCGTCCGGGAATGGGCGGAAGAGGCGCATTCGATCCGTTGAGTCATCGCTTTTCAGGTGGATAAGTCCGGAATTCATCGATTCCGATCTCTGGTCTGGGGTACCGGTGGATTGAGCGATATCCTTGATCTGATGATCAACTTTTCGCTCAGAACCGTTTTACTCGGGTTTCCATTCCTTGCCGCCATCGGTCACGCTGATGTGATCACGGTCGACGATGACGGACCTGCCGACTTCGACACCATCCAGGCGGCGATCGCCGCCGCGATCGATGGTGACGAGGTGGTGGTCTCGGCGGGAACCTACTTCGCGTCGGCATCGGGCGGTCACGTGATCGACACCCTCGGCAAGGCGATCGTGGTTCGATCCCTCCATGGTCCCGCCAACCCCGCCATCATCAACGGAGGCTCCACCAGTCGCGGAATCATCTGTCGATCCGGGGAGGACGAGCGAACCGTGATCGATGGTTTCGTCATCCAGAGCTGCTCGGCGACCTGGTACGACTGGAACGGCAACGGCGCGGTCGAGTCATGGGAATACTTCGGCGGTGGCATGTGGTGTCGCGATGGCAGCGATCCGACCCTCCGCAACTGCTTGTTCCTCCTGAACAGGGCCGAGTACGGTGGCGCGATCTACAACGGGGACGAGAACGGCGTTTCGTCCGACCCGAACATCACCAACTGCACCTTCCTGCTCAACCAATCCGCACCCGCCACTGGTGGTGTCGGCGGGGCGATCTACAACTTCTCGAGCAGCCCGGACATCTCGGAATCATTGTTCGAACGTAATTCCGCCTACTCCGGCGGTGCGATCCTGAACTGGGACGGTTCCGATCCTCGGATCGACAACTGTGAATTCATCGACAACTCCGCTCGCAACGGTGGTGCGATGTACAACGACAGCAGCCAACCGCGCCTGGTTGACTGTGTCTTCGAAGACAACACGGCCTCCAACGATGGTGGTGGCGTCTTCAATGCGGACCCGGGCGGCAGCCAGAACATTCCGGTCTTCGAACGATGCGAGTTCACAGGCAACTCCGCATCCGTCGAGGGCGGCGCCATGACCAACTTCTCGGTCAGCCCGGAGATCGTTGAATGCGTTTTTCGTGAGAACGATGCCTCCACGGGCAGTGCGATCATGAGCTGGAACTCCAGCGAGCCCCGGATTCTCGACACGCTCATCTGCGCGAACGCGAGCCCGCAGGTCTCCGGTCCCTACGACGACCTGGGCGGCAACACCATCGCCTCCAACTGTCCGACCGACTGTGTCGGTGACATCAACGACGACGAGCTGGTCGACGGTGCCGATCTCAACGCCCTCCTCGGCGACTGGGGGCAGTTCGGTACCGCTTCCGATCTGGACGGCAACGGGCTCATCGACGGTGAAGATCTCCTCATCATCCTCGGCGCCTGGGGCTCCTGCGGGTGAACGAACTCTCGCAACGCCACCAGGGCGTGCCAAAAGCAATGCAAGACATGAATCGAGACGACGATGCCCGGCCGAATCAATGACATGACCCTCCCCGTCCTCGGGGGAATGCTTCTCTCGGCCGTGGCCACCTCGGCGCACGGCCAGCAGTTTCGAGCCCAGACCTCGAGATTGCCGACCCAGAGTTTCTATTCGAACCAGCTTTCCCCGTGCGACATCGATGGTGACAACGACATCGACTTCGTCGTCGCCGATGGACAGGGCTATTCGTCTCGAGGAGCCGCGCTCAAGCCCCGGGTCTACATCAACGATGGCAGCGGACGCTTCACCGACGAGACCGATCTTCGCATTTCCGGGGTCACCGGTTGGTTCCGAGGCGTCGAGTTCGGGGACTGCGATCGTGACGGCGACATGGACATGATCCTCGCCCAGGACTTCCATGAACGTCCACTGCTCCTGATCAACGACGGCCTGGGCTTCTTCACCGACGAGACGGTGGATCGTCTTCCGGACATCGAACTCTCATCCGCGCGCGCCCAGTTCGGCGACGTCGATGGAGACGGGCACCTCGACCTCGCCTTCTGTGATTCGGGCACCTCGAGTCGCTTCGGTTCCAACGGCCGCTCGAGGATCTTCATCAACGACGGCACCGGTCACTACGTGGACGAGACCGATGCCCGATTCATCGGTGGCAGCACCGCCGGTGAACAGATGGACATCCTCTTCTTCGATGCGGACAACGACCTCGACCTCGATCTGCACGTCGGTACACGTGCTTCGGGTACGACCGGAAGCAGTCGACTGTGGATCAACGACGGACAGGGTCGATTTCAGTCGCAATTGACCGCGGGCAACGACTACTCGAGCTACTCCTACGATGCAGGTGACATCAATGGCGACGCCTTGCTGGACCTGGTGGGTGCGAATGCCGCCAGCGGCAACCAGGAGAAGCTCCTCCTGAACCAGGGTGACGGATCCTGGGCGGACGTCACGTCATGGGTGACACCGAATCCCAGTGCCGATGACAACGATTCGAAGTTCCTCGACCTCGATGACGACGGCGACTTCGACATGATCATCGCCACCCTCTACGGATCCCGCGAGCGCATCTACATCAATGACGGGACCGGCCGTTTCACCGAAGACACTTCCCTGATCACCGCGATCTCCGATGCCACGCTCGACATAGCGGTGGCCGACTTCTCCGGTGACGGCAAGGCGGACATCATCACCGTGCAGGGCGAGGGTGGGAGCTTCCAGAACCAGTTCTACCTCAACACCGGTCCGGTCGACTCGCGTCCCCCGGTGGTGCGTGCCCAGTTGATCAGGGAGAACGCTGACGGCGGGGTCAGCCTGCTGGCAAGGATCGAGGATGGTTACACGTCGGATCGTGGTTTCGACCCCGGATTCGTGCAGGTTGCGATCGAGTCCGGTGGTGTCCTGCTCGAGGAGATCCCGATGTACTGGGTCGGCAATTCGATCTGGCGTGCAGAGCTCACCGCACCTGGTTGCGGAGGTCTTCTCGACTGCCGGGTCATCGTGAGTGATCGTGTGGGGAACATCGGCTTCGGCGATGTCATCGCACACGACTTCGGGGTTCCCGAGATACCAGGCGATGTGAATTCCGACGGCATCGTGGATGGCGAGGACCTGTCGATCGTTCTCGGTTACTGGGGGGTGTGCCCCTCGGATCAAGACTGTGCTGCGGACATCTCCGGAGACGGACTCGTCGACGGACAGGATATCACGGTGGTACTCGGCTACTGGGGTCAGTGTTCCTGAACGATTGGAGATGGTTCCATGATGAGGCAGATTCACCTTGGCGTGTATGCGATTGTCATGACTTCTCCTTCGGTATTCACATTCGGTGGAGGTGATACCGACTGCCCGAATGTCGGTCCGGATGTCGTCGTCAGCGACATCTTCGACTCACTGAACTGGGGGAACCTCGATGGTGAGATCGCCTTCACCATCGGAACCAATGCATGCAACATCGGTGACGAGGTCCTGAACTGGGTCGGCGACACCCCTGACCATCCAGTCATCGCGCAGTCCCTCTACCGCATCAAGGATGACCGACTGGAACAGATCGGAACGGCCTGGCTGAAGCACGGCTTCGGGGCGGCACAGGTGCCCGGCTGCGGGTGCACCTGCGTTCCCGCCGATTACCAGCATCTCGGGGTCGGCTGCTCCGACGCCTACAGTGCCGTGGTGAATGGAGTCCAGGCCGGCCTCGGACCTCGTCGAGAAGTGAATCCCCACACCGGCGTCTTTCCGTTTCCGCCATCAGGCTGGGGCCAGTCTGGAAACATTCTCGAACGGCGACTGCGCACCGCCATCTCGGACATCGATCCCGACTTCAATCCAGGAAGCGTGTTCCTCGTCGAATCCCAGTACGTGACTCCGGCCGATGCCATGGCCGGGAACAGTGCGAACAACGTCTCCTGGCGGAGTTGCGAGTTCGTTTCCGGGGAATGGACGAACTACTACGACCTGGACCTGACCGGGGAGACCCAGGTCGGAGAGACCGCGGTCGAGGCATGGGCGACCCTCGACCCTCAGGTCCGCACGGAACGGATCGAGGTGCCCGGAGACGGACTGGTCGTCGTCGGCTCACGGGTCACGGAACTCGCGGGCGGCTGGTACCGCTATGCGTGGGCGATCCAGAACGTCACCTGCAATCGTGAGATCGCCGGGCTCTGGGTGGGGGTCAATGAAGGCGCCTCCGTTTCCAGTGTCGAATTCCATGATGTCGAACTCCACGGGGAAGGCGTTGACCGTGCACCCTGGGCGTTCATCCAGGAGGACACCTTTGTCGGCTGGTCGACGGAGTCCCATGACATCAATCCGGATGCCAACTCGATCCGTTGGGGCACGACCTTCACCTACGTGCTGGAGACCAACTCGCCTCCGGCGGAAGGTTCGCTCCAACTCGGGCTCTTCAAGCCGGGAGGACGTTCAACGATTGATGTTCCGGCAACGGTGCCCGAAGCCGGGTATATCGATCCATGTGATCTCGGCCTCGGTCCCTGCCCCTGGGAACTTGATGGTATTCCGGGCGTCACTGGTGCTGACCTGACCGAGTTGCTCGGATGGTGGGGGATCTGTGGCGACGGTACCTTCCGTCCTCGCGGTGACGTCAACGGAGACTGTTGCGTGGACGGCGGCGACCTGTCCATGTTGCTGGGATTCTGGGGTGTCGACTGCACCCCGGTCGGCGCTTGTTGCATCGGTGATGAAACCTGCCTGGGTGACATGACCGAAGCTGCGTGCCTCGCGATGAGCGGGCTCTATCGTGGAGATGGTTCTGATTGCCAGAGCGTGACCTGTCCCGAGTCCGGGGCGTGCTGTCTTCCCGATGGAAGCTGCATCGACCAGGTCTTCCCCGGGGAGTGTGCCGCCTTGTCGGGTGTCTACGCACAGTCGTCTGCCTGTGAGACGCTTTCCTGTCTTATTGCAGTGGATGCATGCGAGCAAGCCGTGCCCCTTGAGGATGGACGGCACCTCTATTCCACGCTTGTTGCAACCAGCGGGGGACCCGTGCACCTGGAATGCGAGACCGGGAATGACGGTGGCGTGGTCGGTAACGACATCTGGTTCACCTACCAACCGGTCGATGACGGCATCCTGCACCTCTCCACGTGTGGAACCGTCAACTACGACAGTGAACTGCTGATCTATGCGGGAGTCGATTGCGACGATCTCGTGCTTCTCGCATGCAACGATGATGCTACCGATTGCGCCGGCTATTCCTCCGACGTCAGTGCGTCAGTCGATTTCGGCATGAGCTATGTCATCCGAGTGGGCGGCTGGCGTGACGGGAGTCTTGGTACCGGTGAACTCCTCGTCGAGCTGCTCTCCGGAGAGGGCCTGCCCGACGACTGCAGTGATCCACTGCGAATCGAGGAGGGCATCCATGCGTTCACCACGATCGGAGCGACAACCGATGGTCCGGTGCATCCTGAATGCAAGATCTTCGACAAGGGAGTGACCGGGAACGACATCTGGTTCATCCATACCGCGACCGGTACCGGGAACCTCGAAGTGAGCACCTGCGACCTGGTCGACTACGACAGTGACCTGGTGATCTACGCCAATACCGACTGTTCCGATCTGGACCTGCTCGGGTGCAACGACGATGACCCCGAGTGTGCCGGGTACTCCTCCCGCGTCATCGTCCCGGTGGTCGAGGGGCGTGACTACCTGATCCGTCTCGGCGGCTGGAGCGAGGGCAAGGTCGGCAGCGGCGAGTTCTCCGTGCAGTTCATCGGCGAATGAATGTGCCGGTTCCCCGACTCATTGATTCAATGGAAAGCGCCACCTGCAGGAGCAGGTGGCGCTTTCTTCAGCACGCGCGGAGGGACTCGAACCCCCAACCCTCGGCTTCGAAGGCCGATGCTCTATCCAGTTGAGCTACGCGCGCAGCGCTTGGACAGCTTGGAATTGTAGCGAAGCCGGCGGCCTGCTGCTTTTCCGCCCTGACACCTGTCAGCTGCCCTTCGAGAAGGCATCTCGGGTACCCTCTTCCCTTCCTCTAGCTGGAGAACTGCCATGGGCATGATGGACGGAAAGCGTGGTCTGGTCGTCGGTATCGCAAACGATCGATCCTTCGCCTATTCAATCGCGGAAAGTCTCATTCGAGAAGGTGCGGAATGCCTCTTCACCCACTTGCCGGGTGACAAGATGGCTCGCCGTTGCGGCAAGGCGGTCAGCGCGCTTGGAGTCGAAGACCCGTGGCTCTGTCCGCTCGATGCCTCCAGCGATGAGGATCTCGACGCCGTCTTTGATCGAATCGGTTCGGAGTTCGGCAAGATCGACTTCCTCGTGCATTCGATCGCATTCGCCGACAGGGAATGGCTGCAGGAGGGCAAGTTCACGAAGACGCCCCGCGAGGTCTACACCCAGGCGATGGACATCTCCGCCTATACCTACGCCGCGATGGCCAATCGCGCTTCGGAGATCATGCCAGATGGTGGTTCGGTGATAGCCATGAGTTACTACGGTGCTGAGAAGGCCGTACCCGGGTACAACGTCATGGGGGTCGCCAAGGCCGCCCTCGAGGCGACCAACCGCTACCTCGCCCTCGAGCTTGGGGCGAAGAACATCCGTGCCAACGTGATCTCGGGTGGCCCGCTTCGCACCATGAGTTCCATGGCGGTGGGTGGGTTCTCCGAGATCCTCGACTGGGTCGAGAAGAAGTCACCGCTGCAGCGCAACATCACGGGGGCAGACGTGGGGGACTCCGCCGCGTGGCTGCTGAGTGATCTTTCCCGCGGAGTCACCGGGCAGGTGCTCTATGTCGACAGCGGCTACTCGATCGTCGGGCTCTGACGCTGACGTTCAGTCGACCTCATCGGCATCCAGTGCCGGGTCGAAGAGCCACGGTCTTCCCGAACCCAGCAGTGCCTCCTCCGGCACGAGGCGATGTCGCAGGGTCCGAACGAACTCTGGGATCCCCTGGCCGGTGCGGGCACTGACCCCGATCTCGGTGGACGGACTCCCGAGGTCTGTCTTGTTCGTCACCAGCAGATCCGGAGCTCGTTCGAGTGCCGGTGGTTCCGGATGATCCGGTTCCACCACCCCGATCAGCAGGGATGCCTCGCGAAGGAAGCCGCGGGCGAGGCGAATCGCATGCTGTTCGATCGGGTCGTCACTCGTTCGTTCGCCTGGCAGGTCCACGAGATCGCAGGCCAGGCCGTCCAGTACGACTCGCGATGTGACCGCATCCCGGGTGGTTCCGGCGAGGTCCGCGGTGATCGCCACTTCCCTTCCGGCCAGCCGATTGAGCAGTGAACTCTTCCCGACGTTCGGTGCGCCCACGATCGCCACCAGTGGGGGGTCGATGAGGGCGGAGAGCGTCGAGGCTCGAGTGCGATCGAAGTCATCCGGACGCCAGCCTTCGCTTCGGGCGATGGCATGCAGTCTGGGTTGTTTCATCAGGAGGTCGATCCCCAGCGGACTCGAGGTCCGGGTCAGCGATTCCAGCATGCACGCTTCCACGAGGTTCCGCGCTTCAGGCCATGCCTTTCGCGGATCAAGATGACTCGGATCGATGAACACCGCACCCGCATCGAGAACCGCCTCGCTCAGTCGCCGGCGAATCTGTGGGCCACCATGGGGCATCAGCAGTGCGGAGCTCTCGGTGGGCCTGGCCACGAGACCCCGGTCGACCGAGGCCAGTGATGCCAGGGCAGTCGACCCGGGCGCAGGAACCGTCCCGGTGAGCTTCTGGAGAATGGGGGGGCAATCGCCCTCGAGGTGGAGGATCCCGATCGCGCCGGAGAGTGGTGTGGTTGCCCACCAGGCCTTCACTGCCGGTGCGTCATCGCTCATTCGTCTGCATCGATGTTCTCGGTGAGCGCATGGCGAACCGAAACGGCGATTCCACGCAGTTCCAGATCGGGGACCATGCGGTTGATCAGTTCATCACCTTCGAACAGCGCCGGTGCATCCCCGCCGGTCGCCACCACCAGTGGGAATGCCTCGTAGGCGGTCGCGAATTCCTCGATCATCCGCCAGACCAGTCCGCGAATGCCGTGATAGACACCGCGCTGCATCGCCGAGGCGGTGTTGCGACCGTACGGTTCTCCCTTTGGAGCGGAGAAATCGATTTCCGGCAGGTTCTCGGTGCTGGAATGCAACGCATCAAGCTGCATCTGTGCCCCCGGCGCGATGACGCCGCCGTGAAAGGTGCCTTCGCCGTCTATGAAGTCGATGGTGACCGCCGTCCCCGCATCGATGACCACGCAGGCCTGCTTGAGGGTGCTCCAGGCGGCAGCCGCGTTGAGGAGCCTGTCCATTCCCGGGGTGGCTTCCGGGTCAAGCGCCATCGTGATCGGAACCGGAAGGTCCTGGCCGATGCGATAGACCTCCTCGCCGATCTGGTCCTCGATCACCGAACAGAGTGCCTTGGAAACCGGTTCGTTCACGCTGGAAACCGCGATCGCCCGGCGTTCGGAATCGGCACTTGCCTTCCAGCTGGAGGTCACCAGCTCGACGACGCGGGCTCGGTCCTCGTTGTCGATGTGCGTGCACTGTTCGAGCTCGTCGTTGTTGAAGAGCGCGACGTGGGTCCGCGTGTTGCCGACGGCGATTGCGATGAGTGCGAGAGTCGACATGGTGTGCTGGCTGCTCCGTTGGAAGTCGTGGTCAGGTATCCGGTCAGTGAATCCGAGCGGAGCCTTCCCGAGCGCCGATTCGTCGGCGCAGTTCATTGAAGAGTCCCATGGTAACCGCCCCCGGGCCGCCACCTGCAACTGGTGTCCCGTCTATCGAGGTGATCGCCCCCACCAGCCGCCTGCTGGAGCTGACGAAGGCCTCGTCAGCGGATCTGAATGCCTCGACGCTGATCGTCTGTTCGCTCACCGGCAGTCCCAGCCCTGCCGCCGCCTCGCGCACCAGCCGCCGGGTCACGCCCTCGAGTATCGGCCTTGGGTCGTGCAGTTCGGGGGTCAGCAGGCGACCGTCCTGCACGATGAAGACGTTCGAGGTGGCGCCTTCCGTGAGCACGCCGTCCCGGTGGAGAATCGGTTCCTCGGCATCCTGCTCGTACGCCAGCATCGACATCATCACGTTGTCGAGCAGGCTCGTCGCCTTGATGTCGCATCGGTCTCGCCTTTGGTCGGGCATGATCGCGACCGGGATCCTCTGTGGTTCGATGCATTCCGACAACGATGCACTCGGGGTCGCGATGGCGATGACGGTGGGGCGGAGGTTGGGTTCCGGGAGATGACGGCGCGGCATCTGCACGCCCCTGGTGACCTGGATGTAGATGCAGGCGTCCCTGATCTCGAGAGCCTGCATCAGGTCCGAGGAGATCGATCGATAGTCGGAAGCGTTGAAGCCGGTGATGCCGGCTTCCGACATGCTGCGCTCCAGTCTTTCGACGTGCAGGTCGAAACCCACGCCTTCGCCGTCGAAGAATCGCGTCAGCTCGTACACCGAATCACCGAAGAGAAAACCGCGGTCGAAGATGCTGATTTTCGCATCAGCGGGATCGTGGATCTCACCGTTGACCCAGGTCAGTATTCGCTCGCTGCTCATGGCCTTGATGGTACGCGATCAGGGATGATCCCTGCGGGCGGCTTCGACCAGTGCCTGTGCTCGTCCTTCGTCCACCGGATTCGACCATCGGCCCTCGACCTTGATCGAACTTCCGACGATGACCGCATCGGCATCCCGCAGCAACGATCCGATCGAATCCGGATCAGCACCCGATCCCACGATGACCGGGAGATTGCTCCGGCCGGATGCGCGGGCGAGGTGGTTGATGTCGGTCGGACTTCCGGTCGCACTGCCGGTGATCACCACGCCATCGGCGCCCATGAATTCAGCGGTCGAGACCTGTTCCTCGAGGGTGACGTCCGAGGTGATGGCGTGCGCGGAATGCTTCTTGTGCACGTCCGCGATGATGGCAACGTCATCGGCGCCGATCATGCGCCGATAGCGGAGCAGTGGCCCGGCATCGGCCTCCTCGAGGAGTCCCTCGTCGGCGACCGATGCGTAGGAGAAACCTTCCGCGCGGATGAACGACGCTCCCGCGGCATGTGCCACCGCAAGCGCCTCCTGGTTGGCTCCGGCCAGGACCTGGACCCCGACGGGCAGGTCGACGGTCTCCCGGATCGCTCGCACCAGGATGCTCATCGATGCGACGATCTCCGGTCCGACCCTGCGCCTGAGGTAGGGGAGGTCGTGCATGTTCTCCACGATGAGCGCGTCGAAGCCCGCTTCGTGAAGCAGCTCTGCATCGGCTGCAGCGGCGGCAAGCAGACCGTCGAGGGCTCTCTTGTGACGAGGGGTGCCCGGAAGCGCACCCACGTGGACCATGCCCACCAGTGCTCGGTGGCGTCCGAAGAGGGTCCTGGTACGGTCGATGACCGTCTTTTCGAGGTCTTCATTGTTCATGATTCAGGAGAGCTCCGGGCCGGAATCCAGTCAAGAGTGTACGGTGCGGACATGGACGATATCCAGCTCACCACCGATTGCGGCACCCATGCAAGAATCGCACCCGATTCCGGCTTCTGCTGCCTCTCATGGCGTGTCGGGGAGGTCGAGCACCTCCATCTGCCGGTGCCCGAGGCGGAATTCCGTTCGAAGCCCAAGACCGGTGGGGTGCCCTTGCTCTACCCCTATGCGAACCGACTCCGATCAGACCCCTGGCCGAATCACCCTGAAGTGAAACGGGACAACGGACTGCCCTGCCACGGCTTCCTCCTGCGCTTCGCGGACTGGACCGACGTCCGGGTCGAGTCGCAGCGTGCCACGGCGGTGCTCGACTGGGCCGAGCACTCGGACCTGATGGCACTGTTTCCGCATGCGCATCGGTTGGAAGTGACCTTCGAGGTCGGCCCCGGAACCCTCCGTGCCACCACGGTGGTCGAGGCCAACGGAAACGATTCCGTGCCGATCTCCTTCGGCTGGCATCCTTATCTTGCCATCCCGGGTGCGACGCACGACCAGCTGAGCCTGAAACTGCCCGAACTCGAGCATGTCCATCTCGACGACCAAGGGCTTCCGCTGCGAGAAAGCGACGGTGCGCTTTCCACTGATGCGCCGGCCGAGTACAGCGGGTCACTCAAGGGGCGTGCCTTCGATGACCTCTACCGGCGACCCGACCGCGAGTCCGGGTTCGCACTCGAGGGACCCGGGTCGACCATTCGGGTCCGCATGGATCGGCACTGGGGTTTCATCCAGCTCTACTCTCCGGCCGATGGTGACTTCGCGTGCATCGAACCGATGACCGGTCCGGTCGCCGCGCTTTCAGATGGTCGTGATCATCCGACCGTCGCACCCGGTGAACGTTTCGAAGCGTCCTTCGAATTGTCCGTGACTCCCTGAGGAGCCTTTGTTTCATGCGAGACTTGTCAGGCAAGGTGATCGTCATAACCGGCGCCAGCTCCGGCATCGGGGCTGCAACCGCGGTCGAATGTGCCCGGGCCGGGATGAAGGTGGTGCTTGGTGCTCGTCGTGCCGACCGACTCGAGGATGTCGCGCGCCGGGTTCGTGATGCCGGCGGTGAAGCGGCGATCGTGGTGGGGGATGTCACCGACGAATCCAACGTGACGGATCTCCTCGATGAGGCGGTCCGGAGTTTCGGCGGCTTTGATGCGGTCTTCGCGAACGCCGGCTATGGAACCGAAATGCCCTTCACCGCCATGACCGAGGAGGACCTTCGCACGATGTTCGAAGTGAACTTCTTCGCCTCGGTCGCACTCTGCCGGGAGGCCGCACATCGTTGGATGGATGCGGAGCGTGGGGGACATCTGCTGCTCTGCTCCAGCTGCCTCTCCAAGTTCACCATGGCCTACTACGGGGTCTACGCCGCGACCAAGGCCTCCCAGGCGATGGTCGCCCGTTCGATGCGACACGAACTGGCCGCGCACGGCATCGAGGTCTCCTCGGTGCATCCGGTCACCACGCGGACCGAGTTCTTCGAGGTCAGCGCCGAGCGATCCGGCTTCGAACCCGGTGGTTCGACCGTTCCTGATCACGCCCCCAAGGCCTTCGTCCAGCCTCCGGAACGTGTCGCCCGGGCAGTGGTGAAATGCCTCCGGTCACCTCGTTCGGAAGTCTGGACGAGCTGGCTGGTCCGCTTCGCCAGTGCGCTCTTCACGCTCTGGCCCGGCTTACAGGACCTCGTGATACGCCGTCAGGCGGCTCAGGACCGCCATCGGCATGATCCTCGCCGCCCTACCGGTTGAACCCGTATCCTGCGCGCTCTACCCTTGGCGATTCACCCTCGAAACGTTCACCTCACCCAGGAGATTCATCGTGGCCATCAAGGTCGGCATCAACGGATTCGGTCGGATCGGACGCCTCTTCTACCGCGCGGCAATGCGCCAGGGAGGGATCGACATCGTCGGCATCAATGATCTCGTCTCCTCCGACAACCTTGCCTATCTCGTCGAACGTGACACCGTTCATGGTCGTTTCGAGAAAACGGTCACCGCTTCGGAGGGTGCGCTCAGCTGCGAGGGGCACTCCACCCGCTGCACCAGTGAACGCGACCCGTCGAACCTGCCCTGGGCCGACCTCGGTGCCGACTACGTGCTCGAGTCGACCGGTCTCTTCACCGCTGGTCCCGACGCCGCGAAGCATCTCGCCGCCGGAGCCAGGCGTGTCCTGATCTCCGCGCCGACCAAGACCCCGGACGAGGTCAAGACCCTCGTCTACAAGGTCAACCACGATCAGTACGACCCTGCCACCGACACCATCATCTCCAACGCCAGCTGCACCACGAACTGCCTGGCGCCGGTCACCAAGGTGATCCTCGACAGCTTTGGTTTCGAGGAAGGCCTGATGACGACCGTGCATGCGGCGACTGCCACGCAGCCGACCCAGGATGGTCCGAGCAAGAAGGACTGGCGCGGTGGTCGCAACGCCTACATGAACATCATCCCCTCCTCGACCGGCGCCGCCAAGGCGGTCGCGCTCTGCATCCCCGAGGTGAAGGGTCGACTCACCGGCATGGCCTTCCGGGTGCCCACCGCGAACGTCTCCTGCGTCGACCTCACCTTCAAGACCGCCAAGAGCACCTCGCTTGCCGAGATCAACGCGGCGATGAAGGCTGCAGCCGAGGGACCGATGTCGGGTGCTCTCGCCTACACCGACGAGCAGGTCGTCTCCAGTGACTTCATCGGTGACCCGCACTCGTCGATCTTCGACGCCGCGGCCGGGATCGAGCTGAACGACCACTTCTTCAAGATCGTGAGCTGGTACGACAACGAAGCCGGCTATTCCAACCGGTGCATCGACATGATCCGGATGATGGGTTCCGGAGACGGCATCGCCTGACTCGCACTCCTGCAGAAAGCACACCGATGAACATGGTCCTCCCGCTGACTCTCGCCTTGTTGGTTCCTCTTCCTGCCTCAGGGCAACAGGATGATGCTCGGGAGGCGACACCGTCCCAGGCGGTGGTCGATGGGCGTGGCGAGGGCTGGCGTTCGCTCGGCACGGATGACTTCGTCAACGTCAACTGCCACGACGACACCTGGGCCTGGGATGGTGATTCGGTCAAGTGCACCGGTACTCCGGTCGGCGTGACGCGTTCGGTCCAGCCCTACACCAACTTCGAGATGGTCTGCGAGTGGCGCCACATGCGTGATGCGGGCAACTCCGGCATCTTCCTGTGGTCCCCGATCGAATCGATGGATCGCCTGAAGGGGCCCGGGCTTCCGGAGGGCATCGAGGTCCAGGTGCTCGACCTCGGGTACAAGGCCGCCTACGAGAAGGGCGGCAACCCCGCGAACTGGTTCACCTGCCACGGCGACGTCTTTCCGGTCGGTGGCTCGACCATGAAGCCGTTTCCGCCCGCCGCCCCCAACGGGCGACGCAGCTTCCCCACCGAAAACCGGAGCAAGGGTGTCGGTGAATGGAATCACTACTACATCCGCGCCATCAACGGCGAGGTCCGACTGTGGGTGAACGGGGCGGAAGTATCCGGAGGCAGCGACTGTTCGCCGGCGACCGGCTACCTTGCCCTGGAATCGGAAGGTTCCCCCGTCGAGTTCCGGAATCTCAGGATCAGGGTGCTTCCCTAGTTGGGCGCGAACCCGGACGTCCTGTGGAGCGTTCTGGAAGGTGACGACCAGATCCCTGCGTTCCTGGATGCCGTCGCCACCCTCTATCGTGACGTCCTCGATCGACTGCCCGCGGAAGATCGTCCCTTCTTCTTCGATTACTGGCTTCGCACGTTCAACCTCGCCGCGACCCACCTGGCGACGGTCGATGGTCTTCCCCATGCACTCGTCACCCAGCCGTTTCGTCCCGGAACCCACGAGTTCCGCTGGGAGACGGCGACCCTCGCGTGCAGCGAAGAACTCGACGGCCGGCTTGTTCTTCCACAGGGTGTCGATACCGAGCAGAGCTTTCGGATGTCCGCGATCGGCGCCGCCGGCAGGAGGTCCTCGCCGCTCCTGGGTCTTCATGGCCGGGAAAACCAGCGTGGCTACGCGCGTTCGCTGCCGGACTGTTCCTTCGAGGCCGAGGCAGATGCACCCTGGACGGTCCGCAGGGTCCGGCGCGGGGATTTCGAGGAAGCCATCGATCTCCTGCGGCGGAGTGAGATCAGTGACGAGGATCCCGATCCCGATCTTTCCGAGAGCAGCGAGGAGCTTCGTCAGGTGATCGAGAATGATGCCGGCTGGTGCTGGGTGGCCAGTCGCGCCGGTGAATCGAGCCTGTGCGGCATCGCCTGCTACGCCGCGATGCACCTTCCGGATGCGGGCGTCCCTGCCGTGTTGATTTCCGACATTGCCGTCGACCCGGATCACCGGAGACAGGGCCTTGCGCAGTTCATGCAACGCCAGGCATACGCCTGTCTGCGCGACCTGGGTCTGCGCTGGGTCTTCGGATGCATCGAACCTGACAACCACGCTTCATGTGGCCAGGCCGAACGTCTCGGGCGTACACTCTGGTTTCGTTGCGTTCGCTTCCAGTCCACCGATGATGCAGACAACGGAGGTCAGGCATGAGTGCACTTGATTCAGGTTCACGGGTCGTGATCGCCGGGGGAAGCGGCTTCCTCGGCCGGAGTCTTGCCAGCCATCTGGTCGATCAACATGGTTGTCAGGTCACCCTGCTCTCGCGAAACCGGCCACGGCAGGACGGACCGTGGTCGTTCCAGTCATGGGATGCGCGCACCCTCGATGACTGGTCGAGCGTCCTCGATGGCGCGGATGCGCTGGTCAACCTCGTCGGTCGCACCGTCGACTGCATCAAGACGCCTGATCACAAGGACGAGATCCTGCGTTCACGGGTCGAGGCCACCCGGGTCCTGGGGGAGGCGATGAACCGGGTCGACACGCCGCCTCCGGTCTGGGTCCAGATGTCGACGGCGCACATCTATGGTGATCCGCCCACCGCGGTCTGTGATGAAGGCTCCGCGTTCGGTACCGGTCTCGCTCCCGAGGTCGGCGTCGCGTGGGAGCAGGCATTCGCCGAAGGCTGCCCGGAATCGGTGCGGGGCGTCGTCCTTCGTACCAGTTTCGTGGTCGGTCGCGGTGGAGGCGCACTGGCACGGCTGGGCCTGCTCGCCCGGATCGGTCTCGGTGGCCGCGTGGCTTCCGGAGAGCAGGGGATGAGCTGGTTGCACCAGACGGACATGAACCGACTCTTCGAGCGGTCGATCGTCGACGAATCGATGCAAGGCGCCTACATCGCGACCGCCCCGAACCCGGTCTCGAACACCGTCTTCATGCGCGCCCTGCGCAAGGCGGTTCGAATGCCGATCGGGTTGCCCGCCTTCGCGTGGATGGTCCGGATCGGTGCTCCGCTCTTCATGCGAACCGATCCCGAACTGGCGATCTACGGCCGCTACTGCGTGCCCCGGCGGTTGCTCGAGGAGGGATTCACCTTCGAGTTCGAGGAGATCGGACCGGCACTGCAGGATCTCTGCAAGCGAACCGGTTGAACGTCGATCACCCCGTCGGTTCGAGCGTCACGGGGAGTTCGATCCGTTCCCGCTCGAGGATGCAGACCCCGCTCTTCTTGTCGCAGCGTTGATAGGTCACCTCGACCGACAGGGTCGAGTCCCCGGAGCGGTCGAGTCCTTCCGTGTCGATGGTCGCCTCGATCGCGAAGGTGTCGTCATAGAGCGCGTGTTCATCGGCATCCTGCCAGACGACATCCTGCACCGAACAACCCTCCGGAAGCGACCATTCGATCCTGGTGGGCAGGCTCTCGGAACCTGCGTTCTTCATCGCCGACTGGTTGCCGCAGACCGTCCAGCCTTCGGGAACCTGCACCGCGAGGGTGACCGGGAACGGTTTCCCGGTTTCAAGTCTCGCGCCATGGGTCATCATCGTGACCGTGGAGTTCGAGGCGTTCTCACGTGGGGCATTCGCCGTCGATGTCGCCTGGTCCACGGGGAGTTGTCGATAGAGCCAGACGTACCCGGTGCTTTCGTACTCATGGGTCTCGAACGATTCGATCCGGTCGTAGAGGGGGTCGATTCGATCATTGAAGGACTCGTAGTGCGCGGATCGTTCCGCGTTGGTCTTCAGGCCTTCCTGGCCCGCATCGATCTCATCATGGAGTGCGTCCATCTCCCGTTCAAGCCGGTTCTTCGTGGCGATCTCCTCCGCGGTGAGTCGCCTGACGCGGGTCCATCGAGAACCGAAGTCCCCGACCAGGAGATCCTTGAGACCATCACCGTCCTGGTCGATGACGTGGACCTTGACACGTGAACTCGGGCGCATCGGGGTCGAGAGCCTGAGGAACCGTTCGTCCATCGGCTGCTCCTCGACCAGGGTGTGCATCGCCCCGAATTCCGGTGCATCTTCCGTGCCGAGGTTGCGGTGCCAGAAGATGCCGCCGTCTTCGGAACCCACCACGATGTCGCTGGTGCCGTCGCCGTCCCAGTCGGCGAAGTGCACGTTCGATCCGTAGTCCCACCCGCCGATCTTTCGACCTTCAGTGGTCTTCATGTGATCGGAGTGCGCTGACCAGACCGGTTCTTCCGGGGTGCCGAGGTTCTCTATCCGGTAGCAGCCGCTGAGGCGTGATCCAACCACCAGGTCGAGGTCGCCGTCGGCATCCATGTCATGGAGTTCCGCGGTGATCGAGTGCACGTCGTGGAGTTCGCCGCCATGCTCGTAGCGAGCGTGGACGGCGTCACCTTTCACGTCGCGCTGCATGACGGGTTCGTCGAAGCCGCCCGTTTCATTACCGGCGAAGAAGTAGATGTCACCGGGATAGGAACCGGAGATCATGTCCTCGATGCCGTCTGCGTTGAAGTCGATGAACTGCGGGACGAAGCTCACGCAGCAGGTGATGGGGACCTGGGCGTCACGTGTGCCTGCCTTGACGTAACTGAAATCGGTGTAGATCGGTGCGGTGTCCGTTCCATGGTTTCGGTAGAAGCGAAGCTTCCCAGCGACCCAGGGGTGACCGGGGGATGACTTGCCGGTCGTCTCGCCCTTGAAGGAACCGGCACCGAACTCGCCGACCAGCAGGTCTCGTACCCCGTCCCGGTCGAAGTCATGGATGCAGGGTGCCGCGTGTCCGGTGGTGACGTCGATGATCACGCCGTCTGCCGTGAGTGGAACCGGTGGCGCGAAGCGGGGGGGCGCCGTTTCGTTCGTTGACTGCAGCAGGAGACAGGCAAGGGTCAGGGTGGTCGCGGTCGGCATGGATGGTTTCCTTACAGGTCCAAGATATACAACCCTTGTTCAGGGGACACCATTTCGACTCACATAATCGATCCCAGGACATCATCCAGCTGCCTCAGGGTCATGTCGATGTCTGATTCCTCCAGCACCATCGGGGGTTTGATCTTGATCACGTTGTGGAGCGGCCCGTCGGTACTCAGCAGGATGCCTCGTTCTCGCATGTGGTTCACCACGGTCGCCGCTTCGGTGTCGGCGGGTTCGAGTGTCGCTCGGTCACGGACGAGTTCGATCCCGAGGAAGAGCCCGCTTCCGCGTACATCGCCGATCAGGGCGTGCCTTGCCATCAACGACTCGAGCCCCGCACGAAACCGATCGCCCAGTGCAGCTGCACGTTCCTGCAGCGATTCGTCCCTGATGACATCAAGGACTGCAAGTCCGCAGGCACACGAAACGGGGTTGCCGCCGAAGGTCGAGAAGAATTCCATACCGTTGTCGAAGGCTTCGGCGATGCGTCGGGTCGTCACCACCGCTCCCAGGGGATGGCCGTTTCCCATGGGCTTGCCCATGACCACGATGTCCGGGACCACATCGTGCAACTGGAATCCCCAGAAGGCATCGCCCACCCGGCCGAAACCGACCTGGACCTCGTCGGCGATGGCAAGCCCACCCGCCTTTCGAACGTGTTCGAATGCCGCCGCCAGGTAACCCGGAGGCAGGGGGACCTGTCCGCCGCAGGAAAGTATCGGTTCGACGAAGAAACCTGCGACCGATCGCCCCTTCGCGCAGGCTTCACCGATGACGCGGCCCACCTCGAGTGCGTACCCCGCACCGGTGTCCTCGTCATGCCCCCGGATCTCTCCGCGATAGCCATCCGGTATCGGAACGACGTGCACCCATTCCGGCGCACCGGTTCCGCCCGGGCCGTCGAACTTGTACGGGCTCATCGCAACGCAGTTTCCGGTCGAGCCGTGGTAGGCGCCGTCGACCACCAGCACGTCCCGTGCCCCGGTCGCGGTACGGGCCAGTCTCAATGCAAGTTCATTGGCCTCGGATCCGGAGTTGACGAAGAAGCAGGTGTCGAGCCCTTCGGGAAGCGTGTCCACCAGTCGTTCTGCGAAACGACTGACGTTCTCGTGCAGGTACCGGGTGTTGGTGTTCAGCTGCTCCGCCTGTCGCGCGATCGCCTTCACGACCTGCGGATGGCAGTGCCCGACATGACAGACGTTGTTGACCAGGTCGAGGTAGGGGCGGCCGTCCGCTGCGATGAGATACTGCCCTCGGCCCTCGGTGATGTGCAGTGGGTCCCGGTAGCTGACCGACAGGGAGGGTCCGATCAGCCTGCGCCGTTCAGAAAGGACGAACTCGGTGTCCGCGGTGGACCGGTTTGTTTGTCGGCAGCCTGAAAGAAGTCGCGCCCTGGCTTCGGCCGGCGAAAGATCGATGTTTCGCATGAGCGCATCAAGGGTGGTTGATTCATGCGAGAACCAGGTGGCATGTTCCTCGGTCTCCTGCCGTCGCAGTGCGCCGATCGCGGCACTGCAGGCAAGCCTGGCCATCACCAGGGGAAAGAGCACCCGTTCCTCGACCGCCTGCAGTTGTCGTTCATGGTCGTAGGCGGCCACCAGGATCGCGGCGTCCTCGAGGGTCGCCCCTTCCGACTGCAGCGCGTAGGAAAGTGCAATCGCAAGGTCCTGGATCAGGGCGGCTTCCTGGCAGTCGCCGACATCGACCACGCCCACCACGACATCGCCATCAAGCAGGAAGTTCTCGTCGTTGGGGTCACCGTGGAGCATTCCGGAAGGGCATGCTTCCAGTCTCGGAACCGCTTCCGCGGCCAACAGGTGAAAGGCGGTTTCGAGACCTCGTCGGATCTTCCGGTCATCGAAGCGTTCGATCGCCTTCCGGTGTCGTCCGGCACGGGCGAGATCCCAGTCGTGGGTTCTGTGGGCTTCCGGGTGCTGCTCGCAGAAGCCTTTCAGCGCGAGATGCATTCGGGCGAGCATGCTTCCGATCGCCTCGAGTCTCTTCGGGTTGGATCCCAGCTCACGCCACTGGGTGCCCGGAAGAAAACCCTGCAGCCTGGCGGTGGCCGCAACACCTTCGTGATCGACGTGGACGATCCGGTCCCCGGTCAGCGAAGGAATCGTCTGCGGTACGGGAATGCCCCCGGCATGCAGACGTTCCAGAACGCTTTCCTCGAGTTCGACCTCGGCGGACGCGTCGATGGTGATCTTGAGTACGCAGGGTTCATTCCCATCTTCCCGTACCAGCAGGTTGATGTTCTCCCCCGGAAGGCGCGTGAAACGGCCATCGCGACCCCAGTGTTCAAGAAGAACAGCGGTTGCCATGTCCTGTTTTTCAATGTTCGAATCGCTCACCCTGCGAATTCTATCAGGTGGCTCCGTCCACAACGTCGGCTTTCGGAACGAGAATGGCGCGAGGCATCCGGTTTCGAAGATCAGTGCTTCGTTTCAGAGGGTCGCCGGTGTTCCTCGAGTCTTTGCCTGAGCACCTTCGGTGACAATGCGTGGATCGTCGTCGTACCACTGACCTCGTTGCAGACCACGAGCAGCGGTCTTCCGTTGGGGCTCGCGGCGCCATCGATGAACAGCAAGCCCTCGGGGCCGAGGTCACCCGCTTCCGAAAGACCGTCCGGGGTTCCGTCGAGATCGTTGTCCACGGTGAGATCGACGGTGTGGTTCCTGCGACTGTCGTATCCCAGTATCCATGGCTGGTCGGGGTCGGTCACGTCGATGGTGACGACGCCGCCCGGTCTTTCAAGTCCCACGAAAAGCAGTCTGGTTCCATCCACGGTTCCCAGGGCAAGCCCTTCCGGTACGGAGCGTGCCGAGATCAACTGCTCGAACTGGTCACCACTGTCCCAGACCCGGGTGAGTTGCTGCTTGTCCTTCACTTCCCAGATAGACACCGAACCGGTCCCGAAGGTGACGAGTCGATCCCAGTCGCCGTCTTCGTCGTCGTCACCGATCGCCCGGGAGAACCACGATGCCCCAAGCCCCATCTGCTGGAGTGATTCCGTTCGTGCAATCGTCTCGCCGTTCTCCTCCCGGGCAGGAAAACTGCGCGCATCCAGTTGCAAGCCGGATCCGTCGGCCTGGTCGATTTCCTTGATCGACACTGCTTCGTCGTGCCAGGGGTACTGTCGCGGTTCGCCTTCGTTGGCTGATGCGATGAACGTTCTTCCCCGGTGTTCCCAGCTGACGATGGCGTCCGGCTGGTACATGGCGAACAGGGGCCATGCATCCGTCGCTCGGTCGGATCCAGGTGGATCTTCAGTGCCGCCTTGTCGGGTCAGCTGGAGTTTCTTCAGGCCAAGCGGCTGAATTCCCGTGACCACGGCGTTGGCGATGTCCACTCGGGCGACTGCGTTGTTTTCCTGAAGGATGACCCAGGCGGTTCGGTCATCGGGATCGATCGCGATGAATTCAGGTTCGATGTCCTGTGATGGTTTCGCCTTCGAGTTCCCCAGGTGAACACCTCTTCGTCGCAGTTCCGCTTCAAGTTGATCGAAACCCTCGAAACCTGCATGTCTGATGCGTACATCCCGTGGCCCGTTCTCCAGGTCGACGATCGCCACGCTGCCTCTGGGGTCCACGCTGCCGTCATGGCTGGGTTCACCCTCGCAGGCGACCACCAGGTAGCGTCCGTCCTCGGTGAAGAGACACATGTCGGGTCCATGGTCGATCTCATGGGTTGCCAGTGCTTCCCCCACGTGGTCCAGGAACTGCAGGGTTCCCCGCGGACCCTCGCCCTGGCTGACCAGCGCGACCAGATTCCCGTGGACCGCGACCGAGTTCGCGCCTTTCGTCTTGAACGTGCCGAGAGACTTCGGGTTCTCCGGATCCGAGATGTCGATCCGGTCAAGCCCGGTGGCGACGTTGACCACCATGAGCGTCTTCTCCTCGGGCACGTATGCGGCATACTCCGAAGCGCTCTGGTTGAATCGACCGCTCTCGTGGACACCGAGGAATTCGAGGAGATCACCGCCACCGGTGCAGAGAGCCATGATTTGAAGTGCGTTGAGGATCATCGGTCATGAGTTCCATTGAAGATGGGGTACGCTCTACAGGATATCGGCTTGGTTCCTGTCAAGTCATGCTTTGTGCAGCGTCCTGCTGACCGCTCACAAGGTCTTTGCGTCCAAGGCAACAAGGTCCTGTCTTCATGAACGAGCGCCACCTGTCCGCCAACCGGTCGATGTGGGACGAACGAGTCGCCACGCATGTCGACAGCACCTTCTATGACGTGCCTCGTTTCATCGAGGGCGGTTCCCATCTCTATCCCTTCGAGCTGGAAGAGGTCGGTTCCGTGGAGGGGTTGTCCCTGCTGCACCTGCAGTGTCACTTCGGGCTCGACACCCTTTCCTGGGCGCGGGCGGGTGCGGCGGTCACCGGTCTGGATTTCTCGAAGCCTGCGATCGACGCGGCCCGGGACATCGCCGCACGGTGCGGGATCGACGCACGCTTTGAAGTGGGGGAGGTGAATCAGGCACCCGAGATCCTCGGTCGAAAGTACGACATCCTCTACACGGGGCGCGGAGCCCTTTGCTGGCTGCCTGACATGGCTCGTTGGGCCGAGACCGCATCACGACTGGTGAAACCCGGGGGGCTCCTCTACCTGAGCGAGTTCCATCCGATCACCGACATCTTTACCGACGACGATCTCGCGGTTGAGAACAACTACTTCGATCACGGCATCCCCTTCGAGGATCACTCGGGGTGCACCTACACCGACGGGGACCTTCCACGAAAGCATGTCGTCGACTTCACCTGGACCCACCCGGTCAGCTCGGTGATCAACGCACTGCTCAAGTCCGGTTTCACGCTCGAACGCTTCGAGGAACACGAGTTCACCGCCTTCAACCGGTTTCCCGGTCTCGTTCATGATGAGAAGGCCCGTGTGTACCGCTTCCCCGAGGGCGAACCGAGCATTCCACTCATGTATTCGACCCGCCTGCGCCTGCCGGCGTGAATGGCGCGTTTCCAAGGCTCAGGACTGGACCCACCATGATCAACATCCCACTGCTTCTGGCTGCATTCCTCCTGGGGCCTGCAACCACCACCGATACGGTCGAGCCTCGCACGCTCAAGGTGTTCCTGCTGGCCGGTCAGTCGAACATGGAAGGCCAGGCGGTGGTCGACCTCGATCATCCCGACCACTACAACGGGGGCCGCGGCATACTCACCACGGTGCTCGATGATCCGCGCTCCGCAGCGGACTTCGGCCACTGGCGTGATGCGGACGGGTCCTGGGTGACCCGGGATGATGTCTTCGTCCACTACCAGCCTGAGCGCGGTCCGCTGAAGACCGGGCCGCTGTCGATCGGCTACGCGGGGTATGAAGGACGACACCACTTCGGGCCGGAGCTGGAAATCGGCTGGCAGCTGGGTGAACACTTCGATGAACCGGTCCTGCTGATCAAGACCTGCTGGGGTGGTAAGAGTCTGATGAACGACTTCCGACCACCCCGCTCGGGCGGTCAGGTCGGTCCCTTCTACCTGAAGATGATCGAGTCCTATCGCGCCGCGATCGAATCACTTGATGAGCACTTTCCCGGGCTCGCCGGCATGAAGCCGGAGCTGGCCGGTTTCATCTGGTTCCAGGGGTGGAACGACATGTTCACCGACGGCGGGCTCGAGGCCTACGAGGAGAATCTTGCGAACCTGATCCTCGACCTGCGCGAGGCGCTTGATGTTCCGGAGCTTCCCTTCGTCGTGGGGCAGACCGGCAACGCCGACAACCCGAAACTCTGGGCGGCCCAGAAAGCGGTGCCCCTGCGGCGTGAGTTCAGGAACGAAGCCCGCTACGTGCCGACTCGGGCCCATCTTCGAAAACCCGAGGATTCACCCAACCAGGGGCACGGGCATCACTGGTTCGGCAATGCCGAGAGCTATCTCCTCATCGGTGAAGGGATGGGGCGTGCGATGGTCACGCTTCAGGAGAAGTAGGCTGCCATGACACGCCCCGCCACGCTCGAGGTTCCGGTCGATTCGATCGAAGTTGCGCGCCAGTTGGTCGGGCAGGCGACCCGGCTTGAGGTGTGTTCCGATCTTGGGACCGAGGGCTGGACGCCCGAGCTCGAGTTGTTCCAGCGGGTGGTCGAGCTGGCCAAGCCGGCGGGCACGCAGGTGTTCGCCCTGATTCGTCCCCGCATCGGCGAGATCATCGATGGTTCTGACCTGAAGGATTTCAAGATGTCGCCTGCTCGGCTCGATGCTTCACTGGCGAGCATCGATCGCCTTGCGGCCGCGGGGGCCGACGGCGTGGCGATCGGTCCGCTTCTTCCTGATGGCAGGATCGACCAAGCTGCTTGTTCACAGCTTGCCGAGCGGGCAGCTTCGCACGAGCTCGCGGTCTCGGTTCTCCGTTCGATCGATCTGGTTCCCGATCGCGAGCGCACCCTGCAGTTCTTCAACGAGATCGGCGTGGTCAGGATCCTGACCACGGGGTCCGACCGCTGGAAAATCGATTCGGTCTCTCTCGCCGTTCGAACCAGGCGATTGGCGGCCGACGTCGAAATCTGTGGTCGTCTGGCGAAGGTTTCGGGTCGGGTTGCGATCGAGGTGATGTGCGGGGGTGGGGTCCGGTCCTCGAATGCCGATGAATTCCTCGCGGTCTCTCCGCACCTGCATTCCTCCTGCAGGTACAGGGGCAGATTCGACCGCGAGGAACTGGATCGGTTGTCGTGCCTCATCAGCCGTGCTGGTGGGCGTTCATGAGATCCGCTTGAATGACCCTGGCAGGTCAGCGCCTTCGGCGACGTCCGATGCCTCCCAGTGCGAGCAGGCTGAAGATCGACGCCGGGGCCGGAATCACCCCGATCGTGAACGATGACAATGCGGTCACGTCCGGTGCGGAATCGCCGAACCCGATGATGTTCAGTGAGGTTATGTTCAGGTCGTCACTCAGGAAGCCGGCAAAGGTCTCCTCGCTGCTCACCGTGGATATGTAGGAGGAGCCATCCGAAAGGAGCAGCTGGATGAGCCCGGTGATGGGGGAGCCCTCCGGGGAGAGCAGCAGGAACTCGCCGCCGATGCTGAAGACCTGATCCGATTCGAAGTTCAGGCTGAGCGCGGTATTGCCGCTGTTGGCCATGACCATCGAGTTGAAGGCCGTCACACCGTTGGTGGCAGTCAGTTCCCAGGCCCACAGGTCATTTCCCCCGGTGAAAGCCGCGGCGGATCCGATGTATGCGTCCAGTGATTCCTCATGCAGTTGGAGACCCAACGTGCTCGCAACATGTTCGTATGCGATCTCGGAATTCGTGACCACGATCGACGCTTGGGTGGATGCCCCTGTGATGAGAAGCAGAGATGACGCAACTACAGCTGTTCCAGTACATGATGTCATGTGCATGGACTGTCCAATCTCAAATGTTGGCGCGAGCCTGCTCAGACCTATCTACAGCCTGTCGCAGTGAGTTCTGCGTCACGTAAAGACTACCGACGTCTTGAGGTCGCACCCGGATTGTCGACATTGGAGTTCTCAAGCTCCATTGTCTCTCTCTCTTCACTTCGCGCACATGCGCCGAAGGAATTGCACCTTTAAATACCTGTCATGGTCCGATTTGTCAAGGATGAAGTTTTGTATTCACAGACACATTGTCGGTCAGGACATGACGTTAATGACATTTCTGTCGATATGCATGCTGGCCTTTGATCGTTGAAAACCAGTAACCGGTCGGTGCTCGATGCACGCCCTTCGTCCTCACGTGCTGGTTTGTGTCGTGATCAACAAGCTGTCATCTGTCGTTCGACTTCATCGAGTTTCGACGTGCTTTCAATGTTGTTCCTGGACGCGTGTCGTGGGTCGTTCTCTTTTCGCGCAGGTGCATGACGATCCATCAAAGAGCGGAGCATCAAGAAGCAACATGGCGCAACATGGCGCAACATGGAGCAACATGGCGCAAGTGCTTCGAAGTGCCTTGAGCCATCCGGCCCACATCGAAAACTTGACTGTCAGGAGCCTGTGGCAAGTGGCCTGTTGCGGTGGATTCCAGCGGCAATTGTTGCTGGTTCGGCCCACCTGGAGTGTCTTCAGTGCCTCTGGGAGGGGGGTGGAAGGTCCGAATTCGCCTTATCACGACCGTCAGAGTCGACTTTGAGCGGTCGTTCCGATGGTTTGCTCGAGGCGACTCATCTGATGATCATCTGGCTTTTGGTGCGGATGAGGGGTATTCTGACCCGTCTGCATTTGAGTTTCACCTCAACTCGCATGCACGTGAACCCGGTGGCTTTGGCAGAGCGCTCCCTGCGTTCGAAGACTGTCCGGACAGAACCAACCGCGCGTTCACTCGCCGGAACCAGAGACTATTCGGCATGAGTTTTCAGGATCTCAGGCTTTCGAAGCCCATCGTTCGTGCGGTTGAAGCCCAAGGCTACACCGAACCTACTCCAATTCAGGCTGACGCCATTCCGCCGGCCATCGAAGGCCGCGACATTCTTGGTTGCGCCAAGACGGGCACCGGCAAGACCGGCGCCTTCGCACTGCCGATCCTGCACAGGCTCGCCGGTACCGAAGTGCGACAGCCCCGACCTTCTCGCAAGCGCTCCAAGGGCCGTGCGCCTCGTGCACTCGTGCTCTGCCCCACGCGTGAACTCGCGATGCAGATCATGGAGAGCTTCGTCACCTATGGCAGGGAACTGTCGCTGCAGCATGCAGTGGTCTTCGGTGGTGTCAGTCAGTACCACCAGGTCAAGGCCTTGCGAGCGGGGATCGACGTGCTGGTCGCCACGCCCGGCCGACTTCTCGACCTGGTGAACCAGGGACACATCGATCTCTCCGAGATCCAGTCGCTCGTGCTTGATGAAGCCGATCGAATGCTGGACATGGGTTTCGTCAACGACATTCGCAAGATCGTTGCGATGCTCCCCGATGAACGCCAGGCTCTGCTCTTCTCGGCAACCCTGTCGAAGGAGATCCGGGTGCTGTCGGACTCGATCCTCCGGGATCCGGTCTCGATCCAGTCCGATCCCGAATCGACGACGGTCGAGGCAATCACGCAGAAGCTCTACAAGGTCGACAGGAATTCGAAGCAGGATCTGCTGACGCGTTTCCTTCGTCGTCCCGAGGTCTCCAGGGCGCTGGTGTTCACGCGAACCAAGCACGGCGCAGATCGTCTTTCGACCGTCCTCCGCCGAGCATCGATCAATTCCGACGCAATTCACGGCAACAAGACCCAGAATGCCAGGACCAAGGCGATGGACGCCTTCCGGCGAGGTCGGGTCTCGGTGCTCATCGCCACGGATGTCGCCTCGCGAGGCATCGATGTCGACGAGATCAGCCATGTGATCAATTTCGACATGCCGATCGACCCTGAAACCTATGTCCACCGTATCGGGCGAACCGCTCGTGCCGGGCACACCGGCATTGCGGTCTCCTTCTGTACGCGTGACGAGCGCAAGCTTCTGCGGTCCATCGAGCGTCGCACCGGTGTTCGGATCGACGTCGTCGATCAGTCACAGGAACCGGAAATGGTCGTCGGCGAAACCGAGGTCTCCGCTCCCCGAAGCGGGGAAGACCGGGAACGATCCCCTGAGGCTCGCAGGAGCAACTACAAGAAGGATCGATTCGAGCAGCCGCGATCCTCTGGCAAGAACCGCACCGACAAGTTCTCCAAGGGTGGAGACCGCGGCAAGAGCAAGCGCAGTGACAAGGGCTACGGTACGTACACGAATGATCGTCCCGACCATCATGCCTCGGACAAGAAGGTGAAGCCCCAGGGCTGGTCTCCTCGTCCGGATGACCGTCGACCGAATCGACCCACGTCGAATGACTTCGAGTCAGGCTCAGAGCACGGTGGTGGTTGGACCCTGAAGGCCAAGCCCGGTGCGCCGTATCAACCCAAGGGCAATGCCAATGGGTCATCTTCGAAGCCGACCTCCAAGCCCAAGAACGGCGAGTGGACGCCCAAGCCGAAGAACGGCGAGTGGAAGCCCAAGCCGAAGAACGGCGAATGGAAGCCCAAGCCGAAGAACGGCGAGTGGAAGCCCAAGCCGAAGAACGGCGAATGGAAGCCCAAGCCCAAGAACGGCGAATGGAAGCCCAAGCCCAAGAACGGCGAGTGGAAGCCCAAGCCCAAGAGTGGTGGCTGGAAGCCGAAGTCCGACCATCGAGGGGGCGCTCCTCGTGGGGGCAACGGTCCTTCAGCGGGCCCGGGCAGAGGTCGAAAGTCACGCTCGGGTGGCGGTTTCGCTTCCAAGCGATCCGGTCCGGGTTCCCGTGCATCGCATCATCCGGGGCGACTCGGACGAGGTAGCACGGGTGCACGTCCGACCCGTCGTGCGCGCTGACCAGGCTCCGTAATCAGTCCCGGCATCTTTGGTTCATGCAGGCAAGCGGCATTCAGTCGCTTTGATCCTGTGCAATGAACTATGGTGATCAATTCGTCTGAGCTCGTCTCGGCATCATCTCGTCCTCGACTCTTCCCAAACATGGAGACGCCGATGCACCATGTCTACTTGAGCCTTGCCATACTCGCTGAAGTCGTCGCCACCAGTGCCCTGAAGGCGTCCGACTCCTTCTCGCGGCTCTGGCCAACGGTCCTCATGATCGTCGGGTACGTGGCATCGCTGTACCTCTTGACGCTCTGCCTCGACAAGATCTCCCTTGGTGTCGCTTATGCCATCTGGTCGGGCATGGGTATCGTGTTGATCGCGTTGAGCGGTGCGATCTTCTACAAGGAGATACCCGATCGCTGGACCCTGGTCGGCATGTCGCTGATCATTCTCGGGGTCGCGGTCATCAATCTCTTTGCAAAGACGCCAGCTCACTGATCTTCACTGCGAGGTGACTGTCCCTCGGACTGCTTCCGGGCGAGGGAAGGCATTCCGCAGCAGTTCAAGACTCTGCGGGATGGCCGTTCGATAGTCCGCCATGCCCTCGAATTCAAGCGAGATCCAGCCCCGGTAGTTCGCGGCATTGAGGATTCGACCGATCCGTTCGTAGTCGAGTTCGAGGGTGTACCACTGTCCACCACCGAAATAGGTCTTCGCCTGCACGAGCACCGTGTGCGGCGCGAGTTTTTCGAGACGCTTGTAGGGATCCTCGAGGAAGTTCCCGGTATCGGTGGTGACCTGAAGCCAGGGGGAATCCACGGCATTCACGATCCTGAGAATGCCTTCCGGGGTCAGGCCCAGGCCCCAGTGATTCTCGAGGCCAAGGACCACGCCACAACGCTCGGCCGTGGGGAGGCATTTCTCGAACGCCTCGATCACCCAGGGAAAGGCATCCTCATCGGTATAGCCCTCAAGAGGTGATTCGATCCCACGGTTCGCCATGAGCTCGTCGAAGTCCTTCGAAGTACCCCAGGTCCCGCTGTTCACGCGCATGGTGGGTATGCCGAGTTCATAGGCCATCTCGATCTGGCCGATGGTGCGGTCGATGTGAAAGCGCCGCTTCTCTCGATCGGGGGTCACGAACCCCTGGTGGGTCGACAGGCCCATCAAGGGAAGACCGAGTCGTTGCGCGCGACGCTTGTAGGACATCATCTTCGACCGGCTGAGCATCTCGTTCTGACCGACCTGGTAGAGCAGGAATTCGATGCCGTCGAAACCGAACTCGTCCGCAAGGTCGATGCAGGTGTCCATGTCCCTGAGCTCGTCGTTTCGAAAACGCCAGAGCGAGTAGGTCGACAGAGCGATGGGGTTCGTCCGTCTGGCCCCCGGTAACGCCGGCGCAGCTTCCTGGCGGGTGCTTCGCGCCACCGCGGTCGACAGTGGGATCATGGACGCCGCCGCTCCGGCGGCGATGAAGTTCCTGCGGCTGTTGGGCATGATGCTCGACTCCAGTCCGGGGTGATCTCGGTTCCGTGTGCAGCGATCATCGCCGAGTGGGGTCCCCGCGTCCACGGCTCGTCCCTTTCGGTCGTTCAAACCGTATGCTGCTGAGATGGGAACCTCCCCAGAATCCCCACCAGACGTGATCGTGGTCGGCGTCGGTGCTGCCGGACTGTATGCCGCCATCCATGCGGGCAGGTCCGGCGCGCGCGTTCTTGCTCTTGACGGGGCCCGGACCCTCGGCGCGAAGATCCTGGTCGCCGGCGGCGGCCGATGCAACGTCACCCACCACGCAGTCGATGAGAAGGCCTATGCCGGTTCCTCGCCCAACGCGATCCGCAAGGTCCTGCGTCGCTACGGCGTCTCCGAGACGGTGGCATTCTTCAACGACATGGGTGTGAATTTCAAGCAGGAAGAGACCGGCAAGCTCTTTCCCACGACTGATCGCTCCCGGACGGTTCTCGATGCCCTGCTTCGTGCGGCGGAACAGGCGGGGGTGCTGATCAGGTTCCCGCGACGGGTGGAAGCCATTCGGCAGGTACATGACGGGTTCGAGGTGTCCGGGGACTGGGGTGAAGCGCGGGCGCCGCGTCTCATCCTCGCCACCGGGGGCAAGGCGCTCCCGAAATCCGGTTCAGACGGACTGGGGTACGATTTCGCGCGGGCTCTCGGTCACACCATCGGCGAACATGTCTGCCCTGCGCTCGTGCCGCTGATTCTCCCCGGGGGTCACCAGCTTCGTGATCTGTCCGGTATCGCCGTCGAGGCGACACTCACGCTTCGCAGTGGGACCGGCAAGGTCCTCAAGGCGTTCACCAACAGTCTGCTCTGCACTCATTTCGGCCTCTCCGGGCCGTGCGCACTCGATGTCAGTCGCTACTGGCGCGCCGCACGAATCGATGATCCGGGGTCGTCCTTGCGAGCCTGTTTCCTGCCCGGTACCGACGAAGCGGCACTCGATGCCCGTGTACTGGCCAATCCCAAGAGCACGCCCCTGGCCCTGTTACGTGGCGAGCTACCGGATCGATTCCTGCGTGGGCTCTGCGAGTTGGCTGGGGTCGATCCGCAGGAACCACTTGGTCAGCTGAATCGCGAAGCTCGTCTTCGGCTCGTCCGTGCATGCGTGGGGCTTGACCTGGCCATCGAGGGTGATCGTGGTTTCACGCATGCCGAGGTCACGATGGGGGGCATCCCGCTTCGGGAGGTTCGTCTCGAGACCATGGAATCGCGCGTCTGTCCCGGCCTGCACCTGATCGGTGAGATCCTCGACGTCGATGGTCGGATCGGTGGGTTCAACTTCCAGTGGGCCTGGTCCACCGGGTACATCGCTGGTACCAGCCTTCGATGAGTTCCGTGCTTCCTTTGACGAACAGGACAGGACAAGACATGACAACAGCCGCGTGTGCGGCTGTTGTCATGAAAGTTGATGTGTAGGGAGCGGGAGCGGTTCGTTCAGCGACGTCGGCGTCGAGTGGGGATCAAGCCTGACATCGCAAAGAGTCCAAGTGCGCCAGGAGCCGGGAGGCCGTAGGCGCCGTCGAGCGAGATACCACCACCGTTGAACCATTCCAGGTCCGCGAGATTCCACGCGAAGCGGAAGACCTGGGAGAGGCCTGGAGTGGTGGGGGCATCATCCGGAACCCAGTTGCAGACGATGCTGTCGAGGAGTTCCGCGGGCATCCAGCTGTCAAAGGAACAGGTGCCTTGTGCGTTGTTGGCTTCAGAGGGGGTCTGGGCGACGACAGAGGTGGCCGCCGTTTCATCGTTGATCTGATCCATCAGGATCTCACGAGTCAGGCCGCTCGACCCGTAGGAAATGTCCAGGACCATGTAGAGCCCGTTGTAGAACTCTTTGCTGAGGGTGAAGTCCTCGAACTGGAATTCTATGAAGCCCTTGAGGGGCAAGGGGCCGCTGGTACCAGCCAGGGTCACGCAGCCCTGCGCGGCACACTCTTCATCCGGGTAGGAGATGAAGGGGCTACTGCCGACCTGGGTGAAACCGTTGTCGACGAGTTCCTGAGCTGTTGCGTTGACTTGGACAATGCTGTCCGTGAATTCGGCGGATGCCATTGCTGTGGCAGATCCAGCGATAACTGCAGCAAACACACATTTCTTCATGGGTAATCATCACACTTGATGCTTGAACATCATGTGTCTTTCTCTCTTTTGTGACGTGCCGTGGCTCGTCTTGTCTCTCTTCTTCTTGCGCACTCCACTTGTGCGACTTCGTATCACACCCTGTTTCAACGCTTAAGGGAGCGCTGTCCGGCTCGGGCACCGATGGCTCGATTAGAGCAGATTTGAATCTGTTTTTGAGTTCCTTTTGCCCTATTCATCAAGTTTTCGAGAAATACAGCGCCCTTCGTTCTGCCAATAATGGATGGCTTTGGGTCATTTGAGGCCAGATTCCTGCCTCCTCGTCCGTCCTCCCGGGTATCTCCGGAATCATCGTATGCTGGGCTTCATGCCACGATTTCGATCCACGCTCCTCTGGTTCATCCTCCTGCCCTTGTTCGCTCCGGTTTCGACGGTTGTCGGTGGGGTTCCTCCTGGGCCTCGTGAACTCATGACCTGGAGTGTCGAGCAGGCTGCGGGGTCGATGTGGAACGACCCCCGGTACAGCGACTTCCTTGCTGCCTTGACCGCGGACGAGGCATGGATGCATGCGCTCCTGGACAGTGGCCCCCTTGAAAACGGGCCACGCGTTCTCGCGTTCCTCGCGCGACTCTGGGAGGAGGACCCCGGCCTGGCCTCGCGCCCTGTCGACCGGTCGATGGCCACCGCCTGTGCGCTCGAGCTTCGGGCCGGTGATCGGGACGAGGACTGGATGCAGTTGCGGTACGACTACTTCCGTGATCACCATGCGGACGGGCTTCTCAACCGCTGTTACGACGACCTTGAAACCTGGGAGCGCCGCTTTCTTGCCCGCGGTCCGCAGTACCCCAGCTGGACCGCACCCGAAGCGCTGACCTTCCTGAGGGAACGCATCTGCTGGCCTCGAGCCGAATACGTCAGTGCCTGCTGGCAGGCGCCGTATCGCGGCTTCAACTGTTTCGGTGACACCGTCCAGGGCTGGTTGTACTACCACCCCTTTCGAGGGGCCTTTCGCTGTGATCCCGAGATGACGATCGAGGTCGGCGGGGTTTGTGGTGCGTTGTCCAACCTGGGGGCTGCGGCAGCGATCGCCAACGGCATCCCCGCCCTGACCATGGGTGAGCC
>JAQWMQ010000018.1 GCA_029246705.1 Phycisphaerales bacterium | reverse complement strand
CGCATGCGCTCGAGCACCGGGTGCGGCAGGTATTCCTTGAAGAGCGTCATCTGGTCGGGAGCTTCGGCTGCGGCAGGGGTGCTCTCCGCGACCGACAGCGGACCGGTCTCGACCGCGAGGGTCTCGAGGATCGACTGCGCCCGTTCGAGGGTCGCCGGGTCGACGCCCGCAAGTCGCGCCACGTGGATCCCGTAGGAGCGATCGGTGCGGCCGGGTTGGATCCGGTGCAGGAAGATGATCTTGTCGTTCCACTCCCGGACGGTCACGTGCAGGTTGCCCACCGCTTCGAGGCGATCGGCCAGCGAGGTGAGCTCGTGGTAGTGGGTCGCGAAGAGGGTGCGTGCACCGCGCGCGGCCAGCGTCTCCGCGATCGCCCAGGCCAGGCTCAGCCCGTCGAGGGTGCTGGTGCCGCGACCGATCTCGTCGAGGATCACCAGGCTGCGCTCGGTCGCGTTGTGCAGGATGTTCGCGGTCTCGGTCATCTCGACCATGAAGGTCGACCGGCCCGAATGCAGTTCGTCGCTGGCACCGATCCGGGTGAAGATGCGGTCGGTGAGCCCGATGCGCGCCGAGGTCGCCGGCACCCAGGCGCCGGCGTGGGCGAGCAGGGTGATCAGCGCCACCTGGCGGATGTAGGTCGACTTGCCGGCCATGTTCGGCCCGGTGATCAGCCCGAGGGTGGCGGGGGTGTCCGCACAGCCGAGGTGGGTGTCGTTGGGGACGAAGTCGTCCTTGAGCAGGCGGTCGAGCACCGGGTGGCGGCCGCCCTCGATTTCGAGGGTCGGTTCGTCGCAGATCTCCGGTCGACACCAGCCGCCCGCGGCGGCGACTTCCGAGAGGCCGCAGAGGCAGTCGAGTGAAGCGACGGTGCCGGCGTACTCGGCGAGTTCGTTGGTGTGCCCCGCGATCATCGCGAGCAGTTCCTCGAAGAGCTCGCGTTCGCGGTCGAAGGCGCGGCCCTCCGCGGACATGACCTTCTCCTCGAAGGTCTTCAGTTCGGGGGTGATGTAGCGTTCGGCGTTCTTCAGGGTCTGCTTGCGCGTGAAACTGTCCGGTACCTTCGTGCGGTTGGCGTTGCTGATCTCGATGTAGTACCCGAAGACCTTGTTGTAGCCGACCTTCATCGAGGCGATCGCGTGCTCTTCCGCGAGTTGGGCCTGGTAGTTCGCGAGCCAGCTGTTGGCATCCCGCTGGAGCAGCCTCGCTTCGTCGAGGATCTCGTCGATCCCGTCCCGGAAGAGACCGCCCTGGCGCAGGTGCGCGGGGGCGTCCTCGACGCAGCACTCCTGGATGCGTTCCTCGACCGGTGCCAGGGCGAGACCGAGTTGTTCGAGCCGTTTTCGAGCGGCCTCGAAGGCGGGGCGCGCCTCCAGTTCGTCGAGCAGTTCGACCAGCCGACCCAGCGAATGGCCGAGTGCGACGATGTCGCGCGGGGTGGCGCGCCGCATCGCGGTGCGTGCGGCGATGCGCGCGACGTCCTGGATGCCGGAGAAGATGTCGCGGAGTCGGTCGGCGAAGTCGGGGTCCTCGATCATCGCGCCGATCGCACGTTGGCGTGCTTCGATGCGGTCCTTCTCGAGCAGCGGCCAGCAGAGCCACTCCCGGAGCAGTCGCCGTCCCATCGGGGTTCGGGAACGCTGGAGGACCGAGAGCAGGGTGCCTTCGGTGCCCCCGGTGCGCAGGGTGCGTTCGACCTCGAGGCTGCGAAGACTGGTGGCATCGATCACCAGGTGGCTGGCGTTGGAAGCGATGCGGGGTGCGCGAAGGTGACCGAGGTTGGCATGCTCGCCATCGCCGTCGGGGCTCTGGGTCTCGAGGAGGTAGCGCACCAGTGCGCCCGCCGCAGCGGTGCTGTTGGCTTCGGGTGCAAGCCCGAAGCCTTCGAGCGAGGTGACTCCGTGGAAGGTCTCCAGCCGATGTCGGGCTTCTTCCGCGCCGAAGGTCCAGGCCGGGCGTGCGGTCAAGGGTGCGATCTGTGCGTTCCTGACCGCGACCAGCCACTCCGGATCGAGGCCTTCGATCTCCTGGTGGACGATTTCCGCCGGGCCGATCCTGATCAGGTCGTCGACCAGCCTCGCCAAGGGCATCTCGTGCAGTTCGAAACGACCGGTCGAGAGTTCCGCGGTCGCGATCGCCGCGTGCTCGCCATCGATCCGGATCGTCGCGACGTGGTTGGACGCACCGTCCTCGAGCAGGGTCTCATCGACCAGGGTGCCTGGCGTGAGTACCCGGGTGACCGCGCGTTCCACCACGCCCTTGGCCTCGCGTGGGTCCTGGATCTGGTCGCAGATCGCGACCCGGTAGCCTTGTTCGACCAGTCGCCTCAGGTAGCCCTCGAGCGCATGGTGGGGGACCCCGGCCATCGGCATGCCCTTGGTCCGCTCGGTGAGGGTGATCGCGAGCGCCTTGTGCGCGAGCACCGCGTCGTCCCCGAAGAGTTCGTAGAAGTCGCCCATCCTGAAGAGCAGCACACAGTCGGGGTGCGCTTTCTTGAAGCGCACGAACTGCTGCATCGCCGGCGTCTTCCAGACGGGGCTGTCGTACTGCATCTCGTTGCTGGCGGAGGTCCCGTTGGCCTCGGCCGCCGCGCGGGTTGAGGTCATGAAACAAGTGTAGCGGGCTCCCGAGGAAGGCTCCGAACAAGCTTCTCTTTGGGGATGAACCGATGGAGCACGCAGGGAGGAGACGAACCAGACCCCGGCCCAGGGGCCGGGGTCTGGTGGGGGTCATGGAGCGGAAGGGGATCGAACCCTCAACCTCTTCGATGCGACCGAAGCGCTCTCCCAATTGAGCTACCGCCCCGCTGGTGAACCACCCAGTCTACCCACACCTGATCAGGGCCGCCACGCATCAGAAAAGCAGTAAAAACGGTACAATGCCCTGACCGCTCATCTCCCTGCAAAGACGCCCCATGCTCACGACACTGATCATCTATTGTGCACTCATTGGCGCCGTTTCCATCCTCGGTGGACTGGTCCCGATTCTCATGAAACTGTCCCATCGGGGCATGCAGATGGCCTTGTCCCTGGTCTCCGGGGTCCTGATCGGCGTGGCGATCCTGCACATGCTGCCGCACGCCCTGCATGAGGGCGGGTCCGCGGACGGGATCTTTCTCGCGGTCCTTGCGGGGTTCCTGACCCTCTTCCTCCTGGAACGCTTCTTCTGCTTCCACCATCATGAAACCGATCCGACCAGCGATGGTGGCTGCTCCCACTCCAATCACAACCTGGGCTGGGCCAGCGCGCTCTTCGGCTTGAGCGTGCACACGCTGATCGCCGGCGTCGCCCTGGGGTCCGCGGTCGCCGCCTCGAGCACCGTCGAGTCACTGGCAGGGTTTGGGGTGTTTCTCGGCATCGTCCTGCACAAGCCCTTCGACGCGCTCACCATCACCACCCTGATGCGGGCCAATGGTGCCTCGCGTGCACTTTCACTCGCGATCAACGGCCTCTTCGCGCTCGTGATTCCAATTGGCGTGGTCATCTTCTTCCTGATTGATGGTGCCGCCGATTCCTCTGAGTTCACGGGGTTGGCGCTTGCCTTCAGTGCCGGAACCTTCATCTGCATCGCCTGCGCGGACCTGCTCCCTGAGCTCCAGTTCCACCAACACGACCGCATCCGCCTGACCGTCGCGCTCTTCGTCGGGGTGGCAATCGCCTGGGGCGCTGGCCTGCTGGAAGGCCACAACCACGGTCACGATCATGGTCATGATCACGCCGCGCCTGCTGTCGTTGGCGAATCCGCGCCCCAGCAAAACGACCATGACCACGACCACGACCATGACCACGACCATGACCACTGAGAGGATCCACCTTGAAAGTCGAGAAACTGCTCGCTGAACTGAACCGGCTGCGCGCCGATCTGGACAAGGATCCCACCGATCCGGAATGGTTCACCCTGCACCACGCCTTCTGCTTCATCAGCTACCAGATAGGTCCGTTCCAGGCTTACCTTGATGAAGCGATCAAGCCCGAGGACGAGACACCGGACTTCTGAGTCACCGCGTTGGGTTTCGCCTAGAATCCACCGCTTGCGAGGTACCCGTGATGACCGATCAGCAGGCCGAGAAACCCAACTACAAGAAGACCCTGAACCTGCCGAAGACCGCCTTCCCCATGAAGGCGAACCTGGCGCAGAACGAACCGCAGTCACTGAAGAAGTGGCTGGCAAGCGGTCTCTACGACCGAGTGCGTTCCGCGCGTGCCGATGCCCCCCGGTTCATCTTCCATGACGGGCCGCCTTACGCCAACGGGGACATCCATGTCGGGCACCTGATGAACAAGGTCCTCAAGGACCTCGTCGTTCGATCTCGCCTGATGGAAGGGGAGTGGTGTGACTACGTCCCCGGGTGGGACTGCCACGGACTGCCGATCGAGTATCGGGTGATGACCGAACTCGTCGAATCCGGCAAGATCGCGAAGCTCGCCGATCTCGAGGAGGATGCGCGCCGCATGGCGGTTCGCCGTGAATGTCGCAAGTACGCCGAGAAGTCCCAGAAGCGCCAGCGCACCCAGATGGAACGGCTCCTGACCTTCGCCGATTACGACAACCCCTACCTCACGATGCAACCGGAGTTCGAAGGCGCGACGGTGGAGGTCTTCGCCGACCTCGTTGCCGCCGGCCTGGTCTACCGCGACCTGAAGCCGGTGCACTGGTCGATCGACAACGAGACCGCGCTTGCCGAGGCGGAACTGGAATACCGGGACTGCGAGGATTGTTCGATCTACGTCGAGTTCGAAGCCGCCGACCGTGAAGCGGTCGGTCGGGTCTTCGGCGTCGAACTGGACACCACGCCATCCTTCATGATCTGGACCACCACGCCCTGGACGCTGGTCGCGAACCTGGCGATCGCGGTCCACGAACGCTTCGACTACGCATTGGCGCGCATCGACGGCAGTGAGACGATCATCGCTTCGGCACTGCTTGAGAAGGTGGCCGCGATGGGCGGGGCGGAAGAGATCGAGATCCTGGGAACCTGCACCGGCGCCCAACTCGACGGTCTTCGCTACCGGCATCCCTTCTGTGATCGTGAAAGCCCGGTGGTGCTTGCCGACTACGTGACCCTCGAGGACGGTACGGGCCTGGTCCACACCGCACCCGGTCATGGCGCAGACGACTACCGCACCGGACTGCGCGAGGGACTCGAGGTCTACTGTCCCGTGCTCGGAGACGGCACCTACGACGAGACCGTGCCTGAATGGATGCGCGGCCTCTCGATCTGGAAGGCCAACCCCGAGGTGGTGGAACGGCTCCGTGAAAGCGGGCACCTCTTCCACGACCATCTCTTCACCCACAGCTATCCCCATGACTGGCGCAGCAAGACCCCGGTGATCTTCCGCGCCACGGAGCAGTGGTTCATCGGAGTGGACAAGGACTTCGCCGACGGCGGCTCCCTGCGACAACGCGCCACCGAGGCGGTCAACACCACCGTTTCCTTCGTGCCCGCCTGGGGCCGCAACCGAATGCTCGGAATGCTCGAGTCCCGGCCGGACTGGTGTCTCTCTCGCCAACGCGCCTGGGGACTGCCGATCCCGGCGTTCAGCCGCCCTGATGGCGAGAGTTTCCTCACCGCCGCCAGCGCGCGTGCGGTCGCGGAGGCGTTCCGTGCCCGAGGCAGTGATGCCTGGTTCACCGAGACCCCGAAAGAGCTGCTGGCCAGCTACGACCTCGCTTCCGACCCCGACGCCCCCGAGGGGCTTGATCTCTCGAGCCTCACCAAGATGCAGGACATCTTCGATGTCTGGTTCGAATCGGGTTCAAGCTGGAATTCGGTCATGCGGGAGCGCGACCTGGGTTTCCCGGTCGATCTCTACCTCGAAGGTTCCGACCAGCATCGCGGTTGGTTCCAGGCTTCGCTGCTTCCCGGTATCGGGGTGACCGGCGAGTCGCCGTACCGGACCCTCATCACCCACGGGTTCATGGTCGACAAGGACGGTCGCAAGATGTCCAAGTCCGGCGGCAACGCGCTCGCCGTCGAGGAGCTGCTCAAGTCCTACGGCGCGGACGTCTGTCGGTGGTGGGTCTCCTCGCTCGCCTTCGAGAACGACGTGAAGGTCGATGTCGAATTCTTCCGCCTGGCCGGCGAAAGCTATCGAAAGATCCGCAACACCGTGCGTTTCCTGCTGTCGAACCTCGTGGGCTTCGAACCCGACAAGCACCAGGTCGCCCTCGAGGACATCGAGCCCCACACCGCCGACGGGTGGATCCTCGGGCATGCCGCCCAGGTCGAACGTCATGTCCGGGAAGCCCTGCATCGATACGCCTTCCGTGAAGCGCACCTCGCGATCTACGACTTCTGCAATGACGCGCTTTCCGCGACCTACTGCGTCGCGGTCAAGGATCGTCTCTACTGCGACGCCGAGGATTCATCGCGACGTCGCGCCTGCCAGAGCACGATCTTCGTGCTGGCCGACCTGCTCTGCCGCCTGCTCGCTCCGATCATCCCCCACACCGCGAGTGAGATCCACGGCTCGCTGCACGGTGAAGGCATCGAGGTCTTCGAGGCCTCGCACCTGGGTCTTTCCTACGAGAGCGCCACCGAATGGCCCGCGATCATGCGACAGCGGGAGGGGGTCCTCAAGGCGCTCGAGGAAGCCAAGGCGCGCGGGATCGAGAACCCGCTCGACGCCGGCGTCGTGGTGCCCGACCCCGAGGATGCCTTCGCTGCCTTCGCCGAGGACTTCGCCGATCTCTGCGGCGTGAGTCGAGCGCGCTTCGAACACGGGATCGGCGAGATCGAGATCGAGGATCTCCGCGAGGAGCTTCGTTGCGAACGATCCTGGAAACGAGACGGGACCGTCCGGGCGCGTTCCGACGGCGGCCTGCTGAGTGATCGTGACGCCGCAGCCATCGGACTCTGAACCACCCCACATCGAGGAACCTCATGACCGATCCGCTTCCCCCCATCGATTTCGAACACTTCAGCAAGATCGACCTGCGCGTGGCCACGGTCCGGGCGTGCGAGCCGCACCCCAACGCGGACAAGTTGCTCAAGGTCACCCTGGACGACGGAACCCCCGAAGGTCGTCAGGTCTGTGCCGGTATCAAGGCGTGGTACGAGCCGGAGTCGCTGGTCGGCAAGCAGGTGGTGATCGTCGCCAACCTCGAGCCGCGAAAGCTCCGAGGCGAGATCAGCCAGGGGATGATCCTCGCCGCGAGTGAGATCACCGGCGAGGAGGAGCGGGAAGTCCGCGTACTCGGCATCGACGGCACGGTGCCACCCGGTTCCCGGGTCAGCTGAACCGCAGGCTCAGCCGGCTTCGGTGGTCTCGACCGGGGTGGCGTCCAGGCCTTCGATTTCTGCATCCTCGATCAGTTCGTCGTTCTCACGAGCCCGAAGCAGCTTGAAATCATGTCGCTTGATGAGTTCCTCGAGCGAGTAGGTGCTGATGAAGTCCAGCGCGGTCTCGTCGCTGGCAAGCACCCGGGTCACGCCTGCATTGGCTGACAGCTCCGACCAGCTTTCCTTGGTCATCGGCTTGATCGCGTTGATCTGCACGACGGCGATGGCAAGTGCGTTCTTGTCGGCGATGACCAGCGTTCGATCCTTCAGCGGGATGTCGGTGGTCGGGACGGTGTAGTCCAGCTCCGAAGCCCGCTCGATGACCGCGTCGATGACTGTCTTCGGATCGCTGAGCCCGATGATCCTGGTCGGTTGCTTGACGCCATAGGCCAGCAACTGTGCATCCGCTTCCGCGATCTTCGAGACGAAGCGCACCTGGCTGTCGTAGTTCTCCGCGATCGGCTGCAGGCCGTACTCGATGGCCTGGGTCTCGAGTTCTGCGCTCAGGGCCTTGATCTTCTCGAATCTCGCCAGGGTGGTCGCATCGGCGGTCACAGCATCCCTGACCTCATCGATTGAACGAGCTTCCCTCGCGGGGTCCGTTTCAAGAACCCGGAAGATGTGGAGGTTCCCTGCTGCATCCGAGAACACCGGTCCGGCGATGCCGGCCTGGGAGGGGATCGTCGTGTTGTTGCCGAATTCCTTCGAGGCCATCACGTACTGGGAGACCGACGTCGGCTGTCGGCCGAACTTGGTGCTTCGTGAGCTGCCGACGCCAGGAAGCGAATCGATCTCGATCGCACTGATCAGTTCCCTCGAGCGTGCGTTCTCGGGAGCCGGCATCGAGAACTCCTCGCCGAGTGCGGCGGCCAGTACCTCGAAATTCGCTCGTTGCTGGTCCCAGTCCTCCGGGAGCTCGTAGTCCAGGCCCTGGCGGTTCAGGCCGCGACGGGGCAGCTGGGTCTGGTCGGACAGGAACTTCTCGATCTCGCCCATGCGGGTCTCGATCAGGTCCCGAAGCATGCGCTCGCGGACCAGCTCCTGGTAGTCGCTGTACTTGGGCGGTTCAGCACCGGTGGTCGCCCCGTAGGCCTGGGGATCGTTGATGAACGCCTTGCGCAGTTCGATCGGGTCGAACTCCGCGGTTTCGGTGATCGCCGTGCGCACGCCCTCCTTGGAGACCGTGATCCACTCGATGCTGGCTCGATCGGGCAGCTTGTAGCCGAACCCGCTCTCGCCCTCGCCGGGGTTTTCCGACTTGTGCAGCTGGAACTGCGCTTCGAGGGCCGCTTCGTCCGGGGTGTTCACGGCAAGTGCCGGGTTACCCTGGGGCGTGGCGGGCTCCTCCGATGCGGCGACTTCGGTGTCGGTGTCGGTGTCCGTGGTGGTGTCCGTGGTGGTGGGCGTGCTCTGACTGCCATCGGCCTTCGCATCGATGATGACGATGTCGATGTCCGCCGAAAGCACCAGCTGTGCTGCTGCCTGGCGCATTCTCTCGTCCGAGTAGCGTGCGGCATTCTGGAACTGATTGGCGAGTTGCGCGACGCCCTGCACCTTGGCAAGCGTCTCGTAGACCTGGCGATCCGAGAAGTTCGAACTGCCCATCATCTGGAGCAGGATCGTGGTCTCACTCACCTGCTGGCCGTTGGCGATGTACTGCTGGGACATGCTGGCCAGGTAGTCGCGACCCACGCCGGCGCCTCCGACGAGTCCCGCCTGTTCGGCTTCCCGACTGAGGAGGTACCAGTAGCTCGGGTCCTTGCTCGCGCCCAGGAGGTTCGGGATGGTTCGAAACTGTGTTCCGATCACGTCCTGGACGAGGAGTTCTCCTCGAACCATCTGGAGTTGGCCGTTCGTGACATTCTCGTCATCACCGACGGTGGCCCAGTCGCCACCCGAGACGGCGTAGCTCTGGAACAATCCCTGGATCGCCTGCGGGAGCAGGAAGGTGATCACCAGGAAGGTGCCGAAGATGGCGAGAATCCAACCTTGATAGAGGCGAAGAAACTTGAACATGGCGTCCTTTCAACGGAACGCGACAGGGTACCCCGTGGGCGTGCCTGAAGCCAGTTCGGTCAGGCTCCAGGCGGGCCAAAATGACCGGCGGCAGAGGCTGATGCCTCCGCCGCTGGGGTGAATAGCCTTGATTGAGGGCCCCGAAGGGTGATCAACGGTAGAACTCGACGATGAGATTGGTGTTCACATCGAATGGGATCTGGTCGGAAGTGGGGTGGGCCACGATCTTGACCATGAGCTCCGCCGGGTTCACTTCGGCCCATCCGGGCACCATGTGTCCAGCCAGGCTCTCCATGTTCTCGCGAGCGAGCTTGGTGGAGGAATCCTTGCCGCGAACCGTGATCTCGTCACCGATCTGCATCTGGTAGCTGGGTCGGTCGACCTTGCTGCCGTTGATCATGATGTGACCGTGCACCACGAACTGTCGGGCGGCCCAGATGGTGCGGGTGAAACCAGCTCGTCGGATGACGTTGTCCAGCCTGCATTCAAGCAGCTGGAGCAGGTTTTCACCGGTGTTTCCCGGGCGACGTGTCGCGGTGGCGAGATAGCCTCGGAACTGTCGTTCCAGCACGTTGTAGTGGTAACGCAGCTTCTGCTTCTCGTCCTTGCGAATTCCGTAGTCCTTGATCCTTCGGCCACGGAAGCCGTGCATTCCCGGTGGGGAGAGCTGGCGCTTCGAGGTGTGCTTCGGGATATCCGCGATCGGAACGCCGACGCGACGGGAGAGCTTCACTTTGGGACCGAGGTATCGTGCCATCTGTGTTCCTTTGGCCGCCTCATCATGAGGTGCCTCCCGATCTGAATGATCGGGCGAGTCGCGCATTGAACCAGCATCCGCTGCCAGCGTCAAGAACAGCCGGTGGATCCGCCAGAAAAACCCCTTCTGTGAGCCCCCCAAGGCCTCTCGACCGGCAGGAAAGCCCGGAGATGGGGTTTCAGGGCCGGCGTCGGCTAGTAGGAGCGGGACAAGTCGTTGCGGCGCCACTTCAGGTAGGCGGTGTTCACCACGCGATTGCCACCGGGGGTGGGGTAATCGCCGGTGAAGTACCAGTCACCGGTGTGCTCGGGCATGGCGTCGCGAAGCCCCGCGATGTCCTGGTAGACCAGGTCCAGCTCGCCGTTCCACTCGAGGGTGGGGCTTCGAAGCAGCTCCGCGATCTTGTTCGAGATCGTCTCGTGCCCGAAGGGCTTGTAGATCATCTTCACGTGGTTCTCGAGTTGTTCGTCGGGCTGTTGTTCCTGTTCGAGGCACTTTCGCTCGACTTCCTCGAGCAGTTCATCGTCGCCCTGGTCCCTGATCAGCGCCACCGCCGCTTCGAACGCGATGAAGCGTCCCAGCTGGCTCATGTCGATGCCGTAGCAGTCGGGGTACATGATGGGAGGAGCGCTGCTCGCGATCACGATCTTGCGTGGGTTCAGTCTCGCGAGCATCGTGATGATCGATTCGCGCAGCGTCGTTCCCCGAACGATCGAGTCATCGATCACCACCAGGGTGTCATCGGGTCGAACCGTGCCGCAGGTGATGTCGTAGATGTGTCCGACCAGGCTCTTGCGCGCGGAGTCGTGCGTGATGAAGGTCCGCAGGCGCTGGTCCTTCTGCGTGACCTTCTCCGCTCGGGCTCGATTGGCAAGCGTGTTTTCGAGTGTCTTCCGAGTCAGGGTTCCGGCTTCGAAGTGTTCCCAGATCCGATCGGCGCTGTTCTGGTTGGCGAAGTTTCGGAAGCCCTCGATCATGCCCATGTAGGCGGTTTCGGCGGTGTTGGGAATGAAACCCAGGACCGTCTTCTCCACGTCATGATCGACCTTCTCGAGGATCCTCGGCACGAGGTTGCTTCCGAGCTTCTTCCGTTCCTGGTAGATGTCGATGTCGTTGCCGCGGCTGAAGTAGATCCGCTCGAACGTGCATCGCCGCACCGGAAGCGGTGCGATGTACTCGGCCTGGGTGATCTCGCCCGATCGCTGCACCACCAGTGCATTGGCGGGGGGCAGTTCCTTGACCTGCTCCGGATCCACGTTGAACACGGTGCAGAGTGCGGGCCGTTCGCTGGCGACGGCGATCACCTCTTCGTCCATGTACATGAACGCGGGGCGGATTCCCGCCGGATCGCGACAGACCAGGAGGTCACCGTTGCCCACCAGCCCCGCCAGGACCCAGCCTCCGTCGAAGTCGGAGGAGGCCTTCCTGAGGATGCGCACCAGGTCCAGTTGTCGTGACACCTCGCCCGCGAGTTCGTAGCCCCGCAGGTTCGCGAATGACCCCTCGCCCATGGTGCTCGCAAGCATCTCGTGCTCGCGGTCGAGCATGTAGCCGATTCGCTCCAGCACCGCCTGGGTGTCCGATTCGCCGACGATGTGCAGCCCGTATTCGACGAGCTTCTCGAACAACCTGCTGGAGTTGGTCAGGTTGAAGTTGCCCGCCAGTGCGAGATTCCTGCTTGCGACGTTGTTGCGACGCACCAGCGGGTGGCAGGCATCGGTGGTTCGACCGCCATGGGTTCCGTAGCGAAGGTGGCCGACCATGACCTCCCCCAGCATCGGGATCAGTTGCTTGAGCTCGGTTTCACCGAGTTGAAGAACCTTCTTGCCGAGTTTGGTGGCCGGTTGCATCGAACGATCGAAGAGCCGTTCGATGGGGTTCCGCTTGGCCGACCTGAGCCTGCTGAGGAAGCGCGACCCCGGTGGCATGTCGAACTTGACGATGCCGATCCCTGCACCGTCCTGCCCACGATTGTGCTGCTTTTCCATGAGCAGAAAGAGTCTGCGCAGACCCCAGAGTGGGTCCCCGTGCTCCTCCCGATACCAGGAGATCTCCTTGCGCAGTCGGACGACCGCCAGACCGCATTCGTGGGTGATGCTGTCACTCATGTCAGGGGGGAGAGAATAGGGGTTCGGGGCGCCGGGAGCGACCGGCGTCAGGCAAAAAGAACGCCTTGATCGGTACTTCCTGCACCAGGGCCGATGTGCAGCAGCCCGGCAGGCCGGTCATGGGCGCTGATCACCAGCCTCTCGAGGAGCTCAGGTGCCTCCCGAGCCCAGAGCGCTCGGATCAGTTCGGGGCGGTTGCAGTCCCGTGAAAGATGCAGCAGGACGATGTGGCTCATCGGATTCAGGAGGTCCTGGCGGCTGGTGAGCCTTTTCACGGCATCCAGGCATTCCCGGTTGGACAGATGCCCCCGACCACCGGTGATACGCCGAACCAGGAAGTCCGGTCGACCGGAGTTCTCTTGCAGCCCCCGGTCGTAGTTTGATTCGATCGCAAGGGCGTCAACGCCGTCCAGGTGTTCCAGGAGGCCCTCAGGCACCCGCCCCAGGTCCGTGGCCCATCCGAGGCTGGCGTCACCACAACTGATCCTGAAGGCGCTCGAGCCCTCGCCGTCGTGGGGACAGACATACGGGTCGAACCGAACGCCCGGAGCCGGTTCGAATGAACCACTGAAGACCCGGGAAAGAATCCTGGGCACGGCTTCGCGTTCCGCGTCGTATCGGTGTGCGACCGGGATGTGCACCGGGATCTCGTCCCGTTCGAGGGTGCGACGCCAGCTGTTTCGGATGTGGTCCGAATCGGCGTGGGTCAGGACGATCCCGTCCAGTCGTGGGGGGTCCAGCCCTGCCATGGCCATGCGGCGCACGATGGTTCGTGGTCCCAGCCCCGCGTCGATCAGGAAGTTTCGTGTCCCTGACTCGGTTTGGCACCGCAGCAACGTGGCATTGCCACTGCTGGAGGAACCAAGAACGAGAAACGAAAGTGACACCGTTGCTTCCTTGCATCGGGGCCCGAAGGCCGGGTCAGGTCTTGTTGACCTCGTATCCGCTGCGTGCCGCCCGGTTGAAGGCGGTGCAGATCGGTCGCTCGGCGGATTCGAGGAATTCGAGGAGACGACCCAACACCGGCTGCTCGCCGCCATTGTGCCGGATCCGGACCTCTTCGATGGCCGCGGGCAGCGAAAGTCCGCGGCGGTTGATCGTCTTGAAGACCCAGCGAACGCTGTCGATCTCGTCGCTGGTCAGTCCCTGGCGTCGCATGCCCACCAGGTTCAGGCTGGCGGCGACGTTGGTCGCGGTGACCGTGAACCAGGGCAGGACGTCCCGGGTCGTGCCCACCGCGCCCGAAAGCATCGCACCGTGTCCGATGCGCACGAACTGGTGAACGTTGGACGCACCCCCGAGGGTGGCCAGGTCCTCGATGACCGCGTGTCCACCGAGGTGGACCGAGTTCGCGAGGGTTGTGTTGTTTCCGATGACCACGTCGTGTCCGGCGTGACACTGGGCCATGATGTAGTTGTCGTCACCGATGGTGGTGGGGCGGGTCTCGGTTATCGCCCGGTTCACCGTGACGTGTTCACGAAGCGTGTTTCGATTGCCGATCAGGACACCGGGCCCGCTTTCGGAGACGTCGTAGTTCCTTGCCTGCGGTGCGAACCCGATCGTGGTGTAGGGGTAGATGATGTTCCCCTCGCCGATCGTGGTCGGCCCGTGGATCCACACGTCACCGATCGCCCTGGTCCCGGCACCGATCTTCACCGGTCCGGTGATGGTGCATCGGGGGCCGAGCAGGACATCGTCCGCCAGCTCGACGTCTCCCTCTATCGTGGCAGTTGGGTGGATGGTAGGCACGATTCCATTCTACGGTTTCCGCGCGGTGTGTACCGTATTGATATGCAAGAAGACCCACCAGCCCCCTTTGACATCAGGTCTGAGAACCTCGGGCGGCTTGCCTACGCAGAGGCCCTGGCCTGCCAGCGTGCTCGACACCAGTCGGTTATCGACGCCCGAAAGGACGGCGACGGGCCGATGTGGATCCTGCAGCTCGAGCACCAGCCTCCGGTGGTCACGGTCACCAGGCGCCCCGGTGTCGCTGAACACCTGCTTGTGGACGAGGAGCGACTGAACGCACTCGGCATCGAACTTGCCGAAACCGATCGGGGTGGTGACATCACCTACCACGGTCCCGGTCAGCTGGTCCTTTATCCGATTCTCGACCTGAACCGACTCGGCCTGCGCATCCACCCCTATCTTCGCCTCCTCGAGGAGGCGGTGATCCGCACTCTTGCGGTGTACGGGATCCGAGGGGAACGGGATCCCGAGGCCACCGGGGTCTGGGTGCCGGCGGAGCGCAGCGGGGAACTCGATCGAAAGATCTGTGCCATGGGGGTTCGGCTGAGTCGCTGGTGTTCGATGCACGGACTGGCCTTGAACGTCGAACCGGATCTCGAGCATTTTCAACTGATCGTTCCCTGTGGTCTCTCGCGGCCGGTGACCAGCCTCGAGCAGGAACTCGGGGCGAAGGCGCCGACCCTGGCGGCCGTCCGCGAGGAACTCACCAGGCAACTGATCCAACTGCTGCATGCACAGGCCGAGGAGTCCGAAGAAAGGAAGTCCCGATGACCAACAACGAAGATTCAGGGTTCAACCAATGGGACGACACGGACAAGCCGTTCAAGCGCGTTCCATCACCGCTGCCTGAGTTCGTTCGAACCGAAAGGGTCGAACCCGGCAGTCCCGACTACCTCGCCGAGCAGGATCCCTCCGACGAGCACTGCACCGCGATTCGCATCCTGAGCACCACGCCGACCCTCGAAGGGCATCCGATCAAGCGCTACCTGGGCGTGGTCTGCGGGGAGGCGGGGGTCGGGTCCGGGTTGGGCACCTCGGTCGGCCAGGCGTTTGATTCGCTGCTTGGAACCCGTTCCAGTGGCACCGAACATCGATTGATCGATGCCCGCACGCTGGCTTTCAGGGAACTCACGCATCGCGCCGGCAAGCTGGGTGCCAACGCCGTCGTCGGGATCTCAGTCGACCAGGAATCGACGTCGTCCAACGGATCGCTCATGCTCGTCACCGTGACCGGCACCGCGGTGGTCATCTAGTCGCGGCCCTCCCGGCGGTGGGCCGGGGCACCCGGGTCAGCCCTCGAGATCGAGTTCCTCGAGGATGGCCTCGGTGATGTCGATCGCGTCCGGATAGCGCAGCAGGGTTCGAAGTCGGATCTGCAGCATCGCCTGCTCCACCACGTTGGTCCCGAAGGATTCCGCGGTGGGAATGAAGCGCATGACGAGGTCGAGTTCCTGCTGGTCGGAGACCACTTCGACCGCTTCCACCATCTCGCGATAGCCACGTTCAAGCTGCTGGGTCTGAAGCTGGCTCATGCGGGCCTGGGCGACCTGGGCGAACTGCTGGTATTCCTGCATCATCGCCTGGCTGCGTTCCTGCGCCTCGGGGAATTCCGGGTCTGATTCCTGGACGTCGGCGTACTCGGCCTGGAGCGCCTCGGCGCGTGCGTTGAAGTCCGCGTCGAGCTCCATCAGCTCACCTTCGAGGTCCTGGCGTTCCTCGTTGTAGGCCTCGGACTGGAGCAGGGCCTTGATCACCCGGTCGATGTGCACCGCGCCGATGCTCCAGGCGCGAGCGGTCGGTCGTTCGCCCCAGCCGATGCGTTGCTCCCGGTTGGTGACGACGAGGTCCTTTTCACCCGAGAGCACCAGGCTGGCGGCGGGGCCGAGTTGTTCCGGATCCTCGAGTCCTGCGTCCGCGCTTCGCTGGGTGCCCGGGTTCATGAGCAGGGCGAAGAGTGCCACGGCAAGGGCGGTGATGGCGACGATTCGATCGGTCTTCAGCATGTTTGAGGTTCCGCTGGGTTTCCTGATGGTTCGCTCGGTCCGGTAGGCAGGAGTCATTCCTGCTCGAGGACCGCCATGAATGCCTGTTGGGGGATGTTCACGCTGCCCACGGTCTTCATCCGCTGCTTTCCGGCCTTCTGCTTCTCGAGCAGCTTTCGCTTGCGGGTCACGTCGCCGCCGTAGCACTTGGCGGTGACGTTCTTGCGCAGGGCCTTCAAGGATTCGCGGGCGATGATCTTGCCGCCGATGGCGGCCTGCAGGGCGATTTCGAACTGGTGGCGGTCGATCTGCTTGCGAAGCTTGATCAGGATCGCCCGGCTGCGGGCTTCCGAATTGGTCCGGTGGCAGATCAGGCTCAACGCCTCCACCGGCTGGTTGTTGACCAGGATGGAGATCTTGGCGAGGTTGTCCGCGCGGTAGCCGGTGATCTCGTAGTCCATGGTGCCGTAGCCGCGGGTGATCGACTTCAGCTTGTCGTAGAAGTCGTAGATGATCTCGGCGAGTGGCAGCTCGAAGTCGAGGATCTGTCGAGTCTCACTGAGGAACTGCTGTCCCTTGAAGAGGCCGCGGCGACCATCGCAGAGCTTCATCAGGTCGCCGATGTTCTCCTTGGGGCAGATGATCTCGAGCTTGACGATCGGTTCGCGGATCGCCTCGATGTGGTTGGGGTCGGGCAGATCCGCGGGGTTGTGGATCTCGACGCTCGAGCCGTCCTTGAGGTCGATCATGTAGGAGACGGTCGGTGCGGTCTGGACCACGTCGACGCCACCTTCGCGTTCGATCCGCTCCTGGACGATATCCATGTGGAGCAGGCCCAGGAAGCCGCAGCGAAAACCGAAACCCAGGGCTTCGGAATGCTGCACTTCGTAGGTGAAACTCGCGTCGTTGAGGTGCAGTTTTTCCAGAGCCTCTCGCAGGGTCTCGAAGTCGCCCTTCTTGGAACCGTCGCCGCTGGTGGCGGGGTAGAAGTCGCAGAAGACCATCTGCTTCGGCTCCTCGTAGCCGGGCAGGGGTTCCTCCGCGAGGTCGTTTTCCAGGGTGATGGTGTCACCCACCCGGACATCGCCGAGGGTCTTGATCGAAGCGACCATCCACCCGGCTTCGTTGCTCTTGAGTTGCTTGACTTGGACCGGGAAGGGCGTGTTCTTGCCCAGGTCGGTCACCGTCCAGGTGCGCCCGGTTCCCATCATGCGGATCTTCTGTCCGACCTCGAGGGTGCCGTCGAAGACACGGGTCGAGATCACCACGCCACGGTAGTCGTCGTAGTGGCTGTCGAAGATCAGGGCGCGCAGCTTGTCGGTGGTGGGCTCGGGTGGGTCGGGAAAGCGCGTGCAGATCGCATCGAGCAGTTCGGTGACGCCTTCGCCGGTCTTCGCGGAGACGAAGATGCAGTCGTCGGTGGGCAGGCCCAGCACCTGCTCGATCTCCATCGCGACCTCCTCCGGCTGGGCGCCGGGAAGATCGATCTTGTTCACGACCGGGATCAGCTCGAGGTTGTTCTCCACCGCGAGGTAGGCATTGGCGACGGTCTGGGCCTGGACGCCCTGCGCGGCATCGACCACCAGAAGCGCGCCCTCGCAGGCGGTCAGGGCTCGAGAGACCTCGTAGGTGAAGTCGACGTGTCCCGGTGTGTCGATGAAGTTGAGCTGGAACGATTCGCCACCCTGTTCCCAGGGCACGGTGACCGCTGCGGCCTTGATCGTGATGCCGCGTTCCCGCTCCAGGTCCATGGAGTCGAGCATCTGGTCCTTGCGGGTCCGGTCATCGACCGCCCGAGTCTCCTGCAGGAGACGGTCGGCCAGGGTGCTCTTCCCATGGTCGATGTGGGCGATGATCGAGAAGTTGCGGATTTTCACGGTGTTGGCGATCGGTGAGGTGGGGGGTGGTTGATCCCTGATTGTAGACGAAACCCGGCATGCATCGAGCCTTCTCCCGCGATGGGCTGAAGGAACCTCGATGCGAATCACCCTCGAGCCAGCCGGCCGTGGATCCGGACAACGCCACATGGGCGGTCCTCCGGAACGGTTTCATGTTTTTTTCGACTCGTCCGTCACACCCTCGATCGAGCGGCCTATCCACGGCGCCGACGCGGTCATCTTCCCGACCGATGGAACGGCTGATTCATCCTCACGAAAGGAAACCACATGCCTCTCACCCACTTTCGAACCCCACTGGCCTGCTCCATCCTGTTCGTCGTCTCCGGGGCCATCGCCCTGCCGGCGGCCGCGGACAGCAACGAGATACGCCTCAGTTCTGATACCCACGGTCCGACCTTGCAGGTGCCCATCGTCGAGACCCCGCGTCAGAAATTGATCACGAACTCCATGCAGAGCATGGCTGGTGGGCTCGCGGGGGAAGATGCCCAGCAAGCCTGTGGATGCGATGGTTACTTCATCGGGGACTGGGTGGTCTCGACCGCTTCGCTCGACAATGGTCCCGGGCCTGGTGCCCAGGGCGTGGTGATCTCAAGCCAGTTCGAAAGCCCCGACAGTCTGCTCCTTCTCGTCGAATGGACGAACTGGAACGATGGGCACGGTGGCAACATCTCATCCGACTGCACGTCTTTCGCGTTCGAGGGAAACAGCCGATGGTGGGTCCGGTGCGACGCGGTCGTGCGCGATTCGATGATCAGCTGCGCTTGTGATGGTCTCTTCTCGGTCGGGCAGCGTGTGATTTCCACCGCATCATTGGAAACCGGTCCCGGTGCGGGGGCGACCGGCACGGTCGTCGGTGCATTCATATTCAGCGACGCCGGCAACGTGCTCGTCGAATGGGACGGCTGGTTCGATGGTCACGGCGGAAACGGGTACGGCAGCGAACTCTGTCCACCTGCGCTCGAGAGCGGGGACAGTCGCTGGTACGTCGATTGCACGTCGCTGGTCCCCATGATCAGCACCAGTGAACCCTGCCTGGCGGATCTCGATGGCAACGGCCTCGTCGATGGTGCCGACCTGAACGTGCTTCTGGCTTCCTGGGGCGTGTGTCCCTGAGACTTCGCCCAGCGAAGCGAGCGGTTCGTCGCGACCCCATCCTCCCGGTTCCGGGGGGGTGGGGTCGTCGGTTTCAAGGACCGTCCGGGGATTCGGTCCTGGTGCCGTCGTTCGCAGCCGCCTTCTGCCTCAGCAAGCCGGTTTCACCGATCAGCACGAAGTCGAAGGTGTCACGGGTTCTTCGCTCGAGGGTGAAGATCATCGGATCGACCGCCTCACCCTCGGGTTCGAGAATCAGTGCGCCAAGCTCGTAGCTGGGAAGACCATCGCCGGAACCGATCGACTTGAGCTGTTCGAGGCTCCAGCTGCCGTCGGTGGTCTGGTCTTCACCGTCCTTGCCGAGCATGAACTGGCCTTCCGGTCTCAGCGTCAGCACGAGGTCCCCGTCACTCCAGGTTCCCTCGAGCATCTTCTGGATCTTGCCGGGTGCCTTGTCCATCTTCCTGAATGGTGCGAGTCCCTTGATCGATGCGATCGGTCGCCCTCGGTCGAGGGACAGGACCACCTGCTCGTTCTCGTTCGTGCTCGCCTCGTAGGGTTCGAGGGTGAAGATGAAGTGGTTCTTCTGGTTCCAGCGCCCACGTTCGATCACCGACGAATCGGGAAACGGTCCGTCGAGGATCCGATATCGGTGGTCGTATTCGATTTCCATCAGGTACCGGCCGTTGTCCCACCACCCGGCGATCACGATCGGCTTGCTCGGGTCGAGCTGGAGCGTGCTTCGACTGCCGTCCTCCGCCGGGGGCGTGATCAGGGGTGCTGCCTCGCTGGTCTTGGCGGACGGCTTGCAGCCGGTCAGTGCAGCCAGCAGGAAGGCGAGTGTCGTCACGGTTCTCAGGGTAGTCATGGCTTCACCACCGTTAGTCTGTGCAGTCGTTCAAGGTCCGACGTCGGTTGTCCCACAAGATCGTAGCCTTCGCTTTCCACGATGGTGCAGCGAACCAGTTCTCCCGGGGAAAGTTCCTCCCGGCTGGCCACGTAGGTCAGGGAATCGACCTGGGGTGCCTGGTGGTAGCAGCGTCCGACGTGCAGGTGGCTTGATTCGGACACCCCACTGGTGGCGCGTCCCCTGGTTCCGCCGGCTGCGGTCTCGTCGATCAGCACGTCCATCTGGACCTTGTTCTCCGCGAGAAAGGCCGCATTCTCGAAGGCGATCTCCTGCTGGAGCATCATGATCTCCTCCTCGCGTGCCGCCTTGACCTCGTCGGGGACGTGGAGCTTCGGGTCCTGGTCCATGGTGCCGGCGGGCGTGCCGTTCTCCCTCGAGTACTTGAAGACGCCCATCGCATCGAACTGCATTTCGCGGACGAACTCGACCAGTTCCTCGTGGTCGGCCTGGGTCTCGCCGGGAAAGCCGGTGATGAAGGTCGTTCGAATCGCCATCCGCGGGTTGCGTTCGCGCAGTCTTTCGATCAACGCCTTCTGTTCGGCGGCACCGACGTTGCGTCTCATGGCCGTGAGCATGTTGTCGCTGGCATGCTGCAGGGGGATGTCCACGTAGTCGGTCACGTGCTCGAGCCTGGCGATGGCATCGATCATTCGGTCGTCGAAGTAGGTGGGATATGCGTACATCAGTCGGATCCAACCGGTGCCGGCTTCGGCCATCACCGCATTCAGCGCCTCGAGCATCCCGACCAGCCCGGGCTCGTATCCGATGTCGTAGCCGAAGCTCGTGGTGTCCTGCCCGATGAGGTTCAGTTCGAAGCAGCCCTCCGCGACCAGTGCGCGGGCTTCGGCCAGGATGGTCTCAATCGGCTTCGAGCGCATCTTTCCGCGGATCGAGGGAATGGTGCAGAAGGCGCACTTCTGGTTGCAGCCTTCGCTGACGCGCAGGTAGCCCCAGTGTCTCGGGGTGAGGCGCAGTCGTCCGCCATCGTCCTCGAAGTACCCGATTCCCTTGCCGTCGGCACCGTTGACCGTCAGGCCCACGGTGTCTCTTCCTCGTTCGGTGGCCGCCTGCAGCGCGTTGCCGGCGATCCAGTACCGCGGCCGATCAGGGTCGTCCTCTTCAAGCCCGACCCGTTCCGAAGTGTTCCCGCGAACCGCCTCGAGTATTCGATCGCGGTCGAAGACCCCGATCATCGCGTCGATGCCGGGGGCCCATTCCAGCATCTTGGCCCGGTGTCGCTGGACCAGGCAGCCCGTGACCACCACCCGGGAAAGCCGTCCGGACGCCTTGCGCTCGATCGCCTCGCGGATGACCTCGAGTGACTCCTCCTTCGAGGCTTCGAGGAACCCACAGGTATTGACCACGATCGCATCCGCCTCGTCATGATCAGCGACGAGTTCGATGCCCTCGCCGACCAGGGTGCCGAGCATCTTCTCGCTGTCCACGAGATTCTTCGGGCAGCCGAGACTGACGAAGGCGACCGAGGCGATGGCTTCTGGGGTGGACTTCATGATTCGATTCTATCCAGCTCGGGGCCTGACCCGTAGAGTCCCTGCGCCCTTATGTAGTCCAGGACCGTTTTCGGCACGAGCGCTTCCAGGGAGTCGCCTCGTCCAAGCGCACCTCGGACATCGGTCGAACTGGCTTCAAGGCCGGGAATCTGCAGGATCCGCCGGCACCATCGCTCCGCATCCTCCGGGTAGACCTCGGCCAGGCGCTGGGGCAGGACGTCCGGGCCGAAGGGGGCTCGAGGCAGTATCAGCGGCTCTGCAAGTGGTTCCAGGTCCTCCCAGCGCCTCCAGGTCCTGAAGTTGAGGGCTTGATCGGCGCCGATCAACAGTCGCAAGGGGGGGTGCCCTTCGCCGAGTTCCGCCGCCAGGGCTTCCACGGTGTCGATCATGTAGCTCGGTCCCGGGCGATCAAGTTCGATGGTGGAGACGCTTGCCCGGGGATCGTGTGCGATCGCCGAGTTCAGCATCGCGACCCGATGTCTTCCTTCCGTCGGCGGGTGCTCGGATTTCTGGGGGTTGATGCCGGCGGGAATGAACACCACCGAGCTGGCACCCACCGCGTCGGCGGCCAACAGCGGAAGCTCGACATGCCCCGTGTGGGGCGGATCGAAACTCCCCCCGAAGAGGATGACCGGTGCTTTCGACTCGTTCATGGTGCGGTGTCCCCACCAAGGATCCTCGCGAGACAGGTGGCCACGCCCTTCATCGCCTGTTCACCGTTGCGTTGCAGGGTTCGCATGCGTCCGAGCAGTGACGGCTCACGCAGCAGGCTTGAGAGGACCGCCTTGCGGGCGACCCGCCCCCGGTGGTTCACCCAGTGGTCACAGCCCGGTGGCAGCGAATCCTCGAGCCCGTCACCGATGCCGCGCACGATGCCGAATGTCCAGCCGAGGGTGCGACCCATCTCGGCGAAGGTCTGCGACTCGAGGTCGACGACGTCGGCGCCGCTGACGGTATGCAGAGAACGCTTGGCCGGATAGTTGGTCACCGTGCGCGAGGTGGAGGTGACCGACCCCGTGGTCCAGTCGGCGCTTCCGTTCGGTCGCCAGGTGGTGTCGATCCGCTTGCCGCCGGCAGCGACCACCGCATCGACGAACACGGTGTCCCCGAGGGCAAGTTTCGAAACCAGCCCACCGCCAAGACCAGCCAGGATCACCGGCCCCTCCGGGCGACGGTTGGCACCGACCCAGGTGTTGACGCCTTCTCGACCCGGGCCGCAGGTTTCGATCCGTGCAGGCAGATCAACCCCACTCTTCAGCAGGGCCTTTCGCTCGAATTCGAGCGCGCACACGATGATGGGGGGCCCGTCGCTCATCAACTGGAGCGTATCAGGCAGACAGGACCTGTTGTGTCAATTCCAGCTCGGGCTCTGGTTGCCGTTGCGAAGGGCGGCGTAGAGCAGCTCGCTGGAGTCCACTTCAGGAAAGAATGTCTCGAGGGCGGTCTGGTCGGCGTAGATCCCGAGCACGTTCCCGTTCAGGTCGTGGACCGTCCAGCAGGAGGTCTCCGAGATCGGGTTGTGCGAGAAGATCACGCAGATCTCCTTGAAGCGGAGAACCGAACGAAACGAGGTGATCGTCGGGGTTTCGACCGAGGCCCCCTCATCGACGGTTTCCAGCCGGGGTTCGGTCGCGGTCACCCCGCGAGGTTCGGCGGACAGGCCGATGGCAACCCCTCCGGCAATCAAGGCGACTGCAGTCAACAGGCGTCCGTAGCGCTGGCGAATTCGTTCGAGCATGTTCTTTTCCATGCCCTAGAGATCGACTCGTGGCGCAGTCTGCTTTCGTGGATCCTGAAAAAACACCGGATTCGTATCCACGAAGCTCGGCCAAGGAGGGCTGGGGCGCTTGCCGCACGGGTGAGGATCGCTAGGATACTCGCGGTCGGACTGGTGCCGACCACCTAGGCCCCATCGTCTAGTCAGGTCCAGGACACCAGGTTTTCATCCTGGGAACAGGGGTTCGAATCCCCTTGGGGTCATGGAAGGGCGCGGTTTCCGTCACTGGGAACCGCGCCCATTCCCTTTTCAGGGGGGCTTGTTTCGCCCCTTTCACCGTCTGCAAGGAGTCCCTGGTGCCTCCGGTCCTGCTCCTTTTTCTGGGAAGTCTGGTCGGGATCGCTGCTCCCGTCGGTACCTGGTCGGACGATGAAGACCCGCTGGGGTCTCTATCAGCCGATCAGCAAACGGCCCTGGAAACCGCGATCGACGACCGTGACCACCAGGAAAGTGCCTTTGCCGCGTTGATGTCGGCCATGGGGGCGATCAGCGCGGACACCCTGAAGTCCGCGGCGCTGGAACCTTGGGATCCTGCTGGAACCAGTGCGGTACTCGGGGCACCTGATGCCTGGCGAGGCCGGTCGTTCGAACTCACGGGTCGAGTGGAGCAGTCGGATCGCTTGGAGCGGCCCTGGTCGCCCGTTGTCGAGTGGTTCCTCCGGCTTCCCGATGGCAGTGCGGCCGCGGTCTACCTGCCGTGGGACGAGGATCGTGCTTCCGGCGAGCGTGTCCGGGTGGCGGCTCGTTTCTACAAGCGGATCAGTGCCGAGGCGCGGGACGGCACCCTGCGGAGCTATCCCGCCTTCGCAGGACGGATCCGACCCGGCCCCGTCGCCGTGAGCCCGGATCGAGTCATCATCATCGGCATCGTGGTCCTGATCCTGGGCTGGGTCCTGCTCGGCCTGTTCACCGGTCGGCGGGGTCGATCCGGTCAAAGGAAGGTGACTTCCACTGTCGCCTCGAAGGTCGGTGAACCGACATCGCTTCCGACGGATCCCGTCGATGCGCTCGACGAACTGGCTCGCCGGCACGATGATCGGCTGCGGAAGGGTGACCCATGACTTCAATCAACGTACCTCTCGGCGAGCAGTCCTACGACGTGCTGGTGAAAGCCGGCGCATTGAACGGCGTGGGTGCCCTGCTCCAAAGGACCCTGGGCGACAGCACCGGTCGACGGGTCCTGCTGGTTGCCGACGCCGCGATCGCCGAAACCCATGCCGAGCGGGTGGCTGCTTCCCTCGAAGAAGCGGGGTTCGCCGTCTCCTTCGCCTCGATCGAGGCGGTTGAAACCAACAAGACGATCGAGGTCCTCGAGGCCCTCCTTGAAACCGCGGCCCGCGAGCACATCGATCGCTCCGGAGCGGTCGTGGCGGTCGGGGGTGGGATCGTCGGTGATCTCGGTGGGTTCCTCGCCGCGAGCTGGCTGCGCGGCATCCCGGTGCTCCAGGTACCGACCACGCTGCTGGCGATGGTCGATGCCTCCATCGGTGGCAAGACGGGTGTGAATCTTCCGCTGCCCGATGGTGCGCTTGGAAAGAACCTCGTCGGAGCCTTCTGGCAACCCCTGGCGGTGGTGGCCGACCCGCAGACGCTGGTCTCCCTGCCTCGGCGCGAACGGGCCTGTGGGTTCGCCGAATGCATCAAGCACGGGGTGATCGCCGACTGGCCGTTGCTCGAGGAGCTTCGAAGCCGAGCCCCGGACGTGCTTGATGGCGACATCAAGGCCTGTGGGTCGCTGGTGGCTCGGTGCGCGGCGATCAAGGTCAACGTGGTCGGGGTCGACGTCCGCGAGGAGACCGGTCCCGGCGGAGGTGTCGCACGGGCCTTCCTGAACCTCGGTCACACCTTCGCCCATGCCATCGAACCCATGCATGAGCTTGGTCTCAAGCACGGTGAGGCGGTTGCGATCGGACTGGTGGCGGCGGGGGCCTGTGCCCGGCAGCTCGGTCACTGGACCCAGGCCGAGTCGGACGAATTGAATGCGACCCTCGAGGCCTGCGGACTGCCGAACAGCCTGCCCCAGCCCGTGGATGCACGGCGACTCCTCGAGCACATGGGCTGGGACAAGAAGGTCCGACAGGGGACCCTGACGATCATCGTTCCCACGGGTCGAGGGCAGGTTGACATGCTGCGTGGTCCCGATGAATCACTGCTCCTGGCAGGTTGGCAGGCCGTGGGTGCTTCGGTCCGCTGAATCAAACGATGCCTTTGCAGTGACTTCTGGAGTCCGGCCGCCCCTGATTCCGATAAAGATTCGGGAGATGCCGCCACCCTCACGATCCCGGGTGGTGCGCGGGCGTGCATGCGGACCATTGCAATCGTCAACCAGAAAGGCGGCTGTGGCAAGACCACGACCGCCATCAACCTCAGCGCGCAGCTTGCGCGCAGTGGCCAACGAACCCTCTTGATCGATCTCGACCCGCAGGGGCACTGCGCCGCGGGCCTGAACATCGATGAATCGACGATCGAACAGGGGATAGGCAACCTGCTCGCGGCCGACTTTCGATACGACATCGGTTTCGACGACGTACGCAAGGAGATCGGCGGCGGCCTGGACCTGGTGCCGAGTCGGATGCGACTCGCGAAGCTCGAACACGCCGATGGCGGCATCGCCGACCGCCACGACCGTGATCGACGCCTCGAACAGGTGCTCGAGTTCGTGAAGGATCGCTACGCCTTCTGCATCATCGACTGCTCGCCATCGATCGGCTTGCTCACCTTCAACGCGTTGCGTGCCGCCGATGAGACGTTGATCCCGGTCGAGACCGGTTTCTTCGCTCAGAAGGGCGCCCATCGCCAGGTCAAGACCATCGAACTGCTCATGAAGAAGGTCGGCCGACCCGCCGACTTCTTCCTCCTGCCGACCCTGCACCGGGAGGACTCGCCTCGAGCGCGTGCGGTCCTGGATCGTCTGCGACGGGACTTCCCGCACCAGTTGGTTCCGGTGGCCATTCGGGAGCACGAGGCGCTGCGTGAATCGGTGGGGATGGGTCTCCCCATCCAGGAACATGCGCCTTCCTCCGAGGCCGCGGCGGATTTCGCCGCACTCGAAGCGTGGGTTCGCAACCACGAGACCACCGACGTGGTTCGCGAACGGGCCCGTCTGCGTGAGGAAGTCGAACGCAAGGCCGAAGCCAAGGCGGCTCGTCCCGCCCTGTCCGTATCCCGGACCGAAGCCGAGCAGGAAGCCCTGCAGGATCACCGTCCGGTGATCACCACCGAACGCATGGACGAGCGCTTCAAGGGCGTCCTCGAGCGGGTCCGCAGAGGAGGCGTCGGCTCGCGACGAGGTATCTCCGGCACTGGTTCCGCCGGTTCGGAAGTTGATTCCGGCCCCCTCGATCGATCCTCGAGCCAGCCGGGGCACGCCACCTCGATCACCCCGGAAGAGGCTCGGATGCTCGACTCGGACGAGGCTCGGTTCTCGGATTCCGAATCACCTGCCGCCTATGGCCCCGTGGTCGAGGCGGGGGGGGTGCGTTTCATCCAGCCGATCGGCTCTTCCCGGCAGGTCGCCCTGACCGGTGATTTCTGTGGGTGGAGTCCCGAAGGCATTCCGCTGACCCTCGATCCGGGCGGCCGTTTCCTCGAGGTGCTGGTGCCACTTGAAGCCGGACGCCACGAATATCAGCTGATCCGTGATGGCATCCCCGGCCCGGATCCCTATGCTGCAGGAAGGACATCCGGTCCGGAGGACGAAGATCGGAGTCTCGTTCACGTGAATCAGCAACCAGTCGGCGGTCTCGAAACGCCGTCATCGAGTGGGATGGAACCCCGTCGGACATGAGTGAGGACTTCGACAAAGACCAGCACGAACTCCTTGACGCCTGGGTGACAGCCCCGATATCTACCCATTCCGACCACGATGACTTCAGGCAGCCGATCGGTGCCCGCCCCCTCGACATCGCCATCGCCCTGCGCGGCAACCTGCCCAAGCCCGCCTTCGCCTGGCCTGCCCAGTACGTGAAGAAGCTTGCACCCGAGGGTGGCTCCGCACTGGTGAGCCTCGTCGACGGCATGCTCAAGGTCATGTACTTCCCGGGTTCGAATGAAGCGGACTCGGCCCACATGCAGCCCGAGGACTCCATCAACACCGACCTGCTTTCCGATCAAGCGGATTCCGTCGCCGGCATCATCGAATTCCTCGCCAACAATGTCCAGAACCTCGTGATCATCCCCGACTATCGAGAGAGCTACTCCTCGATCATCGCCCACGAGCTTCCACTCTTGTTGTTCACCGCGGCCGATTCATTCGCGATCGAGGCCGCGTATACATTGCTGACCAGGCCCGTTGATTCGGCGAAGGCCCGCGATCTGCCGATGCCCCGGGTCGATCTCGTGTTCTTCGGTTCCCCTGCCTACGAGGCGGAGATCGCGGCTGGCAACATCATAGATGCCGCACGAGCGTGCATGGACATCGACGTGGCCTGGCACGGCTTCGCACTTCGACGCATGGATCCCCACGAGCTCTACGAGGATGTGGATGTGCACGTCGGTTCGTCCTTCGGGGTGGCCGAGTTCATCGATGCCGTCAAGCGACACCGGGGGGCGGACGAGATGTTCACCAGCACCTCCGAGCGGGTCGAGCAGCTCAAGCAGTCGCGCAAGCCCGACCAGACCGATGCCGGCGGTCTCGAGAAACCCGCAGACAAGCGGTATCCCGAGCATGATCCGGTCGAGATCGAACCGGCTGGTTCGATGTCGACCGATGATCGAGACGAGACGGTCGCGGAGGAACCGCGGGTCACGATCACCAAGGATGAGCGGGCCATGCTCAATGAGTTCTCCGAGTTCCCGGGCGAGCCGGCCTCCGGGGCACCCGTCGAACCCAAGCCCCAGGCCGCAGAACCCGATCGTGGCAGGTTGCTGCAGTTGTTCCCCCATCTGAGGCCGGTCACCCAGCGCATCCCCATCGATCCGGCCATCGAATGCGGGCTTGATCAAGCCAACCGCCTGCACCTGCTCGCCAGCGAGCAAGGGCTTCGTGAACTCCGGAGTGCGGCGCTCGAGATCAAGCGCTGGGAGGACATGGTGGTCGGGTCGCTGAAGCTGCCTTCCCTTGATGAAGGCGGGCTTCAACTCGATCTCGTGGTGACCGATCCCGCCAGCAGCAGCGACCTGCACGGCATGGGGATCAACCTGTACTGGATTGATGGTACGGGTCGGGTGGTTGCACTCAACAACGAACGCACTGCGCGCGGTCACTAGTCCTCCAGCGGTGGAGGACGGTTCGATCAGCGGTTCAGCCGTGGGATGCGTGACACGAAGTCTCGCCAGGCTCCCGATCCGAACGATCGGCGTTCATCGTCGTTCCACCCGGCCGAACCCAGGGCCTGATCAAGCGTGTCCAGTTGGTCCGGCCCCTCGAGTCCGACCGGCAGGGCCGTCGGTCCGAAACCGCCGTCCATGTCCGTACCCAGTCCGAGTCGGTGCCTGCCGAAGACCGCGGCGAGTGCATTGACGTGGGCGAGCACGTCGCCGATTTCAGCCCGTCGGTCCTCGACGAGAAAACGCGTGAAGAGGTTGATCCCCGCGACACCATCCCGTGCGGCGATCTCGCGGGCGTGGTCGGTGTCCAGGTGCCTCCTCAGCGAGCGACTCCCCGGCAACAGGCTTCGCGCATTCGAGTGACTCGAGGCGATGGGGCCACGTGCGAGTCCGAGCAGGTCCTCGACCGACTGGTCCGCGAGGTGCGAGACGTCGTGGGCCAGGCCCGCGTCATCGAGTGCCGCCACGAGCTCGCGCCCCTCCTCGGTCAGCCCGCCGGCGCGTGCATTGCCTCCCGAATACCGCGAGCCCTCACCCCAGGAGAGTCCCACCATCGAGACGCCCCGTTCGGCCCACCATTCGGCTTCCTGCGGCGAGCGGATGGGGTCCGCGCATTCCATCAGAAGCACCACGGCAAGTGGCCCGCTTTCCGTGAATGCTCGTTCCAGATCCTCGGCGTGTCGAACGATTCGCAGGTGTCCCTGTCGTTCCCAGTCCTCGTAGAGCTCGAGCTGGCGAAGCCCCGCCCGGTGGGCACCGTCTCGATCCTCGTGATCTCCGTAGCCACAGGGGTGATCGGGATCACCCATTTCGGTGAAGATCGTGCCGAAACAGCCGCGAACACCGCCTCGCTGCAGGGCCTTCCAGCTCACGCAGCCCCTGGTGGGGTCGGGCTCGATGCCGAGGTCCGGGGCATTCCGGGCTCGATCAAGTGCGATGTAGGCCAGGTCCAGGTGGGCATCCAGCCAGGTCGTTTTCGTCGTGTCAGGTGCGGTCATCGCCCGAGTCTAGTCGCTCCCGATCACGGCTGAGCGTGCGCTGCATGGCATGAAGTCGGGTTCTCTTTGGTTCCTGATGACTGAGTGGGTATCCTGTCCCGGATGGATGCTGCAAGTGCACCAACCCACGATCTTGCGCGGATTGAACATTCCGCCCGCACCCGGCGCCGCTGGCTGGCCGTGTTCATCGCGGTGGCGACCGGTTCGCTGCTGCTGGTGGCCGCATGGCTGGTGCCTTCGGCCGATGGTCACGGCACCCACACCCAGCTGGGCCTGCCCCAGTGCGGATGGGTCGTCGGCATGGGCATTCCCTGTCCTTCATGTGGCATGACGACTTCCTTCGCTCATGCCGCCAACGGCAATCTTCTCGGTTCGATTCGAGCCCAGCCCGCCGGCTCGGTGCTTGCCCTGGGGACCGCGATGGTCTTCGTCCTGTCCGTCTGGGTCCTTGCGACCGGTTCGGCGATCGGTGCCTTCTGGTTCGACCGGATCGACAAATGGTTCTTCATACTCGGCGGAATCCTGGTCCTCGGCGCGTGGGTCTACAAGATCCTCGTCTTCAAGGGAGTCCTTTGATGTTTCACATCCCAACCACTCGTGTCCTGGTCCTCCTTGTGATGGGCACCGTCGGACTGTCCTTTCTTCCGGGGTGCTTCGTAGCGGAGCTCGTCGGCGGCATCGGGCAGAACATCGAGCGCTACAAGAAGATCGAGGTCCTTGCCGAATACGACGGTCTCGACAACGCGACCGTCGCGGTGGTGGTGCACTGCGATCCGTCGATCCTGTACGAGCATCCTTCCGTTTCAGCGACCGTCTCCATGAACGTCTCGAAACGAATCCAGGAGAACGTCCCCGGTGCGAAGGTCCTCGACTACCGCCATGTGATGCAGTGGCAGTACCAGACGCCGAGCTGGTCGATGCTGCCTTACGGCGAGATCGCCTCGGAGCTCGGAGTCGATCGCGTGGTCTCCATCGAGATCTACGAGTTCCGTCTCAATCCGCCCGGCAACCGCTACCTCTGGGAGGGCGCCTGTGCCGCCAGCGTCGGAGTCATCGAGAAGGACGGTTGGGAGACCGATGCCTTCGCACGCACCTGGGAGATCACCTCGCAGTTCCCCGACATGCAGGGCGTCGGCCGCGAGAGCGCCACTGAAAGTTCCATCCAGATGGGCGTCCTCGCCAAGTTCGTCGACCAGACCGCCTGGCTCTTCTATCGACACGTCGAGGACAAGTACCCCGATGCGATCTGACCCCCGAACCCGGATCACATGACCCGGGCAGGAGATTCGAATGCGTACCCTGATGCTCTTCCTATTCGGCTCGCTGGCCCTTGCAGGGCCCTCCGGCTGCAACTTCCTCGCACCCGCCAGCTACATCCTCGACGGAACCGGCACCTCGCCTGCGGAACACGAGCTTCAACAGGTCAAGACCCTCATCTTCGTCGATGACCAGACCAACGTCCTGCCACGCACCGTGTTGCGATCGAACCTGGCTTCCGCCATCAGCGTTGAACTGCAGCAGCGAGACCTGATTCCTGCCTTCGTGAACTCGTCCGATGCCATGGCGATGGTCCGTTCCCGCGAGCGCAACGGCAAGCGCATGACGATGGAAGCGATCGCCCGGGAGGCGGATGCGAAACAGCTGATCTTCATCGAGATGGAGAGTTTCTCCCTGACCGAGCAGAACTGGATTCCACGCCCCAATGCAAGCTGCCTGGTACGGGTGCTCGACTTCAATAACGGGGTCCGTACCTATCCGAAGGACGCCCTCGGTCAGCTCGGGGGCCGGCGTGTCAACGTGACGATGCGTGAGATCTCTCCCGATGCCATGCGCTCGGCTTCGGAACGTCGCACCCAGCAGCTGAACCTGGTCGGCAAGCTTTCCAGCAGCGTCGTCACGCTCTTCCGCGAACGCGAGAACACCGAGCTCGGAGAGAACCTCGGTGTCCGTTGACCATTCGCCGACACGCGCGCCGCTCCTGCACGTGGTGGACGGTCATGCCGGTGAAGGCCGCATCCGTCGTGCTGAAAGGCTGCGCCGGGAACTCGGCGGCCATGCGATCGTGATGGGGGGGCTCGACGAGGAATGTCGTTGCGCGGGGATCGGACTCAACTCGATCGGTTCCGCACCCTGGCGAAACATAGGACGCACCGTGAGCCGGACCTGCCAGGCCCTGGTCCATGCCGGTGAGATGCGCCCGGTACCGATCGCCTGGTCGGATGCACTGGCACTGGAACTCGCGCGTACCTGTTCACGTGTGCAGCTGGTGGCCGAGGGGTTGCCAGGCACCGCGGATTCAGAGTGCTTCAAGCGACTTGACGTGATCACCTCCGACGAGCGTGTCGCCCGGGCCTGGGCCCGCGAGGGCGTCGCCGGTACCCGCATCGTCGAGCCATGCGGCCTGGCTGCCGCAGCGCCGGTCAGCACCGATCCAGAGAACCCGACCATGGTCATGCTGGTTCCAGCCCAGGACCAGGGTGCGCGCAGTCTCGAGCTCTACCATCGAGTGGGGCTGACCTATCTGGCTCGTGCACGAGTCACCGCGCTGCTGGACCCCGATGATCCCGATGCACCGGCCATCACCGAATACGTCTCCAAGGTCGGTATCGAGCCCTCGTTCCAACCACTCAAGCGTACCGACCCGCGCCCGCAGATCGCCCTCGTCGCGACCGAGGGACCGGTGGTCCATGACGAGCGAATCCTGGACCTCATGGCTCGGGGGATCGGTGTGATCGCAGTGGTCCCTGCCGACCTCGCGACTCAGGCCTCGCCTGATCCGGGCATCCTCTACGCTTCGAGGGCCGACGCGAACTCAGGCACGAAGGCCATCCTCGAGATGGCCCTCGACACCGGGATTCGTTCGGAATTCCAGCATGCTGCGCGCAGGTTCGGTGCGAAACGCGACCCGGGATCCTGGGCACACATCATGGCGGTGGCCACTGCTCCGCAACCCCGTCCGGTCACGACCTGATCGGGGGGACTTCGTCCAGTCCCAGCGTTCTCTTCAGGGTCTCGGCCGTGCCGCGATACAACGATTCGAGCAAGGTCTTGTCGAAGCCGTGGCAACGAACGGTCGGTGCATCCGTCTCGGAGTGGGTGTCGGGATCGACCATGTGCAGGTCGGGGTCGACGATCGGTGACTCGAAGGAGCCCGTTCCCTCGTACATCATGCGCAACGCCCAGTACCGGCTGGCATAGAGGTCGAAGGCCTGTTCCTTGCCACTGGCCTTGGCGGCCATGACGTTCTCCTCGGTCGAGGGTTCGAGGTGTGCGTCCATGCTCAGTATGTCTGAACCGAAGAGCAGTCGCGATCGCCATTTCGTGAAGAAGCCGGTGATGTCCGGGGTCTGCTTCGATCCAAGTTCACGAAGCATCCACTTGCAGGCACTGGTGTCCAGATGGAGGTTCCCGTGTCGTTCGAGCAGACGGTCCAGGTGGTCAAGGTCTTCCGGCGAACCACCCATGTGCGCGGCGATCCACGGAACTCCGAATCGGTCCAGCATGCGTTCGAGGGGTTCGTACTGCTCCGCCTTGGTTCCATACAGCTCGGGATCTGCGTACTTGCACTTGAACCAGGTGTCCGGATCGGCGACGTGGGTCATGATCGCCATGCCCAGTTCCTCCGCGAGCCGCGCGGCCTCCACCTTGAAGGGGCCATCCAGCCTCAGCAGCCCGGGGTCGCCGAATTCCCGCTCCACGTCCCTGATCCGAGGGGCCTGGAAGAACTTCATGATCCTTGCGCCCTCCGCGTGGAACAGACCTATCTGGTCGAGATAACCCGCTCCCAGGGCGTGCTTGCGGTCCTCGGCATACCAGTCCGGTACGGCGATGAACTGGACTCGATCACCCATGATCTCGCGCACTCTCGGCAGCTCTTCCAAACGAGTCATCGAGAAGACCTGCTGGATGCCGTAGAGATCCGCGACTTCTCGATAGAGCATCGCGGCGCGGTCACCCCCGATGTGTGCATGGAAGTCGATGATCGGACACGGAGGGGGACCCAGACGACTGCTCTCATCACGAAAGTCGACGCCGAACCTGTTGTTCGCGTCGACGATGGTCGTGCCGTCGGAGTGTCCCTTCGAGCGTGGAGTACTCGGCGGGGTGCTCATGCCTGAATCCTAGCGAGTCTCGGCCATCATGGGTCTGGCGGCCTGGGACGCGGTTGCTCGAAGCAGTTGATCGGTCGGATCGGACATGCGATGGATCGGGGGAACGAGGTTTTCGAGTTCTTCCTGGGCCTCATCATTGACCATCACTTCGGTGATGTTGCCGACGTAGAGCTCGCAGTCGGCATCGATGTCGAAATGCCTGACCAGTTCGCATTCGAACCACGCCACGGTTCGCGCAAGCACTGGAATGCCACGGGGCGTGGTGTCCGTCGGCAGGCCGATGAACGGATCATCGACTTCGACGCTGGAGCGGTTGAAGCGTCGAGCGAGTGGTCGGGTGGAGTCCGTGATCAGCGAGACCACGAAGGCCCGGCTGTCTCGAATGATCGGCGTCAGGACCTGCCCCTTGGCCGTGGCCACCACCAGCATGGGGGGGTTGTTGGCGCATTGACCCACGAAGTCCAGAACGACTCCATTGCTCCGTCGACCCTGGCAGGCCGTCAGGAGAAACTCGCCCTGAGGGATCAATTCCAGCGCAGACGTGATTCTTTCTCCGTGTTTCATTCATCTTCCATCGTGCTTTGGTGCACAGCATGTGGGCAGAAACAGCGGGCCTTCATCCGGTCATCAGGGTGCTCGTTCGGGCCCCTGGGCCAACCATATGCCTGTTAGTCAAGAACTTACGAACGTCCAGTAGAGCAGGGATTTCGGCGTTGAAAACCCTTTAGGACCAAGAAGGGGGGAAAGTGGGGGGAAATGTTGAAAGGTGGGGTGTTGTGGGTTATTCTCCTTCCGTTCCCGGACTGGTGTTCCTGGACGCCCTCCTGCACTCCTTGAGGTCCTGATGCCTGATGTTTGTCGGCGAGTACGAACATGTGATCGACGCCAAGCGGCGTCTTGCGATTCCCGCCGAAGTGCGGGACATGTTCAATCCCGAGGAGCACGGCGGCGCCTTTTATGCATCACCGGGTTCGGAACACAGTTTGAAGCTCTATCCGGAGCGACAGTTCAAGATCGTGATGAACAACTTTTCCAAGAACCCGAAGTTCCGCAAGCACAAGAGATCGATCTTCTCGCAGTCCGCCCGGGTGCCGATGGATTCCGCCGGCCGGGTGCGCATTCCAGAGCGACTGCTCAGCGAGCATGGTCTTTCGGGCAAAGTGATCGTACTGGGGATGAACGATCACCTCGAGGTCACCTCGGCGGACCAATGGACGCGGGATCGAGCAAACCTCGAACGCGTGAGCGACGAAATCTGGGACCAGGCGATAGAGGACGCCATGGACGAGATGAACGGAAACGAATCATGAGCCCCCTCGGACACCACATCGTGGGTTCCGCGGGCGCTCGCAGAAACTGCATGGCCGATGATTTCATGGACGGGATCATCAGCTTGCAAGGGGTACGGTCGAAAGCAGACGCAACGAACGCGTCGGAACGGATTCCGTTTTCCAGCCACGGACGGCTGACTCTTTCGACAACAGCTCGTTCGGGCGAGCAACCGGTTGTGTGTGCGCCGCGTCCCCACGACTCCGCGAGGGTGCCAAGGAAGGCCCCTTGAACACAAAGCCGGAAGCATGGACGGCTTCCGGCTAGCAGGTACACACCTGCGGTGCGCATGTCTTCGCTCCGGAAACGGAACGAAGACACTTCCGGCTTCCAGCCGCTCCATGGGTCCTTGATGGACCTTCGATCCGGTCCCAGCCACCAACCGGCCGGATCAATGCACGAATCGTGACCTGCCGCGTCGGAGTCGGCAGGTCACGTTTTTTTTGGGGGGGGGATGCTTCAAGGCGACGACAGCGACAAGGCGACCGCCCCACGGTGTCGTGTTCGACTTCATTCGGGTTTTCAGCGTGCGGTCAGCTGCCGTTGTTGGCTGCGGGTCTGATCTTGCCGACGACCGGGCTCTGCGCTGACTCTTCGCCCTCGATGATCTGCTGGGCGACTTCGCGACGGTGGACATCGATCTCGCGGGGGAACTCGAAGGCAATGCGAACGCGATCGCCCTTGATCGTTGCGATACGAACGACACCAAGTGGTGCCTTGGGATCCCCGATGACGACTTCTTCACCTTCGCGACGTGTGATGACGAGCATTGTTCGGACCTCCTGCCCTGAGCTGGTCGCGATCTGTGCGACCAGGTTCGGTTCGTCCACTGGAGCTGGGTGAGCCAGTGATCCGTGTCACGTGCTTACCTGGATCCATCTCCGAACGGTCACCCGTTCAGGAGGGGAAAGACTACCTGATTCACAAGTATCTTCGGTGCTGGCTAGCTGGAATCAAGTCTCGGTTGGGGATCTTTCGCGTTCTTCTGGGCAGCCGAAACGTGCCCGATCACGCTTGAAAGAGCCGAAAAACCGTGGGAAGTCCCATCAGGGCGGTTATTACCGAACCCTCGCCGACAGCCTCAGGTGGCCCATCTCTTGGGGAGATGTTGGGGATTTCTTGATGCCTGGTGGGTCAGGAGCCTTCGATGGCCTTGACGCCGGTCACTTCCGGCACCCGTTCCTTGAGCAGGCGTTCAATGCCTTGATGCAAGGTGTGGGAGCTTGAGGGGCATCCGATGCAGGCACCAAGGAAGCGAACCGTCACGAGCCCTTCATCGGAGACCGAGACCAATTCGATGTCACCGCCGTCTTCCTTGATCGATGGTCGCATCAGCTCGAGTACACCAGTCACTCGCTGGGAGAGGCTTGATGCCTCGGGTTCGTGTTCAGCACTGCTCATCAGGTGATGTTCCGTTTGCACGAGGGTGAGTCCTTGGACTTCCGATCATACGCCTGCCGGCGATTCTCCGCCATTATGGATGGTTCAACGCGTATTATGTCCACCACTGAAGGAGTTCGAGGCCAATGCTCACATTCTTTTCCAGAAATTTCAGACCACTGGCAAGCCTGCTTGTGTGCATTGCGGCGCTCGGGGCATGTTCAAGCGAGAAGGCGCGAACTGATCCCATCGGCACGCTCTCCCAGCCCAGGAACTCATCACGGGCGCACATGGAGGCACTCAGCCGTCTCGATGGACCGATCCCAGCCCCCGGCTACATCAAGATCCTCAAGACGATCGTCACCAGCAACGACTATCTCATCCCGGTTCGTGAAGCGGCATTCAAGCGGTTGGAGCGCTACGACCCGAAACGCCTCACCGAGGCGTTGGGCATGGTGCTGGGCCGTCTCGAGCCACCCGAGTATCGCGCCTGGGTGATCGACCAGATCGCCGCGGCAGACCAGCGCGCGTTGACCGATGCGATCATCCGTTCCTGGGCGAGGCCGACCCGACTCTGGGAGAATGCCGATGATCGCCCCGAGCCTCGTGCGTTGGCAACCATGTACGGGAAGGACCAGATCCCGACGGTTCTCATCAAGACCATGCTCGATGCGAATCCGTTCGTCGAGGCGAATCTGCGGGCACGTTGCTGGGAACTCGTGGTCGCCACCGGTCACGGTGATCAATTGATCACGCTGGTTGCGGACGAGCAGCTGGTCGGTACCGACGGCCTTCTCCTGGACATGCGTGCCGCGGTCGACGATTTCGGAATCGTGCCCCGCAACCGCGAGGAGATCCTCTGGATCCGTGAACTCCGCAAGCCGGAACTGCGGGCCTACTGGAACGGGTTGTCCTCGGCCCTCGAGGGCATGAACGAGCCTCGCAGGTCCTCGCTCGAGCCACGTGATCTTGCGGTGGTGGATGCGGTCGCACGACACGACCCGGAGCTGCTCAATGCCGAGCATGATGCACTCTTTGACCGCCTGAGCTCGGAACTGCGTTCGGACGAACGAACCCGCTACAACGCTGATCTGACCGGATGGTCCGTGAAGATCTCGGAGGGTCTGCACGACGACCGTGACGAGCTCACCTGGGGTGACCTGGCGGCCATGATGATGGCGCACGAGGCGATGGAATCTGCGGCGCTTCGGGGCCACATCTTCGACCTCGCCGAACGTGACATGCTCGACAAGACCACCGAATACGGCGGCATCATCCGGCTCGATGCCGCCGGGCGTTTCGAGCTCGTCGAGCATCTCCCGCGGATCCGGGTCGCCGACGACCGCTACCACGCATCCCAGGCGCTCTTCGAGGATGGATACACCGCACTCTTCCATGTTCACAACCATGCCCAGCGATACCGCAATGCACGTTTCGCCGGACCGCATATCGGTGACATGGAATACGCCGACGAGACCGGAGCGAACGGGCTGGTCTTCACCTTCATCGATCCTCGGACGATCAACGTCGACTTCTATCGGCACGGTGCGGTGATCGTCGATCTCGGAACCATCACCCGTCCCGAAACCGGCTGACCGACCAACGACCAGGATCGCCCTTGCAACTGCTCGTCCTCCTATTGATCATCGGTGTCCTCCTGGCCGATGCCGGCGTTGGATCCATCGTCACCCCGGCAGATGGCTGGCTCTGGCTGCCGCCCCTGGTCGCGTTCGGCCCACCGTTGGTGGGCCTGCTGATCGAACTGGTGCTGGTGCGCAAGACCATCCGCGCGGCTTCGGCGGGTTCGCTGGAGGACATCGTGAAGGCGGGACGCAGGCTTCGATTCCTGCAATGGGTCGCGGTGTTGTCCTCGGTGTTCGCGGTGCTTGGTTTCGGCTGGCTGGAACTGCTGCGAGCTAAGTTGGGAAACGTGGTGGTGCTCGACGAACTGCTGGCGATCATTCCCGGCCTGGTGATGGTCTGCCTGTTGTGGCTGGTCCAGTGGCCGATCGAACGTCTCGTTCGTGAATCACTGGTCATTCGGCGACTGGATCGAGGCCTGTCCGTCCACCCCGTTCCGACCCCGCTGCAGTACCTGCTCGTGCAGGTGCGCATCCACATCCTCGTGATCCTGGTGCCGGCACTGTTCGTCCTTGCGTGCGTCGAGATCTCGGAGCTCGTCGTGACTCGCCTGTTGCCGGCGGAACTGCCCGAATGGGTCGGCATCTCGATCACCGGAGCAGCCTCCCTGACGGCACTGGCCCTTTCGCCCCTCGGCGTGGTTCATGCCGTCAATGCACGTTCGATGTCGCCGGGACCGCTGCGAAGTTCGTTGGAATCGATTCTTGTCCATGCCCGGGTCCGGGTGGGGGACATCCGTCTCTGGCCGACCGGAGGCAGCATCCTCAATGGTGCCGTCATCGGACTCATACCCCGGCTTCGTTTCGTGCTGCTCACCGATGCACTGCTTGAGACCCTGCCCCGCCTGCAGCTCCGTGCCGTCATGGCCCACGAGGTCGGGCACCTTCGCTTCAGGCACCTGCCATGGACGGCGGTCTCGCTGATCAGCATGGTCTGGCTGTTCGGCCAGTTGATGGACTGGCTGGTCCAGCCGGTGTTCACGATGCTGCTCCAGTCGGGCATGGCGCCCGACGGTGCGGCGGACCTGGTCCAGACGGTCGGTACCGCCGTGGTGATGATCTGCACCTTCATCGGATTCGGACTGGTCTCCCGCCGTTTCGAACTGCAGGCCGATGCCGCCGCGGCTGCCGAACTGTCGTGCCACCCCGACCCCCCGATGCCGGTCACCGATCGCATCGAGTCCCATGGTGCCCAGGCGATGTGTGATGCCCTGGAGTCGGTGGCCCAGCTCAACGGGATCGACCCGCGTCGCCACACATGGCGCCACGGGTCGATACGCTGGCGACAGCTTCATCTCCAGGGCTTGATCGGTGAACGGATCGACCGTCTCCCGATCGGCCGACAGGTTCGCTCGATCAAGTGGACACTGCTGGTCCTGCTCCTGCTGCTGGGCCTGTCTGCCTGGTGGGACGTCGTGGACACCGAAGCTGCCGAAGGCCTCGACGCCGATGGCGTCCATGCACGTGTTCATGCACGCGTCGAGGTGTGCCTCGACGATCTCGAACGCTTTGGAAGAGACTGATTCCCGATGCCGAGTCGACCACTCCACTTCACCAAGATGCACGGGACCGGCAACGACTACGTCTACGTCGATCTTTCGCGTGAAGTGATCGATGAACCGGCACGGGTGGCTCGTCTGGTCTCCGACCGCCACCGTGGAATCGGTTCCGACGGACTCATCCTGGTGGAGCCGCTTGGTGCCGACGACGAGGCCGAGATCCGCATGAGGATGTTCAATGCCGATGGCAGCGAGGCCGAGATGTGCGGCAACGGCATTCGTTGCGTCACGAAGTTCGCCCTCGACCGCGGGCTGGCCCCGGGGCCGACGCTGCGCGTGGCCACGGGTGCGGGCGTGCTCGAGATCGAAGCCCACCACGACGACGGCCTGGTGGTGGCCGCGACCGTCGACATGGGGCGGGCGAACACCACTTGTGCCTCGGTCGATGCCATGATTCCCGGTTTGGAACCGTCGGCGAGCACCATCGGGATCGACCTCGACCTGAACCGTTTCCTGCCCGAGCACGCCGATCGACTGCGTGCGCTGGGGGTCGACACGGTCTGTTCCCTGGTCTCGTTGGGCAATCCCCACATCGTCTTCTGGTGTGATCGCCCCGAATCGATCGATCTGTCGGCGGTGGGGCCTGACATCGAGAACCATCCCTGGTTCCCGCAGCGGATCAACGTCCACTTCGTCCATGTCTCGGCACCCGATCGGGTCTCGATGCACACCTGGGAACGGGGCAGCGGCGTGACCCTTGCCTGCGGCACCGGGGCCTCCGCGGTCTGTGCTGCGGGTGCACTGGAACGCCGGACCGCCGAGTCGATCACCGCACGGCTGCCCGGCGGTGAGCT
>JAQWMQ010000012.1 GCA_029246705.1 Phycisphaerales bacterium | reverse complement strand
ACGTGGTCGGGCTCCCCCCACCACCGGTTCGGAAATGACCACCTGTTTCTCGGTGCACAGCGCATCTCGGATCGTGCCTTCTATCCGTTCACCGGACTTCAGCACGACCACATCCGCACCGGCCGCACCGGCCAGAACCAGGCAACCCAGCATGATCATCAGAAAACGACTCACTTTGACAGCTTGTGTCGACATCGGCTTCACCCCTGTGTCTGCATGCCACGAATGGCATGGAAACGACAGACTAGCCTCTGCAGGTGGCAAAATCGATTGGTCAGTTCATCCGGGCTGAAAGCATCAAAAGGAACATCAGGACGACGATGATTCGCCACCATGCACCTGTTCTCAGCCAAAGACGTGCTGATCGCATGCTTATCTTCTTCCAGGTTCGAATTCGCCAGATGGCGACCGTGGATACCGACGTCAGGGAGCGTGCCCAACACTCAATCGGAATCCTGCGTGCGGGAACAAACTACTCGATTTTGGAGCCGATGACCATGGTTGAAGTGATGTTGATCCGGTAAAACCCGCTGGAATGATTCGTTAGCGATCGTTGACTCCATCATGATCAGGTGTCGCGCGGAGCCCGACGACTGCTTCTACTCCCCCTAAGATCACGCCTGCTCCCCTGTTTTCCCCTGTTTGCCCGAGGATTCACACCGTGCCCGAAGCCGCTGATCCCAACAATCCACAAAGCATGAACAACCCCGAAACCCGGGGGCGAGCTCAAGCGATCCTCGCCTTGTGCCTGGGTTTGAGCAGCATGCCGTGCGCCCTCGTGGTCGGCCTGGGGATCCTGCCCGGGATCGCCGCCCTGGCGATCGGCAGCCGCGTGAACGCCCGCGGCGGCGCGGGACGCCCCCTGGCCTTGATCGGCATGAGCAGCGGACTGCTCGGCACCCTTGCGTCGTCACTGGTGCTACTGATCCTCTTCACGTCGATCATCCTGCCGAGGCTTGAACTCGGCGCCGCGAAAGCCAACGTCGGCCGCGAGGTCGCGTTCACGTTCACCACGGTTGCCGGCGAGACCCTCGACTCGAAGGCGCTCGACGGCGAGCGCGTGGTGCTCGACATGTGGGCGACCTGGTGCGGGCCCTGCATCGCGACGATTCCTGCACTGGACCGGCTCGCCCGAGAAGAGGGCGTGCGCGTGATCGGCGTGACTTTCGAGGACCCTGACCAGGTCGCCGATTGGTTGCGCGCCCGGCGTGCCCGGGGTGAAGGCCCCCACTACCCGGTCGTCGCCGGCAGTCGAAGCAGCCTGGGCGTACCGGTCTTCGCTTCGGTCGACGCGCTGCCGACGCTCTTCATTCTCGACGGGAACCAGACCATTCAAGAGATCCTGATCGGCTCTCACACCTATGAGAACCTGCGTGCGGCCGTGCTTGCGGTTCCGTTGACCACTTCGACCCCCGCTGCAAGCTCCGACTCCACCTCCACCCCCGCGTCTCCAACCGAAGGCACCCCCGACCCATGAACGACCTGACCCCCGCATTCCTCACCGAAAAGCACGCCGCCGGCCTCGACTATGCCGACTACCTCGCAAGCGATCCCGGACGTGCGCCCCAGTGGCAGGCGATTCACGACCGACTCACGCTGAGTGACGCGCAGACCGCGCTCCTCGGCGCGTTCACCCGCGAGATGAAGGTCTTCTGCGTCTCGGGGATGTGGTGTGGTGACTGCGTCGCCCAGGGCCCGATGCTCGCCCGCATCGCGGAAGCGAGCCCGATGATCGACCTCAAGTGGCTCGACCGCGACGAGCACGACGATCTCTCCGAACGGGTCACGATCAATGCGGGCCAGCGGGTCCCCACCGTCCTCTTCTGTGCGGAGGACTTCGAACTGGTCGGTTTCCTCGGTGACCGCACCCTCAACCGCTACCGCGCGATCGCCGCGCAGCAGGTGGGCGCGGCGTGCCAGCTCCCCGGCGCCGAAGTCGCCGGGGATGAACTGGCCGCCACCTTGCAGGACTGGCTCGATGAATTCGAGCGCGTCCAGTTGCTGCTCAGGCTCTCACCCCGGCTTCGTCAGAAGCACGGGGATTGAGCCGAGGATACGCACGCGATCATCACTGTGCGCAGGCACCCCATCCGCTGAGCAGGACACCGAGGTCGCCTCCGTTGACCGGACCCTGGCCATCGAGATTTCCGGGGGAGCATTCATCGAGCGAGCCCCAATAGGTGAGGAACAGCCCGAGGTCACCGCCATCGACACGGTCATCACCGTTGATGTCGCCGGGGCAGGAGCACCCCACTTCTCCCTCATCGACCTCATCGAGGTTGATCAACTCGGTGTCGGTGAGCAGGTAGCCGAAAATGGAAGTCGAGTCCTTCGCGAGACCGATGATCGAACCGTTCCGATTGATGTCGCTGGCCGAGATCAGAACCACATCGTCACCGATCTGCCCCGCGCGTGTCTCGTTGAGGTTGCGGATCCTAAGATCTCCACCCTCTTCCACCCACTCGACCGCCTGATGAGCATTCGCATCGAGGGTCCCGGTGTTGTTGATCGTACGGGTCACGTTGTGCACCGTCTCACCGGATGCCGGTGACAACTGTTCGAAACCGACGAGGTGTCGCGCCCCGCTGGAGTCCAGGATCGTTCCGCGCAGTGCTGACGCCTCGATGGAACCGAACATTTCGAGTTCATTCGCGAAATCGGTCCCGTAGAACGGCAGCCATTGGTTGATGGGATCGACGAACTCAGTCAGCATGACCCCGCATGCAAGTCGATCCGCAAGCACATCGAAGGCCATCAGTTCCATGATCGAACCCAATTTTCCGTCGCGTGGACAGACGGGAGGTTGCTCGTCATCTTCATCACACACCCAATTCGTGGGTTTGATGAGGAACGTTTCCTGAACAGGCATCAGTAGGTCTTGTGGCGAAGTCTGAGTCTGGAACGTGTCGCTGATTCCCAACCGATTGGTCAGGCATCCTTGATTGCCGTCGACACCGCTGACAAACGAATGCCCGCCCACGTGGTACTCACCTTCCGTATTCGTTGCCGTAATCGACCATGCGAGATCGGTGGTTCCTGCGACTTCCGCTATTTCGCAGTCAGAACTGTAATCTCCACAGGCAGTAACGACCGCCTGCGCTTCGGGATCGACCACCGGACCATAGGCCTGAAAACTGAATGAACTGGGCCCCGCATCGGGTTCATAGTCGACGGTGAAGGTCGTAGCTCCCGTCGCAAAGGTTCCGTCCACATTTTGGACATTGCCACTACCGACAACGATCCACCTGTTGTTTCCATCATCCCACACGACATCGGTGAACATGCCACCGCGGTTGTAATAGCTTGAGACATCCAGAGCCACGGACTCTCCACATTGATAAAACCAGAGGACTGGCCGAATCGATGCAAAGGGATCGGAACTTGAACGACTCCTGCCGCAAACCAGAAGCGTTCCGTCAGGACCGCGCGCAGATGCTAGAGCCCTCGTGCCCAGGTCAGCAGCCATGCCTTCGAGGAAGTGAATGTTTCGTTCGCATGCATCCCCAGTAATGACGAATGGCATGTCGGCCACATTGCCGAATGAGCCATCGCCGCGGACCCAACCGGAAACATCACCATCCTGATTGATGGTCTCGGCTACTCGGTAGTCATCCGTGATGGCTCCGGCCACTCCGGCCAGGGCAAGTGCCGTCAGGCCGCCAATGACCAGGCCGGCGGAGCGGGTTGTCAGTTGAGAACGTTGTGTATGTAAACATGATCGCATTGCATATCTCCTTCTTGAGCTCAAGCCACACGGACAGCTCAGGCACCTTGCATGCCGAGAAGTCGTCATGACTTTTGTTGCTCGTTGAAATGTCCGGGTTCACCCTCGGCGAACCCTCGGGTGCCCGAGACCAGTCGGGTCGGGCAGGATTCGATGGCAAGAGGTCGTTGAGATCTTGCCCAAACTCAGAAACAAGCGCCCCAGTTGCCGATGACGATCGAGAGATCAGAACCACCGACCTCGCCATCACCATCGAGGTCGGCGGGAAGGCAGTCACCCTCCTGGCCCCAGGCGGAAAGCAGGAAGGTGAGGTCAGGGCCACCGACTTCACCGTCTCCGTTGAGGTCGGCCGGGCAAGAAGACGGTTCTAGGAGCGGGTAGGAAACGGCGAATTCGTACTCTTCATACGCGACCTGGGCAGTTCTTCGTGGCCGCGGGGGTAAACCACCTTCTTTGCAACAGTCCACATCAAACGTGCAAAGGTGCTGGTTGATGCGAGCGTCCTGTTCCAATGAGCCCGGCACCCTGACCAGGGAGTCCCCCTCGGTCCAGGTCATGACGAGGGGATCAAGCCCTCCGCAGTCGGTGTCACACCAGTCGAGCAGCTGGCCGTCAACCACATCGACCTCCTCGTCGGGATCAGTGATGACCCTGATCTCGAAGTTGTCGAGATGCACAATCGGAGAAAGCGTATCCCTGTCATCGCAGAAGATGTTGTAGCCGACCATGACCTGCTTCATCCGGACCTCAATGGAACACTCGAGACCACAGGTACTGTCAGTGTCTTCCGGAAGATCCAGATACAGCTCGGCGGTGGACCACTGCGCAAGACCTTGAAGATTCGAGCTCAAGGCCAATGCTTCCTCTACTACAGAATCATCTTCGGAATTCTGGACCTTGAAAACGACGATGAGCGCCTCTTCATACGGCATGCCCTGGATGACCCGATGATCGAAACGAAGCACCAGCTGCTTCGCAGCCTGAGAGCCAAGCAAGATGTCGGTCTGCTGCATTGCTTTCGCTGGATAGTTCTCCGAACCACTCGTCGCCGAGTGGGAGAGACTCAGGTAGTTGCTCATGCGGTCACTCCCTTCGGCAGGGACGATCACCTCGGCGACGAAACCCTCACCACCCTCGAACTGAGGAGCCCGGTACTGCCACCCGAACGCGCCATCAAGCAGGGGGTCACAGTCGAAGGTGCCGTTGAGAACGCCCAGATCACCAGCCTGGCAGACAGGCTGCTCGGATTGAGCGAAGAGAACACCCTGCCCGACTGACAGTGGCAGGACGAATGTGCATAAGACAGCCTTGACATTCATATGTTGTATGACCTTGGTTGGAGCCCCATGGAAGTGATCGACGGCTCGCATGGAAACCGTCAGCTTTAGAGTACGGCGTTCATGTGAAACATCTGCGAATAAAACATGAATCACGCATATAAAGACCGCGCCTCACAAGAACACCGACGCCAGTCCATGCGTGAGCCGGAACGAGCGGGGACATGTTTGAAGAAAAATCAGCGCGAATTCGGCCCGCGCCAGAGAATCCAGTCGCCCGGCGCCGCCTGCGAAAGCGCATCGGGCCGCTCGAACACTCGAGCGGCGGCATCATTGCCGGCGGATGCGGCCGGCACCCGGGCGGACTCGTCGGTGCGGTTCGCCCCCACCGACCAGAGCAGCGGCCGACCGTCGCGCACCGCGTACTTCAAGGGCGTGCCGTCGTAGCAGTCCAGCGGAACGGACGCGAGGTACTCGGGAACGAGTGCTTCAAGGGTCTTCGGCCAGACACCCTCGAGACGCTGGTACCGCAACAAGGCCACGATGACCTCGTTGGCGGCTTCTTTGGCCGCCAGGAGATGCCAGTGAACGATCGAGTCCGGAGGCGGGCTCGCCAGCAGGTTGACCGGGAAGGTCTCAACAGAAGCCAGGGGCCCACTCGATTTCGGCTCGACGCAGGTCACCATCAGGTCGCACTGGTCCCAGTCGATGTCGTGCAGGGGCGTGGTCGCTGTCTGGAACAACATGTCCATGTAGGCGCCGTGAAGTTCCATCGCCTCGCGGCGCTTGAGCACCAGCATGCCGAAGACCGGCTCGAGGACGGTACCGAACACGCCTGCAGTCAAGCCACCGCCCGTACCCTGCGCGAGCAGGGCCAGGCCCGCGGCGTGGCGAGCCATGTAGACACCGTCTCCCTGGCCGTCATCGGAATAGAGGCGCTGCACGAGTTCTCGAAAGACGTCGCGCTCACCGTTCAAATCGAGTCGGATGCCGTCGGCCCGGGATGCCGCGAGCACGCGCGCGAGGGTCTCGAGGTCGTCGTTGGTGAACGACTGGGGGTACGTGGTGAGAAGACGACGTTCGGACTGGATGGCGAGCGCCAGGATCGAACTGCCGACCAGTTGTTCGATCATCATCTGCCGGTCGTTCAACTGGCGCGCCAGCCGGTGCAGTGCCCGGAAGTCGGCGACCGCTCGAGCCCCGTCCCCCGCCGACGCCGCCAGGGTTGCATCACCCACCAGGAAGATTGAGAGATTTCGCAGCGGCGAGAGCAACGGCAGGGGCAGCTCGATCGATAGGAACAGGACCGGCTCCCTGGCCCAGTCGGTTTGTTCATACGCCAGCCGCTCGGCGGGTTCGAGCAGGAAGATCCGGTCCGCAGGGTCCGATGGCGGGTTCAATTCATAGAAGGCACCGAGATGCGGGCGCTCGAGACCGGCACGGATCCGCTGCAGAACGGCTTGCTGCTCCAGGTACCACGCCCGAAGAGCCTCCGGGGTCATGCCCTGGGACGACACACCCGAATCCTCGAGGTCACCCGTAGCGGCTTCCATCGACCCGGGGTCGGTCATCCCGTCGTGCAGCCCGGCATGCAGACCCAGTTCCTGAAGACGGCCGGCATGCCAGCTGCCACTGAACGCCACGTCAGGACCGGGTTCGGTGCCCGGAATGCGACTGGACAGTTCCATGATCGAATCGCGCAAGGCCGGCCAGGAGCGCTGGTCGGGGGGGTCTTCCGAGAAGGACCCGTTCCAGTCGGCCAGGAGGTCGTACTTGACCACCCGATCACGCTGCCAGGAGATGCCCGCAAAGACGAACCAGGTCACCACCAGCAGCAGGAAGAGCACCGCGACCACTTTGATCGCACGGCGAGGAAGACTTCGTGATCGAGGTTTCGAGGTCGCCATCGTGCTAGCTCCGTTGATTTCAGCGTGCAGTTTTACCCCAACCGGCGCCTTCGGGGTTTCCGGCACGGGCGGCCTTCGTTTCGGCAAGGCGGGTCCAACAGGCTTCGAGCAGTTCGCGGACACCTTCACCGGTGGCGCCGGAAACCACCAGCGGCCGTTCGCCCCGGGGGAAACCAAGTTGTCCGGCGACCTGTTCGACGAACGCTTCGCGTTCGTCGGCATCGACCAGTTCGATCTTGTTCAGCGCGATGATCTCGGGCTTCTCGGCGAGTTCGGGGCTGAAGGTCGCGAGCTCGTTGCGAATGGTTCGGTAGTTCTGGACCGGATCACTGCCGTCGGGTGGTGTCGAATCCAGCAGGTGCACCAGCAGCGAGGTCCGCTCGATGTGCCTCAGGAAGTCGTGCCCGAGCCCCGCACCACCAGAGGCACCCTCGATCAAGCCGGGAATGTCCGCGACCACCAGCCGGCGTTCACCGGGCAGGTCGACCATGCCCAGCTGGGGAACCAGGGTGGTGAACGGATAGTCCGCGATCTTCGGCTGGGCGTGGGAGATTCGCGAGAGCATGGTCGACTTGCCGGCATTGGGCAGACCGACCAGACCGACATCGGCGATCAGCTTCAGTTCAAGCCGGACACGCAGCTCGACCGGCTCGCCACCTTCCTCGAATTCCGTCGGGGTCTGGTGGGTCGATGTGGCGAAGTGCATGTTGCCTCGCCCACCCTTGCCACCCGGGGCCACGACGAATCGCTGGTCGGGATGGACGATGTCGGCCAACAGCTGGTCGCCGGCTTCGTCGAAGATCTGGCAGCCAAGCGGCACCGGAAGTTCGAGATCGGCACCGCGTCGTCCGTAACACTCCTTGCTGGCACCGTTGCGTCCGGATTCCGCCTTGAAGTTGCCACGCCTGGCAAAGGGGGCGAGGGTATCCAGGTGCGCATCGCCCACGAAGACCACGCTGCCACCATCGCCGCCGTCACCACCGTCGGGACCGCCCTTGGGGATGTACTTCTCGCGTCGAAGGCTGCTGGATCCGCGCCCGCCGCGTCCGGAGCAGACCGAGATGGTGGTGTGGTCGACGAGCATCGAAGGTGTTCCGCTCGAGTCCATCGTTGTCGTTGATGGGTACGAGATCAGCCGTCCGATCGGGAATCGGGCGGTCGGTGATGATCAGGAAATGATGCCGAGCAGGTTCCGCTCAGGCGCGCTTGCGAGCGATGTGCTTGTCGACGACTTCATACTGCTGGATCGAGGGATCCTCAGGAATGACATCGACGAAGCGACCGCGGAAGCGAACCGTGCCGGGAACCAGCGCCATCAGCGTGTCGTCACGACCGCGCAGAACCTTGAAGCCGGCCTTGAACTTCGTCCCGCACTGGCGAACGATGATCGAGCCGGCATTGGCCTGCTGGCCGCCATAGAGCTTGATGCCTCGGAACTGGGGATTTGAGTCGCGTCCGTTCTTGGACGAGCCCTGACCCTTCTTATGTGCCATTGCAATGAACTCCACGCTGGGGGCGAAACGCCCACGATGGGCGAGCCGGGCAGTATAGCGAAACAGACACGTCCGGGGGAAGGTGAAATCCCTGGAATCAGTTTGAGCAGCCCTGAGGGGCATGACCGGGGCGGCTCACTGGGCGCCCAAGAGGCACTCGGAGCGAAAAGCGCCAGATCAGCGCCAGATCAGCGCCAGATCCACAGGGCGTTGGGGACACGGGCATGCATCTGGAGGGCCCGCTCGGTGGATACCGGGGGCACGGTGGTGACTTCGTCACTCCCCCGCTGGTGGATGTTGCCGGGCACCTTGTAGTCGAGGCGGATGGTCTTGCGCAGGACGATGTCGTCACCGCTCACCGGATGCGGCACGCGTTCAGTCGCGTTGCTCAGCCCGGTGATGAAGATCGTGAGCTCGTTGGAGTCGACGTCGGTCACCGGCCAGATGATCAAGCCGTCCTTCGCGTTCTCCTTGCCCTGACGCAGGTCCCCGAGAATCTGGTTCTCATCCTCGAGCAGTGGATTGTTCAGCAGCCCACGCAGGCGCTTGGTGACCTCGGAGGACACCCCGCGGCCTGAACGGATGATTTCACCCTTGTCGGTGAAGAGTTCTGCACGCGGCGCGAACATGCGGTCCTGTCCGGTGCTGTTGGTCACTCGATAGGTGAAGTACCAGTACAGCCGACCGTCGAGGGGGTCCTGGTACAGGCGAAGCGGGCCGGGCTTGAAATCGACCGTCCAGTCTTCAGTGACCGCGACCGCAGCCGGCGAGGCCGTGGCGCTGGTCTCCAGCAGGTTGACCGCCAGTACGGTGCTCAGGACCGCAAGCAGCAGGGAGAATCGTCGAGGAGCCACGACCCGGGTGGACAGACGTGCTCTGGTGTGCTGGATTCGTGCGATCATGACCTTCTCTCTTCGCCGGTCAGGGCGATGCGGTTCCATCCCACGTTCGTGGGAACTCATCGAAAGGACCATGGTATCGATTGAAGACCGATCCAGCACGCCTGAAGGGAGCTATCCGGAACGGACCTGCTAGATTCCTACCTTATGGATGCTTCCCCGAGACAGTCAGGTGACACCGAAAAACCAGCCTCTGGTGCTTCAGATGGCTCGATTCGGATCGCCCAACCGGGGCCGGCACGCCTTCTGGAGGCGGTGGAGAGACTCCTGAGGTCGGATCGACGACACGCGGAGCGATTCATGCGGTTCGCCCGTGAGACCCGGATGAGCCTGGATCACATCTGGTGTGCCTTCGGCATCAACAATCGGATCCTGGCCACGGTCCTGGCATCTCCCAGCCCCGGCCGAACCGCGATGCTCTTCGCCTCGACCCCCCGCTCCTCCGAGGAAGCCCCCCTGGTAGGCCGCGTGATCGATGCCAGCTGCCATTCACTCCGTCAGGCCGACGTCTCACTCGCCCAGGCGCTGGTCGAACCCGCCGACCGACTGGAGCAGGATGCCTTCATCCACGGCGGGTTGCTCAGGCTGGCGATGCTGACCTACATGGAACGACCGGTTCCTGAACGTAACGCCATCCCAGAGGTGGACTTTCCGAACGGAGTCAGCCTCGAACACTACCGATCGGAGCATCGAGCGGAGCTCGAGGATCTCCTGGTCGATACCTACCACCAGACGCTTGACTGTCCGAGGCTCGCCGGGCTGCGTGATCCGAGCGACGTCGTCGAGGGGCACATGCACTCCGGCATCTTTCGCCCCGAGTGGTGGGTGATCGCGCGCAAAGATAAACGAGCGATCGGTGTTTCCTTGTTCAACGGTTCGGCAGGATCAAGTTCGATCGAACTGGTGTACCTCGGTCTCACGAAGAATGCTCGAGGGCAGGGAATCGGTCGGGCACTCCTGCAACACGGACTGCGTCTGGTCTCCGGATCACGAGAAAGAAACATCGTCCTTGCCGTGGACGAGGCAAACGACCCGGCATTGAAGATCTACGAAAAAGCCGGTTTTCACAGGACGATTCGTCGGGTCGCACTGATACGCGACCTTCGTGAACCAACCGACCGAAGCTGAACTCGAACGAGCATCGCGCGGACCATCTCCGGAAGCATTCGAGGATCGGTGTCAAGTGCATCCGCCTTGTCCACAACACATGGACAGGATCGTGGACAATGGTGGAGAACTTCTTCTTGAAGTCACGGATCACCCTTGTTTACCGTGCTTTCCGTGCGAAGAGTGTTCTTGTTTCATCATCGAAGGGTTGCATAGGTGGGATTGGTCGATACATTCAGACTCAACCCACAAGGACGTGGGCTTCGGCACATCAGGCCGAATCGAGACCTGCTCATCAGAGCTCGTCGCCACAGATCGTGACCCTTTCCGGAACGCGACGGTCCCGACCTGCCTCGACGACTCGCTCCTCAGCTGGCATTCGATGGCGAATGCCCTCAGACCGGACCTCCCAGTGAGATCCGGCCCGCGAGGAACCACGATGTGCACAGCCTCAAGACGGGCTTTCCCGACCATGGCGCCCCCCTCGATGGAACGGACTCTCAGACACTTCACGGCTTGCCGTTGATTCCACCAAGATGTGGTGGCGGGTTGTAGGTTTGCAGTTGTTTCGAACCCACGCCACGTCCCGATCCTGGTTGAATTCCCGGCAGAGTCATCGCAAGAAGCCTCTCACACCCATCGAGGCCCGCATATGCCGCGAATGAGCACGGTCCCAACTCGTTCAAACTCCGATGACAACACGATTTCCGACCGTCTGGTCGATCGAATCGGCCAGCATCGATACGGAATGTGGTTCGACCACACCACTCGGATGACGATCGAGGGCGAACGGGTGGATGTGGCTGCTGAAAGCCAGTTCGTGGCGGACTGGATCGGGCGGCACTTCAGGCGAGACCTCGAGGAAGTGGCTCGACAGGCTCTTGGAGAAGGTGCCTCCGTCGATCTCCGGGTGGCTCCGGAGATGTTCACGCAGAAGCCCATGGCTCGGGAGGCCGACACCGGTACGGCCACGAAGGATGACCAGCGCGGCCCTCGGGGTCGACAGCAGCCCAATTCCCGTGCCGGAGGCCTGCCCGGCTCCTCCGCGAAGCGACAGCAACTTCGAAGGCTTGAGGAGTTCGTGGTCGGCACCTCCAACCGCCTCGCCTACCAGACGTCCCTGGCACTCGCAGAGGACCCCGAGACCGCCCCGCCCATCCTCTTCGTCCACGGCGAATGCGGCGTGGGCAAGACCCACCTGCTCCAGGGCGTGATCGAACGCCGAGTCCGTGCCACACCGAACCAGGTGGTTCGTTACGTGACCGGCGAGGAGTTCACCAACGAGTACATCGCCGCGGTTCGCAGCGGGAAGATCGACGCATTCCGGACCAAGATGCGACGACTTGATCTTCTTGCCATCGACGACATCCATTTCCTCAGCAACAAGAACGCGACCCAGAACGAGTTCCTGCACACGTTGGACGCGATCGGACTCGGCGGATCCAGTCTCCTGCTGGCCTCGGATGAACACCCCCGCCAGATCAGTCGCTTCAGTACCGCGCTGACCAGCCGGTTCCTGGCCGGCATGGTGGTCCGGATCGAACGCCCCGAACTCGCGATGCGCGAGAAGCTGGTCAGGCAGCTTGCTGCCGAACGCGGACTGGATCTCACCGACGCCGCCGCCCAGCTCCTGGCGGGCCGGTTCACCGGTTCGGTTCGGGAACTCAGGGGCGGAATCACCAAGCTTGCCGCCCTGCGAAGGCTCGACGGCACCCGCAGCGATGCCGTGGGTGCGATCATGGTGGAACAGATGCTCGAGGGCGAGTCCGCTCCCGGGCCGAGGACTCCGGTCAGGCTCGGTGAGATCATCGACGCCGTGTGCATTCGCATCGGGGTCGAATCAGACGAGCTGCTTGGCCGGGGACGGCATCGGCGCGTGGTCCTGGCCAGGGGACTCGTCGTGCACCTGGCGAGGGAGCTGACGACCCTGAGCTTTCCCGAGATCGCCCGGGGGCTCGGCCGGGAGAATCATTCGACCGTCCACACCGCCGCACGCAGGATTCTCCGCAACCTCCAGGCCAACACCGCCCTGGCACTGCCTGGTGTCGGCGAAGGCACGCTTCGGGAATTCGTCGAACAGCTCAAGTATGACGTGGTCCGCCGATCATCCAATCGATGAACCAAGTCCGGCTGGTGTACACTCGCACCATGCCAAACCACCTGCTGATCAAGACGATTCTGCTGCTTCTGACCACGGGCATCCTCTGCACGACAAGCAGCGCTCAGAACTACGTCAAGACCGATCCCTTTGACGCATCGATCAGTGCACTCCAGAGGGGACTTCGAGCGGGCCCGGACAAGAACCATCATGCCGTGCTCCTGACGCTTCGGAAGCTGCGAGACCCGAACATGAAGCCGCTCTTCCAGCGGCTGCTGGATTCGAGTGACCCCGCGCTCCAGATCGATGGCCTGCTTGCTCTCGCGGAGATCAAGGATGGGCCGATCGACCCCTTCCTCCTGAAGCAGTTCTCGCCCCGTGACCGGATGATCGCGATTATTGCCGCAATCGACCTGGAACTGCTCGATGCCCGGAGCATCGAGACCATCCTCGACTTCGAAGATCTCCAGCCGGTCGAGAAACTCAACCTGATGGTGCATGGCCGGAGCCTGGGGATTCCGTTTGATCGGAACATCCTGGTTGGACTTCAAGGTACCGACGACCCCGTGACCAGGGCCGTGGTCGCGATTCTCCTCGCCGAGATCGGGGAGCCCAGCCAGTTTGAAGGGGTGATCGCCGAGTATCCCGGGCACGAAATCGCCCAGAGGGAGCGGATCGCCAACGCCGTCTCGGACCTTGCCACGCAGAAAGCGATTGCATCGAGCGTGAGCCTGCTCGAGCTGATCTGGGCGGACAACGAGTTGTCCAGGGGCACGCGACTCCTGGCCATAGACGCCGCCCTGACTTCCGAAACCGCTGCCGGAAAGGCACTCTGGATCAAGGCTGGTCGCGAGGCACGTACCTCCGGAGACCGCATGCGACTCGGGGTGATGGGGCTCGACCACGTCGTTGATCTGGAGGACTGGGGTCCCTTCCGGGATGAACGCGCCTTCACCAAGCTGATCGCTGCTTCGGGTGAAGCCAGGAACGCCGGGGACGACCTTGCCCCCACGGCAGTGGCGATGGTCACGAAGAAGAATGCGATTCTCATCGAGGGTGCGTTGTCAGTCGCCAAGAATGCCCCGCCGGAGCAGGCACTCGAGATCCGCAAGGCAATCATCAAGCTGGCCATCGAAAAACCGGAGATCCGAGCCATCGGCATGCGGGTCATCACCGAAATGGCCGAAGAGCACCCCTCGGCACTGGACTCGGTCCTCACGAGCTTGAAGGACCCATCCGATCCGGGGCTTGGGGAAATGGGGATCATGGGCCTGCTCAACGCCGACGCCATCGAGGCGATGCGGACGGGATGGACCTTCAGGGACCACCCCGATCGACGCGTGCGGACATTGTCACTCCTGCTCAAGGTCCGCAGCGGAGACCCGCTCGACAAGGAAGAACTCGAGGAACTGGGTGCCCTGGCCTCCGGGGCTGGCGGGGTCGATTCGACGATTCGTGCAATGGCTGCATGGATGTGGCTGGATCGAACCGATAATCGAGAACGTGCGGTCACCCGAATCGTTGGTGACGCATGACCAGGGATCGAACCAAGAGGTGGACCCACGACCGATGTGGGCAGATTGGGCCAGTCCGTTGAGTGATGTCATTCCGTTGAGCCAGGTCGAACTCAAGGCCGAAGAGATCGAGGCGATCACGAGGCTGCTCAGGAACACCGACGAGGGTGCGACCGTGGATGCCTTCGAGGAGGCCTTTGCCGCCTGGATCGACCGGTCGTACTGCGTCAGCACCACCTCGGGTGGATGTGCGGTCGAGATCGCGCTTGCCTCCTGCGGAGTGCAGCCCGGTGATCGGGTCCTTCTGCCGGCCGTTGGAGCAAGCGCAGCCGTCGCGGCAACCAGTCGACTCGGTGCCACACCAGTCTGCGTGGATATCGATGCCCAGACCATGAGCATGCGTCCCGAAGACGCCGAAGCGTTGATCGATGATCGAGTCCGGGTGATCGTCGGCAGCGCAGATCTCGGATGCCCGGTTGGGCTGGACGACCTGGCCAGGCTGGCCACTCGATCCGAACTACCGATGATCGAACTGGTCGGAGCATCGGTCGGGGCATCGGTGCAGGGGGAAGCCACCGGCCGCTTCGGAAGACTTGCGGTCTTCGACTTCTCAAACGCCAGTGCCCTTTCAACGGGAACCGGTGGCGTGATCCTGACCAACGATGATCATCTTGCCAGCACCATGCGAGCCCTGCGTGACAGTGAACGTGCGCTGGATGCCAATGGCCGACTCGTGGTTGGCGCCGCCGCACTTGATGCACCGATGGACGACCTGCGTGCGAGCCTGGGTCTCACCAGGCTTGGCGGCATCGCCTCTGGCATCGAGGTCCGAAAGGAGATCGCGGAATGCTATTTCCGCAAGCTCAGCGGTAACTCGGATCTCGTCCTGCAAGCCACACCCAGTGGCGTCGAGATGAGCTGGTGCCGCATGATCGTGCGGCTCAGTGATCGATTCTCGCGCGACGAGCGAGACGAGATCATGGAAGGCATGGCACGCCACGAGATCGGGGTCAGCACCGGGCTGCAACTGGCTTCGGACACCATTGCCCCCGCAACCGTCGAGGGACTCCCCTGCCTTCACGCGGAGCGAGCTTCGGCACGCTCGATTGCCCTCCCAATGCATAACACGATCAGTGACAGAGAGATAGACCTCGTCTGCCAGACCCTGGAACTGATGATGCAGCGAACCAGTTTCCGAAGAGATTGAAGCTGGCTTGTACCAAACAAGTGATCCCATTCGATGGTTAAACCGATAGCGCAGTGAACAGACCAGGCACGCAAAAGCTGGAAATCGACCTATGGGACTCACCAAGACACTTCGCTACATCCTGAACCACCCCCTGAACCGACCGCACCGGGTCGCCGCGATGAAGCGATTCGTCAACTGGCAGTTCGGCAGCCGCATGGTGCCGGGCGCGGTGCTGATCGACTGGGTGGATGACGCGAAGATGATGATCCGACCGGGCGACCACGGACTCACCGGGAACATCTACTGCGGACTCCAGGAGTTCGAGGACATGTCCTACCTTCTGAACGTCACCACGCCCGAGGATCTCTTCATCGACGTCGGCGCCAATGCCGGGGCCTATTCGATCCTTGCCTGCAAGGCGCGCGGCGCGAAAGGACATTGCTACGAGCCCGTGCCCTCGACCTTCGAGACGCTGAAGAGCAATCTCAACGTGAACGACCTCGCGGAACAGGTGAAGGCGATGAACGTCGGGATCGCCGACAAGGAAGGGACGCTCCGCTTCCATTCCGATCTCAACTGCGAGAACCGGGTCCTGGCCGAAGGCGAGAACCCGTCGAACTCGATCGATGTCCCCGTTCACTCGCTTGACAGCCTGCTCGAGGGCCTGAACCCGACGATCCTCAAGGTCGACGTCGAGGGCTTCGAAGGCGCGGTGGTCGAAGGTGCGGATTCGGTGCTCTCGAACCCATCCCTGCACTCGATCATCATCGAACTGCGCGGTCACGGCGCCAAGTTCGGTTTCGACGAGGACGCGGTGCTGAAGAAGCTTCTCGACTACGGGTTCTCGAGCCGCGAATATGACCCGTTCACCCGGGATCTTCGCAACCTGAACGGTCTGAACACCGAGGTCGGCAACACCCTGCTGACCCGCAACGAGGACCTGGTGATGAGCCGGCTCGAGCAGGCGGACAAGATCACCATCAACGGCCACACCTACTGAGTGCAGGCTTCCGGTAACCGACGGCTGTCATGACCCCGACCGAAGTAACCGGAGGGGTTTCGATGCTGCATGTTGCATTTGGATGCAGCGCACGGAAGATGAAAAAAAGGAGATGAAGCATGCACAATCAATGCATTCCGTTGGTACTCGGTGGTCTCGGTTTTCTGCTGGGAGCCGGTTTGCTCATGGCGGACGACCGCCCCTTGCCCCCGACCGGTTTCGATCGCGGTGAGCAAGGAGAACACCACGCAATGCCCATGGGATCATGGGTATGCGGTGATCTTCCAACCGAAATCACGTGGGAGGTCTTCGACCCGACACCACGTCCGCTGGAAGTGAACTACAACGCCCGGTTCATGAACTGTCTCGATCTCGGCGAGGACGGCATCATCGATCTCGATGGCGACGGCATCTTCGAACAGCTCCAGGAAGACGATGCCGGCGTGGAGTTCTACGGCGAGACCGGAGAAGGAAGCTCGTTTCCCCTGCTTGTCCTGAGACATCGGGAAGGCGGCCTTGCCATCGAGTCCGTCCTGCTCTTCGACGAAGGCAGCGCATTCTGGAGCGATCTGATCGGCATGGACCCGACCGAACTCCAGTACGTCCAGCAGAGTTTCTACTTCGACGTGGATGCGGATTCGATGATCGATGCGGTGATCTCGATCGGGTGGAATGACATGAACAAGGGGACGTGGGAGAGACGGCTCTTCTGGTACCGAAACCAGCTCACGCCGCCGACACGCAGCGGCGACAGCGACCTCAACGACGACGGACGGGTCGACGGCGAGGACCTGCTGCAGCTCCTGAGCGACTGGAGCGGCTGAGGCTCACTCCCACTCGATGGTGGCGGGCGGCTTCGATGAGATGTCGTAGACCACGCGGTTGACGCCCTTGACCTCGTTGATGATCCGGTTCGAGATCGAGGCGAGTACGTCGTAGGGAATGCGCGCCCAGTCCGCGGTCATGAAGTCCTGGGTCTCGACCGCACGGATCGCGACCACTGATTCGTAGGTGCGGCCGTCACCCATCACGCCGACCGAGCGCACCGGAAGCAGTACCGCGAAGACCTGGTTGGTCGAACGATAGAGTTCGTTGGCGATGATCTCCTCGAGGAGGATCTCGTCGCAGTCCCGCAACAGGGAGAGCTTGTCCGGGGTGATGTCGCCGAGAACGCGCACCGCCAGCCCGGGGCCGGGGAAGGGATGCCGCCAGACGATCGCCGGGGGAAGACCCAGCACTTCGCCGAGAGTCCGCACCTCGTCCTTGAAGAGGTCGCGCAGGGGCTCGACCAGCTCGAAACCGAGCTCCTCCGGCAATCCGCCCACGTTGTGGTGCAGCTTGATGTTCGCCGCGGTTCCGGCCAGGGACTGACCACTCTCGATCACGTCCGGATACAGGGTGCCCTGGGCGAGGTACTTCACGTCCTCCTCGCCGAGTTCATCGGCGGTTCGCTTGAAGACATCGATGAAACGGTGCCCGATCAGTCGGCGTTTCTCCTGCGGATCCGTCACCTCGGCAAGGTCGCCGAGAAAGTCCTCGGTCGCGTCGACCACGCGGAGATCTATGTCGAAATGATCGCGGAAGGTACGTTCCACGAGCTCACGTTCGTTCTTTCGAAGCAGCCCGTTGTCGACGAAGATGCAGGTGAGCTGGTCTCCGATCGCACGTGCCAGCAGTGCCGCGACCACCGAGGAATCAACGCCGCCTGAAAGCCCGCAGATCACCCGGGAATCCCCGACCTGCTCGCGCACACGCGCGCATTCGGCTTCCATGAAGTCGCTCATCTTCCAGCTGCCGGAACATCCGCAGATGTTGAAGAGGAAGTTTCGAAGCATGTCCACGCCGTGCGGCGTGTGCGTCACTTCGGGGTGGAACTGGACGCCATAGAACTTGCCGCCCACATGTCTGATCGCCGCATGGGGGCAGGTCTCGGTCTCGGCGAGGGTGATGAACTCCCCACCCATGTCGCTGACCTGGTCGCCATGACTCATCCAGACCGAAGTGAGTGAAGGCACACCGTCAAGCAGTCCGCCCCGATCCTTGATCTCCAGACGTGCTCGTCCATATTCACGCGCCGGTGCGGGCGTGACCGTTCCGCCCAGCAGCTGACAGCCGAGCTGCATGCCGTAGCAGATGCCCAGGACGGGAACCCCGAGTTCGAAGATCCGCTCGTCGCAACGAGGTGCCCCCTGCTCGTGAACACTCGAGGGACCACCCGAGAAGATGATGCCCTTGGGGTTGAGCCCCTGAAGCGTCTCAAGCGGTGTTGAAGGGGCCACCAGGAGGCTGAAGGCTCCGGCTTCGCGCACCCGCCGAGCGATCAACTGGGCGTACTGGCTCCCAAAGTCGAGGATCAGGATCGTCTCAGGGTGGACCGCGGCATGATCTGGCATCCGATGGCTCCATGGAGAAGAACGGGGGAAACGAAGCAGGATACCGATCTCAAGCGCTCCCGTCCTCGAAATCAGGCGTCAGAGACGATCCGCAGGTATCCTTGTGCCAGCATGAGCCCCAAAGCCGTCCTTTTCGCCACTGCCCCCATCGCCCTGCTGGCGATGCAGGTGGGTTGTTCGGCCCCGTCTCCGACCCGGGGCGGATTCGCATCCCCCGCCCCGGCGGCACGAACCTATGCGATCGAGCAGACCGTGCTCAATGCGCACCAGAGTGGCACCCTGGACCGGGATGACCTGAAGTCGATGGTCGAGCTGCTCCTGGCGGACGACGACCTGGTTCGATTCATGGCCATCGCAGGACTTGAAGACCTCACGGGCGAGACCTTCGGCTTTCAATTCTTCGACCCACCGGAAGTCCGCTACAAGTCTGTTCTCGAGTGGCGCGACTACGTGGTGACGGTGAAGAGCGCGAAGGGTCTGCAGATCGAACCACCTCCGACCGCGACTGCAGTCAAGGGGGAGCAGGTTTCGAGCGAAGGAGAAAAGGGATGACCGACGATGCTCCCGCCATTCACCTGCGACTGATGAGCCAGCCCAGGCTGCTGGCGAGTGTCAGGTCGATGGTCGTGGCCCTTTCCGAGAGAATCGGGTTCGGGGAGATCGAATCAGGTCATGTTGCGCTTGCCGTGGATGAAGCGCTGGCCAACATCATCAGGCATGGCTACGAGCAGCGAGAGTACGAGACCATCGAGATCGACGTCTGGGTTCTGAGCGATCCGAAACCGGGCATTCGAATCATCATCGAGGACGAAGCACCACAGATCGAACCGAACGAGATCCGGGGCAGGGATCTTGAAAACGTGCAGCCGGGTGGTCTCGGCGTGCACATCATGAGAGAAGTCATGAACACCTGCTCATTCGAGAAACGTGAAAACAAAGGCATGCGCGTCATCATGGAAAAGTTGCTCGAGGAGAATGCCGCAGGAAGTCCCTCCCCAAGCAGCGAACAAGAAGTCCCAGGAAACGGATAACGACATCATGTCAACCAATCAAGATTTGCCGATTCAAATCGACGCGATCAAGGACGGAGTCGTCATCAGACCCACAGGCGACATCGATCTCAGTCGCGCTCCGTCCCTACGCACCCAGATCGCCGAAGTGTTCAAGAGCACGCCGATGCGGGTGATCATCGACCTCAACGAAGTGCCCTACATGGACTCGTCAGGGGTGGCCACGCTCGTGGAAGGCATGCAGATAGCTTCCCGAGGTGGATCCAAGTTCATCCTTCTAGGACTGCAGGAACGCGTTCGATCCATCTTCGAAATCGCGAGACTGGACACCGTCTTCACCATCACCATAGATCTTGAAGCAGCCGAAAGGTTCTAGACTCTTGGCCATCACGCACTTCATTTCGCGCATCTTCGGCGCCGTCGGATCCGGCTGGTTCGAGGTCACGGAGTTCCTGGGGAGCCTTTGGTGGCTCTTCTTCGATGCAATGATCTGGGTGCACCGCGCAGTGATCCTGCGAAAGGTTCGACTGGGAACCGGTGCACTGGTGACCCAGGTCGTGAGAGTCGGCGTCCGATCGATCGCGATCGTGGCACTGGTCAGCGGATGCATCGGTTTCATCCTCGCACTGCAGACCGCACCCAGCCTCGCGCAGTTCGGACAGGTCGACAAGGTCGCCAACCTGGTCGGGGTCGCCGTCTTCAGAGAGCTCGGACCCCTGATCGCGGCGGTGGTGCTCACCGGTTTCGCCGGCGCATCGATCGCAGCCGAGCTGGGAACGATGGTGGTCAACGAGGAGATCGAGGCCCTGGAGGCCATGGCGCTGAACCCCATTCGCTTCCTGGTGGTCCCGAGGTTGATTGCAACCGCGATCAGCCTGCTCATGCTCACGGTCATCGGCGATCTCTGCGCGGTCTTCGCGGGCGGACTGGTCGGTGTGACCTTCCTGGGTATCCCGGCAGAGACCTACAAACACAACACGCTCATGCAGTTGACTGCAGGCGATTTCGGAACAGGCCTGCTCAAGGCATCGGTCTTCGGACTGATCCTGGGGCTGATCGCCTGCCGCAACGGCCTGCGGGTCAGCGGTGGCGCCGCCGGCGTCGGCAAGGCGACCACGGACACGGTGGTTCAGACCATCGTGACCGTCATCTTCCTCGACCTGTTCTTCACGGCCCTGTTCTTCGCTATCGGCTGGACCTGATCCGAGCGCTCTCGGGGCGTTCGCCCCGACGAATGATCGACTCGAGTTCCCTCGGGGATATGCGCAGTCCCTTGTGCTCGCCTTCCTCATCGACCAGCCTTGACTGGACGGGCGAGACCAGGATGGCCGCTGCAGCAAGCAGGATGGCCGCAACCAGTGGTGCGGCGACTCCGGCAAGCAGTGAATCGGGCATGAGGGAAATCTCCCCGGCGCCTGCGAAGACCGGCGCGGCTTCCGCACTGGCCAGTGGCAGCAGTCCCAACACCGCAATCATCCCGAAGAGGACCCTGGTGGAATCGATCTCCCGCACGAAGGGTGACAGCATGCCCACGGTGATGACCATGGGAAGCAACAGGATCGCGATGCCCCAGAGGAGCGTCCTGCTGGTTTCACGCACCGTGCTCATGGTCCATGCGAAGGTCGACGGCAGGTTCGACCGGGCAGCCTGGTCGGTTCGAACCAGTGCTGCGACCGATGGCGCCACCACCGAATCAACCGCTTCCATGCGGGCCTGGTAGCGAGCCGATTGAAGAGCCTGGCTCGTGTCGGCGTTGAACCATGCCACAGCGCCCCATGCCACCAGTTGCAACAGACCCAGCAGAACCCCGACCCGGCAAAGCATGGCACACATGCGTGCCATTCGTTCGTAGGCACCACCAAAGACATTGCGTTGCAAGGTTGCCACGATCGGCATCGCGAGCTCCATAAGGGGTCGACGCTCAAGTCCAGTTCCTTGAATCGACTGGATATCACCAGTGATGGAGCACTGACGGCGAAGTTCGCGGGAAGACCCCGGAGAGAGCCCGCACAATCCGAATCATCGTTTTCTTCAAACGACAGGTACCCGGATAATTCCCACGATATCGATGATGAGATGAGATTCTCGGACTTCACCGAGCGTCAGGCACCGATGCGCAATCGGGAACCCAGCATCGCTGGAAGACCTGCCAGTTCGATCTCGGTCTGGACGAGATCCACCTCGTAGGCGACCCTTCGAATCGAGAAGCACCGTCGCCCCTGGTCAAGAATGCCCCAGCTTGCCCGCCAGTCGTCATCGCGGGGTTGTCCGACGCTGCCGGGGTTGAGCAGGTAGTTCCAGTCTCCACGAAAACGAATCGGTTCCCCCGCGAACGGGACCAGTCGTCGTGCGGATGATTCGGGTGCACCCTTGCGAATCGAGAAGGCCGCGGGAATGTGGGTGTGTCCGAAGAGACAGCGGGTGTCGGTCATGGAGACCAGGACACGTGCGGCGATCTCCGTGCTGCTGACGTACCCGGGACAAGGCACCGGGACCGGAGCATCATGGACGCATACCGTTCCAGACTCGAGATTCGCCCAGCACGGCATGTCCTCGATGATCTTCAAGTGATGGGGTTCAAGTCGTGAAACGGTGAACTCGAGCGCTGCCTGGGCCTGGGGATTGAAGAACGCTCCCTGCTCTGGCTTGAGAACCGCCTCCTCGTGGTTGCCCATGACGCACCCCATGCAGTTTTCCTGCACGAGTTCCAGGCACGCACCGGGATGAGGCCCGTAGCCAACGACGTCCCCGAGGCAGATGATCCCATCAACGCCGACGGTTTCAATATCCGCAAGCACCGCACGCAAGGCGTGCAGGTTGCCATGGATGTCGGAGATGACGCCGATTCGAGACACGATGAATTCCCATGAGTCCTGGATACTGCACAGTCAGACCGGTCCCAGATGGCATCGGCCAGACGGGAGGCCGGATCAAGCTGACCTGCGAATTCGGAGGTACGGTCATCGGTTGCCCGAGGTTCGCACCAGTTCGATCAGGGCTGCCCCCCCCTGAAGGGTCTCCAGAGCCTCTTCCGGGTGACGTACCAGGGCTGCCCAACCCTCTCGCAGCATCTTGAGGCATCCCGCGGAAGCGGGATCATCGATGCGCCCCGGAATGGCCATCGCCTCGCGTCCCTGCTCCTCGACCGCCAGGCGGGCGGTTATGAGGGCACCGGAACGGGCTGCCGCCTCGATCACCAGGACCCCGATCGACAGACCGGAGACGATTCGATTGCGTTGTGGAAAACGTCCAGGCCGAGGGGGAGCGTCAATGGGGTATTCGCTGGCAAGGCACCCCCCCTGATCGAGAATCGATTCAAAGAGGGATGCATGTTCAGGCGGGTACGGGCATCCCAGGCCACTTCCGAGGATCACGGTGGTTTCGCCACCGCGATCAATCACGGCACGGTGGGATGCACCATCGATGCCCCGCGCACCACCGGAGACCACATGGAAACCGTGTTCGCTCAGGTGGGTGGCGAATCGTCCGGCATGCCTGAGACCGTACGCCGTCGGTCGACGTGATCCGACGATGGCGACTACCGGTTGAATCCGATCATCAAGAGCGCCGGGCAGTCGCCCACGAACCCGCATGACCAGGGGTGGATCCGGGATCACCTCCAGGAGTGGAGGAAATCCGGGGAGCCCGGGAGCGATCAGGGTGCAGCCGACACGTTTCACCGCAGCACGTTCGGTATCGATGCGCTTCCAGGCAAGTTCGAGGGTACGGCGAAGCGATGCGGCCTGCCCAGGTGTACAACCGGTGCGTGCCTGAACGCTCCTGGAATCAGACTCGAAGACGGCCTCGGCCGTTCCGAATGCATCGAGCAGCCTTCGTACATGTCGGCGCCCCAGACCGCGGGCGAGATCGAGTGCCAGCAGGGCATCGCTGACCCCGCTGGTGGATACTGGGTCTGAGGAACCACCCGACTGGTATTCATGCCTTTCCATGACGGGCAAACTAGTTTCGAAAGGGAAGCGCCTGCCGGTAAGCCACGAAAAGGCAGCTCTTCATCTCAATGGCGAGTCAGCGGCGAGTCAGCGGCGAGGACATCGGGTTTCGTTGCTGCCGGAGGCTTCTGCAGTGATGACCGACCCCGTTGCCACCGAGCAGAGTGATCTCAGCTCGAGAAGACCTCTTCGACGGGAGCATCCTGCCTCGACGTCGTTCCGAGGAGCAGCCCGGCGAAGATCGAGATCAGGGCCGCCGCGAACAACCACAGACGACCGGATCCCTCGAGCAGGCTCGCGAGCATCGAATGACGCATCATCGAGCGCGTCGACGCCGGCTTCGTCTCGATACGACTCGGATCAAGGGCCGAGGCCGAGCGTTCGATCCAGCGGGACGGGGATTCCGAGTGGGTCTTCACGATGGTCAGGGGCTGGTGACCCTCGGGAATCAGCCAGAGCTGGGCACCCGTCAGTCTTCTCGCGAGGGAGGCGTTGCGGGTCCCGATCTCATCCAGGAAGACGCCATAGGCATCGTGCAGTCGCTTGAATTCGTCTCGTTCCACCCGGAGTGCGGCGACGTTCAATTCGCGTTCCTCAAGCTCGATGTGCGACGGGATCAGGCCCGCTGCCAGGAGCGTGAGAATGCCGGCCAACACGTAGGGCCAACCTGGGTCGAGGACGAATCGTGGCATGCGAAGCTTCACCAGCCCAATATCGACCGATGAGCCCCCATCGGCCCAAGATTCGTTCCGTGGATTTACCTTCAAGCCGCTGGGAACGCTAGGCTTCAGACATGAATCAACCTGATGATCAATCAATGCCTCTCACCATGCACCGAAACCGCACGTTCTCGGGGCAAAGCATGCACCTTGCCGGGCATGCCTTCTTCGATTGCGTCTTCGATGGCTGCACGCTGGTCCTGACCAACGGCCCGGTCTTCACCCAGAACGTTCGATTCAAGAACTGCAACTTCAGGCTTGAATACGACATCCTCTGGGGGGACCCCAAGTCCCGCTCCCAGCTCAGGCAGCTTCTGGATCTGATCGATGGTGCCCCGGACGCCGGTGGCCGCATCGGCGAGGACTGACGAGCGTCAGCCTGCACGGGCCTCGTCGATCGAGAGCGTCGGCGGAACATCCCCCTCCGAGGGAATCATGACATCGAGCGAGACGATCCACGACCGAGGGATCTTCTGCACCACACCGACCTGGTCCGGACCCCGCGAATCGGTGAGGGCGATGTACTGATCACAGGTGTGGATCATGAGGCCCACGGTGCGGACTTCCGCCAGGGGTCGCAAGGCGAATTCAACGAGATCCTCTGCGTCCTCCCAGCCAGGCCCCCCACGGGCTTCGGCATCCACCCAGACCACGGATACCACCGGCCAGTCACGACTGAGGATCTCCCGGATCTCCTCCGGCCCGGCAGGTGCAGGGGGCCCAGGGGTCGTGATGGGCTCGGAGTCGTCGGGAATGATCGGGTGTGGCATGTGTTCTCCATCAGGGACAAGCTCGCCGCCCTCCTCGATGATTCGCACTGAACCCTCGGTTCGATCCGATGTCTTCAGAAACCGCTTGAAAACAGCCTTCAAAGCCTTCATGAGCCGCCTCGTTCCTGGGTGGAAAGATGGTCCCGGAGCCCATCCAATGAATTGATCGACAGTTGATCGCACAGAACCGCTCTTCGTGCCGAGGAAGAGGTGATCGCACGGACGAAGTCGGCATCGCCGTCTTCTTCCTCGAACAGGCCGCCCACTGCTTCACCGATGGACGCCCCCACCACTGCACACCCGGGTGTCTCCCGTGCAACCCAGACCGCCGGAAGGTGGGTTCGGTCGACCAGGCAGCGACGATTCAGCCGAGCGGCAAGAAACTGGACGGTGGAGATCCCGCACCAACGTGGATAGACCGCCCACACGAGATCTGCGGCCAGAAAGGCATTCACGAAGTCATCGCCGGCGAGGAATCGATCCAGGACATGCAGGGTCGGGCCGGGTGTCCCCTGAGTCGCATGGACTCGGGGACGAAGCGCTTCTGCGATGGGACCCGCAAGGACGATGCCATCGAGCATGCCGGAGAGCTCCGGACGAGCATCAAGCAGGCGATGGATCGACTTCCGAGGGTCGACGACGCCGGGCACGACCAGAAGACGGTCGGTCGACGGCAGGCCCAGGGCCGCACGTGCGGCCGAACGATCGAGTCCGTTGGAGTCCGGCATCGGGTACGGCAGCAGCCCCAATCCACCGTTCGCCGAGGGACCCAACCGGTTGCGGCCAGGCCCGATCGAGCAGAACGGTTCCGGGGTGAGCAGGCGAGCTTGACTCGAGCGGCGCAATGTCAGGCCGCTGTTGAACGCACGCAGCAGATGACGCAGCGGCATCCCGGGGCTCGACGCCGGGACGGAGTGGACGACGAGTTCCCAGTTGCGACTCGGATCCCGAAGCGCACTTCGGTGTGCACGGTCGAAGGCCGACCAGCGAACCACGGTATCTGCAGTGGGCAGCAGAACCCGATGCGGTTCACAAGCATCGATGTGACTTCGCATGCAGTCCAGTTCCGCGCGCGCGGTTTCCGGTGCGTTGTAGTCCAACGTCATCGGTTCCGAGTACCGAACATCGACCCGGTCCGGGAGAGCCTTGATCCTGGACATGAAAACGGAATCCTCCTTGAGGATTCCGTTGAGCACCAGGAGGATTTCATCACTGCCCTCGGCGAGCACCTCGGCAAGATCAAGTGCGTAGGGCACGCAGTGCCCCACGCATTTCAATTCCTGGACGAGGACCCGTTGCATGGGCGGTCACTCAGCCCAGGTCGGGGAACATCTTGACGACGGTGCCGACCAGGTCCTTCACGTGGCTGATCGACTCGTCCATGAGCGCCTTTTCCTCGTCATCAAGCGAGATCTCGATCACCTGCTCCACGCCGTTTGATCCGAGGATGCAGGGAACGCCGACGAAGAAACCACCGATGTCGTACTTCTCCTCGCAGAAGGCCGCACAGGGGAGGATGCGCTTCTTGTTCTTGACGATCGCCTCGGCCATCTGGACCGAGCCACTGGCCGGAGCGTAGTAGGCGCTGGTTCCCATGAGCTTGACGATCTCACCGCCACCGACCTTGGCACGGTCGACGCATTCGGTGATCTCGCTGTCGGAGAGCAGTTCCTGCACGGGAATGCCGTGAACCGAGGTGTGACGGGGAAGTGGAACCATGTCATCACCGTGTCCACCGAGCAGAAGTGCGGAGATGTCCTCGATGGAACACCCGATCTTCATGGCGAGGAAGGCACGGTAACGGGCGACGTCGAGACATCCGGCCTGACCGACGATGCGGTTGGTCGGGAACCCGGTGGCCTTCCAGGCGGTGTAGACCATGGCATCAAGTGGGTTCGCCACCACGATGATCACGCAGTCGGGTGAATGCTGGGCGACCTGCTCGGAAACACTGCGCACGATCTTGACGTTGGTCTCGATCAGGTCGTCACGACTCATCCCGGGTTTTCTCGGAAGACCGGCCGTGATGATCACCACGTCGGAATCCTTGGTGTCGGCATAGTCGCTGGTACCGATGACCTCGGCATCGAATCCTTCCATGGGGCTGCAACAGAAGAGGTCGAGAGCCTTGCCCTTGGCAACGCCTTCCTTCTCGGGGATGTCCAGGAGGACGATGTCTCCGAGTTCCTTGGCAGCGGCCCAGTGAGCACAGGTTGCTCCGACGTTGCCTGCACCGATGATGCTGATCTTCGCGCGACGCATGATGGAAAACGCTCCAATTCCAAGAGTTAAAAACGGTTATTCGAATTAACGGATTAAAGATGGGTATCCGGGGCAGAACCGCACATGATAGGGATTTGACGGGAAAACTGGTGCCGATTTGCGCTTGGGACCATTAATCTATCAGCTCTGGAATCCGAGTGGCCCCATGAAGTCACGACCCCACTCCCTGTCACAAAAAGGCATTGATTCGAGATGTCCACGAAGCCTTCCGAAAAACCAAACCCCGTCGTATTGATCATCGGAAGCGGATCCGTCGGCACCCTCGTGGGTTGGAACCTCTCTCGGGGTGGTGCAACGGTGATCAGCCTGGTTCGATCAGCCGATGATTCGGGACGACGCACGATTCACCAGCTTGATGGCAGCACCGAGACCTGGACACCGGACCAGGTCACCATGAATGCTGGGGAGATCGACAAGGTCGACCTGATCATCATCGCCATCCAGGGCATGGTGGACGAGGAACTTGCCGACCGAATTCACGGCCTGGTGACTCCCGACATGCCGGTGGTCACGCTGATGAACGGACTTGGACACCAGGAAGCACTGACCCGATTGTTTCCCGAGGCATTTCCAGTCACCGGTGCTGCGCATGTGGCGGTGCACAGGGTCGGACGTGACCATGTCGTGGTCCACCAACGCGGCGGACTGGAACTGGCGATTCCCCATGACCGGTCGAGACCGGCCGTACTCGATGCCGTCATTCAGGTGTTGTTGCGGGGTGGGTTGCCGACCCAGCTGGGCACGGACGTCTCGGAAGTGATCTGGCGCAAGCTTCTCTTCAACACACCGATCACCGGACTGAGCCTGCTCCATCCGAATCAGTCCATCGGATGGATCCTCAACCAACCGGATCTCCATTCGAGGATCAGGAGAATCCAGCAGGAACTTCTCGAAATCGCCGAGCATGAAAAGATCGCAATCACGCAGGATGATGCCGACCGGATGCTGGTGAACGCGACATCGCTGCCAAACTACAAGGACATCGGCAACTCGCAGCAATACGAGACATTCAAGGAAGCCGCTGTCTTGTTCGAGAACCCTGTCCGGACAGGTCGTTCTGCGGGATGCCCGGTTCGCGAGATCACCTCGATCATCGATGAGCTGTCCGGTGTAGACATTCCCAAGACTGACGTGAACCGCAACAGATTCCAGGGGCGGACCCCGGAGCCCGAAGGCACGCTCACCGAACTGATCGACCGAACCTGCGAGGTTCACGCCGACCAGCAGGTCAGGGACACTCGAAAAAGCATGAACTACCGGGAACTCGGGGTCGCGATACGGGAAGTCGCGAGCACGATGACACCGGGCAACCGGGTCGGCCTGCTCGCCGAGACGGGGATCGACTTCATGGTGGGTTTCCTGGGTGGTTTCTACGGTGGTGCGACCATGGTCCCACTGGATCCCGGACACCCCACCGCACACCTGGTCGACCTGGCCAGGGCAAGCGGAATCGTCGACCTCCTGGTCGATGACTCCGATTCGAACACGAAGGAACGGCTGAAGGTTCTCGATATACCCGGTCGCATGATCAGGATCCGCGAGGAAGGTCGGGAACAGTCGCCCCCGGTTTCCGGTGGTGCCCAGGTGCTGATGACTTCCGGAAGCACGGGACAACCCAAACCGGTGCTCCAGCATGAATCGACGATCCTGAATTCAGCATTGCGTCACATGTCCGTTCTCGAGACCGGTCCCCGGGACCGGATCGCCGCCATGAACTCGCCGGAAGTCTCGGGAACGAGCCGTGACATCTTCCTTGCGATGGTCAGCGGCGCTGGGATCAGCTTCAGGAGAATCTCGACCCTGGGTCCGCAGGATGCGGTCGCCTGGATGCGCGACGAGGCGATCACGATCCATGCGACCGTGGCCAGTCTCTTTCGCGCCGTGGTCGACGCCTCGCCCGAGGGTCAAGTCCCGTCACTGCGCGCGATCAAGATCACCGGGGAGCCGATCAAGGACGAGGACGTGCGCAGGTTCGAACGGGTCGCAGGGGACGGTGCGCGCCTGTACGCAGGCCTCTCCTCCACCGAACTTCTCCTGGCCACGGAATACATCATCGAGAAGGGTGAGCAGATCCCCAGACAACTGCCGATCGGATGGGGCATCGATCCGATCAAGGCCGCGATCGTCGATGACTCAGGCACCCCCCTGCCCGATGGAATTCCGGGACGAATAGCCTATGTCGGAGGGCATCTTCGCCCTGGGGACTCAGGCTGGGGATACATCTCCGATGACATCGCTCTCTCCAACAACGGCCTGATCTCCCACCTGGGAAGATCGGACGGCATGATCAAGGTTGCCGGCAACCGCGTTGACCTTGGAGAACCCGAACACCACGCACTCAGGCAACCGGGGACTTCCGAAGCGACCGCCTTCACCTTCCTTCGAGAAGGACGAGCGCTGCTGGGACTTGCGGTGGTCGCTGAATCGAATGCCGACCTCAGCCCGGAAGGCCTTCGGGAAGACCTCATCAAGGTGATGCCGAGAAGCATCGTTCCCCAACGCATCATCATCGTCGACGAGATTCCCCGACTTCAAACGATGAAACCGGACCGAAAGTCGCTGGCTGAACTGGTTGAAGCCGAACTGATGGAACATGACCAGGATCCTGAAGGCCCTGGAACCGTCGACCTCCTTGATGGCCGCGCCGCCCGGGTCCTTGAGATCACGCGTGACCTTGGAGGCATCCGAGGATTGAATTACGAAGAGTCCTACTTCGAAGCCGGTGGGGATTCCATTTCACTGATCCGGGTGATCACGGAACTGGAGAACACCTTTTCAGTCGCACTGCCGTTCTCACTTCTGGAGCGAGAACCAAGCGCTCGCATGTTGGCTGATTCGATCGAGAAGCGACTCGAGACCATTTGAAAGTGGACCACCGACCGTGACCGTGCGCGGTTGAATCGACGTCATGGGGTGTAGTGACCACCGGTCGATGCGACTTCGAGCTTCGGTAGCAAGCCGGAGATCCGATCAGGGACAAGATCCCCAGACGCCGAGGATCAGCGCGATGTCCGCACCATTGACGGTGCCATCGTCATTCAGATCGCCTGCAGATCCCGATTCGCCCCAGTCTCCGAGCAGGAAGGCCAGATCAGCACCGTCGATATCGCCATCGAGGTCGATGTCGGCCGGACAAGGCACTGGACAGAGCGGGCAGGCCCCTGACAGGCAGTTGCCTCCGTCATCCGACCAGGGGCCATCGATCGCGCCCGGGTGGTTGCCGCAGAAGGAGGTCCCCGCGAGCACCGGAGCACTCGCTTCGTCCTCGGCGTAGATGCCCCCGCCAAGTTCCTTCGCGGTGTTCTCGATGAAACTGCTCGCGAGGATCGCAGGTCGGCTGCCGGTCCGGCTGGCAAGACCACCACCATTGCGAGCGTCGTTCCCGATGAAGGTGCAGTCGGTGAGGACCGGATCACTGGTCGAGAGGTTCACCATGGCTCCACCGGTCCTCGCCTGGTTTCCGGAGAAGCTGCAGCTGGTGAAGGTGGCGTCACTGCTGTTGTAGTTGCATACCGCCCCACCGCTGAAGTTCGCGACATTGTCTCGAAAAACACAGTTGGTCACGATCGGTCGAGAGACGTTGTTCAGGATGGCACCGGCATCCGATGTCGAGACGTTTCCGATGAAATGACAGTTGTTGATCGTGGGCCGCGCGCCGAAGTTGGAAATCGATCCGGCATAGGCGGCGAAACCATTGGTGAGCACCAGGTTCTCGAAGACGGTCTGGTCGATCTCTCCGTTCACGCACTTGATGTGGCGCGTCTTTCCCTGACCGTCGAGAATGCTGGCGGGTCCACCCGCCTGATCGAGCGCTCCTCGGATCGTGACGTACTTGCCCATGGGGAGCAGAGGCTCCTCGAGGCGATAGACTCCCGCGGCAAGCTCGAGCTCGTCGAAGGGCAGAGCTGCATCGATCGCCGCCTGGATGTCTCCATCCAGTGGAATCGAGATCGTCTCGGCATGGAGGCTCGGGGCAAGCCATGTCATCACGAACAGTGTCAGCTGAAAGTGAACCGGTATTCGTCTGGTCTTGAGCGGCATCGAATGGATTCCAGGAGTACTTCATTCATCCTAGGTCCGTTGGAATCACGAGCAAAGAAAACTTGCCCGGCTCGTTGCTCGAAATGCCGTGAACGCCCGATACTCGAGACAGGAATGCATGAAAGGAGCGCCTTCCTGCTGAAGAAGGCGCTCCTTATTCGTTTCGTTTCGAGAGTCCCACATCAGAGGGGGACACTTCTGAAGATCAGGAAGTCATCCTCAACCGGGCGATCCCCAGGCAGAGAGCAGCATGCTGAGATCGATACCGTCAACCACGGAATCGCCGTTCAAGTCGCCTTTGCCGCTCATGCCCCAGAATCCGAGCAACCATCCGAGATCTTCAGGCCCGACGATGCCGTTGCCGCTGATATCCGCGTTGCTGAGGACTTCGATGCCACCATTGACCACGAGCACGTCGCCCATCTCGAAGTCGTAGTTGGCGAACACTGCTTCGTTCGCCTCGAATGCGATGAACGATCCGGGCAGAGCATCCTCTGGAATCTGGACGAACGCATTGACGAGAAGATACTCACCAGGCTCGACCTGATCTTCCGTGAAGATGCAGGCCGCGCTGACCCTCCTGGAGCCATCGGAAATGGGGCTGTCCCAGCCATCCCAGCCGTTGCTGAAGAGCGGCCCATCCCACCCGATTTCGGTGACTTCGGAGTCCTCGGCGGAAAGAGTGAATTCGAAACCGCCGACGAGTTCGCTCGTTTCCATCGAGATTGAAACCGAGACGAGATCTCCCGGCCTCGCCTGAACGGTGTCGAGACGAAGCGTCACCTGCTCGGCATCACCGGCGAAGGCGAGAGTCGAGCTGAGAAGGACGGATGAGCTCAGGAGTACGAATGTGTTGATCTGCATGGCTATGGGCTCCATTCAGGATTGACTTGATCTGACAGGACAGACAATGAATTGAAAGGGCTTCCGAGCTCGTAAGACAAACGAAAGGCGCTTCAACCCTGAATACGATGTGGTGTCACACCAGGGGCCATGCAGAAGAAGAAAAAGAGCATCCAGCGAGGGTGCTCTTCTTCAAGAAATGGGCCTACGCCACAAAACCCCCAAAAACAACAGCCCCCAGCCCGTTTGAAGGGGGCTGGGGGCGATATTGAATGGGCCTACGAGGACTCGAACCTCGGACCTCACCCTTATCAGGGGTGCGCTCTAGCCAGCTGAGCTACAGGCCCGTTCTGAACGGTCGGACACCCTACCAGTGCGAGGATATCGTCGCAACCGCCGAAACGATTCCACCCTACAGGAGGTCGTAATCCCTTACCAGTCATGGACTTCACCGATCAACGGTTCGACCAGATCCTTGATCGCGACCACACCGATCGGGGAGGTGGTTCCGGGCACCTGGACGATCGCCAACTGGGCACGCTCGGCGCGCATGAGCCGAAGCGCCTCGAGGGCGGGCGTCTCGGGTTCGACGAAGACCGCAGGGCGAATCAACTCATGGGTCGAGCGCTCGGGATGAACTGCTGCGTCCATGGCATGCATGATTCCCGCGACACGGCCACCACGCTCGACGACCGGGAGACGTGCGAAATCACAGGCACGAAGGATTCTTTCTCGACTGGCTTGATCAGCAAGAAGCGGAATGGTGCGTACCTCGCGCCAGCGGATCATCTCGCTCCTGACCGGACACTCACGAAGGAGCAGTGCACGGTCGACGAGATCCACCTGTACCGGACTGAGCACGCCGGAGCCCGCCCCTTCCTGCATGAGCGACAGGACTCGCTGTCTGGCGGAGCGGGTCCGTGCCGCATTGTCCCCGAGCATCCGAGTGAACACCAGGACCACGCCTCGAATCAGCGGAAGCACACCGACCCAGGTGAGGACGATCCGGCCGTACCTGATGAACCAGGCGAAGTGATAGGTCCAGTGGTCGGTGAAGGTCCGGAACAGATCCTTCGGCAGGGTCTCGGCAAAGATGAAGAGAATCGGAACCAGGATCACGCTGTTGATGACGATCGCGATCCAGGGGCCGACACCAGTGGTCTTGAGGACACCGGCGATACCAAGCGAACCGAGGTAGTTGGCGATGTTGTTGATCACCAGCAGCGTGATCAACAGTCGCTCCGGGTGGTCGAGCTCGTGCTTGAGGCGCAGTGCCCTTCGTCGCCCGCGCCCGGAACGAACCGCCAGACGAACACGGTTGATGGTGTAGGTACCGATTTCAAGCCCGGAGCAGAGTGCGCTGAGGACGACGCCGAAGATGAAGATGAGGATGAAGATCAGCACCTCGAGAGTCACGCGTCACCTCCATCCGCATCCGGCTCGGAAGTATCTGGTTCGACGACTCGAACCAGGGCGGTCAGCACCCGACCCCCGTCGAGTGTCTCGACCGTGCAGAGCAGGTTGCCGAGCGTGATCACGTCTCCGGATCGGGGCTCACGACCAAGCAGGTCCATGAACAGCCCTCCCACGGTTCGGACGCGGGGCGGGAGGACATCCCTGCCGAAGAGGGCGGCCCATTCATCGACATGCGTCGAGCCACTGATTCGCCAGGACCCGTCTTCGAGAGATTCCGGAGGTGGAACGGCCTGTTCGCCAAGACCGACGATGTCACCGATCAGCTCCTCGACGAGATCCTCGATGGTCACCACCCCGGCGGTACCCCCCCATTCATCGACCACCACCGACGTGCTGGTGCGGGTCTGGCGAAAGTGTTCAAGCAGGTGTTCGAGGCTGGAAAGCTCGGGAATGAATCGAGCCGATCTGACATGATCCTCGAGAACGGCATCCTCTCTCCGTGGATCGAGCAGGAAGGCACGCATCGAACACAGACCATCGATGGAATCTCCGGATCGGGCACGAACCACGATTTCCGAGAGGTGGGTTCGTTCGGCCAGCCGTTCGATGTCGCGCCGAGAGTCATCGCGACTGATCGAGACCATGTCGACACGGGGGGTCATGACGTCGGAAACGCGCAGACCCTTCATCCGGACCACTTCGCGAAGCAGAGACTGTTCAAGGTCGTCGATCACGCCGTCCCGGGCCGAGAGATCGAGCATCTCAGCCAGTTCCTCGCGGTCGAGTTCCCGGGGCCTGGCGGTCGGCGCGGTCAATCGTGCCAGCGGGGCGATCACCAGGCGATCGATCACGGTACGAAACGGCCCGATGCCACGATGGACCGCGAGCATGGCCGGGGCAAGGATGATGGCGACACGATCCCGCAGGGATGCACCGAGCAGCTTGGGAATGACTTCACCGAAGATGATGATGACCAGGACCGTGATGACACCAATCAGCGTCGCGGCCCAGAGGTTGTCGGCCATGCGCATCGAAAGCACCGAAGACACCACGAAATACAGGGTATTCACGGTCATGTTGCCGAGAATGACCGTGATCAGGAGCATTCGGGGCTGGGCGAGCAGGTTGTCGATGATCCGGGAGACCCTGGGGTTGCGCCGACGAACAGCAAGTCGATCGGATTCAGCCAGACCGAACAGGACGGTTTCACTGGCCGAGAAGAAGGCGCTGATGACCAACAGTGGAATCAGGACCAGGAGCATGACGAGATCGATCGTCTCGAAGGTCGGCATCAGGATTCACCAGGCCCTGCGAATGGATCGATGCCCTCGGGGTTCAACTGGTCGATCATGCGCTCGATGTAACGCCATACATTGAGTTGAAGCCGGATCTCAGACGAGCGGTCCTCGCCACGCTGGAGTTCCTCGAAGAGGGAGCGAACCAGCTCGCACAGGCGAGAACGTTCCGATTCAGCCCATCCTTGCACGCGATCGCGTTCAGCGGGATCTTCACTGGCCAGCGCGGATTCCATGTCCCCACGAATCTCGAGGATCTCCATGAGGAACGCAGGCGGAAGCGATGGGTCATCCGAAGCAGTGGGCCCACCCAGCCTGGTGAGTGCGAGGTTGGCACGCCGTTCATCGTTTTCAAGGACTGAACGAGCTTCATTCAGTCGAGCCACCACCCGAACCGCTTCTTCACGGGCGATGGGATCAGATTCCCGGTCGGGGTGAAGAGTCGCGATCCGACGCCTCAGTTTTCTCTTCAGCGCATCAACGTCCAGGTCGAAGGTCGGTTCGATACCAAAGACGTCGAATGGATCATCCTGTGGATCAGGCATGGTGGTGATTCTACGACCACGAGGCCTCGAGACGGTTGCGAGAGCACACCGGTTCGGATCGAGGTGGACTTGTGGAGTGGAAAGATCGAGGGATACGAGGCAGGCGAGGGCTGCAGGATCGCGAGGGATTCATCCCCGGCGAGGGTTGCGGCCTCCTCGACGCGGGTTGCGCCCGCTTCCGCCACCTTGCCCGGAACCGGCGGTGGAGCGACCACTTCGCGACTGATCTGAGGAGCGCGACCGATACTGACCGTCCTGGCTGCTGGTGGATGAACGGGCGGCGCTGGGCCCTTCGCCAGGTTTGCTGGCTGCTGCGTCACCAGGAGAATCCTCGGTCTTCTGGCTGCCCTTCTTCTTGATCGCCTCGTTGACGACAAGGTCTCGACCCATCAGCTTGCGTCCCTTGACGCCAGTGATGGCCGTCTTGGCTTCGCCATGATCACGCATCATCACGATTGCAAAGCCACGGGGTTTCCCTGACTCCTTGTCAGTGGCCATCGCAATGTCTTCGATTTCACCGTACGGCTCGAACAGTCTTCGCACGGAGAACTCAGTGACCTTGTAGTCAAGATTACCGACGTAGATTTTAAACAGGCCCTTGGCCATGAAACAGCGTCCTCGCCCCGGTCGTGTTCGTGCGTACGAATGAGTCAGGAACATGGATCACCCGGGTTCCTGACCAGTACACATTATCACCTCGATCGCAGGAATCAAGCATCTGACAGGGTCGGGTCGGGCTCGCGAGGAAAACGACCGTATGACCTGATCGCCCGTTGAGCAGGCCAGGATGAGATCAAACAGCGATTCAGGGGATCCTGAACAGGCATGGCGCCAAAAAAAGAACAACCCCGGGCGTTAACCCAGGGTTGATCATAAAGTCGGCGATAACCTACTTTCCCGCTTAGCAGTATCATCGGCGGCAAGAGCTTAACTTCTGTGTTCGGGATGGGAACAGGTGTAGCCTCTTGCCTATATTCACCGACAAATCCGACGTCGGGCTCTCGCCCGACGCCGGCGTTGTTCACGCAGCAATGTGCTTCTAGCAGCTTCAAGAATCATTCTTTGAGATCCTGGCCAGCGAGCTTGATATGTCTTCCAAGCGCCAAGGGCGCCCGGTTGATGCGATCAAGCCTTTGACCGTTAGTACCGGTTAGCTCAACACATTTCTGTGCTTACACATCCGGCCTATCAACCTGGTAGTCTTCCAGGGGTCTCTCACTTAAAAGCGAGCAACACTAATCTCCGGGTGGGCTTCCCACTTAGATGCTTTCAGTGGTTATCCCTGCCGTACTTAGCTACCCAGCGGTGGACTGAGCAGTCCAGCTGGCACACCAGGGGTACGTCCGACCCAATCCTCTCGTACTAAAGTCGTTTCCCGTCAATATTGCAACGCTCACAGCAGATAGGGACCGACCTGGCTCACGCCGGTCTGAACCCAGCTCGCGTACCGCTTTAATGGGCGAACAGCCCAACCCTTGGGACCGCCTACAGCCCCAGGATGCGATGAGCCGACATCGAGGTGCCAAACCGCTCCGCCGCTATGGACGCTCGGGAGCGATAAGCCTGTTATCCCCGGGGTACCTTTTATCCGTTGAACGATAGCCCTTCCACACAGAACTACCGGGTCACTAGAGCCCTCTTTCGAGACTGCTCGACTCGTATGTCTTGCAGTAAAGCCGGCTTGTGCTCTTACACTCTAACATGCGGTTTCCAACCGCACTGAGCCGACCTTTGCGCTCCTCCGTTACTTTTTAGGAGGAGACCGCCCCAGTCAAACTGCCCAGCATGCACGGTCCCCTGTCCAGCTTCATGGAAATCAGGGTTAGGCCACAAACATATCCAGGGTGGTATTTCAAGGTTGGCTCCGCCAGGCCCTAAAGCCCAGTTTCAACGCCTCCCACCTATCCTACGCAGAATAAATTCGTGACCAGTACAAGCCTACAGTAAAGGTCCACGGGGTCTTTCCGTCTTGCCGCGGGTAGGCGGCATCTTCACCGCCACTACTATTTCACCGAGTTGGTCGTGGAGACAGTGCTCCAGTGATTACGCCATTCATGCGCGTCGGAACTTACCCGACAAGGAATTTCGCCACCTTAGGACCGTCAGAGTTACGGCCGCCGTTTACCGGCGCTTCGGTCGCAAGCTTCGCCCGAGGGCTAACCTGCTTCCTTGACGTTCCGGCACCGGGCAGGCGTCACACTGTATACGTGCTCTTGCGAGTTAGCACAGTGCTGTGTTTTTGATAAACAGTTCCCAGAGCTTATTCTCTGCGCCCTCTGTTTCCAGGAGGGCCCCCTTATTGCGAACGTACGGGGTCAATTTGCCTAATTCCTTCACGACCATTATCTCGAGCGCCTGAGGCTTCTCGCCACGCCTACCTGTGTCAGTTTTAGTACGGCTTGTGTGTTTGTCACCGGACGGCTTTTCTTGGAACCTATCCACCCAGCAGCGGCCCGAGGGCCTGGACGCTTCACTGTCCCGCTGAACTTCAAGATCCGTCACGCCGGTTCAACCGCGCACACAAGGGCAGGAATATTAACCTGCTATCCATCGACTACGCTTTTCAGCCTCGCCTTAGGTACCGCCTAACCCTGGGCGGAATTACCTTCCCCAGGAAACCTTAGGCTTTCGGCGACGGAGATTCTCACTCCGTTTATCGTTACTCAATCCTGCATATTCACTTGCTGCCGCTCCACCAACCCTTCCGGGATGGCTTCAACGCTGACAGCAACGCTCTCCTACCGCGCTTACGCGCCCGCAGATTCGGCATATACCTTATTCCCGATCATTATCGGCGCCAGAGTCCTCGACCAGTAAGCTGTTACGCACTTTTTAAATGGTGGCTGCTTCTAAGCCAACATCCTGGCTGTCATGGCACTCTGACTACCTTAGTAACTGAGGTATATTTAGGGGCCTTATCTGGCGATCTGGGCTGTTTCCCTTTTGACCACGGAGATTGTCCCCCGTAGTCTGACTCCCACGACAAGTCGTATGGTATTCGGAGTTTGACTGAGGTGGGTAGGCGGGTAGCCCCCCAGCCTCAATCAGTAGCTCTACCCCCATACGATGTAACGTGAGGCTAGTCCAAAAACTATTTCGGAGAGAACGAGATATCTCCGGTTATGATTAGACTTTAACTCCTCCCCACAGGTCATGCCAGAACTTTTCAACGTTCAAGGCTTCGGTCCTCCAGGAGGTTTTACCCTCCCTTCAACCTGCCCATGGGTAGATCAACCGGTTTCGCGTCTACTCCCTACAACTCGACGCCCTTTTAAGACTCGGTTTCCCTTCGGCTCCGCTGGGGTTCAGCTTAGCCTTGCTGTAGAGAGTAACTCGCAGGATCATTATGCAAAAGGCACGCCGTCACCCGTCCGAGGACGAGCTCCGACCGCTGTGTAAGCACACGGTTTCAGGTACTGTTTCACTCCCCTTATCGGGGTGCTTTTCATCATTCAGTCGCCTTACTGGTTCACTATCGGTCGTCGAGGAGTACTTAGGCTTGGAGGGTGGACCCCCCATGTTCAATCCGAGTTTCACGAGCTCGAACCTACTCTAGGCCTCGTCAGCCACAACGCTACGGGACTATCACCCTCTGTGGTACGTCTTTCCAAACGACTCACGTTGATTTACTGACTTATCCGCTTTCGCTCGGCGCTACTAACGGAGTCGCTGTTGCTTTCCTTTCCTCCAGGTACTGAGATGTTTCAGTTCCCTGGGTTCGCTTCCGTGCCCTATGCATTCAGGCACGAATGACCCTTTCGGGCCGGGTTTCCCCATTCGGACATCCTAGGATCAGTGCTTGTTTACCAGCTCCCCTAGGCTTTTCGCAGGTTAACGACGTCCTTCATCGCCTCTCGACGCCAAGACATCCACCGTGTGCCCTTATTAGCTTGATCACATCAACCCGACGCCGTTGGCAGGACACGTTTTCCAGTGGAAAACGAACCTTGGACGACTTCAACTTGATGCACCACGCCGGAGAAGATCTCTTCCCCGGACGACCGGCATTTGAATGCTGCCGGCAGCTCGCTCAGGCCATTGATACTCAATGATATCTTGTTGCTTTCTAAATTTCGTCCGACTCTCCGAGTAACTCCTGGGAGGGAGGTTCCTCATCGAGACCGGACTCGATCGCGACATTGCTTTACGTGAATTGTCAAAGAGATCCTGTCCCGTCTTTCGGAACAGCCACACGCCGTCAAACGGTGTGCAGATCGCGCAGGATAGCTGTTCCCTTGCTGCTGTCAACTCAACTGGAGCCCTCGTTCCAACTGAATCGAAAATTCTGTGCCTGGGCAAGCCCGTCCTGGCGAGCCATTCTTGGTGAAGACGCACCCCTGAGCCAGCTCTCAAGGCATCAATCCATCTACATGCAGCCTGAGCGTCTCCTGAGCGCCTCCTGAGCGCTCGCTGAGGACCTTGATGGGTCTCGTGCAGTCGCAACACCCTCAATCGACGCCGTGGCTCCTCAGCGCAGTACGACAAGCCAGAATGCAGCAAGTTCAATGACGGCTCGAGGATGCCCCCCCCACTTCCCATGACGCGCCGGTCATGAGTGACCGAGGCAAAAAAAATCGCCCGGGTTTCGGTCAGTCCGAAACCCGGGCGATCGTTGTTCAAGCGAGCCTTGGAGGCTTGGGTTCAGCTGCCTCCGGCGCCAGACCCACTTCCATTGCCGGTTTGCGCGGTCTTCGAAGTGTTCCGGGCACGACGCTCCTGCATGAGGAGGTAGTCACGCTCCGCGCTTTCCGAGTCAACCGCAGGATCGTGGAAGACCAGTTCGGTCGGATTGCCCATCTGCTGCAGGACGACCTTGGTGCTGGCGTTCGCTCCATCTCCAACGGAGATGACGTCGACGAGGTACCAATCAGTCGAGAAATCAAGGACTTTGTCGGACTTGCTGCTCTCGCGCTCCTCGCGCCCGAGGATGTCGCCCGGCGTCAGGGTGTAGGTCTCGGACCAGGGTTCTCCAGACTCCATCATGAAGACCTGGATCTTTGCCTGGGCAAGCTGCCCGTTGCTGGCAGGTTTGGCATCGGTCACGAAGATGCTGATTCCAGAGGTGATCGTGATGGCGTCACTCCAGCCACTGGTCACCGTGAGCAGCACCGGCTCGGTCGCCAGATCCACCTGAACAGGCTCCAACTGGAATTCGCGCGTGAAGAACGGGTTGTAGAACTGCGCGGTACAGCGGTAGCGATAGGTGCTGCCAAGTTCGATCTGGGGATCATGCGCCCAGGTCATGATGGTCTCGTCGGTATTCACATTGACCATGGTCAGGTCGGTGGTGCCCTCAGTGCCACCGAAGAGGTCACTGTCGGGGGCAAGCTCCTTGAGGCGATCGAGGAGCTTTTGGAGCTGTTGCTCATAGCTTCGAAGCTGTGCAGTCTTCCTGATCCGCAGCTTCTCATTGTTGTTGCTGTTGGATTTGCCCCCCTCGGAATCGCTGCCAGTGGTTCGACCACCGCCACCGCCTCCGGAGACGCTGCCGCCACCACCCGAAACCCCACCACTGCCGCTGCCGCGGCCGCTGTCACCACGGCCGCCACGGCCGCTGTCGCTGCCGGAACCCCGGTCAGGGGTGTCCTTGGGAGGATCGAGCGGTCCGCCGATCTTCGCGAGTTCGGCGAGGGCGTTGGCCACCCTGGATCTCTGCTTGATGCACTGGTCTTCCAGCTTGAGAACCTCGAGCTCACCCTCCAGGGATTCACCGTTGAGGCCGTTGGGATCTCGGAGGAAATCAAAGGCCGCCGCGTACTGGGTCTCGTAGAAGAGCGGATGAACGATGTCGGTCTGGAGCTGCGGGATCGCAAGGGAATCGAGAAGCTCCTCGCGAAGAGCAAGCTTGGCTTGCCCCTGCTGGTCGAGGCTCATGCTCGACAGCTCGCCCGGGAAGGAAGAGACCTGATCACGAAAGCTTCGCGCATTGGCAAGTGGAGCGATCTCCTCGGGGGACGACCAGGTGCCGTCCGAGGCCTGTTCGGAACGCTCGAAAAGAACGTCGACGATCGCATAGGTGCCATCCCGCCAATACGATGGAATGGCGTCCCGGGTCGCGTCAGCGGCGTCGAATTCATCACGAATCGATGCCATCTCGATGCGAGCCACCGGGATCGTCCAGCTGATGTCGGTGGACTCGAGACCGGGTGCGTCACCGTGCGCCTCGAGGGCCGCGCTGGTCAGTTCATCGTGGAAGAGCTGGACCTCCTGCGACATGACGAGTGCTGGCAGTGTCGGTTCGAAGAAGATCGCCCCGTCACGCTTGCCGCTGGACATCATGGCGAAGGCCACATTCGGCGTGGTGGCAGCAAGGACGCGGCCAGGCACGGTCTCACCTTCAATGATCATGGCGAGCTCGGGGGAAATCATCTGGACCTCGGACGGCGAAGGCGGAACCGCCATGGGCGGAGCGCTGTCGGCCTGATCGAGACGCACCTTCTGGGCGTATTCGATCATTGCCTGGTTGAGCTCGCTCGGCGAGAGCGTCTCGGAGCTGCCATCGACCCGGACCTCGGTGACGTTGGGAACGCTGAGGACTTCCCAGACGATGATCAGGAGCAGTGCGATGAGCAGCACGACCACGACCAGTTTTTCGATGTACTGCTCCCAGAGGGGAATGGCCTTGAGTCTCATGAGCACTTCGCTCCAATCTTGAGGGGAATGACGTGGCCCTGGGGCGCCACGCAGTCGGGTCGCTTCGCGTCGTTCAAGTCATTCAGGGCTTGATCCATCAGATCACCCCTTCGATCCTGCCGGTGCCGACTTGACACCCAGTGCACTGCGGACCGATTCGGGCATCCAGGCGGCGGTCCACTTGCGGAACCAGATGGTCTCCAGGGTCATGTCAACCGTCGAAACCGGCTGGGCGCCGTACACGAAGCCGTATTCAGCGGCTTCGAAGGCACTGATCGGCTGGAGTGCGATGTTGGTGATGGTGATGAAGTTCTGCTGGGCAAGCGCATTGACCAGTTCAGTGAGCTTGGTGGTCTCGACGACCACCCGAAGTTCGACGGTGCGAACGTCGTAGAGGTCATTGCTCTTGCGGCCGGTCAGCGAGGCGCTGAAGTCCGGGGTCGTGGCCACGTCCATGGAGATCACCGGTTCGGGCAGCTGGCTACCGCCCTGCGGCGTACTGCCGGCTGAGTTGCTTCCACGGCCCGAGCCTCCCGAGCTTCCACGTTGCCGTCCGCCGCTGTTGGCCCCGCTGCCTCCCCCACTGGGCTTCTCCGCAACCGCGGCAGAATCGTAGGAGATCAGTGAGACCAGTCGTTTCACGGGAGCTGCTGCCACCGGGGTCTTCTGCCCGCTGGAGGAAGCATTGGTCTTCATGATCGCTGCAATGACGTCCTCGGCGATCCACCAGTTCCAATGCCAGTCGTACAGCTCGCTGAGGCCGTGCTGGGACTTGGTCACGAAGGGATCTTCCGGGAGCTCGAAGGCACGGGCATCTGCGTAGAAGCTGATCGTCTCGGCGGATTCGTTGTAGAACTTCAAACGCTCCTCACCCAGCTTCTGACGAAGGCGCTCCTGCTCATCGGGGTCGAGGTCCGCAGACGTCCCCTTGTTGAGATCACGCTGGATGAAGTTGCTCTGGACCCGGGTGAGGTCGGCCTCGACGTCGGCGACCGACGGCGGCTTGCCTGCGCCTGCGTCCTCGAGCATCGAGTCGTAACTGGCGACCAGGGCCTTGTGCACCTCGATCGGCAGGTTTTCGCTTCGGTCCCGTGGCGGGCTGGGGAAGATCTTCTCGGAAACGAGGATCCGCTTGGTTCCAGAAGCACGTCGCTGGGCTTCATGCGTACGCCAACTGGACTGGTCCGCTGCCGAGGCATTCTGCGAGAAAGCCGGGCCCTCGTTCTTCAGGCGATCCTGGTATTCGGGACCGGGGAAGGTTCCGGCGGAGGGATCACCATTGTGCTCGAGCGCCGCGACACGGGCCTTGGCGACATCAGCGCTCATCTGCTCGCTGAGCACCTGGAGACTGTCCAGCAAGCTCTTGTTCAGGGTGCCGTTGCCGGTGAAGCTGCCATTGGTCAGGGGCAGGGTCACCGAAGTCTTGGCCGCCGAATCAATCTTGCTGAATTCCTTCTTGCGCGCCTGGACCTCGGAGCTCAGCTCGGTGTTGAGAATGCCCGAGTAGTACCAGCCGCAGGCGAGGAACGCGATGATCAGTGCGCTCATCGCAGTGATGAGCATGTGGGCCTTGATCCAGTCGAGTACGGGCTTGATCTTCTCCATGGGTCAACCCTCTCCTTCCGTGGAAGCGTCATCTGAAGGATCAAGGATCTCGATCGTGAAAGTGACCTGGCCTCGATAGAACGTCGATCCAGCCTCGAAAACAAGTGGTTCTGGTGGTATCGGGGCGATCTCATCGAGGGCGCCCAGGGTGGTTTCCTCACCACGGCGGTTCCCGCCGCTGCTGCGACCATCCCGAGGATCGTCGGTGTAGTCGCTCGAATTGTTACCGGTGTTGTTGCCGAAGGACCCGCCGGAAGACCCCGAACCGACGACCGAGCCGGCCTGGCCGAGATCGATTTCCTTGCCCTGGCCGGCCTTCTTGCCACCGAAGTCGGAGCCACTGCCGCCACTGCCCTGGATCATGCCCGCCCCGCCGGTTGAAGTGGAACTGCGTTCACCTCGACCTCGACCAGGCCCCTTGGCATTCCCGGAGCTGGAGGACTTGCTGCCGCCAGACTGTGCCTTGGTCGTTCCGTCCTCCGACACGGTCACGGGGGTGATGTCCGAGGGGTTGTAGGAAATCGAGTCGGCGATGATCCGGAAAGGTGCTTCCGGGCGCTCCGCGTTGTCGCGGAGCCAGTCGCAGACCGTGGTGTTGAGGTAGTCCGACTGACTGTTGGAATAGGCGAGCTGAAGGCTCACATCGATGTAACGCTTGGCGTTTGCGCCGGCGCCTTCGGGGCGATACATACCACCGAAGTCCTCCAGGACGGTCAACTTACGCATGCCGGGAGGAATCTTACGGATCGAATCAGGCCCACCACTGAGCAATGCGGGGTCGTTGCCGGTCGCCACCGCGCTGGTGACGTCGACGGTCAACTCAGGCCAGACCCGGCGAAAATCATCCGTTGAGAGCAGCGAGCTCGCGAAACTTCCACCGGTTGCCGAAGCCACGATGGTGTCCAGCTGGGTCTTGAAGCCGCGATGGGTCCTCTCGACGGCGGAAACTTCCTGACTGGCTTTTTCCTTGTCAATCCTAAGTCCTGCAGCATCAACGAAATAGCGCCCGAACATGGCCGCGCCAGCAATGAAGGCCACCGAGGCTGCTGCCACGAACCAACCCCGCTTGGCGTCCCAGACCTGCTGCCTGAGGACTTCCACCGGGGCGAGATTCACGTCGATTTCAGCGCCACCTATCTCCTGAAGTGCCAGCCCGTAGGCCGTCCAGAGATTGACCGTGCTGGTGGCGAATTCTGCCGCCTCGGGTCCCTCGACACGGATTTTGCGGAATTCATCCAGGCGGATGACCTTCTTCTGGAGCTGGGTTCCCAGGAACTTCCTGAGCCCGGGGATCCGGAAGGTCGAACCGATGCCGAGGATCGTGTCCAGTTCAGCCGTGGTGCGGTAGTAATCAAGCGAACGCTGGACGCTTTCCAACAGTTCGGTGAAGACGGGCCGCATCGCCTGCATGACCTGCTTGGCGTACTTGCCGGTGGCGCCTTCCTGCTTCAGCTTTTCAGCCTTGGAGTAGGAGATCTTGAACGCTTCGGCGATCGCCATCGTGAAGTTGTGCCCACCGACGGGAAGTCGACGGAACCAGCAACGGCCGCCTTCGGCGACGACCAGGTCGCTGTGGCGCGTGGCGATGTCGAGGATCACCAACGGCTTGCTGCTGTCCTGGAGATCGAGGTCGTAGGCGACTGCGTTGTAGAGCGCGAGCGGGCTGATGGTCACCAGGTCCGGCTCGATGCCAAGCTCTCCGTAGAGGCTCAGGCGATCGTCCAGAACGCTTCTTTGCAAGGCAAATATGCCAACTTCGACCTCCGGGGAATCGTCGCTGGAGAATGTCTTGTAGTCCCACTCGACCTCATTGATCGGGAACGGGATCTGCTGCTCGGCCTCGAAGCGGACCAGGTTCGGAGTCTGCTTGGGTTCGTGCGGTGGCAAGCGGGTGAAGGCACTGAAGGCGACGTTTCCGGGGATCGAAATCGCCACCCGCATCTTGTCGACGGCCTTCTGATGAACGAACTGGCCAAGGCTGATCCTGACAACTTCATCCAGATCGACATCAGGTGTCGAAAGGACCCGGTTGTGGGGAATGACTGCGAAGTCAGTGACCTTCGCTTCGGAACCTTGACGCTCGAGTCGCACCGCCTTCACGGCGAACGACCCGACCTCAATTCCCCACGCGCTCTTCGCGTTTGCCATGTGGACTCTCTTTCAAGCCTGAAGGGGCATTTACGACGACCAAGACCCCACCAGCGGGGCACTCGATGAATCGCGGAGTATATCAGGGGGCTCTCCCTAGACCGCCCTCCGGCGCCTCCAAGAGGCGACAATGGTCAATATCCAAATTCCTGCTGTTTCAAGATTCGTAACAGACGGGAAACCGGTTCCTGCAAGCTTCATGGTAGGAACGGCATCAGTCGGATAGGCTGAGCGCAGACGAGGAAGGCTCGGGGAGCGGTCCCCAAGCCTCGTAAACTTTTCTTAGGCGGCGATCGGTATGCACGAACAGCACGAGCAAGCAGAGCAGGGCGAACCCCTGAAGGATGCACAGGAGACCACGTCACCTGCGGCACCCGAGCAACCGGATCCACTTGAGAGCAGCGCGCCCTCGGCTCCAGGCACAGCCGAACCCGCCCGGGAGCAACCCAACGACACCTCCCTCATGGACGAGTCACTCGATGCGGAGATTGCAGCTGCCCTCGGCGGCATGTCGATCGACGAGCTGGTCGGCGACGATCCCACTCCGAAGGTCTCGATCGGTTCCGACGGTCGACGCACCCGCAGCGGAGTCGTGGTCGGCATCCACGACAAGGAAGTGATGATCGAGTTCGGTCCCAAATCACAGGGCATCTGCCCGGTTTCACAGTTCGAGGAACCCCCGGCAAAGGGCAGTTCGCACGAATTCGTGGTGGAACGGTTCGACCCTTTCGATGGCGTACTGGTGGTCTCCCTGCCCGGCGCGATCCAGAAGGCGGACTGGGGATCGCTTGAAGTCGGACAGATCATCGAAGCTCGTTGCACCGGCATGAACCGGGGCGGCCTCGAGATGGAAGTGGACAACCACAAGGCATTCATGCCTGCCGGCCAGGTCGACCTGCGGCACATCCCCGACATCTCGGTGCTGATCGGGGAGAAGTTCCCGTGCAAGGTCATCGAGCTGAAGAAGCACAAGAACCGACTGGTGGTTTCACGCAAGGCGGTCATGCTCGCAGAACGCGAGGTCGGTCGCGAGAAGCTGATGGAGACCCTTGCGGTCGGCCAGGTGCTGACGGCCACCGTGACTTCCCTGCAGAACTACGGTGCATTCGCCGACATCGGCGGCATCGACGGGCTCATCCACGTCTCCCACATCTCACACGAACGGATCAAGCACCCCGAAGAGGTCCTCAAGGTCGGTGACCAGGTCCAAGTCGAGGTGCTCAAGATCGACACGGAGACCACGCCTCCGAAGATCGGACTGGGACGGAAGCAGGTCCTTGACAACCCGACCCAGGGAGCGTTCCAGGAGATCGAGGCCGATGCCGAGATGACCGGAACCGTGACCAAGATCACCGACTTCGGAGCCTTCGTGGAACTCGCTCCCGGCGTCGAGGGGCTGATCCACATCTCCCAGCTTTCCCATGAACGCGTGCCCAACGTGGAACATGTGGTGAAGAAGGGCGAAGTCATCCAGGTGAAGGTCCTCTCGATCGACGGCGACAGACAGCGGATCAGCCTGTCCATGAAGGCGCTGACCGAAGCGCCCAAGCGCGAACCTCGCAAGGGTGGTCGCGGCGGGCGTGATGAACCCAACGTCAGTCGTGCGGACGATCCGGAGATGCGCAAGCTCAAGGCCCGCTTCTCCTCGAACGACCTCAAGGGTGGCCTGAGCTGAAACCCGGGTCGGCCTTCAAGCGCAGCTCATCCAGGGACACCACCGCGACCGGCTCACCGGAAAAGAGCGATCGGTCACGTTCCGCGTGCAGCGAGCGCGGGCAGCGCGTCACCGTGAAACGCAGACCATCACTGTCGAAGTTGATCCGCGGCAATGGCCCGTGCCTGGTGTGTGCGGTGACGCAGCCGACCTCCTCGACGCCGTTGGCCTCGAGTTCACCGGCCAGTGAAACCAGTGAAGCCCCCTCGTAGACCCGGGCAAAGACCAGTACCGGCCCCTCCAGGTACCCGCGCGCGGTCCGACCGGCGATGTCGATGGCATCGGGAGACGCCAGGAAGTCGATCAGGTCGAGGACCTCGACGATCGAGACCATCCGCTTGCGTCGCGAGGCTTCGAAGGCCTCCGGTCCCAGTGCTTCCTGGAGCAAGGCCTCGAGATGCCGGTAGACGAGACCTCGTCCCGGTGCAGCCACCCCCGCTGCCGGGGCCCGACCCCGTCGGGCGGCGCTGAGGGCACCATCGACATCCAGGCCGGGGGCACGGAACATCGCCATGGCAGCTCGTCTGGCCATTTCCTCCCGAGCCTGGCGGTCTTGGTCGGCATCCATCATCGCACTCCAGTCCCCGAAAAGCCTCGCCACGAGTCCGCTCCGGGTCAAGCCCGGTGGTCCATGCTTCGATTCAACTGCCGAGGTTGTGTATCCTGCCTCGGGGATTGAATCTGTACAGGCTTCAGGAAAGGATTCCAGCCGTGCACGCAAACGGACCACCACAACCGAGGCCTTCGACCGCTCGTGAGATGATCAGGGCGATCACCCTGTGCGCAGGCGCAGCAGTAGCGGCCCTGCAGCCACCCAAGATGCTGCTGGGCACGATGGCAATCGCCTTCATCGCCGTGGTCGGGTCGGTGATCGACGCAGTCGGCGGCAACCACTACGTGCGTGAGCATGCGATGGTCGGCGCCCTCGAGGACCAGGACATCGCGGCATCACGCCGGGAGACCATGGCTCGTTACCAGTCGAACCTGCCGGCCGCCCTGCAGCAGACAGACGACCCCGAGGGCGAGATGACCCTCGATGAACTTCGTTCGGCACTGCAGATGAGATACATCGAGGAACGCTCGGGACTCGACGAGGAGGCCCAGCGGGCGCAACTCGAGGAGAGCTACCGGGAGGCCAGTGCACTCCTTGACGAACTCGAGGCAATCGGCCTGTTCAGCAGCATGATGACCAGTGAAGGCATGGCCCTGAGCCGGTTCGTCGAGGGCGTGGTCACCCTTCGCCCCACCGTTGCACTCGAAGCGCTTCGGGAGATCCTCTTCACGATTCCTGCGACCGCATTCCGGGATCATCCCCTGCTCACGGTCCTGATCGGCCTGCTGCTGGCCTTCGGGCTGGCGCTCTTCGGCGGTGCGATCGCGAGATTGGACGCACTCGACACCGGCCTCGGGCAGAAACCGACCGCCTGGATCGGCATCGAATACGCCTGGGCCCACATCAGTTCCTTCATCCAACCCCTTCTTCTACCGCTCTTTCTGGTCGCGGTGCTGGCGGGGTTGGCCGCACTGATCGGCATCCCCTTCAACATTCCCTACCTGGACGTGGTGGGAGCGGTCATCTACGGGATCGCGATCATCTTCGGAATCATCGCGACGATCCTCATGATCGGATTCGGCGTGATGTGTCCGATGCTCATCGGTGCGGTGGCGGTGGAACGCGCGGATGTCGGCGATGCCATCCAGCGAGCCTGGGGCATTCTCTTCAACCGTCCCGCCCACGTCGCATTGATGCTGGCGGTCGCGCTGATCAGTTTCGCAATCGGACTGGCCCTGCTTGACCTGGTCGCCGTGGTCAGCATGAAGTTCGCCGCCGAGAGCTGGGGCGGCATCATCGAGGGTGAAGCCCTGCGCGGTGCCGGCTCGATCCAGTTGCTGGACTTCACCTTCACGCAGGTCCCGGACATCACGACCGGTGGAGCATCGGCAGCCAGCGCGCTGCTCGGTTTCTGGGAGACGCTGGTGGTCTCGATCGTCGTCGGATACGTCTTCAGCTGGTACGCCACCCTGGGCAGCCGTTTCTTCCTGGCGATGCGCTACCTCGTCGATCGACAGTCCACTTCGGTGATCTGGGTCCCGGGTGCGATCCCGGGATCGACGGTGCGGGTGCCGAACCATCCTGAAGGTCCGTTTGCCGCGGATGACGACTACACCAGCGGCAAACGCTGAGCCGGCAGGGAATGCCCGTCGAAATCGGGACTTTGCTCCTTGGAATCAGGATTTATTGAGCTATTTTCAGGGTATGCAGGGCCGAACTCATTCCCAGAAAGACGAGCTGTCACTGCGCATGTGTCGCGCTTGCGGTTGTACCGACGCGCCTCTGCAGGCCGCTGCCCGGATGCTCGAGGAGGACGCGGTCGGATTCAGCCTGCCCGCACCCTGCTGCCCCGAATGCGGGTGTGACCTGGAAGAGCGCCCGCCCATGAGCTACGCCCAGATGGAAGGGCTGCACGAGGTCGCCCCCCCATCGCGAGCGGATGCCTGGGCGGAAGCCTTGGAAAGTCGCACGATCGAACGATGGGTCGGAACCTCCTTCGTCATGCTGCTTGGAACGATCCTGATTCTCGGCATGCTGTCCGACTGAACCGCGAGAGCCGCACGAACCCCAAGAAGAGAGTCTTCTCGATACAGGTCGAAGGCTCCTCGGTGGTATCGTGCTGATCCTGACCGCAGCCACGACCCCGCACCGGAGTGAACCCGACCATGTCGAACGCGACCAAGCCGCTTGAAGACGTCCTGGACCACATCGAGAAGACCTTCGAGGGAAGCGTTGAACGCCTGGCCGACTTCCTTCGCATTCCCAGCGTGAGCACCGACCCGGCTCACGATGCCGACACCCACCGCTGTGCGGAATTCGCATCGGACATGCTCGCGGACATCGGTTTCAAGTCCCGAGTGGTCAAGACCGACGGACACCCGATGGTCGTCGCGCATCGCGACGGCCCCGAAGCCGACTCGCCACGCGTGCTGTACTACGGACACTACGACGTCCAGCCACCGGACCCGATCGAGCTGTGGGATCACGAGGCGTTCGATCCGGTGGTCGTCGACGGCGAACAGGGCAAGAGAATCGTCGCTCGTGGCGCGGTCGACGACAAGGGACAGGTGATGACCATCGTGGAGGCGCTGCGTGCCTGGCACGAGGTCCAGGGGGGCACCCCGTGCGCGGTCACCGTGATGCTCGAAGGCGAGGAGGAGTCCGGCTCCCCCAGTCTCGACCCCTTCCTCGAGTCTCACCGGGATGAACTCGCCGCGGACGTGTGCATCGTCAGCGACACCGGCATGTGGGATATCGAGACTCCGGCCATAACCACCATGCTCAGGGGCATGGTCTACGTCGAAGTGACCCTGCACGGACCTTCGAGTGACCTGCATTCGGGCATGTACGGCGGAGCGGTCATCAACCCCATCAACGAACTGGCACGACTGGTCGCCGGGATCCACGATGCCGACGGTCGGGTGCAGTTCGAAGGGTTCTACGACGGCGTGAACGAAGTCGATCCCAAGGTCATGAAGCAGTGGGACGAGCTCGGCTTCGATGATGCAGCATTCCTCGGGATGATCGGGCTGAAGCATGGTCATGGCGAGTCGGGTCGAAGCACCCTCGAGCGAACCTGGAGCCGACCGACCTGCGACGCGAACGGAATCATCGGCGGCTACACGGGTGAAGGTGCGAAGACCGTGATCGCATCGCACGCCCGGGCGAAGCTTTCCTGCCGCCTGGTCGCCGGCCAGGATCCGGAACGCGTTCGCGAGAGCATCGAGACCTACTTCCGGACGAATGCCCGGCCCGACTGCCGGATCGAGATCGAGAATCATGGCTGCAATCCGGCGATCTCGGTGCCGACCGACTCACACTGGCTCACCACGGCGGCTTCCGCGCTGGAAGAGGTCTTTGGTCGGGAAGCACGCCTGATCGGCACCGGAGGCAGCATTCCCGCGGTGGGTTCGATCCAGGAACTGCTGGGCATCAACTCGCTGCTGATCGGCTTCGGTCTCGACGACGACAACGTTCACGCACCGAACGAGAAGTTCGAGCTGACCTGCCTGAAGAACGGCATTCGATCCCATGCCGCGATTCTCGCAGCCTTCGCCGAAGCCCGGGGTTGAATGCCTGCTGCATCATCAGAGCCGAGGCGGCTCATTCGATCGACGGCGACGAGCGATCCGACGGCAAGACTCATGCCGTTCCACGAACTCGATGCCGCGACCGAGGCCAGCAAGACAGAAGGCCACCAGGCCGAACCCGATCAGGGCGATGACCAGCAGCAATTCCACGGGAAATGGACCAGGTGCAACCACATGACTGAAATCGACCGGGCCATGCGAGGACTTGAGTTGAGTTCGGGGGGAGACCCCGGAACTCCGTGCGAGAGCGGGCTACACTCCCTGCTGATGCCACGAACAAACCGATCCATCCAATCAACCTGCAGGGTCTGCCTCTTTTCACTGTTGCTGCTGCTCGCTGCATTCGCGCGGACCGCACCGGCCCAGGGCCTGCAGGACATTGACATATCAATGGATTCAATGGGCATCCAGGGTTCATTTCAACCCGGCGGCTGGGTACCGATGCGACTGGCCGTCACCAGCAATCTCGGCGAGACCACCTCGGTGCTGATCTCCCTTGAGATACCAAACAGCGACGGAGACGTGGAACAGTACACCCGCTCGGTGGTCCTGGCTCCGGGGCAGACGGCCACCCGCTGGCTGTATCCCCACTTGCAGCCCACGTCATTCGCGAACAACCTCCAGAACACCGTGTTCACCGTGCGCATCTACGAGAACCTGGACGGAGTTCCCGGCAGCGAGCTCGCTACTGGCCGGGTGAGCGGCGCCAGTGCATTGATGGTCGGCTCCTCGGTCCAGATGAACGAGGACATGATGCTGATCATCGGCACCGGTCGCATGGGACTCAGTGGCTACATGCAGAGCCGTGGGAACTCGGGATTCGTTGCGAGCCTGAACGAACGAAGCGTGCTGGTCAACACGATGCCGAAGGACCTGCCCGATCGATGGCAGGGACTGGCTTCGTACTCGACCATCTTCTGGAGCGATGCTTCACCCCAGGACCTCGACCTGGACCAGGCGAAGGCACTGCTCACCTGGATCGAGAACGGAGGAAGACTGGTCATCGTCCTCCAGGAATCGATGGATGCCTGGGGACTCGGCAACGCGGGACGATCGAACTACCTCGACGCAAGCAGCACCGACAAGCAGCTGCTTCCGAGCAAGCCTCCCCGGCGGGTGGACCAGGTACGGATCGCCAGCTTGATGCAGGCCTTGAGCAAGAGCCCGCTGAACAGGAACCCCGACGCCACCATGAGCATCAGGGTCTTCGACCCGGAGAACATCGAAGCACCCTGGGAAGCCATCGCCGCACTCCCCGGAAAACCGGATGATCCATCCGACTTCGGACAGGAAACCACCAACGACTCGTCGAAGGCCCGGGGTGACATCTATGCGATCCAACGAGGCTACGGGCATGGCTCGGTGGTGCTCGTCGGCATCGATGCCGATTCGATCCAGCGACGGCAGCTGCAGGCCGAGGGACTTCCTCAACCGGATGTCTTCTGGAACCGCTTGATCGGGCGACGTGGCACCATCCCGACGGGAACCGCCTATCGAGCCTACGAGGACGAGGAGGTGCTCAAGACCTCCGCACGCACCTTTGACCTGGGGTCCGGCAAGCTGGTGATCAAGAACATCCGCATCGGCGGCCCCAGTGCGGGCCTTGCCATGTTGATCGCACTCGGCCTCTTCATCACCTACTGGGTGCTGGCCGGTCCGGCCAGTTTCGCGGTGCTTCGCGCAAAGGGACTTGTCCGACACAGCTGGCTGGGATTCACCTGCATCGCCCTGGTGTTCACGCTGATCGCACTCCTCGCTGCCTGGGGTGGACGAAACCTGCTCCAGAAGGAAGCACCGGTACGGCACCTGACGTTCCTGAACATCGTGGACGGTGTACCGGAGATACGAGCGACAAGCTGGTTCAGCGCCTATCTCCCGGGATATGGCGAGAACGAGATCATGGTGACGGGGGAGAACAACCTCCTGGCCACATGGAGTCCTCCGCCCAACGGAACGCTGGAACGATTCCCCAACACCGACGTCTTCCAGATAGCCACCGATTCACCCAATGGTTTCGCCGTGCCCTCTCGGGCGACCAGTGCACACTTCGTCGCCCAGTGGCGTGGTGAACTTGGTGAAGCGTGGGCTGAAATGCCCGCAGAGGCCGAGAAACCCATCAAGATGACCGCCGTTGACGGGCCGCGACAATCCTTCGAGATCGAAGGGGTTCTTCGACACGGGCTTCCATGGACGCTGGAGAACGTGGACGTCATCTGCATCTCCCCGTTCCAGAGCAGACTGCCAAGTTACATGGTGATCGATGGCCTCTCCTACGAGACGCCGATCGATGCACTCCCGAACCCCGGGGTGATCGCACGCCTGAACCAGTGGCAGAAGGGGTCTGCAATCGATCTCGGCATTCAGCTACCGGGACCCCACATCAACCTGGGCTCGAAGATCGGTGGCGAATATTCACTGACCACGAACATGGACAACCTGTACAACAAGAAGATGCGAAAACAGCTTTCAGGCACGTTGGGCATAGGGCCCGACTGGGAGTCCCTTGAGGAGGAATCCCTGAGGATGTTCTGCCAGTTCGACGTGCTGCCCCAACCAGAATTCCTCAAGAACCAGCCGGGCGGCTCCCAGGATGAAACCCCCTTTCACTTCAGGAGATGGCTGGGACGGAGCACCGACTGTTCCAACTGGTTCCTCGATCCCTGTGTCATCATCTTCGCCACGATCAAGAACGCACCGCTTCCGATTCCCCTTGAAATCGATGGCAAGCCGGTGGTGAGTGAAGGCACCATCATCGTGCGATGGGTCCATCGGCTCCCGGCGGACCACCGCTTCATCACGCCGGTTGCACGTATGCTGGAACCGTTCCAGAACCCAATCAGTGACAAGTCTCCTTGAGAGGGGCCCCAAGCGATGGCGATGATCGAAACGATCAACCTCACGAAGAAGTACGGCGACCTGGTCGCGCTGGACAATCTCAACCTGACCATCGATGCCGGTGAATGTTTCGGATTCATCGGCCCCAATGGAGCCGGCAAGACCACCACCATCAAGATCATCGCCACCCTGCTCAAGCCCACCTGGGGAGAAGCCCGGGTGGATGGCAACGTCGTGGGCTACCAGAACCACCTGATCCGACCGGTGATCGGCTACGTGCCTGACTTCATGGGCGCCTACGAGGACATGCTCGTACAGGAATACCTGGAGTTCTTCGCCGCCTGCTACGGAATTCACGGGCCGAAGCGACGGCAGGTGGTCAACGACGTGCTCGAACTCACGGAGCTCGGCTACAAGCGAACCGCGGATGTCAACGGACTCAGTCGAGGCATGAAGCAGCGTCTCTCCGTGGCACGGGTGCTTCTCCACGATCCCAAGGTCCTTCTGATGGACGAACCGGCTTCCGGCCTGGACCCCAGGGCCAGGATCGAGATCCGCGAACTCCTGAAGGAACTTCGGCGGATGGGCAAGACGATCATCATCTCAAGCCACATCCTGCACGAACTGGCGGAACTCTGTAACTCGGTGGGCATCATCGAACAGGGCAAGCTCCTGTTCTCGGGCGAGGTATCCGAGGCGATGGCCCAGGCTCAGCTGGGCTTCATGGTGATCGTCGGGGTCGAGGCACGGACCGAGGACGCCGCGGAGCTGCTTCGCACCGTCGAAGGGGTGGACAAGGTGGAACTGAACACCACAGCCGAGGAACCCCGGATCGAGGTGATGATCAATCCCGAGAGCGGACTCCCGATTTCCGACCTCGCAGGCCGCCTCGTGGCCCAGGGCTTCCGGATCAACGAGCTGCGCCGGGAGCAGGTCAACCTCGAGACCGCATTCATGCGCCTGACCAGGGGCGTGGTGAGCTGATCCCCGCGTGGGCACCGGTTGTCGTACCATTTCCGATGCAATGACCTGCACCACAGCCATCCTGGCCTCCAACCGTACCGAGCGTGCGAAGGACCTGCTTCCGGAGGTTCGTGACATCGTCAGCAGACATGGGCACCTGATCGCGGAACTCGGTCCGGAGGATCCCCTTCCGGAAGGCACCGACCGACTGGTGGTCATCGGAGGTGACGGCACCCTGATCGGCGCGATCAGGCGCACCCTCGGAAGTGGCGTGCCGGTGCTCGGGGTCAACGCCGGGCGCCTCGGCGTGCTCGCGGAGTTCGACGTCGAATCATTGCGAAGCAATGCCGCCGAAGTGTTCGGTGACAGTCCCCTGGTGCGCGAGCACCTGGTTCTCCATGTCGCGGTGCACGACGAGGATGGAGAGGCGAGATTCGAGTCGGTCGCGGTCAACGAATGCGTGATCACCGCAGGCCCTCCCTTTCGCATGATCGAACTCCAACTCGGGATCGACGGTTCCGACGGCCCGAACCTCAACGGTGACGGCGTGATCATCTCGACGCCCATCGGTTCGACCGCCTACAACGTGTCCGCCGGTGGGCCGATCGTCCAACCCTCGGTGGAAGCGATCGCGATCACCCCGGTCGCACCGCACAGCCTCGCATTCCGACCGATCGTCGCGGATGCGTCCACGCGAATAGACGTCACCGTCAACCAGGCCAACCCCGGGACCACGCTGGTCCTGGACGGGCAGGTCAATCATCAACTCCGGGTCGGTGAACGGATCCATGTCCATCGTGCCGACCAGCGAGCTCGACTGATCGGCAATCCCGGATCCCCCTACTGGAACACCCTCATTCACAAGATGCGCTGGGCCGCTCCCCCGACCTATCGCGACAGCAGCCCCTGAAGGAACCGTTCGGCGAACCATGATCGACCTGAAGAAACTGCGTGATGACCCCGCCCGATTCGAGAAGGGCGCGAAGGCCAAGGGATCGTCGGTGGACATCCAGCGGCTTCTGGAGCTGGATGAGGCCCGGCGAAAGCTGACCGTCGCCCAGGAAGCGTGTCGTGCGGAACAGAAGCGGATCTCCAAGGAGATGGGACCGGAACTGGGCAAGCGCAAGGGCATGCTCAAGAAGGCCGAAGGCGAGGAGAAGGCACGACTGGAATCGGAGATTGCCGAGCTCGAGGCGCGCCCATCCGCACTCAAGGCGGAGATACACGCCTTCGACGAGCAGATCGCGGCCAACGAACCCGAGTGGAGGGACCTGCTGCTGGCGATCCCCCAACCACCCGCGGACGACGTTCCGATCGGTGCGTCTTCCGATGACAACGTCGAACTCAGCCAGTGGCATCCGGATGGCTTCGACCCCGCGATCCCCTTTGCAGAACAGAGGGGCTTCGCTCCGAAGACCCACGTCGAACTGATCGACTCACTCGACCTGGTCGACTTCGAACGCGGTGTGAAGATGGCAGGGTCCCGGAGCTACGTGCTCAAGGGTGATGGCATGCGCCTTCACCAGGCGATGCTGCGATATGCATTCGACTTCATGACCCAGGAGAACGGGTTCACGCCGATGAACGTCCCGGTCATCGTTCGCGAGGAATGCATGGTCGGCACCGGCTTCTTCCCGGGTGGTCGTGACCAGGCCTACCACGTCGAGGAATCCCGACGCGGGGCCGGACAGGACCTCTTCCTCACCGGTACCGGCGAGGTCGGGCTCATGGGCTACCACGCCGACGAGATCATCGATCGCAGTGAACTTCCGATCACCTACACCACCGTCTCCACCTGCTTCCGTCGCGAAGCCGGGGCAGCCGGCAAGGACACCGCGGGGCTCTACCGGGTGCATCAGTTCGACAAGGTCGAACAGGTGGTGATCCACGAGGCCGACGAGGAGGAGCACCGAGCCTGGCACCGCAAGATGATCGGTTACGTCGAGACGATGCTTCAGCGCCTTGAACTGCCCTACCGACTCCTGCAGTGCTGTACCGGAGATCTCGGCACCAAGAACGAGGACATGATCGACGTCGAATGCTGGATCCCCGGCCGTGGCAAGGACGGCCCCGACGGCCGACCAACGGGCGACTGGGGCGAAACCCACTCGGCCAGTCGACTGAGTGACTTCCAGACCCGGCGCCTGAACCTGAGATACCGGGATGAGAACAAGCGAACCGTGTTCCCCTATGCGCTGAACAACACTGTTCTCGCAAGTCCACGAATACTGATCCCCATGCTGGAGATCCACCAGCAGGAGGATGGGACCATCCTGATACCCGAGCCGCTGAGACCCTACATGGGTGATCTCGAACGCATAGGCTGAATTCGGAGCAACATGCCATGGCGGATCTATCCGTAGTCGTAGATGGGCTGAAGCTGCCCAACCCGTTCGTGATCGGTTCAGGACCACCTGGAACGAATGCAAACGTGATCAAGAAGGCATTCGCCGAAGGCTGGGGCGCGGTGATCGCGAAGACCATCTCCCTTGAAGCGGAGAAGGTCACCAACGTCGCCCCGCGCTACGCCCGCATGCGTGCCAGCGAGTCGAGGGAGGTCCTCGGCTGGCAGAACATCGAGTTGATCTCCGACCGTTCCTTCGAGACATGGCTGGATGAGTTCAAGGCGGTCAAGGATGCCTATCCCGATGGCATCCTCATCGCCTCGATCATGGAGGAGTATCGAAAGGATGCATGGCAGGAAATCGTCGAACGGTGCGAAGAAGCCGGCGTCGACGCGTTCGAACTGAACTTCTCGTGCCCGCATGGACTTCCCGAGCGACGCATGGGTGCCGCGATGGGACAGGACCCCGATATCCTCGCGCAGGTCTGCCAATGGGTGAACGAGGTCGCCACCATTCCGGTGTGGGCGAAGATGACCCCGAACATCACGCACATCGAGGAACCCGCCCGAGCCGCCCTCGAAGCCGGCTGCGAAGGCATCGCCGCCATCAACACCATCCTCAGCGTGATGGGGATCGACCTGAACACCCTGCGGCCGGAACCCACCGTCGAGGGGTACACCGTTCCCGGTGGCTACAGCTGCAAGGCGGTTCGACCGATCGCACTGCGCATGGTGATGGAACTGGCGACGATGATGTACGGAGGGAACTCGGGCAAGCCGATCCCGCCGGCCATGGATGCCGAACCCGCACCGGACAAGAAGTCGCCCGGCCCGATCACGCCCATGCCGATCTCCGGCTTCACGGAACCGGGCCCTTGGCTGGACCGTTCGATCAGCGCGATCGGCGGCGTCGAGACCGGCGATGATGCCGCGCAGTTCATCCTCCTGGGCGCGCAGACGGTTCAGGTCTGTACCGGGGTGATGATCCACGGATACGGACTGGCGCACCAGCTCTGCGAGGGTCTTTCCGCCTTCATGGACCGACACGGTTTCGAATCGATCGAGGCGTTCCGTGGGCATGCGTTGAACTTCTTCACCACCCACGCCGAACTGGTTCGTCGACAGGCCGCGATCAAGGCCGCCGAGAAGGCCAAGCGCACCGGACTCGTGACCGAGGACACCAACTGGGACGGCGACAAGTTCGTCCAGCAATCAAACGACCTCGTGGCGAACGACGACTGATGAAGACATGCCTCCTCCTTCTCGTGACGCTTTCCCTTGCGTGTTGCACCAACACCGTTCCCGGGAAAGGCGACAAGACCGGCAACCAGGGCGATACCGATGACGGGGTCGAGCTCAAGGGCCTCGACGTCTCCCACTGGCAAGGCGAGATCGACTGGTCCAAGGTCCGGCAGAGTGGCATTCGATTCGCATTCGTCAAGGCGACCCAGGGCCGGGACTCGATCGATCCCATGTTCAAGAGCAACTGGGCGGCACTTGCCGAGGGCAGCCTGCTGCGCGGGGCCTACCACTTCCTGGTTCCGGACGTCGATGGTGCCGAACAGGCCCGTCACTTCCTGAAGACCGTGAACTTCGGGACCGGCGATCTTCTCCCGGTCGTCGACGTCGAGACCGCGGGCACCGGCCTGCCCAAGGTCCTGGCCGACTTCCTCGCCGAGGTTCGTAAGGAACTCTCGGTCGACCCGATCATCTACGTGTCGCCGTACTTCTGGAACGACAACATCGCACCAACCCTCACCGCCCCGCTGCCGAACGCCCTCTGGATCGCGGAATACGGCGTGAAGACACCCCGCAGCACCAGTCGAATCGGTCCATGGACGATCTGGCAGTACAGCCAGTCAGGCAAGGTCCCCGGTATCCAGGGCAAGGTCGACCTTGATCGAGCGAAGACGCTCGAGGGCCTGCGCATCAAGTGAGTTGAACGCTCGCAGGCCGGACCGCCCAGCCGATCAGGGGCAGAGCCCCCAACCACCGAGAATGACCGAGAGATCCGCGCCATTGACCTCGCCATCACCGGTCAGGTCCGCGATGCAGTCGGTCGGATCATCGCAAGGACCCCATGCGCCCAGCAGCAGCGTGAGATCGGCTCCCCCGATCGAGCCGTCCTGGTCGAGATCGCCCGGGCATGGATCCTCCTCCACCGGGAACTCGATGATGAGCGCACGGTGGATGTTGTCGTCGAAGGTGTCGTCGAAGGTGTTCCTCGGCCCGCCGGTGAGACCACCGGTCGGGGGCTGGTACTCGTACGTCACGGAGAAGTCGCCGATGAGCACGTCCTGGTCGATGCTTCCGTTGCGTGCGGCGAACCCGAAGCTCCAGTCGGTCGGGTCCACTCCGCTGATCTCGTTGAAGCCGGCGTTGCTGTAGATGACCTGCGGGTCGTTGAAGGGGAAGGCGATGGAAACGGTGAGTCCGAGGTCGTTGCGCCACTGGACGGTCATGGTCGCCATCGATTCGGGACGTCCCGCGGTCTCGTAGTCGTTCCAGGTGACTTGCGAGAATTCGAGCGGCGTCTGCACGAAGGGGATGGTGCCCCATCGACCATCGACTCCGCTGTTGCCGCCCTCGGCGTAGCTGTTGACCCCGACCGAAAGCCCCTGCTGATCCTGCTGGAACGCGAAGACGCCCACTTCCGCGCCTTCCATCCGATTGCCCGAGGTGTCCGAAAGATCACCCCAGAGCATGGAGAACCCGTCGCCGGCGCCACTGTTCTCGTTCTTGAAGCTGAAGCGGAACGACGCGGTGAAAGCCGTCAGCCCGCGGGGGATCGGCGGGGTCTTCCAGGTGCCCCAGGTTCCGGGGAAGCCGTCGGCGACCAACTTCAACCGCGGGTTTCCGAAGACATCCGCGTACTGCGCCGCACCGAAGAGCTCACCCTGGGGCGTGCCTGAGAAGTTCTCGGAGAGGGCACCGAAGTAGTCGGGCTGCGCGAAGTAGGTTCCGCGGTCACCGGTACCGTTGGGTTCACCGGGGAACCAGTCCGAACCGTCGAAGACTTCGTCGTTCAGCCAGACCCATTCGCCCTTTCGCTTGAAGAGTCCGACCCAGGGACCGACGTTGTAGTCGGTCATGGTCCAGAGCGAGGCGAAGGCTCCGAGGTTCTCGAACACCCAGGCTGATTCGCCCGGTTCGTCGAGACAGGCGAGGGTGCCGCCTCGGTTGGTGGCATAGATGCGTGCGTCGGTCCAGCTCATTCTCTGCGGCAGCACGACGCCTCGATACGTCTTGCCGTTGCCGCCATCGTCGGTGGACCAGACCACGTCGTTCAAGGCGGGGTTCCCATCGAACTCGATGAGCACGTACCCGAAGTTGTCGATGTTGTCGTTCCAGGTGCCGATGCCGTAGAGCTGACCGTAGTTCTCATCGCCGGTGGCGAAGTCATTGGGCTCACCCGGCTGCCAGTTCGTCCAGTCGAGCGGTTCACCGGTGATCCAGGACCAGCCTCCCCCCGGTTCATCGCCACCCTGCTGGATGAGCCCGATGGCGGTTGGACCTCCGCGCTGGGTGCCGGGCATGTTGCGGTTGATGAAGTCCTGCTCGGCCGGCGAGGTGATGGTCGCCGGGTAGCCGCCGAAGCGGGCGGCCTTCTCGACGGCACTCGCGAAGGTCGAGTCGGTACCCAGTGCATAGAGCGCGTAGGCGTGACCGTTGCCACCGGATTCGACCGTCCATTCGACGGCGAGGTCCTCGTAGGGTCGATCAAGATTCGCCCAGGCGATGTCGATCTCCCCGGAACCCGCACCGGTCACTCCGGCAAGCCGGATGAGATAGGTCTCCCCCTGGACGCCCATGAATCCCACCAGGGAGGTGCCGTCGGGACAGATGGCGGAATTCTCGTTGCAGGCGACCAGGGTGCCATCACATCCGTCGTAGACGAGGATCTGGGTGTCGAAATCAGCATGACCACAGGTCGAGACGACCACGCCGTTGTCGGCGAGTGCGGTGTGGCTGAACCACACGTCGTTCACGATCGAACCACCCGCTGGCGCGGTCGTGCATTCGGAGATGACCCGAGGCCCCTCGGTGGAGCAGTTGAGCGTGGTGAACGGGAAACGTCCCAGGCCAAGCGGCCGGGCATTCTGGCAGTCATCGTTGGTCGGGGTCACTCCGCAGAGTGCGACCGCCTTGTTCACGCAGGAGGCATCCCACTGGATTTCGCAGCAGTAGAAGTCCTCTTCACAGACGACCGCACAGCAACCGGTGTCGTCGCAGCCCGGTTCACCGTGGACCTGCCCGCAGGGGCCGCTGCTTCCGCAACTTGCCGGCGGCAGGACCTCGTAGGTGCCGGAGAGGCTTGCGTTGACGAGGTCCACCGTCGTCAGGAGCGAGATCGCGAGCACCCCCCCGTCGTCGGGGACATCACTGGCAATGGATCCGAGAGTCAGGTCATTGACGAAGACATCGCCGCCGCTGGCGTTGAAGGTGGCTCCGAAGGCGATGTCGGAGGTGGTGTCGATGGGACCGTCACCGGAAAAGAGCGAACTGTTGATGACGTAGTCCGCTCGCAGATTCCAGACTGCGTTGAAGTTGCCCCGCCCCGAACCGTCGAGAGCCGATCCTGATGGTTGAACCAGCGTCGCGGTGAGGTTCGCGAGGTTCACGTTGACATCGATGCAACCAAGGAAGGAACTGCAGAAGAACTGGTAGTCGAGCGAACTGTTGGCAAGACCGAACTGGAGGTTGGTGAGGTCGGCACTGGTGAAGGGTTCGTAGTCGGGCCTGAAGATCGCCTGCCCTCCACCACCGACGGCCACCGTCGTCGACTGGGTCTGGGTCTCCTCTATCCCGGTTGAAGTCACCGTGATCGCAAGGGTGATCGTTGCGGTCGATCCGGCATCCACCTGGAGATCAGCACCGATGTCCGCATTCGATTGCGTCGCGAATGCCAGAGTCAGTCCGGCACCGATCATCGAAAGAGCTCGCATCTTCTGTTTCTGTATCACGAACGACTCCTGTTCAGGCTTCAACAACATGCGCCCGCAGCCACGACAGTGGCTCGGGTCCGGCGATGGACGTCCCCTGATTTCCTCTCTCCAGAGATACTCAGGATCACCCATAAGATCCAAAAGCTCAAGTGATGAGCGGCAAGTCCATCGAGATTGATGCGGTACCCGGACCTTGAAGTGTTGATTCGGGTGGTTTTCACGAAGATGCCGGACAGAAACAGGAAATCGATGCTACGGTGGTGACACTTCCAAGATGGCGCCTGGCGTCTGGCCCTCACCAGTCACCGGCAGTTCCCTCACTGTGGCGCCGAAACTGCTTCCTTCCCGTTTGAACAGAGAGATCAGAGAAAAAGAGAGAGTAGAGATGTCGAAAACCAAACTTGTTTGTACTGCTGTATGCACGGCAGCCAGTGTCACGTTGACGGCTGGAGCTGAATTGGACACGTACAGCACCAACTTCAGTCCGGACACCGGCGACCATTATGGCACGTCTTTCGTCACCACCCACAATGGACACAGTGATCTGCAGCTGGTCTCCGATGGTCAAGCTGGAGCCCAGGGCACGTGGACCACTGGTGGCGCAGCGTTCGCCGATCGGTCGATCACGGCTTTCTCAGCGAACTTCGACTTCAGCTTCAACACCAACGGGAGTGGAGGCCTCGGTGACGGCTTCTCCTTCCTCTTCGGTGACATGTCCGACATGGGCGGCGACCGATGGGCCGGTGGTGAAGGTGGCCTCAACGCCTTCTATCAGGACGGTGCAGGCATGTCGATCGGCTTCGATACCTACGGTGGCGACTCCGTGAAGGCCCGCTGGGGAGCCAACAGCATCGCGGAAAGCATCGAATTCGGTTCCGAGTGGTGGGAGTATGCTCGTGAGGAAAACTACGACGCCGCTCTCAATGACGCGAACCAAGGCAACATCATCGTCGAATGGCACATCGACGTCGGTCTGCAGGTTCTGATCGAATGGGGTGGTGATCCGATCGAAGGACACTGGGGCGCAGTCGCGACCGAATTCTTCACATGGCCAGGTGGCTATGACATGACCGGATGGTCGTTCGGCTTCGCCGCCCGGAATGGCGCGATCGACAACGACATCCTGATCGACAACCTGAACATCAACTACGAATACAACCAGGTCCCCGCACCCGGGGCACTTGCCCTGCTCGGTCTTGCCGGCATCGTGGCACGTCGACGACGCGGTTGAACGGACCTCGGATCACTGAAGACAGCAAAGCGCCCCGCAGTCGACTGCGGGGCGCTTTTTTCATGTCGTCGTCGCTTCGCAACGGATGCGGGAATCAGGCCGGACTTCCATCGAGATGATGGTGCTTGAGGTCCTCGGGGATCTGCTCCAGGAAGCCGGTGCAGAAATCAAGCTGTTCGGCGGTCTGCTCGGGCTTCAACGTGAACCAGGTCGAGACCATGATCCCGCCGGGTGCGACCTCGATGGTGTGCTTCTTCTGCTGCATCAGCCACTCGATCATCGCCTGGTCGATGATCGCGGTGGTCCACTTGGGGTCGACGCCGCGCACGCGATAGGCCTTGTTGAACGCATCCAGTTCGAACTTGATCGTCTCCATGGAGAAGGTGCCACGACCTTCCTCGATGCCGAACGAGGACAACCGCTTCGTCAGGGAGTTGGGGGCGACCAGCGTTCCGTGGAGGGGGATGTCGGTCAGGATGAGAATCGAGGAATACTCCCCTTCGCTCCAGTCGTCGCTCTGGGTCTGCAGATCGTAGAAGACGGTGTCCCAGGTGATCACCGTGTACCCCTTCCAGGTGCCCCAGCAGATGTTCTTGTCGGACTGCCAGTCACCCCGAAATCGGTTCGCGGAGAACTGGGGGAACGATTGCTGCATCTTCGACATGCCCAGCAGGCGAGCGAAGATGCCGGTGGCACGAGAACTGTGGCCCGCGAATTCCGAGGCATGCTGCCCCAACATCGGATTCGCAGGGGAGGTGAAGGTCTTGCTGTTGGGGGCGAACTCCAGCCCGTGCTGCTTTGCCCACTTCTGGGCGGCCGAAGACCGGCTCTTGTTCTTCATTGCGAAGTAGGCTGCCTGCAGGGGGCCGAGGATCGGGAAGTCTGGCATCTGTTTTCTCCTGATCGGATTATCGTCGGATGGCGCGAATCGCTTGTATCCCGCTGAAGGCGTGATCTTGTTGTATCAACCGGAGCCAGACGGTGTCCACTCCGGTGCGGTTTTTCGATGGAGGTAGTTCCCGGAGCCGGCTTCACCCACATAGGCGCCGTCGCGAGCGACCACCCGCCCACGAAGCGTGACCACGTGGGAACGCCCCTTCCTGGGCATGCCTTCGTAGCCGCAATAATCGATGCGACTGAGTGATTCGGCAGCGGTGAAGGTGCCCCGGAACGCCGGATCGTAGACCACGAGATCGGCATCCGATCCCACCACGATGTCACCCTTGCGCGGGTACAGGTTGAAGCGCTTCGCCGCCTGGGTGCTGCAGGCATCCACCATCGTCTGCAGGTCGATTCGTTGTTCACAGACGCCGAAGGTGTGAACCAGGTCGACCCGCTCCTGGATCGAGGGGATCCCGTTCGGGATCCTGGTGAAGTCATCCCGGCCCATCTGTTTCTGCGTGGCGAAGTCGAAGGGTGCGTGGTCGGTCCCGATGGTCGCGATCTCCCGATCTCGAATCGCACCCCAGAGGGTGTCGTGCTCGATCGAATCCCGAAGCGGCGGGCTCATCACGAACCTGGCGCCTTCGAAGTCCGGGCGTTCCGCGAAGGAGCGGTCCAGGACCAGGTGCGGGATCACCGACTCCACCGTGACATCGACCCCGCGACCGCGCGCGGCAAGCGCACGTTCGAGTGCGGCGCCGCAGGAGGTGTGCACGATGTAGACAGACGCCCCGGTGAGCTGGGCGAACAGGCAGAGGTGGTTCACCCCATCGGCCTCGACGTCACGCGGCCGGCTCGGCTCGTGGAATTCGGGTCCGGTCCGCCCCGAGGCGACCAGCAACCGCTGCATCTGGTCGATCGCCTCCGCGTTCTCGCAGTGAGCGGTCAGGACCACGCCCAGTTCACGTGCGAGCAGCATCAACTGGAAGAGCTCCGTGTCTCCGATGTCGAGTGCGCCCTTGTAGGCCAGGAACACCTTGAAGCTCTGGACGCCGTGTTCGGCGACGAGTTCGCGGAGCTGCCCCATGGCCAAATCGTCGAAACGAACCACCGACTGGTGGAAGGAGTAGTCGCAGCAGCAGCCGGCATCGGCCAGTCCCTTCCAGGTGTTGAACGCCTCGAGCGGCTCCTCCTCGGGACCGGGACAGATCATCTCGAGGATGGTCGTGGTCCCCCCCACCAGGGCGGCACGACTGGCCGAGTCATGGTCATCGATGGCGTTGGTGCCCATGAAGGGCAGGTGAACGTGCACGTGCGGGTCGATGAACCCGGGGAAGACGTACATCCCGTCCGCATCGACGACCTCGGTATCGGAGGGAAGCTCCCGCGGATCGATCGAAGCCTCGATCCGGGTGATCGTCTCCCCTTCGGCGTGGATGTCCGCGAGCCGGTCCTCGGTGGCGGTGACGATGCGTCCGTTGCGTACGAGCAGTCCCATCATGAAGCTCCTTGGTATCTCCAATCACCGCGGTTGGGCCACCATGGTCCCACCCGACTGTCCTCAGTGCAACCGTGCAGGTAGGCTACGGGCATGGCACAAGGCTCGAAGATGGTCATCTACGCGGCACTGGTCGGCAACGGCCTGATTTCGATCACGAAATTCATCGCCGCCGGCGTGACCGGTTCGGCTGCCATGTTCTCCGAGGGCATCCACTCGGTGGTCGACACCGGCAACCAGGTGCTCCTGCTCTACGGCATCCATCGAGCGAAAAAACCGGCGAGCCCGAGCCACCCCTTCGGCCACGGCAAGGAGATCTACTTCTGGTCCTTCGTGGTGGCGATGCTCATCTTCGCGCTCGGTTCGGGCATCTCGATCTATGAGGGCATCCACCGGGTGCTGCATCCGGAGCCGGTGACCAACCCGCTGGTGAACTACATCGTGCTCGGCGCCGCGATGATCTTCGAGGGCTTCGCCTGGTGGTTCGCATACCGGGCGTTCCGAACCCAGCAGGGAACGAGGACCCTGGTCGACGCGGTACGCGCCTCGAAGGATCCCATCGCCTTCGTGGTCCTCTTCGAGGACAGTGCGGCGATGCTGGGCCTGGTGATGGCCGCGATCGGACTGACCCTGAGCCAGGTCCTCGAGCTGCCGGTCTTCGACGGCATGGCGTCGATCTCGATCGGGTTGATCCTCGGCTTCACCGCGGTGCTGCTCGCGCTCAGGACCAAGTCCCTCCTGATCGGTGAATCGGCGGACCCCGCGCTGGTCGAGGATGTCAGGAAACGGGCCTCCGAACTGGAGGCGGTGGTTGCAGTCAACGAGGTGCTCACCCTGCACATGGGTCCGAACTTCGTGCTCCTGAACGTGAGCGTCGATCTCAAGGACTCGCTTCCGGCCGGCAAGATCGAGGAGGCGATCGACTTACTGACACGCGAGATCCGTGAGACCCATCCTGACATCAAGCGGGTCTTCATCGAAGCGGAATCACGAAAGACCCACGCACTCCGCTCACCCTGATGAACATCAGCCCCCGTCGGCCTCGACCTCGGACAAGGCACGATCGAAGATCTCACAGGCGAACTCCACGTCCTTCCGGGTCCAGCACATCGGGGGCTTGAGCCGGATCACGTTGCCTTCCAGGCCGCCCTTGCCGACCAGGAGGCCGAGTTCACGACAACGTTCGAAGATCGCACCCGTCGCCTCGGTCGCCGGTGCGTTCGAGGTTCGGTCGGTCACGATCTCCAGACCGAGCATCAGTCCACGCCCACGCACGTCACCCAGCATCGGATGGCGCCCATGCAGCTCGTCCAGGCCCTCGCGAAGATGGTTCCCGATCTCGAGGGCACGCTGCTGGATCTTCTCCTCGAGGATCACGTCCAGCGTGGCGAGACCCGCAGCCATCGAGACCGCATTGCCGCCGTAGGTGTTGAAGTGGATGCTTGCCGTCATCGCGTCGGTGATCTCCGAGCGTGTGGTGCAGCAGGCCAGTGGTGCCCCGTTGCCGATCCCCTTGGCCATGGTGACGATGTCCGGCGTCACCCCGTGGTTCTCGAAACCCCAGAACGCGGTTCCGGTGCGGCCGAATCCGGTCTGGACCTCGTCGGAGATGCACAACCCTCCCGCCGCACGGACCATTTCGTAGACCTTCGGCAGGAACCCCGCGGGCAGGTCGCGGGTGCCACCGACCCCCTGGATGGGTTCCGCGATGAAGGCCGCCACCGAACCGGAGGTTCCGTAGCGGATGAGGTCGTGGATCTCCTCGGCGTACTTCTCCCCCGCATCGGGGTCGTCGTAGCCGTGGGGACCACGGAAGCAGTCGGGGAACTTCGCATGCTTGATCCCGAATCCGCTGGCGTAGTTCTGCTTCCAGGTGTGCAGGCCGCAGAGCCCCATCGCCTCGTTGGTCATGCCGTGATAGGCGTTGCGAAGTGCGATGATGTCGTGATTGCCGGTGTGCATTCGCGACATGAGCATCGCAAGCTCGTTCGCCTCGCTGCCGGAATTCGTGAAGTAGTGGACACCGAGACCGCTGTCCTTGGGAAAGGTGGACGCCAGCTTCTTCCCGAACTCGGCGATGTTCGGATGCAGGTAGATGGTGGTCGCATGCTGCAGTCGTTCGTTCTGTTCATTGATCGCGGCGACGACCTTCGGGTGACAGTGCCCCACCGAGACGGTCACGATCCCCGCGAGTCCGTCGAGGTATCGCCGACCGGTGTGGTCGAACAGCCACTGCATGTGGCCTTCGACGATCATGATCGGTTCCCGGTAGTAGGTCAGCAGGGCCGGCGTCAGGAACTCCCGCCGCATCTCCAGCACCTCTTCACGCGACGGTCCGTCATAAGGACGCGGCTGGTGGTCGCACGGGGGCATGACGGGCAGGGCGCCGTTGCCGGCATCGGTGGTGTTGGTCATTTTTTCACTCCACTACTTCGTTCGAACGGCAGGTCGAGGGCTCATCGGGAACGGAACCCGGCCAGCTTCATGCCCAGACCATAGAGCACCGAGGCCAGTGCGACCCCGATGAACCAGGCGTAATCGTAGATCACGTCGAAGAAGATCGGGAAGGTTGCGTCAGGGGTTCGTGCGGTATTCGTCGCGGCGTTGATGAATCCGGGCAGGTTCGGCAGGACCGCGAGGACCAGGACACCCATCGCGATCCAGTTCACCCGTGGATAGATGCCGTTTCGGTCATAGAGCGAATCACGGTCCAGTCGGGTGCGACGCACCAGGAAGTAGTCGGTCAGCATGATCCCGGCGATCGGGCCGAGGAGAGCGCTGTAGCCGATCAACCAGGTGAAGATGTAGGCACCGAGGTCGTTGAAGAGGCGCCACGGCATGATCACCACACCGATCACGCAGGTGATCATCGCACCGGTCCGGAAGGAGATCACCCCGGGCAGCAGGTTGCTGAAACCGTTCGCAGGGCTCACGACGTTCGCCGCGAGGTTGGTCGAGAGCGTCGCGAGGAGCAGTGCGAGCATCGAGATCACCACCACCGTGCTCGAGCCCATTCGATCCACCAGCTGGACGGGATCCCAGATCGCCTCCCCGAAGATCAGGACGGTCGCACCGGTGACCGCGATCCCGATGAAGCAGAAGAGGGTCATGGTCGGAGGCAGTCCGATGACCTGACCGAGCGCCTGCTCCTTCTGTGAACTGCAGTACCGGGTGAAGTCGGGGATGTTGAGGCTCAAGGTCGCCCAGAAACCGACCATCGCGGTCAGTTGCGGGAAGAAGACCCCCCAGAACTCGGCATTGGTCTCGAAGCCCGACTCCATGGTGAAGATGGCGGCGACGCTGTCGACCCTCATGAACGCCCAGCCCAGGAGACCCAATCCGGCGAGGATCAGGAAAGGTGCCGCCCAGGTCTCGAGCCACTTGATCGAGTGGATGCCGCAGAGAATGATCACCACGTGGATCAGCCAGAAGGCCACGAAGCAACCGAACTGGGTTGGCGTGAGCGCCAGCCACCCCACCAGGTTCGCCGACTTGTCGGCGACGGGATCGATCCAGCCGAGGGTCGCCAGGATCGAGTAGAGCGCCGCCCCACCGATCCAGGTCTGTATTCCGAACCAACCACAGGCGACCAGCCCGCGCAATATCGAGGGAACGTTGGCACCGAAGGTCCCGAAGCTCGAACGCACCAGCACCGGGAACGGAATCCCGTACTTGGTACCGCCGTGACCGTTGAGAACCATGGGGACCAGCACGATCATGTTGCCCAGGAGCACGGTCAACAGGGCCTGCCACCACGCCATGCCCAGGGCGATCATCCCCGCGGCCAGCATGTAGGTCGGTATGCAGACGCTCATGCCGACCCAGAGGGCGGCGATGTGCCACTTTGACCAGGTCCGCTGCGAGGGATCGACCGGTGCGAGATCAGCGTTGTAGAGGCTTGGATCGTTCACGGTTAGTCAACACCATCAGCCACTCGGGATGGTTGACAGCAGTTTTTTCATGAATCGGCTGATGTGCACGAAAAAAGGGCACGGCTGGTGCCGTGCCCTGTCATCGAAGATGTCCTTGAGAGCCACTGCCTGGCGCAAGGGCGGGAAGGACCACTTTCCACGCTCACCTCAGGCGTTGCAACGAAGAATCTTGGTGCATCCCGGCATTCCGGTGCAATTCGCGTTCGGCTGGTAGCTGCCACCGGCAACATGCGTCAGTTCCTGGTCTGACAGGGATTCGATCCCTTCCGGGGTGACCGGAATGGTGATGTGAACCGTGTCGTCGTTGTTTTCAAGAACCTTGATCTCAAGGCCGTCGGGAACGGGCATGCCGTACTCGGCGAACACGGTCTTCGGATCACTCATGAAGCGAGCCTTCAGATCGGCATCCTTCCAGCAGTCGGTGAATAGCGTCGTCAGCTTGTTACTGTCTTCGGTCATCGTTTCTCCTCGATTGAAGGTGTACGGGGTCGCGCTGAAGCGATCAGCACTCCCAGTGGCCGTGGTCGCACTTGGTGTTGCCTTTACCAGGGAGCACCGAAGCGCCTCCGGCAGCCATGCTCAGCTCGGCATCGGTCAGATGGTCGATCTTCGCCGGTCGGGCGGGCAGTGTGATGTGAATGCGATTGTCGGAGTTCTCCACGACCGTGACGTCCACGCCATCGGGAACAGGCAGGTCGAATTCCGAGAGTACCGCCTTGGGGTCGCTTATCAGTCGATCCTTGAGGGCTTCATCCTTCCAACAGGCTGCGAAGAGTGACGCAAGATGATTGTGTTCGGTCATTCCGGGTTTCCTTTTATGTAATACGGGTGAGTGAGTCTGGGCTGAGTCACCAGGAACAACGCGCAAGTTCCAGGCGAACCGAATGATCGCCCCATCATCCGGTTTGAGAATAGCCTTGCGGGGAGGGCTTGACCACTCCTTGGGAGATATTCTGGGGGGAGGGAGCATGATGCCCGTTGGACGTGGGCAGGCATCAAATCAAGCCACAATTCACCAGGCCGCGATGTTCTCATAGGACTCGGGCCGACGATCACGGAAGAACTGCCAGGTGTCACGGACTTCCTGGATGGTGTCCAGATCCAGATCGGCGATGACCACCTCGTCCTGATCACGCGACCCCTCGACCATGATCTGGCCACGGGGGTCGCAGAAGTAGCTCTGGCCGTAGAACTCACCGATGTTCCAGGGCGCTTCGGTGCCGACTCGGTTGATCGCACCGACGAAATACTGGTTGGCCACCGCGTGCGCGGGCTGTTCCAGCTTCCAGAGGTATTCGCTGAGACCGGCGACGGTCGCCGAGGGGTTGAAGACGATCTCGGCACCATTCAAGCCGAGCTCGCGTGCACCCTCGGGGAAATGCCGGTCGTAGCAGATGTAGACACCGATGTTGCCGTAACGAGTCTCGAAGACGGGATATCCGACATCCCCGGGCGTGAAGTAGAACTTCTCCCAGAAGCCCGGATGACAATGCGGAATGTGGTGCTTCCGATACTTGCCGAGATAGGTGCCTTCCTCGTCGATCACCGCAGCGGTGTTGTAGTAGACACCGGTCATCGCCTCCTCGTAGACGGGAACGACCATCACCATCTTGTGCTGCTTGGCCAGCTCCTGCATGAGACCGATGGTCGGTCCGTCGGGCACCGGCTCGGCGGTTCGATACCAGCGTGGATCCTGCTCGGCACAGAAGTACGGGCCGTAGAAGATCTCCTGAAGGCAGCACACGTTCGCGCCGCGTTCGGCGGCCTTTCCGATGAGATCGATGTGCTTGTCGATCATCGCCTTCTTGATCGCGTCGAGATCCGTGGAATCAGGCAGTGCATTGGACGCCTGGATGAGGGCTGCTCTGGTGATGCGAGGCATGAGGTGATCCTTGAAAAGCGGGAACGAGGTTCAGATCCATCGTCGGACGGTCACGCGCGCCTTCGTGAAGAATCGCGCTCCATCCTCGCCGTTGGTGTGCAGGTCGCCGAAGAAGGAGTTCTTCCATCCGGAGAACGGGAAGGCCGCCATCGGGGCAGGAACCCCCACATTCACCCCCAGCATGCCGGCCTGCACGGTTCGTTCGAATCGACGGACCGCGTGCCCGCTGTCGGAGAAGATCACCGACATGTTGCCGTATTCGGACGTGTTCACCATCGAGACCCCCTCGTCGAGGGTCGAGGCGCGCATGATCGAGAGCACCGGACCGAAGATCTCCTCCTGCGCGATTCGCATCGAGGGCGTGACTCGATCGAAGATGCTCGGACCAACGAAAAAGCCGCTGTCGGGCCGCTGGGTCTCACGGCCGTCGAGCAGGAGTTCGGCACCATCAGACTCACCGATACCGATGTACTCCATGACACGGTCGAGGGATTCCCGGTCCTGCATCGGGCCCATGTGGGTTCCCGCCTGGCAACCCGGCCCGACGGTGATTCCACGGGCCGCTTCGACGAGCCCGGGCACCAGCCAGTCGGCGCTGTCACCGACACAGACCAGGACGCTTCCCGCGAGACAACGCTGGCCGGTGTTGCCGAAGGTCGAGCCGAGGACGCCGTCGATCGCGGCTCCACGGTTCGCGTCGGGCATGACGATGGAATAGTTCTTGGCCCCGCACATGCACTGGACACGTTTGCCGTGGGCAGCACCCTTGGCATAGATCGCGGCGCCGGCTCGGGTCGAACCGACGAAACTCACGGCGTCGACCTGATCATGCTCGAGCAGGTGGTTGACCACGTCCGGTCCGCCGTGGACGAGGTTGAGGACGCCCGGGGGAAGCCCCGCTTCCTGGGCGAGTTCCGTGGCACGTACCGCGGATGCCGGGTCCTTCTCGGAGGGCTTGAGCACGAAGGTGTTTCCACAGGCGATCGCCATCGGCCACATCCACATCGGCACCATCACCGGGAAATTGAAGGGCGTGATGCCCACACAGACGCCGAGCGGCAGTCGATCGACCGAAGAGTCGATACCCACTCCGCCCTCGTCCTCGGTCCGGCAGAACGAGCTGGAGACCGCGATCTGCGGCAGGGTGCGTCCCATCATGAGCACCGGTGCGGCACAGGCATGCTCGATGCAGTCGATGCCCCGACGAACCGAGCCGATCGCCTCCGCGCGCGTCTTTCCGTGTTCCTCGACCACGATCTCGGCCAGTTCGTCGACATGTGCTTCAAGGATGTTCTTGTACTTGAAGAGGAACTGGATCCGGTCCCCGACCGGGGTCTCGCTCCATGCGGGAAAGGCCTTCGCCGCCGCATCGACCGCGGCGGAAGCCGCGGAGATCGAATCCAGGGGCGCGACGGACACGGTGTCGCCCGTGGCCGGATTCTGGTTCGTACGGTGCGTCGAGCCTGCTTCGGCATGTCGCCGACCAGCAACGATGTGATCGAGGATCTCGTGAGTCATCGGGATCTCCTGTGTTCTGGACACGAATGGAAACCACAGTGTCGCTGATCACGTCGCTGCTCACAACCGGGACCCCGAAAGGTCCGCAGGAAGTCGACTCGGTGGACGTGAAAAGCGGTGGCAATCCGGGAAATCTGACACAATGACGCCATGGTTGGGAAGTACCTCAACCGCCCCGAACCCATGGAACGGTTGTAATGCAAATAGAGGAAGCGAATCTTCAGGACAAGGATGATCGCCAAGCGATCATCGAGCTGAACAAGGACTTTGCAGTGGTGAGCAATGCGACGCTTGCCACGGATCACCAGGACGGTCTCGATGAACTGCTCAGGACCCATCCGACGATCTTCGCCTTCATCGCCAGGGACGAACAGGGCGTTGCGGTCGGGTACGCGCTCTGCCACTTCACGATCACCAGTTTCGCAGCCGGTCGGGCCGCGAACGTGCATGACGTCTTCGTGGCGGATCGAGTCCGGGGCAAGGGCGTGGGTCGGGCACTCATGACCCGTTTCGAGGAGAAGGCGAGACGCGAGGGGTGCCGCAAGCTCACCCTCGAGATCTCCCATGACAACACCAGGGCCCAGGGCCTGTATCGCGACCTCGGCTTTGGTGATGATCATCCCGAATGCGACGGCAACGGCACCTGGTTCTGGTTCAAGATGCTCGACTGATCATGCATTCATGATCGTGGATGGGGATCACGAATCGAGATGACTGCAGGCTCGCAGGCGGCTGGGGACGCAGCGGCTGCACGAAGATGATGAAACCAAGGCGAATGGCCGCAAGGAAGAGAAAGACCTGCAACAGCAGGAGCAGGAAGAAGACGACCACGCTTCCAACCCTTGAAGGCGGTCGTGAAACCGCACCGGATGCGCCACGCCGACTGCGCGTGATCCGCCAGAGCACCGACGTCGAGTACCACCATGAGAGAAAGACGATGCCCGCGAACCCCGGAATGGTGAGCAGGTAGGAGGACTCGAAGGTCCGCGCCCCGGTGACCGCCCCTCGCGCGGTCAGGAGAGGCGGTATCGAGGCGATGATCGGAAAGACGACAAGCAACAACAACCAGTCACGCCTCTGCATTCGAAACCGCTTTGTTCGCGAGTCCATCCAGTCGTTCCAACGCAGCCCGCACTCCGCGCAACGATCCTGTTCGGGTCGGCGAAGCTGGTAGCCGCAATCGGGGCAGGTCACGATGTGATCGGGAGAACTCATGGTTTTTCGGTGGTTTGAAATGCCATGCGAGCGTGAACCGGCCAGTGGTCGGAGATCGGCCTGCCTTCGATTCGTTTGCGGATGATCGAGGACTCGAGCAGTTCGACCCCGGGAGCGACCAGGACGTAGTCGATGCGGCGGCCCTCGAGACCGGTCCCCCACTGGTTCATGGTGCATTCGAGTTGCTCGGACGGATTGCGTTCACGCCAGGCATCGACCAGACCGATCGGGTTCCTGCCTGCACCGGCCTGAAGCACTCGAAGCGGGGCTGATCCCGGGACGGCATTCAGGTCACCCAGCACGATGACCACCTCCCCTTCGGGGACCAGGTCCCCGATCCGGGTGGCGATGAGTCGTGCTCCACCTTCCCGGGCATCCGCGGACCGATGATCGAAGTGGGTGTTGAACACCCAGACCACCCGACCGGTCGAGCGTTCGAGAAACCGCCCCCAGGTCGCGATTCTCGGAAGGCTCGAGTTCCATGAGATCGAACCCGGGGTCTCCGGTTGTTCAGAGAGCCAGAAGGTTCCGTGCTGCCTGGGATCAAGCTCCCAACGATCACGCAGGTAAAGCAGCGGCGTCGCCTCGCCATCACCGTCCTTCACCTTCCGGGTTCGCAGGATCATGGCGTAGCGGTCCTCCACGGCGCTTCGAATCTCCGCGGTCTGGAAGGCCAGGCATTCCTGAAGGCCGATGAAATCGGCCTTGCAGCCACTGATGAAGTCCAGGACAGCCTGACGACGGTTCTCCCAGGCATTGTCACCATCCCTGGCCGTTCCGTACCGGATGTTGAAGGTGACCGCCGACAGCTCGTCGGTCACCACGGAACCGTCTTCCTGATCGTCGAGCACCGAACCGATCAGGGCCATGCAGAGCAACAAGGGCATGCAGCAGACGGTGATGAGAATTCGATACGGATGCATGACGAGTCAACCTTCCGGGTCGAGGGGTGGCGAATCGAGGATGCGGTAGAGGCAGGTTCGCCGTCACATGTTACCTTTGAAGACGCGATGTTCACCACCATGATCCCATTGCTGCTGGCCGGTTCCCCCCTGCTTCACGGGACCGCCCCGAAATCACAGGATCCAGCCGATCGACCGTCCAACGTCGTCGTGGTCTTCACCGACGACCAGGGCTACGGGGATCTCTCCTGCTTCGGCCATCCCACGATTCACACGCCCCATGTCGACCGGATGGCCGCGGAGGGGATGAAGCTTACCCAGTTCTACGTGGCGTCACCGGTCTGCTCACCCTCGCGAGCCGCGCTCCTGACCGGGTGCTACCCGAAGCGCGTCTCGATGCACGAGCACGTGATCTTCCCGGCGTACGACTACGGTCTTCATACCGATGAAGTGACGATCGCGGACATGCTCTCCGAACACGGCTACGCAACCGGTTGTTTCGGCAAGTGGCACCTGGGTCATCGCGATGGCCTGCTCCCCACCGACCAGGGCTTCGACGTCTTCTACGGCGTCCCCTATTCCAACGACATGAGTCAGTTTCATCGCAAGCCGGGAAACAACTACAAGCACAGTCTCCCCCTCATGCGCGGCAAGGACATCATCGAGTGGGAACCGGACCAGGGCCTGCTCACCAGAAACTGCACCGAGGAAGCGGTTGCCTTCATCGACGAGCACGCCGACGAGCCGTTCTTCGTGTACGTCCCGCACTCGATGCCGCACATCCCGCTCTACGCATCAGAAGCTTTCGAGGGCACGAGCCCACGGGGTCTCTACGGCGACGTCATCGAGGAGATCGACTGGAGCGTCGGCGCGCTGCGAGCAGCACTCGAGCGGAACGGCATTGCGGACAACACCATCTTCGTCTTCACCACGGACAACGGTCCCTGGCTTCCCTTCAAGGCAGATGGCGGCTCCGCCGGCCCCCTCCGTGGCGGCAAAGGGTCCAACCACGAGGGAGGCCAGCGGGTCCCCTGCGTCGTCTGGAGCCCCGGTCGTATCCCACCTGGAACGGTCTGCCGCGAGGTCGCGACGACGATGGACCTTCTGCCCACGATCGCTTCGATGACCGGCACGAAACCACCCGGGAGTGACGTGATCGACGGGCACGACATCTCGCCGCTGCTCACTGGAGTTCAGGACGCGACCTCACCGACCGAGTCATTCCTCTACTACACCGCCCAGGGTGACCTTGCCGGCATTCGACGCGGCAAGTGGAAGCTGCTGCTCGAGCCGGGAACACTCTTTGACCTGGAAATCGACGTCTCAGAGAAATGGGATCACGCCCAACAGTATCCGGAACTCGTGGAACAGCTTCGCACCGAGGCCATCAGACGCGACCAGGCGATCACCGCGCAGGCGCGCCCCGTCCGAACGGTCGAGAATCCACTGTGGAATCCGGAATATCGTGTGAACCCGACCGAATATCCCGGCGACGACGGCGAGAGGTGATGCCAGGGGCGGGAGAGGCACGCCGTGCCCACAAGCACGGTCGAAGCCCCCTGCGGATCCTTGATGTGGGCGCATGAAACTCGTTGAAGAATCATCCATGGGATCTCGGTGATACCATTGTGTCGGTCGGACTGACACCACAAGTCACTCTAGGAGACACGCTGATCATGGCGGAACCGGAAGAAGCCAAGACAGTCCAGCTCGTTGATCGTGTTCTTGAACGCGCCATCAACAACGGGGCCAGCGACATCCACATAGAACCACGCCGGGAAGAGGTCCGGGTCCGCTTTCGAATCGACGGCGTCCTGGTTGACCGCCCTCCCTTCGCCCTCATGCTCGGCCTGTCCTTCACCAGTCGACTGAAGGTGATGGCGAACATCGATATCGCCGAGAGAAGGCTGCCTCAGGATGGCACCTTTCGATTCAACTTCGGCGAGATGGAGATCGACGTCAGGATGTCGACCTTTCCGACCGAATACGGCGAGAAGGTCGTGCTCAGACTGCTGATTCGTGACGGTGACACCTTGAATCTCAAGGCGATCGGGATGCCGGGGAAGGTTCGAGAGCAGGTCACCGACATCGCCAGCCGATCCCTTGGCATGCTCCTGGTCACCGGGCCCACCGGCAGCGGAAAGACATCCACGCTCTATGCCGTGCTCGACGAGGTCGATGCAACCACCCGGAACATCATGACCCTCGAGGACCCGATCGAATACCGGTTCGAGGACGTGATCCAGGGGCAGACCAACCAGAAGATCGGGTTCACCTTCGCCACCGGGCTGCGATCGATCCTTCGCCAGGACCCCGATGTCATACTCGTCGGCGAGATGCGTGACGGCGAGACGGCGGACATCGCGTTCAAGTCAGCACTGACCGGTCACCTGGTGCTCTCATCGATCCACACCAACAGTGCGATGGAGACATTCGTCAGGCTCTTCGACATGGGGCTCGAACGATACGTGGTCGCCTCGGCGCTCGATGCACTGCTCGCCCAGAGACTGGTTCGAAAGCTGTGCGCCTACTGCAGGGAACTCCAGCCCTACGATGCCGATCTCAACACACTGGTGGGATGCAAACCCAACGACGACGTCTCGATCTACAAGTCGAAGGGGTGTGCAAAGTGCAACGGAACGGGTTTTCGGGGACGGACCGGCGTGTTCGAACTGATCGATGTCGATGACGAATTGAACGATATTGTCAAATCGGACTCTGCAAGCTACACCGAACTTCGTACGTTCCTCGTACAGCGCGGTTATCTGGGACTCCGCCAAGCCGGCTTCTCTCTACTGCGAAGAGGGTTGACATCTCTTCAAGAGGTCTACAGAGTGACCTGACCCCGCAGTGCCGGGAATTCCAACGCCGCCGCGTCAGGACAGGACCAACAGGAACCTGATACCCAGAACACGACCATGAACACAGAAGACCCCCAAGTACCGACCCCCCCCTGGCGAAACAAGTCGAACACGTCGACGGATCCGACAGGTCAATCGAAGGCACCTGACCAGGAGCTTTCAGGGCTGGAAGCGTTCTTCAACCGACCGGGTTCAGCCTGGGCACCGATCGGGGTGGGATTTGCCGGTGGTTTCGGGGCCGCAGCACTCTTCCTGATATTCGTCTCGGTGATCACCAAGGTCCGGACCATGGAGGACTCCTACCTCTGGTCGATCTACGGTGGGGTCGCCCTCCTGGGGCTCATCCTCTGGTCCTGGTTCCTCTCACGGGTGCGCATATACCGCAGCCAGGCACAGGACCCGGACTTCAGCTCCTACCAGAAGAAGGGGAAGAAGAGGAAGGGTCGGGAACAGGTAGAGGACGAGGAAGAGCCGGACGAGGACGAGAAACCCTGGATCTGATCCAGGCTTCGACGATCGGCCGCAGCTGCATCAATCGCGCGAAGCACGATAGGACTCACGCTTTTTCGGCGGGTCCTTGTCACTGTCGGCCACATTCGAATCCTTGATCTCGTTGAAGTGCAGACGAAAGACGTCGAAGTAGGTGTTGTGCAGCAGGTCGTTCAGCGATTCCTGGATCTGCACCAGCTTGTGGTGCACCGCGCAAGGCGGGCCTACCCCGCATTCGCCCCCACCGAACGGACAGTTCCGATCTTCATCATCCCGCTCGAAGACCGTGTAGACGTCGTAAAGGGAGATTTCAGAGGGATCACGGGTCAGCCGACACCCACCACCGGGACCACGTGTGCCCTCCACAAGCCCGGCCTGGATCAGAGCGGTCACGGTCTTCGAGATGAAGGGACGCGGCAACCCACGGTGATCTGCCAGTTCCAGCGCTGAAATCCTGCGACCAGAGCCGTCGTGCACTTCTGCAAGACAACTCATGATGGCAATCGCGTACTCGGTTTGTTTCCCGTACATGGACCTTGGATCGTACCGGGTAATTCAACGGCAGCTCTTCTGGAGAAGTGCCGGACGGTGGAATCAAATGCAATTACGAAAAAGAGGAGGCGGCCCCGAACGCCGAGAACACCTCCCCTAGATTCACCCAGCTTGCGCCCGCTTGCTGAGCAATAAGCGAAATATAGGGTCATTGAGGTATTATGTCGATAGATAGATCGTATTATCTTTTATTAGGCGTAAATTCGCCCCTGGAGGCCCCAGATAACCATATGGATGTGCATTCAATGACACAAACACCGACACCGCCCCGCTTGACCCCGCCCTCGGACACCAGGGAATCACGCCTGAGCCAGAGACTGGTCATCCTTGAGAACACACCACCGAGGACCAAGCACCCCTTGGTGCGTCCCGAGGAGGAGAAGCAAGGAAACGGAGAAATGAGGATCGCCTTGAAGGTGGTGCTGGGCACCATCCTGATCAACGCAATCTGTGCATCGGTGTTGTGCTACTTCGTGGTCGGAGGCGTGCACTTCCTGCTCAGCAGCGCATTCGTATTCCTGTTCCTCTCGATGGTCGGATTTCCCGCGAGCCTTGCAGTCTTCACGGACATGAAGGAAAAAGCGGGAAACAGACACGCTTCGGAATCGCAGCTCCAGAGGAAATCAAGCTGCTCCAATCAGTGCGAACAGTGCTCGCACCGCACCGATGGTGGCAGCTGCACGGACGAGCATGAAGTCAATTCCGGTTGAACCCCACACGCACCCCGGCATGCCAGGGCGACAGCAAGGCGCTCAGCCTGGAAGTCCGACCGCATCGACCCTGACTTCGGAGACACCCTCCCCCGTCGGGACCACGCGATAGATGCCCGCATCGGGGTCGCTGCTCACGAACTCGACGGGACTGGTCCCCTCGAATCGCACCGCCGCTCCATCATCCAGTGCATACCCCGCCTGCAGGGTTCCATCCTTCACCCAGTCGAGATAGGTGCTTCGCCGGGTCTGCTCGGCGTGGTAGTGCGGGCAGTGGCTTCCTGGCAGGAAACCGAGTCCGTTGGTCAGTGGTTGTAGTGGAAGTCCGAAGGAATCAGTCGTGCCCTGTTCGAACCAGCAGATCGATCCGGCACTCAGACCGCAGAGGAGCACTCCGTCAAGCCATGCCTCACGGAGGATCTCGTCCAGGCCGTGCGCCCTCCAGAGCAGGAGCATGTTCCAGCAGTTCCCGCCCCCCACGTAGATCACATCCCTGGACAGCAGGTGCGAGCGCAGGTCCCGGATGGTCCTTCGAAAAAGGGCGATGTGATCCACGTCCTCGCATTCCAGGCTCGAGAAAGCGGTCTGGAATGACTCGACGTAACCTTCGGCGTCACCGGATGCCGTGGGCAGGAAGGAAACCCTCGGCCGTGGCGAGCGGGCATGGGAGAGGATGTAGCGCTCCAAGGCAAGTGAACCCGGTTCCGGAGCGGCGCCCCCCAACGCGATGATCGACGGAGCGACCATCACTCCGGCAACATTCGGATCTGCACATTCCGAAAGTCCACGGGGTGGCTTTCTCCCTGGAGGGAAATCCATCCGGAATCAAGAAGCAGGTCGTCTCCATCGATCAACTTCTTGGCATCAGCGTCATTGGGATCAAGCTGGGATTGTTCGTATTCAAGAACGAGCTTGCCGTTGATGAAGTGCTTCACGCTGCCACTGCCGTCGACCTCGAATTCCGCGACGACCCAGTCGTCGCCGTGACAGGTCTCGGATGAGGAGTTGATGCAGTGACGTCTCTCCAGTTCACCCTTCATGACGACGTTCGTCCCCGGGGTGCACAGATTGCCGGTGCTGCGTGCACTGCTGCCGTCTCCCCCGAGCAGCTGACCTTCGATCGAGACCGGGAAGGACTGCTCCAAGGTCATGGTTCGAGGGTCCTGGCAGTGCAGCATCGCACCACTGTTTCGCCATGCCCAGCCGGGACCACCAGGAACCTGGGTTCCATGGAAGCGGTACTCGACCCGAAGTCGATACCTGGAGAAAGGCTTCTCGTAGAACAGGTGGCAGAATCGCCCTTTGAATGGTGGCTCGTACCCGTCGTAGCCGATTCGTATCATGCCGTCCTCGACCCGGACGGTTTGATAGGGATCCTCTCCGAACGCATGGCCGGCGATCTTGGGCGTCCAACCGGTGAGATCCTTGCCGTTGAACAGCGAGACCCATCCAGCCTCGGAGGCATCCTTGGAAGGCGCGGGTTCCTGCTGGTGGCAATGAAGAAGGAAGCCGTTGAGCACGATGCCGATACAGACGATGAAAGTGGGCATGGTCGATGTCTCCAGCAGGAATGATACCGGAGCACGCCCTGGTTTCGAGGTGGCCCCACATGCTCCAAGACGAGAATTGCAGCCATTGGCGGCATTGGCAGGGAATAGATGTCCCGATCATGCGTTGAATTGCAACCACATGCAGGGAATCAACCAAAGAACGAACTTGGAGAAGTAGATGACGCGTACTGCTCGCTGCGAAAGTTACTTGAGAGCGATCTGCCTGCCGGGAGCGATGCTGCTGGTCACCGGTACCGCATCAGCCCAGGGGCCGGGCCCCGGCGGACCACGGTTCCAGGACATCGAACTCCACGAGACCTTCGATGCCGACGGTGACGGTCGACTCGACCGCGCCGAACGGGAGCTGGCTCGGAAGGAGATCGCATCGCGGCCTGCTCAGAATCGACGTCGCAAGCGGCCCGGAACTGAAAGAGTGGAAGGCGTGCGCCCCCAGCGGGACCCCGATGCACTCAAGCTGACGGCAGGCGACGTCGACCATCATCCCGACAGCGATCTCTACGACATCGGAACCGTCCACACCCTTTTCTTCGAATTCGACGAAGACGACTGGCACGAGGAGATGGCGGCCTTCCATGGAACCGACATCGAAGTGCCCGCCAGACTGAGCCTCGACGGCGAACTGATCGGGGAAGTGGGCGTCAGTTACCGAGGAAACACCTCCTTCGAGATGCCCGCCAAGAAATCCTTCGGCGTCTCGATCGACGCATACGACGGAGACCTTCGACTGAAGGACTACCGGACACTGAACCTGCTCAATGCGAACGGGGACCCGACCGTGATGCGGGAAGTGCTCTTCTCGAACATCGCCGGCGACTACATGCCTGCACCCAAGGCGAACTTCGTGAAGGTCGTGGTCAACGGGACCTACCTCGGGGTCTACGGAAACGTCCAGCAGATCAACAAGGACTTCACCAAGGAACACTACGACAGCAAGAAGGGCGTGCGCTGGAAGGTGCCGCCGGATTTCTCAGGTGGTGCAGCCCTGACCTACCAGGGAGATGATGTCTCCGACTACGAGGACGGATACGAACTCAAGACGGGCTCGGCCGATGACCAGGACTGGCAGGATCTCATCGAGCTCTGCAGGATCCTCAAGGAGACGCCGGCCAGCGAGCTGAAGACCGTGCTCCCGAAGTACCTGGATATCGACGAGGTCACCTGGTTTCTCGCGCTCGACAATGTCTTCATGGATTCAGACGGCTACTACAGTCGTGGCAGCGACTACTACGTCTACAAGGCTCCTGACGGACGCTTCCACCTGCTTCCCTACGACAACAACGAGACCTTCGGAGGCAGCCACCGCGGGCCGGGTGGACCAGGAGGGCCAGGTGGACCGGGTGGGCCAGGCGGACCGGGTGGACCAGGCGGACCGGGTGGACCACCGCCAATGGAATTCGACCCTCAGGGACCAACCCCCGATGACTTTGAACGTGGAGAAGACAGAAGGCGCGAGGTCCGCGGACGTCCGGGACTGGACCGACCCCGCAGAGGCGGTCAGAAGGATGACGGACCGGGCAGTGCGCCTCCCTCCGGGATGCAGGAAGCTCCCCCACCACCCCCCGATCAAGGTCGAGGCCGCAGAGGTGGACGAGGTGGACCTGGCGGTCGTGGACGTGGTGGTCCCGAGTCGGGTATCAAGCAGTCACCGCTCGCCTACGAGAAGGACCTCGACATCAGGCCGGTGATCGTCCGGATCCTCCAAGTGGACGAGTGGCGAGAGCGCTACCTCGATCGGGTGCGCGAATTGGCACTGGTCGAGCTTGAGTGGGAGAAACTCGGTGGCCGAATCGCCGTCTGGCGCGACCTGATCGTCGAGGACGTGGCAAGGGATCCGTTCCTGGGAGATCGACAGGCCTTCCTCCAGAGTCTCGAAGGGCCGACCGATTCACTCAAGAGCAACGCCGCCGAACGCAGGAGCTTCCTGCTCGAGCACCCGTCCCTCGCGGAATCACCGGATTCCTGAACAAGGTCGGTTGGTATGATTCCGACAGGTTTCATACGGATGAGGCCTTGTTGCCAACGAGATGGAGCTCACACGATGATCGAACAGATCCCCGGATTGGCCGAGCCGACCATTCCGATCGACCCGAATGACCTGATGTCCCCCTTGTTCACGATGATCATCGCGACGGTGTTCGGTGCGATCGTCGCCCTTCTGCATCTTCTTGCGCATCGCGAACGCCCGACCTTCAAGCTCTGGCGAACCCTGGTGCTCATCTCCCCGCTCATCGCGATGGCGACCATGGCGGTCGGCACGAACCTGGCTGCGGCATTCACGCTCTTCGGCACCCTGGCGATCGTTCGATTCCGAACCCCGATCAAGGAACCGATGGATGCGGCCTTCGTGATCTTCTCGGTGGTGATCGGACTCGCCACCGGAAACCAGAGCTTCATGGTGGCCATGGTCGGTACGGCCGTTCTCGCCGTGACGATCCTGATCCTTCTCGGGATAAACAAGGCCGGCAACGGAACGATCCGCGGACGGCTCAGGCTGGTGATCAACTCCACCGACCCATCGGCCTCAAGATGGCGGGAGATCCTGGAGCAGCTGGGGATCGAGAGCTCGATCCGATCCTGCACCATCGATGAACAGCTCTCGACCCAGAACCTGAACCTGGAAGTCAGCAGCATCGACCCGGAGGACTGGCCTCGCGTGCTCAGTCAGCTCATGCTGGACGAACACGTGGTCAAGGCGAACGGCGGGCCGCTCGAAGACTGACTTCGAACGGCCCGACGCCCGTCAACCGGGTCGGCACGCATCACTCGCAGTGCACACCCGAGCTCAGCAGCAGCCGAAGGTCCTCGAGACCGATCAGGCCATCACCATCGAGATCCCATTCGAGACGCTCGCTGCCGATGGCATCGATCAGATCCAAGGCTTCCGAGACCAGGGCGGGTGCCTCATCGGGCGCGTTGCCCAGGAACCCACCGGTGACGAGCACCAAGGCACGTTCCGTCTGGCAGAGCCATGGTGAATCAATGATGTCACCGATGAACCGAACCTGATCGAAGCCACCGACGATCTCGTCACCGAGCAAGATGACATGCAGCGGCTTGCTCGGAGCATGATCGGAAGCGACATGGACTTCGAGCTGACCCGCCAGGGATGCTCGTCCCTCGACCAGGACCAGATCGACCTCGTCGATCGGAAGGTCACCCATGAGCTCGATCTGGAGCAGGCCGTCAGGCGTCTGAACGTATCCATGAGGCGCGACCACCAGACCACCTGACTCCCACGGAGCCAAGCGATCGTCGTTGATCAGGGGCTGACCCAATGAGAACCTGGTCGGAGCATCCACGGCTCGACCCGGTCCACGCTCGCCGAGGTCGGTCAACGGCAGGCTGCCATTCCCCCAGTATCCGAGCAAGGTGGTGAGATCCGCGCCGTTGACGATGTTGTCGCCATTGAAATCGGCGACACATCCGAAACACTCGCCCCACATGGAGAGGAGAACGGTCAGGTCGGCGCCATCGACGATTCCGTCGTCGTTGAGGTCGCCGGGAACCGATGTGGGCGGTGCGTTCGCGATGATCTGGATGTCATCGAGGTTCCACCCGGAGTACTGCCAGGAACCGTCGGTGCCCCCCATGACCCAGCGGATACGGACATCAGGCCGGCCGTCCGCGATGGCGGACAGGTCGTACTCCATCAGTTCCCAGGCCGAGTTCTCCAGGGTCGCCGTGTTCTCCCAGATGGTCTGGAAGGAGGTGCCTCCGTCGACACTGACCCTGATGTAGGCATGGTCGTAGGCGGACGTCTCGACGTTCAGCCAGCGCTGGAAACGAAGCGTCACGTTGGTGAGATCGGAACAGTCGATGCCTTCCAGCGTTGCCGAGTATTCGGGCATCGAGTTGTCGTAGTCACCATCGAGGTTGTACCCCAGCACGTTGGAACCGGTGAACCCGGAGGTCGGGTCCGGTGCGCCGTACTGTCCACCCCCACCGGTCGGCTGCCCGAAGCCCCAGTCACCCTCGAGGATGAAGCCGGGGTTCGTGTCCAGGTTGAAGTCGTAGACCACGCTTGGGCCACTGACCACGGCGATCGACACCGTGGCGATGTTGGAAGGTCCGCCTTCAGGAGGCGAGCCGCCGTCATCCGCGAAGTATTCGAAGCTCGCGAACCCTTCCCAGGAGCCGGAGGGCTCGAAGCGGAGCTGGGGCCCGGAGAGATTCTCGATGACATGCGGAACACTGGTGATCAGTTCGCCGGTCGAGAGGTCCCGCAGGTCGAAGATCGGAAGGCTGTCGACCACGAAGATCAGCGGAAGAGGCTGCCCGTCGTCACTGGCGGAGAGCGTGATCTCCACGGGGGTACCGGGCCCGGTCACCAGGTCGATGTCCGAGGCCGCGGGCGGTCGTGGCAGGCAACCCAGTGAACTCTCGGAGAAGTCGCTGGGGATGAAGGCACTGTTCAAGCCGCCGCCGGGAGAGATCCCGATGATCGCGTCATTCACGGCGAGCTCGGTCCAGGCGATCTGGACCTCTCCGTTCTGATAGAGGACGATCTGGAAGGTGTTCTGGTTGGTGGTCGAGTATTCAGCGACGTCTTCCCAGGTGATCGCGAAGGCGCCGGCGACCGAACGGGTCGAAACCGTGCCACCGGCCGAGGGGTTGAGATCGTCGAACAGCGCGGAAATTCCGGGCAGGCCGAAATGCTCGCTCATCGATTCGCTGTAGGCGGTTCGTCCGGTACCGAAGGTCGCGTACCCGTTGCTGCCGACGAAGACCGAAGACCAGAACTCGTTGTAGAACTCGAACTCGAACGGGATGGAGACCTCGGTGTTGCTGTCATCGCCGAGGGACAGGCCCGAACCACCCGACGGGTCGATCGGCAGTGCGGAGATCGGCTCGGCACAGGGTGCGTAGACGTCGGCACCACCGATGGGAACGAAGCGGAGCGAATAGCCCACGAGGTCGATGCCGGAAGTGAAGCCTTCGGCGTAGAAGTCGAGCGCATCGGGCACCGTGAAGCTGAAGCAGTCCGTGCCGTCACCGTAGGTCTCGGTGTTTCCGGCCTGGTCGGTCAGCTCGATGCGGAAGTAGTAGGTGTAGGTGTCCTCGAGACCGGAGATCGTGACCGCCTGATCCGTGTCGTAGCCGCTTCGGGAGATCTCCTCGTTGAGGGCATCACAGGAGAGTCCGTAACGGATCGTCACTCGGACGGGTTCGTCGGAGGTGATCTGCACGGTGGCGGAATCAGGACCGAACTCGGGAACATCGACCGAGGTGGGCGGCGAGATGGTTCCGTCGACCAGCGCGGTCGCGGTCAACTCGATGTCGACATTGCCCGAAGCGTCCATCTCATCGATGTAGACGACCCGGATCTGCGACCCATCAAGGGCGTAGAGGCCGGTGCCTCCGCGAATCGAACTCAGCTGGATCGATCCGGAGAAACTCGAGGAAGCAGGATCATCCTCGCTCAGGACGGTGTCGAAACCGAGGGGATCGTCGTCGCTCGAGATCGAGACGGCAATGGTGTCGGTGACCTCGTCGTTGGTGTTCAGGTCGCAGTCGACCACCGAGATCGAGACGATGGTGTCCGGCTGGACGCGCTGTCCACCGAAACCGACCACACCGGTCGAACTGCAGGCGATCGGGTTGGGATCGGCTGCGAGGGCGTAGGTCTGGGGACCGACCGGGACGGCATGTCCGACGATCTGGACGCGCCAGGCGCCTGACATCGGGTTCTGGACCGACACCTGTTCCATGTTGTTGAGGCGATCAGGGCCGGAACGGGTCGCAGCCAGGCCGGGGTTCGCAGGGTCGATCGTCCAGGGGTCGATCACGTTGCCTGAGGGATCGGTGACCACGAGGTCGAGGTCGTTCACCAGCGCCGCGGTGGGCAGTGGTGATGCAGGCTCGTCGTCCCAGGCCAGCGTGATGCGAAGCTGCGGCTGCCCGGCTTCGACGATCACGAGGTGTTCATTGGTGGCGCCATCGTTCACTTCGGATTCGATCAGGCCCTCGGCTTGAAGCGAATCGATCGCCGCATGGGCACGCACCGTGCCGAAGCCGAACTGGCAGTCGGGTCCGATGTTGCCGAGGTCGTCACCGGAGTTGGCCAGCAGCGCCTTCAATCCGGCGTTGGAGATGTCGGCTTCACCGGGGTGGAGACGGCGCCATTCCTCGATGATCAGTGCGGCGATGCCGGTGACGGTCGGTGCCGCCATCGAAGTGCCGCAGTAGGAGCTGTAGCCACCGCCGGGAGTGGTGCTGGTCACGCCGGTGTCGCCATCACTCTGGCAACCGGGCGCGGAGATGTCGGGCTTGATTCGACCGTCGTCCGACGGGCCGAAGCTGGTGAACGTCGTCACCGAGTCGTCGTTGGAGTTCAAGGCGCCCACCGTGATGTGGTTCTTCGCACAGGCCGGGGGCGCGGTGGTGTTGTAGAGATCACCGCAACGGGTGGTCTGTCGTTCGTTGCCGTTGGCCCAGACGATCCTGATCGATCCACCGAGCGCCCCGCGCACCACGGAGTCGATGACCCCGGAGGTCACGCCGTAGTCACCCGTCCATTCACAGGGATACCCGTTGGGGGCGGTGTTGGTTCCGATCGAGTTGTTGGCGACGACCGCACCGTGCGTGATGATCGCGTCGGTGTAGTCGACCTCGATGTCACCGGGATCGGTATAGAGGAAGCCCTCGCTGAGCCCCCCCTCCTGTTCGAAGCCGTAACTGACGATGGTGCAGCCGGGCGCCATGCCCGCGTGCAATCCTGCCGAGTTGGTCCCGTCGCCACCGACCGTGCCGGAAACGTGGGTCGCATGGCTCGAGGTTCCACTGGAATCATGGATGCTCAGTCGACCGCTGAAATCCGGGTGACTCGCATCAGCGCTGCCGCCGTCGTAGACCATGGCGACGACGCCCGAACCGGAGAGGCTGTAGGGAGCGGCCCAGACCTCCTCGACCTGGGTGTTCATTCGGTTGGAGTCGTTGTTCTCGGCGAACGCGGGCAGTGCCGGTTCGATCCAGAGGACCTCATCGAAGGCGACCAGGGTGTCGACCACCGACATCGGCAGCCGAACCAGCAGGCCGTTCATGGTGACGATCTTCGAACGCACCTCCACCGGAAGCTCGGTGGTGATCAGGTCTGCGAAGTTGATGAGATCGATGTTCCGGTGAGCGAGGACGTAGACCGCGATCACGGGGTCGTGGGCATCGTCCAGTTCCTTCATGAGTCGAACCGGATCAAAGGGAGCATCCTGGTCGAGGGCGTTGATCGCGCGTCGATCGATCGTCCACTCCGGAACGATGCCCGCTGCGAGATCGGGATGGAGCTTCGCCGACGTGGGCAGTTCGCCCATCCAGGCGATGCGGTCGGCCATGCGCGCCTCGCCGTCGGCGAGCCGCGGGTCGACCGCCGCGATCCAGGTTCGTGGTCCGAGGCACGTCAGCAACTCGACGCCTTGATCGCCGAGGGCGATGCGTTGCGCTTTCCCAAGCTCGTTACGGAGCAGGACCACGGTGTAGCGCTGGTCAGAGCGAGCGGCGAGGGTGGCAACCTGTTCATCGAGCTGGGTCGATCCGAGGGTCGGCATGTCGAGCGAACCATTTCGCAGTTCGACCGAATCGTTACCGGCAAATGCTGAAGTGGCGACAGTGCAGGCGACAACGGCCAAGGTCGGCCAGCAGGTGGGGCGATGCTTGTGCGACACGGATAAAACCTCGGATTTTGGGAGTTGTGCGGAGAATCGACCCTCAGGTCGCGTGGACGCAGGTTTCAGTATCCAAGCCAGCGCTCACCCTCGCAAGGGTGAGCTGTTGAATCAGTGCATCTTCTTTCAGGCAATCAGCCTCAGGATGCCCCCACCAATGCGATAGCGTCCGGATGGACTCACTGGAACGTCAGGGGAACGCCTTGAGCAGAACAGGCAGCACCGCGATCACCAGCAGGCATGTGAGTGCAGGCCTGGTCAAGCCTCGGAGGCTTCGGTTTGATCCGAGCCAACCCCGAAAATGGTTGAGAGAAGAAAGGATGAGGAACGCCAGGGCCACGGACATCAAGGCGACATCCGCACCAGGGCCCCAGTCGGCGAAGAAGGCCGCCAGGGCAACTCCGGCCAGGGCAAGGTTGTTCATCGCCGATTGGACCTGGTACTCACTTCGAACGTACCCGGTACGCCGCGCAGCCGCGGCACCAAGGAAAAGCCCCTCGAGTGCAGTGAGACCGCAGATGCCACCCACGACCAGTGGGACCATGCGGTGAAGACCCGCTTGGGCTGCCGAAGCAGAAGACGCCTCGGACATCGAGGCATACCCCAGCCAGATGCCGGCTCCAACGAGAACCCAGCGGAGGATCTCCAGCATTCCACAGAATCGATCGGCCGATGCCTGGGGTATGTTCATCCAACACTCCAACCTCGGAGAAGCAGAGAAGCAGAGAAGTAGAAATAGGATCTGGGCAGGATCAGAGCACCCCGGCGAGGGTAAACAGGGCGCTGCACCACCTGGACCGAAGACAGAGGACGGGGACCAGGCTCATGGTACCTGCCAAGCCGCACCCCCTCTCAAGGCCACAGAAAGGCGTTTCCAGCCGTTATGAAGGAATCGCTCCGGTATTCGAATAGCGATTTTGACAGGAGACGGTATGCTGGTGGATTCAGATCCACTCTCACAATAGGAACATCACAGTGAAAATCTACGTAGGCAACATCAACTTCGATACGACTGAAGACATCCTCCGAGACACCTTTGGAGCCCACGGGGACGTCGAAGAAGTCACCATGATCACCGATCGCGAAACCGGTCGTCCGCGCGGCTTTGCGTTCGTGTCCATGCCCGACAGCGCTGCTCGTGCTGCAATCGAGGCTCTTCATGGCACCGAACTTGATGGCCGAACACTGAACGTCAACGAAGCTCGGGCCAAGACCGAGAATCGTGGTGGCGGCGGTGGCGGTCGTGGTGGCCCCCGTCGTAACGACTGGTAAGCCGACGATCCACCCCGGACGCGCTTCACAGCCGTCCAGGCAAAGATCAAATGAATCAATTTCCATCGAGCTCGCTTCGGCGAGCTCGATGTGCTTTTGTGGAGACCCGGATGTCCTGCTGGAAGGGAATGTTCCGGTGCGGACGTGACGATGCCGGGTTTTCAGGAAAACCGCCTCGGACGAACTACTCGTCACTACCGGCGAAGCCGCTGCCAAGATCGATCACCTGGGGACCGGAGAACGAGATCTGACCGACCACTCGGTGCAGGTCCGGAGCCGGGATCCCTGAGGAGAGCTTGTCGGGGAAGTCGAACGAGACCCGGAACAGCTCGGCTCCATCGGGGAAGCTGCGAATCTCGAGCTGTCGGTCGAAGAAACGAGTCACCATGAAGTGATGGCCGTCGGCGGAGAGGTGGATCGCCCCGATCGACTTCTCGTCCTCGAGATCGATCGGATCTCCAACCGGCTTGCCGTCGGACGCGTCGTAGTGATGCACCCTCTTGCGACCGACCATGAGGATTCCGGAACCGTCGGTGGTGAAGAGCACCTGTTTCTCGGGATGGGGTCGTTGGGACCTTTGCTTCTCAGGAAGAGCCACCGACCAGACCGGCTTGCCGGACGCGAGCTGGAGCAGCTCGTGTGTGCCGCCGAGATGCCGACCTTGCAGACGATCACCCTCGCGCTTCCAGAGAATCCTCTCCTGGGAGAGCGCGACGGTGGTTCCATCGGGAGAGATCGCGAACCGTGCATGGATCTCCTCGTGCGGCGCATCAACGGTCCGGGTCCACAGGCGCTTGCCCGCCTCGAGGTTCCATGCCTCGATCAGGTAGGCGACGTCGATGTCCTCGGACAGGTCGATCGTGCGCTCGGCGAGGTGGAGCAGGATCCGTCCGTCGGGACTGAGAACCGGCGGCTGCTCCCCGGCCCCGGGACCACCCAGCGAAACCTCGGCGAGAAGTGCCCCGTCGGGAATGGACCAGAGCCTGGCATCGTGATCCTGGCCGCTGTAACTGAGCAGGCGCCTGCCATCAGAGGAGAACTGCAACGTGGTGGGCGAGGTGCGATGGGACCCGAGTGTCTTGAGGATCTTGCCGGTCAGCGGATCCCACAGGATGACCTCGCCACCGAAGCTCGACTGGACGTCGTCCCAGGTCACGGTGCCCACCCGGGTCGCACCGGCGAGGATGGAACCGTCGGGGCTGAACTGGAAGAGATCGAGCCCGCCGTGTTCGTCGGGAATCTCGAGCTCGACCGAGGGCAGGCCCGCACCATCGAGAACCGGCGGGGTGCCGGGAGCGGCCTGGAGCGTGGCGATGAGGAGAAGGCTGGTGAGAGGATGCAGCATGAAGATCCCTTCTCGATGTCAGTCCGGGTTTCCAGGGTGATTGTACTCAAGCCCGCCGAACCCACACCAGGTGATCGCCTAGAATATCCCCCGGCCGAAAGACCAGCGTCACGGATTTTCGTGACCACGACCCGCAGCCGAATCATGTCGAAGAAGATTCCCCAGGAGGAACAACCATGTCCGCGACCGAAACCAACTGCCCCGTTCTGGGCGCCCAGCATGTCAACGCCACCATGGGTACACGCTCGAACCGAGACTGGTGGCCGAACCAGTTGAATCTCGGCATCCTCCACCAGAACCCACCTGCCGCCGACCCGCTCGGCGACGACTTCGACTACGCGAAGGCGTTCAAGTCACTGGATCTCGACGCGGTCAAGCAGGACATCATGACCATGATGACCACGTCCCAGCCCTGGTGGCCCGCGGACTACGGCCATTACGGACCGTTCTTCGTCCGCATGTCGTGGCACAGTGCCGGCACCTACCGCATTCAGGACGGACGCGGTGGCGGGGGCGCGGGCACCCTTCGCTTCGCACCGCTGAACAGCTGGCCGGACAACGCGAACCTGGACAAGGCACGTCGACTGCTCTGGCCGATCAAGCAGAAGTACGGACGCAACCTGTCGTGGGGGGATCTCATGATCCTGACCGGCAACTGCGCGCTCGAATCGATGGGGCTGAAGACGTTCGGCTTCGGAGGCGGCCGGGCCGATGTCTGGGAGCCGGAAACCGACGTGAACTGGGGCATCGAGACCGAATGGCTCGGGGACAACCGCTACAGCGGCGAACGAGACCTCGCGGAACCTCTCGGTGCAGTTCAGATGGGTCTCATCTACGTGAACCCCGAGGGCCCGAACGGCAGCGGTGATCCGCTCGCCGCGGCCCACGACATTCGCGAGACCTTCGGCCGCATGGCGATGAACGACGAGGAGACCGTCGCCCTGATCGCGGGCGGCCACACCTTCGGCAAGACCCACGGTGCAGCCGATCCGGACACCTACGTCGGCCGCGAACCGGAAGCCGCGCCGCTGCAGGAACAGGGCCTCGGCTGGCAGAACAGCTTCGGGACCGGCAGCGGCAACGACACCATCACCAGTGGGCTCGAAGGCGCGTGGACCCCCACGCCAACCACCTGGGACAACACCTTCTTCGACACCCTCTTCGGCTACGAATGGGAACTCAGCCAGAGCCCGGCAGGCGCGAAGCAGTGGGTGCCGACCGACCCCGCCGCGACGACGACCGTCCCCGATCCGCACGAAGCGGGCAAGACCCACGCCCCGGTGATGCTCACCACCGACCTCGCCCTGAGGCAGGACCCGGTGTACGCGCCGATCTCCAAGCGCTTCCACGAGGACCCCGCGGCCTTCGCCGACGCCTTTGCGCGTGCATGGTTCAAGCTGACCCACCGCGACATGGGGCCGCGCGCACGCTATCTCGGAGATGAAGTCCCCGCCGAGGAACTCATCTGGCAGGACCCGGTTCCCGCCCTCGACCACCCGCTGGTCGGTGACGCGGAGATCACGGAACTCAAGACCCGACTGCTCGGCTCCGGGCTCTCCACCGCAAGACTGGTCGCGACCGCCTGGGCCTCGGCGGCGAGTTTCCGCGGGACCGACAAGCGAGGCGGCGCCAACGGCGCTCGCGTCCGGCTGGCTCCGCAAAAGGACTGGGCGGTCAACGAACCGGCCGAACTCGCGAAGGCGATCGGCGTCCTCGAGGGCGTTCAGAAATCCTTCAACGACGAACAGTCCGGCGGCATGCGTATCTCCCTCGCCGACCTGATCGTCCTCGGCGGCTGCGCGGCGATCGAGGAAGCCGCCCGAACCGGTGGCCACCAGGTGACCGTGCCCTTCCGCCCCGGACGAACCGACGCGACCGACGCGCACACCGATGCGGATTCATTCACGGTGCTCGAACCCACTTCGGACGGGTTCCGAAACCACCACGCGACGGATGAGACCCGGACTCCCGAGGAACTGCTCGTCGACCGCGCGCAGATGCTGACCCTGAGCGCACCGGAGATGACGGTCCTGGTCGGCGGCCTGCGGGTGCTCGGCGCGAACACCGGTGGCTCGAGCCTCGGTGTCCTGACCGACCGCCCCGGGACCCTCAGCAACGACTTCTTCCTGAACCTCCTGAACATGGGCACCACCTGGAAGGTCTCTTCCCGCTGCAGCCACTTCTACGAAGGGCAGGACCGTTCATCGGACGCACCTCGCTGGACCGGCACCGGAGCGGATCTCATCTTCGGTTCGAACTCGCAGCTCCGTGCGGTCGCCGAGGTCTACGCCTGTGACGACGGCGCCGACGCCTTCGTCACCGACTTCGTCGCGGCCTGGGACAAGGTGATGAACCTCGACCGGTTCGGGTGATCCGGACGAGCGACGAACCCTCGAGACACATCGACACCCCTCCCTCCCGGGAGGGGTGTTTTCATGCATTCACTCCGGAGAGGGAAGTTCGATCTCCGCCAGGTAGACCGCGGTGCGCCCCTCGTGACTCGAGTAGTAGCTCACGAGGAGACGATCGCCCTCGAGCACCAGGCCGGGGTAGCTGGTGTCACCACTGGAAGGCAGGAACACGGTGTCCTCGAGACGACCGTCCCGGCCGAGTCGGGCGACGAAGGTCCGCGTGCCGTCGGCGTAGTCACGACCCGACACCCACCAGTCACCGTCGGGACCCTCGACCAGGTTCGGCCCACCGATCGCCTTTTCGAGCGTGGTGAACGACCAGTCGACGTAGGGCGGTCGGGCCCGTCCGAAGACCGCGCGGTGATCGCCGCCCTCACGTCGGATGAGCGCGACCATCGTGCCATCGTCGGTGAAGCGCAACGTCGTCTCGTTGGGTTCACCCGCGACGGGAAGTCGGGCGACGTGCTCGTAGTGGATGCCGTCGGTGGTCGAGAGCAGCTGGATCCGCCAACCGTCCCCGGCACGTTGGTAGACGACCCCGTAGCCGACACCGTCATGCCAGGTGACGCGCCAGAGCCAGTCGTTGGGTGATCGCACCGAATCGTCGATCACGACCGGGGCCGGTGTACCGAACGAGTCCCCCGAAGTAGCCGAGAAACTCACCATCGACTGCTGGTCCTCGAGCACGCGGTCGACGTACCGAGAGCCGCCGATCGACACCATGATTCGACCGTCGGGGGTCAAGCTGAGTTTCGGATCGCGCAGGTCGATCCCCGGTGTCTCGAGAAGACCCACCGAGGTCCAGGGGCCGTCCTGCTCCCGCATGAGAATGCGGATGCGACCGTCCAAGCCATGGACGTGGGCGTCACCCTCGCGGAACGTGCAGTAGAGCCGGTCCCCCACCGCCAGGAGATCGGTGAACGCCGAATGCGGCGCATCGCCCGAGATCCGTTCGACCTCGAGCACCTCGGGGTCCTCGACGAACCGAAAGGAGTAGAGATCGGCGTCGGTCAGTGCGAATCGAATTCGCACCGGGGTACCGGCAAGACTCGCGAGATCCGGCGCGTCCTGCCAGGCGACGGTGCGTTTGATCTCGTTCCCGATCAGTTCGATCGATTCCGCAAGGGTGAAACCGGGAATCGGGGTGCCGTCCGAATCCTGCAGTTCGACCCGGATCCCCCCCGCCGCGGACGTCGCGAAGTTCACCTCGAGTCGTCCACCGGCGAAGACCAGCGGTCGAGTCAGCAACGCACCGCCGGCGTGGCCGGCGCGGGCGGAGGCGAGTCCGTCGAGCCGCATCGAGTAGCGGCGCAGCTCCGCGGTCGGCTGGGCGTAGTTCTGGTTGACGTAGAGCGACATCTCCGTCGGCGAGGTCTGGACGAGGTTGAGCGCCGGATAGTTCGAGCGGGAGACCCAGTTACCGAGACCGATCCCCGGTCGGATGAACGCCTCCCGGAACGTGCGGTCATAGTTCGTGCCACCGCGCGAGGTCATCAGCACCGCATCGGAACAGTCCTTGAAGTAGCGAGGATTCACGCCGAGTCGTTCGGCGTCCTCGTCGGAGAGCACCTGACGACCCGGCATGAAGCGTGCCGCGATCGCGACGTAGATCTTCGGTGCCCGAAAGTAGGGATGGGTCTGGTTG
>JAQWMQ010000008.1 GCA_029246705.1 Phycisphaerales bacterium | reverse complement strand
GGCGGCGGTGGCGGTGGCGGTGGCGGTGGCACCTGCGATGACGCAACGGTCATCGGCCTCGGCGACACCCCCTTCAGCACCACCGGGTCATCGGCATCGCTGGATCTCACGGGAGCCTGCGATCTCGGCGAATTCGGTGACGAAGTGATCTACAACGTCATCTACTTCGAATTCACCCCGGATGAAAGCGGCACGGTCACCGTGTCCACCTGCAACCAGGCCGACTTCGACACGCGCCTCTCGGCACACGCCGGGGACTGCGAACCGTCCTCGGTCATCACCTGCCTCGACGACTCCGAGGGTTGCGCGGGCTTCACCACCGAAATCAGCTTCTCAGCGACCGGTGGCAGCACCTACATCCTCGCGGTCGGTGGTTATTCGGCAGCCGACCAGGGCTCCGGCACGCTCACCGTCAGCAATGACGACGGTGGTGGCGGTGGCGGTGGCGGCGGTGAATGCCCGGCCGGCTTCACGGCCGACTGTGCAGGAACCTGCTTCCCGGATGGCGTCTACACCGACTGGTCGGGCGACACCTACTGCGACAACGGTGCCTACATCCCCGCTGACTACTGCGATTACCCAAGCTACGACTGCGCGGAATGCCCGGCGGGCGTCGCCATCTTCCTGAACTGCGACGAGTTCGACTGTGACGGCGGTGACTGCACCGACTGTGACGGCGGTGGTGGCGGCGGTGGTGGTGGCAAGTGTGATCCGACCGTCGTGGTCGTCGGCGACAACGCGGTCGACACCACCGGGTTCGCCGGAGTCACGCATGACCTCACCGGGTTCTGCGATCCGGGCGAATTCGGAACCGACGCATTCCAGAACACGGGCTTCTATTCGTTCACCGCACCCGCGAGTGGTCTCTACACCGTGTCCACGTGCAACCAGACCGCATGGGACACCCGATTGAGCATCCACACGGAAACCTGTGATCCGTCCTCCGTGATCGTCTGCCTTGATGACACCGAGGAGTGCGAGAACTTCACGACGACCATCGAGTTCACCGCGGTGGAGGGCAACCTCTACGTGATCGCACTCGGTGGTTACGGAACAGGCGACCTTGGTCCATCCACGCTCACCATCGACGGTGACACCGGCGGAACCAACACAGGTGCTTGCTGCCTCGACGGCGTGTGCTCCACTCTGACTTCGGTCGAATGCGGCCTGGTCGAGGGGACCTACCTCGGCAACGGTACGTCCTGCGGCGCACAAACCTGCTCGGGTCCGGTTGGTGCATGCTGCCTCGACGGGGTCTGTTCACAGCTGGACGAGACCAACTGCGGACTTGCCGGCGGCACCTTCGAAGGTGCCGGCACCAGCTGCACCCCGAACCCCTGCAGCGGGAACGGATGCCCTGGAGACCTGAACGGTGACGCAGTCGTCGACGGTTCGGACCTGACCATCATGCTTGGCGCCTGGGGCCTCATCGGTGGGGACCTCAACGGAAGCGGTACCACCGATGGTGCCGACCTCACGATCCTCCTCGGCTACTGGGGTGACTGCTAGTCGCAAGTTCACACGTGCATGAATGCACGGGCGCCTGCTCACGCAGGCGCCCGTTTTCTTTGTGATTGATGAATCGACCCCTTGTAATCAGCGTTTCTGGAGAAAGAAACAAGGATCAGACGATCTTTCAGGTAGCGTTGATTTCGCGAGGCATGACTTCAGGGGCACATGGAGCACACGACATGCTTCATCTCCATTCCGGTTGCAGGAAGACCGCCACCACGCTGGTGGTAGCGGCCACAGCCATCCAGATGGGCACGGCTTTCGGCGATGACTGCGGGACATTGATTCCAGCAGGCGGACATTCCATCTTCACCGCACGCATGGCTTCGGGGGGATACCGGGGCGAAGCCCGGACCTCGATGGTTCCCGACGTGGTGAAGATCACCTGGCACGTGGTCACGTCGACCCTCGGTGAACGGTCGATCGAAGACTCCACCCTCGCGGCCTATGCCGAAGGCCTCAACGAGGCTTTCCTGCCCATGGGCATTGAATTCTGCTTTCGCGCCGAACCACACCTGATCATCGATGACGAGTTGATGATGAATGTGAGCAGTCACTACCACCTGCGAATGATCGAACCGACGACGGACGCCATCGACATCTACTGGTGCAACTCACTCTCCGGCGGAGCCTTGTGCGGCGTCAGCAGCTACTCCTTCGGGCCGATACAGGGCGTGGCGATACAGACCAGCTGCGAAGGACACGACGACGTGCTCGGCATCCTGATACACGAAGTGGGACACTACTTCGACCTCTTCCACACCCACGAGATCGGCTTCGGATACGAATGTCCGGAGGGAAGTGACTGCTCGACCCATGGTGATCATGTCTGTGACACCAGTCCGGCACCGCCACTCGGGTTCGAAACCTGCGTTGACCCTGCAGACTGCAGTCTCCGCATATCGAACCCCGACTGCACGGATTCGATCGGGCCGCCACTCTGCCCGGAAGGACAGCAATACGATCCGGACACCGACAACTACATGTCCTATACCGCCATCCCCTGTCTGATCCGCTTCACCGAAGGACAGTTCGAACGGATGCGGACGACGTTCGACTCGTACCGTCCCGAACTGCACGACGCATCATGTGGTCCCCTCACCAACTGCCAGGGCGACGTCAACCACGACGGCCTGGTCAACGGCAGCGATATCAGCATGGTGATCGCATCGTGGGGATCCTCGGACCCGACCGCGGATCTTGATGGCGACGGGATCGTGAATGCCACCGATCTCGTGTTCATTCTGGGCAACTGGCAAGGCTGCAACTGAGCCAGACCTACGGCCATCCCCAGACTAAAACCCAGACTAAAACCCAGACTAAAACCCCAAACAAGCGTTCTAGTCCCCGTCTGGGGTCCGATTTTGGCCTCAATGGCATTCTGCTCTGTACTTCGAGCCAAAATTATGAACAATAATCAATCGTTGACATTTGAGATCCCCGCCTTGGAGGCTAATTTTAAGGATATGGAAGCACCCCACATCGATCTGGGCCCAGGCTGAGCCAGCCCCTCAGGTAGAGCTTCTGACTGAACACATCAAACGAAGACTGGAATCAATACATGCTCGCCTTGACCACGACACTTGCAGGACTTGCCATTCTTGGCGCAGAGGTCAATCCCAACTCGTCAGCTCCGGAACCCGTCAAGGGCGAACTGATCGTCAAGGATGCCGAGGGGTACCGAGCCAGCAGAACGCAGGAATCCGAGAAGCCACTGGGCATGCGACTTCCGGTTGCAACGCGACTGGGACTCGACTTCATTCCGGTCCCGACGATCTCGCTCACCGAGCTGGACCACGTGGACCTGATTCTGGAAGGCGACGAAATGCTCCAGCAGGGTCGGCCGCTTCGCTACGGCGTCAAGCGACCACTCGAGGTCAACGAACAGGATGGACAGTGGGTTGCGGTTCCCGGTGGAAGGATCTGGCAGATCGAGATCCACTCCGAAGGCGCTGAGAACATCATCGTGACCATGGAGAACATGAACCTGCCCGAAGGCTGTGAACTGCGAACCTATGTTCCCGGTTCACCCGACACGGTCAACGGTCCGTTCACCGACAACGGCCCCCGGGACAACGGGCAGATCGACTCGCTGATCGAACCGGTCAACCGAATCGTGGTCGAGTACTACGAACCCGCCACCGTCGACGTTGCAGGACTTCCCTTCGACATCACCGAACTGATCCACGGCTACCTGCCGATCCTGAAGGACGGCCTCGCTGGTGGTTCAGGCAACTGCCACAACCACGCGACCTGCTATCCGGAATGGGCCGATGTCGGGGATGCCACCGCACTGATCACTTTCGGAGGCTTCATCTGTTCAGGCCAGCTGATCGCCACCACCGCTCAGGATGAACAGCCCTACTTCAGCACCGCCTACCACTGCATCTCGACCCAGAGCGCGGCCTCGAGCACGCAGTTCATCTTCAGGTACGAAAGAAACAGCTGCACGGGCAGCTACTCCAACGGTGCAAGCACCAGCGGGTCGACACTGACCGCGACCCACAGCACCTCTGACAACACCCTGCTGCGCATCAACGGATCGGTTCCCGCGAACACCTACTGGGTGGGCTGGACCACCGACACTGCCTCGACCAACCTCGATGTGGTCGGCATCCACCACCCGTCAGGCGACTACATGCGTCTGAGCTTTGGCGATGTGAACTCCAACCCGGTGTGCGGATCGTCGACCTACTGGTTCGGTGTCCGCTGGACCGATGGCGTGACCGAAGGCGGTTCTTCCGGCTCGGGTGCCTATCGAGTGAGCGACCAGAAGCTCATGGGTGTCCTCACCTGTGGCGCATCCTCCTGCTCGAACACCAGCGGACTTGACGGATACGGTCGATTCCAGCGTGCCTATGATGCCGGCTTCGATGACTACCTGGTGAACGGCACGCCCGATGACGACCAGTACGAGGAAAACGACACTTGCTCGACTGCCGCCTTCCTCACCACCGAGACCTCTCTGCCAGACTTGGTCGTGAAGTCGACCGACGAGGACTGGTTCCGACTCAATCTCGACCCGGGTTACACCGTGACCGTCGATCTCGACTTCACACACATGAACGGCGACATCGACATCGCGCTGTACAGCCTCTCCTGCTCGGGAGAACTTGAGCAGCTCGGCAACAGCAACACCAATGACGAATCGGTCTCGTGGTCGAACACCGAAACGGGTGCCAAGCGCGTCTACTTCCACATCTACCTCGACAGTGGTACGGACAACTCCTACGACCTCGACCTCTCCTACAGCGAGAACCCCGATCCCACGGGAGCCTGCTGTGCCAACGGCTTCTGCAGCGTCGTGGTCGAGTCCGACTGCGCCGCAGTCAGTGGCGTCTGGCAAGGACCGGAAACCGACTGTTCGAACGACCCCTGCGTGGATCCGAACGGCGCCTGCTGCATCAACAACGAGTGCTACCAGCTGACCGCCGAATTCTGCGGCCTCGCCAGTGGTGAGTACCTGGGCGACAACACGCCCTGCGAATCAGGCACCTGCGCACCGGCCTGCCCGGCAGACGTCAACAACGACGGCATCGTCGACGGCGTCGACCTCGCGGAAATCCTCGGCAACTGGGGACAGGCGACCGGTGACCTCACCGGAGACGACTTCGTCGATGGCCAGGACCTGTCGATCGTTCTCGGATTCTGGGGCCCCTGCTGACCCCACCGGGACGATTGCATCTTTTCAACAACGAAAGGGCATCCTCGCAAGAGGGTGCCCTTTGTTCATGCCTGGCATTCGTTCGTCCTCGCCGGATTCGACCAACAAGACGACCCCCCGTGCGTCCGGGCATCCTAGAATGACCGAATGGTCTCAAGCAACGAACCAACCCGGCCGCCGACGATAGGAATCACCATGGGTGACCCCCTTGGAATCGGCCCCGAAGTGCTGGTTCGAACGCTGGCCCAACCGCTCGAGATGGGGCTGGCCAATTTCGTGGTCTATGGCTGCAATGAGATCATGACCTTCACCGCGGACCGCCTGGGCATTCGCCCGAACTGGTCTCGGATCCCACACGACTCGGATCGCCTGAGTCGACCGATCAACGACGAGATCGTGATCAGGGACTACGACCAGCCCGAAAGCCTGCGAGCCTGCGTCACCGGGCCCACCCAGGCCGGAGGCCAGCTCTCGAGAGCCTTCGTCGAGCACGCCATCGACGATGCCATGCGGGATGAGGACAATCCTCGACACATCGATGGACTGGTCACCGGCCCCATCAGCAAGAAGGCCTGGGCAATGACCGGCTGCAGGTTTCCCGGGCACACCGAGTTGCTGGCCCATCGAACCCGCAGTCGACGTCATGCGATGCTCTTTCATTCGGACCAGCTGATCGTCGGGCTGGCCACGGCCCATGTGCCGCTGATGGACCTGCGAAACATCTTCACCATCGGAAAGGTCTTCGAGCCGATCGACCTCGGGGCACGCTTCTGCCGCGATCTCGGCATTGAACGACCACGCATAGCCGTGTGTGGGTTGAACCCCCACGCCGGCGAGGACGGCCTGCTGGGCGACGAGGACCAACGGATCATCGCCCCCGCCATCGAGATGGCAAGGAACGCGGACATCGACGTCCACGGGCCCTTTCCCGCAGACACGATCTTCATCGAAGCGGCTTCGGGTGCCTGGGACATGGTCGTGGCGATGTACCACGACCAGGGACTGATTCCCGCGAAGCTTCTCGGCCGTCGCAAGTCGGTGAACGTCACTGCGGGCATTCCCATCGTCAGGACCAGCCCCGACCATGGGACCGCCTACGACATCGCCGGGCAGAACAAGGCTGATCCGACCTCGATGATCGCGGCGATCAAGCTTGCGGTACGAATGGCTCGTCACCGGATCGCCAGTCAGCAACGCACCACCTGAGCGGGTTCGTTGCCGGTCAGGCCCGTCGAACGCGCAAGCCCACGCCCAGCATGCCCCCGGCACCGCACAAGGCCCACGCACCGGGTGCCGGGATCCCTGTGACGTGCAGGTTGTCCAAGCGCGTGACGCCGTTGGCGCCATCGGCCCCATCAAGAAGCAATCGCAGGCGGGTCCCCTCCAGCCCGCCCACGAAGGAGAATTCGGCGCGTGTCCACGCCCCGTCATCATCGCCGCCGAATGCACCGAGCGTGACCCAGCCCAGTCCATCCCAGCGCTGGACCAGGTTGTCATCGAACCCCGTCGCGGTGGAACGCCAGGCAAAGTCGAGACTGAGCTCGAGACCGGGCCTGGTCACGCAAGTCAGCTCCAACCAGGTGCCGTTGGCAGCGGACCCGCGCACGCCGATCGCCTGACCGGCACGATCACCGGTCAATCCATTCAGTTCGGTTCCTTCGTAGAGCAGGAAGGAACCACCAAGGTGATCACGATTCATCAGTCCCGCGCCATGATCAGCTGTCATCTTGAGTTCCGAACCGTCAAGATCGTTGAAATGCCAGCCGCACACCACCTCCGCATCGGCACCGGATGCCACCGACAGCGAGACCAGGGACAAAAGTGCGTGATGACAGGGTCTTCCAGGAAACAGCGTCTTCATCTTCAACCTCCATTGATACGAATTCGTTCGGGTCACTTCACGAGTGGCCACGATACGCATCGTCAGGGTGGGTTTCGTGCATGCCACGAAAGCGCGGTTGTTTGCTCAGGCCGTTGCCCTGCGACCTCAAGGACCGACCGGCACGACGATCCGGGATACGCGTGCGGGAACGACGACCTGTCCCGCCGCAGACATCGCGTCGTCTCCGCGACCCAGGTAGCGGTCGACGCGTTGTGGGCCGACGATCGCGGCACCGCCGTCATGGACCAGTCCGAGATGCGGCTGACTGCCATCAACCGGCTCGAGAAGAAGCAGGGTTCCGGTCGGGTGTACCGGGTCTGTCGCGAGCGAGACGCCCGCCACCAACGGGACACCACGTGACCCTTGCAACGAATCGTCTTCCCCCAGCTCGCGAAAGAAGATGTAGCGAGGATTCTCCAGCATGAGCGCCTCGATCAATTCGGTGTGCTCGGCGTGAAGATCACGAAGAAGAGCCAGTGACATGTCCTCTTCACGGGCGAATCCCTCGTCGATGGCCATCCGGCCGAGACTCACGTATCCATGACTGTTGGTGTCGGACCACACGATGACGGACTCATCACCGGCAGGCAGTCCGCTCAAAGGGTCCAACCAGGCGAGAATCGCGGAGCCGTTCACCTGGATCAGGTAGGGATCGAGTGCATTGTCGAACCACGCGATCTCGAGCCCGGGAAGTTCATCTTGCTCGGCGATCTGGCGTCGGGTGCTCCGGGTGCCACCAACGGGAGCGGCATGCAACGGGTGGCGATGCGTGGCGGTTCGCCTGCGGGTGGCGGCAATCCGAGGGGTCGCATAGGCGGTGAAGAGTCCGATCTCGCCGGGGCCTCCCTGGGGTTCGACCACGATCACCGCCTGCCCGGCGCGAAGGGCGGGCAGAAGTCCGGGCGCAGCCCGGTTCCAGGCGTCCACGTCGGCGGATTCGATCGCACGATCCAGCGCGGTGGGCGATGCGCAACCTGAAACGAACACCGCCGCGCTGACCAGCGCGGCGGTGAATGCTTGATGCACGCGGGACCGGCTCACATCAGGAGCCCGACCGCCGATTCGACGATGGTCCGTTGTTCGTTGGGGTCGATCAACCAGAGCCAGTCGTCGAAGAGGAATTCGATCCGGGCGGCCAGCAGTGCGATGCGTCCCATCACGGTGAACCCGAAAGCCGCACCGAAGGTGATCATCAGGTACCAGATGCCGACTCGCGCCGTGCCACCGACCACGCCCTTGTGTTCGATCGAGAAGAAGAAGTACACCAGGGTGGCAAGCACGCCGATCACGATCAGGATGTTCGCAAGACTGGCCCAGATCGTGCTCCAGACCGTGCGGAACGGCGTCGTGGTGACCGAGCCCTCCTCGTAGAGCGGGATGATCGAGGCCTTGATCTGGCTGAGGAAGTCACCCTCGATGTAGCCGACCATGCGCAGGCCCGCCATGGTGCCGACGATGAACGCCAGCGGCCAGAGGCTGAACCAGCCGCACTTGGGCACCAGGCGCATGATGAGCATCAGGCCCAGGATCAGGGGGATCAGGTAGTAGAGGTTCGGCCAGTAGTCGGCCATGGTTGCCGGCAGTTCCATGCCCGGCGTGAAGAACTGCTGGGAGAACCAGGGATTCAACCTCTGGATGAGGTTGGGGACGATCACGTCCCAGAAACCGATCACCATCCAGTACCCCGCGGAGACCCCGACCACGACGCTTTCGGCGAACTTGTAGAAGGGGTTGTCCCGGTAGAGGAAGGAGAAGATCGCCAGCGTGAAGAACGCCGCGACCCAGAGCCCGATGGTTCGTGGCCAGGACAGCATGATCGGGCCCGGCCCGGCTGCAGCGGTCGTTGTCGACGCCGTGGACGCGTTGGCCGAGGCGGCTTCCTGCACGAAGTAGGCCTTGGGATCGACCTGGGTGTATTCCATCCAACCGATGACATTGGCATCGGGATTCCGGTCGAGGTAGGTCTTGCCCTGCTCGCTGTTGGTTCGGACCCACTTGGGTTCGGAGACCGACTCGGAGGCATCATCGACCGATGCAGCAAGCTGGACGAAGGCCATGTCCTCCTGCTCGACGTAGACCCGGCCCATGCCGGTGCCGATCATCGAGCGGACGATCACCAGTGCCACGATGACCAGGACCACGACCGCCCAGATGGCGCGCTGTGAGCCGGTCATGGGTTCGGAGGTGGCGTTCATGATCGACCTCCTTGTCGTCGCTGGGCGAAGAAGACGACGTTACCGAGGATGATCAGGAGCACCATGAGCAGGTGCGCGAAGAGCTGAGGACCCATGCGTCGCTGACCCTCGAGGAACTCACCGGGAATCGGCGCGGTGGCGATGGTGATGAGTTCCGCCTTGGTCTTCGGATCGAGGTCGGCGGCTTCGGCGCTTTCGGTCCAGGTGGAGACCTGTGCCGGCTTGTCCATCAGCTTGGCCGCGACCTCCTGGGCCTTGGCTTCATCCATGCCGCCAGCGACCAGGGCCTCGGCGAACTTCTGCTCGCGAACCCAGACGTTGACGATCGATTCGTATTCCGCGGCACCCTTGATCGCGCCGAGCAGCCCCTTGAGCTGGCCGGGATAGTAGGGATACATCAACGGGGCCTGCACCCCGGTCATGCCGCTGACCATGGGGATGTTGTACTGGGTGGCCGAGTAGAGCACCCATTCCTTGGTGCCGGGGTAGCCGGCACTGATCTCCGCGATCAGGTCGAAGTCCTCCAGCGAGGTCATCCCCTTCATCATCGGAATCTGCTGCAGCGGGGTGCCCTTGGTGTCGGTTCGGAACTCGGTGGTCAGGTCGATGCCCATGACCTTGATCACCTGCTCGTTGCCGGCCTTGAAGCCGAGGTTCACGTAGTCCTCGCCGTAGACCAGCTCGGGATAGTGTCGATCGATCACCTTGGAGATCGACTCGTCGATCATCTGCGGACCGACCGGCCAGAGCGACATGAAGTACATCCGGAGACCCCGCTGGGCGCACTGGTGAACGAGCGAGATCGCCATGGGCGACAACTCGCCGGCGGATGCCGGGTCGTAGTCGAAGGCCAGGAGCACGTGCCCTCGCCGCCCCTTGGATTCACCCGCGGTGTCGATCTCGTTGAAGAAGGCCTCCGCGAGTGGCGTGGGGGTTTCAGGAATCGTCTTGCCGGTCAGGCCGATCACCAGGATCGGCACCGCCACGCAGAGAGCCATGGCGAGGAAGATCCAGCGGCGATCGAGGTTGGTGAGCAGTTTGATCATCGCGTCAATCCCCCGATCCGAGGAAGGAGCGATCGATGCCGAGCAGGATCTTCAGGGACGTCGAGGCGATGCCCAGTGAGATGCCGATCATGATCGCGCGATTGCCGGCGGTATTGAACACCTGCATCACGTAGACGCTGAGTTCCTCGAGCCGCAACCCGCCAAGCGGGCCGTCGGGGCTGATGAATCCCGTGACCAGGACCCCGGCGAAGGTTCGCCCGAGGAGAATGATGAACGCGGTGCCGAGCAGCAGGATCGCTTCGAAGTTCTTCGCGCGGAACGCGCGGAACGCCGCCGAGGCCACGTAGAAGGCCAGCATCGAGAACATCGTGGCGGTCAGCGGCTTGAAGACGTATTCGTAGGCCCACCAGAAGCCGCCGGAGCTCTGGGTCTCGCCACTGAGGCGGACGTTCGGGAAGTCGGGGTTCGGATAAGCGCCCAGCTTGCCGAGGCCAACCACCAGGGTCGTGATGAAACAGACCAGGATGACCCCCGAATACCCCCAGCCCTCGGACTGGTCGGAGACCTTCTTGAGGTGGATCTTCAGGAGGTTGCCGCCACCGAGCACGAAGGCGAAGGCGGCGATGATGTTGAAGAAGTTGCCGGCGATCTTGCCCCAGTCACTGGTGTAGGGGAAGAAGGCGGACAGGATCATCACCAGGCCCGCAAGGCCGGTGATGAGAAGTGGAATGCTGCGCGTGAGTACCTGCACCGGGGTCCTTCCTCAGCTTCCCAGGATCGTGTTGACGAGAAAATCGACGGCAGAGGTCATCGACTCGTGCAGACCGGCCAGACCGGGGGCGCTGGCGGTCGCGGAGGCGATGGTCGCGAGGGTCACCCCGATGATGATCAGGATCCCGACCAGGATCTTGCCGACGTCCTGGCCCTTGAGGCTGCCGAGTTGATCAGGCTGCCCGGAGAGGTAGGCACTGGCGGCGAAGAACTCCTCGCCGATCAGCGTGTAGTCACAGGCCGCGACGAAGAAGGGCAGCTGGCTGGGCTGGGCGGTACCGGCGATCTGGATCGCACCGACCGAGTTGCCGGTCTCGGCGAGGATGAGACTCTCGGCGAAGAACGCACCCATGTAGAAACAGGCGGCGGGCTTCTCACGGGTCATCATCCCCGAGACATACGCCACGAAGCCGAACTGTTCGTCGGTCACGTAGTAGATCAGGTCGGGGTTGTAGGCATCGGGTCGCGCGGCGGTGAAGTAGGACGCCTGCACGGTTTCGCGTGCCGCGGTCATCACCAGTGAGCGACTGGTCGGGACCTCGATCTTCGCGTCGTACTCGGCAGCGGTCTTGGCAACGTGGCCGAGCACGGTGACACCCGCCACGGTCTGGAGGTCGTCCATGTCCTGGATGCCGTTGATGTAGAGGATGGAACGACCCATCTCGGTGGCGCGCCCGACCGCCTCGTCGACCGCCTTCAGTCCGGCAATGGTTCGGATCTTCATCGGCATGCCGTTTCGGGCCAGCAACACGAAGAGGAAGACCGCCCCGCAGATCACCCCGAGAATGCAGAAGAGCGGCAGTTTCTCGCCATCGAACCAGGCTGCCACGGGGATCAGTTGCGTGGTGATGTTGGAATTCGCCGAGGCGGTGCTGTCCGCGCCGATCGTGCGGACCATGAAGACGTAGGGCGTGGCCTTGTCGAGGCCGGTCGCCGTGTAGGCCAGCTCGTTGCCGAGCACGATGCCCATCGAGGTCCATTCGGGCTCGTTGGTGGTCAGGGTGACATCGTTTTCCGCCTCGACCCGGGCTTGTTGGTCGGCGTCCTCGGGCGCGACGCCCTCGCCTTCGAGGATCTCCTGGGTCTGGTCCTCGGCTTCCGCATCGGCCTGCATGTTGGTTTCGAGCTCACCGACCAGCGGCGACACCATCTGGTGCACGAAGACCTCGTAGCCCTTGATGTCGGGCGTCACCGAAGCGGTCCACTCGAGCTCGACCACGCCACCGCCATCCCAGGGCTTGTCGACGGCGATCAGGTTGGTGGGCGGTTCAGGCGGGGCGGCGGCGGAATTCGATGCCATCGCCGCAACCACGACACCGGAGGCACAAAGCGTGCACAGGGTCGTGAGGATGAGGACGGATCGAAGACCGACTCTGCTCATGAATGAATCCTTGTCGAGACTGCAGGAGGGGCGTGCCGCCCCGGTTGATCAGGTCTCGATGAGTTCCACGTTCGCTCGGGGTACGGTAACCGTATCTCCGGACTCGAGGGCGACATCAAGCACCCTCGATTTTGAACCCGAGCCCAACACCTGGGGAGACTCGGGAAGCGCCGCTACGGTACCAATCAGTCCGAAGTACGGGTCGCGAATGACCCTGATCGGCGTTCCAAGCTCCAGAACACCGCTTTCGGTGTGATTTGTTTCCTCGCTATCAGCGGTCTTGCCGGCTTCCAGGGGAATCAGGATCTCAGGACGCATCACGCCCGCCCTGATCTGGGTGGCACCATTGACGGATGCCATCCGGCCGGAACGAGCCTGAAGCAGTTCGAAGGTTCGCTTGGCCATGCCGATCTCGCCGAAGCCCTCGGTGACCACCACCGTTATGCCCAGCTTCTCGGTGCCGGTGATCGCAACGCCGAGGTCGTAGCCGAGGATCTCCCGGAGGTCGGAATCGTCGATACCACCCGAAACCACGGCCGCCACACCGACCTCCCTGGCCTTTTCGATCGCCGCCGCGGTCATTCTGGCGCCACCGATGACCACCGCCCCGGACATCTCCGGGGTGATCGCCGGCGCATCGAGTTCCTCGTCATGGGCGCTGCAGGCCATCATGATCGTGCCGGAGGTCTCGCCTCCGATTCCGAAGATGCCCTGGATGAGGGCGACTTCGTTCTCGATGATGACGCCTTCCGCCGGCAGGACCTCGAGGACCCGGCCGGGCAGGTACGCCTTCACCTGAACGGGAATCGAGGCACCTCGGATCATGATCTGACCGGTGGTGGAGGAGACCGTCTCCAGGGTGCCGCTGGCCGGCGCACGACATTCGGCCTTGAACATGCCGAAGACGCCCTTGCTGCGAGCGATGGGTTCGTCCTTCTCGACCGCGTCACCTTCCTTCTTGAGCATCAGCTCGGGCACGTCGCCCGGCTGGGCGGACAGGAGGTTCGCGACGTTCAGCGGCGTGATGTCACCATCCATGAAGGTCTCGGCGACCACGGTGTCGGCTTCGACCGTGTCCCCTTCGGCGACCTTGACCTCGCCCGGAATGGGCAGGACGCGATGCGCTTCGTGGTGGGTCGACGCGGTGACCTTGAGTCCGGGGGTGTAGGCCTTGGCCATCAGCGTGTGCTCCCGCTTGTCTGAGCGACCGCTTCTGCAGCGGGCTCGGGATAGAGTCCGATCTGATCGATGACCCGGGACATCGCGGCCTGGCAGGCGCTTCGTTCCTCGGGCAGGGCGAGGGCGCGACCACGCGCATCGAGGATGACCCCGACGGTGCCGCCGCGGATGGTCTGCTTGACCACCTTGCCGTTGCCGGCACCGACGTCGAAGCCGCGTGCCGGCTTGATCTCGATCTCGGCGGTCTCGTCCGGGCCGAGTTCGACCAGCTCGATGTCGCCGAACTGAAGCTCGCCGGAGCCTCGGGCGCCACCATCGAGAGACCATGAAAAACAGGTCTTTCCGGGTTTGCCGAGCCCCTTCGGAGCGACGCAGGTGCCCAGGAAGACCAGACAGTCGCGCTCGAAGACCTCCATCGCCGCGGTTTCGTGCACTGACGCCAGCACCCCGAGGTGGGGCATCATGAAGATCGAGTCCTTGGCGAGTTCGGTGATGCCCTCCGGTTCGAACGCGTCGATCAGGAGCATCGCGGTCTGGTGCATCCGCGGGGCATGACTCAGCACGCCACCGGAAGCGACCAGGAGGTCGAGCTTCATGCTGTCGACGATCGTCTCGCCACCGGACTGCTGACTGAAGGTGTCGCCGACGGTGCGCTGCTGCTGGACCCCCTTGAGGGTCGTCGCGAATTCCTTGTGCTGCTTGTAGGCGAGTCGCAGGGCCTCGCGGGCGACCGCCTGTTCGAACACCAGCGCCTCGAGGGTCTGCGGGATGGTGGTCGGGCGGATCATCTTGTTCTTGACGCGGTTGCGAAGCTCGCGTTCGTCCATGTCGATGTGGACCCAGCGCAGGATGGTCGGCAGGGTGGCTTCGGCACAGACGTTCGAGATCGAATAGCTCATCCCGAGGTTCGCGCTGACCGTTCGGTTGAAGGTGCCGTCGAAGACGCTGAAGACGTCGGTGGTCGCGCCACCGATGTCGACGCCGACCGCATTGATGCCGCGTCCCTTGGCGATCGTCTGGAGGATGTCCCCCACCGCGCCCGGGGTCGGCATGATCGGTGCGTCGGTGATCGACATGAGCTTGTCGTACCCGGGGGCGTGCGCCATCACGTGCTCGAGGAAGACGTCGTGGATCATGTCCCGGGCCGGGCCCAGGTTCTCCTGTTCGAGCGACGGACGCAGGTTGTCGGTGATCTTCAGGTCGAATCCGCCATCGCCGAAGACCCGTTTCATCTCCGATTGCGCCTTCACGTTGCCCGCAAAGATGATCGGAAGCTCGTAGGACTTGCCGAAACGCGGCCGTGGCTTGGCCGGAGCGATCAACTCGGCGATCTCGGTCACCTTCTTGGTGTCTCCACCATCGGTGCCGCCGGAGATCAGCACCATGTCGGGGCGGAGCTCGCGGATGCGCTGGATCTGTTCGTGGGGGCGGCGCTTGTCGTTGGAGGCGATGGTGTCCATCACGATCGCACCCGCACCCAGGGCAGCACGCTTGGCACTGGCCGCGGTCATCTCCCGGACCACGCCGGCGACCATCATCTGGAGGCCGCCACCGGCGGAGGAGGTCGAGATGTAGATGTCGCAGCCGGCATCGGCGGTGGCCGGCCGGATGATCTGACCGTCATCGTCGAGCAGACGGCGCCCGGAGACCTCCTGGATCTCGGTCAGGGCGTTCAAGACCCCCACCGTCACGTTGGCGAAGGGTTCCTCGACGGTCGTCGGGGCCTCGCCACGCCAGGTCTGGCGAAAGACGCCATCGACCTGCTCGATCATGATCGCCTTGGTCGTGGTGGACCCGCAGTCGGTGGCCAGGATGACCTTGACCGAGGCGGGGATGTCGGGAGAAGCACTGCTCATGGTGAATTGGTCTCGTCGGGCTTCCGGGGATGCTCGGATTCCTGCTCTGGTGGGTCGATGGAGCCTTTTTTGGAGGCTGATCGCTTGCTGGAACGTGCCTGATCAAGCGCTTCGATGCGTCGGCAAAGGTACTCGATCGAACCCCGATGCTCCAGAATCTTCGAGAATCGCTTCCATGCGTCTGGCTGCCTGAGCACCGCGCGCATCACCGGTTCGAAGAAGACCATGGTCTGGCTTCCCACGTAGTTCAGGGGCCGGGTCGACTCGAGGAAAAGGGTTGCGGGCGTTGCCATGCCGCGTTTGACCACTTCCTGGCAGACCACCTCGATCAATTCCTGCTCACGCTCGTCGGGGTCGAAATCCTCGATCTTCTCGAAGGCGAAGGCATGCTTGAACCGCTCGGCAAGTTGCTTCCTGAGGCTCATGAGGACTCCTGGTCGGAAGATGCTCGAAGGAGCTCGGCCGGAGCGAAGCGCTTCAGTGCGTCGATTGCCTCGTGAGGGTGGTCGCTGAAGAGCATGGTGAATTCCGAGCTGCGGAGGAGGCTGCGTGATCGAAGCCGGACCAAGGCACCCCGATCGTCGTGGCGGATCCACTTGATCTGATTCCAGTCAGCTCGTCGGGTCCGGAGTGGAAACTCGGCGCGAATGCCCCGGGTCGAGATGGACAACCGACTGGGAAGATAGAAGCGGCTCAAGGTCGCGAAGAGAAAGACCACGCCGAGGGCGCCCCAGATCCAGTCGCCGGCGATCAAGGCGACCAGCACTCCGATCGCGATCAGGACCAGGAGCACGACGATCGCCAGACCGGGTTGCCTGCGCGCAGGTGACGTGACCCAGACCACCTCGTCTGCAAGGCCCTCTGAGGGGGTCGAACGGCTGTGTTCCATGGACTCGGTGGCCATGCCCCCAAGGTAGGGGTAGAAGCGGGATCCTGCCTGATTTCGGGGCAGAATTCACCGATTCTCCTTTCTCGAATCAACCATGGAATTCGAAATGCCGAAGTCCTATTTTGGACCCCGGGAAGAACCTTTCCCCTGGAGACGCGTTTCGATGGATTCACTGCAGACAGGTTTCTTTCTGGCTCTCGCGGGCCTGTTGCTGGGCGGAGGCATCGCCTTCGGTACGGCTGCGGTACTGCTACGCAGGCAGCTCAGGAAGATCGGGACCCTGCCCGACCTCAACAAGAAGCTGAGAGCACGCGAAGTCCAGCTATCGATGATGCGCAACACCGCGGATGAACGCAGGGATCGGATCCGGCAGCTTCTCGACGAGCTCGAACAGCAGTCGGAAGAGACGATCACCTGCCTGCTCATCGAGGACCTTGCCCTTGAATCGCTTGCGGAGATCGAAGGCGCCCTGCCCGACAACCTGCGCAGCCGGATGGAAGCCGATGTGATCGCCAAGACCCATCGAAGACGTCGCGAGGACTTCTCCTCGCTGCAGTCGATCCGTCGTCGTCTCGAGATGATCCAGAACTGTCGTCGCGAACTCGACCTGCCGACGGATTCCAGCTCCCTGCCCTACCCGGATGCGTCGGAGTCGGACGTCAACGAACCTCGAAGGCTCGTGGAACGCTGAAAGCGCATTCAGACGTCGAAGGCATTCAGACGTCGAAGGGTTGATTCGTCGCCGGCTCGAAGTCCAGGCCCAGTCCCTCGCGGAGGGTGATGTCGATCGTGATCGATGGCGGCTCGATGATGACGGCGGATGACTCGAAGCTCGGTGGCCCGAAGTTGCCGAGGGCATCATTGGACATCCCCCAGGGATCGGTCGGGATACCGAAGCTGTTTCGACTGAGCGTGTTGTTGCCTTCGAGATCCTGGTAGAGGCTGAAGGCGTAGACCCCTGACGCGACGTTCGGGATCACGAGCTCGACGACTTCGCCCTTCTCGCCGACGGGCATGCTCTTCGCGTAGTCGACCTCGGCCGAGAGCCAGTCGTCAGGGTCACTGAACATGCCGCAATGGATCATGCCGCGGGTGTCGGTGACTCCATGAACACGAACCGTCACCTCGGCCACCCCTTCACTGATGACCTGGGGCTGGGGCTTGACCGGTTCCGGACCCGTTGAACAAGCTGTCAGCAGGACAAGCGCCGGAAGTACGACATGACGGAGTTGATTCATGCACGAAGTCTATCAAACTCGTTTGGCCTGCGAGGTGTAGAATCTACCGCGACAAGCAGGCATTCGATGTGCGAACCCACGCACCAAGGAGGACCAGTCACATGTACACCACCAGTGCTCAAGCAAGAGCCGAAGGGGAGGACGTCATGTCAACACCGAACGGAGTCGAGCCGGACGGTTCGGTCAGCTCACCGGTCCACCTGATGAACTGGGTGATGCAGAACAAGGAATCGTTCAAGCCACCGGTTGGAAACAAGTACCTCTACAGCGGCGCCGACTTCTTCGTGATGCTCATCGCCGGGCCGAATGCACGTAACGACTTTCACAAGACGAACTCCGAGGAGTTCTTCATCCAGCTGACCGGCGACATCGTGGTGAAGACCTACGAGAACGGAATGATCGTGGACCATGTCGTCCACGAAGGCGAGACCTTCTTCATTCCACCGAACGTGCCGCACGCCCCCTGTCGACCCGAAGGCACCCTCGGCATGGTCATCGAGCGAAGACGACCGCCGGGCGAACTCGAACACCAGCTCTTCTACTGCGAGAAGTGCAACGCTCTGGTTCACGACAATGAATTCGACTGCCCCGACATCGTCGAGGCCTTCCGCGATGCGATGCAGGCATTCTGGGACGACCCGGAACGATCCACGTGCGGACAGTGCGGAACACGGGTACCGGTACCGGGGCCCTACGTCATGCCCGAGGAACTCAAATGACCGAATCCGGGGTCCGTGGCCATGGATGATCCTCTTCAGCTGATCGACCTGCACACCCACATCCTTCCCGAACACTGGCCCGACCTGAAGGACCGCTACGGGTACGGAGGCTGGCTCCAGCTTGACCACCACAAGCCGTGTTGTGCACGCATGCAGATCGACGGCACCTTCTTCCGGGAGATCCAGTCCAACTGCTGGGACCCGAAGGTCCGCATGGCGGACTGTGACCAGCACGGTGTCCACGTCCAGGTGCTCTCCACCGTTCCGGTGATGTTCAGCTACTGGTCGAAGGCGGAGGACGCACTGGATCTGTCGCGAATCCTGAACGACCACATCGCAGGCGTGGTCGCCCAATGGCCCGATCGGTTCATAGGACTCGGAACCGTGCCACTGCAGGACCCGAAGCTGGCGATCCGCGAACTTGAACGACTCACGGGCGAACTCGGCATGGCCGGCATCGAGATCGGCACCCATGTCGACGACAAGAACCTCGACGACCCCTCGATCGTCGAGGTCCTCGAGGCCGCGGAGGCGCTGGGTGCCTGCGTCTTCGTGCACCCCTGGGACATGCTCGGTCGAGAGCGCATGAAGAATCACTGGATGCCCTGGCTGGTGGGCATGCCCACCGAGACCGCGATCGCCATCTGCTCGGTGGTGATGGGCGGCGTGCTCGAGAGACTTCCGAACCTTCGGATCGCCTTCGCCCACGGAGGCGGCTCCTTCCCCTTCGGCCTGGGACGAATCGATCACGGCTTCGACGTCCGACCGGATCTCTGTGCAACCCGCATCGATCGCAAGCCGAGTGAATACCTCGACCGTATCTACATCGATTCGCTGGTCCATGACCCTGCCGCACTCCGGTACCTGGTGGATCTCCACGGTGCGGACCGGATCGCGCTCGGCTCCGACTACCCGTTTCCCCTCGGCGAAGCGGTTCCGGGAGAACTCATTCTCTCGATGGACGAGTTCGACCGGGAACAGAAGCGAAAGATGCTGGGCGGCACCGCGGCCCGGTTCCTCGGCCTCGACGAGGTTCGATTGAAGACCCTTGAAGCAGGAAACAAGGCCGTACCGTGAGCACCACCCTTTCGGAAATCAATGCCGCCGCCTTCGAGTCGACCCTTGAATTCGCACGGCACCTCGATGCCATCGACCCCTTCGCGGACCTGCGTGCGGAGTTCGAGATACCCAAGGCCGGCTCCGGAAGCGAAAGCGTCTACCTCTGCGGCAATTCCCTCGGACTGATGCCGCGCAAGACCCGTGAACTCGTAACCGAGGAGCTCGACGACTGGGGGCGACTCGGGGTCGAAGGACACCTTGAATCGCGACGCCCCTGGTACAGCTACCACGAGCTCTTTCGGGATACCGGAGCGAGGCTGGTCGGCGCACGTCCCGGCGAAGTGGTGATGATGAACTCGCTCACCGTGAACCTCCACCTGCTGATGGTGAGCTTCTACCGACCCGAAGGTCCGCGACGAAAGATCCTGATCGAGGACGGCGCCTTCCCCTCGGACACCTACGCGGTCAAGACGCACCTGCGTGCACGCGGCGTCGACCCCGACGAGGCCCTGGTGACCTGCGCCCCGCGTGATGGCGAGGAGACCCTTCGGATCGAGGATGTCGAGGCCCGCATCGAGGCACTCGGAGACGAACTCGCGCTGGTGATGTTCGGTGGCGTCCATTTCAGGACCGGTCAGGTCCACGACATGCAGCGGATCACCCGGGCCGCCCATGCAACCGGCGCCATGGCCGGCTTCGATCTCGCCCACGCCGCCGGCAACGTGGTGCTCGAACTGCATGACTGGGACGTGGATTTCGCGTGCTGGTGTTCCTACAAGTACCTGAACTCGGGACCGGGTGCCCTGGCGGGCGCCTATGTGCACGAACGACACGGACAGGATCTCGACGTCCCGCGCTTCGCGGGGTGGTGGGGCAATGACCCCGGCTCGCGCTTCAAGATGCAGATGATTCCCGAGTTCGTCCCGCAGCCGGGTGCTGCCGGTTGGCAGTTGTCCAACCCGCCGATTCTCGCGGCGGCACCACTGCTGGCATCACTCGAACTCTTCGACCGGGCGGGACTCCCCGCGCTTGCGACGAAGAGCCGGGTGCTGACCGGATACCTCGAGTTCATGCTCAGGGAATCGATGCCGGGGACCTGTCGAGTGATCACGCCTTCGGCGACCTCGGAACGGGGCTGCCAGCTTTCCGTCCACGTCACCGACCATCCAAGACGCCGATTCGAGGCCCTTGCCCGCAACGGGATCATCTGTGACTTTCGTGAACCGGACGTGATTCGTCTGGCGCCGACGCCGCTCTACAACAGCTTCACCGACGTCCATGCGGCAGCCCGGGTGATCGCAGACTCATGAGCACGAAACCACGCATCCTGATCGTCGGCGCGGGCCTGGCCGGCTGCCTGCTGGCAAGACTCCTGGGTCGAAGCGGGCACGAGGTGCTCGTCTGCGAGGGGCGCAACGACCCCCGGGAGAAGAACTACGCCCAGGGAAGGTCGATCAATCTCGCGATCAGCGAACGCGGCATCGACGGTCTCACCCAGGCCGGGCTCCGCGATCGCCTGCTGGAGCGAGCCATTCCGATGCCGGGTCGGATGATCCATGACCGCCAGGGCCACTCGGCGTTCCAGTCCTACAGCGCGGGCGGGGACCGAGCCATCAACTCCGTGAGTCGATCCGAACTCAACCTCATGCTGATCGAAGCCGCCGACGAACATGACAGCGTCGAGCTTCGCTTCGGGGTCCGAGCGGTGGAGCTCGAGCCTTCGACCGGATCGGTGGTGTTCGAGAGCATCAACGACGGCAGTCGACAAACCGAGACCGCCGACATCGTGGTGGGCGCCGACGGTGCCGGCTCGGCGGTGCGCGTGGCACTCGAATCGGCATTGGCTGACTTCAAGTGCTCGCAGGACTTCCTCGACCATGGCTACAAGGAGCTCTCGATCCCTGCGGTCGAGACCGGTCCCCACGCACCGTTCGCGATCGAACCGAAGGCCCTGCACATCTGGCCGCACGGGGCGTCGATGATGATCGCCCTCCCGAATCTCGATGGCTCGTTCACCTGCACGCTGTTCTGGCCGTACACCGGCGAACACTCCTTCGAAGCCGTGACGGAAGCGAACGTGTGCGATCTGTTCCGCACCCACTACCCCGATGCACTTCCGATCATGCCGGAACTGGTCGCCGAGTACCGTGAGAACCCGGTCAGCCCGCTGGGCACCATCCGTTGCCGCCCCTGGCACAATGGAAAGGTCGTGTTGATGGGTGACTCCGCGCATGCGATCGTCCCGTTCTACGGGCAGGGCGCCAACGCGAGTTTCGAGGATGCCGTTTCGCTCGCCCGGGAGATCGAAGCCCGACCGGACGACGTGCCCGGGGCCCTTGATGCCTACTACCGGGACCGGGTCGAACATGCGGATGCGATCGCGGACATGGCCCTGGCCAACTTCCTGGAGATGCGCGACCACACCGGGAAGCGGTGGTTCCACTACAAGAAGAAGCTCGAGCAGTACCTGCATCGAAAACTCGGCGATCGATTCGTCCCGCTGTACGAGATGGTCTCGTTCACGACCATCCCCTACGACCACGCCAGAAAACGGGCGGCACGACAATGGCGCGCCGTGGTGATCGTCTTCGCAGCGCTGTTCGTCTCGCTGGGCCTGGCGGCTTACGGGCTCAGCAACATCCTCAACCAGTTGTTCGCCACCGGGTCTTCGTGACTCCTCGCACCATGCCCTTCAAACAAGGACGTGTCATGCCACTGATCGACATCACGCCCGTGCTTTCGGATCGCACCAAGGTCTATCCCGGTGACACCAGACCGTCACGCGAGATTCTCTGTCGTCTGGAAGAAGGCGCGCCGGTCACGCTCTCGACCCTGCGCACCTCGGTTCACGTGGGCGCCCATGCGGATGCCCCCGGCCACTACGGAGCGGGTGGACGAGGCATCGAAGAGCAACCGATCGAGCTCTACGTCGGGCCCTGTCATCTCATGCGCGCCAAGGGCCCGCGAGGAGGCCGCCTGGGTCTTGATGATCTGGAGGGGCCGATTCCCGAGACCGAGCGACTGTTGATCGACACCGGGACCTTCGACGGCATCGAGGACTGGAACGACGACTACTGCGGGCTCGAACCGGAGCTGGTCGACCACATCGCCGCAAAGGGCGTGCGCCTGGTCGGGGTCGACGCGCCCAGCGTGGACACCCAGGAATCGAAGGACCTGCCCGCCCATGCCCGGTTCTTCGCCCATGACGTGTCGATCATCGAGGGCCTCCTGCTTCGAAACGTGGAACCTGGACCCTATGAGCTGATCGCACTGCCCCTTCCCCTCGAAGGATTTGACGGTAGCCCAGTGCGTGCGATACTTCGAACTGTGTGAATGCGTGACCGGTGGTCCGAACCGGTGTTGAAAAAGCCCTCTCGAATCGAATCAAGGTGAGAAGCGAACCCATGAGATCTGATTTCCGCAGAAAATCCACCGTTTCCAGAATCAGCCGTCGTGGCAGCGCCAAGGGCCCGGTGGTACTCGTTCTTCTGTTCCTGGTGGTGAGTGCTCTCGGCATCTTCCTGGTGATCTGGGATGGCCGGAAAGCCGAGTCGGAAAGCGATGCCAACCCCACTGTGGGATCCGTGGAGGGGAATCTTGCCCAACTCGCGGGCTGGGCTTCGGAGCCGATCAGGGGCTGGATCGCCACCAAGGGCAGCCCGCCCGACAACGATGAGGGCGCCAAGCTCATGGCCGCGATGCTGGCCAGCAAGCCGCGTCCGGACTTCTTTCCACCCACACCAGCGGCGCCGGATGGAAATCCGAGCTACCAAAAGACCAACAATGGTTTTGAGATCGTCTTTCCCGGGCGCGACAAGAAGCCCGTGGTCTGTTCGTTTTCAAATGAAGGCGCCTACGAAGGTGCGACTGGCCTTGGTGAGTTCACCGAGGACGACAACAGTGTCAAGGATCCACTCGAGGGTGTTGCCCCCTGAACAGGGCAGTATCCCGAAACAAAGCTGAATCGCAGGGGGCCGCATGATGGAACGCAATTGGATCTACAAGGATGATCTCGGTTCTGAGTATGGGCCCTATTCCAGGGAAGAGCTTGAGCGCTACGCACGGGAAGGTCGCGTAAGCCACAAGGGAATGATCAAGGATCCCGATGGCAACTGGTCCTCGCCTGAGGATGCAGGCCTCGTACTTCCCTCGGAGCAGGCCGCGTCCCGGGAACCGAACTATCAGCCCCTGCACCCGGCCACCGACTCCCGGGATGCAATCAGGGAAGCGGAGCAGGCCATCAACTATTCGGAATCCTCGCGCGTCCTCTACATCTGCCTGGGCATCGGGCTGCCCCTGGTGACCGGGCTTGCCGGCATCAACAATCTCATCGTGGGCAGGACCGGACCCGGCATCGCCCAACTCGCCCTGAGCCTGGGCGCCTACATGATGTTCCTGATTGGTGCGTTTCTGGTCTTCCCGATCTGTATCGCCATACCGATGATGGTTGGTGTCATCATCTGGTCGATCGTCGAAGCTGCCACCAACGACCGGGACGGCATGAATCGAGTGATGAAATGATCGAGGCGTCGGGGCGATGATCAGTCGATGATCGCCGTGACCTTGACTTCGACCGCGATCGGCGTGGGCAGGGAACCGATCTCGATCGTGGTCCGAGCGGGGTTGGGGTTGCCCTCACCCGCGAAGTACTCCGCGTAGACCCGGTTGTAGGTCGCGAAGTCGTCCTTCATGTTGGTCAGGAACGCAAGCACATCGACCACGTTGGTCCAGGGGATGCCGGAATCCTCGACCACCGTTCGAACGTTGTCGAAGCAGGACCGGCACTGGGTCTCGATGTCGTAGTCGGTGATGTTGCCCGCGGCATCGAGGGTCACGCCCGGGATGTCCTTCGAGCCACGAACCCGAGGGCCGATCCCCGAGAGGAACATGAGGTTGCCCGCGCGCCGTGCATGGGGAAAGGCCCCAACCGGTTCGGGTGCGCGTGTGGAATCGATGCGATCACTTGTCATCTGTCTTGGTCTTTCCGGAGCAGGCCGAAAGGATCTCGTTGAAGACATCGGCCGGAGCGCGGCTGGTGCCTCCTCCGCCGACCGTGGTCTCGTTCTCGTAGCTGTACCAGTTGCTGCACTGGAAACAGATCAGCCAGTCCATTTGCACGCCATCGGCCTGGACCACGCTGATCGCGTGGCGGGGGTTGAAGCAGTCGGGCGATACACTTGGAGCCGCGTCAATGCCATCATCGAAGGCCCTGAAGATCCGGTTTCGGGTTGCAGTGTCCTCGATCGGGCAGGCCTCGAGGATCAGCCAGCCGTGGAGCAGTTTCCCGCCTTCGGGAACCGCTTCTCCGGGATAGCGATCACCATCGAGTCGGTAGAGCGTGAAGTCGCCCTGGGCACGAGGGTCAAGCTCGTCATTCAACCCTCCCGGCTCTTGCGTACAGCAGGCGCCCGTCAGGGTGGCCAGGAGCATGAGACTTGCGAGTCGAACAATGGAACGCATGGGACTACTCCAGATTGAGGCAGACGTTTGTCGATTCAGTGAAGAAATGCAGTGCGTCCTTCCCACCCTCACGACCGACGCCACTGGCCTTCCACCCTCCGAAGGGCGTGCGCAGGTCGCGCACCATCCAGCAGTTGATCCAGACGATGCCGGCATCGATGCGAGCGGCCATCCGGTGCGCTCTCGAAAGATCCTTCGTGTAGATGCAGCAGGCAAGTCCGTAGGGAACGTCGTTGGCCTTGGTGACCGCCTCGGCATGCGTGTCGAAACCCTGGACCGAGACGACGGGGCCGAAGATCTCCTCCTGGTTGGTCCTGCAGTCCTGGGGCAGACCGAGGATGACGGTCGGTTCGTAGAAGAAACCGTTTCGACACCGCTCGGGGAGAACGCCGGTGCGGTTGCCTCCACACGCGATCTTTCCGCCTTCCTCGACGGCCAGTTGCACGTAGGACTCGATTTTCTCGAGATGTTCTCGGGAGACGATCGCACCAAGGTCGCTTTCCGCGCTGGCCGGATCACCCACCCGGAGACCGCGGACCCGCGGGAGGAAGCGTTCCATGAACTCGGCCAACCGTGAACGGTGGACCAGGATCCGGGAACCGCAGAGACAGATCTCGCCCTGATTGGCGAACGCACTGCGCACGATGTCGTCCATGGCGTCATCGAGATCCGCGTCCTCGCAGACGATGACCGGGTTCTTGCCGCCGAGTTCCAGCGAGACCCGCTTGAACATCGGCCCCGCGATCCGCGAGATCGCCTGCCCGGTCGCGGTCGAACCGGTGAAGGTGATCGTCGGCACATCAGGGTGTTCGACGATCCGTTGACCGACGGTGCCGCCGAAGCCGTGCACCAGATTGAGGACGCCCGGCGGGAAGCCCGCCTCCACCGCGAGTTCGCCGAGGATGCCCGCGGTCACCGGCGTCACCTCGCTGGGCTTCGCGACCACGGTGTTCCCGGTCGCCAGTGCTGGCGCGATCTTCCAGGTCAGCAGATACAGCGGCAGGTTCCAAGGCGAGATGCAGCCTGCGACGCCACGTGCGCGGCGAAGGGTGTAGTTGATCGCCTGTGAATCCATCTGGTGCATCTCGCCGGAGAAGGCTTCGATCGCACCGGCGAAGTACCGGAAGTTGGCGGCTGCCCGGGGGATCTCGATCTCGGTCGCCTGGGCGAGGGTCTTGCCCTGGTCTTCCGATTCCAGTCGTGCGAGTCGATCGGTGTTCGCATCGATCAGGTCGGCCAGTGATCGAAGAAGCGCGGCACGTTCCCGTACCGGACGATCACGCCAGGTGGGAAACGCCTCGACCGCGGCGCCGACCGCACGGTCGACGTCTTCGGCGCCGGAATCGGGAAAGTCCGCATGAACCAGGCCGGTTGCGGGGTTGACCGACTCTCCCCGTGACCCGCTGATCGCATCGACCAGTCCACCGTTGATGAGATTGCGAATGCTGATCATGGTTGACTCAACCCTTTGCGACCCGGCCGCCATCGACGGGGAGGTTCACCCCGTTCACGTAGGAACCAGCCGGTGATGCGAGGAAGAGCGCCACCGCGGCGAGTTCCTCCGGGTCGGCGATGCGCGCGGCGGGGATCGCACGAATCGCCTGCTCGCGAACCTCCTCGGGTGAACAGCCAAGCTTCCTGGCCTTGCCCTCGAAGAGCGAGGCCAGCCGATCGGTCCCGGTGAACCCGGGAAGCAGGTTGTTCACGGTGATTCCAAAGGGGCCGAGTTCGACCGCCAGGGTGCGCCCCCAGTTGGCGACCGCACCGCGAATGGTGTTGCTCACCCCGAGGCCGGGAATCGGCGTGACCACCGACGTCGAGATGATGTTGATGATGCGTCCGTATCCGGCGGCCTTCATGCCCGGGAAGAACGCCTGCACCATGACCTGCGCCGCGGCGAGATGCATCGCGAACGCCTCGGTGAAGTGTTCGGGGTCCGCGGCGGAGGCCGGTCCGGCGGCAGGGCCGCCGGTGTTGTTGACCAGGATGTCCACCGGCCCGCGTTCGGCCCGTTCGGCCACCATGCGCTTCACCGTGGCGAGATCGGAGGTGTCGGCCAGCAGGCTGTCGTGTCCGGAGCCCGGAAGGGCGTCGACGGTCTCCGCGAGGCGCGTGGCGTCGCGCCCGGTGACGGTCACGGTCGCACCCGCCTCCGCGAAGGCCTGGGCGGTCGCCCGTCCGATGCCACGAGTGCCGCCACCGACCACGGCGGCACGTCCAGTCAGATTGAAGTCGATAGTCATGATGCGAATGCTACAGTCCACGGCGAGATGAACGCACTTGCCAGAGAGATCAGTTCCGGAATCGCCGATTGCGAGCTCACCCACCTTGATCGAGCCCCGATCGATCTCGACCGGGCCAGGCGGCAGCATGCGGTCTATATCGAGTGCCTCGAGCGCCTCGGATGTGGTGTCCGGCTGCTTCCCGCCGATTCGACCCTGCCGGACTGCGTCTTCATCGAGGACACCGCGGTGGTGGTGCCGGAGCTTGCCGTCTTGAGTCGACCCGGCGCGGAGAGCCGCCGGGGCGAGCTGCCCGTGGTCGAAGCCGCCCTGCAGGCAGTGCGGCCGGTGCAGCGGATCGAGGCACCGGGCACCCTCGATGGGGGTGACGTGCTCAGGATCGACCGCTTGATCTGGGTCGGCTGCGGGAACAGGACCAACGCCGAGGGTGGGCGACAACTCGCTGACCACCTCACCCCGATGGGCTATGAGGTGCGGCTCGTGAGCCAGCACGGTTGCCTGCACTTCAAGTCCGGGTGCTCACAGGCCGGAGCGGAGCAGGTCCTGCTCAACCCGGAATGGATCGACCCCGGGCTCTTTCCCGGGCTCGAGGTCATCGAGGTCGATCCCACGGAACCCTTCGCAGGCAACGTGCTCAAGGTCGGGGACACCCTCGTCGTCGACGGACGTTTCGAACGGACCGTGGAACGCCTGGACACGCTCGGGCTGCCGCTCGAGGTGCTGGACAACGCCGAACTCGCGCGGGCGGAAGGCGGCCTGACCTGCGGATCGATCCTCCTGGATTGATCGGGCGCCACAGCGGGGTAGGATGACCGCATGAAAGTCATCTCTGTGAACACCTCGCCGGGCGGTATTCCCAAGCTGCCCCGTGAACGACTGCACGTATCCACCGCCGGCCTCGAAGGTGACGGCCATGATCATGAATCACATCGAAGCCCGACCCAGGCGGTCTGCATGATCGACCTCGAGATCCTCCAGTCCATGCAGGCGGAGGGATTCGATCTCGCGCCGGGCGCACTCGGTGAGAACCTGACCCTCGAGGGCGTGCGGATCCAGGACTGCGCCCTCGGCGACCTGGTGCGCTTCTCCAGCGGACTGGAACTCGAGATCACGAAGGTGCGAACACCGTGCTACGTGCTCGATTCGATCTCACCTGAACTGAAACGCATCCTCTGGAATCGCTCGGGCATGTACGGGAAGGTCCTGACCGAAGGCTCGATAGCCACCGGTGACACGCTGACGATCGAACAGGCAGGTACCGGCGAACGACCCGCACTTCGCGAGGTACCCGCAGGTTCCACCGATGGAGCCGGGCTTCTGCCCTGGTCATGATCGACGCCGCAGGACCACGCTCGGATGTCTGTGCGGCCATCCTCAGTGGTGGCGCCAGTCGACGCATGGGCCTTCCCAAGGCGGGGCTCCTGCTTCCGGATGGTCGCAGCATGATCGAGACCATTCGAGACGGTCTCGAGCTGCTCTGCGAACAGGTGGTGCTGGTCGGACAACCCTTCGGCCTGAGAGGCCATCGGATGATCGAGGACGAGCAGCCCGACAGCGGTCCCCTCGCGGGTATCGAGGCACTGCTTCGATGCGGCGCGTCGGAGCGCTACCTCGTCGTCCCGTGCGACATGCCTTCGCTCCAACCCGGAAGCCTGCGAACCCTGCTCGATGGCGGGAACGAACCCGCACTCCACTTCAAGGGTCACCCCCTGCCCTGCATCATCGATGCCGCACTGGCAACGGAAACGACCAGCCTTCTTGAAAGCGGGGTTCGTGCCCTTCGAGACTGGCTGGGGACCATCGGCGCGCGAACCATCGATCCGCAGGACGGCATCTTCGAGGATGCGGACACGCCGGAGGAATTCATCACGCTCTGGCAGAAGGCCAGGGACATGCAGGACTGAACGCCCGGCGACGCACTGGCGCGGTCAACTGGAGACTGGTTCCAGAACGACTCGCACCGCCTTGAACGCCGGCGTCCGGGATGAACCGTCCAGGCTTCGCGGGACGAGGATGTTCGCCTCCGGGTAGTACATCGCCGCACAGCCACGTGCTATCTCAAAGGGCCGGACCAGGACTTCCAGGGAACCGATCTCGCTGCGCACCGTGACCGACTGGTCGGTCCTCAGTCCGAAGGCGCTGATGTCGGAGGGATTCATGAGGATGACGTCGCGGCGTTCCTGCCCGCGATAGAAGTCCTCCTCCTCGTAGACGACGGTGTTGAACTGCCCCTCGCTTCGAACCGTCATCACGATCAACTCGTTGGGTCGAAGATCCGGTTCCTGGATGCTGAAAGGCTGGAAGCGGGCTCGGCCCGACGTGGTCGGGAAAGAGGGTTCATGGAAGATCCGACCGTCGATCACGAATTCCTGCTTTGAGTCGTTGACTGCGGTGATCGGACCGAAGCCGGGGACCACCGAACCGATGAGGGTGCGAACCGCATCGTGGTTGCGGAGTGCGGACCAGTCCAGGGGTTCCGTGCCCAGGAGTTCCTCGCCGAGATCGCAGACGACGTCGACCTCGGAACGCGGTCCTTCATGTCGTGCAGGGCCGCCGTCGGAGACACGCACGAAGTTGAACATCGATTCCTGGGTGGTGGTCTGCGCTTCCTCGTCGCGGGCCTGGACCGGCAGGACCAGGGTTTCGCGACCAAGGCCGCAGCAATGACCGGTGTTGGTCGTGGTCGAGAGGTACGCGACCATGCCGACCTTGCGGAGTGCGCGACTCGCGAAGGCCATGTCGGGATTGGACCCGAAGAGGTTTCCACCGAGACAGATGGCCAGGTCGATCTCCCCGCGTTCGGCCGCCTCCATGCAGGCCATGGTGTCCATGCCCGGAGTCTCGGGCATCGTGACCCCGAGTTCACGTTCGAGCGACTTCAGGATCGACGGCTTGAGGACCGGGGTGACGCCCATCGAGCCGACCCCCTGCACGTTCGAGTGACCGCGCAGGGGAAGGAGTCCGGCGCCGGGTCGTCCCAGCATCCCGCGCATCATGGCAAGACCGGCGATGGTCTGGACGTTCTCGACGCCATGCACGTGGTGGGTGATGCCCATGGTCCAGGCGAAGATCGTGTTCTTGCTGGCCGCATACAGGTCGGCCACGCGCTCGAGCTCGGCACGTTCGAGCCCGCAGGAAGCCTCGATCTCGGGCCAGGTGGCCGCTTCGACCATCTCGCGCCAGGCATCCCAGCCCTCGGTGTGGAGTTTCGCGAACGCATCGTCGACGGCGCCCCGGTCGATGATCGTCTTGGCGATGCCCACGAGAACCGCGACGTCGGACCCGATCCGAGGCATGAGATACTCATCGGCGATGTTGGTGCCGAAGAGAAGGCTTCGCACATCGGAAGGAACCTTGAACCGGACCAGGCCGATCTCCTTCATCGGGTTGATCACCACGACCTTGCCACCACGTCTCTTGAGCTCCATGAGCGACCTCATGAATCTCGGGTGGTTGCTCGCAGGGTTGCCTCCGATCAGGAACATCGTGTCACAGGCGTCGACATCCTCGAGGGTGATCGTCGCAGTGCCCGATCCGGTCACGCTGCTCAAACCCACGCCGGAAGCCTGATGGCAGTAGTAGGAACAGTTGTTGACGTTGTTGGTTCCATGAAGTCGAGCGAACACCTGGAGCAGGAATGCCGCCTCGTTCGAACTCCGACCACTGAAGTAGAAGAATGTTCGTTCAGGTGGCGTCGAACGCATCCGATCGATCAGTGCATCCATCGCCTCGGACCACTCGATCGTCCGGTACCGGTCGTCCATCGGACCGGCATGCAGTGGATCGACGATGCGTCCGAGCTTCTCGAGTTCACGCGATGACAACGATCGAAGTTGCTCGAAGTTGTTTCCCGACCAGAACTCCGGCGTGATCGCACCACCCATGTCGGCAGCCATCGCCTGCAGTGACTTCTTGCAAACCTCGGGAAAATGACCACTTTCGTTGACCATCCCACCCTTCTGCCCACCCATTCCAAGCGCGCAGGTCTTGCACGCATTGCGCGTGCGCATCGCACGCCACATGCGCAACAATCCCCCGGCTTCTCTGCTTTTCGTAAGTGTGTACAGGATGGCTGGCCATCCTCCACCGGCTTTGGGAGGTCGCATCAGGACAGCATACGCGAGACGATTGCATTCAAGGGATACCGAGCAAAAGCAATGAGAACGCCGTTTCACGCTTCAGGGAAGCGGTTATGTCCGTTTTACTTATCATCAGAAAGTCCTTGCTTGGAAAGGACTAGTAGCACCCACGCCTCCCGGAGTGGATTTTCATTCCAAACGCAGGGCGGTTTGGATACCATGGAATCGCGCGCTGGGGCACGGCGTGCGGAATCGATACTCCTTGAGTCACGGCAAGGATTCGAACCACTTTCACACTGTGACAGATTCAGATCCGGTATCAACGATGAACATTTACGTGGGCAACCTTCCTTGGTCAGCAGGCGACCAGGAACTCGAGGATCTCTTTTCACAATTCGGCAGCGTTCAGCGATCACGCGTCATCCTCGACCGTGAGACCGGCCGTTCGCGCGGCTTTGGCTTCGTCGAGATGGATGACGACGGTGGACGCAAGGCCATCGATCAACTCAATGGCCAGGAGATGGACGGACGTGCACTTCGAATCAACGAAGCACAGGAACGTGAAGCTCGTCCCTGACACCATTTGAACTCCATGCGTGGGTCAGGCACTTCCGACCTGCGCGACAGGATTTCCGAACGATGATCGCCGCGGCCATGGGCCGCGGCGATTTCTTCTTGATGGAACGCGCCATCAGCTCGGTCTATCTGGCTATCCTCTAAACCGCGTGAAAATAACCCTACCAAGCCTCAGCAAGCTCAGTCCGCTCTTCACCCTCGCGGTGTTGGGCTTCGCAAGCTATGCAATCTATCTCGAGGTCCAGCAGGTCCAGAAGAAATCGCATGACGGAATCATGGATTCCATCATGGCCATCGATCCGATGAAGATCGTGATCGCGGCAATACTGGTCGTGCCGGCGTTACTGGCGATTGCGTGCTACGACGTGGTGGCGGCCTGGTTCTTCAAACTCGGGATCGGGTTGTCGCGACCACTGGGTACCGGGCTCCTGGGATACTCGATCACCAACACCACCGGACACGGCGTGGTGGTCGGTGCACTGCTCCGCCTGCGCATCTATCCGCGCTGGGGCGTGAGCGGCAAGCAGGTCGGCGAAGTGGTCGGCTTCGGAGTGCTCACCTACTACATGGGACTCTCGATCGTCGCTGCAACAGCCTTGCTGTTCGAGGGGGTCGAACTCACCAGCCTTTTGTCGAAACTACCCAAGGTCGGGTACCTCTTCGAAGGCGACTGGTTCAGGTACGCGGTGCCGGTGATCCTCTTGAGCGGAGTAGGACTGTGGTTCCTGCTGGTCTCCCTGAAAAGAAGCCCCATCGTCATCCGGGGGCATACGTTCCAGCTGCCCGGACCGAAGATCGGCGCGGTACAGGTCCTCGTCTCCATCGGAGACCTCGCCATCGCATCGAGCATCCTCTACGTACTCCTGCCGGATCACCATGACTTGGCCTGGATGGCCTTCGTGGGCATCTTCGCGGTGGTCCAGCTGGCTGCCCTGATGTCACTCGTACCCGGTGGCATCGGCGTGTTCGGTGCGATCATGATCGCGGTACTCAGTCCGAGGTTCACCGGTGATGCAGGTGCGGAATTGTTCGCATCACTCATCGCCTTCAGGGTGCTGTACTACCTCATCCCCTTCACAATCGGAGGTATCACCTTCCTGGGGATGATCAGCTTCCAGAATGTCGCGAAGAAGCGTTCTGCTGCAAGCAACCGTGAGCCCTCGACAAACGTATGATCCTGAAGCCTCACGTGGAGATTCCATGAACCGGCCAGGCACATCAGCAATGAGAACCCTCGTCAGCGGAGGCATCCTCGCAGCCGGCATTCTGGCCACCTGTGCTTCGGTCCACGCACAGTCGGAGGAGGAGATCCGTGAAGAGAGGATTCGTGAACAACTCGAAATCCTCCGGGAATCCCTGAACCCGGGTGATGACGATCGCAATGCAGCGAACCTCTACCAGACCGCGCTCGAGGAACTGATACGAACCGGCGACTACGGCAACGAGGACTGGGAAGAAGTCTGGGATGCGGTCGAACGCAATCCGGGACCCGGCGCATACCAGTCCGCCGCGGTGCGACGGATCCTGGAACACAATGCAAGTGCCATCGAACATGCGAAGCGCGCCTCCCGACTGGGGACGGCGGACTTCGGGCTCAATACAGATGCAGGAATGATGACCCTTCTTCCCCATCTGAACTACATGCGCCGACTGTCCAGACTGATGACCCTTCAAGCCGACATGGAACGCTCCAACGGGCGGATGAATGACGCCGCAGGGACGATGTCGGCTCTGATGCAGATGAGCTCGCATGCCGCTTCCGATGGCATCGCCATCTGCTCCCTGGTCTCCATGGCCAGCATTCAATCGGGGTTCGATTCGATCAATGATGCGATTGCACGTGGACAGCTCGACGCGGAGAGTGCGCGCATCATGCTGGATGGATTCGACTTCGAGAGCGACGACCCCTTTCGCTTCAAGGATCTCGGATACACCGAAATCGAGATGCTGGAAAAGACGATCGCTCAGTTCGATGACCCCGGCCCGCAACTCGCCGCCGAGATGGACTGGCTGGTCGATGAGGAGATCGAAGGCACCCCACTCGCGTCGATGAGCCCTGAAGAGGTCGACGAACTGCTCGAACAGGCACGACCGGGGTTCGAACTCGGTGCCCGCGCGCTTGCCGAGGATGATCCGGACAAGGCGATGGCGATGATGGCGGAGTTTCAGTCCCAGCTCGAGGCGGGCGACTTCGGGCTGCTGGCGCAACTGTTCATGACGGATTTCGATCGCTTGCTGAAGTCGAAGATCCAGTTCGAGGAGACGTTGGCCGAGTATCGGAGGATCATGGGAGCGATCGCGTCCGGGGAGAATCCCGACAATTTCGCCAACGCCGCGATCCTCTACGCGCAGGCCTTTCCCTACCTGGCGAGGATCAACGAGACGGACCAGGAGATCCTCGAGATGGTTCGGAAGATCGTTTCGGTCACCGGAAGCTGCGATGCCATCCCGAAAGCGATGCTCGATGAAATCCGTGGTCTGCTCGAACAGTCCGCTCCAGCCCTGTCCATTCTTCATCGTGCCGCTCGTTTCGAGCAGTGCAACTGGGAGTACGCGGCCCTGGCTGAGGACTACGAACTTGTCATCCCGATGGGTGAATGGGTGCGTCCGATGCGTGCTGCGGTCCGTTTGCTTCTCGCAGACGCCGCACTGGCGGTCTGTCTCGCTGACGCGAATGGCGATGATTCGAACGTGGCCCGCGCGATCGCAGATGCACTGGCAGTCGCGCTTCACCTCGGCGACGGCACCCACCTGATGAGTTCGGTCGTGTGCGCGGCAAGCCTCGACGAACTGGTGAGCATGGCGGAGTCCACCCTCCCCGAGAGAGCCCTGGAGGCCGAGGACAAGACACTGCTTGCCGATCGTTTCGCAAGACTCGATGGAGGAGATCCCCTGGGCTGGAAAGCCGCTCGAGCGGCGATGCTTCGCAAGTCGACCCATGAGATCCTGATGCGCTACGGACTCGACGACCTGGAGGATGCGAGCCAACTGGCCAGCAACTGGAATAACGAACGACTCGCGTCGATCGCCTACTACCAGAAGCAGGTGGACCCCACGAAACCCGACCATCTGCCCCCTTTCCCCCGAAACGAGGGCCAGGGAGAGCTCTATGCGATCGATGACGTGGTTGAGATCGATGATGAGAGCCACCAGAGGCTGGGTTCTGCCCATCGCCGCTTGATCGAACTGCTTCAGATCCTCGATACCGAACAGCCGATCGACACCACTCGCTGGGGGGCAAGGGGCAACGATGCCATCAGCCGATTCGACGGGCTGATGGATGAGATTGAAGTGAAGAACACGGAAAATCCGGATTCCGGGACCGAGTGAAACCGGAGGGCCGGATCAACTCGTATGGTGTCGTGACAAGCAGTCGAGAAGCCCGAAAAAGACCCAGACAAGAAACAAACGATGGCTCAGGAACCATCAGTATCGCCAACCCGTCTCACGAACAGATGAGACGGGGTTGTTGTAGAAGTGCCCGAATCCCCGGACCACGCACCACCCGGATCCATGACTTCAAAGAGCATCCACCCCACCGCGCCCCTGTCGACGGCCGTCCTCGCCTGGCTGATCAGCTGTTCCATCGTCACGGAGCGGATGGAGGCGGAAGAGTCCGGGTTCGAGCCGACTCAGCACGAACGCCTGGAACTCGAGAGCGCCCCCCTGCCATACGACGATGCGATCAGGGCACTTGAGGGCGCCGGCATCAGCACCGATGAATGGCTGGTCGAGGGACTTTCAGCCGCAGACGGGACCCGCTGGGACCCCGAACTCGCACGCTCGGTGCTGGAAAAGAGCGCACGGGCGATCCAGCTTGCCCGGGTTGAATCGCGGACACCCCGCCTTGATTTCATGCCAGGCATACCGGAAGGGCCGGTTCAAGACCTCACCATGCTGAGCCCCCTGCGGAGGTTGAGCAGCCTGATGGCCATGCAGGCGCGTGACTACCGGGCACGCGGGCTGGATGAACAGGCCAACCGAATGCTTGCTGACATGGGTGCACTGACCACTCGAGTGGCAAGCGCAGGCGCGGTGGAAGCCTCGCTGACCGCAAACATCTGTGCGGGTAACGCCATGGCCGGCATCGAGGAAGCCATCGCGCTGGGAACGATCGACTCGACGGATGCGACACGCCTGCGGGAATCACTGGGTGACGGCCATGACCCGCTGGGATGTGCCGGGGCCATGCAATCGGACCAACTACAGATGATCAGCTGGTTGCGGGAGAACCCGGAGCTGGCGGTCGCGATCTCCGGGCCACGAACGATCGGCGCGTCCTTCGAGGATGAAGTGGAAGGAGTCGAATCGGGATTCGAGAGAATCGCGACGATCCTGCAGACCGATGATCCGAAACTGGCAGGCACGCTGCTCGAGGACTTCAAGTCATCGCTCCAGGCGGGCATGCATGGCGCGATCGCCGTGCACTTCCTCGCCAACCACGCACGACTTGCAGGCATCAAGATCGATCACCAGCAAAGGCGTGACGGACTTGATGATGCACTGCGCGACATACAGCTTGGATCCGATCCGATCGTCCACGCCGATGCATCGACGTTGTACGCCTACGCATTTCCCCATGTCAGGGCACTCGACGATGAACAGCAGGACGCCCTGGAAACGGTCCGCAGATACGCAACCACGATCAATTCAACGCAATCGGTCCCCACCGAATCACTCGACCGGGCCCGGGAAGTCCTCTCGAACCTCACGATGATGCGCTCCCTCATCGAGCGCGCCGGGTGGTGCGAACGTTGTGACTGGCCACAGGCGCTCAAGGCGAAACGCCTGGGTTCCACCATCGGCGAAGGCGATTGGCTGCGCCCGATGCGTGCATTGTCACGCGTGCTTCTTGCCGAAGCCGTGGTCGCACGTGCGGACGGACGGGAACAGGATGCCACCGGAGCGGTCATCGACTGCCTGACGATCGCGCTTCACCTCGCTGACGGCAGCCACCTCCTGGGCACCGCGGTCGCTTCGGCGATCCTGCTCGAGACCATCGAGGTGATGGGGCTGGCCCACGGAAACGCCATCGCGCGAGACCCGAGACTCGAACAAAGACTGGCAAGGGTTGATGCATCGGATCCACTTGGTTGGAGGGCGGCACGCGAAGCGACCCTGCGAGGACGGATCACTGCGCACCATGCATCGAACCAGCGAACCGATTCAGGCCGATGGGCACGCAGGCTTCGATCCTTGACGGACGAGGATCTCGCCACCATCGACTACCTGCTGGTCGGTGACGGACTCACGGGGTTTCGTTACCGCTTCGAGTGCACGCCACGAGAGTCAGGGCTCCTCTTCGAGATCAAGGAGGTCGTCGAGCTGACGGATGATGCACGGAAGCGTCTGGAACGTGCACCGAGAAAGCCGGGACCGCTGTTGACGGCCCTTGGCGAGATCGACACGATCGACGTGACGCACTGGCATCAAGCGGGTCTCGACGCGCTCGACCGGATTGGAAGCGGACTTGATCACAGGACGATGCACCAGACCACGCAGCAGCAGGCCGTCGTCGGTGGAGGCGATCGTTGACGGCACCATCAAGGTGTCAGCGGATGAAGCGTGTGCGACCGAAATCGGGAATGATCTTGCGGCCGCCCTCGATCCACGGAAGCGGAGCCGGGAAGTAGACGCTGAACGCCTTTCCGATCAACAGCCTTCGTGGGACCACGAAGGGTGCGTCGTCGCCGGCGAAGTTTGCGGCCAGGGGATGTGGTCGCCCCCAGATGCGGCCATCACGGCTGGCGGCACTGTTGTCACCGAACATCACGAACTGGTCCGCTTCGATACGTCCGGGGTTGAGCAAGTCGGTTCCGAAACCGTTCCCGGTGATCGGACGCCCGTTCTCCCGGTACTGATTGATCGGATCCAGGACAGTGGGCCGGTAGTACAGGTCTCGCGCCATCTCGACATTACGAAGTACGGCCGGTCCGCAGTCGAAACGCCAGTTCAGCGCGGGCGGTTCGGGACGTGCCAGCAGGGGATCACGAAGATACGACTGCACCGAGGTGCCGGGGAAGCTGGCATTGAAGCGTTCTATCGGCGACCAGTCATTGAATGGCAGCTGGAGCAGGAGTGCACCGTCAACGAAGAGCCACATCTGCTGGTCGACCTGCCAGAAATCAACGGTGATGGTTCGTCCCGGGAACGAGAAGGGCTCGCTGGCGCTCGCAAGTTCCCGACCATCGGAGACGTCGGTCATCAGAAGCGACACCGAGTCGACGCCGACCGTCCATTCGAAACGGACGCCCCTGCTTTCCATCTCCAGGGTCGTCGACTTGAAATTCGACGCATCATCCGGCGCAATCGACCCGGTGATACGCACGTCACTCACCGCATAGGGCCTGCGCATGAGTGGAGAGATCGTGACATCACCGCCTCGATAGACGTTGTACATGTTGAAGTCGGTGATCGGCCACTTCGATGCCTTGAAGCGGAGCGAGGTGGGACCGGTCGCGGACGATCGCCATGCACGATCGGTCCCGATGGTCCAGTCGTCATCACCTGCTTCGGGAGCCCACGGCGCACCCCACCAGGCCACTCGTTCGTTCTTGCGCCAGTTTTCGAGATCGATCGGCTCGTAGTTCGAACCATAGACAGGTTGCCAGACCGCCCTTTGAACCGACTCCGGCTTGCGGACGATTCGAAGCTGGTCGGATGCCGCATCGAGCGCTCCGGTGAAGATGTCTCCATCCACGGTGACCAGTTGTTCCTCGGGAAGACCCACCAGTCGCTTGATGAAGTTCTGGGTGCCTCCCACCGGGTCGGTCGGATTCTTGAACACCACCACGTCGAAGCGATCGGGTCCGAAGATGGGATAGAGCGTCTTGAGCACCAGGACGCGGTCACCCGCACGAGCAGGCACGCCCTTGTTCAGGTCCGGTCGTGAGCGCTCGACCGGACGATCCAGCCCGAACATCGGATCCCATCGGGCGATCATGGATCTTCTTGCCGCTTCGATACCGATGCGCTGGCGCTGTTCCGCCGTCGCACCGTTCATCTGGTTCTTCGCGGTCGTCATGATCTTCGCGAACCGCGTCCACACCTGGACGTAGCTTCCGGCATCCACGGCGTAGGACCAACCGGTCTGCGGCGACTTCCAGCGAACATGTTCGCCCATCAGGGTCGGCGCCATCGAGCCCGTCGGGATCACGAATCCCTCGAGAACGAACCCACGTGCCGTCATCGCAAGCACGAAAGCGACGATCAACGACTGGATCGTGTCGGAGATGCCACCGGAAGAGGCCTTCGAGGCGTCACTGGTTGATTCGGGCTGATCACTCATTCAGGAAAATGGTACCGCGCAATCAGTCCGTCGACGGTGGGTTGCCGGAGTTCTTGTCGTTTCCACCACCGCCTCCTCCACGACGACGCCTGCGGCGACGCTTCTTGCGCGGCTGGGACTCACCGTCGGAAGCCTGCGGTCCGGATCCTCCGCCACCGGAAGGCTGTCCCGGAGTGGCGGCGTCACCCCCATCGCCTCCACCCTTGCGACGACGTCGCCGGCGCTTCTTCTTGGTCTTGGGCGCGGAACCATCGGCTTCTTCGTTTCCAAGTGCACCCGAACCCTCGGCACTTCCGGGTCGTGCATCCTCGCCCTTGGCGGTCTTGCGAAAGGCGTCCTGCTGCGCATTGCGTGCGTCATCCCCACTGCCGGCCTTGTCACCCTGACGGCGACGGCGACGCTTGCGAGGAGCCTTCTTCTCGGTACCGACACCAAGCTTCTCGACCGGCAAGCCACGAAGCGGATCCGCCGGTACCTCGGTCTCGATGTCCGGGCAGTCGTCCGGATCGCAGAGATCCTCGACCGGCACCGCGATCGAGCGGCCGTCCTTCTCGAGGGCCACCAGCACCAGCTGGACCAGGATCTTGGAATCGACCACCAGCCCGGGACCTTCGGGTGTACCCACCCTCGTCTTCTTGTGGGGGAGCCGGGACTTCAACTCAGAGTAGGTCTCGTCCTCGTATCGAAGGCAGCACATCAGACGTCCGCAGCGTCCGGAGATCTTCAATGGGTCCAGGGTCGCCTTCTGGACCTTGGCCGACCGCATGGAGACGGGCTTCAGGACCTTCAGGAAATTCTGGCAGCAACAGTGCTGTCCGCAGCGCTCGTAGTCGGCGACGAGCCGAGCCTCGTCCCGCGCCCCGACCTGTCGCATCTCGATTCGACAGGTGAACTCCCGCGCGACCCACTGCACGAGTTCTCGAAAGTCGACGCGATCCTCCGAGGTGTAGAACACCGTGAGCTGCTCCTCGGAGAGGATCGGTTCGAGCTCGACCAGCTTCATGCTCTCCTCGAGGCCGAATCGAGTGATCGCGGCCTTGACGTCACTGACCCGCTCTCGAGTTCGTGACTGGATCTCGCTCCATCGATTGAGGTCGTCGATGGAAGCGACCCTGAGGATCTTGCCGTTGGTCTTGAACGGGTAGTCCGCCCCACCGGAGTTGTCGATGTACCCGAGCATCTCCTTGCGTGAGACCGATTTTCCACAACCGGAATTCGGGCAGGTGGTCGTCAGCATCTCCACGACCTCGAGCCCGCGGGACGTCCTCGCCACCAGCTTGCTGCCGCATCCCGGCTTGGCGGGACCGTCGTAGGGATACTCCCCGACCATGCGCATCGATCCGTAGCGGACCACGATCGATGTCGGTGGCTTTCGATTCTTGTAGGACTCCTCGAGAGCCGTGATGTCGCGCGTTGTAGGATCAGCTTCCTCCTCGAAGACGGGAAGACGCATGATCGAACCGGATGACTTGTATCGACTAGGAATCGTTCTCTACCTTTCCTGTGCCGGAAACATCCTGCTGAGGCCCACTGATGGAACCCGACCGGTCCGGGTCGGGTTGGGCAGCCGTTCAGATGTCTCCAGACGGGTTTTTGGCCACCGCCGTGCTGCCTGGTGAACACGACGGGTTGAAGAACGAATTCCTGAATTGATTGTAGCGGCAGATCAGTCCGATTCGTCGACCGATTGCTCACCAGCACGATGTTCTCCACCCTTGAGGGCGGAAAGGGACATGCGGCTGCGTTCGGTGATCACCATGCGGATGGGGACCTCCGAGAACGGGAGCTGGTCACGGAGCCGGTTCATGAGGAACCGGCGATAGCCCGGCGTGAAGAGATCCGGCTTGTTGACCACCAGGACCACCGTGGGCGGATTGATGCCGACCTGCGTGGCATAGAGGATCTTCGCCTTGGTTCCCAGTTTCGAGGACGGCCCTCGCTCGGCGAGGATCTCCTGGATGACCTTGTTGACCTGCCCGGTGGTCTCACGGTGACTTGCCTGCTTCTCGAGGTTCAGGACCAGCTTCACGATGTCGTCGAGGCCGCGTCCTTCCTTCGCACTGATGAAGGTCAGGGGTGCGTAGCTGAGACCACGAAGTTCCTGGGTGAGGTAGTCGACGTACTGCTCGGCGGTGACCCGATCCTCGACGAGATCGAACTTGTTCACCGCGATCACCGTCGGCTTGAACTGCTTCTGGAGCTCGAGCGAGAGCTTCTTCTCGACCTGCGAGATCTCCTTGGCGGCATCGACCAGCAGGATGCAGACGTTACTGCGACGAATCGCATCGCTCGCACGACTGTGGGAGTAGAACTCGACATCGTCCGCCCAGGATTTTCGCTTGCGAACCCCGGCGGTATCGATGGCAAGAAGCTGTCGCCCCTCGATCTCGAAACGGACGTCGACCGAGTCCCGGGTGGTTCCCGCGATCTCGGAGACGATCACGCGCGGTCGACCGGCAAGCGCATTGATCAGGGTGGACTTGCCTGCGTTGCGAGCACCGACGATCGCGAACTGGATGGAAGGGTCTCGGGGAACGCCTTCGCTGTTGGCGATGCGATCCCAGAGTGTGTCGGACAGGCTTCGCCGTCCGAATCCGCTCTTGGCGGAAACCGGGATCGGCACGCCGAACCCGAGTGCGGCGCCGTCGTGGGCGTGTGCCTCCCAGGAATCGTCGTCCACCTTGTTCGCGACGGTGAGCACCTTGTCGGCGGTACCTTCGCGCCGGAGCATCGATGCGATGCGTTCATCCAGGGCGGTCACGCCGGTTCGTGCATCCAGCAGGAAGATGACCAGGTCCGCCTCTCGCGTCGCGAACCGGATCTGCGCCTCGATGGCATCGGTCAGGTTGGCGAGATCCTCGCCGGCATCGTCGAAGCGGGCACCTTCGCCCACGTAGACGCCGTAGCCACCGGTATCGGTCAGCTCCGCGAAACGTGGCTCGGTTTCATCGGACCCTTCCGGGGGATTCACCTGGACCACGCCTTCCACGCGATCGCGGGTCACGCCGGGCGTGGGGTCGACGATGGAGACCCGACGACCGACCAGTCGGTTGAACAGGCTGGACTTCCCGACGTTGGGACGACCGACGATCGCGATCTTGGGCATGGAGATGGGCGAAGACATGAGCCGCGCAGTCTACCCGGGACTGGGTCAATCCCGCAGGAGAACGACGTCTTCCGGATCGATTGCCAGGCGAATATCGCTTCCCGGGGCCAGCTGCCGGGGATTCAACTGAAAAACCTTCAGGACCACGTCCCCGCCGATGTCCACCCGGTGCTGGGCCATCTCCCCGAGGAAGATCGAATCGATCAGGGTGCCGTTGATCACCGAGGAATCCTCGGGAACCGATTCGCCCTCATGAATGATCGCCAGGGCTTCTGGTCGGATGGAGAGCGTGATGTTGCCCTTGTCGGGAAGGGTGTCGACGATGGCGGTGGAGTGAACATCGCCCGCAACGGTGGAGAGCACCGCTCGATCGTCTTCACGGCCTCGGATTTCCGCGGAGATCAGGTTGGTCTCGCCGAGGAAGTCCGCGGTGAATCGGGAACTCGGTCGAGTGTAGAGCTCACGGGGCGATCCGCGCTGGACGACCAAGCCGTCACGCATGACGACCATGTCGTCGGCCAGTGACAGTGCTTCCTTCTGATCGTGGGTCACGTAGATCGTCGTCACGCCGAGCTCGTCGACGATCCGGCGGATCTCCGAACGCATTTCGATGCGAAGCTTCGCATCGAGGTTGGAGAGCGGCTCGTCGAGAAGCAGGATGCTCGGCTTGAATGCGAGTGCCCGAGCGAGGGCCACGCGCTGCTGCTGCCCGCCGGAGAGTTCATTCGGCTTGCGAGCGGCGTAGTCGGTCATTCGAACCAGTTCGAGCGCACGATCCACTTCTGAATCGACGCGAGAACGCTCGAGCTTGCGAACCTTCAGTCCGAAGGCGACGTTCTCGCGAACACTCATGTGCGGCCAGAGCGCGTAGCTCTGGAACACCATGCCGGTGTCACGCTTCTCGGCGGGAAGCTTGGTGACATCACGATCACCGATGGTGATGCGCCCGCCGGATGGCGTGGCGAAGCCGGCGATCATGCGAAGCAGGGTGGTCTTGCCGCAACCGGAAGGGCCGAGGAGGAAGAAGAGATCACCGGTTGCGATCTCCAGGTTGACCTCATCAACCGCGACGGTGGTGCCGAAGACTTTCCTGACGGATTCGAGAAGTACTGAACTCATTGGGCGCGCAGCATACCGGCGAAAGGCCTATCCTCGTGGAGGAGATCCCAGAGAGCCATGAAAGACCCTCGTCTTGCCAGACTCGCCAGAATGGCCCCCTACCGGAGGCTGCGATCGTTCGACCCCTCGATCAAATCGCTGATCCAGGACACCAAAAAGAGGGCTCAGAGGGATGAAAAGCGCTTTTCGTCCTTCAGCGAAGCCTGGGAGCAGCTGGTACCGGACAAACTCCTGGCCAGTTCCAAGCTGGTGGGGTCCCGAGGGTCCACCATCACCATCGAAGTCGACTCATCGGCCGCGAAATACGAGCTGGACCGCCTCCTGAGAACGGGACTGGAGACCAATCTTCGGAGTCTCTACACCGGCCCCCTGACCAGGATCAAGACCAAGCTCGGTACGCCGGATCAATCTGAATCAGGCTGAGGGGCAAGCAGCATGTCCGGAAGCATCCGGGCCTGGCCGGTCTCGTCGAGGCAGGCCAGGGTCGTCGCACCGGTGACCAGCACGTCTTCACCGCGAAGCAACCGGTAGCTGTGCTCGACCTTGACCCGACCGACCGAGGCGAGGGTGGTCTCCAGCTGGAGCAACTCGTCGTAGCGTGCCGGTTGCCGGTAGCGTGCCTCGAGGCGTACCACGGCGAGCATGATGCCCTGTTCCTCGAGCTCCCGGTAGCTCACTCCGGTCATGCGGAGAAGCTCGGTCCGACCCATCTCGAACCAGATCGGATAGACGGTGTGGTGGACCACGCCCATGGGATCGCATTCACAGTACCGCACGCGGATCTCGGTGATGTTCACTGTCATGGAACCAAGGCTATCGACTGGCGGATGGAAGTGCGTGCGAGACGGTAGAATTCCGGCATGCTCCTCCAGATCGCACTGATGGCACTCATGCAGGCGGAATCGACCCCGGAAACCACGCCACCGGAGGCGCGGCCACCGGAGCGATCCCGGGTGATGGACGCTCCCAACCAGTACGTCGGACTGACCACGATCGGCTGGAACCCGATGGGTGGGGACGGTTTTTACGGCGACTGGCCGTGGGGTTCGGACGGGATCACCGGGGATTGGGGCGGGTTGCGCAGCGATCTCGAGGAACACGGCATCCGCCTGTTCGGGGAATACAGCTCGTTTCTCCAGGAGAACTTCACCGGCGGTCTCGACGCCGGCTTTTATGGTGCGGGCGCGGTGGAACTCGCACTCATCATCGACGCCGAACGATTCGTCGGAATTGAAGGCGGTACGTTCGTCGCCAACTACGGATACTCGAGCTGGTACAACCAGCGGTTCGAGCCCTCGGGACTGTACGACCCGACGGGTTCGTGGCTTGGGGACAACGCCAACTTCTTCGATCCCGACCAGAGCACACTCAACCAGATCAATCAGTTGTACTGGCGTCAGGAACTCTTCGATGACAACTTTCGAGTCACGTTCGGGAAGATCGACGCCTGCGCGACGTTCGTGTCCATGCCGGCGACATCGGGATTCAACTACGCCGGCGCGGGATACATGGGACAGATCAGTCTGTTCATACCCACCTACCCCAATGAAGCGACCGGCCTGGAACTGAGCCTGAACATCACCGAAAAGATCACCGCCTCCTTCGGGTGGTACGACGGAACCAGTGCCGCCTTCGATCCCCAGACCGGGGAAACGGGTCCCGCAACCGGACCCCGCGGACCCGACAGCTTCTTCAACAACGACGGCCACTGGTTTCTGATCACGCAGTGCGACGTCTCCTGGGATCTCGATGACACCCGACCAGGCACCCTCAGCGCCGGCGGCTGGATGCAGACCGGAACCTCGGTGACCATCGGCGACAACATCAACGGCGTCGAGGACGTTCCGGGGTGTTACCTCCAGGTGCAACAGACGGTCTTTGCCACCGATGCCGACTCGGCCGCGGCAGGCGGCGGCATCCAGGCCTTCGGACGCATTGCCTGGAGTCCTCCGGAGAAGAATCCGGTGGGATGGTCGTATCTGGTCGGGGTGAGCGCCACCGGCGTGATTCCCCAGCGTCCCGCGGATGCACTCGGGATCATGGGATCGATCACGTGCTTTTCCGACCAGACGGCGGTGTACCGTTCGCTGCAAGAGGACGGAAGCCCGGGGAACGCGGGCGGAAATGAAACGGCGATCGAGGTCTTCTACCGGGCCCAGCTCATCCCCTCGGTGTTCGTGCAGCCGGGAATCGAGTGGATCGCGAATCCGAGCGGCGGTGACCCCGCGACGCTTGATGACGCCGTCGCCGGGTACTTCGAGATCAACATCCAGTTCTGACCGGGCTCACTTGCCCACGCAGAAACGAGCGAAGACGTGTTCGAGCACCTGGTCGGGCGTGATGCGACCGACCAGCTCGCCAAGGGCGTCCAGTCCGTCGCGCAGGCAGGCCGCGATGAGTTCAGCCGGCGGCATGAGCCCGGGACGATCCTCGATGACAAGTCGATTGGCCCGTTGCATCGCGTCGAGCGTCCGCTGCAGGGCATCGCGATGACGCTCGGAGATCGCGAAGGTACCGGCACCCAGGACATTGGAGCTGCCGCCGAGCGTGGTCGCGATCAAACCGGCGAGTTCGGTGATGCCCGCCCCGGTCGCGGCCGAGACCTGGAACGAGCTTGCCCCAGCCCCATCGAGATCGGCTTTGGTGGCCAGGTCGAGGATGGGCGCTGTCGTCTCGAGTCGGAGGACCGTGCCCCCCGGCGGGGTGCAGCGCAGGATGAGGTCGGCACGTTCGATCGCCTCGACCGCACGGCGCTTCATGGCGTCCTCGATTCCGACCAGTGCAAGTGATGAACCACCGAAGCCCGCGACATCGGCAAGCAGGATCTCGAGATCACCCCCGAGCGTCTTGAGCCGCAAGGGTTCGATCACCACGTCTCGAGTGGTTCCCTCGACATCGGCGACCACGGTGCGTTCGGTTCCCAGCAGCGCGTTGAACAGGCTCGATTTGCCGGCATTGGCGACCCCTGCGAGCACCACGCACGGCACGGATTCCAGGCGTTCGATCGACACCGAATCGCCGAGTCGGGTTTGCAGTTCGCCGATGAGGATCTCGAGCGTCCGGGCAAGTTCGAGGTTGGAGATCGCGACCACGTCCTCCTGGTCGGTGAAGTCGATTCCAGCTTCGACCAAGCCGGCAAGCCTGGTGAGTTCCCCCACGAGTTCCAGGGCGACATCACCCAGGCCGCCATCGGTCATCAGGTTGGCTGCCCGCAGGTGTGAATCGGTCTCCGCCCGGATCGCTTCGGCGATTCCCTCCGCTTCAAGCAGGCCGATGCGCCCGTTGAAGTACGCACGGGCCGTGAATTCTCCCGCTTCCGCCCTGCGCAAGGACGTGCCCTTGCGGGTTGCCGCCTGCTGGAGTGCGTCCTGTACCCGTGCAAGCATCGGTTCACCACCGGGAACCAGGAACTCGACCACGTCCTCCCCGGTGTAGCTGCCGGGTGATGTCGCGACCACCGCAAGCGTCGGGAGCTCGTCACCACCAAGATCAAGTGTCACCCGATGGCAGCCGCGGCCGAACGCCTCGAGGGATGAGAGCTTCAGGGCATCGGGTCCGCTCATCCGCACGAGACCACGCCTTCCCCGTCCGGGTGGGCTCGAGACGGCGACGATGGTGTCGGATAGGTTCACGAGAAGGACTCGCTCGGGGCGGATCAGCGCTTCTTGAACGTCTTCTTCTTCTGCTTCTTCTGCTCCTGACGCTTTTGCGCGTTCTGGAGCATCTGTTCGTACATCTTGCCGACCCGGTCCTGCTTCTTGCGCCCCTTGACGGCGCCACTGCTGCCATCGGCCTCGAGCACCACGGGGTTCTTGTCGGCTTCATCCTGAAGCTTCTTGATGTGCCCGCGGATGTAGCGGCTTTCGAGCGTTCCGATGATGCTCGAAGTCAGGATGTAGAGGGTCAGGCCGCTCGGTGCCCCGTAGAGCATGAGGGGAAAGAGGACCAGCATCATGATCTTCATCATCTTCTGCTGGCGAAGCTGGTCTTCACTCATGTTCGCACTGGGCGGAGGGGTCATGTACTTCTGTTGGAAGTAGAAGACGAGGCCCATGAGCAGGGGCAGCAGGTTGATTCCGGAGAAATCGAAGAACCAGAGGTCGTAGCTCACCCCGAAATCGATGAAGTTGTCGGGGGCACTCAGGTCACCCATGAAGGCCCAGCCGTCGAACATCTGGAAGAAGCCGTAGAACGCCCATTCCTGACGCAACTCGAACGCGAAGAACAGGACGGCGTAGAGCGCGATCCAGATCGGCATCTGGAGGAACATGGGCAGCATCGCGCCACCGCAGCCGAGGGGGTTCATCCCCTTTTCCTGCATGAGACGCATCTGTTCCTTGCGCTGCTTCTCGGGTTCGTCGGCGTAGCGCTTCTTGATCTCGTCGAGTTCGGGCTTGAGGTCACCCATCGCCTTCGCGTTCTTCTGCATGCTGATCTGGCCCTTGCGGGTGATCGGGTGCAGGAGCGTTCGAACCACGACCACCAGGAAGATGATCGAGATGCCCCAGTCGAAGCAGATGCTGTGGATGAACGAGAGGAAGATGATCATGAAGTTCGCCAGCCAGGCGAACGTGCAGAAGGAACAGCAGCCACTCATCAGGTAGAGGATCAGTCCACCCATGTTCAAGGCGACATAGGGCTCGGCGACGTTCAGGACCGAACGCTCGAGCGGCCCGGCGAAGACGCCCATGTCCCAGTCGACGCTGGTGCCCGGATCGAGTCGCTGCATGCGACCGATCAGGGAAGTCAGCAGGTTCGTGTCATCCGAGGTTCCGCCGATCACCGGATTGATCGACTCGATCGCGGAAAGCTGCTTCGAGGGGTCGTCCGGCGGGTCGTAGGGTGCATGGATGCAGAGTGCGAAGTATCGGTTGGTTGAGCCGAACCAGGACAGGGCGAAGCCGTCCTCGCGCGCCGACTCCGTCGGCCACAGCATGTTCGCAAGCGGATCCGAGCTGTATTCCTCGGCCATGCCGATGGCGGAGTTGCGCTCGAGCATCATGCCCGAGTGCAGTACATGAGTCTGGCTCGGGTCCCGCGTCGCATTCATCAGGTAGCCGAAGTGGAATCGCCGGATGTCCTTCAGGTAGGTGGTTTCATCCAGGGCGAGATCGCCCGGTCCGAACTGACGCCACTGCACACGGAGGGGACGGCCGGAGTGGTTCGTGACCGACTGCTGCAGGGTGATGTCGTAACGGCCCTGGGGCAACGTGAAGCGGCGATGGATCGTGAGGATCAACTCATCGGTACCGGCCTCGTGGACATCGGTCTTGAAGTGGCCGGGTGCGACCTGCGACCAGACGTCACCGAAGAGGACCACGTCCTGTGCAGTTTCCCCCCAACCGGTGACCCGAAGGGAATGCACCGCGAGGATCGGGGTCTCAAAGGCGACACCGTCTCCCGAATAGAGCATGCCCGCGGTCTGCAGGACGTAACGCTGGTCATCAGCGGGCATCGGCGGAGGATCGGTGGACCCGGCCGCGACTGCATTGTGGTGGGACTGCGCTTGACGTCTGGCTTCACTGGTTCGCCAGAAGTTGCTGAAGGTGATCTTCGAGATGCCGGCGGACTGGTTTGCAAAGTCGATCTGCATCCGTTCCGTGAGCGGGTCCAGCGAACCAAGCGGTGTGGCTGCGCCACGATCGGCCAGCGTGCCATCGGGTGCCTTCGCCGTCAATGCGCCCCAGCCGGTCTCTCGTTCGGGCAGTGGTGGCAGGTTGATCGAGGTATCGGTCGAGAGGACCGGAAGAGGATCCGCAGCAGCCTGGGTCGAGACTGGAAGATCGGGCTTGGTCGTTTCAGTCGGAGTGGAGTCGTCGGATGGCTCGGCAGTGGCAACCCCTGGAACCACGGGAACCGCTGGAACCACGGGATCGACTGCCGGAGTGACCGGGGCGGCTTCAGTGGTCGGATCGACCTGGGAATTCGTGCTCGAGCTGGTGGCGTCAGCCTGCTTCGTTGCCGTCGATGGTGCCGTCGATGGTGCCGGATCCTCGACGGGCGCGGGGCGACCGGGCCCAAGGATCACGGCAGTGACCACCAGACAGGCCACGAAGGACACGACTATGGGGAGCACGATCTTGCGTGTAGAAGCTTCCATGCGGTTTCTCAGCGTCCCATGCCAAGGCGCTCGCCGAGGAAGGGATCGAGGCGTTCATCGCCTTCGCGTCTGAACTGCTCGATCCTCTCGCGCACGCGCATCCAATCGTAGTTCGTCCGGTGAAAGGTGAGAACCGGATCCGTTGAATCGTCATCCGAGCTCTCGAGCACCGACCAGCTGGCCCAGGAATCTCCATCCCGAGGCTGCCCGATGGAACCGGGATTGACGATGTACTTTGCTCCCTCCGACAGACGCAGCACGATTCGATCGATGCCGGCCATCGCTCCGGAGGAGAAACTTCCCTGACGCCCCTCCGAGCAGAGCCCTCGATAGAAGGAATACACGGGGTCATCACCGTCCCGGGGCTCGCTGACGAACACCCCCGGCCAGTGGGTGTGTCCCTCGAAGCAGACCGCCTCGAATCGATCGAAGAGCGGTTTCATGCGTTCGACGCTGAAGCCGTCGTCGGGAAACACGTATTCATTGGTTGGATGCCGGCTTGATCCGTGCACACAGAGATAGCGCGAGTCATCGTTCAACATCCGACGGACCGGAAGGGTGTCGAGGAAGTCGAGCCTTCGGTCGCGGGCCTGTTCATCGGGGTAGGCCAGTTCAAGTCGATCCTGGGTCCACAGTGCCGCATCACGCGCCATGTAGTTGAAGTTCACCGGCTCGGTGCGGCATGCGAAGTCATGGTTGCCCAGGAGGGTGAGGGTGCAGTGTTCCTGGACGAGATCGATGCACTCGATGGGGTCGGGGCCGTAGCCGATGATGTCACCCAGGCACACGATGTGCTGGACATCCTTGGACTGGATGTCTTCAAGGACCGCCTTGAGTGCAAAGACATTGGCGTGGATGTCACTGATGATCGCGATACGCACTGCTACAACTGCTCCCGACAGGCACCCGGGGTCCGGATGCCAGCTGGCTGGAAAGAGGGAATGCTATTGGAGACCCTTCGGAAGCGCCAACAGGGTGGTCATTCACCCGCGATGAGACGGTCCCCGAGGCGATCCGCCAGTTGGTCATTTGCGAGGATCTTTGAGCGGGTGACCTCGGCCGGATAGCTGACACGGTGGAACTCGATGACGGGAACCCGCCCCGAGGTGTCGAGAATCGCGTAACTGGCCCGAGGATCGCCATCCCGGGGTTGTCCCACCGAGCCGGGATTGACGATGAAGCTCATTCGCCCCTCGACGGTGTCGAGTTCGAACGGACCCGGCAGTTCGTTTCCGTAATCGAACTCGAAGAGCGACGCCATCGAGACCCGGCCACGTTCATCGTGCTCGGCGGAGAAGACCCCGGGCACGTGGGTGTGCCCGACGAAGGCGTAGGAGCCTCGCATCGCCCCGAACGCCGCCGCGATCTTTCCCGGCTTCTGCACGTCATCCTGGAAGAGGTACTCCGAGAGCGGTTTCCGTGGCGACGCATGGACGAGCAGGTAGTCACGGTCATCATCGAGAAACGCGTAGGTCCGCATCAGGTGAAGGAAGGCCTGCCTTCGAGCGGCATGCTCGTCACGTACGCCGCCGGAGCTTGGCTCGAACTGGGCGCGAGTCCAGTAGGACCCCTGGACGGCGATCGGGTTGAAGTTGGTGGGTTCGTAGAGACAGGCGAAGTCATGGTTGCCCAGCAGCGAGAATGCACAGTGCTTCTCGACGAGGTCGATGCAGGCACAGGGATCGGGGCCGTAGCCGATCACGTCGCCGAGGCAGATGATTCGATCATGTGCGCGTGAACCGACATCTTCAAGCACCGTCTCGAGTGCTTCGAGGTTGGCATGGATATCGCTGAGAATGACGGTACGCACGGCAGGAGCATGATAGCACTCCGGGAAGTGCAGTTGCCTTCCGAGGTTGCGAGAGACGGATTCCGGAGCACGAAAAAGGACTCAAACCGTTGCTCAGGGATCATTCTCCATGTCCTGGGTTCGCAGATCGGCGTCGAGCGCCTCGACCATGACCTTCTCGATGACGAGCCCAGCGATGGAAATCTCGTAATAGGGCTTGTTCGGGTGCTTGAACAACATCAGGTCCATTCCATGTTCAGTGGCTCGCATCTTGGTGATGCCCATCGCGTGCATCCAGTACACGAAATCAGACAACGTACCTTCCACCCTGATGCGCGAACCCGCCTCGATCATTCCAGAGCTGAGGCGGATCTTTCCGTCGACACCATCCGCACTGCGAATCTGCCAGATCATCAGGTCACCACGTCGAGGCAGGATCACAGGCGTTGAATAGCTCGGCTCGAACTCGAAACTCATGGATTTCGAAAGGCTGTCGATGTGGTAGCTGACCGCACCAGAGAGATCGATCGGGAGTCGAGGCTGCACGATTATGTACCCGAAGCTTTGAAAATCGTGGCCGTCACAATCGAAGTCGACCTGGTACTCGAGGGGGTCTTCCTCATCGCAGTGACGCTGGTAGATGCAGGCGGGACGACCGTCGCGCATTTCTTCGCGACAGAACTGGAAATCGGGTCGAAGAAGGGAGTCACCCGAGGTGGTCACCAGGCGAATGCCGTCGCACCCCAGGTCCTCCCAGGCCGGCGCGTCGGGATCGTCGCAGTCGGTCTTGTAGATACAGAGACGCATCCCACGCTCGACGTCAAGCGTCTCCGAACAGAATTCGAGTCCGGGCAGTTCCGGAGGAGCCAGTTGTCGTTTGGCCCCGCGGGTCCCCACCGGCTTCGATGAAGCTCCGGAAGGCGGGGATGACCCCCCGCCTTCCGGAGCACATGAGCCGAACCCCACAAGGAGAACGCCCACGGCTGTCGTCATGCCTGCATTCATGTCATTCTCCAATCGGCGGGATGTTGACAGAACGAACGATGAGCCCGTCCTGCAGGACATGCCAGTCGTCGTTGGCATGATCGGGAAGCAGCTGATAGACATGCTCCCCGCTGTCGAGCGTGAAAGTCGCTTCACCAAGATGCAGGTCGTTGACCAGGGTGGTGAGCACCCGGCGGGCGCTTCCCCGCAACACCACGACCGAACCGGCCGGGATCATGGATGGCCCGACCTCGTCCGCCAAGCTCTCGCCGAAACCACTGCCGGGGCCGGGGCCGAGCACCGTCAACGAAAAATCATTTTTGCGGGTCACTGGAGGCAGCCGATCCGCCCGGATCGGGTACGGAAGCGTCATCGCGATGCGGATCGAATCCCCCAGGAGCGGGTTGTAGAAGATCGAACAGGGGGCTTCCATCAGTTCCTCGGACCGGGTTGCAACCGGTGGCCCACTTCCGACGCCCCTGAATTCCTCGGTGTAGAGATGAAAGGATTCGTCCGAATCACACGGCCTCGCGAAACCGGTTTTGTCATCGCAGTCGAGCTTGTAGACGCACCACTGCTCACCTTCGTAGATGACACTCTCACACAACACGAACTCTTCCGGGAGTGTCTCGACGGGATTATCCAGAATGATCCGAACCGCGATTCGGATACCGGGCAGTTCGATGCACAGAGAGATATAACCCGACCCGGCTTGAACGGATTGCCCGAAAGCCGACAGACTGAGAAGAGCGACTGCAAGGAACTTGATCATATGGTCCTACCTCCATCGTGAAGAGATCGACGGTGCGATCTCGTGCGTGGGAGATGCCCGAAGGGCATCACGCCGAGATCCATCACGGCGCAACACGACGCTACGGCACGAATCACGAGGATCGGGCCCGACATGCAAAAGCGCATTTCTCTTTTTGTGGGATCCGTCTGGAGGGCTCAGCCGCTTCGTCGAGCGCCGACACAGGTCCGAAGTCGGTTGACTTCACGAGCGAGTCGAGTCGGGTCGATCGGCTTGGCAAGGCAGCCGTCGCAGCCGTGGGCACGGGCTTCATCCTCGATCAGGTGGGCGGGGTGGGCGCTCAGGACCAGGATCGGCACATCGCACCCACGCGCACGCAGGGCGGCGGTGGCTTCAAGCCCCCCCATTCGAGGCATTTCGAGATCGATCAGGATGACATCCTGATCGGAGTCGTCGACACCGGGGTTCCAGCGCTCGATGAGGGCGAGACCATCTTCGACGAGGGTGACGCAGGCACCGAGTGATTCGAGGTGATGCTGCATGAGCAGGCGACTGTCGGGGCAGTCCTCGGCAAAGAGGACGCGTACACCGTCGAGACGATTGAAACCCGGAGTCATCGTGCAGGCCTCGACCGGAATGCTCAGGTGGAAGATCGAACCGGAACCGGGTTCGCTCTGTGCGGAGACTTCCCCGCCGAGGAGAGCGGTGAGCTCCCGGACGATGGCCAGGCCGAGCCCGCTGCCGGGGCAATCCCGGATACGGTCCTCCGACTGGATGAAGGGTTCGAAGATGCGCTCCAGATCGACTTGCCGCAAGCCGACCCCGGTGTCCTCCACGGAGATCGTGAGCCTTGATTCGATGTCATCGTGTTCGGCACGAATAAGGACGCCGCCCTGTTCGGTGAACTTGATCGCATTGCTTGCGAGGTTCATCAGGACGCGCCGCAGGTGTACTCCGTCGGTGAGCACCGATGCGGGCAGGGTGCGGTCGATCTCGAGTTCGAGGAACAGCCCACGTGCTTCCGCTTCGGGAGCATGCAGTTCGACCAGGTCCTCGAGCAGTTCATGAATCGAGCAGGGTGTGGGTTCCGCGCGTTCGGCGCCGGCGTCGATTCGCGAGGCGAACACCACGTCATCCAGCAGGGCCAGGAGCGACCTGCCGTTGCGTGCGATGAGCCGGGTGACTTCTTCCTGGCGTTCAGCACTCAGCTCGCCGTCGACCACCAGCTCGGCATGGGCCACGATCGCCGCAAGCGAACCGCGGATGTCGTGGCTGGCGATCGCGACCGCTCTCTGGGCGGCTTCGACCGGTCGGTTGTCTTCGGGGTGATCTGACATGGAACAACTTTCAAGGAACCTGTTTGGTGGTGCCCTGATCGAGTTCTCGGTCTTTTTTGGGGGTGACTTGGGGAGAGTTTCCCAAGACCGGGCGGATTCCTGCTCAGGAGCCCGGCAGTTTGTAGAAACCGCGACCAGTCGCTTCCAGTCGGCCATCCGCGGCCAGGGCCTTCCAGACCTCGGCCGGGAATTCGTTCGGAGGCAGGATCGATTCGAAGTCAGCGGTCCGCCCACCGGACATCGGCCCGACCCCGAGCTTCGATTCCATGTCGAGCTTGGTCAGTTTGAGCCGCCTCCGAAAGGCCTTGATCGCCTTGCGAAGGGTCTCGACGGGAATCTCCGGGGCCGGTTCCGAATCGCCTTCGGGCTCGGGTTCGATCGCCTCTTCCGGTTCCTCGACGCCCTGGAGACTGCGGATCAGCTGATCGAAGAGCGCCAGGTCACGGCCAATAACCATGGGCCCCAGCCGGGATGCATCGATCGATGTCTTGAGGAAGAGCTTGTGCGCCTCGCCCCATGTACGCCCGGAGTCACCCGCTTCAAGCGCAGGGCGGAGTGCGACCAGCGCCTCGACCAGCGCTTCTGCGTTCATCTGGGGTGGTGGGCCGGAGCCCCCGTGCTTGTTCTTGCGCTTCTTCTTCTTCTTGCTCATCGAAACCCCTGTCTGGGTACTGGAACCGCTTGATGATACCCCCACTCCGGGAAATCCCCACCAGAAAGGGATTCAAGCTCCAGGAGAGGGTCCTTCTCGGGTGTCCTGACCCTGGGGAGCGCTCCCTCGACTAGAATCGTCCCCCCCCGTCCGGTCCAGAGTTGGCCGGGCAGTACCCCATAGCGAAGGCGGCGGACTCGACCAATGGCTCAAACCAAGCACTACGACCTCATCGTGATCGGCAGCGGACCCGGCGGCTACGTGGGCGCGATCCGCGCCGCCCAACTCGGGCTCAAGACCGCAGTCGTCGAACGCAACAACCTTGGTGGCGTCTGCCTGAACTGGGGCTGCATTCCGACCAAGGCACTGCTGCACAACGCCGAGCTCTACCAGGAGGCGATCACCCACGGCAAGGAGTGGGGCATCATGGTCGACCCCGACTCGGTCACGGTCGACTTCCAGAAGGTGATCGGTCGAAGCCGTTCCATCACCGGGGGACTCAACAGCGGGGTCGGGTACCTGCTGAAGAAGAACAAGATCGATCACTACGACGGACACGCGAAGATCACCAGCGGCCGGACCGCCGGCGGACCGTGCTCGATCGAGATCTCCGAAGCCGACGCGGACTACTACAACGGGGCCGGCGGCAAGACCACCGGGAAGCTGACCGCCGACAACGTCATGGTCGCGACCGGCGCAAGGCCGAACCAGCTGCCGTTCGCGCCGTGTGACGGCACCACCATCCTCTCGAGCTACGACGCGCTCGCGATCCCCGAACTGCCCAAGTCGATGGTCATCGTCGGCTCCGGTGCGATCGGCATGGAATTCGCCTACTTCTTCAACGCCTTCGGTACCAAGGTCACCGTGGTCGAGATGCTTGAACGCATCCTGCCCGCCGAGGACGACGACGTCTCGAAGATCGCCCTGAAGGCGTTCACCAAGCAGGGCATCACCTTCAAGACCGCGCATACCGTCAAGGGCATCAAGACCGGCAAGACCGGTGCGAAGGTCGACATCGCCCCCGCCGACGGCAGCGGCAAGGCGGAATCGATCGAGTGCGAGAAGGTCCTGGTCGCGATCGGCGTCCACGGTCGCTTCGACGGTCTCTTCGAGGAGAGCCTCGGCCTGAAGATCGAGAAGGGGCACATCGCCACCGACTTCCAGAGTTCTCCCGAACCGACCTACCAGACCTCGGTCAAGGGGATCTACGCGATCGGCGACGTGATCGGGCCTCCCTGGCTGGCCCACGTCAGTTCGGAAGAGGCGATCGCCTGTGCCGAACGCATCGCCGGCCACCACGTGATCCCGATCGACTACGACTCCATTCCCGCCTGCACCTACTGTTCGCCGCAGATCGCATCGATCGGTCTCACCGAACGAGCCTGCAAGGAAAAGGGACTCGAGTACGACACCGGGGTCTACCAGCTCAAGGCCCACGGCAAGGCGATCGCGGTCGGCAAGACCGAAGGCATGGTCAAGATCATCACCAGCAAGCCCTACGGCGAGATCCTCGGTGCACACATCATCGGCGAGGACGCCAGTGAACTCATCGCCGAGATCGGACTCGCCAAGCGCCTTGAAGCCACCGCGGAGGACATCATCTCGACGATGCATGCCCACCCCACCATGGCGGAATCGGTGCACGAAGCGACGATGGCGACCCAGGGACGCATGATCCACGGCTGAACCCGCGAGCGGAATTCGCTGCTTTCCTCCTGAAAAAAGGCAGCCTGCGCCGGAACCACCTCACCGAGCTGTTTCAATCGGATGCGTGATGACGCATGCGTGGGCTTTCCCATGGCATGACCGAACCGACGACCGGGAGGGGTTCGGGCATTCACAGGGGCACCAGCACATCGGGGAGATCCGAATGCGTGTGATCGACACCTCGGCAGGAACGCGTGTTGCCGCGAGCACTGTCTCGACCTTGAATGGAAGACGACGACTGAACCTGGGTCGGGTGGTCGACCTCGCGAGGATCTACCGCGACTGCGACCTCAAGGTCCTTGCGAAGGACCTTGGTCGCGACCCGACGCGCCTGATCCCAGAGACCGGCAATCCCAAGGTCGACCTGCTTGCCGGCCTGGCCCAGGTGTTGGAATGGCCCATGACCGAGGTGGTCAGGGCGGTCCGGGGCGAGATCGATCCGACGACACCGTTTGACCTCGAACGCCGGACAGGCTCGGTGGTGGAACTCGATGCACGGTGTGTTCGTGCCCAGAAGGCCGGCCGGTATGACGCGATGCTGTCGTCGGCCAGAGCCCTGCACCACTTCGCACGAACCCCGATCGAACAGGCGATGGCCTGCCACCGCCTGGGGATCGCCTGCGCGGCACTGGGACATCATCGCGCCGCCCTCGAACATCTCCACGAAGGCAACCGCTGTCCGGGGATCGACAACGTCGTCCTCAAGATCAGCTTGCTCACCCACCTCGCCAAGGCGCACTACGCCCTCTGGAACCTGGTCGAAGCGCGAACGATCGCAACGGAATCGATCAACCAGACCGCCCCGGAAAACCGGCGAACCCGGTCACTGCTGGCGATGGCCCACGCCATTCGCGGTCAGGCGGTACGGCGTTCACTGGGCCGGCAACCGCTCGGACAGGATCGCCTCGCGACGCACGCGATCGATGACCTCGCCGTCGCCCGCGGGCAGTACCTCGAACTGGCCGAGCGGTTCGGCGGGCCGGCCTGGACCGCGCACGCGCGGACCTGCCTGGGCGGCATCATCGAGATGGAGGCGAGCCTGGGCAGCACCCCCCCGGTGCTGGCCATCGCACGCCTGACCCTTGAGGAGACCTCCGAGGGCGGCAACGAAGCACTGGAATCACAGGGGTGGTGGTTGGTCTTCGGCTCGAACGTGCTCGTGCGGCACGTCCACGCGCAGGCCTTGGTGGACGGACTCGAACCCCTGGGCGAGAAGCTCGGGTCGATCGCCGAGCGCCTGGACCACTGGTCGTTTCGGGCGAAGGCGTTCTCGATCGAACTGGAACGCCGTGACCAGGCCCGGCGGCACCGCATCGAGATGCCGCCCTGGACCCTTGGGCCTCGGGCGGTGCGAACCCTGGTCCACACCATGGGCCGGATTCCACCGTTTCGGCCACAAGGATGGCGCATCCTCACCGACCACGGGGTGCTTGACCGGGCGGTGAAAACCCTCCCCAGGTGCTGGAAACGGTGATGACCGGGCTGAACAGGCAGGACCAGGTGGTTCTCTTTAAAAAAAAGACACGGTGGCGTGAAAAGACCGCCTCGTGAGGTGATTGAGCTACGGGGCATTTCTCATTAGCTGAACCAGCTCGGGCACGCGCCGGGGTTTGCTGGAAAGGCGAAAGATGACCGAGAAGAAGAACAAGAAGACCGGAGCCACTACGCCATGACTGCAAACGTCATTCGACGTGAGCGATTGAGTCGATTCGTCGACCTTGCTCGTGTGTACCGAGGCTGGAACAAGTCCGAACTGAGCCAGGCGCTCGGCCGCGACCCAACCAAGCTCATCCCCGAAAGCGGCAACCCGAAGCTCGACCTGGTGGTCGGCATCGCGGAAGCCCTCGACTGGACGGTCGGTGATGTTGCGGAATCGGTCTGGCGGGAAAAACCCGATCCCAGTGGCGAATTCAAAGGGCTTGACTACGACACTCTGAAAGGGCTTGTACTCAAGGCGCATAGTCAGGGCGAGTGGAAGAAAATACTACAAATCAGCAAGGAGATGACCGTAAAGAGTCGTGATGGCGACCATAGGGCATTTGCAGCGATTTATAACGGTATCGCTTATGACGGCATGGGGCGATTCACTCTTGCGTTGAAATCCATCCAGGATGGACTGAGTGAGCGTGTCACCAATGAAAAGGTTCGGTGCATGCTGCAGACCAACCTCGCCAACACGCACTACGCGCTCTGGCATCTCGTGGAAGCACACGCCATCGCCGGCGATCTCATCACGACGCTCGAGAGTCTGGAAAACCCCGCTCGAATCGAACGCGCCTCGAACGCCTATGCCCGGTACGTTCGTGGTAACACCCTGCGACGCATGATCATCGAGAAAAACGTCGCCAACATCGAGTCGACCTGCCTGCGGGCCAGGATCGACCTTGAAGCGAGCCGCGAACAGTACCTTCTGCTCGCCGAGGAATTCGATGACAACAGCTACCGCGGGGTGGCGAACACCTGCCTCGGGGCCCTGCACGAAGTCGACGCCGCGTCTGGAATTCTTGACCCACACGAGGCGATCGAGCAGATCGAGCTCGGACTCGATGCCGTCATCGACCCGACCGCGGTCCCGCTCGGCGACATCCTCGAGAGCTGGGGGTGGTGGGCGATCTTCGGGTGCAACATCTCGCTTCGACACCTCGAAGGCGAGGACCTGCACCACCACATGGCGCTCTGCACCAACAAGGCGATTGAAATCGCCGAACGACTGGGCAACTGGTCGATGCGCGAACGTGCCTTCACCCTTGAACACTTCCGCCGTCAACAGGCGAAGCTCGAAGGCATTCCCGAGCAGGGCTGGCCACTCGACGAAGATGACATTCGGGTCATCACCGGAACGATGGGCCGTTTTCCATCCTTCAGAGAGGTCGGTTGGCAGATCCTTCGCGGTGCCAACGTCCTCGAGAGCGATTGAGGAAAGGAGCAGGCATCATGCATAAGATCAACATCAACCAGACACCTTCAATGCGGTTCACCATGAAAAGTACTTGCCTCTCGATCACCCTCGCCAGCGTGCTGCTCGGCAGCCTCCTGGCCACCGCCGGAGCCGCGGTCACCAAGACCCGGTTCGACCTCAACCGAAGTCAGACCTTCAAGCAGTCTCGGGTTGACCAAAAGCCCCGGGTGACCGAGGCCCTGTTCGAGCGATGGGTGGGCGTACCGCCCTGGCACCAGGAGGTGATCGGGCTCACCATGCCCGGCACCACGACCGTACCAGGCGTGACGACCGTCACGGCTGGCGACCCGGGTGCCGGCGACGACGGGACCGAGCTTGATTCGGGGCCGGACTCGACGGTGATCATTCCGATCATTCCGATCACCCCGCAACGCTCGCACAGCGATGAAGAACAGTCCATCGTGACGGCCAATCCTCAAGGGAGTGGCTTGCGGCAGGTCTTTAACCACAGCGCTCACGGCAATGGAGGAGATCCCTTTTGACGGCTAAGTAGCTCTGACGCTGCAAGCTCCTGACCAAGACACAGCCACGATCCCGACCACCAACCGCCCCGCATCCCGCGGGGCGGTTTTTTCATGTGAGCGTTACACTGAACAGGTCATGACCGAAACCAAGCACCAAGGACTGCTCCTGATCATCTCCGGACCCTCGGGGGTCGGGAAGACCACGCTCATCGAGCGCCTCCACCAGAAGTTCGATTTCGCGTTCAGCGTCTCCGCGACCACCCGTGCCCGGACCGAGAAGGAGACCGACGGCGTCGACTACTTCTTCCTCGACGAGATCACCTTCACCCAGTGGATCAGCGAGGATCGGTTCCTCGAATACGCCCACGTGTTCGAGAAGTACTGGTACGGCACCCCACGGGACGCGGTGCAGCAGAAGCTGAACGAGGGCCGGATCGTGGTCCTCGACATCGAGGTCCAGGGCGCCGAACAGGTCCGTCGTCACATGCCCGAGGCCTTCGGGGTCTTCGTCCTGCCGCCTTCCGAAGAGGCGCTTCACCAGAGACTGATCGATCGAAAACGCGATGCCCCGGACGTGATCGAACGCCGGTTCGCCCAGGCCCGCGCGGAGATCGCCACCGCCACCGCCGAGGGACAGACCACCTACGACGTCCACATCGTCAACGACGATCTCGATCGCGCTTCGCAGGAGCTTGACGGCATTCTGAGTGAGCGACTGAAGCGAACCGACTGACCGGGACCGGGGTCGATCAGGCCAGGCGTTCGCGCAGCCCGGCAAGAAACGCCTCGAACACCGTATCGGCATCGGCCGACGCATCGATGAGCAGGTAGTCCTCGGGCGCTCGACGCACCTGGTCGAGATAGCCTTCGCGTACCCGGCGCTGGAATTCAAGACCCTTCTGTTCCATCCGGTCGTCACCGTTCTGGCCACTGTCCGGGTTCGAGGGCTTGCGAGTCGTGTCACCGGCACGCCGACGGGCGGCGGTCGACTCGTCGACGTCGAAGATCACCACCAGATCGGGTCGGCGACCGCTGTCACCACCGGTCGCGACCGTGCCCACGTGCGCGATCTCCTCGGGAGACAGGCCCCCGGCAGTGCCTTGGTAGGCGAGGGTCGAGGAGATGAATCGGTCCGCCAGCACCAGACGATTGGCTTCAAGTGCCGGGGCGATTCGCTCGGCCAGCAACTGGGCGCGAGAGGCCATGTAGAGAAGCATCTCCGCACGAACCACCATCGCTTCGTTCGCAGGGTCGAGCAGAATCGAGCGGATCTGTTCGCCGATCTGGGTGCCGCCGGGTTCGCGCACTTCCTCGACCGCGACCCCGAGCCCCGCGCAGTGGGCCGAAATCCGGGCGAACTGGGTGGATTTGCCACACCCGTCGGGACCATCGAGCACCACGAAACGCCCGGGGAGCAGCTTCGCCAGCGGGTCCGTGGCAGTGGTGAATTCATTGGACATCGGAGACTCCATTCTCGACATGTCCGGATGGTACGACGAGAGCGAGCATCCTGTGTCGAGAACCCCCGCAGAAGTGAGCAGGGGCGTACCATTTGAGGCCATGCGCATCGATGTCAACGATCCCGCTCGCCGGCGACGAGGTCGGATTCTCGTGGATCCGACACAACGGAAGCCCCGTGTGCCGCTTGAAGAAGGCTCCGGCGAGGTGTTCCTGAGCTGGGACGGGGCACTGGACGACGACGGTCATCTCCGAAAATGCCTCTGCTGCGGATCGCCCAATCTGTACCGAATTCGATCGCTGCCCAGCGTGACCCCGATCATCGTCATCCTCGCCTTCGTGGGTGCGGCGGTCGGTCTCCTGGGATACGCGAACAACCCGTTCGTGCTGACCAGCCTCGTCGTGGTGCTGCTCTTCGAGATCACGATCATTCTCGTGGCCCGGACCAGACTCGTCTGCTACCGCTGCCGGAGTCGGTACAGCGAGACATCGATCGCCCAGTATCACCCGGGGTTCGATCGCGAGCAGTCCGAAGCGGAGCAGAACCAGCCTGAGCTCGACTCGACGGTGGGATCACCACCTGTGGAAACGAGCAGCGCTTCCCCCGAGGAATCGCGCTGAAGCGCGTCCACCCGCGTTCTAGCCCCAGGCAGCCCACAGGACCACCCAGGATCCAAGCGCGGTAATTGCGAGCAGGCACATCGTGCCGCCCAGCAGGGTGGCTGCCTGTTGGAAGCTCAATCGGAAGAAGAACTTCATCGACATCCAGAAGATCAGTGCCGCAACGATGTAGTGCAGGGGGTCCAGCATCCAGGTGTAGGGTGCGGGGATCAGCAGGGCCAGCGTGGTCAACCACCCCGCCAGGAACATGCGGGAGGCCGCCGTGGCGAGGCTTCCAACCGGCCGATCCAGGGCAAGGGCGAGCCCGCCCAGTGCAACCAGGCCACAGGCCACCCCAAGCAGGATCAGGACGACGAACTTGATGAAGACCATGAGCCGCCCGAAGGGACCAAGTCGCTCCGAGGAAGAGGCGACCGGAGGCGTTTCGACCGATGCGACCCGGACCAGGGAGGCCAGGAAGGGCGAGGACAGGGCCGCGTGATTGCCGGATGTCTTCTTCTCGGATGATTCGGAGCCCTTGGTGGCCCCATCGACAGGATCAGCCGGAGCAGCATCCGTATCCGCGGGAGTCGACGCCTTTGGAGCGGTCTCGCTCTCGGCTGCCGGTGCGTCGCTGGAGGCCGGAGTCGTGGGTACGGTCGAGTCGGGCGTCGTTGCCGGCGTCGTTGCCGGAACCGGGTCCGAGGGGAAGATCGAATCAAAGCCGGAGACGAAGGCCACGATCATGATCGTGGCGATGACGCCCGAGAGGATCAACGGAAGCAGGAACTCGCCCGGCTTGGCCAGGGGACGACGGTCGCCACCGGCGGTGGCCTTCCCGTGCGACTGCCTGGTGTCCTGCATCTTCGGCGAGGCGCTCACGGTTCCACCGTCATCCTGCTTCGAGCCAGCCTCAGGGGAAGGAATAGAAGTCCCCTCGGAAGCTGGCTTTGAGTCTGGAGAGGAATCGGTGGAGTGGTCGATGTCATGTGAGCCGGATTGTTGCTCATGTTCCTGCATGCGACGCTCCAAGTGCTGGAAGTCTGTCGAGGGGTTCACCGGAAACACGTTGTTTCCGGTCTGGGCTGATCCCGCACACAGGGATCATCGCTCCCGACAGGCAAACCGGCAATGGGGATCGACGCCGAACCCGCCTGATCGCCTCTTTCGGACCTTAAATCGTGAAGTACAGCGCTGCTTCCAAACCACGATGGACACGATGGAACGGATACCACCGACTGGTCGGTGCTTTTTTGCTGCTTCTCGCGCACCAGGTGTCCCTGGCCGGCACTGAAAATGCCACTTCAGTGGAAGGCGGCAACAACGCCGAGAACAGCGCACTCAGCCATGAGCTGCTGGTGACCAGGGGCTATGACCCGAGCTCCATCAACCTGGAAACAGTTCCATCCGACCCGAAAACGGTCGGGGACGAGGTGGTGCTTGCCGACGGCGACGTCATTCGCGGGACCATCACCTCGGAGGACGAAAACGAGGTCGTGCTGCTCCACCCGGTGTTCAACGAGATGAGGATCCCGAGGGATCGAATCGTGGCGATCCGGAGACAGGCACCACCACGACGCGGAGCCGGGTTCGGCGAAGTGGTGACCGGAGCAGGCGTCCGTCCGCCCAACAGCCAGACACAAGGAATGACCACCACCGGGACACCTGCGGAGACCGGGAAGCCGAAGAGCGATGACGGCCAGGAGGAAACGGTTGACAGTGACTCGGTCGATGCGCTGATCAATGACGACTACTGGACATTCGTTCTGGGTACTGCATTCGGTTACGTCCAGAACGTCAACACCGAACTCAACGTGAGGCTGAGTGCACAGGCTGAACACACCAGTGAATTCGCTCGCCTCCGCTTGTCCGGTGCTTATTTCCTCAACAGTTCCAACGACACGATCGTCGACAACGACTTTCTCTTCAACACGACCCAGGACTGGTTCGTACCGGATTCGAATTGGAGCATCTTCGCGACCGGCACCTACCAATGGGACGCCTTCGAACTCTGGGAGCATCGGATAAGTGGCTACATCGGGCCCGGCTACAAGTTGGTCGACCGGCCGGAGCTCTCGCTCAACATGCGAGTCGGTGCTGGGGCAACCTACGAGTACGGAATCCCCCAGACGCTGCCCGAAGCACTGATCTCCATGGAATGGAGCTGGGAGGTCGACGATCGCCAGAGCCTGAACGGCGTCATGTCCTACGTGCCGGACTTCACGATGATCGAGCAGTACAGGCTTGAATTCAACGGTGAATGGAACTTCAGGCTGCAGAAGGAAGAGGGCTTGAGCTTCTACATGGGCGTGCGGAACCAGTTCCAGTCGATCGTTCCGGAAGGCTCCACGGAGAACGACCTCCGACTGTTCGGCGGGGTCAAGTACGAGTTCTAGTATGGGTTCTCAGGCGGGCGCTACTTGCTGGCCGCGTCCTCTTCGGAGGCACGACCCGCATCCTGGAAGACCGCACTGCCGACCCGGATGCAGTTGGACCCACATTCGATGGCCGCCTTGAAGTCGTTGCTCATGCCCATCGAGAGGATGTCGAAGTCCTCACCACCACCACCCAGGCGTTGGATCTCCTCGAAGAGCTCGTAGCAGCGTTCGAAAGCACCACGCAGCTTGGACTGGTCCTGGGTGTTCTCCGCCATGCACATCAACCCGCGGACACTCACGTTCACCATGGTGTCGATCTGGTCGACGAGGTGGCGAACCGCGGGCGGTGCGACTCCGTGCTTCTGCTTTTCACCGGATGTGTTGACCTGGAGCAGGAGCTCGACGGGACGATCCTGCTTCGCGGCGACCAACTGGACTTCCTCCGCCAGGCGGAGCGAATCGACGCCATGGATCAATCGCGAGTACTCGACGGTCTTCTTCACCTTGTTGCGCTGAAGGTGCCCGACCATGTGCCACCGGATCGCATCGGGATCGATGGCCACGTCGGAAACACCCGACTCCTGCCTGCGGACGAGCCACTCCCTGATCATGGCCGAGCGTTGTTCGAGCTGCTGGGTCCGACCTTCGCCGAAGTGTCGGTGCCCCAGTTCGATCAACTCCCGGATCTGTTCGGGTGTCCCGTACTTGGAGACCAGGACCACGTGGATCTTCTCGGCACGCCGCCCGGAGGCCCGGGCCGCGGTGGCGACCTCCTCCTTGAGAGCGAGATAGCGCTCCTGGAGTGACATGTCCGAACCTGCGATCGCTGCGGGATTTGGTGAACTCGTCATGAGAGGAGAATAGGACTCATGCAGGCATCTTCGCAAGGCGATTCCGCCTCGGATTCAGGATACCATTCAACCGAGCCCGACCAGATGAGCACCCGAACACCCAAATCCAGCCTCCGATCGGACCGATCGCCCTGCCTTCTGGTCATCCGGGATGGCTGGGGATCGAACCCTCATCCGGAGCATGATGCGTTCAACGCAGTCCACCTCGCCCGCACTCCGGTCGCGGACGATCTCGCTTTCAGGTGGCCCACGACCCTGTTGAGGACCAGTGGCCCGGACGTGGGACTTCCGGAAGGGGCCGACGGACCGGTCATGGGCAACTCGGAGGTCGGTCACCAGAACATCGGCGCGGGTCGGATCGTCGACCAGGAGTTGATGAGGATCAGTCGATCGATAGAGCAGGGTTCGTTTTTTGAGAATGCTGCTCTTGATTCAACCTTCGGGTCCGTGGAATCAACCGGTGGAACGGTTCACCTGCTCGGTCTGATCTCCGACGGACAGGTGCACAGCGACCTCGACCACGTCATGGCGGTGATCGAGTTCGCCCGCAGGCGAGGCGTCCCTGCCGATCGGCTGGCGGTTCATGCCATCACCGACGGACGGGATACGCCACCCACTGCAGGTCGCGGCTACGTTGCTCGACTCGAGCAGGCGCTCTCGGAACAAGGCTATGCGCCGGTTGCATCGGTGATGGGTCGATACTGGGCGATGGACCGCGACAATCGGTGGGATCGCATCGAAAGAGCGTGGCACTGCCTCGTCACACCACCCGACAAGGTGATTTCCAGTGCGGATGAGGCCCTGGGGAACCACTACGCCCACCCGGAGGAACCCTCGCTTCATGGCGATGAGTTCGTGCCGCCGGTGGCGATCGGTGCAGATCTCGAGACCGCGCGGCGATCCAGGATTACAGACGGTGACTCCGTGCTGTTCATGAACTTTCGTGGCGACCGTCCCCGTGAACTCACCAAGGCCTTCGTTCTCGACGAGCAGGCCTGGTCGAAGGTTCCTCGGGGTGGCTTCGACCGGGTCAACCGCCCGGAGAACCTGCACTTCACCGGGCTGACCCGCTATGAGGAAGGTCTGCCCATCAAAGTCGCGTTCGAGAAGCCGGAGAAGATGCCGATGATCCTCGGTGAGACCATCGCCCGGGCGGGGATGACCCAGCTGCGATGTGCCGAGACCGAGAAGTTCCCACACGTCACGTTCTTCTTCAACGACTACCGGGAACATCCTTTCGAGAAGGAACGTCGGGTCATGCTCGACAGTCCAACGGACGTTCTCACCTACGACCAGAAACCCGAGATGAGTGCCTTCGGAGTCAGGGATGCGGTGCTTGATCGTCTTGCCGCCGAGGACTGCGAGGATCTGATCATCGTCAATTTCGCCAATGGCGACATGGTCGGGCACACCGGATCACTCGACGCGGCGGTCCGAGCCTGTGAAGTGGTCGATGAGTGCGTCGGAAAGCTGGTGGAAGCGGCACTCGAGCGGGGAGCCAGCCTGCTGATCACCGCCGACCACGGCAACGCCGAGCAGATGTGGAACCCCGAGGCCGATTGTCCCCATACCGCACACACGAACTTCGACGTCCCAGTGCACCTGGTCGGTGAGCTCTGGAAGGAATCAACCCTTCGAGATGACGGACGGCTGGCCGACATCGCGCCCACGATCCTCGAACTGCTTGCGGTCGAGAAACCGGCGGAGATGAGTGGCCGCTCGCTGATCACCTGAAGCGAATCGGGGTTCCGGGTTCCGTGATGAAAAACATGACGCGCGCCCCTTCGGACGCGCGCCATGCGACGGAAACAAAGCATCTGATGAGTCGGTTCTCAGCGGTCAGCAACCACCCCCGATCGTGGAAGCGATGTTGGTGAAGGCGCCAGTGACCTCGTTGGGCACGTTGTTGCTCACCACGGAGTTCACGATGACCGGTGAACAGGCCGTGGTGTAGAGCCCACCACCGATGGCACCGGCGTTGTTGAAGCAGCAGTTGGAAGTGTCCAGACTGAGGTTCGCCGCATGCGCCCGGATGCCGGCGCCGACGTTGCCGGCACGATTGTCCTCGAAACGGCAAGCCTGGAAGTTGATCATTGCCGCACCGAACACCGCCAGTCCGCCACCATCACTAAACGCATCGTTCTGGTTGATCTGGGTATCGACGGCCAGACGGTTGCCGAGGTTGCCTGCGGCGAAGATACCGCCGCCGTATTCGGCCACGTTCTGGTCGATGCGACAGGCGTTGAGGGAGAAGTCCGATTCGTTCTTGGCGCAGATCGCTCCACCGCGACGTCCCTGGTTCGCCTCGAGATCGCAGTCGATGGCGACGAAGATGGAGAACCGTGTATCAAGGCACACGCCTCCACCGTTGAAGGCTGCCCAGTTGCTGGCAAGGGTGGTTCGCTCGGCATGAACGAAGGATCGCTTGACGAAGAGGCCGCCACCGTCGAATGCCTGCCCGTTGAGGAAGGTGCTGTCGATGAGCTCGGTGCGTGCATCCTTGCAGGCCATGTTTCCACCGGGACCGTTGAGGTTGAGGTTGTTGTCGAAGACACATCGATTGAATGTCGATGAGCATCCGTAGGCGAAGACACCTGCACCAGCGCTTGGACGAGTCCCGGTCGAGGCGAGTGCAAGGTTGCCGACGAAACGGCAGGAATCGATGCGGGCCGGATAACCTGAGTTGGCAAGATGAAGACCAGCACCCTCTTCACCTTCATTGGCCTCGATACCGACGTTGATCAGGTCGAGACGCGACTGGAAGGTGAACATTCCACCGCCCATGAGTGCTCGATTGTGGCCGATGAAGCCACCCTTCATGGTGACCCTGGAGGTGTTGACGTACAACCCGCCACCCGCCACTCCGTAGGTGCCGGATGCAGCACCGTTGTTGTCGACGATATGCACGTTGTAGAGGAGTGCGCTGCTGTTCATGATGGCGACGCCGCCACCAAGGAGTCCGGTGCAGTGATTGATCAGGACATTCTTGATCATGCCGGCTGAACCGTCCATGTAGATTCCGCCGCCGGCATTGAGCGGGGGCACGGCATTTCCACCCTTGATGTACAGGAAGGAAAGCTCGGCGGATGGCGGCTCGCCACTGTTCATGGTCACGACGGGTCCCAGACCAGTACCGACGATCGCGACCGGCCAGGTGTTGGTCGGGTCACTCCTGACGATGATGTCCTTCCCAAGAAAGTCGATGTCCTCGACGTAGTCCGTCACCATCCCGATGTCCTGGATGAGCACGCGGTCACCGGCTGCAGCAGCCGAGATCGCGGACTGGACGGTCGTGTAGGGACCAGCCGAAGCGTTGACATGTAGGTCGATAGCGAACGACGAAGACGTACAGAGAAGGCTGCTGGCGACAAGAGTTCGAATCATAGAATTCTCCTTGAAATCAGAATGAACCATGCAGGGAATGCACCAACCCGAGGCACATACATTCCGCTGCAGGGAATCCGATCTCGCAGATCACACATGATTTGGTTTTCGATTGCACGTCGAAATTCGGACGTCGTACTACTGTCTCGAAACAACGACTTTTGAAATCAGAAAAATGCGCGCGGGAAGAGATCCAGCTCGGCGAGTTTCGATTTCAGGTCCGATGATTCAACGGCATCAAGTTCACTGGCAGGCAAACGAGGTGGGCCACAGTCGACGCCCTGCATGGCCATGATCGCCTTTCCTGCCCGCAGAACACCGTATTTCAGCAGGATATCGATCATTTCGACGGCTTGCGCCTGCGAGCAACGCGCCCCGATCTCATCTCCAATTTCCATCAGATCAAAGAGTCCGCGATAGACGGGAGCTGCGTAGTTGTAGGTGGAACCCACGGCTGCAGTGCAGCCAAGGTGTATTCCATCCACCAGGCGATCGTCACATCCATGGAGGACTTCGAAACGACCACCCTGCATCTCGATGCACTCACGTTGCGACGAATCGTCAACGACAGTGAACTTGACGCCATGCAGGTTGGACATGCAATCGGATGCCTTTTGCATGACTTCGACGATGGGGAGATGCACGTTCGTGAAAGAAGGAATGTCGTAGTAGTAGAAAGGTGTCTCGGGCGCGGCGGAAGCCACGGCGGAAAGATACCCCACCAACTCATCGACGTTCCGCGGCTTTTCGTAGCAAGGTGCCTGGCACGAGATGGCACATGCACCGATCTCGACGGCATGCATGGCAAGGGCACGCGCATCGGGCAGTGCATTGCAGCCGACATGGACGATCAACCGCAGGTCTTCACCCGCCACACGAGACCAACCATCGGCGATCGCGATGCGTTCCTCCCGAGAGAGCGAGTGACCTTCCCCCGTCGAACCACAGACGAAGACCCCCACGTTCTCCTGTTCCCGATGGAGTTCCGCCTGCAGGGGAATGACTTCGGGTGCGATCGACCCGTCGGGGTGCATGGGCGTGTGGGCGGCGGCGATGAGTCCCTGGAATCTGTTCATGTCCGCTCAATTCGTCGATCTGCGATGTCGCAAACTGTCGATGGAGACCGCGATGACGATGATGAGTCCGATCAGGATCTCCTGGACGTAGTTGGCGGCGCCGTACAGGTTGCAACCGGTCTCGAGGAGCGCAAGCATGAAGACCCCGATGATCGTTCCGAGGATGCGCCCTTCACCACCGGTCAGGCTGGCGCCTCCGATCACCACGGCAGCGATGATCGTCAACTCCATGCCGTTGGCTGCGGTGGGATCGCCCAGGCCGAGTCGACCGAAGAGAACGACACCGGCGAGCCCTGCGAAGAGACCACAGAGCACGTAGATGAGGACCTTCATGGTGCGGACCGGAACCCCACAAAGACGCGCGGTCTGCTCGTTCGAACCGATCGCGACGGTGTACACCCCGAATGCGGTGTTGCGCAGCACGAATCCGCCAAGGAAGGCAATGCCGATCATGAACCAGACCGCTGGTGCGGTGATGAACCAGTCCCGGTCCAGCAACCAGTCGCTCGAGAACCAGGACGAGGCTTCAGGATCGACACGGATCGGCTGCTGACCGCTGATGCCCTTGGCAAGACCCCGCGCGATGCCGAGCATGCCCAGGGTGACGATGAACGGTGCGATGCGAAGGAGCGTCACCGCGAGCCCGTTGACCAGTCCACAGGCGACCCCTGCTCCTGCACCGCAGAGGATGGCCACGGGCGTTGATGCGCCCTTGTCGAGCGACCAACCGGTGACGGTGCAGGCGAGCGCGATGACCGAACCGATCGAGAGGTCGATCCCCCCGCTGATGATCACGAAGGTCATGCCGATCGCGCCCAGCCCGATCACCACCGTCTGGACCGCGACCTTCTCGATGTTCCGAGTCGTGAGAAAGGAATCCGGTGCGAGGATCGAGAAGATGATCACCACCACCGCAAGACCGATGAACGGACTCAGGAGCTGGATGACCGCGCGTGCACCGCGGCGGGCTTCACGAGGCGCGCTGATCGTCTCGACCTGGTTCGATGCCGCACTCATGCAACCACCCCTGATCCTTCCGCGACCAGGGCCGCCTCGAGGATCGACTGCTCGGTCCATTCGGCGACAGGACGCGGGCTGCCAAGAATGCCACGGTGCATGACCGCGACCCGATCACAGAGACCGAGCAGCTCGGGTATGTAGGAACAGACCGCGATGATCGCGGTGCCACCGGATGCGAGCTCGTCCAGCAGGCCGTAGATCTGTGCCTTGCTTCCGACATCGACGCCACGAGTGGGCTCGTCGAGCAGGAGCACGTCGCATTCATGATGCAGCAGGCGCGCGAGTGCCACCTTCTGCTGGTTGCCACCCGACAGGCTGCCGGTGTCCTGCCACGGCCCGGTGGAACTGATGCGAAGTCGATCGCGCATGATGTCGGTGGACCGCTCGAGTGCCGATCGCTTCAGGAAACCGATTCGACCCAGTCCCCTGCCTTCGGTCAGCCTGGAAAGCGTCGTGTTGATCGCGATCGGCAGGCGAAGGGCAAGGCCTTCCTGCTTTCTATCCTCGGGAAGGAGACCGACGCCTCTTCGAAGGCTTCGCCCCGGAGTGGTTCGGCTCACCTCGACCAGTTCCGAGCCGGTGATGCTCGCGAATCGAATTCGGCCGGATTGAATCGGGTCGAGACCGAAGATGGTTCGAATGAGTTCGCTTCGACCGGCACCGACCAGTCCACCAATTCCGAGGATCTCACCCCGGTGCAGGGAACAGGTTGCTTTTTGGGGACGATTGCGTCCTGACAATCGATCCAGTTCGAGCACCGGTTGACCGGGTGTCCGCGATGAAACCGGATACAACTGCTCGACGCGTCGTCCCAGCATCAGTTCGACCATTTCGGAGTTCGATGTCTCCTTCACCATGCCACTACCCACGGTCCTGCCGTCTCGAAGCACGGTGAAGCGGTCGCCAAGTTCCTGGATCTCCTCGAGGAAGTGACTGATGTAGACCACGGAGACGCCTTGATCACGCAGCCGACGCACGACTTCGAACAGATGCGCCACCTCCTGGCGCCCGATCGAACTCGTCGGCTCATCGAGAACCACGACCCGTGCATTCTCGACCAGTGCCCGAGCGATCTCGACGAGCTGGCGTTCACCACTGCTCAATTCGGCGACCGGGGTTCGCGGATCGATGTCTGGACGACCGAGACGTTCGAGCGCGGTGCGCACCGAAGCACGCATGCCGGCGGAACGGATCACCCCGAACCTCCCTCCGGTACGGGTTTCCCGACCGAGCATCACGTTCTGCTGGACCGAGAGATGCGGAGCGAGGGTCAGTTCCTGGTAGATCATGGCGATGCCGCGTCGACGCGCATCGCGGGGGCCCGATGGTTCGTAGGGTCGACCATCCAGTTCCATCGCGCCACCGTCGGACCGATGAGCACCGGAGAGCACCTTCATGAGGGTGCTCTTGCCCGCCCCGTTCTCTCCGACCAGGGCATGGACTTCACCCGGCATGACCTCGAAGGTGACGCCGTTGAGAGCGACCACGCCCCCGAAGCGTTTCTGGACGCCTCGCATCCGCAACCTGGCCGCGTTCGTATTCATCGAGATGCCCATGATCCGAAGATCAACCGTTGCCCAGGTACTTCTTGAGCGGAGGATGCAGCAGACGATCGATCTCGGGCGTCTTCATGTTCTCCCGAGTGACCACATGGCAACCGGTATCGATGGAACGGTCGACCGGCTTGCCCGCAAGGTGCGCGAGCAGGGCACCGACGCCCTTGTCCCCCATGGCCATCGGGTCCTGGACCACCAGCGCATCGATCGCGCTGGATTCAAGCCCTGCGACCAGGACTTCACTGGCATCGAATCCGACGAGCTTCACCTGGGATTTCCTCGAGGTCGACTTCAGGGCCTGCATGAAGGCCACGCTGATCGGTTCGCAGGGCGCGAACGCCCCATCGATGTCCTCGTACTTGGTCAGGAGATTCTCGGCCGCCTTCAGGCAGCCTTCGGGCGTGGCCCCGCCGTACTGGTTGCTGGACACGACCTTGATGTCCGGCCAGGATTTCTTCATCGTCTCGAGGAAACCTTCTTCACGCTTGGACGTGCTCGATGAGCCGACGACATACCGGAGCATCAGGACCTTGCCCTTTCCTCCGACCTGGCGGCCGAGTTCGTTCGCAGCAAGCACTCCACCCTGGAAGTTGTCGGTGGCTACGAAGGCGAGGTAGCCGTCCCAGCGGATCCCGCTGTCGATGATCACCACGGGGATGCCTTCCTCCACTGCCTCCTTGAGCGGGCGGACCAGGGCGATGTCATCCAGGGGAGCGATCACGATGCCGTCGACCCGGCGGGTGACGAAATCCTCCACCACCTTGATCTGGTCGGCACGGGCATCTTCTCGAGCCGGACCTTTCCAGAGGATGCGAGTCCCCCCTTCACCGGCCGCCTTCACCGCGCCCGCGTGCACTGATTTCCAGAACTCGTGGGTGGTGCCCTTTGGAATGACTGCGATGGTCAGCTCACGATCAGGCACTGCACCAGCAGCCGACGCCAGGAGTGCGAGCAGGAGCAGGACGAACGCTGCGATGGATCCGATGCGTGCCATGGGTGAATCTCCAACCTTTGATGTGCCGGTCGAAACGCTTCCAGCACGAGTGACAGCCTACTCCTTCGAGCGATTCTGCGTCGCGGCTTCCCCGGTCGGATCGCAGTCGATAGGTTGGACGGCATCCTTGAACCGACAGGAGCGCCATGAACCGCAGATATCTCGTCACCGGAGCCAACGGATGCATCGGAGCCTGGATCGTGAAGATCCTTCTCGATCGGGATGACGAGGTCACGACACTCGACCTGGAAAGTGGCCGGCACCGTCTTGATTCACTTTTCGAGGTCGATCGTCTGCCGGAGATTCATGCCAGGATCAGTGAACGTACGGGGGATGTCGGTGATCTCGAGGATGTTCGTGCAGCGGTACGGGCCGCACGCCCCGATGCGATCATCCACCTTGCCGGTGTGCAGGTTCCGACCTGCCGCGCCAACCCGATCCTCGGAGCACGCGTGAACGTCGGGGGGACTCTCAACGTCTTCGAAGCTGCGCGAGAGGCCGGGACGTCCAACGTGACCTACGCGTCGAGTGCGGCGGTCTACGGACCCGCACCAGCGGACCGTGCAGTCAAGGAGAATGAATACATCGATCCGAAGACGCACTACGGAGTCTTCAAGCTTGCCAACGAGGGCAATGCGGACATCTACTGGAACGATCACCAGGTGCCCAGCGCAGGACTGCGACCACTGACGATATACGGTCCGGGACGTGACCAGGGAATGACCAGTGCACCCACCACCGCGATGAAGTCAGCGGTCCTGGGAGCGGAATTCACCATGCCTCTCGTCGGTCCAAGTGACTTTCTCTACGTGGAGGATGCAGCCCGTGCGTTCATCGCCTCTGCGGACGCGATCAGCGAGGGCGCCCATGTGTTCAACATCTCGGGGGAATCGACGACATTCGAGTCCTGCGGTGAACTGATCGAGGACGAGCTTGCCGGTGAACGTCGCGGTTTGATCGACTGCAGCGGCGGCGTCATCCCCATAGCACCCAATCTCGACGACCAGGCGTTGCGCTCGTCGACCGGTTACGCCCAGCGCACGCCCCTCAGCGAAGGAGTCCGGCGGACCATGGCGACCTTCGAACGACTTGAACGAGAGGGGCGTCTCGACCTGCGGGATCTCCCCGACCTCGCGCGGGGAGCGGGCGAAGCATGACGACGCCCGGAAACACGATGCGCGCTTCGGCACTTGTCGATGTCGGTCGAATCGAGACCCGAACGGTGGACAGGCCCGTGCCCGGTGACCGGGACGTGCTCGTGAGGATCGCCGCCTGTGGTATCTGCGGTTCCGACTTCCACATATTCACCGGGGAGGGCAATTGGAATCTCGACCGCGAGGGTCGACCGGTTCCACTCACGATTCAACCCCAGATCCTCGGCCACGAGATGACCGGGACCATCCAGGAGATCGGCAGCGCGGTCGAGGACCTCAAGATCGGCGATCGCGTGGTGCTCGACCAGGGCATCAACTGCGTCTCATCCGCCCGCGAACCGCGGTGTGAATACTGCGCAAGCGGTTCGAGCCACCTCTGCGAGGAATACGCGGAACACGGGATCACCGGGCTTCCGGGAGGATTCGCCGAGTACATCGCCTTGCCTGCGATCAACGCCATTCGAATCGAAAGCGATCTTTCGTTCGCGGCCGCGACTCTCACCGAACCCACCGCGTGCATTCTGCGAGCGATTGATCGGTTTGAACGTTCGGGTGCCCGCTACAGGTTTCATGCCGAGGAACCGAACGAACGCATCAGGACCGTGGTCATCGCGGGTGGCGGACCAGCGGGTCAGTTGTTCCTGCAACTGCTGCGCCGGAAAATCGGTTTCGAGGGGACGATCATCCTCTCGGACCAGTCCGAGTACAAACGAGCCATCGCGACGAGTTCGGGTGCAATCGCCGTCGACATACCGACCCAGGTGGTCGAGGAAGCGATACTCGAGCATTCCAATGGGCGCCGTGCCGAACTGGTGATCGACGCCTGCGGAGCCGGTTCGATCTGGAAGGATGTTCCGACCTGGATCCGAAAGCAGGCTGGAATCATCATGTACGGCTACGGACGACGCGGAGCCTCGATGGAGCTGCTCAACGCACTGCAGTGGCGGGAACCGGTTCTGGTGACACCGGCCGGCGCCAGCGGTGGCTTTGACTCGGATGGGCGACCTTTGATCTACCGCGAGGCACTTCAACTGATCGAGAACGGTACTATTGAGGCGGAAACACTTCTGACCCACGAGTACGATGATCTGGATCGACTTCAGGAAGTGCTCGAATCTGAAATGGCCGGAACCGACTACCTCAAGGGCGTGGTCAGGCCCGGCGGGAAGCACTGAAAACACCATCATGCGCGTGCAACTCTTCGTGACCTGCCTTGTCGATCAATTTCGCCCATCGGTGGGCGAGGCGACCGTCGAGATACTCGAACGATGCGGATGCACGGTTGAATTCGACGATCGCCAGACCTGCTGTGGACAACCCGCATTCAACTCCGGTCACCACGAGGAGGCCAAGGCGGTCGTGGCTCGAACCATCGACCTACTTGCCGAATGGCTCGATGAGGGAGGCGATGCGATCGTCTGTCCCTCGGGTTCATGCAGCGCGATGATCGCCCATTCATCGGAACTCCTCGCGGATGATCCGGTTCGAAGCGAGAAGGCACGCAGAGTCGCGGAACGCACCTGGGAACTGACGCAGTTCCTGATCGACGAGATGAAGATCGACGACCTGGAGTCGAGTTGGAAGGGAACGATCACCCTTCATGATGCCTGCCACGGCCTGAGGGACCTGGGCATCCGTGACCAACCGAGACGTCTTCTCGCGAAGGTCAAGGGGCTTGAGGTCAAGGAATGCGCCAGCTGTGACCGATGTTGCGGCTTCGGCGGAACCTTCAGCGTGAACTACCCGCTCATCTCCGGTGCGATGGCGGATGACAAGATCGAGGAGATCGATGCATCTGGCGTCGATGCGGTCGTGTCCGGTGACGTCTCCTGCCTGATGCAGCTCGAAGGCAGGCTGCAGGCCACCAACTCACGCGTCAAGGCACTTCATCTGGCTCAACTGCTGGTGGAGCGGGACGCCGGATCATGAGCACGATCCACGACATTCGCTCCAGCCATTTCAAGTCTGACGCCCGTGAAGCGATTGCCAACGTCGAACTTCGAGGCGCACTTGCTCGTGCCCAGGAACAATCCAACTCCAAGAGGGATCGTGCAATCCAACGGATCGCCGATGACTGGGAGTCGATGCGGGATCAGGCCAGTGCCATCAAGACCTGGACCCTGGAGAATCTCGGGGAGCAGCTTGAACTCTTCGAGCGCAACGCCGTTAAGAACGGAATCCAGGTGCACTGGGCCGAGGATGCCGAGAATGCATGCAGGTTGGTGAACGAGATCTGCGCCGATGCCGAAGCTCGTTCGGTGATCAAGAGCAAGAGCATGGTCACCGAGGAGATCGGGTTGAATCACACTCTCGAGGCCGCCGGCCTGGAGGTGGTCGAATCGGACCTCGGGGAGTGGATCGTCCAGATCGCAGGGGAGACACCCTCGCACATCGTCGCTCCGGCGATTCATCACACACGTGAGTCGATACATCGACTCTTCGAGGAGACGCTCGGGCGCAAGATTCCAACCGATGCGGAATCCATGACCATGGTCGCACGAGAAGTTCTCAGGCAGGCGTTCCTGCGCGCGGACGTGGGCATCACCGGCGTGAACTACCTCGTCGCGGAAACCGGCTCCTTCCTGGTGCTCGAGAACGAAGGCAACCAGAGGCTCACCACATCGCTCCCTCGGGTTCACATCGCGGTATCGGGCATCGAGAAGATCGTTCCCAGACTCGCGGATCTCGATCTCTTCCTTCGGATGATCGGAAGAAGCGGCACCGGACAAGTCGTGACCACCTATCAGAACCTCTTCTGCGGCCCCAGGAGATCCCCCGACGAGGACGGGCCCCGCGACATGCACATGGTCCTGGTCGACAACGGTCGGACCAAACTTCTTGCCTCTGAAAAAAGGCGGCAGACGCTTCAATGCATTCGATGCGGAGCCTGCCTCAACATCTGTCCGGTGTACCGGCAGATCGGAGGACATGCCTACGGTTCGGTCTATCCAGGACCGATCGGGTCGATCTTCACCCCCCAGGTTGCAGGTCTCCACAAAGCCTCCCAACTCCCCTTCGCGTCGAGCCTGTGCGGGGCGTGCAAGGACGTGTGCCCGGTCAAGATCGACATTCCCGGGATTCTTCTGGACCTTCGCGAGGAGATCGCGGAACACGGCGAAGGGCAACGCGACCAGGAAACCGAACTCAAGATGAAACGGGAATCCCCGGCGTTCCGCCGATGGTCCTCGTTGATGCAGTCACCACGCAAGTATCGGATGAGCGGGGCACTGGTGCGAACGATGGCCCTCATCGCCTCTCACACCAGCCTCTTCGATCGTTTCATTCCCCCGTTGTCGGCCTGGAGATCCACGCGCAGCGTTCCTCGACCCGAGGGCGGCAGTTTCCGTGCACGGTGGCGAAGAAGAACGGAAGCGAACCGATGAGCGACCGCGAGAACATCCTGAATGCCGTGCGCAAGGCACTTGAGTCCACCGGGGACGCGAAAAGTGCATGCACACTGCCGGAGCTTTCAAGGCCACGCCTCGAGGGAACCCAAGAGACGTTGATAGGAAGGTTCATCGAGGAAGTCGAAGCGGTGTCCGGTCGGGTTCACCGCCTCGCGAACATCGACTCTGCTGCCCGACAGCTTGAAACCCTGATCCGCGCCGGAAAGACGGAGTCACTGGCCGTGAGCAGGGATCCCATTGCCCGCGCGATCTCCTCCAGGGTGCTCGGCAGGCACGTCGTGGTCGATCCCGAGGACAACCAGGATGCGATCGCCGAGGCGGACATGGGGCTCACCGGGGTTCGTCTGGCCATCGCCGAACACGGCACCCTCATGCTCGCCCCCGAGGACGACCACGGCAGGCTGGCGGCGCTGCTGCCACCCCACCACGTTGCAGTGCTGGCTGTTTCGCAATTGGTCGGGACCCTGGCCGAAGCCATTGAACACCTGGCGTCCGATTCCCAGCCGGCAACGATCACCTTCGTGAGCGGGCCCTCTCGGACCGCCGACATCGAACAGACCCTGGTGATCGGGATCCACGGGCCTGCACTCCTTGACATCCTGCTCATCGAAGACACCCAGGAAGAGGATCACCCATCATGAGAATCGTCAGGTTCAGGCTGTCCGGGACCCCGGGTGAAGAAGGACGGATGGGCGCACGTCTCGAGGACGGCTCCTACCTGGACGCCTCGAGCTGGAACCCGCCCGCCTGCGCACACGAGCTCTTCGATCTCGAGGGGGAATTCATCCGTTGCCTGGGAGCGGCAGTGAAGAAGGCGGAGCAAGGCGAGGGCTCACTGCCCGTCCACTCCGCCGAAGACGTGGTGGTGCTCGCTCCCGTGCAACGACCCGGAAAGGTGATCTGCGTCGGGCTGAACTACGAGGATCATGCACTCGAGAGCACCATGGCGCTGCCCGAGGAGCCGCTGATCTTCAGCAAGTTCTCCACCACGATCAATGATCCGGGCGCCTCGATCAGGATTCCCCCGGGCAGCGACGAGGTCGACTTCGAGGCGGAACTGGGCGTGGTCATCGGAAGAAGGACCAGCGACTCCACGAGGGAGAACGCTCTTGAATCGGTGCTGGGATACACCTGTGTGAACGACGTGTCCGCGCGGGACTTCCAGTTCGCGGATGGTCAGTGGCAGCGAGGCAAGAGCTGCGACGGATTCTGCCCGATCGGCCCGGAGATCGTGACCACCAGCAGGATCCCCGACCCCCAGGGGCTGGGCATGCAGATGATCCTGAACGATTCGGTGATGCAGGAATCCAATACCGGGAAGATGATCTTCGACGTCAGAACCATCATCGCCCACATCACGAGCTTCGCGACCCTCGAGCCCGGCGACCTGATCGCCACCGGCACCCCCCCGGGTTGCGGCTTTGCGATGACGCCTCCCGTCTACCTCGGCTCCGGCGATCGCATGACGGTCCGGATCGAGGGAATCGGCGAACTCCACAACACCATCGAGTAGTAATCCCCATCCAACACACGTGGAACAGCGTGCCCACGGACGCACCGCCGGAACTCGGTACACTCGAGACCATGTCCGACTCAACACGCTCTCCAAAATGGCATCATCGCTTCCTGCAGCTCACTGACGTCATCGCCAGCTGGAGCAAGGACCCGAGCCGCGGCGTCGGCGCACTGATCGTCACTCCGAACCGACAGATCGTCGCCACCGGTTTCAACGGACTTCCGAGGGGATTCGAGGACACCGACGACAGGCTGCAGCGTCCGAACAAGTACGACTTCGTGGTGCATGCGGAACTCAATGCACTGATCCAGTGTGCACGCAATGGCGTCTCCCCGATCGGCTGCACGATGTATTCCTCGTTCAGTCCCTGTGTGAACTGCGCGATCACGATCGTCCAAGCGGGAATCAGCGCGGTCATCACCCATGAACTCGAGAGTTCGGACGATCGCTGGCTCGAGAGTATCGAGAAGTCAGTGGGAGTCTTCGCCGAATCGGGGATCGAGTACATGCGGCTTCCCCGGAATCTCGCGGAAAGCTCCTCGTGAACCCGATCCGTGGATGGTGCGTCGCGCTGGCACTGGTGGGGTTGCTCTGCTTGCGCGCGGAAACCCAGGATGCGGTGGAATCAACCGACCGCACATGGGTCGATGGAATCGATCTCACCGTCGAGGGCCGAGGATGGCCCGATGATTCCACGGCATGGTCGCGACTTCCTGATCACGCAAGGGACATGGTTCGCGACCCGGTATGGAACCTCTCGAGGCACAGCTCCGGAATCGCGATCCGCTTCGTCACTGATTCACCCGACATCAGGGTGGAGTGGGTGCTCACCTCTGACACACTCGACATGCCGCACATGCCCTCGACCGGGGTCAGTGGACTTGATCTCTACCTCCGCACCGAGACGGGATGGCGCTGGGTCAACGCACTTCGCGCCGGTTCCAGAAGCAATGCGACGGACATCGTCAGGAACCTGAGTCCCGTTTCCAGGGAATACATGCTCTTCCTGCCGCTCTACAACGGAATCGAATCCATACGTATCGGAGTGCTTCGGGGTCACGACCTCGAACCGGCACCCCCACGCCCCGATGACCGGCGACTTCCCATCGTCTACTACGGAACATCGATTGCACAGGGTGCCTGCGCCTCCAGGACCGGATCATGCCATGTCGCCATCCTCGGTCGGGAACTGGACAGACCGATGATCAACCTGGGTTTCTCGGGCAACGGACGGATGGAACTCGAGCTTGCTGAACTGCTCGCCGAGATCGAAGCTGAAATCTACGTCATCGACTGCCTCCCGAATCTGGACGGAAGACGGACCGCGCAACGTGCGGGACCCTTCGTGAGGAAACTGCGCGAACTGAGGCCGGACACGCCGATCCTGCTGGTCGAGGATCGCACCTACGGTGACGCATGGATCAACGAGGCACGTGCGAAACGAACCAGTGACAGCCGGGCTGCATTGCGCGCCGTCTTCGAAGAACTTCAGGCCGAGGGGGTCGAGGGGATCACCTATCTGGAAGGCGACCAGCTGCTCGGCGATGAGACGGAAGCGACGGTCGACGGGTCCCATCCGAATGATCTTGGATTCAGGCGCCAGGCCGAGGCGATGGAGCCGGTGATCAGGGACATCATCAGTCGATGATCGGAACCAGCTTGAGCGAGCGAAGGTTCATCAGGCCCAGCTGAGGATCCCTGAGCGGCCTGACCGAGATGATCGTCCGCTCGGCATCATGTATCTCGAGCTCACCGGCGATCTGTTCCTGGAAGTCATCCCACCCGGAAGTCGCGATCGCGGTTGACTCGATGGTGTTTTCCATCGCCCGAACCTCGTAGGGAACCCCGGCGGAATCGGAGTTGCAGGCGTACTCGAGGATCACCTCGTAGGCGCCGGGTTGGGGAGAGTCGATCACCCACAACACTTCATCACGGTCAGTCAGCCAGCGCAGGATGCAACCGGTGTCGTCATCCTGGTCGAGGCGGGCGAACTGGGCACTGGGGCCGAAGATCTGGGCATCCTGGGCATGAAGATCGAAGACACCCCCACGTGCGACCAGGGGAATCTGAAGGTGCAACGGGTTCATGGGCGCCCACGCCTTCTCTCCGTTGGACTGCCGCATGGCCCTGATGCTCTCGAGGAGGACGTCCGCGGGAATCGCGAAGATCTTGGTGCGATCACTTCGTGCGATGTTGATACCGACGAAACGACCATCGAGGTCGACGACCGGTCCACCGCACTCGTCGTGGGTGACGAGAGAGTCGTGCTGGATGACTCGACCGAATCCGGTGTCTCGACGACTGACCGGGACCAGCATGTTGCCTGTCTCGTGTTCGGTGTTGGAGATCGACCACCTCGAACCGAGTCGGACATCGATGTCTTGGAGCTCTCCGTCACGTTCGAATTCGATCTGAACCAGATCGCCGGCACGGAAATTCGAAAGTACGCGAACGAGCCCGCGCGGCCCCCGGACCTCGTTTCCATCGACTCGCAGGATGAGGTCGTTTCGTTTCATTCCCGCTCTTCGAGCGGCGCACCCGGGAACCACATCGACGATTCTTGAACCAAGCTGGTCCCCTCGAGGAGATTCGGTGCGAACACCGAAGAACGCGCCGTCCATCATGCTCAGGTCGGAGACATAGGTGTCCAGGCCACGAATGCCGAAGGAGATCGGAGAGGCATCGGGACCCGCCGAGACCAGCCATGAACCGGCTTCGGGTTCGACGAACTCACTCAGTGGCGCGGCGACCCAGTCACCAGGCGGCAGTTGCAGGAGCAGGAGGTCGAGCTTTGGATCGTGACCGATGACGGTGGCTTCCTCGAAAAGGCCGCTGGAGGTGGTCACCATGATCTCGTCTTCACGAGGATCAAGTTCGGAAGCCTTGGTCAGCAACAGTCCGGTGGAATCGATGACGGTCCCGAGACCGACCTGGATGTCGTTGGAGTAGACGCGAATCGTCCAGTCCGAGGCGTCCCATACCGCATCCTCGAAGGCTCTTCGTACCTTCCCCGCATGCCGGCCACCGGAAGGATCCGCGGGCTCGAAGACGATGGGGCGACTTGCGGCCATCGAATCCATGAGGTCCAGTCCGTTCTTCGCCAGGGGGAGCGTCGCACCCGTGCATTCCCCGGCACGCATGCCCTCGAGTCTCTCGATGGCGACGCGGGCCGCGGTCGCAGCGTTCTCGAACGGGTGCATCGCGCAGGACTCGTTGATTCCGATCAACTCACCATCAAGGTTGAGCAGCGGACCGCCTGAATCACCGCTGTTCAATGGGGCATCCATGGTGATCACGTGACCGTGGTTGCTGGTGATCCTGCCGATTCGCGCAGGAGGCGGTCTCCATGGATTGCGTTCGATTCCGTGGGTGTGCCCGAACACGAGGACCCAGTCACCGGTTTCGACCAGAGTACTGTCGCCAAGCGGGAGTTCGAGAAGCTTGAATCCCTGTTCAGCGAGTTCATCGAGTTCGTCGTCGTTGATCTTGATGAGACCGCAGTCCTCCTGGCCGTCGAGATGCTGACCGACCGTCTTACCACTGACCCTGGTCCCATCGTGGAGATAGATCATCACGTCGAGGCCGCTTGCACGGCCGACATGTCCGGCGGTGAGGATGATGCCGTCCTCGGCATCGATGATCGTTCCTGAACCGCCGGCCTGTCCGATCGGTCGGCCTCGTTCGTTGGTGAACTGGATCTCGACGCCCACCACTGCAGGACGCACGGCATCGATCAGTTCGATGACCCGATCCTGGAGGTTGCGTGCCTGCTCGACCGTCGAGAAGTCATCTTCACCGATATCAAGGGTCGTTCGGGCATCGACGGTCGGTGCAAGGACGAGAAGTGGCAGGAGGAGCGAAAGCGTGGACAGCCTGTTTGAAAGGTGTGCCACCAGTCGACCGGACCACTCACTCGTTCGCATGCAGACGTCCTTTCAGCCAGCCATCATCCCCGGTGTCGGTCTCCCACCACGCTCGTTGCAGCGAAGCGAGGGCATCCGTCAGGACAACCCGGGAGGGTGGGAAAGCATTTCAAGGGGACATTCATTCTCATCGAGCAGTTCCGACAGTGACTGGAGCATCAACTCTGGTGTACAGGGGAATTCGGCAGGGTCGTTATCACGTCCGTAACCACCATGTATACCTATGAATGGTAGGCCTGCCGCACCGCTGGCAGCGGAATCCACGTCAGAATCGCCGATCATCCAGCCCTTGGTTGCACCACAGGCGTCAAGAGCATGCCGAAGAGGCGCGGGATCAGGCTTTCGAACATCGAGGCTGTCACCGCACATGACCGTTTGAAATCGATCCATCAGATCGAATTTCTCGAGGATGCCGATGGTCGGTGTTCGAGGCTTGTTCGTGACGATCGCACAGGGAAAACCGGTCGTACGCAAGGCGTCGAGAACGCGCCTGGCGCCATCGGCCAGAACCGTGTTCTCGAAGTTGGTTGCGAGGTAGGCCGGGCGAAAGATGTCCAGTGCACGACCAAGAAGTTCCTCGTCGACCTGACCGTCATGGTCACGCGTGATGCTTCGATGTATCAACGGATCCAGACCATGGCCGATCCAGGACTCGACCTCCTCGAGACTTGCGGGGATAAAACCGAGTGTCGAGAGCATCCGGTTGATGGCTGCAGCGATGTCGCCTGATGAGTGGATCAGCGTTCCGTCGAGATCGAAGAGCATGGCGATCGGGTCAGTCATCGGTTGCCCTCGTGATTTCAGACTTGATTCGTGCGAGGACTCCAAGAATCTCGGGCATGCCACGGGGGCGCGCCGAAGGGTTCGGAGAAACGCATTGGTCGATCAGCTTGGACAGGTCTTCAGGCACATCGGACCGGAAGCTCCGTACCGGATCAGGCAGCGCAGCCCGGTCGAGATTCGCCAGGTTGCCGACCTTGTGACCACCCGTGCGACTGTTGATGACGGTAGGCACGGTCTTGCCGGTGAGTGACCAGTAGAGCGTCGCACCGAAACCGTAGAGATCGGTTCGAGGCGTGATCGGATCGCGGTATGCCTGCTCGGGTGCCATGAAACCCGGGGTTCCCTGTACTCGAGACTTGGTCGTCCTGATTCGCGCGGCCTGTCCCAGATCTATGAGGACCGCTCCCGCTGGTGAAACGACGATGTTGGTCGGTTTGACGTCGGCATGAACCCAACCCAGTCGATGCAGGCTCGCCAGGGCCTCTGCAATCTGACGAAATGACTCCACCGTGCGGGCCAGGCCGGTGGAGTCAGCCTGATCGAGGGACGTCCCCTCGATGTAATCCATGACCAGTCCGGCCTCGACCACCCGGAAAGGTCGTCGTCTCAGCTTGAGCCGATGGGTACGCCGGATTCCAGGAGAGTTCAGTCGTTTCGCGATCGAATGTTCATGTCGCATCTGGACCAGGAAACGACGATCGGAAGCGGACAGGAGATTCAGATGCTTCAGTGCGAAGGAACGGCCCGCTCGATCAGTCACATGATGAATGGTCGTGCGAGCACCCGAGCCAAGCTTCTGCTTGAGCTGAAACCCCAGGATGTTGTTCTGGCCAACACTCACGTTTGGGCACGAAACCGCTTGCGTGCGGTCAGGGAAGGAGGTGCGCTTCAAGCCGCTCGGTCGGGAAGAACCCGCCGGGGCCCGAGTCGAGCGAGACATCCGAGTGCAGGCGTACGCCAGTGGCAGGGATGCCCCAGGTCTGCTGAAGTGAACGGACCAGTTCGATCAGGGCACGCAGCTGGGCTTCGGTGAAGGGTTGGCGGTCCCCGTTGCCGATCACGCAGATGCCGATCGAACGGCGATTGAGTCGATTGGCCTTGTCCCGCTCCCCACTGGTGGCGTTGGCGGAGATCGCGACGTGGGCACCGGGCAATTGCTCGGTCCAGCGGTAGCCTTCCTCGACGACCCCGTCGCTGAGGCCGGAACCGTTGCCGATCACGAAGTGGTACCCCACTCCGTTGAGGCCGGCGCTCTTGGCACGGGCATCGAGGTCCCGGACCGTGCCGGTCATTCGACCCGAGTGATGGATGATGATGTGGTCCCAGCGATCCTGGTCGATCGATGCCGAGGCATCGGGAGCCCAGGAGTTCTCGGACGTGCTCGTGTCCTGGCCCAGGATCAACGGTTTGACTGCGGGGAAGTTGGCTCGGGTCGAAGGTGGTGAATCACTCAGGAGCAGGAGTACCGCCACAGCCGTCATCGAAGTGACGAAGACCGCCCACACGACGGTGGTTCGGGTCGGGCCTCGGCCTTGGGGATCTTTGCTGTGTCCGGTGCTACTCAAGGTGTCCTTCCAAGCAGACGGGGATGATAAACAAACCATCGGACGTCAAGCCGGGGCCCCTTCAGCAATAGGACAAATTGATGCGCAATGTCAACTGGAGCCCAACCTGGCTCGGAGGGCAGGCTTGGGTTCGCCGAAGACATCCGGTGCCTCAAGCGGCACATAGCGCTGTCTCATGAGATCGTAGGTCTCGAACTGGGTCCGGGGCGCCTTCTTTGGGAAAAGTGCCCGTTGACAGCCCCCAAGTGTGGAGAGACTGACGGCTGCCAGTGCGATCAGGGTGATCAGGACCAAACCCCGGGGACGATCGATCATGGCTTCTTGGCGTGGAGGCATGGTTTCATCATACCCCTGGCTTGGAGACTCGGACGGGACGCTCGTCGCGAAGTTCCCGGCCTGAAGGCGCATCCGAGAAGTTGATCACCACATCGACCGTCTCGGGCAGCGTTTCAGAGCCCCAGCCGGTCAGGGGAATCTCGAAGACGTAGCCGGATCCCAGCATGCCACCGCGCCAGGCCTCGCGGACCTGGGCTGGATCGAAGCGAGCGACCGCCAGGGAGACTGGTGCAGCTTCGGCGGGCACGGCAACCACCCGGACAGTGAGGGTGCCCACGACCTGCATGAACCGTCCTCGATCATCGCTGGGGTCCAGGCGCAGGGTCATGGTGAGGCTGCCGTCGGCAGTCTTTTGGATGAGGCTGGAAGAGGCAATCAGGATCGCCGAAAGCCTGGGGGTCGCCTGGGCCAGTGTTCGCTCTTCTCGGCTGAGGTCCGCTTCTGCCTCCGCCAGCCGGGTCTTCAGACCCGAATTCACGAGTTCCAGCTCCTTGTTTCGTTTTTCGATCGAGACCACACGCTCGCGGACGGTGTCCTCACTGGTCGGTTCAAGGACGGTCACCTTGCAACCGGATACGAGCATCAGGAGCACGCCCATGGTGCCAAACCGGATGATTCGGGCGAAGTCGATCATGTGCAGAGGAGCAGGTGTCATGGCGAGGGGGATCCGGGCGGATGGAGTTGGCCCTGGAAAGATGATGATGTCCGGGGCGTGATGAACGACAAAGGCCTCTGCAGGATACCCGTGATCCGATTCGAGATGACACCCGGGAGAGGCTTCCGAGACCGACCAAGGGAATCGAGCCCCTCGAAGGAGTGCATATCGGATGGGTGATTCAGTCGTTCGTATCGACGAACGATCCAGTGAGACCCGCTGACACCTGGAAAGCGAGCTGTTCCAGGGCAAGCGTGAAGTCAACGGAGGTCACGCTGATGGTGTCACCGACGTCGAGCCGCCGGGGCGCGAAATTGAGGATGCCGGTCACCCCGGCCTCGATGAGCAGATCAGCGACATGCTGGGCCGAGTCGGCGGGAACCGCGAGGATTCCGAGCTTGATCTCATGCTGCCTGACCAGGGCAGGCATGTCATCCATGCCATGGACGGCACGACCCCCGTATTCCTGACCGATCGCGCGGTCGCTTGAATCAAAGACAGCGGTGATGTGGAAGTCCTCCTGCGCGAACCGCTGGTAGGCAAGCAGGGCGCGCCCGATGTTCCCGACACCGACCAACGCCGCATTCCAGGTTCGATCCCGTCCGAGCACCTGGCGCAGATGGGCATGGAGACGTGTTATCTCGTAGCCGATACCGGGATGGCCGAGCTGCCCGAAGAAGGCCAGATCCTTCCGAACCTGTGCCCCGGTCAGCCCCAGCGCGGATCCCAGCTGCTTGGAACTGACGGTTCGCCGTCCTGCGGCGGCCAGAAGGCCGACTTCCCGCAGGTACAGACTGAGTCTCTTGACGGTGGGGCGCGGTATCTTTGGTTTGGCCTCCATGCCCCGAGTCTAACAAAGTCCCCGTACAATCCTCCTGCAATGCACATAGCCGACGTCTTCGAAAGAGATCGCACCACCTTCAGCTTCGAGTTCTTCCCACCCCACACCGACACCGGTTGGGCGACCCTGGAAGCAACGCTCGAATCGTTGGACGCACTGCAGCCAAGCTTCGTTTCAGTGACGTACGGAGCGGGTGGCAGCACACGTGAACGAACCCACGAACTGGTGAGAAGGCTGAAGAAGGATTCGAATCTCGACCCTGCTCCGCATCTCACCTGCATGATGCATGACCCGAAGCAGATCAACGAGATCCTCGAACGATACGCAAGGGCCGACATCTCCAACCTCGTCGCCATACGAGGCGACGTGCCGAAGGGCACGGAAGCCGCCGATGCCTTTGCCGACTTCAAGCATGCCGCCGACCTGGTGAAGGCGATACGCGCGTTCAATGATTCCGGCTCGCACCCGGATCCACGCGGATTCGGCGTCGGTGTCGCTGGTTTTCCCGAAGGCCACCCGGAGACACCGAACACGCTGGTGCAGATGGACCACCTGAAAGCCAAGGTCGATGCCGGAGCGGACTGGATCTGCTCACAGCTCTTCTTCGACAACAATGCGTTCCACGACTGGTGCGAGCGATGCGAGATCGCGGGGATAAAGCTACCCATCATCGCGGGCATCATGCCGATCACGTCGATCAAGGGGCTGAAGCGGATGGCGGAACTTGCCGCCGGCACCAGGTTCCCCGCTCCCTTGCTCAGATCGATGCACCGGATCCAGGACGACCCGGAAGGGGTCGAGAACGTGGGAACCCACTGGGCCACCGAGCAGTGCCGCGACCTGATCGATCGCAAGACCGCGGGCATCCACTTCTACACCTTGAACCGATCTCAAGCCACGGCGTCGATCTTCAAGACGCTGGGCGCGAGCAACGCGTCGGGATTCCGGTCCTGAGCACGGGACGACGGATCAGGCCCTGATGTCGATCTTGGGCGGGCAACCGTCGAGCGGATCCTCGCCTTCCTCGGGCGAATCGCCGTCTCTCGACTGGCGGTGCTTCCGACGTTCCTTTTCCTCGAGATCGTCGTTTTCGCTGTTTCGAACCGCCGAAACATGCTCGAGCCCCGCGACCTTCAAGGTGACCGAATCACCTGCTCGTCGAGCGGATTCCCCGAGAGCACGTTCACGATCCTTCCCCTCAGCGGCAGTTCGCTGGGTCTGTGCCAGATGGGCCAGGGAGGTCTCGATGATGCCACCAAAGAAGCTCATGCCACTGGACAGTATCGGTTTCAACCGGATCGAAGCATGAAGCGATTGATCCGGACCGCAAAGACGAGCCTGAGAGCCGGAGTAACCGGCACAACCCCCCCAGTCGACCCACCGGTGGATCCACCGGTCGATCCACCGGTCGATCAAGGGCGGGCGATCACTTGCCAGGAGGTTCCTCGGTACTGGAATCGCCGATCCAGACCTGCCGGAGCAGCTCCGCAAGCAACTGGTCGCTTTCCAGTTCCTCCATGTGCTTGAGGCCGGCCGAGATGATCTCGGGCTCCTCGAGCAGGTGACCGACATAGGCGTAACACAATCCGTAGGACGGAATGTCGCTGCCCCGCTCGAAGCGTTTACTGAGCTTGGCGAGAGAGAGCCTGAGTCGGGTCTCGCTGGGCAGGAACTGGGGTGCCAGGTCGGACCCGATCAGTTCCGGATAGCTGGTGAAGAGCTTGCGAAGCGACAGCGCGGTGGAGAGATACAAGCCGGCACCGAGTTGGGCGTTGGCTCGACCGTAGAGGGCGAGTGGGTTTCCGGGATTGATGCGCAGCACCCGGTCGAAGCGTGATTCCGCATCGAAATAGTCCTTTTCCTTGAGTCGCTTCTCGGCCTGGATCATCAACTGCTTGATGCGCCCGATCTGCCCCTCGGAGAACGAGTTGATGTCGGTACCGTTTCGAAGCCGTTCCGCAGCACGACCAAGCCGCTCGATTCGATCGGCACGGGTCTTGGCTTCACGTTCTTCCGCGTTGAGGGACTGGTTGGCCTGAGGCTCCTCCTCGACATCATCATCGGGCTTTGGTTCTTCATTGGACGAATCATCGAACAACGAAGGAACCCCGATCAGATTCGATTCACGATCATCAAGGTCGGTGGGGCGAGCGGCATTGGAGATCTCCAGGCCCATGGTCAGTTCGCGCAGCTCGTCCATCTCCTCTCGCACTCTCTCGAGAACTTCGGGGTTGACGTCGAGGCGGACCGAATCATCGTCTCCGTAACGAAGCAGCAGCTCCCGAACCACGCGTTCGTAGGCATTCATCTGTGCATCTGGGTCGGCTTGGAGGATGTTGCTCTTGATCATCGTGTCCGCTTGGTCACCGATCTCGATGTTTCCGATGATCGCGCCGTTGATCATCGATTCAGGGGCGATGCTTGAAATCGGGGTCTGGAAAGAGTCTCCGACATCCTTGACATCACCCCGACGGAGTCCGGATGCGAGAGCCGCTCGGTCGTAGAAGCTCAACCCTGAATACAAGGTGTCCTGGTCCAGGACCCTGGTGTAGACACCCTGGAGCGGAGTGGATTCAACCGAGAGAAGCTGCTCTTCACCGTTGGATTCCGAGGTGATCAGGCGAAGTGATGATGCGTTCACCGCGGTGTCGTAGAGATTGCGGGAGGCTGCGTAGGCGTTCGTCCTGTCCAGCCGGATACGGTCCTGATTGATGTCGCTGGCCTGGCTGACGGTGTAGATCTGGGCCGCAGGCGTGTAGTCTCGCCGGTACTCGTAGAGTCCGACCCCGACGCCTGCTGCATATCGATCGTTCGCCATGGGGGAATTGACGAACTGGATCTGGGAGAGTGCGGAACCCTGAAGTTCGTTGAAGATCGCATCGGATCCGACCTCGCCACGGAAATCACTCGCCGCCATGTAGCCGACATCACCTCGGAAGTTCTTGCCACCCGCCAGTGAGCCGGTGACCATGAGGTTGCCGATGCGGAAATCCAGGCGCGTGGACTCGGCATTTCTCAGATCACGAACACCGTTGGCACCCATGTAGAGGCTTGCATCGAGAGCGTCGCCGTACCCGGAGTTGGGGGCAGAGGACGGTCTCCTGGAACGTCCGTTGCGAGAAACGCCACCCAGCTGGTTGTCGAGGATGTTCCCCGCCCCCAGTGCATCCTGAGCAGAAGCTGACGCCGTGAAGCCCGGCGTCACCAACAGGCTGCCGAGCGAAAGTGCGGAGAAGAGGATGGTGACATGATTCATCGATTCAGCTCCAGGGGGAATGCGTCAGGCCAGACTGCCCTGCGCGAGAGGCGGGTCAAAAGCGGGGCCGGCGATGGTGCCGGAGACTTCCGATCGATCGGGCTCGGACGGAGAGGTCTGGTTGATCGATTCCAGCATGCCTTCCAGTTGATCGACGGATTCGGCAAGCAGGACATGGAGAACGGACCCCTCGTACCACGATGCGGCCCAGACATCCTGCCCGGGTTCAGCACCGCCCAATCGGGATCGGTAGACGACACCTGATTCCATCACCATCGGCACACCGAAACGATCTTCGGCAATTCGGCGCTGGGAATCATCGATGTAGATCAGGGCCGTGACCCTGTCTCGTCGAACCAGCTCGTCGGTGGGCGCATAAAGCACCACGAGAGCGGAATTCTCGGTCTGACTGGGCGATTCGGGCGTATCAAGCCGGATCGGCATGAACCCCGAGTCGTCGAATTCGATGTAGGTCGCCCGGTCGTCGAATCGCCTCAGCAGTTCGGCTCGGATCGAGTCCACATCGACTCCCTCATCCATGGCAATCGGGCGGAGCGCGGTGCGTTCACGGTCGTAGTAGTCGAGGGAGCCCGACAGCTGTTCCTCGAGACTGGGGCCGAGGATCACGTTGCCTCGATTGTTGATCTGGGGCCCAAGGACACCGAAGAAGATGGCAAGTGCGACCAGCCCCGCTGCACCGATCACAGCCAGCGGGCTGGCACGCCGGTCAGTCGATCTGGAATGGGGGGCTTGTTCAGTCATGCAGATGCCGAAAGTGCCTTTCCGGGAGCCTTTCGAACATGGTACGTCGACCGATGCGTGGCGGTCGCGCAAACCGCCATTGAGGCTCCATTTACCCCGTGAGCAGGCGTTACCGACCGCCGGCGACGGTCCGTCCCCGTACAATCTGCCCCCATGCCTGACCAAGAAGACCATTCCGGCACGAACGCCGCACCTGCGTACATCACCACGCCGATCTACTACGTCAACGACAAGCCCCACATCGGGCATGCGTACACGACCACGATCTGCGATGTCTGGGCACGCGCGAAGAGATTCGAGGGGCGAGACGTCTTCTTCCTGACCGGAACCGACGAGCACGGGGTGAAGGTCGAGAAGTCCGCGAAGGAACGGGGCATGGAACCACAGGCACTCGCTGACGAGAACGCCGCGGAGTTCCAGAAGGTCATGGGGTTGTTCAACCTCAGCAATGATGACTTCATCAGGACCACCGATCCCCGCCACGAGGAGCAGGTTCGTCGGTTCGTGAAACGACTGCATGACCAGGGCGACATCTACCTCGGAGAGTTCGAGGGGTGGTACGACGAGGGTCAGGAGGAATACCACACCGAGACCAAGGCCAAGGAGCTCGACTACAAGTCGCCGATCTCGCAGAGACCACTGGTGCGTGCCACCGAGACGAACTACTACTTCAGGTTGAGTGCCTACCAGGAGCGACTCGAGAAGTTCCTGGCCGAGAACCCCGACTTCGTCAGGCCTGAAGCAAGACGAAACGAGATCCTGGGAAGACTTCGCGAAGGCCTTCTCGACGTACCCGTGACCAGGACGAACTTCAGCTGGGGCATTCCCTTTCCCGGGGACGAGGAACACGTGATCTACGTGTGGATCGACGCCCTCATGAACTACGCCACCGCACTCGGCATGGCCGACCCGGACTCGAGCGAGCGAGCGCGATACTGGCCGGCGAGTTACCACGTGATCGGCAAGGAGATCCTCTGGTTCCACGCGGTCATCTGGCCCGCACTCCTGATGGCACTTGATCTGCCCCAGCCCAGATGCGTCTACGCGCATTCATTCTGGATCAGCGAAGGACAGAAGATGTCCAAGTCGCTGGGCAACTTCATCGACCTTGAACAGCTGCAGGGCTACATGGATACCTACGGACGTGATGCGCTTCGCTTTTTCCTCGCGAGCCAGGGCCCACTGGGCGCAACCGATTCCGATTTCTCCCGCAGCCAGTTCCATGAGACCTACAACACCGACCTGGTGAACACGCTGGGCAACTGTGCCAGCCGCACATCGGCGATGATCGGCAAGTACTGCGAAGGCGCCTGCCCCACCGATACCGGAGAAGACGCGGGCGGGGCCGAGGAGTGGGCGCAGTTCACCGCCGCACAGATGGATGCCTCGCTGGCCGCCATGGATCGATTCGACCTGTCGGGTTCGATAGCAGCGGCGATGGCGATCGTTCGCAAGGTCGATGCCTTCATCAATGAGACCGCACCCTTCAAGCTTGCCAAGGACCCGGACAACGCAGTCACCGTCGGCAACATCCTCTATCGATGTGCGGAAGCGGTTCGGATCGCCTCTTGTCTGCTCGAAGCGGTGATGCCCGCGCGAATGAACGATCTTCGAGTCGCCTGGAACCTCGGTGAACCCAGCGGGAACATCCGCGAGGAGTGCACCTGGGGGCGTTTGAATCCCGGTACCGAGATTGAAAAAGTCGCGCTGTTCCCGCGAGTCGAGTTCACCGAATCGGAGTGAGGATCACTCCGACTTCTTCTCGTCCTCGTTCTTTCCGCCGGCACCGTTGAGCAGGTCACCGATTCCCTTGCCGATGCCCTTGATGGTGTCGTCGATGCTGGTTCCGCCGGAATCGGTGGAGTTTCCGATCTTGCCGAGGAGATCGCTCAACCCCTTGCCGAGATCGATCTGGACTCCACCGAGGTCCATGTGATCAAGGTTGCCGAGACCACCCTTCATGGCGGAGAACATGATGCTGGGGATCTGACCAGGAGCCGCCTCGAGGGCGGACTTCAGGATCGACTGGACGATGACCTGGGTCACCACGTCGATGGTGACCCCGTCTTCCTTGCGACCGATGTCACGGATCACGATCTGCTTGATCGTCACCTTCGAGGGCTTGGTCGCATCGGAGATCGGCTGGACACTGATGGCGATCTCGACATTGTCCACCTCGAGCTTGTCGATGATGAACTTCTGTCCGTCGGAGTCGTCCTTCTTGTCCGTACCCTTGTCGGACTCTTCGCCGGAGGAGCTCTTGTTGATGTTGTCGAGGATCGCACCGACGTTGCTGCCGTCGGCGCGCTGGATCAGCGACAACTGGATGTCCTTGAGGGTGAATTCCTCGATTTCGACACGCTTGGAAAGCAGCGAGCCCAGGTTGACGCCGAGGATCCCGTTTCCGAGCACCAGGAACTCGCCGTCGTAGCCGGTCGGGTTGGCGATGTCGAGATCGATGATCTCGGTCCGGCCCTCGAAGAGACTGATCCTGACCGCACCCACCGTGGTCTCCACACCAAGACTTTCGGTCGCCGCGGATTCGATCTCATTGGCCGCGATGGTGTTGATGGTGAAGTACAGGACGATCACCGCCGCGATCACCAGGCCGATCAGGACCAGGAAACCACGGAAAAGGAACTTCTTCATCAGGACCCACCTTTCTTGGCATGCTTGTAGGACTCGAGCATCTTCGCACGAATCAGGGTTCCCTGCGCTTCGAGCACGCGTTTACCCTGTGTCCGGATCTTCCGCAGACGTTTTCCCCGGTCCTTCCGCACCCGATCAGTGAACCGGCCGCGATGTTCGGCGAATTTTCGGGATCCGGAGAGGCTCTCCGCCCGGTCGCAGACCATCATGAAATCGCGGTCGACTCCGAGGTCATGGGCGATCTGACGAAGTGCCTTTCGCGCCCTCCTGATTCGTGGCGTGGCGATCCGTTCGACCAGAACCAGCTGTGACTCGAGTCTGATCACCGCCTTGCGGGCATCATGAAGAGACTCGATGTCCTTTGCGGACCATTCACTTCGGAAGGAACGGCGAGCGCGCTGCCAGGAACGCGACAACCGCTCGATCACCGATTTCCAGGTCAGCTCACGGCGACTCATCGAAGGTATCCGTTCCCGGATCCAGACGAGCTCCTTGCGGACCGAGGCGACGACCTCCCCGTCGGATCGAAGCAGTTCCGTGGGCTCGGCGTCCTCGAACTCGATCATCTTCTCGAAGAGATGACGCTTCGCCAGTTGGCGACCGACCATTGGGTCTTCGTCTGCAAGCTCGCGAAGGGTCTGTTGGATGACGTCGCGGTCACGCATTGCCGAGAGTTCACGCGCACAACGACGGACGTGGCGGCGAAATCGGTCACCCACGGTCGGGTCGAGCAGGCTCACGCTCGAACGAGCCCGCTTGGTCGCCTTGCGGATCTGCCGGATCACCTCGACCCGTTCGTGCAGGTCGGCGTCGTCGAAGCGTCGGGCCTCGTTCAACGCGTGGTCGATCTCGATCAGCAGGAAGCTGCGGATCTGGGGTCCGGGTGCACGTCTTGGATGGAGCCGGAGATTCATGTCGGTGGCATCTTATGTGGGTGCGGGCTCAGCGAAGCGTGATGTCGAGCACCCCGGCCAGGCCGATGAGGCAGGACACCAGCCCGTTCAGGGTGAAGAAGGCCAGCGCCATCTTGGTGGTTCCCCACCGCGCCACGGTGAGGTGTTCATACAGGAGGAGCAGCGCCACCAGCACCGCGGCGGCCAGCATGAGCCCCCCGAGAACCGGTGAAGTCAGTGCCGCACCCACCAGTGCCGCCACCGCACCGAGGTGCATCACACGCGCCACCAACAAGGCCCGACCGACACCCAGGGTCCCGGGCATCGAATGCAGTCGGTCACGTCGATCGACCTCGACGTCCTGCAGGGCGTAGATCACGTCGAACCCCGCCACCCAGAGAAGGACCATCACGGAGAGCAGCCAGATCGAGGGTGACGCCAGTGATGCCGGTTGGATCGCGATCGCCGCAGCGACCGGGCTGAGGGCGAGGCTGGAACCGAGCCAGACATGGCACCACTGGGTGAACCGCTTCGCGAGGCCGTAGAGACAGATCCAGGCCAGTACCGGCAACCCGAGGATCAGCGGCCACCAGTTGCCGTAGAACGCGCCGAAGAGGGCGCAGCACCCCAGGAAGAGCAGGGCCGCGACCACCCAGGCACCTCGGGCCTTCTCGATGGAGAGTCGGCCCGATGGAATCGCCCGCCCCGAGGTCCGTGGGTTTCGGGCGTCGAGCGCAGCATCGAAGATGCGGTTGGCGAGCATCGCCGCGGTCCGGGCGAAGACCATCGCCACCATGACCAGGATGAGCTGGCCCCAGAAGGCACCCCATGCGATGACGCCGTCGCCGGAAGCGGCGGCCATGAATGCGGCGAGGATCGCGAAGGGCAGCGCGAAGACGCTGTGTGCGATCTTGATGTCCGCGGCGACGGTTCGAATCGTGGACAGGGGCACGAGATCCAGTCTAGCGAGGTCCGCGCCTTTCAAGCGGGGTTCGGGCCGGTTAGGCTTCGTCTCCCATGAACGCAAAGAACCAGAAACAACAGTCAGGCAAGCCCAAGACCGCGATCCAGCCCACCCGGGAGGAGAACTACGCGGAGTGGTACCAGCAGGTGGTCAAGTCGGCCGAGATGGCGGAGACCTCCGCGGTCCGTGGCTGCATGGTGATCAGACCCTGGGGCTATGCGGTGTGGGAGAACATCCAGCGCGGCCTCGACGACATGTTCAAGGCGACCGGCCACCAGAACGCCTACTTCCCCCTCTTCATTCCCCTCTCCTACCTGGAGAAGGAAGCCGAACACGTCGAGGGGTTCGCCAAGGAATGCGCCGTGGTCACCCACCACCGGCTCGAATCTGACGGCGAAGGCGGGCTGAAGCCCGCGGGTGAACTCGATGAACCCCTGGTGGTCCGTCCCACCTCGGAGACGATCATCGGTGCGACGTTCGCGAAATGGATCGAATCCTGGCGCGACCTGCCGCTCCTGATCAACCAGTGGGCGAACGTGGTGCGCTGGGAGATGCGCACGCGACTCTTCCTGCGCACCGCGGAATTCCTCTGGCAGGAAGGTCACACCGCGCACGCCACCAAGGAAGAAGCGGTCGAGGAGACCCTCAGGATGCTCGAGGTCTACCGCGAGTTCGCAACCAACTGGCTCGCGATACCCGTGGTCACCGGCGAGAAGACCAAGGGCGAACGGTTCCCCGGTGCGGAGAACACCTACTGCATCGAAGGCATGATGCAGGACCGCAAGGCGCTACAGGCGGGCACCAGTCACTTTCTTGGGCAGAACTTCTCGAAGGCGCAGGAGATCACCTTCGCCGACCAGGACACCAACATCCAGCACGCCTGGACCACGAGCTGGGGCGTCTCCACGCGCCTGATCGGCGGGCTCATCATGACCCACGGCGACGACGACTGCATGATCATGCCCCCGCGCGTCGCGCCCTCGCACATCGTGATCCTGCCCGTCCTCCACAAGGAAGAGACGCGCGATGCAGTGCTTGCCTACTGCGAGCAGCTGGCCGAAGACCTGCGCGCGCAGACCTACGACGGCCGGCCCGTTCGGGTCGAGATCGACAAGCGCGATCTTCGCGGCGGCGAGAAGAGCTGGCAGTGGATCAAGCGTGGCATTCCCTTGCGCGCCGAGGTCGGTCCGCGCGACATGGAGAACGACGCGGTCTTCGTCGGCCGTCGTGACCGCGGCCACAAGGAGAAGGAAACCGTCCAGCGCCAGGCCTTCATCGACGGGATCGGTGCGCAGCTCGGCGAGATGCAGGACGCGATGCTCGCGAAGGCGACGGCACACCGCGACGAGAACATGATCATGATCGACACGAAGGAAGCGTTCTACGCCTACTTCACCCCGGAGCGCGAAGGCACCGACAAGCAGCCCGCGCCCATTCATGGTGGCTTCGCGATGACCCACTTCTCCGGCGACGTCGAGCTCGAGGAACAGATCAAGAAGGACCTCGCGGTGACGGTGCGCTGCATCCCCACCGAAGGCCAGGGCCTCCCCGGCCAGGACGAGCCCGGCACCTGTCCCTTCACCGGCAAGCCCAGTGCGGGCCGCGTGGTGTGGGCGAAGAGCTACTGAGCAGGCGGTTCCAGGGGCCCTGAGCCGGGATCTCGAACGGCACCCTTGATCGAGATCACCCGAGTCGAGAGACTCGGAAGGTGATTCGACCCGAGATGTCGCACCCCTGGAGAAAGATCGTGCACCGCACCACCGCTGTCGGTTTACTCGTCTTGTTCGCCGTCCTTGGCGCATTCGGAATGGCAGGCACCCTGCAGGCGCAGGACGAACCGCCGTGCGAATCCAGGGACTGGGCGTGCTTCTCGATGGACCCGGTCGACGAGGTCCCCGTCCACGTCTCCCAACACTACGAACACGGCGTGGGATCGCCCCTCCTGATCTACCTCCACCGCTACGCCCCCTACGGCGGAAGCGGCGTCGAGGAAGAGCTGACCTGGACGAAGTTGTGGCCAGCGGGCAGCGACGACTACGGCGACTACATCGGCATGAACGACCAGGTCATCGAGACACCCGAAGGCGACACCGGGTGGATCTACGCACTGCCCAACGGCGCGATCGATCCGGTTTCCGCCTGCGACATCGAGGATGTCAGGGACCTCCGCTACTGGAATGCCTTCGATGACTGCTGCGCGTTCAACTACATGGGCGGCGGGTTCACCGGACTCACCCCGGGCGCACCCGACCACCCCACCTACCTCAACGACCTGATTCGACACCTGAAGTCGGTCTACACGATCGATCCGGATCGCGTCTACATCATGGGGTTCTCCGCCGGCGGCTTCCTTGCCCACCGGATGGCGTGCCTGAACGGAAACGTCTCCTACTACGCACCGCACCCTCCGGAACCGATCGCCGCGATCGCCACCCTCGGCGGATGCCTTCCGACCGATCTCAACCAGTGCCAGTCGGTGAAACCGGTGAACATCCTGACCGAACATGCGACGGGGGACCAATCCGTTCCCTACAGCGGTGGGATCGAGACCCTCACCCTCGAATGCTGGCCCGACTACCCACGGGCACACGCCGGTGCACTCGCGACGATCGCAGGCTGGATCTTCCTGAACCGGACCAGCACGGACGGTGAAATCCGGGATTCGATCATTCCCCTGGACGTGAGCGTTCCCTATTCGATCGGCGAGAACATCCGCTGGAGCGGCGGTCGCGACGGCGCCATCGTCCAGCACATCCGTGGGATCTTCGGAACACACTTCATCAACATGTCGATGAACTTTCGAACCTTCCTCGTCGACTGGTTCCTCGATCACCCGCGTCCGGGTTCGGGTATTCCCTGCACTGCCGACCTCGATCACGATGGGATCGTCTCGGGTGCCGACCTCAACATCCTGCTGGGCGACTGGGGCACCGACGGTATCGGCGACCTCGATGGCAGCGGCATCGTCGATGGCGCGGACCTGACGATCCTGCTCGCCCACTGGGGTCCGTGCACCGGCTGAAAACCGGCATACCGTGTGAAACGAGTTCATTGGAGTGCCCTGAAGCGTGATGTGCCGACAAGAGACTTGCCTGAGTTCTGCAAACTGAGGACACTTGAGATTCAAGCATCAACAGCATCGAGACCAAGGAGAAAGCCTGTGCACCGCATAGCCATTGTCGGTTCCCTCGCGTTGTTTCTGTCACCCACACTGACGGCACAGGAAGGTTGCGCACCCGGTGACTGGGCATGCTGGGACATGTATCCCACCTACGAGGACGTTCCGGTCTGGCAGGGTGATGCGTGGGACTCGGAAGTCGATTCCCCGGTCCTGATCTACCTGCACAGCCTGTGTGCCTACGGGAACACTGGTGTCCTCGAGGAGGAGACCTGGCTGAAACTCTGGCCCAGCAGCCATGATTCCAGTGGAGCCTACGTGGGGCTCAAGGATCGAGTCGTCGGAACGACGGAAGGCGAAACCGGCTGGCTCTACGTGCTTCCCAATGGAGCGGTCGACCCACCGCCGGTCTCCTTGAACTGTCCGCTCGCGGAGGGTTGCCGATACTGGAATGCCGTACCCGGTTGCTGTGCGTACAACTACTTCGAACCCGGCTCCTACACGGAGATCAGTGCCGGGGCCCCGAACCACGTTCTCTACATCAACGGACTCATCCGCTACCTCAAGAACACGTACAACATCGACGAGGATCGGGTCTACATCTTCGGGTACTCCAACGGTGGCTACATGGCCCACCGGATGGCGTGTGAGAACGGCAATGTCGGCACCTACGCACCCGAACAACCCGAGCGCATCTCCGCGATCGGCTCCTACGCGGGCGTGACGTTCCAGGACATCGGTCAGTGCGGCGGCGTGTGGCCGACCAACATCCTGCATGCCCATGACACCGGTGACGAGGAATGTCTCTATGACGGCGGCCTCGACACCGAATGGGCCGGCGTCTGCTATCCGGGTTACCCGCGCCCCTATCCGGGTGCACTGGCGACCGTCGGGTCGTGGATCCTCATCAACGAAGCGGACGGCGACGGTCACTTCGGTCAACCGATCACCCCCTTCGACCTCAACGTCCCCTACAGCTCGGCGGACACGATCCGCTGGTCGGATGGTCGTGAAGGCAGTCAGGTGGAACACTGGCGGGGTGTGTTCGGTTCCCATGAACCGACGTTTTCATCTCAGTTCCGGACACGCTTGATCCGCTGGTTCAGGGAACATCCCACACCGGGTTCACCCCAGTCGAGCGAAGACCCCTGCCCGCCGGACCTGAACGGCAACGGGCTGGTCGATGGCGGTGATCTCACCCAACTGCTGGGCAACTGGAACCAGAGCGGTGCGGGAGACCTCGATGCCAACGGCACCGTCGATGGTGCGGACATTCTCGTGCTGCTGGGTGCATGGGGCGAGTGCTCCGGTTGAGAACCGGCAACGAATCTTGAACCGTACGACTCTTTTCGAATTCAAGTCAGGGCATGTCACGCACATCATGATGACTGGAGCGATGCCTTCTTGGAAATGCATCCTCTTGCCGTTTCGATACATCCATTCCCATGAATGGGATGGGCCAACGGTATGCAACGAAGCATGATTTGAATGAACGAAGAACTGCCCAAGCCATGATGAGGCGTCTTTTTGAAGAAACGATGCACTGGATGCAACCGTCACGCTTCAACGTCGAATACATGTGTGAGTGCGTCTTCTTCTCCAATCCGCGACGCTGATCTGCCCCCCCACGCGTCGCGAAGATAAACGCCCTTCACCTGCCCCGGTGAAGGGCGCTTTCTTTTGGAAAAGCAGTGTCGACCGAAGACTTGCCGAACGGGTGTCCGAACGGGTGATAGTTCAGCCGATAATGAAACGATTCATGATCGCTTCGAGACGTTCCTGACGCCCCGAAGGAATGCCCGGCTCGCCGATGTCGGAGGCGTGGGCGTGCAGGTCGTCGAGCGTGACCTCGCCCGCTTCGATCCGGCGACCGAGATCGGAATCCCAGGATGCATACCGTTCAGTGATGAAGTCCTCGAACGAACCATCCTCGCGGATCGCGGAAGCGGCTTCGAGCCCGGCTGCGAAAGTGTCCATGCCGAGAATGTGGGCGTGAAAGAGATCCACGGGCTCAAAGCTCTCACGACGACGCTTGGCATCGAAGTTCAGGCCACCGGTGGTGAAGCCGCCCATGGCCAGGACCTCGAGCATGATCTCCGTGGCCAGGTAGAGGTTGCCGGGAAAACAGTCGGTGTCCCAGCCGAGGTTGGCGTTGCCCATGTTGGCATCGATCGACCCGAGTGCGCCGGCAGCGGAGGCGACCTGCAGTTCATGGCGCATGGTGTTGCCGGCGAGTTCGGCATGGTTGGTCTCGATGTTCAGCTTGAAGTGATCGATCAGGTCGTGTTCGCGCAGGAAGTTGAGGCAGGCCGCCGCATCCGAGTCGTACTGGTGCGTGGTCGGCTCCTTCGGCTTGGGCTCGATGAAGAAATCACCCTTGAAGCCGATCTTGTGCTTGTACTCGACCGCCATGTGAAGAAAACGAGCGAGGTGGTCCAGCTCCCGCTTCATGTCGGTGTTCAGCAGGGTCGTGTAGCCTTCGCGACCACCCCAGAAGACGTAGCCACTTCCACCCAGCTGGTGCGTGACATCCATGGCCTTGCGAACCTGAGCACCAGCATGGGCATAGACGTCCAGCAAGCAGCTCGTCGCCGCACCGTGCATGTAGCGAGGGTGGATGAAGAGGCAGGCAGTGCCCCAGAGGAGCTTCTTGCCGGTCCGGTCCTGCTGCGCGGCAAGCTCTTCAACGACCGAATCGAGGTTTCGCTCGCTCTCCGCGATGTCCGCACCCTCCGGCGCGACGTCCCGGTCATGGAAACAGTAGTGATCAAGCGAACACTTCTCCATGAATTCGAAGAATGCCCGGACACGTGTCCGGGCATTCTCGACTGAATCCGATCCATCATCCCATGGCATCAGAGCGGTGCCCACGCCGAAGGGGTCGGCAAGCGGGTTGCGCATGGTGTGCCAGTAGGCACATGCGAACCGGAGATGCTCGTGCATGGGCCGGCCTTCGACCACCTTGTCACGGTCGTATCGACGAAAGACCAGCTCGTCCTTCGAGGTCGATCCGACAAAGGGAATGACTCCCACTTCGGGAAAGAATTCGGTCATGTCGTGGGCCTCTCCTGGATGTTCGGCTGTCTGGTGTCGAGCGTCACTTTGCGGCGGCTACCTCGAAGGCGGCGGTGACCGTGACCATGTCACCCAGTGCACCCTTCTCGACACCATAGTTGATCTCGAACTCGGAACGCTTCACCTTGAAGACCGCCTCGAACCCGGCCTTGGCGCCACGACCCATGTCCGCGGCACCCCAGTAATGAACCCGGGCGGTCAGTTCCTTTGAAACACCATGCATGCTGAAGGTTCCCGTCACGTCCCAGGCAATGACCGGGTCGTCGGAACGCTTGGTGGTGGGGACCTGCTTCACGGAAGTGCTCTTGAAGGTGATCTTCGGGAACTCCTTCGAATCGAAGAAATCCGGGCTCTTGAGGTGCTTGTCCAGGGACTCGTTGCCACTGTCGACGCTGTTCACGTCGATGGTGATGTCCATGCCAAGCGACTTGGCGTCTTCAGGATTGAAGGCAATGGTACCGGTGACGTCGTTGAATCGGCCCCAGAAGAAGCCGGCACCCATGTGACGGACCCGGAACATGGCACAGGAATGAACGCTGTCCACCGTCCATGACGGAACGCTTGACTTCGCTTCCTGGGCGGAAACAGGTGATGCAGCGGATGCTCGTGAGACAGACACGAAGAGGGCGACGACCGAAAGACAGATGAGTCCGACGCTGAACAGAGTTAACTTTTTCATGGTGATCCTTCTGGTGCCATGGATGTGGCGTTGGTGATGATTCTTGCGAGGAGTCTCAACGAAACAGACTCGAGATTTCATTTTCAAGTTGGAAAATTCTGCAACAGGACCTTAGTCGTCCACGGAATCGCTTTCCGAGTCGACGGCAGGAACAGGCTTCTGGAGCAGCATCTTGCATTCAGTGGTCACGATATTGACGAGACTTGGATTCGGACCGACATGGACGTTCGTGACGTGCCCCGAACGATCCAGGAGAACCACCGCGACACGGTCATTGACCGAGAAGGCGTCTGCAAGGACATTACCTGCATCGACGACGGATCCCGCGAATTCAGGATACGACTCGATCATCGACTTGACGGACGCGGCATTCTCACCGCACCCGATTGGAATGATCGCCATTGCATTCTCGAGGGGTTCCAAGACCGTGAGCAGGGATCTGATGCTGGTGCGGGAGAACTTGCTCTTCTTGAGCCAGAAGATGAGTGCAGCAGGTCGCCCGGAACGCGTCTTGGAAAGAGTGGTGCGCTCCCCATCGAGATGAATCAGCTCGACATCGGGGGCGATGGATCCGATCTTCGGTCCCGTCGGATCCTGGTCGCGTGCATTTCGATTGGGGCCGAGACGTAGACCCACATTGGAACCGCGCGACGGACTGCTGACGGTCTCGTCATCACGCTCTCTGTTTTCAGCAAGCGTCAGTCCCTTGTAGCCATCCTCGGGGCCACCCTTCGCACTCTCGTGCATCGTGGCCATCTGGATCGAGCCCTCCGGAAGTGTCCAGCCCCAGTTCTCGTTGTCAGGGGAAGCCATGGACCAGCTCTTGAAGTCGACCTGGATGTGAGGGCCGGTCACATTAGACCCGGGGGGAAGGTAGCGAGGCAGCGCGGTCTTCGTGGAGTTCTCGTAGCGCATGACCCAGTTCGGACTCTCCGCACGGATGCAGAGCCGGGTTCCCGTTTCGTTCACGACAAGTTCATGGCATCGAACACCCTCGACCATCTCTTCGCCGATCAATCTCAGCATGCCGGGTTCGACGTCCAGACGAATGAGATTCCTGATCGGCTCATCGGACATCAGGGCGAGGAAGATCTCGGCGGGGACGTTCGGAGCGGAACGATTCGAGGCACGTTTGAAGAGACCCTGAAAGGACGAGGAAGCCTGCGAGATCATGAACATGCGGCGTCGGATCGACCACTCGAAGAGTTCCGTTCCGTTGCTGATGAACTGGTTGGTGGGAAAGTAGCCGTGCGGTTCGATGGCGATGACCGAGACCCGGTTCGGGCGCACGGCGATACCACGCATCGCGACTCGATCATCGACGGTTCCCTCGCCGAGCTTGACCTCGACTTCGGCCGTGCAGGAAACGGAGGAAAGCGCGCGATAGAAGGCAGAAGTCTTGTCCACGATCTCACGTGCCGAAGGGTCCAACCAGGGCACCTCGTCCTGGGCATGACCGGCGGCCCCGAACCCCGCCAAGACAACGCCAAGCGTTGCCATCGCACGAATGGCAGATGGTCGCGTTCTGATCATCGAATCGATCTCCGGTTTGTCTTTGTGCGTGCTGCAGGTGGGGTGAAAAATCGACTTGGTGATGGTACCGAATGACCATGGGAAGGTTGCATGTTCTGCTCAATTCCAGCTGTCAGCCTGGTGCAGTCTTTCAGCAGCCAGTATTTCCGTGCCTTCTGTCCAACACTCGACGCCGATCGGCTTGTCGTACCCGAGTTCAGCGAGTTCCTTGAAGACCCGGGTGTAGTTTATCTCACCGGTTCCCGGTTCACGACGGCCGGGATTGTCGGCGATCTGGACGTATCCGATCTGGTCGTATCCTTCACGCATTCGACGGCAGAGATCTCCCTCGGTGATCTGGAGGTGGTAGATGTCCCAGTTGATCTTCACCCAGGGGGAATCCACCTCACGACAGATGTCGAGGGTCGGCTGGCTTCCGTAGAGGCAGTGTCCCTTGTGATCGACCCGGATGTTCATGGGCTCGAGGATCAGCATCACCTTCGCCGCCTCGGCGATCGGGGCGACACGCTTCAGGCCCTCGACGATGTTTCGGTGCATCTGCGGCTGGGTCATTCCGGGCTGGTCATTGCCCCCGACCACCGTGAGCATCGTGGCCCCGAGATCATTGGCCGCACGACAACTGTCCCGGATCGCTCGTTCGAGCTGGTCGTGGTTGGCGGGATCATTCATCCCGGGCACGAAACCCCAACCGATGAACTGGGCGACCTGCACGCCTGCATCCCCGCAGGCCGACTTGATCGCATCCAGGTCACGGCCCTGCCACCCCCAGAACTCGACCCACTTGAATCCAAGGTCTGCCACCGCCTTGATGCGGTCCGTGAATGGCAACGAACGAAACCACATCTCGATGTTGATCGCAAAGCTCGAATGCGGGGTTTGCCCGGGGAGCGCCGAAGCCCCGGCAACGGCATCCTGCTTCGGAGTCGCGACCCCGATGGAAGCGGTTGCGGCGGTGGCCCCTCCGGCAAGCAGGAAAGAGCGACGATCGACCGGGAGGCGGACTGATGGTGATCGGGGGCTGTCTGTGGTCATCCTGAAGGCTCCTGTCTGGGGGATTTCACGGGTTCAAGATACCGCCAGCAGGTCCAATCGGCCCAAATGTGTCATTTCGCAGAACCATTCGTTGACCCGGGTCAAGGTGAGGGCTACGGTTACGCATCATGTTCAACAGGTACGCCACGCATCTTTCCCCGAACGCCATCGACTGCGCGACTACGCGCAAGCCGGCGTCGTTGATGCATAGGTCGACCTGATCCAACCAGGAACACCCCAAGCAGCACCACGACGCCGGCGACAAGCCGGCGTTTTTTCATATGACCTCCCGTTTCAAGGGATCCGCCGGGGCGGCGGACAACACAGGAAAGACCCATGAGTTGCTTCAGTACAGAAGACACGTTTGAGGACCCTCCCCAGGGCATGCTTCGCACCCCCCGCCTGATCGCAACGGTCAAGATGACACCCGACCGTCCGGTTTTTGCCGCAGCAGCGGCACTTGCGGCACAGATGGCAGGCTGTGATCTGGTCATCGCACGTCCGAACGGTCACCTCACCGATCCAGCTCGATCGGTCAGGGAGCTGCTCGACGCTGCCCAGGTCTCACTTGCCGCTGATGTCGGCTGTGCGGGTCACCAGAGCGCACGTGAGCTGGTGCGGGCGGGTGCGGAGAGGATCGTGATCTCGACGGAAGCCATCATCCACCCACGGATGGTTCCAGAGGTGATCGACGTGGTCGGTGCAGATGCGTGCCTCTTTCTCGTCGACTGCCAGGCCAGTGGACCGGGTCGGGTCGAGGTCATCGATCCGTCGGGCCGTTCGATGAATATCGAGTGCAGCAGCTGGCTTGATCAACTCCAGGAACTCGGTGCGGACCAGGTGATACTTCGACCTCGACGCACGATGCCGTCCGAACTCCTGCTCCCACTGATCGACAAGTGCGGCCTGACGGTGCACATCGAACGACCGGGCTGGAGCTTCGCGCTTGTAGACGCACTCGGCGCACATGGCCTGGTCACCGAAGGCGCATTGGGTTGCCGGGAACAACTCGAGTGGCGTGAACAGGAAATGGCCATGCTCCAGCTCGCAGGGAGGAGATCATGAAACCCAGGCGTAAAACCATCAACAGACCGAAGCGGAGACGACCGCGCCTGTCAATGCGAAGACGACTGCTTCCCCGGCCGGGCATCTTGAATTCAAGGGGGGGCAACCACGGATCGTGAACTTGATCAGGAGATCGAGATCGTCCCCGCTGGCGTCTCGATGGTCGCCGTGATCGTGGGAACCTCACCGGGTTCGACGACCATGGGCAGCCCGAGTCGCCCGAGCAGCGTGGAAAGGGATCCGGCCTCGGGGTGGCGGAGTGCCAGTCCGACGAGTGTGCACCCGGTCGGCGCAGACGATGCAGGGTGCGGAGAACTTCCCCAGTCGATGAGAATCGGCAACAGGCCATCGAATCGACGGGTCGACGGATCGGTGAGCGTCCAGCTCAGCAGCGTGCCGTCGGTTCGTTCCCGACGACCATGAAGTGCGGGACCAAGTGGGTGCCCCAGTTCATGTGAAATGGCGATCGCGCGCTCGATGTCATCACACTTGGCGACCCAACCGTTGACCAGGCCGGGTCCGGGTCGAGTGAAGACCGCGGGGCGAGATTCCAGAGGAAGCGGGCTCTCCGGATCTGGGGAGATCACTTCGAGATAGGTCGAGTCGCCCAGGGAGAGCAGCGCATTGTGTGATCCCCAGTCAAGATGGCGCCCACCCATGGCTGGTCGAACCCCGGTGCGACCTTCCACATCATCGATGCCCGCTTCAAGTTCTGAACAGGTCACAACGAGATGATCGACTGTGGACAGATCAGGAGTTTCGGACCGTTGACCGGCGGAGGACATCATGACGAGGAGTCATCACCAGGCGACGAGTCGGAAACATGGTCCTCCCAGCGGGTGGAGAGGTCATGTTCGACCTCCAGCAGGTCGAGCACGCGTCCCACCATGAAATCGAGGATGTCCTGAACCGAGGTGGGGCCCAGGTAGAAGCCGGGATTCAGGGGTGCGATGATCCCCCCTGCTCGTGCCACGGTGGCCATGTTCTCGATCTCGATCAGGGTCAATGGTGTCTCACGATGGCAGAGGACGAGCTTTCGTCGCTCCTTCAAGGTGCAGGCAGCCGCCCGATGGACGAGGTTGTCGGTCATGCCGGCAGCGACACGACCGAGCGTGTTCGCCGAACAGGGCATGATCACCATGCCGTCATGCACGAATGAACCACTTCCGGGTACGCCACCGACATCGTTCTCGTTGTGAAGTCGGACTCGTTCGGCATGGCCGCGAGTCAGTTCATCGAGATCGAACCGGCCCATGCCGAGTTCGTCCTTGATCAGTCTTCGACCCCACGATGTGACAAGCAGGTGAATGTCTGCACCACTCGCCCCGAGCAGTTCGAGCAATCTTTGCGAATAGGCAGCACCGCTCGCCCCCGTGACGGCAACGACGAAACGTCGGGGTCTCATGTGCCTTCGCTGCCGGAAGTCTCGGGCGTCGCCTCGGGAGCGGTCTCCGGGTCGGGCGCGGGCTTCGGTTCACCGCTTCGTTCGACGAAGACGGGGTTCTGGCATTCAGGCTTCGACATGTCCAGATACCAGCGCTGGACATGGGTCACCTTGAAGGCGCCGATGTTCTCACGCTCCATGGAGACGGTGATGAGCACCGCCTTGCCATTGTTCCAGTATCCGATGTCGGCGAAAGCGCGGGTGTTGTTGATCCCGTAACGCTCGAGATTCCAGACGATCTTGTCGCCGGGCTTCATCGCTTGCGCGTCGGGACCAAGTCGATCCTGGACGTCATCCCAGGCCAGCTGGCTGATGCCGGCGGGCAGGTTGTAGATCAGGGGCTGCCCGGGTGCGACCCGTGCATGCGCCTGCATCAGACCCGTTGACATAACCTCGGGGCCGGGCGCCATCCATGGGTAGATGAGCGGACCCTTGCCATCTGGTGGATAGGTCGTGAACGGTGAGCACCCAGTCAGCAGAGGTGCCGCAACGACGGACAGAAGAAGGATGAAGCCCTTGAGCAATCGAACGTTGTGCCGCCTGGCCATCATCATTGAATCTCCTGGCGATGCCGCCTGGACTATTCCTCTGCCTTGACGATCTGCCAGTACTCCAGCTCGACTGGAGCCTGTCGACCGAAGATCGTGACGAGCACTCGTACGAGGCCCTTCTCTGGAATGATATCGTCGACGGTGCCTTCGTAGTTCTCGAAGGGACCTTCGTTGATCGTGACGTTGTCGCCGGGTTCGAACTCCATCTTGACCTGAGGAGTCTCCTCGGGTCGACGTGAGTCGAAGAGCATCTTCTCGACCTCGTTGGGGCCCATGGGCGTCGGGCGCCCCGCGGTTCCCACGAAGTCACCGACCCCGGTGGTCTCCTTGATCAGGAAGAAGACGTCCTGGGGAATGCGGCCATCGGGCTCGAGTCGCATCTCCACGAAGACATAGCCGGGATACAGCTTGGTCTCGGTGATGCGCTGCTTGCCGCCCTTGAGCGTCTTGGTCTTCTCGGTGGGGACCATGATTCGCCCCACGAGTTTTTCCATGCCCTCGATCTGCACCTTGCGGAGCAGGGTCTCTCGGACCGGGCTCTCCTTGTTGCTCGCAACGCGGAGCACGAACCAGTCCATGCCGGGTCGGTACATCGGCAGGTCGGATGCAGGGTCGAACTCACCGGTTTCGTCGGTGGGGAGGTCGGTCTTTTCAGCCTCGACCGCCATGCGGATGGTTGCGACACCGAGTGACTTCAGCGTCGCACCCTTGGAGTGCGCCGCGGCATCACGACCGGTGGAAAGTCGCTTCTTCTTGGGTTCCTTCTCGGATGGAGCCTCTTCAACAGGCTCGACTGCCGGGGTGGCGTCGTTTTCAGTGGGCGAGGTTTCGGAAGTACCTGCGCCAGAATCGACTGCCGGGGCGGCGTCGTTTTCAGTGGGCGAGGTTTCGGGAGCACCTGCGCCAAGATCGACGTGCGAGTTGTCCTCGCCACCGACTCCTGATTGTTCCTCGGTCGAATTCATCGCCGTTGGGGACTCCATTGCGGACCGGTCAGACGGCCGGTTCCAGAACATCGATGATGGTGAAGAACCATGCGAACACCAGGTCAAACGAGGCACAGATTGCGGCGATGATGAACGAGATGACCAGAACGATGATGGTCGATCCCACGACTTCACGTCGCGTGGACCAGTTCACCTTCTTCATCTCGCCTTCGGTCGCGATCAGGAAATCCACGGTCCTCGCGCGGCGGCCGATCAGCACGTATCCGATCAGTCCGAAGATGGCGATGACGACCACGGCACCGGCAGCGCGGGAATACTCGGTGGGAAAACCGAAATCGACGGTCTTCAACTGACTCGCGACCCACCACGCACCCATTGCCACGAGCACTGCGTAGGCAATGGTCGTGCAGAGGCGCGTGTAGTATCCCTGGCCTTTTTTGTAGATGCCCAACGCCATTGTCGGACTCTCCTTGATTGCTGGTTCATGTGGCCGTCAGTGGCCGGCGATGCCGTATCAGACGCTCGGTCCGTCGAGGGTCGTTCCAGATCAGGTCGGACCCGGAGGTGCGCCACCCGTAGATTTCTCGGGCAGAAACACGCCGGGAGTGACTCGAACACTCAACCTGCGGATTTGGAATCCGCTGCTCTGCCAATTGAGCTACCGGCGTCCGTGCGTCCCATCGGATGGGACGCGAAAAATCGAGTCCGTTACTTCCGCTTGATCTTGTGGAGCGTGTGCTTCCTGAGTCGAGGGCTGTACTTCTTGAAGCCACCCTTGACCTTCTCGGGAATGCCACCCTTCACGCGGATGTTCGTCCGGTAGTTCAAATCACCAGACTCCGAGCACTGAAGCCACACGTACTCGCGATCCATGGCTCTTTTTGCCATCGCACCGCTCCGTTCCACATGCGGGTAAACCCGCTGATCACCCCATTCGGGGCCGTTTGATCCCAGAGGGATCGGAAATCACCCTTCCGGCGTGGTGTGCGCCGGAAGGGTGGGACTTTTCTGAACGATCAGGAAGTGACCTTGGAGACCACGCCTGAACCGACGGTACGTCCACCTTCGCGAACTGCGAAGCGAACGCCTTCTTCCATGGCCACGCCCTTGCCTTCAAGGTCGACCTTCACGGAAACGTTGTCGCCAGGCATGCACATCTCTGCGCCACCAAGCAACTCGACCTTTCCGGTGATGTCCGTGGTACGGAAGTAGAACTGCGGCTTGTAGCCGGAGAAGAACGGCGTATGACGGCCACCCTCTTCCTTGGTCAGCACGTAGATCTCGCCTTCGAAACCAGTGTGAGGGCTGATGGACCCGGGCTTGCAGAGGACCTGCCCGCGCTGGATCTCTTCCTTCTCGACACCACGAAGCAGGCAACCGACGTTGTCGCCGGCCTGACCTTCGTCGAGGGTCTTCTGGAACATCTCCACACCAGTGATGGTGGTCTTCATCGGCTCCGGACGGAGACCGACGATTTCAGCCAGATCACCGACCTTGATGACGCCACGCTCGATACGACCGGTTGCGACGGTGCCGCGACCCTTGATCGAGAAGACGTCTTCGATCGACATCAGGAATGGCTTGTCGACCTCCCGAGCGGGCTCGGGAATGAAGGTGTCGAGTGCTTCCATCAGCTCACCGATGCAGGCATTGGCGCCGTCATCGGAGGGATTCTGGAGTGCAGGGAAGGCGGCACCGCGGATGACCGGGGTGTCATCACCGGGGAAGCCGTACTTGTCGAGCAGCTCCCGGACTTCCATCTCGACGAGCTCGAGCAGCTCCTCGTCATCGACGAGGTCGCACTTGTTGAGGAAGACCACGATCTTCGGCACGCCGACCTGACGAGCGAGCAGGATGTGCTCACGAGTCTGGGGCATCGGGCCGTCGGAAGCGGAGACCACGAGGATCGCCCCGTCCATCTGCGCAGCACCGGTGATCATGTTCTTCACGTAGTCCGCGTGACCTGGACAGTCGACGTGGGCATAGTGGCGGTTGGGGGACTCATACTCGACGTGACTGGTCGAAATGGTCAGAATCTTCGTTGGGTCGCGGCGACCTTCAGATTCTGATGCCTTTGCGACATCATCGTACGAGGTGAAGTCTGCCAGGCCTTTTGATGCCTGGACCGCGGTAATAGCGGCAGTGAGCGTAGTTTTACCATGGTCAACGTGACCAATGGTGCCAACGTTCACGTGAGGCTTTGTCCTGTTAAAAACTTCTTTGGCCATCGGATGGATCTCTCCACAGACGCTTTCTAAAGACCTTCACGACGGCGTGCGTGAGGCCGGATCTTGACTGGTTCGGCTTGCCGTTTCCGACTTGCCTCCCCGACAGTAATGCGGGCCACCAAATGAAACCCGCTGGAAGCCACCAACGGGACTTGAACCCGTGACCTCACCCTTACCAAGGGTGTGCTCTACCACTGAGCTACGGTGGCCATGTTCCGGGCATGCCCGAGTAAAAACCGCCCCAATGGGGCGGATGGAAGATGGTACTGGTTTCATTGTGGGAAGCAAGTCCAGCGGTCATCCACATGTGATCAGACTCGCAAAATCATCAGGCAGATCCGGAACCGCATGCCCCACTTAGTGGCCCACAGGGCCACTTTTGAGCGGAAAGCAGCTCTTAAAGCTCGTCTACCACGATGTTTCGGAGACTCCCGAGGTCAGTAAAGTCGTCCCACTGCTCTTCAGTGCCGATATGGCCGTCCATGAAGAGCATCAGGCAGGTGTCTCCGGGGTACCGAAAGTCAACCTGCCCCTCGATGCTGCCTCCTGTACCAAAGCCGCCATTCGGGCTGCCGAAACCGTTGGCAGTGGGTTCAATGACCTCTCCGTGCCAGGAGTCGACGATATAGACCGTCTGCGTGGGGCGCCTGACCTCTGCGGTGGTTCGCCAGGTGCCGTAGTCATTCACGTATGGCAGGCCGCTGCCGCTGGTGGGGCGGGCATCGAACAGGAGGTTGGCGGCAAAGTAGCCCGGATCTCCGGTTTCACTGTTGCGAGCACCGGTTCCAAAGGGCAGGGCTTCGGTCCCGTTCGGGGTCTTGGTCATGCCGACCGTCGAGCGGAAGATGTCGCTGGCAGCGAAACCACCATTGTCATAGAAGACCCGGTCGGGCGAGTCGTACATGTAGCTGTAGGCGGCGGGGCCCGGAGCGCCACCGGCGGCGGGTGCAGGGCCTGACTTCGCATAGGTCCAGAGGAGATCCGACCAGGTGCCGTAGTTTGCGCGCTGCCCGAGATCATCAAGCGGCATGGCCGAGGTTGGCGGATCGAGTGATCGCGTCTTTCCGGGGAAGGCGTTCTCGTAGTAGTCAAAAGCCGCCGGTACGACCGTTTCCCGGTTGTCAGCGGTGTACTCCAGCATGAGCTGGTTGATCTGTCGCAGGTTGCTCTGGCTCGAGGCCCATCGGGCATTTCCGTAGGCAACGGTCAGGGCTGGCAGAAGTATCCCCATCAGCAAGGCGATGATGCCGATCACGGCGACGATCTCCACCACGGTCATGCCACGACGAGATGATGCAGGGCGCACGAGGGGACTCTTCAGGATCGTTTGGCTCATCTCGAAGACTTTCAATGCATGGGGGGAGGCGTGGATGGTGACGTCGGATATCCAACTCGATCAACGAGCGGGATCCCCACATGAAGATACGTAAGGCGGCCGTGAGGTCTGCTGAATACGTGCCAGCTATCCAAGGATACCCCGCATGGGGCGCTGAAGTTCCCTTGGATCGGTGGGTTCAGGCTCCTTGGCCGCCCGAAACGCCACAAAGTCAGGTCTCGGCCCCACCAGCGAGTGGTGAAGCGCTGACGAGGCCTTCAATCGCCTCAACTGGGCCTCAACTGGCCCTCAACCCATGTTCATGGTCATCAGGAACTCGCCATTGGACTTGGACTTCGAAAGACGGCTCTGCAGCAGTTCCATCGCTTCGACGACGTTCATGTCCGCGACGACCTTGCGCAGCCGCACGATCAGCTCGTGTTCCTTGGGATCCAGGAGCAGCTCTTCGCGGCGGGTTCCACTGGCCGGGATGTTGATGGCGGGCCAGACACGCTTCTCGACGAGCTTTCGATCAAGGTGCAGCTCGGCATTGCCGGTGCCCTTGAACTCCTCGAAGATGACCTCGTCACTGCGTGCATTGGTATCGACCAACGCGGTGCCGAGGATCGTGAGCGAACCGCCGTCCTCGATGTTCCGGGCTGAACCGAAGAACTTCTTGGGGGGGATCAGCGCCTTGGGGTTGATGCCACCGGAAGTGACCGCACCACCGGACCCCATCGCAGCCTGGTAGCCACGTGCAAGTCGGGTGATCGAGTCCAGGAGAATCACCACGTGCTCACCCAGCTCGACGAGTCGACGAGCCTTCTCGATGAGCATTTCCGCGACCTGGATGTGTCGATGCGGTTCCTCGTCGAAGGTGCTGGCCACGACCTCGACCGATTCGTCGGTGTTGCGACGGAAGTCGGTGACCTCCTCCGGACGCTCATCGACCAGCAGCACCATGACGTGGGCTTCGGGATGATTCTTCGAGATCGCCTGGGTGATCTGCTGGAGAATGACGGTCTTGCCGGTTCGGGGCGGAGCGACGATCAGCGCACGCTGCCCGAAGCCGATCGGGGTCACCATGTCGATGATGCGGGTTTCGAGCTTGTCCGGTTCACCCAGAACTTCGAGTTGGATCCGCTTGTTGGGGTGAAGCGGCGTGAGGTTCTCGAAGGTCGGAAGGTCATGGATCTTCTTGGGATCGAGGCCGCCGACCTCCTCCACCCGAAGCAGGGCGAAGTAGGTTTCCGCTTCCTTCGGAGGACGAATCACGCCCTTGACGATGTGCCCCTTGCGAAGCCCGAAACGTCGGATCTGCGAGGGACTGACGTAGACGTCATCCGCACAGGGCATGTAGGAATACTCGGGACTTCGCAGGAAACCGAACCCGTCGGGCATGACCTCGAGGGTGCCCTCGGCCATCATCAGTCCGTGCTTCGCGGCACGGGCCTTGAGGATCTCGAAGACGAGCTTCTGCTTGGCGAGGGTCTGCGGATCCGGGACCTTCTCCTTCTTGGCAAGCTTCACCAGCTTGTCCGTGGTCATCTTCTGGAGCGCAGCAAGGTTGTAGTCGTCGTTCTTGGCGAGGTCGTACTTGCCCTGTGTCTCCTGTTCCAGTTCCTTCAACTCGTCCTCGAGTTGTTCATCCGTGGGAACGGATCCGGGGGCCAGGGCGATTGCGGTCGCGCTGTTGCCACCACCTCCACCACTGCTCTTACGGCGGCCTCGACGTCGCTTGCTGGTACTCATCGTGCTGGGGTGCCCCTTCTTGAAGAACCCGTCTGATACGTGCTGTTTTCGAGTTGAAATGCCCGGTCGCACACGCCCTGCGTGCTTGGGAACGGACTAGGCCGACAATCGGCCACCGCTTCGCATGTATCTGGAACAAATTGCGATTCGACTGGACGCTTGCAGGCGGTGTTCCAACGCGGGACGGTATCCCACGGGGAAGATGCTGACGCGCATCCGAACCGATGGTGTTCATCGGCTTGCATGGATTATGGGTGACGCATCGCCTCTGGTCAAGGACTGCCGGAGACTCCATCCAGGATCTTGTGCAGCAGCCCTCGGACCTCGTCAGGAAGCCCCCCCAGATTGCCGTTGTTATCCAGAATAAAATCGGCTTTCAGCCGTTTCTCGTCGAGATCGATCTGCGCCGCTTCCCGTCGAGCCAGCTCCGCTTCGTTCCATCCACGGGTTCGTGCGACCCGGGCAAGGCGTTCGCTTCGGGAGACTTCGATGAAGACCAGGTGATCACACCGGGCATCAAGACCGGCTTCCAGGATCAGGGGCGCGTCGATGATCAGGGCCCGCACATCATCGGGCGCGGCGGAAAAGGCGTCCTCCCGGGCCTTGTTGACGAGAGGGTGCACCAATCGCTCCAACCAGGCCCGTTCGCTCTCGTCGAGAAAGACGATCGACCCGATCGCCGCCCGATCAGGCCGGCCCGCCTCGTCGATGACATCACCACCCCAGTGGTCACGCAGTTCCGCGACCACTTCGGGATCGTTGAGCGCTTCATGCGCGAGCTGATCGGCATCGGAGACCATGCATCCGAGCGAACGAAACATGTCGGCGACCGCACTCTTGCCTGACCCGATGCCACCAAGGAGGCCGATCACCGGTGGGCTCTTCATTCCACCACCCGCGACCACGTGGTGCCTTCGGGTCCGTCCTTGATCGCCAGGCCGAGACCTGCGATCTCGTCACGGATTCGATCCGCCTCGGCCCAGTCACGATCGGCACGCGCCTGGTTGCGCGCCGTGATCAGGCCCTCCACCTTCGTTGCGAGATCATCGTCGCCGGACTTCTCGATCTGGTTGCGGTCGAGCACGGCAAGAACGCCGTCCATGCGTCGAAGCGCGTCGAGTTCGCGAATCGGATCCCCCACGGGAACGCCCTCCGCGGGATGTGATCCCACGGCTTCGCTGAGAATTCCGATCGCACCCTGGACGTTGAGATCGTCGGCAAGGGCTTCGGAGAACCCCGGCAAAGCCTTTTCAAGAGGCCCGGGTTCCGCATCAGGGCACGGATCAGCCGACTCGAGACGACCGGCCAGGCGACACCACCGATCGACCTGTCGCTGGCAGTCACGGAGGCCCTGCATGGTGAAATTCGCATTCTGGCGGTAGTGGGTGCGGATCAGTTCCAGTCGCAGGGCCGCAGGACTCGCACCCTTCTCAAGGATGTCGCGGACCGTGAAGAAGTTGCCCTTGCTCTTGGACATCTTCTCCCCCTCGACGATCAGGTGGCGCGTGTGGAACCAGTACCTGGAGAAGGCGTCTGCACCAGTGGAGCATCGACTTTGTGCGATCTCGCATTCATGGTGGGGGAAGATGTTGTCCTCGCCGCCGGAATGCAGGTCGATCTCACCGTCCACCCCGAGCAGCGCTTCGGCCATCGCCGAACACTCCAGGTGCCATCCTGGATAGCCCTCTCCCCAGGGACTCGGCCAACGCATGAGATGGGACGGATCGGGCTTCCACAACATGAAGTCCGCCGGTGATCGCTTGTGCCTCTGGTTGGCTTCGTCGATCCGGCCGCCCTCGCCCTCGCGAAGGGAGTCCACGGTGTTTCCGCTGAGACGTCCGTACTCCGGATAGCTCTCGACATCGAAGTAGACCACGCCGTCATCGGCGACATAGGCATGCCCCGCGGCGATCAGTTTCTCGACCAGGGCGATCATCTCCTCCACGTACTGAGAGGGACGAGGCATTCGCTCGGGATGTTCGACCGCATCGGCGGCGACCTTGAGCCCGAGCATGCGTGCGTCCTCCATGAAGGCAGCGGCATAGAAGTCCGCGATCGCCATGGGATTCGCAGCGTCCACTTCGGATCCCTCGGGCAACGAACCGGACTTCTTCGCCTCGAGGAGTCGTTTCGAGGCGACCTCCATCTTGTCCTCGCCACCACCGTCCGCATTCTCGTCATCGGTCATGTGACCGACGTCGGTGATGTTCATCACGTGAACGACGTCGTGACCGTGCAGCTCGAGTGTCCTTCGCAGGACGTCCGCATTGAGGAAGGAACGGAAGTTCCCGATGTGAGCGTAGTCGTAGACGGTCGGACCGCAGGTATAGAAGGTCACTGGACCATTTCCGCCCGCCAGGGGCTGGAAGGCCTTGATCGAACGAGCGATGGTGTTGTAGAGTCGAATCGTCATGGGCTGGCGCTGTTGTCTCGTCTTGGATGGGGAACGACCCGGACTATGGTAGCTTGGGTGCGTACCGACCCGTGATCCCACGAAGGGACTGATCAGGCATATGAGTCGAAACGATCTGCTCAAACCAGTCGCCAAGCAGGAAAGCCCGTACCAGTCACCCTGGTCGTTTTCCACCAGGGTGATGCGGGTCGTCTTCAATGCCTTCTGGATGGTCTTCTGTCGCCTGACCCCCAATCCCCTGAACTTCTGGCGCCTGGCCGTCCTTCGCATGTTCGGAGCCAAGATCACCGGCAAGCCGTACGTGGCACCCAGCGCCAAGATCTGGACTCCCTGGAACGTGACCCTGGAAGACCATGCCTGCGTCGGCCCCGGCGCGGAACTCTACGCGCTTGGCAAGATCATCCTGCGGGAACGATGCACGGTCTCCCAGCATGCATACATCTGCACGGGCAGTCACGACCTCACCAAGGAAGCCCTGCCACTGCTGGTCGGCACGGTTGAAATCGGCGCCGACGCCTATCTCTTCGCCTACGCGTTCATCTCCCCCGGAGTGACCGTCGGTGAAGGTGCCGTGATCGGAGCGCGCAGCGTGGTCACCAAGGACATGCCCGCCTGGACGATCTGCGTCGGCAACCCCTGTCGACCGATCAAGCCGCGCGAGTTTCCCCGAGCGCCCGGGGCACCGACATCAGTCGAGTGACGCGAGGACCTCGGAACAGGTCGTGAAACGCCAGTTGTCGAGCATCCATCGGAACTTGTCACGGGCACCCTTGATGCCGACATAGCACTTGAACCGTCGCGCTCGACCCATCTGGACATGCGGGGTGCCGAGGGCGAAGTCGCGGGGATGCATGTAGACCACCACCGGTCGACCCGCCGCATTGCACTGCGTGAAACCACGCTTGATCATCCATCTCGGGAACAGGCGGAAGAAACCTCCGCCGGAGAAGGCGGTCGACTTCGGTCCGACATCCATGATGCTCATGGGCAGTTCGGGGATCGAACGACCACTGGGCGCGATGGTGCTGTGATGTGGCTCGCGGACGCAGGGATAACCACCATGTTCGCGGGGGGTGGGGAACAGGCTGGCGTCGTACTCGAACCCGAGATCGAGCAGTTCATCGATCGCCCATTCGGAACCGGGAACAATGGAGAATGTCGGCGCGCGGAAACCGGGGCATTCACGGACGCCGGCGGCGCGAATCGCGTCGAGGGAATCCTTGACATCCGTGCGGAACTCCTCGGGGGTCAGCCGGTCCACTCGTCGATGCCAGAAGGAATGACTTCCGATCTCATGCCCTGCATCGCTGATCGATCGGACGAGATCGGGATAACGATCGGCCACCCATCCCAGGATGAAGAAGGTCGCGGTCACCTTGCGTTCGGAGAGCGTGTCGAGAATCCACTCGGTCTCACGTTCAACGATCGAGGGGAACGCATCCCACTTGCGGGGATCATCCACCGATTCGATCTCGACCATGTGGAACCAGTCCTCGATGTCGAAGGAGAGTGCGTTGATCGGTGGATCGGATGACATTGAGGATCCTTCGTCCGGAACGGATCCGGATCTCAAGGAAGAGGAGCGTCCCGGTCAGGCCTTGCCGGCCAGAACCTGCACGATGCGTGCTGCGGCATGGCCGTCGCCGTAGGGGTTCTTTCGCATGGCCATCTGCTCGTAGGCACTTTCATCATCGAGAAGCCGCGAGACCTCGGATTGGATCTTCTCGGGGTCGGTACCCACCAGTCGGACGGTGCCGGCATCGACACCTTCCGGACGTTCGGTGGTCTCCCGCATCACCAGAACCGGCTTGCCGAGACTGGGAGCTTCTTCCTGGACGCCCCCCGAGTCGGTGAGCACCAGGCGCGAACCGTTCATGAGCTTCACGAAGAGTCGGTAGTGAACGGGTGGAAGCAGGAGGATGTTGTGGAGATCACCGAGCTGTTCATGGACGACCTCACGAACGTTCGGGTTCAGGTGAACCGGATAGATGATGCGGTGATCCGAGTACTTGGAGGCGAGCCAGGCGAGGGAGCTGCAGATGTCTGCGAAGCCCTGCCCGTGATTCTCACGTCGATGACCGGTGACGAGGATGTAGGGAGTGTCCTCCAGCCGGGAACCGCTGGGCGCACCCGCATCGACGAGCAGTGCCTGCAGTTCGACATCGATGCCTGCACGAAGCGAGTCGTCGGCCCGCTGTCGTTCGACCTCGATCATGAGGGAGTCGATCACGGTGTTGCCGGTCACGTGGATGGCCGAATCCTCGACATGTTCACGCAGCAGGTTCTGTCGCGATCCTTCGGTCGGCGCGAAGTGGTGGGTGGTGACCCGCCCGGCGATGAGACGGTTCGCCTCTTCGGGGAACGGTGCGCGCAGGTTGCCGGTACGAAGCCCGGCTTCGACATGCCCCACCGGAATGTCACGGTAGAACGCGCTGATGGCACCGCACATGACGCTGGTGGTGTCGCCCTGCACCAGGACGACGTCGGGCTTGACCTCCTCGAGCATCCCGTCGAGGGCATCGAACAGTCGGGCCGTGAGACCCGCGAGGGTCTGGTTTCCAGACATGACGTTCAGGTCTATGTCCGCGGTCATCTCGAAGACATCGAGCACCTGAGCCAGCATCTCGCGGTGCTGGCCCGTCGAGACGAGTACCGGATCGATGCCGTCGGCTGCGGCACAGGCCTTGTAGACCGAAGCCATCTTGATCGCTTCGGGCCTGGTACCAACAATGACGGCAACGCGGGTCATGACGTGGACTCCGGATCTCGGAAGGGTCAGTCGGAACGATGGAAGAGGCCGCAGATGTCGAAGACGACCTTCTCCCGCAACCATTGGTGCGGCATCCGCTTGAACTGTCGGTGCCCGACGAGCAGGAGCACGATGTCCGCATCCTCGACGCCGGATTGAAGATCGCGAAGGGGGATCTCCGAATGTTCGGAGATGAAGGGTTCGACCGCCCAGACGTCACCGATGCCGGCCTTGACCAGTTGCTCGGTGATCTCGACCGCGGGTGATTCCCGCAGGTCATCGACGTCGGGCTTGTAGGCGAGACCGAGGCAGGCGATCTTCGGGTTCTTGAATCGTTCCGCCTTGCGCCTGACCCTGTCGACGACCCAATGAGGCTTCGCTTCGTTGACTTCGCGAGCGGTACGAATGAGGTTCGAGCTCTTCGGTGCGAGCTCGACGATGAACCAGGGATCCACGGCCAGGCAGTGCCCACCGACACCCGGTCCGGGTGAGAGGATCTCCACCCGGGGATGGCGGTTCGCGAGGCCGATCAACTCCCAGACATCGATCTCCAGCTCCTCGCACAACACGGACAGCTCGTTGGCGAAGGCGATGTTGACGTCACGGAAGCTGTTTTCCACCAGCTTGGCCATTTCGGCGGTGCGCGCGGTGGTCTCCAGGATCCGACCGGAGACGAACTTCTCGTAGAAACGTGCGGCGACTTCGGTGCTGGCATCGTTGATTCCGCCGATGATTCGATCGTTTTCAACGACTTCGCGGAGGATACGACCGGGCAGCACGCGCTCCGGAGCATGGGCGACATGGAACGTGCCCGGTGCGAGTCCCGATTCGGTGGCGACGATCTCGGCGACACGCTCGGTGGTTCGAGGCGGGCTGGTCGACTCCAGGAGAACGAGATTACCGGACTTCACGAAGGGCGCGATCTGCTTGGCGGCACTCCAGACGTAGTCGAGGTTGGCGGTCTTGTCTTCACGAATCGGGGTCGGCACGCAGATCATGAAGACATCGGCTTCTGCAGGCTCGAGGTGCGCCTTCAAACGCCCTGCCTCCACAGCGGCACGAACCAGGAGGTCGAGTTCCGGCTCGACGATGTGGGTATCACCGGCGTTGATCGTCTCGACGACGCTCGCATTCACCTCGACCCCGTGGATCGAGAAACCACGGGCAGCCAGGGCAGCAGACGTCGGAAGGCCGATATAGCCAAGCCCGATCACACAGATTCGTTCGAAGTCGTTTTTCGGTGTCATGTTTGAGGTCTTGAGGGGTCTTTGGGGCCTAGTGGGAATGAAAGGGCGTTCTTGGGGAACCCGGCATATCGCCGCAGAGGCGGTCAGGTGTCATCGGCATGATCGAGTCCGGACTCACCATATCCCGCTCAGTCCATTGAGTCACGGTTGGTTCTGAACCAATCAATGGTGGTCTTCAAACCATCTTCGAAGCCGACCTGGGCCTCCCACCCAAGCATGTCCTTGGCCCGTTGGGTGTCAAGACAGCGGCGAGGTTGACCGTCAGGTTTGCTTGAATCCCACCGGATCTCCCCGTCAAAGCCCGTCAGCCGGGCAATCAGCTGTACGAGGTCCTTGATGGTGATTTCCATGCAGGTCCCCAGGTTCACCGGTACCGGTTCATCGAGTACTTCCGTGGCGCGGATGATGCCTTCCGCGGCATCCTCGACGTAGAGAAATTCCCTGCTGGCCGATCCGGTTCCCCAGCACTCGATGAAGGCATCGCCTCGGTCCTGAGCCTCGACGCACTTCCTGATGAGCGCCGGGATCACGTGGGAGGAATGGAGATCGAAGTTGTCTCGGGGACCATAAAGGTTGACCGGGAGGACAAAGGCCCCTGCCAGGCCATATTGAGCCCTGTAGCCCTCCAACATCACCATGGCAGCCTTCTTGGCAATGCCGTAAGGGGCGTTGGTGACCTCCGGGTACCCGTTCCACAGGTTCTCCTCCTTGAAGGGGACCGGGGTCAGGTTCGGATAGGCGCAAATGGTTCCGGTCTGGACGAATTTATCGATCTGGTTGATCCGGGCGTGCTCGATGAGATGCAGGGCCATGGCCATGTTGGCGAAGAAATAGCGGCCAGGATTGTCCCGATTGGCGCCAATACCCCCCACCTCAGCCGCGAGGTGGATCACCACATCAGGTTTTCCATCAGCGTAGAAACGCTGGACCCCGTCCTCGGTCGTCAGGTCATACGCATGCCTTCTGGGCACGAAGACGTCCGAGACCCCTCGTTTCGCGAGCAGATCCAGCAGGGCAACCCCCAGGAAACCTGCTCCTCCGGTCACGGCAACTCGTTTCTTTGACAGATCCAACTGAGAAGTCTCCTGCTTTTCCATTCCGAAACCGTACCATCGGGAACCGATGACTGGTATCGGGTCCATCCCCGAAGGACCCGCAGGAAAGCCCTCCCCGGACCCAAAGCAGGAGTATCTCGCCACAGGCGGAACCGATCGACATGAAAAAGGCACTCATCACCGGTATCACCGGACAGGACGGCTCGTATCTGACCGAACTTCTTCTTGAGAAGGGGTATGAAGTCCACGGCATCATCCGCAGGACCTCGACCTTCACAACCGATCGGATCGACCACATCTACCAGGACCCCCATGAGCGGTCCTCACGGCTCAAGCTCCACTACGGAGACCTGACCGATGGCTCACGGCTGGCGACCCTGGTTCGTGAGATCCAGCCCGACGAGGTCTACAACCTTGGTGCACAGAGCCACGTCAGGGTCAGTTTCGACCAGCCGATCGACACGTCCAACATCGTCGCGATGGGAACCGCCAAACTGCTTGAAGCGGTTCGAGACGGGCAGCAGCTCCTCGGCAAGCAGATCCGCTACTACCAGGCGAGCTCCTCGGAGATGTTCGGCAAGGTGCAGGAAGTCCCGCAGACCGAACGAACGCCTTTCTACCCGCGATCGCCTTACGGCTGCGGCAAGGTCTTCAGTCACTGGCTCACCATCAACTACCGTGAGTCCTACGAACTTCACGGCAGCTGCGGCATCCTCTTCAACCACGAAAGTCCACGCAGGGGCGAGACGTTCGTCACCCGCAAGATCACGCGTGCCGTGGGACGGATCAAGCTCGGCCTGCAGGACAAGGTCTACCTCGGCAACCTCGACGCACAACGCGACTGGGGCTTTGCCGGCGACTACGTGGATGCGATGTGGCGCATGGTCCAACAGGACCAGCCGGACGACTACGTGGTCTCGACCGGGAAGATGATCTCGGTTCGCGAGTTCTGCCGCCTGTCCTTCGAACACGTGGGGCTCAACCCCGAGGACCACATCGAGATCGATCCTCGCTACTTCAGGCCCGCGGAGGTCGAGCAGCTCCTGGGTGATTGCGCGAAGGCGAAGGAGAAGCTCGGCTGGGAACCCACCACCTCGGTGGAGCAGCTGGCGGCCATGATGGTCGAACACGACCTGGAAATGGCTCGCCGCGAGAAGACCCTTCGTGACGCCGGTCACGAACTCCCCGCATCCGCAGGGCATGATCAGTAGTAGGACTCCTGGGGAGGACGATCAGAAGCCCCCCCAGACGGCATGATCCGCCTGTTCGACCCAATCGACTGGAAAGTACCCCTTCGAGAATCCGATCGGATGGAGATCCTGTCGATGAGACCCGTGAGTGGCAGGCAAGCGAAAGACCTGCGCTTGGTTCTGGGAGATCCTCTGATGACTCGTTTGCTTCGTTCAAGGAACAAGGCTCGCTCGATCGGGCTCATGATCTGCATGCTGCCGGCAGTGCCGTTGTTGATGGCCGCCGACAGCAGGACACTCTTCCTGAACCCGGATGTCGTCAAGCCCGCAGCCTTCGCCGGTGAACAAACCCCCAAGAAGACCGTGACTCCCGCTGCCGGTTCGAAGAGGGAAGGCAAGATGCGTCGGGCATCGGAGGCGATGAAACCGTCTTCCGGTGGCGTGGTGCTCGGAGGTGGCCGAAACAGCACCGTCACGATCAACGCGCAAAAGGATGGGGACGAAGGGTCCACGGAATCGGATGCCGGGGCACCACAGGTACGGGTTGCACCATCCATGGAACGCTTCGATGCCATGCCGTTGCGAGGGTGGACCCTGCTCCATGACGGCAAGTTCGACCCGCTCACGGAATCGGTCTACGACACCCTGAAGACCGAACGCGTCCTCGGGATCGGACAGTCCGAGGATCCGCAGTCCTTCGAGTCCGGGGTCATCGACATCCAGGCGACGCTGACCCGGCTGGCAAACCGTTACCCGGACGGTATCGAGGGCTATGTGGAACTCGACTGGGAGGAACCCTTCTTCGACGTGTTGCACCACGGACCCTCACACCCGAAGTACCACGCGACACTCGAGAACGTCACGGCATTAGTCCGCCGGTTCAAGGAAGTCTTTCCGAACACGCTCGTCACCCACTACAACCTTCCATCGATTCCCTACTGGTCGAGGAACAGTGATGGACGAATGGTCTGCTGGGACAAGATCGACGACGGACCCCGCGCGGAGATCTTCGAGGATCTCGAGGCGATGCGACCACTTCTGGATGAGATGGACTGGTTCGCACCCCGGTACTACGACTTCGTGCCCACCGAGCAGATTCCAGAAGACGAACGGGACGCGCAGGTCGCATCGGAGTGTGAACACCGAGCAGCGATCGTCAGATGGCTGCGAAGCTACATCGATGAATCGGATCGACCGGGACGAAAGATCATCCCGGTGACCCGGACCAACTGGGTCGGTGGTGCGACCGCCTACAACGACTGGGTCGAGATGGAGATTCCGGTCGAGGAGTACGTCGCCGAACAGGTGATGCCCGCTCTTCTCAATGGAGCCGATGGCATCAAGGTCTGGCAGGGCTGGGAAGTCTGGATGCTGCACCTGGCGTTCATCCCGCCGGACACCATCAGCGACGAGCTGCTGGCCAAGTCCCACGAGCACCTGAGGAGACTCGGCATCCTGGGTGAGAACGAGATTCCAGACTGGACCAGTGCGGAACAGAAGCGGGTCTTCGAAAAGGCGCTCGGCAATCGCCAGATGCCGTATGTCTCGGCGACGGCTTCGGCCATGCGGTCGGGTCTCATCTCACCGGTGGTGCATCGACACCTCAACGGTGATGGAGACTCGGATGAATCAGGACACCACCCGGATCAACCCTGAGAGACCATCGATCGCCCGAGCGGTCGAAGGCCGACCGACGATGCGACTAGCTCATCATCTCGCGGATCGAACGAATCGCGATGACGAACTCGTCGATCATTCGTTCACGATTCAACTCCTCGTCGACGATGCGATAGCCCTCGAGGCCGTAACGACGCAGTCGTTCGCAATCACTGAAGGCATCCTCGAGGCAATCCCGCAGCGACGGAACGCTGCCGGGCTCCATCAGCCAGCCGTTTTCCTTGCGCACGAGGTCGAACTGCGTTCCGTCGCCCTCGGCGGCGATCACCGGCAGGGCCCAGGACATCGCCTCCTGGATCGCCAGTCCTCCGAGGCCGGGAAGAACGAACAGGTCAGCGCGCTTGAACGCCTCGGCCAGGTCGTCGCCGTAGAGACCACCGCTGAAGATCACCTCGTCGGGCAGGATCGCTTCGGCCTGTTGCTTGATCTCCTCGGTTCCAGGCCCGGTACCAACGACCTCGAGCAGCGGCCGGGTCTCCTTGGGCATCTGCGAAAGCGCCTCAAAGAGCAGTTCGAGTCTCTTGCCCTCGTAGAGACGACCCACGAAGAGGATGCGTGGCCGTTGCGCGAAGGTGTCGGGGCGAATCGGGGCAGGCTGGGTGGGTCGCGGGGTGGTGGCGTTGTGGACGATGAAGATGCGCTCGGGAGGTACTCCGTACCCGGCGTACTGTTCCTTGGCGATGGTGCTGTAGGCGATCATGCCGTCGAACTTCCCGTAGAAGCGCTTTCGACCATAGTGACGCAGGCCTTCAGCACCCTTGGCGAGCATCAGTGAGCCGAGCCCCCAGCCGAGCACCGGCACACCGTTCTTCTGGGCCCATCGGCGACCGAAGTTCGTGGAGAGCGTTCTCGGGTTCGCCGCCGCGATGAGGACATCGGGCCTGAAACCCTTCAGCCATTTCGAGAGCCCCGGCTGCCAGACCATCTCGAACGCGCCGTAGCCGAAGTGGTGATTGGGTGGTGTTGCATGTTCGGTGACGTCGAGCTCCTCGCTCATGACCACGCCCCGGGTCCTGCTCAGCTTGGACACCCCGGTGAAGGCCCCGAAGCCTCCCTTGATCCGTGCGCCGAGCATTTCGTAGATCGGGCGCCGGTAGAGAGGCATCACCAGATCCTGAAGCGCAACCCTGCCGTCGAAGGAGAGTTCGTCCGGATCACTCTCGGTGGAATTCATCGCTCTTCGTCTTTCATGTCCGAAGGAGTGTTCGGTCAGGCAAATGAGTGGTTTTCTTCGTCACCATGGTCGAGGTCCTCATCCGAATCGAATTCCTCTTCACCATCTGGATCGTACTCGTCATGTTCCGCGGAATCGAATTCATCCTCGGTGTACTCATCATATTCGTCCTGATCCAATTCGAGCTGACGACGCTCGAACCAGTAGACACGAGCAATGACCATGTACCAGAGGAAGATCGTTCCCGGGTCATGAACGGTGCCCTGCTTCAACGAGATGAGGAAGAAGAAGGTCGCGACGGCACAGAGGACCGCCACGGCGGAACGCATGTTGCTGTCGTCACGATAGAGATTGAACAGGCCGATCGCGGACTTGATCGTGAAGAACAGGACCATCAGGTACAGGAACAGTCCGACGATGCCCATCTCGGTGAGGGCTTCGATGATGTGGTTGTGCGGATAGGTGTCGACGAGCCCGGCAGTGACGAATGCGCCAGCGCCTCGTCCGAAGAACCAGTTGAGCGGGCTCGTGACCCAGGGCTTCAGGGCTTCACTGACGATGAGGAAGCGAAGCTCGAAACCGTCGGTGAGGCTGTTCAGGGACCAACGGTCCAGGTTGTCCGACGTGATGAAGAACTGAACGCTGATGTAGAGCAGGAGGATCACGAAAGCGGCGCCGATGCCGATACCGAGATACCCGAAGTTGTTCTTGACCTTCCGCGCGACGGGGAAGAAGAGGAAGGCGATCAAACCACCCGCGAGCACCTGCCCACGGGCGCCACTCAGCAGCCCCATGCCGATCCCGAAGACCGCCGCGACCGCCTGGAAGGGAACCACCAGTCGGCCGACACCGGTCTGGGTCGTGAGCACGGCGAAGACCATGATCAGGGCACCAAGCTCACCGAGCGCGTTGGCGTTTGCCACCTCGGTGGTGCTGTACTGGATCATCAGTCGCGTGCCGTAGAACATCGTCTTGGGCCCGAAGAGGATCCCCAGCAGCGCCAGGCAACCAAGGGCGATCAAGGGCAACCGGAGCCTCCGAAAGTCATCCAGCGAGGTGATCAGCAACGGCGCCATGATGATGTAGAGGAGCGTGTACTGAAATCGATTGACGGTCAGCATCAGCCCGTTTTCGAGCTCAGGCGTCCAGAAGAGGCTGATCCAACTGAGAGCGAGGAGCAGCATTATGGTCTTCGAGACGGGGTTCAGCGCGCCGGCCAGCATCCCGGGATTGGAGGCGAAGCGGACCAGCAGACTGACGGCGACGATCCCGGCGATCAGGTAGTTGAAGAGGGTCAGATGGGTGATCATCACCGGGAAGTAACCCTGCAAGGCCTGCTCGATGACCGGGAAGCAGACAATCAGCACGAAGGCCAGCCAGGGACGCACGATCGCCACCGCGAAAGCACCGATGATGACGACCAAGAAGATGTATCCAAGTGCTGCTGACATCAGATCTCAGGCTGGCGAGAAGGAAAACTCCGATCCATTGCTCTATTATCGACTGAGAAGCCCAGAAGCTGCACGTCCGAGGTGCCTTACGTCGACATTCCTCGAGAATTACACAGATCAGCCATGAGCACTCATGACCAAGAAGTCGCATCGCCGGAACCGGAAGGCGGTGCCGACGAGACGATCGGAGCCTACACGGGGACGGCGGTCCGAGGTTCGGTCTGGAGCATCCTCCAGACCGCGGGGTCGAAGGGGATCATGCTGGTCGTGCAGTGGGTCCTGGCGCTGGTCCTGCTCCCAGCGGATTTCGGACTGTTCGCCATTGCGCTGTCCACCGCCGCCATGCTCTCGATCTGCAGCCCACTGCCGCTCATGGATCTGCTCGTCCAGCGAGGACCAAGACTGGCGAACGCGCTGCCGAACCTCATGCGGATCGCGAGTGTCAGCAGCCTGCTCCTCGGTCTGTTCATCGCGGCATCCGCCTACTTCTTCGGTATCGCAGAGGGACAGCGCCTGATCACGATCTCGGACGCACCCATGAGTGCGGGCACCTCGCTCGAGGACATCCGGGTTGATCCCGACTTCGAGACCCAGCTTGCCTCGGCAACGGGCAGCTTCCAGGTCTTCGCTGGTGATGCGTGGCACGATGTCGTGCTTCCTCCACTTGCGTCAGGTGAGGTGACCATCTCCGAGTACGCAGGTCTGCTCCAGGAACGAATGGATGAGGCGACGTCACCGACCCAACTGCTGGTCACCTTCGATGCGGATCTTTCACGGATCACGGTGCGGGACCATGATGAGCGCCCGGCGGAGATCAGCTCCTCTTCAAGTGCCGAGAGCACGGTCCTCACCTCGCTCGGCATCACCCACCGTTCACAGACGCTGACCCTCCTGATGACCCTGTTCGGACTGGTCCCGATCATCATGATGTTCCGACTTCCGCTGGAATCCATCCTGAGATTCCGCATGAAGTTCGGGGCCCTGGCGGCCGCCAGTTTCGCGGGGACCTTCGGCAGTGGCGTGATCGCGGTGAGTCTCGGGTTCCTGGGATCAGGAAGCCTCGCCCTGATGGTCGGACCGATCGCCATTCCACTGGTGATGTCGCTGGTCATGATCCCGCTTGTCGGAGGCATACCGAAGGTTCCGGCCGCCGAACGAGAGCCCGTCTATCCGTTGTTGCGGGATTCAGTCATTCTCTGGATCGCACAATGGGTCCACACCGCGGGACTGCTCGCGCCGATCTTCGTGCTTCGATACTGCATCTCATCCGAAGAGGTCGGTTACTACTACTTCGCCTGGTTGCTCACGGTGCAGATCATCGCACTGTTCTCGTACAACCTCAGCCAGGCGTTCACGCCGATCTTCAGCACGATGCAGAATCACCCCGAGCGCCTGGCATCGGCGTACCTCAGGGGTGCGAACGCCGTGGCGGCACTCACGATCCCCTTCATGCTGGGTGCGGCCGCGATCGCACCCGTGATCATCCCCCAGATCTATTCGGACAAGTGGCTGCCTGCGGTTCCACTCCTGATGATCCTGATGATCGCGCAGTCCTTTGCCAGCACCACTGCCGCGAGCGCCGCATTGTTGAAGGGCTCGGGCCGGTACAAGGCCTGGTTCTACTGGCAGTTCCTGCAGAACGTGATCACCGTCGGCCTGCTGGTGATCGCGGGGATCTACGGATCCGCGATCACGGTCGCCTGGGTGGTCGTCGCGCAGCAGGGAATCTCCGCACCCATCGGTGTCTACCTGTGTTCCGGTGGATACGCCACGTTCGCCCAGATCCTGCGCGTGCACCTGGTGCCGTTCATCGCGGCAACCCCGCTCATCGGGGTCGCATACGTCTCCAATGCACTGGGACCGGGCTGGGTGAGTCTCTTCATCTGGTGTCCGGCGGCGGCCGTCGTGGGCGGCTTGTTGTACGCACTGCTGCTGCGCTACCTGGATGCAGGACGTTACGGAGACTTCGTCGACCTGCTCAACAAGGCAAGACAGAAGTTGCCCGGGCGGAAAGCCGCGCAGGGCTCCTGAAGTTCGATCGCCGTCATGGAATCGACCGGTTCAACCGGTGGCCGAGATGCGACCTGCTGATGGTGGTTGGGGCATTGCACCGGCGGTCGTCGGATTCGGGGGGGTTGCCCCCTCGGGAATCGACGACATGCCGGCAGCGGATGCATTCTCTCGTGAAAGCGATTTGACCAGCAGTGCCCAGGTCTCGCGCTCGAAGCGGATGATCTGGATGACCTCGTCGAGGATCTCGGTGGAACGCTCGCTTGATGCATCGACCAACCGGGTGAAGATGTAGGTGTAGAGTCCGTTCAGGCGATCGCACAGTGCGGGATCGGCTTCGGGATTGAGACCCGAGATCAGTTCGGTCACGATGGCGCGTGACTTGGTGAATCCCTCGAAGGTCTTTTCGTGGTCCCTGGAGATCAGCCCCGCCCTGGCCTGTTCGGCGAAGCGGATCGTACCGTCGATGAGCATCAGGCGCAGTTCCGCGGGTGAAGCGGTCAGGACCTTGGTCTGCAGGTAGGCGTTCGGTTCATCGGATCCGCTGGAACTCGACCCCGCATTCGTCACGGGTATCGGGGCTGAAGCCTGCCCATCCTTGCGTCCGTAGAAACCCGCGTTGTTCTGGTTCATGCTCATCGATTGAATCCGTTTTCATCCGGTCAGGCGTCATGTGCCACCTGCACGCGTAGGTCCACTAGCGAATGCCGGCCATGGCAAGGTTCGAGGAAAGACCCATCAGGGCACCCTGCTGTCCCTGCAGCTGGGCAAGTACCGATTCCATTGCCGCGAACTGCCGCTGAAGACGACCACGCTTTGCTTCCATGCGTTCATCAATGCGTTCGATGCGTTCGGTCTGTGAATCGATGAGACTTTGAAAGCGTTCATCGGCGAGGTTCAACGTGCCGCCGAACGGGTCGGTCAAGCCGTCGAGCAGCTGGTTGAAGAGATCGCCGAAACCAAGCGAGGGGTAGATGGTGGAACTACGCTCGACGGTGACTCCCGGCGAGATCTCCTCGGTTGAGGAACTCTGGGAGTCAAAGGTCGCAAAGAGAGCCTCGACCCCATCGGGATCGGTCGCCCAGGCGTCATTGAATCGGGATTCGTCGAACTCGACCACACCGCCGCTGCCGATGGTGATCCCGACCTGGGACAGGTACTGATAGGGACCCTCGACCCCCAGGGCCTTGCCCTGCAATGTCGCGTAGAGGGAACTTCGCACCCGCGCGACGGTGGGGTCGCCAAGCAACGGGCCGCGAACTTCGGTGTCCTGGTCGTAGCTGTCGTATTCACCGATCCGAACGACGACGTCGTTGAAGGCGTCGACGAAGGACTGCACCGAGGCGACCACCGATTCATCATCCGCCTGGACATTGATGGTGACCGGTTCGGTACCCACGGAGAGCAGGTCGATGCGAAGCCCGTCGATCACCGACAGTTCATTGGTGGAGGAACTCACGAGCAGTGCGTCTGCCGGATCATCCGAACCGAGGAAGGCCTTGGCGTCACGGGCCTGAACCAGTTCATCGAGTCCGAGATCGACTCCCCCACTGTCGATCACCAGGTCGCCGGCCCGGCCGGAAATCGACGAGGTGAAACTCAGGAAGTAGGGACGTGTTCCGGATCCGGTGTTGAGCACCGTGGCACTGACCGGGGCATCCTGTTCAGCGAGCTTGGTGATCAGGTCGTCCATGGTGTCGTTCGGGTCGAGATCGATGGTGACCGCGTAGGAACCATCGATGTCGCCACCGACCGCGTCCGCTTCACCCGCGATCCTCAATCCACTTGCTGCAGCACCCGAGAGGTCGTCGACCTTCATCGAGGAGACGCTGGTCGCTCCGTTCTCCAGTGCGGTGTCGACCAGACGCAGGCCATCTCCATCGGCATTGATCTCGGCTCGAATCTCAAGCCCCCTGGTATTGATGAGCTTGATCACGTCATGCAGGTTCTCGAGATCATTGGTGATGTTGACGGTTGCGGTCGCACCGGTGGAATCGGTCAGCCGGAAACTACCGGTATCGATGCCTCGGCCGTAGTTCAGATCCGAAAGCGACGAAGACTGGTTCACGTACTGCAGCTGGAGATTGTCGCCCTCGATCGAGGACGCGGTGGTGGTCGCCGCTATTCCCAGTGCAGTTGCCAGGTCGCCTGAAACCTCGAGTGAACCGCCGCCGCCACTGGAATCGGTGACGGCCACGCCGATACCCGCTTGATCGAGATCGATGCGTGCATCGACTCCGGCTGCGGACAGTGATGTGTTGATCGACTCCATGAGGGCATCAAGCGTCTCGTGGCTCGACAATCCGGTGATCACGGTGCTGTTGCCGGCCTTGTCGGTGATGGTGATCGAGTCCGCACCCTGCAGGCCCTGGCCACCGAGCAGTCCGTCGACGAGCACCGAACCCATTGAAGAGAGAACCCGGCCACCATTGATGACCGTTGATGCGTCGTCGGCGTTGAAGCCGAGATCGTTGAGCGTGCGATCCGGAATGTCGGCGGGGTCGCCCGTGTAGCCCGGCGATCCGGACTTGAGCGTGACGGCCTGGCCGAGCCCATCGAAGGTGAGTCCGGTTTCCGATCCATTGAAACCGATCTCGACGAGTCCGCCCGTCGCTTCAAGGATCCGGGCCTGCAAGTCACCAACCGTCTCGGCGCGTGCGGTCTGGACCTCGTTTCGAAGGACCGATCCCGCGAGCACGCCACCCGATGCCGTGCCGAGGATGCCCAGCTCCTCTGCGGTGGCACTGCTTCCCGGTCCGCTTCCACGGACCTCAAGCTCGGAAGCACCACCGAGCGTGTCCGTGACGGCGAAGCCGTTGGCGTCGGCATTGATCGTGAGGGTGACGGAACCTGCGCCGAGTTCGTCGGCGAGCGTGCCGTTCACGCGATCGATCAGTTCCTGCACGGTCTCCACGGCATCCTGTTCGATCAGTCCGTCATCATCGAACGTGCGACCGAGGTCCACGGTGATGACCTGCCCGGTCGAAGTCACGATCTCGAGGTCACCCTGTTCTGGATCGTCGTTGATGGACACGCCATCACCGCCGTTGAGTTTCTCGAGCAGGGTGTCACCCGTGATGGGTGCGTCGACGCGTCCCAGGTCGATGTCGTATTCCACGCCGCCGACTTCGATGACGAAATCGGTGACGCCGTTGCGGATGAGCACGCCACGCCCGTCGTTGAGGCTGGACAATGCCGTGTCGATGCCGATGGTGTTGATCCTGTCGCCGACCAGGGTTGCCGCTGCACTGGTGCCGTCGATACCGAGATCGCTTGCCGTGGTGCTGCCGATCCCGTCTTCGACGCGAATCGATCCGCCGCCGCCGGAGAGATCCGTGAGGACCAGGCGTCCGTCTGAGATCGATGCCTCGACCTGGATGCCCGCGGCACCGTTGATCGCATCGATCACCTCGTTCATGGTCGTTGCTTCAGTGAGGTCGATCTCGGCTGATTCGCCGGCTCGATCGGTGATCTCGATGCGACCTCGATTGACTCCGGCACCACCGTTGAGGTTCGCCAGTTCGAAGTCATCACGCAGACGACCATTGCCGAGTTCGAACTGGAGCTGGTCGAGACCAAGCGGCGAGGCATCCCTCGAAGCGAACCCACTGCTCAGGAACTGCGAACTCGAAGCGAGTTGCTTCACCAGCAATGAATAGGACCCCGGAGTCGGGTTGCCGGTTGCGGTGACACCGACCTGTTCAGGGTTGGAAGAAGTCGCCAGCACGGATTTGAAGACGTTGTCCAGGCGAAAGGCACTGGAGGTGGTCTTCAAGGCAAGAAGGCGGGAATTGACATCAAGTAGCGCAGATTTTGCCGTGGCCAGCTGGGCAAGACGAATCTGAATCGGAATCTTGCCGCGTTGATCGATCGCCAGCAGACTTTCAATGAGTGAGGCCGTGTCGATGCCGCTGAGTAGGCCGACGCCAGTTGAGATTGAACCCATGCGAGACTCCGGAGACGCGATTTTGTCGCGTCACCGCCCCCATTCCATGTTGGGCAGAGTGCCGTGAACTCAGGCTGCGATCGGCCACTGATCGAAATCATGTGACGTCGTGATCGGATCCAGAGACGGCAGACGCGAACCGTTACGCTCCAACTCAAGCAACTGGGATGCCCAGATCGAAAGGAAGCGGCCGAATGTGGCACGTGCTTCGGAAACCTGGCGTTCTGCTTCAAGGGGCGTGATGAGGTTCATGGTCGTTTGTCCTTCTGGTTCTTCCGGAACACTCGGTACGCACGAACCTGGAGGTGTGTGCGGCCGACCGGCTGAGACCTGCATCGGTTGGTTCAAGGGACGGCTGAACTGCACGCGACAGGTTCCGTGATAAAAACAACCTGAGCGACGCCTCTGGAGGGGTCGCTCAGGTTCTTTTTATACGTAACTTCTTTTCCTACAAGGTGTTATCTGTTTTTGTGTAGCGCCCGCGCTCGACCTTGGTGAAGGACTCATTCGCCAGAAGGGTCTGATTGACGATGGTTCTGAAGGTCTTGCTGGTCGTGATGTAGCCGTTGGCAATGACCGCGTCGGCGGCTTCTGAAACAGAGAGGATCTGGCCGGTCATGACATCTTCAAGGTGATCGAGCAGGGTTCTTGAGTTGCCTCCGCGAGCGGCACGCCTGGTGACGACCTTTCCAGAGCTTCGACGCACTGTTCTTGGTGTTGAATCAGGCGCCTCAAGGTGACCGATTGCCCTCAATTCAGCTTCCACGGCAGCCACCTGATCGAGAAGCTGGCTTCGCTTTCGCTCGAGCTGAGTAGCGATTCGCTGGCGTCGTTTCAGCTCAAGCTCGAGCTGTGCCAAGGAAGCTCTACTCAAGGCTTCGAGGGGATTTGAATGTGCCTTGGAAGTAGGTTTCTTCGCAGCCATGGGAGAAGCCTCTCGTTTCCAGTGGAATCAGGACGCGGTTCCAGCGTATCGACGGTGTGGTCTTCAAAGCAAACACCACGCCCCAAGGGGCGTGGTGTGGTGGGTTGGTTCAGGTGGGTTGGTTCAGGTTGGTTGGACTCAAGAGAACCGATCAATCAGGGCTTCCCAGGCCCAATCGATCAGTCAGGGTGTCGAATTGCTCAAGGGAGTTGAATTCGACCTGGAGCTTGCCACTCCCCTTCTTGCGGCCCAATGTGATGTGCACCCGCATACCGAGGATCTCACCAAGGCGACGCTCAAGATCAACCACGTTCGCTTGCTTAGTTGTTATCGGACCTGCCCCGCGTACCGCCTGCCGCTCAGAAGGTGGGCCAGAGAGATGTCGTACGCGTCGCTCAAGCTCACGGACTGACCAGCCGGCATTCAGAGCCGCTGCAGCCGTTGTGCGCCGCAGGACGTCATCAGAGATCGCCAGGAGCGCTTTAGCGTGACCGAGGCTGAGTGTTCCACGTCGAACAGCCGCCGCGCAGAATTCATCGAGCTCGAGGATCCTGAGCAGGTTGGCAACCGAGGATCGATCTAAACCAACACGCTCTGCCAAGGCCGTCTGGCTGAGGCCAAAGCCATCACGAAGGTTGGCCAGAGCTGCAGCTCGATCGAGAGGGTTGAGATCTTCACGCTGGAGGTTCTCGATGAGCGCCATCTCAGCAGCTTCCTGGTCATCGGCCTCGATCACAATCGCTGGAACATCACTACGGCCCAGCAACTTCAGCGCCCTGAGACGACGTTCACCTGCTACCAGCTCCCAACCTTGTTCCCCACTGTTCCCCGGGGAACGAACCACTACAGGCTGCATCAACCCAGAGCGTTCAATCGAGCCAGCAAGCTCTTTCAGGCTCTCCTCATCGAACCCTGTACGAGGCTGATGGCGGTTTGGCACAATGGCATCGATCGGCAACAGTCGTACGAGGGTCTCAATAGGCTCATCAGCCCCATCAAACCGAGTGCGATCGTCAGGCCCAGCTGGGGTGTGCGCCTCAGGCGCCACAGGCTCAGGCTCAGTCGGTACGACCGGTGGTTGCACCTGCGCCGTATCCCCCCCGCCTGCCAATCCACGGACGGCATCAGCCATAGCCCCCAGGCGACCTCCTACCTTGGCCGACGATGCGGTTTGATCAGCATTCGCACCCTGCACAGGCGCGCCAGAGTTGACATCAACCGGAACAGAGAGCAGGCTCCCGATGCCACGCCCAAGACGTCGCTTCTTTGCTTTGCCACCAGACTTGGCCCCGGAGGCTTCGTTCCCCGTGGAACGCGTGCCAGTCTTCGTGGGCTTTGATCCTGATGTTGCTTTTGGAGTACCGGCTTGCTTGGAGTCAGCCATGTCGAGTCCTTTCGTACGGTGGCAGGCAGGTCGCCTCAGCGAGGCACATGAATTATCTACCTGTTATCCCAAGTTCACAGAGAGCCGTCAAACATGCTCTCGATGTCTACCCACCAACCAGCGACCAACCAGCATCCGCCCAACTAACCCCCGTTCGACGAAAGGCCCAAAGCCAGTCCCTTCCACCGCCGGACCAGATCAGTCGGTCGCAGTGCGTGAAACACCGAACAGTGGGGGATATAAAGTTCTCGGACGTTACAGGTCGCTTCCATCGGGGTAGCTCAGTCACCCGAAAAGCGCGCCCAGCCAGGACCATCCAGTGCATCGCGCACATCAATCCAGGCCAAATCCCAAACAACACCAACCCGAAAGCGCGCCACGGAGTCTAAAGGCTCTTTTGTAAGCACGTTCTCGTGTGTACGGCACATTTAGCGTATTTTGGAGAACATATATTCCACATTGAGCTCTGTTCGTGAATGTATGCATTGATCGCAATGCCCGAGAGCACAACCCTTGAGGCAAGAGCGCCGCACCAGCCTACACAGCACACTCTTACTTGGCAGCTTCGCGTGTTTTAGCGTATTTTATGTGTGTTTTCGCCGCAGAAGGCTACTGTATCTGCCATCTATGCTCGTGCCACCAGAAAGAGATGAGCACGAACACGTTCACGGACGTTCAGCTCTGTACGTAGCATTTCGCGTCAGAAGCCCGCATGTTACAGAAGCCAGCTTCGAGTAAAAACATAGCCACAGATAGGCTTACAAGCACGTTCGCTGCATTTAGAGGATGTACAGAGCACCTTAGCAACAGAACGCCACTGAATAGAAGAAGCGCAGCCTTGTTGGCTGCGCTTCTCATGGATCAGTAAACAGTGGGGGTGTCGAAGCGTCTATTCGCCAACAGCTTTCTGCTGAGACATGTACTGGGTTTCCGCCGTCAGCGCACCCGAGTCAGAGAACCAAGACAGTGTGTAGGTTCCAGCCGTAGGGACACGCCAGAGTCCAGGCTGACCCTTATAGAAACGACCCGTTCGTATCAGGGTACCCGTATCAGCCGACGTAATCTGGAAGAGCTGCCCCAGTCGGGTCGCTTCAAACTGTTCGTTATCAACTGCCAGTTCGAATGGCCAAGTACGCCCAGTCAGCTGGGACACTTCAAGCTCGATCGGCCAACCTTCATACTGAGGAGCGCCGCCTTCGAGGCCGGAGGCTCGAGGCCAGGCTTCCAAATCCACCGTGCCCTCAGCAGGGTTGAATCGAACGATGCCGAAACCGGGGCTGCGATCGTGAAGCCCACTGGGCTCGAATCCACGCCGCAGGGGGTTTGCGACCGCATCAACCGAAACTCGATTACCGAACCCATCGAGGTGGTCGCCCATTTGTCGGGGTTCTCCATCTGTTCTCGGCATCCATCTGCGCGGCCAGGTGTTCGCAATGGCGGGTGAACAGAAGACGACTCCGCCGTCACGATGCTGATCAACCCCGTACTGGGCCACGAAAGCAAGATGTTGATCACCGCACAGGTGAAGAACCTGGCCCGGTTGAATCAACTTGAGAGCACGATCTCGTGCCGTCTGCGGCCATCCGTTGCTGTCCGCATCCTGACAAGGAACATCATCGGCTGCGTAGCCACCCTCTTCGAAGATGGTGAGTCCGGGTTGACCCCCGCCACGCCTGCCACGCGGCAGGGTCTGGACGCATGCAAACGGCGTCTGGGAAAGAAGCACCTTCATCCAGGTCTCTTCATCCCAGTCAACGATCCATGATTCAAGAAATCGTTCCTGCGCTTCGCCAAGCAGGTCGGCATCCGGTGCGTCTCCATCGACTGCAGGATCGAAGTCTTCAGCAGTGAACCAACCGTTGGTCACCTTGCCCTCGGGCACGGCGATGGTCGGTGACTCCTTGAATTGTCGATCGGAGATGATGGCGAATGACACACCCGCATACTCCAGGTCCGTGTAGTAGACCGAATACCCCTCGCCGATCGGCGTGTCGTCGATCGGATCGGGAAGATGCGCTGTCTGCGAACGATGCACGGCATTGACCATGCGCGGGGAATGCTTGTAACCACCGGAATCCTGGGCTGACATGCCTTCCTGCTTGCGCGCGCGTCTTCCTCCCGCACCCCAGATGTTGCCGTGATACACGTCGTGATCGTCAGGAATGACGATGGTGGGGCGATTGCGGGTGAGATCACCGAACGCCCACAACCAGTGCGTGTACTTCCAGAGATAGTCGAGGATGTACGCGTCCTCGTTGCGCTGACCCGCCGGAGTCAGATCGCCCTCGTAGATCTGGTCTCCCGAGAAGTACAGAAGATCGGGGTCTTGGCGAGTCACCGCGCCGACAAGTTCCTCGTGTGGGAACCAGAGCCCGTCGCGATTCCACTGCAAGCCGCCCGTGTAGGTCTTGTGACACGTGAGGGAGCCCAGTACGAGTGGTTCCGCACTTGAGGGTTCGGCACGAATCAACCCGTGGTATTCGCTTGCGACTCGTGTGCCGTCCTTGCGAATCATGGAATGCACCACGCGAAAGGGGGTTTCACGGGATTCCGGCCAGTCTTCGACGCGAAACGTGGCGGTTCGACTGTCGGGGTCGATGCGCTCGGTGGAAACGGTCTTCCAGTAGGCACGCGGTTCCTCCTGGATCTGAAGGGACGTGGTCCACTCGTCATCTGCGCCAAGAGGTGGGAACTGTGCGGTCAGTTTCAGGATGCCGTCTTCAACGGTGTAGAGGGTTCCAAGAACGGGACCGAACATACGGTTTGGAACCTCGACCACACCGGCCCCGCTTGCGGAGAGCCTGGAGAACCACCAGCCAAGCGGTGATTTGGTCGGACCATGATGCGAAACGATGCCGAAACCACCCTGTACCTTTTCCAGTGACAGTCCCGTCGTCGTGGCGGTCGAAAGAGTTTGAGTTCCTTCGGCATCGAGCACCGTGGCCTGCAAGGTGTAGGTTCCATCGGTATCGGCCGTGATCCGTGACTGGAGCACGACACCGTCACGACCGATACGCGAACCAGTTCCAGTACGGGACTGCGGTTTGATGGCGGCAAGTTCTTCGGCGGTGATGTCCCTCGAAATCGACCAGGTCGGCGTCTTGCCGACCGACTGTTCGTTGTCCCTGATGGTGACGATGCCCATGGGATCGACCACGACGAGAATGCCACCGTCGGGTGCAGGCATGTGATGAACAAGTGCAGTTCGCCGGTGGTCGATTCCGGGACCACCGGCGCCGATCGAGAGTCCGGACCAGGCATTTTCGCCCGGATCGGCTTCCCAGTCGATGGGCCCGGTTCGCACCGTCAACTCGATCGAGCCGTTCTGGGGTTCAAGGATGCTGCTCAGGACCTGAACGGTTCGCATGGGCAGTCGTTTGCCGACCTCCACGCATTCGACCCTGCCGTCCTGAATGCGCCAATCCTGCCAGCGATTCGCGTGGTAGTCGGGTCCGAGCCAGATACGGTCATGGTCGCGTTGCCATTCACTGGCGAACCCTCCGGTTTCTCCACCGCAGGATGCGTGCAGGGCACTGCTCATGAGCAGGCCGAAACCGATGGTTAGGACGTGCGTGCGCATGGGATCCTCCTTCTTCTACCAGTCCGAATGAGGACGGGCAGTCGAGTATAGGAAGGCGCTCGCGAAAACTGTGCGTGGAATCGAACCACCCCGAAGAGTCAGAGCAGTCTGCCCCAACCCGTGCTGTAGAGATCCGCACGAACGTCGAGGTATCCCGGGTACTCCCGCTGCCTGTGAGGCAGTTCGGAAAGATCGAACGTGAACAGTCCGATGGTATCGGTGGTCTCGAGCAGGATCGATCCGTCGGGTGCGACCGCGAAGGATGGTCCGCCGATCAAGACATCCTGTTCGGCCTCCGGACGGTTCACGGAAGCCACCCAGCAGCAACTGGTGAGTGCATTTGCGGTGAGAACCGGCTTCCATCGATGCCATGTGGCCAACTCGGTTGCACGAGGTGCGACGACCAGTTGAGCGCCCTGGGCTGCCAGGAGGTGGGTGCCCTCCGGACGATTCACGTCGGAGCAGATCTGCACGCCAAGCGAGGCTTCCAACCCTTCGATCGGGGTCGGCACATCCCGCCCCCGGGCATAGTGATCGGATTCACGAAAGCCCGGTTCGTCGGGAATGTGCGCCTTCTCCCAGCTTCCAAGCAGGTCTCCGTCTGGTGAGAAGACCAAGGCGGTGTTGCGCCGAAGACCATCGTCACCGACCAGAATCGCGCCTCCGACCAGCCCAATGCCGATTTCCGAGGCAAGCCCGGCCTGAAGCGAGGATCGAGGTCCGCCGGGTTGCTCGCAATCCTCATCCAGTGCCTTCGTGGTTGCTGCAGACCATGGGTTCAAGGGGAGCTCGGGCAGGACCGCCAGGCTTGCACCCGACGCACGGGCTTCAGTGAGATGGGCCCTGAGACGCGCCTCTCCATCAACCTGCCAGAAGACATCACTGATCAGGGCCACGGTGAACCCGGAACCGCTGCTCGTCTCTTTCATGAACCGACTCCGGGTACGCGGGAAGGAAGTCTTCCCTTGACGACGTATTCGAGAACGTCGACGACCTGTTCGGGCGATCGTGCCACGGCCAGTGCCGCACCATCGATCTCCTTGAGGGCATGATCATGCTCCTCGGGATGCAGGGTGATCAACGGGGTACCGAGTGCCGAGGCGAACCCGGCATCGAAGGCCGCGTTCCACTGACGATACTTCTCGCCGAATCGAACCACCACGACATCAGCCCGGTCCAGCAGCGTGCGCGTTCGGATGGCATTGACCTTCGCGCCCTTGTGGTCACGCCAGAAGGGGACGGGTTCCTCACCCAGCGTGGCTGCTCCACAGTCGTCGCTTGATGCATGGTCGGTGATCGGCGCGGTGAACTCGATGGGCAATCCGCGTTCATTGGACGAGACTTGAAGGCGTTCACGCCAGTCGGAATGGACTTCGCCGGCCAGGTACACGTTCAGCGGTGGTTCATGAATGTCCACGAGACTGCTCCCAGTCGAGTCGACAGGCCGCAGGTGCGCCCTTCTGCAGATCGAATCGACGGCTGGCGATCCTGGTCACGTGTTCGCACGCCGTCTTCGGATCATCCGTGAGAAAAAAGAGGTCGTTGTCATCGGGATCGATCATGCCGAACTCGACCATGCTGGTCGAAAGGAAGTCGAACAACTTGCTCCAGTATTCACAGCCCATCAGCACGACGGGAAACTCACGGATCTTTCCGGTCTGGATCAGTGTGATGATCTCGAACATCTCGTCCATGGTCCCGTATCCCCCGGGCAGGACGACGAATCCGTAGGAATACTTCACCATGACCACCTTCCGCACGAAGAAGTGCTTGAAGCTGGCCCCGCGATTGACATAGGGGTTGGCACCCTCTTCATTGGGCAGTTCGATCGTGCAACCCACCGATCGACCCCCGGCGTCATGCGCGCCCTGGTTGGCTGCCTGCATCATGCCGGGTCCACCCCCGGTCATGATGGCGAAACCCTCTCGAGCGATGAGCTCCGCGGTCTTGCGTCCCATCTCGTAAAGGGGATCCTCCGGCTTGGTTCGAGCCGAGCCGAAGAAGGCGACACATGGACTGATCTCGTTGAAGACCGCAAAGGACTTCCTGAACTCGTCATTGACGGTCTCGAGAATGGACTGGTCGTTCTTGATCTCCTGCGGACCTTCGAGGAACCGGATCTCGTCGACCGGTGATGGAGCCTCATCCGAAGGAAAGACCAATGGGTCTATCTGCTTCTGCAGGATGGTTCGATGGCGCTCGATGTCGTCAGGTGTCGGTTTGGTGTCGGACATGGGCACACGATATCGAATTCCTGCGTGGCCGGGATGCCCTTTGAGACATGAAAAGAGCCACGGGCCGGTTATGGCCCGTGGCTCTCGAAGGGAGCACCACTCCCTTTTGGAACACGCTGTTCAGAGCTTCCCCGGTTCTGAATGCGTTGCACCAATTGAATCAGAAGGACGTTGAATCGAAAGAGAGAATGAAGAGGAGGAAGAGACTGTTGGAGAGCATGTTTGTGTGCTCTGACAATATTCCGTCGCCAACGAGGGAATCTCTCAGCAGAAGCAGACTCTTTATTGAAATTCAGCGAGCGTCGAAATCGAGCTGGTATCGCAGGCGCAGGGGTTCCGCACGGGTGACATCCATCGAACCCGAATCCTGACCACCCTCGAACGCACGTCTTCCGAACGGGTTGGCGGCCAGCAACCCGTAGGTGCGCGCATGCCACCATGTCGGGTGTCGGAGGTTTCTTTGATCGTCACTGAGGCGAACCCGGACCAACCGGCCTTCCAGGGGTCCTTCGGCCAGAATCCAGGGCGATCGTCTTCCCCAGGCGTCACGGTCGGCAAATCCCTCGGCATTCTGTAGACGACCGCGAGCCGTGGGTCCGCCCTCGACCTTGAGGGATGGGGCAAGCCGGATCGCGAAGAAGCCTTCCTTGGTGTCCCCAAGTCGAATGGTTTCACCAACCGGGCGGAGCGTGATGTCGAACTCGATGCGCCCGGATGACTCGGTGGCAGTGAAACGCATCGTCCGTTCCTCCTCGAGAATCGCCTCCGCACCGATCCGCCATTCCGCAGACCAGCGAATCAGGGCCGTCTCGCAATCACTCAGGAGGACCTCCTCCGAGAGCAGGTGGACCACCGCCTCGGGATCGTGCCAGAAATCGTGTCCGTCGACATCACCATGCGCCAGCCACAAGGATCGGTGGTGGGGGTGGTCTTCGGCTTCGCCGGCACCGGATTCGATCGGATGTCCGCGCACGATGCGTCCACCGCCGGGCACGTTGATCGGGAAGAGGACGGGCCCCTTCGAGGTTCGACGGGTTGCGGCGAGGAGCTCGTCGCCGACCAGGACCTCGATGCCATCGGGAGTCTTGCGAGTCGTGATGTTGCGCTGCTCCCGGGAAGGGCTCCAGACCGCACGTCGACGCAACGCATTGAACAGTCGACGTTGACGACGAAGCGCGCCTTCCCGATGTTCCAGAGCAGGGGGGGTGGTGTGCGCCTCGAGCAACATCCATCCCTTCCAATCATGCTCCTCCAGCAGGCGGAAGAGCAGGGCGTAGGGGTAGTTCTCGTCATCAAGCTCGCGAACATGGAGGGTGTCACCCATGTAGGGGCGAAGCAGCTTGAAGTTCTCCTCCAACCCGGGTGCGTCGAGATCCTGTGCGTTGCAGTTCCAGCAGACACGCACCGCGGGGGAATCGACTTCCTCCATGATCTGGCGGATCACCCGGGGATCCGCACAACCACCATGGACCTCGAGCCGAACCTCCTGGCCGAGATCGGCTGCGAAGCCACCGACTTCCCGAAGACTGGTTGCGATCTGCGTGATCGTTCGTTCCCGGGGAACCCCTTCATGAAAGCGATCGGGCTTCACCTTCACGCCACCACCACCGATGTCGTGACTCAATTGCAGGAACGCACGGGTGGCCTCGATCGCCGCCCGCACGCGGGCCGGGTCGGGTGCATCGAAACGTTCATCACTTCCAAGACCGACGAGAGTCACGCCGGAATCCCGGAAGGCGGCACGAACATCCGCACGAGCCTCCTTCGAGAGATCGGGCTCCACGCCATGGGCATGTGTCGTTCGCAACTCGACTCCGAGGAGTTCGGAAGCACGGCAGATGCGAAGCAGCTCCGGGAGCGGCAGATCACGACCCCAGAGATAGGTGACGAGCCCGAATGTGATCTCATCCGGACGGGAACGACCTGCGAAGAGATGCGAGAGCGGAAGCAGTGGGGCCATCGAGGCCCCGAATGCACCGGCCAGGATTCGTCGTCGCGAGAAGTCGATCGAAGTGGATGACTCCATGCTCAGGATCCATGGGTGGGAAAGCTGAACGGTTCGCGACAGGTCCTCGAGAACAGTGCATGGACATCGGGGTCGGACGAACCTTCATTGGCGGCGTTCACGGCACACGTCCTGCCAAGGATGATCGGCGCATCCTTGATGCCGTTGGCCTCCATGTGGCGGGACATGCGTTGGACCGACTCTCGTCCGAACGGGTTGCTCGCAGCGTGGGAAGCCTCCTCGATCGTCGCCGGGCGACCGAGTGCGTGGCTCACCATGCCCACGTGGCAGCAGGCGCTGGAGAGATGGCCTTCGACCACCGGTGCGTTCAGGATGTCCGGATCACCTGCAATGACCGCTTCGATGAAGTTCGCCTGGTGATTGCCGCCACCCTCCCAGCGATGAACTTCCCGACCGTCGGCGTCCAGTGCGACGGTGCGGCTGTAGCCGGTGGGGATCCTGATCTCACCACCCTCGCAGTGGAGCACCACGCCGATCCCCATTCCGTGGTGGCTGTCCATCGACCACTTTCCCTTCTGTTGCTCAAGACTGCGAGGAAGCCCGCGGACCTCGAAGATGATGGGCGTGCCACCGTCGTACTCGAGAACGATGACCTGGGTGTTCGGGGTGTTGCCGTCATCGTCGTAGCCGATGCGACCACCGGCGCTCCAGGCACGATCGGGCAGGCGATCATGCCCTGCGCCCCAACGCGCGATGTCCATCTGGTGAATGCCCTGGTTGCCCAGATCACCATTTCCGGTCTGGTCGTGCCAGTGCCAGTCGTAGTGCAGTCGACTCCGCATCAGCGGCTCATAAGGCGCAGGGCCAAGCCAGCGGTGGTAGTCGATCGTCGAGGGAATGAACTGGGAGCCGTTGACCTTCCCGATCGAACGTCGAGGCTTGTAGCACATGCCACGAGCACAGAGGACGTCACCAAAGGCACCCGAGCGTGCGAACTCGATCGCGGAGCGTACTGCGTTGGAGGAACGGGACTGGGTTCCTGCCTGGCAGATGCGGTTGTTTCGTTCGGCGGCTTCGACGATCGCTCGACCTTCAGCGACGTTGTGGGACACCGGCTTCTCGACATAGACGTGCTTGCCGGCATCGCAGGCCCACACGGCCATGAGCGCATGCCAGTGGTTCGGGGTCGCGATCACGACGGCATCGATGTCATCGGAGGCGAGCATCTCACGGAAATCGCCATGAGTGCGGACCTGAACACCCTTTGTCTTCATTTCAGAGGCACGTCGCTGCAGGATGTTCTGGTCGACATCACAGAGGCCGACGATTCGTGCGTCGGGCTGGGCATGAAAAGCCTGCAAGAGGCTTCCACCCCGACCATTGAGACCAACGACCCCGATGCGAACCGGTTGTTCCTTCGATGTCCCTTGTGGATGCACCCCGGAGGCTCCAGCCAGGATCGTGGGAACGCCAAGGGCTCCAACCGCCGCCGAAGCCGCAGAACGACCCACGAAATCCCGTCTGCTCATCGACATGCTGATGACTCCGATGGAAATCAATTCGAACCAGACCCGGTTTCAGCATACCCGGTGACATGAAAGAACAAGCCGTTCCTCTGCAGGAACGGCTTGTTCGTGTTGTACTTGTGATGCGAAGTGCTGGTTTCAGGCGCTTCGGTTTCGACGACGTCGAAGGCCGGCAGCTCCCATGGCGAGCGCTGCGAGTCCGGTGCCACCCGGGACCGCGCTGACTTCGCTGGTCTGACCGGCTGCAATCGAACCATTGGTCGAGAATGCCCAGTCGTAGATCGAGAGGACTTCGCCGTCCCAGCCGACGTCCATCCAGCCGAAGGTGGTTCCATCGGCGGACTCCATGCCCCATCCGACGAACCCGCGAACCTCGTCATCGACACCGAGCGAGGCCCACTCACCGGCGGCGAACTGTTCATCGACGACGGTGTCACCGAAGACGGATGCCATCGCGGAGACGGACATTGCCACTGCGCCGTTGTCGGCCATCTGGATCTGATCATCGATGATCGAACCGGCCTGGAAGAAGTGGAGCAGGTTGCACCCGGCAGCCATGTCGCTTCCGAAGAGGCCGCCAGCAAGTCCCCCGAGCTGACCAAAGCCGGCATCCGCGCAAACGGCGAATCCAAGGCCTTCGACACCACCGTTGGAGAGCATGCCGGTGCGCATCGCCGCGCTGGCGAAAGCGAATTCACTCGAAAGTGCCGCGGTCATCGAACGGTTCATTCCGATGGCGGCATCCGCATTGAAGCCGGCAGGGAAACCAAGTCCGGCCTGGCCGAAGTGTTCACCGGACCCGTTGCCACCGGAGTACTCGTTTCGCTCGACGCGAATGGTCTCTCCGCCGTAGTGGATGACGTCGGCGATCGATTGGCCTGCAAGGCCGGCAGCGGGAAGCGCTGCAACAGCCAGGTAGCGTTCGAAACGTCGGGCGTTGTTCTGTGAATTCATTGTCTGCATCTCATTCCTGATAAGTCACGACAGCGGCGGCGGTCCTAACACCATCGCTGTCCCCGAAGCCGATATTTGGCGATTTCATCCCTGAAGCTGCCAAAGAGCGAAGACGAATCTTCGTCAAAAAGCCCGTGGCGTGCAAGTCTCTGAAGACCTGAAACAAACAAGATTTACGAATGAACACCTTGGTTTCAAACAGCTGCTCGAGCGACTGATAATACCGGACATGACAACCTTAAAAGAGGGTTCAATTTGTCTGGTCGAGCTTGCGAATGATCGCCATGGCCCGCTTCTCGTGCGGATAGTGAATCAGGGTCGCTTCAGTCAGTTCGCGACAGGCATCATGTTGATTCAGGCTGAAAAGAATGCTGCCCCTGAGCAGTCGCATTTCAATGTCGGCCCTGGGCTTGCTGCCCAGTTGTCCCAGTACGCGAAGCGCATCCTGATGGTCACCTCGATTGTGGAAGGCCGAGGCCAGGACGAATCGGTCGATCGGAAAGTGTCGCCGTTCCTGAATCAGTCTGGTGAGCACCTCGATGCCGTCATCGACACGTTCGGTGAGAATTGCGGTTCTTCCCCAGAGACTGCGCATGGTGGCGCCGGTCAGCGACGCAGGTTCGATCGAATCGATGATGACACGCTTGTGTTCGAGCGGAATCGAGTTGGAACCGAGCAGGCTGGAAAGCAGCGCGGCAGGCGTGCCGGGAAACGCTTCCAGCAATCTTCGGGAGAGTTCACCGGCACGATCGAGATCACCGATTCGATTGGCGGCATAAGCCGCCGTCCAGAGTGTCTGCTCCACCGGGTGAAGACGCACAATCAGTTCGGCATTCTTCAGGGCGTAGTTGAAATCACGCTGCTGGAAACCGATGACCACCCGCAAGCCGAGCTTTCGACGGGCGAAGCTCTGGAGTTCCTTGTTCAGCTCGTCAGGAAGCGCGGCAAGTTCCCCGGCCTCGAAGGCCTCGACCAGACGGTCGAGGTCCGTGTTCTTCGTGACCTGGGGTACCTCGAAGATCAACTCGGAGGACATCGAGGTCGTCGGCAGAAGCATGTTGTGTCCGCGCATGAGTGTCGGCGGTTCCAACCCCAGCATTCCGAGCATGGTCGGCGCGGCATCCTGCACGTGGATCCTGAAGTTCTCGGGGATCTTGCAGGGCCGGCTTCCTGCCAGGGTGATGTTGCACGCATCACGATTGCTGGAAACGATCAGCAGCTCCAGATCCGATCCCAGAATTGCGGGCAAGCGGTCGAGCACGAGGTCCAGGAGATGGGTGCCGAGTGCTGTTGCATGTTCGGGAGAGCCCGGCACGCTGAAACCGATGACCGCGAGATCCAGCCCGTCACCGGCAAGCACCTCGAGTGCACCGAGGGTGCTGAGGCTCCTGGCCATCAACAACCCGGTCGGATTGACATTCTGATCGGGCTGCGCCTTCCAGAGTGACGGGTCGGGAAGAAGCGTGGCATCAAGTCCTTCGGGGGTGACACGCGCGGAGGCGATCGCATCGGCGGAGACCCCTGAAGAAACGCTGCAGTTGAACAACGGCCACTCACCCGCCTCGTTGGGCTTACCGATGAGCGCGAGTTCGGTGACCATCGGGGTCGGGGAGTCGGCGGCATCAAGAATGCCGGGCCATGCGACCACCGCGCTGCGAAGCCCGGAGCTTGAGGCCAGATCCCAGATCCATGGATAGATGGAATCGGTGGTGCAGACCGGTCGCAAACGGAGAGGATCGAACGCCAGGGCCTTTCGGGTGGAGAGCTCGTGATTGATCGCCAGCATCCCGGTGGCGATGGTCGCGGCTTCGCTCACCTGGTTGCCGTTGTTTTCGAGCAGGCAGGACCGTTCGAAGTGGTGAGCGAACCCACCCAGGGCATCGGCCGAAGGGACAGCATCGGAACCGGCCAGGTAGATGAGAACGGTGGTGGCCAAGAGCTGTCTCCAGTGAACCTCTGTTCACGTGTTCACGTGTTCACGATACTCGATCACGCAAATGCGACCGTTTCACTCGGCAGCACTGGTCGAGGTGTCCTGTCGACGCAGGGAGGGGTCGATGGCCAGAGTCATCGACGATTCGTCCAGTGATCCACCAAGAAAAGCGTTCACTTCATGCATGACGGACGCGGGCTCTTCCAGGGCCAGCGCGTAGTCGATGAACAGACACTGGACGTTCTTCGCCTCGGCCATCCACGCCTCGACCGCGGCCACCTGGGCGTCGAAAGTATGGATCAAACGGACATCCGACAGACCGCTTCCGGGGTTGCCGAGCCGGTCGAGCATCGCCCGCTGACTCCGTGCGATCTCCTGGAGATCGCGATCCATGAAGAGAATTCGGTATTTCTTGTCAGGAGGCAGCATGGGCAGCAGCTGGGCCATGATCTTCACGCTCTTGCCGCGGACCTGATCCAGCCAGGAACGATCTCGTCCAAGCTGCGTGGCTTTCTGATGTTCGAAATAGCCGCGTGGATTGTCAGAATCCGCTGAACGCTCCCCGTCGGTGAAGGGTTTCAGTCCGCCGAGGTTCAGGCACTGCATCATCATCGAGGTGCCACTGCGGGGGAGTCCGCTGACGATGGTGATGATCTCATCGGTGGAGACCGTGCCCCAGTCCTGTTGGTTGCCCGCAGCGGCCTTTCGCTGGGATCGACGATCGGCGATCTCCTTCATGATGCGACCCATCTCGAGTTCCGCATCTTCCGGGGAGATCGCTGCCGCATGGCGTGCCGCCTCCGCGGCGGCGCGATGAGCCCTGCCGCCCTCCGGATCATCGAAATGCGTTTCAAGAAGTTTCGCCATCTGCAGATGGGCTTCGCGATAACCCGGTGCCTGCTTGAGTGCGACATCCAGTGCGGCCTGCGCCATTTCACGGTTGCCCAGTCGAGCGAGCCCGCAACCGAGAACCAGATGGGACTGGGGGTTGAAGAAGAGGAGTTCGGTCGCATGCAGTGCATGATCAACGGCCGACTCTGCGTCACCAAGCGCCAGGGATGCCTTCGCGATGCCCTGGTGCGCGGCGGCATTCTCCGAGTCGGCAGCCAGGGCACGGTTGTAGGCCTTGAGTGCATCCTCGTGAAGCTCGAGCTGCAGGAAACCCGCTCCCACTTGAAGATGCAGATCGGGGTGGTTCTGCTCGATCTTCGCCATCTCCGTGAGGAATGGTCTCGCCTGTTGCGGGTCATCGCCGAGAAGTGCCTGACTTGCATGCAACCAGTTGAAGACGTCATGCATGGGGGAGATCAGGGTGGTCCGGGTTCTGATGCGATTTGCGAGCTTCTTGGGCATCTCCTCGTAGGTCGCATCCGGATCGGCCTTCTCGTCGGAAGGCGTCCAGATGATCGAAGTCATGCCGTTGGAATGCTTTCGAAGTTCCGGGATGGCCAGGAAGATGCCGTAGCGCGCCGCTTCATCCCTGATCTCGGGAAACTCAGCCAGAGCCAGGTGCTGGTGCTCACGCACGTTCTCATGAAGAACCTCGATGATGCGTGCACGGTCCTTCAGTTGAGCGGTCGCTTCGAAGCAGGTGACGAGCTTCAGCCCGAACCTGTGTTCCGCCGGTGCGTTCTTCCAGATCTCTTCGAGCAGGGGGATCGCCTCGTGATACAGGGAGGCGTCCATGTAGGCGCGAGCGAGGTTGTACTTGAGCTCCTGAACGGTGTCGCGAACGGCGACACCGACATCCTTGTCGGGTTCGTCGATGTACCCGAGGTCGACCAGCTGCTTGATCGCTTCGGCACTTTCCATGGCATCCAGATGGGCGTCGGGCGGATGCATGCCGCAATCCCCCTCGACCGCGTCCCACGATTCGATCGTCCCGACCTCGACCGGATCCTCGAAGGCCGACACCAACGCCTTGCCGTCCATGTCGAGTCCCACCGGCAAACCGAAAAGGGACAGAACCGTGGGGCAGAGGTCGAGAACGCTTGCGCCGTTGAGGCGTTCTCCACGACGAATGCCCGGGCCCTTCATCACGAAGATGCCGTATGGCCGGTGTTCGATGGCGGGGCCTGCGGGTTCCGTGGGAATGTGCTGAGGTCGCAGGTGGTCGGGGTGGAATCCGTGATCGCTCAGGAGGATGACCGTGGTGTCCTCGCCGGCCAGCTGAAGAGTCGCGCCCAGCATCATGTCGTGGAATCGGTAGGCGCCTTCGACCACGCCCTTGTAGATCTCGAAGTCCTCCTCCGAGACGTACTCCTGTCGAGGCGGGTGGTATTTCATGAAGCCATGGGAGAAGTGGTCGATGCCGTCGAAGTAGACGCACATCAGGTCCCATTGCTCCAGTTGTTGCAACGCCGTCGAGACACCTTGAATGGAGACGGTGTCGGCAAGGGTCTTCGCGAAGCCCTCGAGGCGCTTGTCCTTCGACTGATCGATCTTCCCGATCTCGGGAATGAAGGGTGCGACATGCTCGAACTCGAGTTCGAAAGGATGGAAGCGAAACTCCTGGAGATTCTTCGCCATCTCCGGAGGATGCACGGTTCCCGGTGACATCGGCCACTGGTCCATGGACCAGCCGAAGTTGCCTGACCTGGGCTTTCCGATCTCGGGGTCGACCTTGGTGTTGCGGAGACCGCCGGCCCGCTGGAAGTGGTTGCTGACCATCACGCCGTCGATCGGTTCCGCAGGATGTGATGGCCACCAGCCGACCACGATCGATCGCTTGCCGCACTGCTGAAGAATGTTCCAGATCGCCTTGGTCTGACGAGAGATGTTGGTGATGGGGCGAACCCCGGTTCCGTCCGGAGTGGGTTCGGAAAAGCCGTGAATGCCATGCTTGAAGGGTCGCTTGCCGGTCGCGATCGAAGTCCAGAGCATCGGGCTCAGGACCGGATAGAGGGTGGAGTTGTTCCCATGAACGCCTTCATCCATCAACTTCTTGAGGTTCGGCAGCTTTCCTTCCGCCAGCATCGGTTCGATCACGCGCCAGTCGGCGGCGTCCCAGCCGATCACCAGCACCTTGCGGTCATTTGCAACATGTGACATGACCGCAAGTCTAGCCTTAGTGACTGTGAAGGGACCACTGGAGCCGGGAGGTCGGATTCCCGAGGAGAGTTCGGTCTTCGCGGGGCACGATCTTGATTTCGGCAAGTATGATCAACGTCCCTGAAGAGACCATGAACGAAGATGCCAGTGTGCCTTCGAACAGTGGAGAACGAGAATGCTCCTCCGCCAGATCTACGACGAAGACCTTGCCCAGGCCGCCTGGCTTCTGGGGTGCCAGAAGACCGGTGAAGCGATCGTGATCGATCCGGAGCGGGATGTAGACCGCTACCTGCAACTGGCATCCGAGCATGGTCTCAGGATCGTTGCGGTGGCTGAAACGCACATTCATGCAGACTTCCTCTCGGGTGCACGAGCACTGTCGGATGCCGTTGGTGCACGCGTCATGGTCTCGGGCGAGGGCGGCGACGACTGGAGCTCACGCTGGCTTGAAGACCACCCGCACCAGGAACTGCACGACGGAGATGTCTTTCGAATCGGAGGCATCGAGTTCAAGGTGCACCACACTCCAGGGCACACCCCGGAGCACATCAGTTTCCTGGTGACCGATGTCGGTGGTGGAGCCGACGAGCCCCTGGGCTTCCTCAGCGGAGATTTCGTCTTCGTCGGCGACCTCGGGCGACCGGATCTCCTGGAAACCGCTGCTGGGATCAGTGGCGTGATGGAAGGGAGCGCCAGGCAACTTGCGGCGTCGGCCAGATCCTTCCTTGACCTGCCTGACTACATCCAGGTGCTTCCAGCCCATGGTGCAGGCAGTGCCTGCGGAAAGGCGCTTGGAGCCATACCCCAGTCGACGGTGGGCTATGAAAGAAGATTCAACCAGGCTTTGAGCCTCGCCGAGGATGACACGGCCTTCGTATCCAACATGCTCAGCGGCCAGCCAGCACCTCCTCTTTACTTCAAGAGGATGAAGCAGCAGAACCGTGATGGCGTACCCCGCCTGCGTGCGCTGGACCCACCGCGAGAGGTCCGACCGGAGGCGCTTCTCGAAAAGAACCTCCAGGTCATCGACCTGAGGGACTGGCCGGCCTTCCGTGAACACCACCTTCCGGGGGCACTCTGGAGCAGGACCGGAGCGTTCTTCTGCGCGTCCGTCGGCTCCTACGTCGAGCCGGAGCAGCAGGTTGCACTCATCTGCAAGGCGTCGGATCTCGATCGCCTTCGGCGCTGCCTGATCAGGATCGGCCTCGACCAACTGGTCGCCTGGTGCCCGAGCGAGACGTTCCAGGCGCATGTCGAGACCGCTTCAGGCGCCTCCACGATGGTTTCCACCCCGGAACTGAGTGCGGCTGACCTGCTCGATCGTCTGGAATCAGGGGCTTCATTGCCCATCCTTGATGTACGGCGGGGCGACGAGTTCGAAGCCGGTCACCTCGAAGGGGCCGTGAACATCCCGCACACCCGCCTGATGGAAGCCCCCGAGCGTATCCCGACCACTGAGAAGGGGTCGGAGCCCCTCCTGGTCCACTGCCTCTCCGGAATTCGCTCCGCAGCGGCCTGCAGCGCCCTGGAACGGGAAGGGCATGTCGTGAGCAATCTTGCCGGCGGTTGGGCCGCCTGGCGGAAAGCCACCTCGAACGAACCCGCCAAGAGTCCCTGAAACCCCATCAGGCACCCTTCCAAACTTGCACGCACCCCGCTCGCCCCGAGCATCGGGTCTGGTCGCGTTGCACGCCCTTGAAGGCCCTCCAACACGGTATTGAAGCATTTTGACCCAACCGGTCGGGTGACTGCCGCAGGAATCTCGCGGAAACACATGCCAAGACGTCACACCTTGTGTGCACGTGCATATGGACAGTGGGCTGAAACACATTCGGCCCTGACACAGGAACATCCAACGGAGACGACCACAATGTCCTACACCACGCGAATCCTCGGAACAACGACCGCAATGATCCTCGCTGCCGGTGCAACCGCAGACTTTCAATATGGTGAGGCGATCCTGAGTGCGGAAAGCAACTGCTTCACCGGCACCGATCATGTTCTCGTCCGTCAGCAGGTCAACCTGTTCGACTCCATGGAAGCTGCTTCCGCATGTGGTGGTGGCGAAACCTCCGCCTACCTCGTGGCTGACGCCGAGTGGTTCGTGATGTCCGCTGGCAGCACCGTTCCCGGTCAGGAAAGCTCGAATGGCAAGGAAGAAATTCCGATCATCGTCGACGGTGGCAACGGCGCAGGTGCAGTCGAAGTGGAATTCACCGTTGACCGTCCGACCCTCTTCCGCATGAGCCGATGCCTGGAAGGTTCGAAAGTCATCTTCTGGGATGGTGACTACCAGATCGCCGAGCTCAACCACGCCGATCAGGTCACCCAGCTCCCGCGCGGTGACTACTGGGCGACCATTGAAACCGATCTCTATGGCACCCCCGTCTGGGCGGAAGTCGACTGGCACCAGCAGAGCGATGCGTTCGACCCCGCTGATGTCAACGGTGATGGCGTAGTGAATGCCGCAGACCTTGCAGCACTCATGGAGCTCATGTCCGAATCGAAGACCCAGGACAAGACCCAGGACAAGACCCAGGACAAGCCCCAGGCAAAGCCCCAGGCAAAGCCCTCGACCGGTGGCGACTGCACCGACGGTGCCAAGAGCAAGAGCAAGGGCGAGAGCAAGGGCAAGGACAAGCCCGCATGGCTTGACGGCGCCAAGCCCATGCCCAAGCCCAAGCCGGGAAGCTTTGGATCCATCAAGGGTGAACAGAAGGGCAAGTTCTCCAAGGGCGACGACCAGATCACCAACTACGACGACCAGGCCGACGGCAGTGCCTCAAGCGGCAACGAGATCTACGGTGCAGACCAGACCGGTCAGTCCGGACCTCGGTTCAGCAACAACGGCGACCTGAACGCCGACGGCAAGATCGACATCAAGGACATCGTCTACCTCATGGGTCGCCTCTGATTGAAAGGATGCTTCGGCGACCCGGTTTCCGATCCTGTGCTTCTCCCGAGTCGCCTCCCGTTCTTCACCAAAGAACGGGAGGCGCTTTTACTTCAGGGGACGTACACTCATCTCATGCTCGGCGACATCGAGTACGCAGCGCTTGGCTTCGAGACGTTTCATGACGACGTCCTTGCCCCCCTGGTGATCGTGGGTGCCGAACCCCTCGAAGTCATGGCATTCCAGTGCATGGAACATCTTTCCCCGGAGGTGGCCCGAAAAAACCGGTTCGTTCCGGTGGACATCGGGTATCGGTGGGGACCGGTCTGGTCGACCGCCTGGTTCCGCCTGAACGGAACCCTTCCCGATTCGATGATCGGGAAGGAGATCACCCTGCACTTCTCAAGCGGAAGCGAAGCATTGCTCTGGGGTTCGGACGGACCTGATCACGGGTTGGACCCGTACCATCGAACCGCACCACTCGGCGTGGTTTCCGAGGGGAAGGTCGAGCTGCTGGTCGAGGCCGCCTGCAACCGACCACTGGGTGCGTCGATGTTCTGGTGGGAACATCGTGAAGAGCATGATCGCTGGAGCGAGACCAACCCCGGCAGGCTGGAAGCCGCTGAACTGCAGCTGCGCGACCCGGAAGCGGAACGATTCGCCAGGAGCTGGATGTTCGCGACAAGGCTGATGCGAACCGCAGGAGCCGGGGAACAGACCGCACACCGCCTGGACACGGGCCTTCGAGCACTCCGCGCGGATCTTCTCGGTGAAGATGCGGTACGCATCAGGCTCGAACACCAGCAGCAACTGGACGAACTGCTCGGGGATGGACCCGGTCGACCGAGTACCTGCGTGACGATCGGTCATGCCCACATCGACACTGCGTGGCTCTGGCCGATTTCCGAAACGCGGCGCAAGTGCCTGAGGACCTTCGCAACGCAATTGCGGAACCTCGAACGGTTTCCCGACTTTCGATTCCTGTGCAGCCAGCCGCAGCAGTACGCCTACGTCGAGAAGGACAGCCCGCGACTGTTCGAACGCATCACCGAGCAGGTCCGCGCGGGAAGATGGGAGGCTGCGGGTGCGATGTGGATCGAACCTGATGCCAACATCCCAAGTGGAGAATCCCTTGTCCGGCAGATCCTGCACGGAACGCGGTACTGGCGAGAACGCTTCGGCGATTCGGCACCACAGGAATTCCTGTACCTGCCCGACACCTTCGGATTTCCCGCATCACTGCCGCAGATCTGCCGGCTTGCCGGTCTCGAGACCTTCGTGACCAACAAGATCGCCTGGTCGGAGACCAACCGGTTTCCACATGTCACGTTCAACTGGCGGGGTCTCGATGGCAGCGAAGTCCTGTCGCACTTCACGCCCGGCCACAACTACAACTCATCGATCATGCCCCAGGACATCATCGACGGCGAGAAGCGCCTGCTTGAATCTGACGGAACTCGCAACACCCTCTGGCTGCAACCCTACGGCTGGGGCGACGGAGGGGGTGGTCCTGATGACGAGCAGATCATGAATGCGACGCTCGCCGGTCCTTCGCGCGACATGCCCGCCGTGGAACACTGCTCGGCGACCGAATTCTGTCGCAAGCTTCACGAGTCCTTCGAAGGAGATGCCGCGCCCCCGGTGTGGGACGGCGAGTTGTACCTCGAGCTTCACCGGGGAACCTACACCACGCACGCGCGCCTGAAGGCGGCCAACCGCAAGGCGGAACGTGAACTTCGCGAGATCGAGATCCTTGCAAGCTCGCCCGAGTCCGGTGGCTCCGACGAAGTCGACGCCCTGGGTCCATGGCTTGATGCTTCCTGGAAGACCGTGCTCCTGAACCAGTTCCACGACATCATTCCCGGTTCGTCGATCCCCCCCGTATACGAACAGGCCCACACCGAACTCGATGCGATCCACCTCGACTGCAACCACCATGTCTCCGAGGGATTGCAGAGACTCGAGACCCGGATCGACACTCGAAAGCACGAACGCCCGCTGCTGGTATGGAACCCGGCGTCGACTTCCAGGACCGCGGTGGTGGACAGCCCGGCCGGACCACGACTGGCGGAAGAAGTTCCGGCGCTCGGGATACGCATCCTTGACCTGGCCGAGGAAGCTCGTGAACCCGCATCGGGCAAGGTGAAGGTCGGACCGTCATCGATCACCAACGGTGTACTCGAAGTCGATTTGGATGAGGTCGGAGGCATTCGCCGGCTTGCATCCAGCGAGCACGGCGTGCTCCTTGACGATCCGCTGAACACCCTGGTCATTCACCCTGATCGACCGCGTCGATGGGAAGCCTGGGATCTCGACCGGGACTACACCGACGTCAGGCTCCTGCAGGATCGCGATGCAGCCGATATCCGGATGGTCGAGGAGCACGCCCTGCGCGGAGTGATCGAAGTGCGTCGCACCATCGGCACCTCGAGCAGCATCCGACAGCGCTACATCCTCGAAGCCGGTGCGCGCGTGCTTCGGATCGAATCCAGCCTGGACTGGCAGGAGGATCACGCACTGCTTCGATCGGAGTTCGCACCGGGCATCCGCTCGCGCTTCGCGACCTACGGCATCCAGTTCGGGGCGATCGAACGCCCGACCCACCGCAACACATCCTGGGAGAAGGCGGCCTTTGAAGTTCCAGGTCACCTCTGGATGGATCTCTCCGAACCCGGTCGTGGCCTTGCCGTCATCGACGATGGCTCGCGATTCGGACGTTCTTGTCATGGAAACACCCTGGGACTGTCGTTGGTTCGTTCCACCAGTTTCCCCGACCCCGGCGCGGACCGAGGACGACACGACTTCGCCTACGGACTCATGCCGCACCATGGTGACTGGCGGGAAGCCGGTGTTGATGCTGAAGCAGAGGCCTTCGGGACCCGACTGCGTTCGGTACCCGCCCCGGCGGGTTCGGCGGGCCCGCTTGCCGATGGCTGGCGTGTTCTGCCCATGGAGCAGGGAACGCTCCAGGTCGAGATCGCTGCGTGCAAGCCGTGCGAATCCGGCGGCGGATTCGTGGCTCGGCTCGTGGAAAGACAGGGCCGAAGAGGCAAGCTGCGAGTGACACTTCCTCCGGGCATCGAAAACGCGCAACTGGTGGATCTTCATGAAGAGCCTCTGGCTGGCGCTAAAGCGAACTTGAAGGACCGGGAAGTCGAGATCACCTTCGATCCCTTCCAGATACGCACCATCAAGATGCACTGAATTCGTCCGACGACGGGGATTCGACGATCCACCGGGCAACACGAGGCGTACCACCTCCGGAACATCACTATCTGGAGAAGGTGCTATGCGAAGAATCAACCTTGGAAAGCTGCCGAGAAAGGGTTTCTATTCCGTCGAGGCCCCCGGAGGACGGAGCAGGGACGAAACGGATTCGATGGTACGTTGGACCAGTGCGCTTCTCATGGCGCACGTCGAGACGAGCCAGGGACCGGACCTCCAGATACTCAGGGAGGAAGTCGGTGAGGAAGCGGTGTTCCGCATCGAATCCGGCGACTGCGTGGCGACCAACCACGCGCAGGCGATGGTGATCGTGGATGAGAACGAGATCATCCTGTCCATGAGAAGTCGTTCGTCCAACAACAACGCGGATGCTTCGGTGATGATCGGTTTCGAGAACGTCAGGCCGATGGTGGTCAGCGCCGACGGCGTCGGTGAGGGGAAGACCCTGGCCGTGATCCTTCGAAACTTCGAGGAAGGCATCCTCCACGTCCTGGATGAAGACCGTCCGATGGCAAGGCTTCAGCCGGGCCTCTGGACGATCCAATCGGCTTCCGTGCCGGATGGGCAGGAACGAACCAGTGTCCTGCAGATGGAAGCGGTCAAGGGCCAACAACGCTGGAACTGAGGCATGATCTTCCCTGCCGGGGTAGAGTCATCCTCGAGATGAGACACCCGGTAGCAGACTCATGAACGAGCAACACCACGATGTCGTGGTCATCGGCCTCGGTGGCGTGGGATCAGCCGTCTTCGCGGAATTGTCCAGACGAGGTATCGACGTGCTGGGGATCGACCGCTTCGAATCGCCGCACCAGAACGGTTCGTCGCACGGTCAGTCCCGGATCTTTCGCGTGGCCTACTTCGAACATCCGGACTACGTGCCGCTGGCACGGAGATCCCGCGAACTGTGGTGCGCGCTTCAGGACCGGAATCAACAGAGGATCTTCGCGAAGACCGGAGGGGCCTGGATCGGTGACCCCGACTGCGAGATCGTCGCCGGTTCGATCCTGGCGTCGGAACAGCACGATCTCGAACATGAACTGCTCGCACCGGATGAGGTGCGACGCCGCTGGCCTGCCCTGAACCCCCCTGATGACTCGGTCTGTTTCTTCGAGCGCCAGAGCGGAGTCCTCTGTCCCGAGAACGCCGTCGAGGCCTTCATGAACGAGGGTGTCGAAGCTGGTGGCACCATTCGCCGCGGATGCAAGGTCACCCGACTCGAGTTGGATGGAACGGGAATCCTGCTGGAAACGGGGAAGGACCGGATTCATGCCGAACGCGTGGTCGTGGCGGCAGGTTCATGGAGCAGTGGCCTGATCGAGGATGATCGAGTCAAGCTCCAGGCAACCCGGCAGCTGTTGGGTTGGACCAGGGCCAGAGACCGTGACCTGCTCAAGGAGGGTCGGGTCCCCATCTGGGCCTTTGCCGACGAACCCGATTCCTTTCAATACGGCTTCCCGATCTGCGATGGTTTTCCCGGGCCCAGCGCTCCCAAGGTCGCTCGTCATTGCGATGGTGAGCCCTGTGATCCCGACACGGTCCGTCGTTCGATCGATGCCGCGGATGAAGCCTTCTTGCTCAGAAACCTCGAACAACACGTTCCTGCAGCATCAGGACCGCTCGAACATGCGACCGTCTGCCTGTACACCCTCTCTGCCGACCACCATTTCGTGATCGACCAGCATCCTCGAAATGCAAAGGTGGTCATGGCCTGTGGTTTCAGTGGCCATGGTTTCAAATTCTGTCCCGTGCTTGGCGAGGCGATCGCCGATCTGGTCCTCGAAGGCGGTACGGAACGACCCATCGGCTTTCTCTCGAGGGAACGGCTGGGGTGATCCGGAGCCCAAGGGCAACCACGGGGTCACCGCATGGAGCCAGATGCCTATATTCTGGTCGGCGGAGGTGTCTTCATGACCATTGAATTCCCGCTTCGTCACATGGCAGCAACCCTTGTCCTGGGTGTGTCCATCTTTCTCTCAACCGGATGCACCAACATGCCACAGGGAGTCTCCCAGGGTGCGACCATCGTCGGCCTTGCGGATTCGGGCGCACTGGTCAGGCTTGCCCCCGAACAGGAACTCGTGGTGCGTCTCAATGCGAACAGGGCCAGCGGCTTCCAATGGCGAATCGACAAATCGATCGACCAGACGGTGCTGCTTGCTGATGGAAGCAAGATCTCCATGACCTCACAGCAGAGATCACGGGGTGACGAGGTCGGCACCCAGATGCTTCGCTTCATCGCACAGCAGCCCGGTCGCACCCGGTTGAACCTCGTCTACACCGATCTCAAGCAGGGGATTGTCGAGGGTACGCCGAAATACACGGTCGAAGTCATTGTCGCACCCAAACCCGTCGCCGAACAGCAGTGAAGATGGCTGAACCTTCATCAAGATGAACCTCACCCCGGAACGCAAAAGATGGTGGGTCCTGTTCGTGATGACGGGATCGTTGTCGATGATCATGATCGACACCACGATCATCGCGGTCGCACTTCCCCAGATCAAGGCCAGTCTCGGCATCGACAAGAGCATGATCGACTGGATCGTGATCTCCTACCTCCTGGTCCTCGCATCACTGATGGCACTTGGAGGGTACCTGGGCGACCGGATCGGAAAACCACGAGCATTCGTGATTGGAACGATCGGCTTTGGAGTCGCCTCGATTCTCTGCGGTCTTGCGTGGGATGGCTGGTCGCTCATCGTCTTCAGGGTGATGCAGGGCATCTTCGCCGTCATCATGCAACCTTCATCGAGTGCACTGGTCATCGGTGCCTTCGCTCCGGGAGAGCGCGGCAAGGCGATGGGGATCTACGCAGGCATATCGCTGCTGTTCATGACGGTCGGTCCGATTCTGGGCGGCTTGATCACCCAGTACCTTTCATGGCGATACTGCTTCTTCGTGAACATGCCGGTGGCGATCATCGTGGCCACTGCAACGATCATCATCAAGCCGGATGACGTCGTGCCCGAGAAGAAGCGTTTCGACTGGTGGGGTGTCCTGTTCCTCGTGACAGGTCTTCCCGCCCTGACCCTCGGCATCAAGCAGGGGAACGACCTTGGTTGGTACTCGGCTGAATCGATCGCACTCCTGGGTGGCGGGCTGCTGATGTTGTTCGCGTTCGTGGTGACGGAGATGAGAAACGAACATCCGATCGTCCAGATCCGCCTGTTCAAGGATCGAGCGTTCCTCGGCGATGCCTTGATGTTGATGCTCACGCAGGCATCGGTCACCGGGGTCATGATCTACATGGGCCTGTATCTCCAATTCATCATGGGTTTCTCGCCCGCCAGAGCCGGCGTCGCACTGATGCCCCTGATGATCCCGGTTCTCTTCGTGATGTACTTTGCAGGCCGTGCCTACGACCGAAGAGGTGCGAGGCTCCCCGCGACGGTGGGAGCGATCACCGTGACCATCGGCTTGTCGATCCTGGCCGTGGGGACCGGCATGGAGCGCTACTGGATCATCATGATCGGGATGATCGGAATCGGTGTAGGCGTACCCTTCATTCAGGTTCCCTCGAACACCGATGGCATGAGCAGGGTCGAAGCGCAACGCCGGGGAATGGCGAGTGGGGTCCTTCAGACCTTCAGGCAGTTCGGTTCGGTGGTCGGCCTGGCGATCATTGCCGCAGTGATCGCAGCCGAAGGGACCGAGGGTGAGACCACCGGGGACCACGAGATCATCGGGCGGCTGCCTGATGCCACCCTGAATGGCATCACGAGCATCGGAACCACCAACGGCATCTGGACCGCGACGGCGATCGCCGCCACAATCATCATCATCGCACCCCTCACACTCTCGAAGACACCTGGCAGGAAAACATGACATTCAAGACCGCGCTGCTGATCATCTCTTCTCTGACGTGCACCAGCTTCGGTGCACCAGCTTCGGTACAGGACACGAAGTCCGGCGACACGAAGGACATGCCGGTGCTGGGGACACCCGAGAAACTCCATGGCGGCTTCGAATTCACCGAAGGCCCCACCCCCGATCTCGAGGGAAACGTCTACTTCACGGACATTCCGGCGGAACGAATCCACATCCACAGGCCGGATGGCACCCTCGAGACCTTCATGACCGAATCCGGCAAGTGCAACGGACTGATGTTCGATGCAGACGGGCAGCTCTGGGCATGCCAGGGTGGTGAGGGAAGGGTGGTCAGGATCGACATCAAGTCCAAGGAGATCACTCCGGTGGCCGCGCGAATAGACGGCGGCACCTTCCTGAGCACCAATGACCTGGTCCTCGATGCCCACGGCGGAGCCTACTTCACGGATCCGGCCTACTGGCGACACGCCGACAGCAAGGTCGACGAGGGGGTCTACTACGTCGACTCCGAAGGCGAGATCACCAGGATCGCGGAGAAACTGCTGCGCCCGAACGGAATCCTCCTGTCCCCGGACGGCAACACCCTCTACATCCTGCCCACCGGGGAGCAGCGGCTCATCGCCCACCCGGTCCTTTCCCCCGGAAAGGTGGGCCCCGGACGAGACCTGGCGAAACTCGGTTCGGGCGGAGACGGGTTGACCAGCGATACCGAAGGCAATCTCTACATAACCCAACCCAGGAGACGCTGTGTCGACGTGTACTCACCGGAAGGCGAGAAGATCACATCCGTGAAGCTTCGGGGTTCACCCTCCAACATCTGCTTCGGCGGACCGAAACTCGATCACCTCTACGTGACGGCCGGATCGGACTTCTACAGGATTCCGGTCAATAAGAACGGACTCCAGCCGGGCTCCATCGGTGCAGGTGCAAACAAATCACAAGCGGACGATTGAATACCGCGGTCATTCTGTATCCTCACCGACTCACCCGAAATTCACTCCACAAGACGAGAACGATCGAATGCCGATCTTCAAGAAGGCGAACAAGAAGCTCTCCTTCATCCACATCCCGAAGGCTGCCGGCTCGAGCATCGAACAGTACTTCACGGATTCTGGTTGGGAGATGGATTTCTACAAGCCCTGCTCGCACCCGAGCGAACCCGCGGTGCACCACCTGACCTACACGGAACTTCGCAAGCTGGTGCCGGATCTTGATGACTTCCCGTCGTTCTGCATCGTGAGAAACCCCTACAAGAGGATGGTTTCGGAGTGGCGCTGGCAACGGAACCGGATGAGGACCACCAAGATCAACTTCACCGACTTCGTCCGCCGCGTCGAGGTCTCGCTGAAGACCTCGAAGACCTACTGGGACAATCACTGGCGGCCCCAATCCGACTTCATCAGCGACAAGATCTCGAAGATCATTCGAATCGAGAAGCTGAACGAGAGCTTCGACGAGTTCTCCAGAGAACAGGGGCTGGGCCTGTCCGGTGGCATCCCGCAGTTCGGTCGTTCAAAGTCCGGCAACTCCCCGAAACTACAGCTCGAGGACCGCACCCTGGAGAGGGTGCTCGATATCTACAAGGATGACTTCGCCGCGTTCGGATACCCGGTCGAGCCACCCAACCTCAAATGAACACGCGACAAGGGTCGAAACCTGGCATCCGGAAACGCACCAGCACCAGTGGCGCGTTGCTGACGATCAGCTCGGCGGAGATCATCGCCCAGGGTGCGTCACTTGCCCGCGGGATCATCGTCGCCCGGATCATCGGCGCCGAACAGATCGGTATCGCGATGACGATGCTGCTCTTCGGTGAATTCCTCAACAAGATGACCAACATGAATCCGGGGATCACCCTGGTTCAGGACACCGCGGGTGGTTCCCGCACCTTCAGGCACACCCTGCAGTCGATCCTGCTCGCACGCGGCGCCATCTACAGCGTTCTCATCTTCCTGCTCGCCTGGCCGCTGGCCTGGTTCTTCGAACAGGAACAGAACGTCATTGGGTTCATGGCGGTAGCGATACTGCCGCTTCTGGCGGGATGCATCCACATCGATGTCTACCGACAGCTGCGAAACCGCGTGTTCATGCCGGTTGCGCTGCTCTCTTCGATTCCGAAGGTCGTTTCCCTGATAGTGACCATCATCCTCAGTATCTGGTTGCAGACCTTCTGGCTGCCGATACTCGCGCGGATGGCCGGAAGCATCACGGGCATCCTGATCTCGTTCAAGGTCGCCAAGCGCCGGTTCGGTCTCTGCCTCGACAACAAGCACATGATGCGAATCATCAAGTTCATCATTCCGCTCGCCGGAGCGGGCATCATCGTGTTCTTCTCGAACTCGGGGCCGCGGCTGTTCCTGGCTTCCGCTCCCAGGATCTTCGGTTCGGTCGAGTACACGATGTTCCAGGTGGGTGTCTTCGCGGTCGCCATGAACTTCTGCGTGCTTCCGTCCGGAATCGGCAGCCGGATCATCTCGCAGACCTGGTCTCCGCGCATGGCACGGATGCGGGATCAACCCAACCAGTTCAGGAAGACCTTCGGGGAGATGCAGACGGTCTCCTACATGCTCGGAGCGGGCACCATCATCCTGCTGGGTGCGAGCCACAGCTGGATGATCCTTCTCTACACCGACAAGTTCATCGATGCCGGCAGCGTGGTATCGGTGCTCTCGATATTCGGCGGGCTCAGACTCGGCCGGGTCGCGATGAGGGCCGCAGCGCTCTCGACCGGGCGAAGCGGAATCATCTTCTGGACGAACCTTGCAGGAATCGTCGGACTCGTTGCAACGATCATCGCGATCGGAAACGGGCAATCACTGCCGGTGATCGCGTCCTGCCTGCTTCTCGGGGAACTCTGCTCGTTTGCAGTGGGCAACATACTGCTCACCCGGGGAACCCTTGCCCTGCGGGTAAGCGACCTCTGGATCCGTCCGATCGTGTTCTGCGGCGTGGCGGTTCTGGTCGCATTCGGCGAACGCTGGCTGGTGCAGGGAATGCAACCGGTATTCGGTGCGATCATCTCGGTGTTCTTGACCATCGCATTCTTCGGACTGGTCGCGATGATCAACCCCAGCGCTCGTGGCTTCCTGAAGCAGCGTTTCGGTTCCAGGCGATGACCTGACGAGGTCGATCAGTCCACCTTCATCCAGGCCTTCAACTCCGGATCCCATCGACGAACCACCCTTGCGGGGGATCCGACGGCCACCGAGCGGTCGGGGATGTCATGAGTCACGACACTGTGGGCACCGATCACGCACCCCGCGCCGATGTTGACACCTCGAAGCACGGTGACCTTTTCGCCGATCCAGGCGTGGTCACCGATGGTGGTGGGGGTGACCAGCAGTCGAGCGTTGAACCGAGGGGGATCCTCGGGGTCGAGCCAGTCATGATCGTGGTCGGTTATGTAGCAGTTCGCGGCAATGAGCACTCCACGACCGATGTCCACGCGTCTCGCTGCCGAGATGTGCACGTTCGAATGAATGGATGTTCCATCACCGATCGAGATGATGGTCCGTTCCGGATCGTAGTTGACGGCAGTCAACCGAGCGCCCTGCCAGATGGTCACGCGGTCACCAATGCTCATCGAAGCCGAGCCTCGAAGCCAGAAAGGTCGGGCCAGGCTTGAACCGCGACCAAGGGACTGGAACCGTCGTGCCAGACGCCAACGACGGAATCGACCGATCAACTTGAAAAGCAGCAGGCGATGCCATCGGGCACGGGGGATGCGGACCGGGACCACCTCCCAGTCGGCAGGCATGTTTCGGGACGACAGCGCGTCCATTCTTGAAGCAAGGCGAGCACCGAGCTTCTCGAGTGGATCATGAGGATCAGCAGGTTGATGAGGGTTGGGGGTGTTCATGAAACCTGGTCCCGATGCGGATGATTCTCCCGTTGCTCGACTTCGGAAGCATGGCCCAGGAGCTTTCGAGCCTCTTCCGGTCTGGTCGAGGCATCGGCCAGAACGAGGTGGACCATGAGCGTGAGCGCTCGGTTGGCGGATGGATCGGTGCGTTTCTCGCGCATCGCCTGGGCTGAAATGCCCTTGAATGCCTTTCCGGGTCCGGAGAAGAACCGATTGCGATCCATCCAGTTTGAGAATCTCCGCCGCACCCCGGGACCACGCATCGACGCCGAGGCATGGGCATCGAACTCGATGTCGGCAAGTTCCGGGTGAAGCCTCAGGCTTGCCTCGGTCTGGAGATCGTTCTCGAAAGTCCATTCCGCCGGGACCGATGCCACCCAGTCGACGAGATCGCGGTCCATGAAGGGCGTGTGCACCTCGGCGACGGAACGACAGATGCCGTAGGGGTTGAGGGCGATGGCCCGCCGACCCCAGTTGCAGAAACTGAAGAGACCGAGGGGGTTTGGTGCGTGCGCGTGACGGTCCAGTTCCTCGCGAACAAGCTCGACGGTCGAATCTCGATTGGGGATGTCACGGCCCGTGGCTTCCGCAATACGTTGAATCCATGATTCGGTCGGTGCGGCGGTCCGCTCGAAGAACCTGTTGCAGAATTCGTCGGTCGCTCCCGCGCGAAGATGTTCGAGCATGTCGGGAGTGTTCAGCTCGCCTCGAGTCATCGCCCCCGAACCGAGACCGTCGTACCAGCAACGGTGGTTCTCGCGGAAGTAACGCCAGAGACCCATCAACCAGGAATGTTCGATCGCCTCGCAGCCGCACCAGGCATGTCGTTCGTGTTCCACCTCGAGCCAGGACCTTGTGGAACGAGCGATCGCGTGGGGGATGTCCAGACGCTGGGCGATCCTTCTTGCAATGCGAAGGTCCTCGTTCTCACCCTTGAGCCCGGGTCCGAAGGAGACCACCTCCACCGGCTCGTGCCCGAGCGAGCGCAGCTCCATCAGGATCATTCGCGAATCGCGACCACCACTCAGTGGCATCGCAAAGTCGATCCCCGAGGGTTGTCGTCTGCTGATCGCGGTTCGGAAACGATCGATCCATCCCTCGAGGGCTTCGTCGATCGAGCTGGGGCTCTCGAGTTGGAAACGATTTTCCACGGAACGCACGTCGATCCTGCCGGCGTACCAGCTCAGGATGCTGCCCGCCGGAACACGTTGAATGTTTCGGTAGAGGCTGCGATCTCCCAGGAGAAAACCCGCACGGCAGAAGAAACCGAGTGAATCGACGTCGAGGTCGGCGGACACTCCGTCGGCGAGCAGTTCCAAGGGTGAATCGGATACCCGCAAGGTGCCTGTTGCATCCTCGAAGTGATAGTAGAGGGGCATGTACCCGTGACGATCAGAGGTCACCTCCAGGCGTTCCCCATCCCACAACCAGTTTGCGGCGATGCCGGATTCGTCTCCGTGCTCGTCGGGAACCGCAAGACCGAATGCAGCATGACCTTCGCCATCGAGTGATGGAAGGCCGTCTTCAAGGGTGATCTTGACGAACCGGAAACTCAAGAACCCACTCCCTGCTTGATGTCGTCTCTCCCGGACCTAGACATGTATTTCGCCTCGATGAACCGGGACTCGTCGGCTTTCGCCGTCATTTCCCTGCTTCACGCGCTTCAAGAGAAGCAGCGCGGTGATGGCAAGACTGGCACCGACGATTCCGGCGACCAGCACCCGCTGGACTCCAGTGGGTTCCAGCAGGAGATCGATCACCAGGAGCGGAACGAAGACCGCGAGACCAAGCAGCAGGGCCGGCAAGGATGAACGGCTGAGTTGCAGAACGGTGGTATCGACGATCCGGATCGCCTTGGGAACGGCGATCATCAACGAGAGCAGCAGTCCGGCGGTCAAACCCCAGGCGACACCGGGAATGCCGAGCGTTCGCACCAGGAGCACCCCGACGATGAAGACACCCGCCACGCGTGCAGCCTGCATCAACCTGTCTATGGACGGACGCCCAACTCCCCAGAACAGCGGTCCGGTGACCGCGAGCACGCAGCTGAGGAAACCGTTGAACGCCAGAATCGGCATCAATGGTTCCGCAGAGGCGTATCGGTCGCCCCAGACCGTCGACGGTAGTGCGTCACCCATCCAGGCAAGCAACACCGCTGACGGGGCCGCGAGCAGGCAGATTCCGGACCAGGCCTTCAACCACGCTCGCCGCAGGCGTTGCTGATCATCCTGCAGTGCGCTGTATGCGGGAATGAGCACGGCCCCCGCGACGGTCAGCGTCACGTAGACGGGAAACTCCGCAAGGCGGGTGTTCATCGAGAAGATGCCCAGTGCATCGAGTGAATCCAACCGCCCAAGCAGGATCGCGGGTGCCTGGGCGACCAACATGATGAAGACCGGCGTACCTGCGGCGCGAAGGGCGTAGGTACGTATCTCCAACCACGAGGAACGATCGAATGCAAACCCGGGTCGGATGGGAGCGATCACCCAGGTGAGCGCAGTACCGACCGCCACGCCACACAGCTGACCGAAGATCAGGGCCCAGGGCGTGGGGGAGATCAGGGCGAACAGAAGCCCCCCGATCGCACCCGCAAACGCCGACCCGACTCGATACCCCGCCAGGCGACCGAACTTCATGTTCTTCGCGAGCACGTGTATCCCGGGACTCTGCAGACCGGAAAGCAGGGGTTGGATGGCCGCCAGGAGGAAGAGCGAGACCAGGTCGGGTCGTTCGAAGTAGAACCCGACCAACGGGGCCATCGGCAGCAGTATCAACGTGAGAAGCATGCCACGCACTGCATTGATGGTGAACACGGTGCGAAGGAACCGGGGCGTCGCTCCTTCTCGCGACTGGATGATCACCGGACCGGTTGCCATGTAGCCAAGCGAGTCGATGACCGCCAGGGGAAAGAGGATCGCGGCGAAGGCACCGAAGTCCTCCGGGGCAAGCAGTCGGGCAAGCACGAGATTGACCGCGAAACGCGCGGTGCGTTCCACGACCCGTCCGGTTCCCTGCCAGGCCAGACCCTTCATGACTTGTTGACGTAGCGTGCTCATTGACCTTCTTGCGGATGCCTCCTTGAACTACATCGACCGCTGTCTGCCCCTTCGGGAGCACGGAGGAGGGAGATGTCGATCTACGCCGTGCAAACGACCTCCGATAACAGGAAACAACTGCACCGGTTTTCGGTGCGTGGAATGCCGTTTGTCCACGGACATGTGTCATGAGACCGATCCGAAGCTTCTTATATCGGACACCAACGGGGTTCTGTCGAGGCAACGAAGCGGGTACTCTGCTCGCGCCTCAAGGACGAGAGGCTGATGAGGATGCCAGCCGCGGGTTCGAGGGATGAACCGTCACGTGCTGGTCTGATTGTTTCGGGATTCAACCAATCATGAATACCTGTGCTGCCGTTCTGGCCGGGTGCGCTGCCGCAAGTACGCTTGTGGGCGAGAGCACTTTCACCGTCGCCGATGGCGACCGGATTGAATTCGACTCCCTCACAAACTCAAGCCTGGTGCTGTTCGAGAAAGAGACGAGTCTCGCCGAAGCCTGGTCGGTTCGATCAATGGTTCGAGTGGTGGGCGTCGACCTGTCCTTCGCCTCCGATCATCGACTCTTCGAAGCTCATGACTACCGGATCAACGAGACCAACGATCGTGCGGGCTTCACTTCGGAACCCGGACCGGTCAATGCCGTCGAGATCGTTCTTCTCGAGAACCTCCACCCGCAGTTCCCCGACTTCTCAAGCGGTGCGTCGATCGACTTCTCCTCGACATCCACGACCGAGAAGATGACGTCACCCAGACGACTCTCCTGGCATGCAGTCGACGCGATCATCGCCTTCGGGACGGGATCGGGCTCTTCAAGTGGCGGATCCGGTGGAAACATGTTCCGATCCGCATCGGGCGGAACTCAATTCACCGACGAAACCGTCCTTCCCGTGCAACTCGGTTTCGGCGGTTCTGCCGACGTGATCTACCCGCTTGACTGGATTTCGAACCACGGGGACGACTCGAACGACACGGATTCCAACGGGAAGCTGATCGGCGACACTTCGTTCACGAATGATGTGATGGTCGTTCCACTTCCGCTGCCGATGGTGCTGACCGGAGTCGGCCTGGTGGTGGCGGTCATGGCCAGGCGTCGCTTCAGGCCGTAGTCCTGGCTGGTAGCTCGAGGATGACTCGAAGATGCTCGTCGAGCCGACTTGCCAGTCGGCTTCGTTCGTATTCCGCCAGGACCGACCGGTCACGGAATGAACCGTCATCAAGAGCTCCGGAAGACCAGTCGGCGTGAAGCGCTTTCAGTGCCTTCTGGATGGAATCCGGGGAACACGGTTCACAGAGATACGAACCGCCCGCTCTTTCGAGCAGACATCGGGCGTCACCACGATCGATGGCCCCGAGAATCGGTCGAAGTGATGCGAGGTACTCGTAGGTCTTCCCCGGGACAATCAGGTCTTCAACCCCTTCGGGGAGCCCCGCGCCGGGCAGGAAGAGCGCTCCGGCGTCGCACATCGCCCCGACGATGTCCGAATGGGACTGATATCCGTCGAGGGTCACCTTCTCCGCGATGCCCGAATTCCTGATGCAGCGATGCAGCGATTCATCGACGTGACCGATGAAACGGAAGCGGACGTGGCGGTCGAATTCGGGGTCACGAGCGGCAAGAACCCTTGCCGCATCAAGCAGGTGATGGGGTGTGCGCCCGGTGCGGTCGATCTTCATCCGCGAGGCCTGCCGCAGTCCGGAGATGCGGGAGCGCAGTGAACGGTTGCAGGGAAGATGCTCGCAGTGGAACGTCCCGGCATGGACGATCTCAAGCGTCGAGCCGCGCTTGAATTCCGAGGTCATCGGAAAGTCGTTTCGGGTGAAACCGTTCTCGATCACACCGACGCGCGGCTCGAAGTCCTCGGGAAGCTGGTCACCGAAAGTGCGCAGAAGATCGTCTCGGGCGCCCGGGGTGTTCATGATGACACCATCAACGGCGGCAAGGGCGTCGAGCATCTGCTTCTGCTGATTCAGGAGGCGCTGCTTGTTCCGGTAGATGGGCCAGTAGTCCAGTGCCCATGGATCGCGCAGGTCGATCACGATCCGGGCGTCGGAACAGGCTCGAATCGGTTCGACCAGCGCCGAAAGCCAGAACGGACTCATGGTCAGCAGAACGACCGAAGGTTGATCCCGCTCGACCAGGTGGAGGACCCGGGAACCGAGTGGGTGAGCGATGTCGGGCAGGCCATCGATAACGGTCGGGATTTCATCGGTGGTCGAGGTCTCGACCCGATCGATGTCGATGATGTTCTCGAGACCAGCAAGGAGGGAATCATCCCGGGTCTCCCAGCGACCACGATCATGCCCGGTACCCCGGGTGGCGACCGTCGTCCTCCAACCGTGACCGGGTGCCTCACGCGCGAAGGACGCAGGCCGTTGAGAGCCCGCACCTCCATCAGGAGGGAAGAACCAGGCCACGATGAGCAGGGAATCGGTGGGCATCGTTGTTGAGATCGGCATCATGGGGGCGGAGACGTGACTCCTCGACGGGATTCACATCGTGTGAGAACGTATGCTCTGGGTCGAAAAGGTCCGCCCGCAGGCGGCACCGAGCATGCCCGTCCCCGACCCGATCCAAGGAACGACACCCGGTGATCTACGTGATCCTCATCTGCAGCCTGACGGTCGTACTCGCCACCCTCGCACTGCTTGCGTGGTACGTGGTTCCCTTGTTGAACAGGTCGGCCCAGGTGAAGAACATCCAGGGCATCTGTCGCCGGGAGGGCCTGATCGTACTGACCTACGACGACGGTCCGTCCGAGAAACTCACCCGGAGACTGCTCAAGGAGCTGGATGAACTCGACACGAAGGTCACCTTCTTCGTCACGGGCGTATCCGCCGGAACTCGACCAGACGAAGTCCGGGCACTCAAGGAAAGAGGTCATGAGGTCGGTTGCCATTCCGAACGGCACGTGAATGCACTGAAGAGCCTGCCTTGGAAGGCGGGTCGAGACTGCAGCCGAGGCATGAAGACCCTGGAGCGTCTTGGAATCAGGCCGAAGTTCTACCGTCCACCCTACGGCAATGCGACGCTGGGAACGATCCTCGCCTCCAGGGCCCATAACAGCCGCGTGGTCTGGTGGACGCACGACTCCGGTGACACGGGCGGTGTTCCGGGCAAGGCCAATTCACTGCTCACCGCAATCACCAGTCGGCTCGGAGGGGGAAGGCGTAGAGCCCAGGAAGGGGACGAGTCGGGTCTTCTCGAGCAACGACTGCATCCGGATGCACGGGCGGAGTTCCTCGCCGAACTTGACCGGGACGGCGGTGTCGTGCTCTTCCACGACTCTGATCGAGGGCATGATGCCCTCGATGAGTACACCATCCGAGTCACCCGCGAGATCGTCGAACGAGCCCGTGAATCGGGCAAGACCATCACCACCATGGAACACGTGATGTCATTGACATCCTGATGCGTTCGGACGAAACCACGCCTTCGAAGACGGTTTGGGCCATCGCCGACCGCGCATCGATTCATGAGACTTGAGTGAATCCACGAATCAAGATCAATTTCATGGGCCGATCCCGGTGTGATCGGGATCCTAAATCCGATCAATTGTGGTTGAATTCCGGAGAATGCCGGGTCGCCGAGCCGCACGTGCCGAAAAAACATCAATACAGAACCATCCGGCGGATCCGGATGGAGAATTGACCACGAGCAGAGCAGTCGATGTCCCAGGGCCGCAACATCGAGACCTACCAGTCGTTCGCCGAGAATCTCGGGACGAACATCGTGCACCCACTGGGTGCGGCGGTCTTTTTGGCCGCGGCGCTGTGGACGATACTCGCACCCCGGAAGTACCTCGCCTGGCCGCTGATCTTCATCGCGTGCTTCATCTCCCCCGCGCAGAGATTCGCCTTCCTGACCATTGATCTTGATTTTCTCAGGGCGATCACGATCCTGACGGTCCTGAGGATCCTGGTGCTTGGGGAACTTCGCCAGACCAGAATCCGCGCGATCGACTACTGCGTCTTCGGGATGATGTTCCTGATGGTGCTGGCGGTCACGGCCAGAACCGGGGGAAGCCGCACCATCCATGAGATAGGCCAGGCCGTTGACAGTATCGGCATCTACCTCATCGGCAGGGCTGCGGTTCGAAAGTGGGAGGACCTGAAGTGCCTGCTCCTGGGTGCTGGTATCGCATCCATACCGGTCATGATCTTCTTCACGATCGAGCAGTTCACCCAGTGGAACTTCTTCAGCCTCCTTGGTGGGGTGCCGGAGAAGACGACCGTCAGGGATGGTCAGTTGCGGGCACAGGGCGCTTTCACGCATCCGATCATTGCCGGCATGTTCTGGGCGACGTTTGCCGCGATGTTCATCGGGGTGATATTCGGCAAGAGACGCAAGTTGTCGGCCATTTTGAGTGGCTGGATAGGAACCATCAACGCGGTCGTCATCGCCCTCATGACCAACAGCAGCACGCCGATAGCCGGGCTGCTGGTCGCGGTGGGGTGCTGGATGGTCTTCCCGTACCGCATGTACCTGAAGACCATTCGCTGGGTCGTCCTGGCGTTCCTGGTGTTCATCCACATCATCCACAGCAAGGGTGTCCACTCCTTCATCTTCACGAACATCTCATTCGTGTCGGGCTCGACCGGGCGTCACCGCTACCTGCTGATCGACGGTGCACTCAGCAACATCACCGACTGGGCGTTGTATGGTTCTCGCCGAAAGTACAACCGATCATTCCACGACATCACGTGTGACTACGTGTACACCGCAGTCACCGGCGGACTCATCCCGCTGATCCTGGAGATCGCGATCATCGTCCTGGCGTTGTACGCATGCGGAAGGGCCATCCGAGCGGTGAGGAACCGGGAGGAACTGTTCCTTGCCTATGGTGTCGGCGCCTCTGTGCTCACGGTTTCGATCATGGCCGTGGCGGTTTCGGTGTACGGCCAGGCTGAACTTCCGTTCTACTTGAGCTTTGGAATCGCCGCCTCACTTGGTAATCTCGAATGGCTGCCGAAGAAGCCTGTCCATGGGTCTCAACCGCCCGTCCGACAAGTCACGGCGTGAGTTCCCCCAGAACAAGAGGAATCAAATGACCCATAACCAAGTGGACGTATCGATACTGATCGTCTCCTACAACACCCGCGAAATGACGATCGAGTGCATCGAGAGCATCTTTGCCGAGACCCGATCGCACAGTTTCGAGGTGATTCTGATCGACAACGATTCCCACGACGGCTCCGCGGATGCGATCGCGGAACAATGCCCGAAGGTGAAGCTCATTCGAAGCGAGAAGAACCTCGGTTTCGCACGCGCCAACAACGTCGCCTCGGAGCAATCCACGGGCAGGCGGACCCTGTTGCTCAACCCCGACACGGTGATCGTGGAGAGAGCGATCGACAAGCTGCTCGACTTTGCCGACGAGAATCCGGATTGCCGCATGTGGGGAGGTCGCCACATGTTCAGGGACGGCTCCAAGAACGAATACAACTGCTGGTCCGACTACACGGTCTGGACCGTCTTCTGCTCCTGCACCGGACTCTCCAAGTTCTTCCAGAAGTCATCGATCTTCAATCCACGTTCCTACCCGGGATACGACCGGATGAGCATCAAGGAGGTCGACATCATCACCGGGTGCTTCCTTCTCATGGACACGAATCTCTGGGATGAGCTGGAGGGCTTCGACAATGACTTCTTCCTCTTCGCGGAGGAGGCGGACCTCTGCGTCAGGGCCCGGAAGGCGGGTGCCCGGCCGACCCTCACCCCTGATGCACTCATCATGCATGACGGTGGCGGCTCGAGCCCGATCCGAAGTGAAGACCGCAGAATCATGCTCATCAAGGCGGAAAGGCAGTACCACCGGAAGCATCTCGGCTTCTTCGGTTCGAAACTGGCCTGCCTCATGATCGACTTCAGGGTCATGGGCCTGGCCCTCACGGGATCCTTCAAGCACCTGGTGACCGGGAACCCGAGCCCCCAGGCATCGCTCAACCTGCTCAAGCGTCGGAAGGAATGGGCCTAGTCACGGTGACACGTCACCCCGTGAACATCCTCTGTTTGCGGCAGTCATTGATGATGATCCGCACCCGACACCGAAGGTAGATGGGGTGATCAGGGTCGAGATCGAGGACCGAAGGGTTTAACCAGAAGCATGCCGAAGCCGAAAGCACTGAAAACCAAATCGAAGAATCTCCGAGCACTCGGGGGCCTGCTGTCGTTGATCGACCCCAGGACCTACCTGCAGCTGATGAAGATCCTTCACTTCATGAACTACTCACACGCCTCCCAGCTCAGGAAGATCACCAAGGGCCCCAAGGCGAGAATCGCACCGAACGTGTCCTTCGCCAATGGTGAGTACATTCGCATGGGGTCCAACGTCAGGATCGGCGAGTACGCCACGATCTGGGCGGCCGATGACGGTGCACCGGTGATCATCGACGACTGGGCGGTCATCAGCCCGCACACCCTGGTCAGTGCCGCCAAGTACCAGGCGGTCTCCCCGATGAGCAACGAACAGCGACAGGCCGAAGGCAATGCCATACACATCGGCAAGGGTGCGGTGATCTATTCCTACTGCATCATCCTTGCCGGTTCGAAGATCGGCGAAGGGGCGACCATCGCTCCGGGATCGCTGGTAAACGGGGACATACCCCCTTATGCGATAGCGATGGGCTCGCCAGCCCGTGTCGTGCTGCAGAGAAAACCGGAAGATTGAGCCCAGGGGTCCGTCTTGCCTTCAGTCGTCATTCCAGCACACAACGAGAAGATGGTCATCGAACGATGCCTGCGGTCGGTGCTGGCCGAACCTCGCCTCGAGAATCTCGAGGTGATCGTCGTCTGCAACGGCTGCTCCGACGATACCGCGCAGATCTGCAGGGATTTCGACGAGGCGATCGTCGTCATCGAGACCGATGTCCCTTCCAAGAGCAATGCACTGAACCTGGGCGACGAGGCAGCCAGCACCTTCCCGAGGATGTACCTGGATGCGGACATCGAACTGCCGGAAGGCGGACTCAAGGCGACCTTCGATGCGATGAAGGGGTCGATCCATGCAGCCGCCCCGAAACCGGTCTTCGACACCACCGGGGCCAGTCTTCCGGTCAGGATGTTCTACTCGGCTTGGCAACGAGTTCCCTATTTCAACGATTCGATGATCGGTTCGGGTGTCTATGCATTGACCGAGGCGGGAAGAGCTCGATTCGAGCGCTTCCCATCGATCATCGCGGATGACGGTTTCGTGCGGCTCCAGTTCGAAGCCCACGAACGGCGCTGCATCGATACCGCGAGATTCGTGGTGAGGACACCACAGAACATGAGCCAGCTCATCGGAATCAAGTCGCGTGTCGTTGCCGGAACCGACGAGCTCCACAGGACGTTTCCCGAGCTGTCGGCACGGGAAGAGACCAGTCAGTCCTCCGCAGTGAAGAGCATGCTTTTCAAGCCCCACCTCTGGCCGTGCTTCGCTGTCTACATCTACGCGAAACGCGCCATCAGGAAACGTGTCGCGTTGAAGAGTCGTACTGGTGCGCTCGGTCAATGGGACCGTGATGATTCAAGCCGCGGCGGCTGATTTCAACTTCAAAAAACAAGGCTTCATTACAAGTGCGTGGTTTGTCCACTGCCGTGATTCGCGCAGGGTTTGTCCGATAATGGCCTTGGCGTCCTGTAACGCAACCGTGACGCCCGAGAAGCAGAAAACACCTTTGATTCAAGTTGTTTGGAGTGAATTACAAAGTGAGAGGCTGTATGTTCGATGCATCAGTTGGGAATCCATGCCTTGATCAGATGTGTTTTCAAGTGCCCCAAACTGATGACAAACAGAACGACTCTTAGTCCCTCATTTGTATTGGGCGAGGAAGATATGAAGCGATCAATAACCGTAACCGGCCTCAGCGTCTGCCTCTTCGGTGGCATTGCAGCTGCAGATGAAATCTCGATGCACTTCGATGCATTCGGAGGACATGAGTCCTACCGGATCGCACTCGATGGACGACTTTCAGCCGACAGCAGCGATGAAGTGAACTACGTCGGCGGTATCACTGCCGGTGAACGCCTCTGGACCAACCAGTACGGCGCGGAAGTGGTCACCTACTGCATCCAGGTCTACGAAAGCGTCTACGTGGGCAACGAGTACACCTTCACGCAGACCGAGGACCTCACGGAAGTCCCCGAGTCTCCCCCGTATCCCGGCGCGATGAACAACGCCCAGGCGGGTCTGGTCGAAGACCTCTACGCTCGATACATCGACATGCAGACCGGACTGCTTGCCGAAGGCACGGGACTCACGAGCAGCTTTGACAACGACACCGCCACCAGCGCATTCCAGCTCGTGATCTGGGAGATCGTCAACGAAAGCATCACCGACGGCAGCCTGGACATGGCGGCCAGCGAGCTCAGCCTCGATCTCGGTGCCTTCCGTGCAGACACCGACAACAACATGGAAGGCCAGATGGCCACCGACCTGATCATCTCATCGCTTGGTGTGGATGGATGGATGGACACCCAGGGCCACCTGATCGGTCTTTCCAACCCCGCCCACCAGGATCAGCTGATGGTCGTTCCGCTGCCGATGCCCGCACTGCTGGCTGGTATCGGGTTCGCCGGAGCCATCGTCCTGAGACGACGACTTCGCTGAGATCACAGATGAACTGACAGTCTTTTCAGGGTGCCGTTTCCTCGGAAACGGCACCCTGTTGCTTTTCATGGCTGACCACGAGGGACAATTGACCGCTCTTTTGACGATTCACAGGTCTGACACGCCTTTCATGCCGAAAGGTTGACTACGGGATGAGAGGCTGTTTCAAGGTCTCTGCTGGCTTCAGGTTCCCGAAGACCCTGGATATCGGACGTCACCATGACTGGATCAACTTCGAACAACACAAACCCGGCTGAAGGCTCCAGAAGAGGCAAGAAACGACCTCGAGTGCTGGCCGTGAGTTCGGGCGGTGGTCACTGGGTCCAGCTCATGAGATTGCAGAGTGCATTCGAGGGGTGTGACGTGGCCTACGCCACCGTGCTTGCCTGGAGCAAGCAGGACATCAACGACCCCGATGCCCGTTTCCATGTCCTTCCGGATGCAACCCGCTGGAACAAGTTCATGCTGCTCTGGCTCTTCGCCAGGGTCGTCCTGCTCGTCCTGCGAGAGCGCCCCCATGTGATCATCACCACCGGTGCCGCTCCGGGCTTCCTCGCCATCATGGTGGGGAGACTTCTCGGACGAAAGACATGCTGGATCGATTCGATCGCCAACGTGGACGAACTCTCGATGTCGGGTCGAAAGGCCAGACGTTGGGCCAGTCTCTGGTTGACCCAGTGGGAACACCTCTCGACCGAGGAGGGCCCCGCCTACTTCGGCAACGTCCTGGCCTGCGAACAATCCGGTTCGACTGCGGATGACGAGGATGAGGATGCCACTCCCCGGGACCCCGGAACGGGGGACAGACAGACCAACGGCGATCAGGTCCAAAGAACGAAACCCGAGACAGCCACGAATACCGTGGAAGATCCCGTCCAACCGAAGGTCCTTGCAATCAGTTCCGGTGGTGGCCACTGGGTCGAACTGATGCGACTGGAACCGGCATTCGATGGCTGCAACGTCTGCTTTGCCTCTGTCTGCGAAGGTCTCAGGACAACCGTTGAGGACAGTGGCGCGACCTTTTACCGCATACCAGACACCACCAGGTGGAGTGTCAGTCGGTTTCCATGGACATTCATCGTCATCATGCGGATTCTCCTCAGGGAGAAGCCCGACGTGATCATCACCACCGGAGCCGCACCCGGTTACCTGGCCTGCATGGCAGGGAAGCTGCTCGGCATCAGGTGTGGTTGGGTCGATTCGATAGCGAACGCCGAGGAGCTTTCGCTCTCGGGCGACAAGGCGAGTAAGTGGATTGACCTGCTGTTGACACAGTGGCCGAATCTTGCCCGTGACCAGGGCCCTCAATACAGGGGGAATGTGCTGTGATATTCGTGAGTGTTGGAATGCAGATGCCGTTCGATCGACTGTGCAAGACGGTCGATGCCTGGGGCGGTGAAAGAGGCCGCAAGGACATATTCATGCAGATCGGGTCGACTTCGTGGCGCCCCTCGAACTGCGACTATGTCCAGCTCCTGGATCCGGAGCAGTATGCGAAACGGATCAAGGAATCGGAAATACTGGTCATGCATGCTGGAACGGGAAGCATCCTGGCCGCCATGAAGTATGAGAAACCGATCATCGTGATGCCACGAGTGGCACGACTTCGAGAAACTCGCAACGACCACCAGCTTGCCACGGTCCGAAGGTTCAAGGAATTGAGCGGCATCACGGTGGCATTCGACGAGGACGACCTCGTGAAGAAGCTTGACACCCTTCACACGGTTGCCAAGCCCGAGGCACTGTCACCATCCGCATCGAAAGAGCTCATTACCGCCCTGCGCACCTTCATACATGCTGCCGGCTGATGAGGACTGGAGGGCCGCGACGTGCCTTCGGTGGTGATTCCTGCACACAATGAAGCGAACGTGATCCGGCGATGCCTGGACGCACTCCCCATATCGGGGTGCCAGGGGGATCTCGAGATCATCGTCGTGTGCAACGGTTGCACGGATGAAACCGCGCAGGTTGCCGATGCGATCGAGGGCGTGCGTGTTCTTCAGACCGAAACCGCCTCGAAGTCACACGCATTGAACCTGGGAGACGAGGCGGCATCTTCGTACCCACGTCTCTACCTCGATGCGGACGTCGAACTTGAATCAGGGGCGATACCGGCGCTCTTCGCCGCCCTCTCGGAGAAGGTTCTCGCGGTATCACCTGCCCCACGATTTCAAATAAAGCGTTCGAGCCTTCTGGTCAGGATGTTCTATCGAGCCTGGATGAAGATGCCCTTCTACAACAGCTCGATGATCGGTGGGTCTGGAGCCTACGCCCTCAGTGAAAAAGGGCGTTCCAGGTTCGGGGGTTTTCCCGACATCATTTCGGACGATGGATACGTTCGACTTCAATTCAGCCAGGATGAACGCAGGCTTGTAACCGAAGCCGCTTCGCTCGTTCATTGCCCGAGGAACCTGAAGAGCCTGCTCAGCATGATGACGCGGGTGGATGCGGGTGGGATCGAATTGAGAGAACTCGAGGGAGGACTGCTTGCGCGAAACGAGGAAGTTCGACCAAGCGAACGCATCCGTACCATCGCGAAGCATCCGTGGTTACTTCCATCCTTCGTCGTCTATGCAACGGTTCGTTTCATCACACGCCGCAGAGCTGCGCGAGTGATCGGACCAGAAGGATGTTCGAAGTGGGGTCGGGATGATTCAAGCAGAATTGAAAACCGGGCTTCATAGCCCCCACGAGTCAGTCCGCCCGATAACACTCGTGGTTCATTTCCGGCAAAAAGACCTACCGTGAATCAACTTCTTGACCAGACGAAATCACAGGTACAATGGAGGGTCGGCGTCATGGCAATGGGATGGCCTATCGCTTCATTTTTGCCGTGCACATATCGATGAAGGCAGCTGCCGCTCTGCCTGGGGATTAACTGGACCAGATTGCCAGAAACTCGAACGAGAGAGATCTTGCGCGACCTGCAGACTCTTCGAATGCGAGGTGGTTGGTGAGCCGAAGACTTGAATAAGAATGAACCCCGTTAGTGCAATCATCCTTGTAGGAGGGTCCGGCCCCTCGCTTCTCCGTTCACAATTCGGAATGCCTGTCTGCTTGCTACCGACACCGGTGGCTCCGAGCCTGGTCGCGGCGTGGGTACAGCTGGTCAAGCAGTTCGATCACGTGACAGACATCACGGTGGTCACCGGTCGGCCCGAAGACCTTCCGAAGATCGAGAAGCAGCTGGGATCCATTCCGGATTTCCTCGGCTATCCCCTCGAGGTGAAGACCGACAAGAACGAACACCGTGGAACCGCGGGAACACTGCGGGACACGATCATCGGACGACAGAACGTGAATGATCTTCTCCTGATCGAGGGGACGGCCATTCCGCCAGGCAACATAGACGTCATTGCAGAGATGAGCATCGACGAAGAGGGCATCGACGGAGCAATCATCCAGACGCCTCTCTCGGAACCCGCGGGCATGATCATCCTGAAGAGGAAGGTGCTCGAGCTGATACCGGAAGTCGGTTTCTTCGATCTCAAGGAGCAGCTTCTGCCCAAGGTGATCTCGGATGGAAACCGAGTTCTCGTGCGACAGATCGATGACCAGTTGCGCCGGATCACCAGGGTCGAGGACTACCTCGCTCACATCGCCAGATTTCCCCGAACCTCGAAGAGCAGGGGAGATCTCGACCCCTGGATCCACGAGACCGCACAGGTTGATCCGACTGCGGTCATCACCTCCTCGGTGCTCGTGGGCAAGGGCGTTCAGGTCGGTCCGAGGGCGATCATCGACCAGGCGGTTCTTCTTGAAGGCTGCCAGATAGGCGCTGATGCCCTGATCACCAGATCCGTGGTGAAGCCGAACAAACAGATACAGGCCGGTACCCGACTGGATGAAGGCGAGGAGAAGCTCCCTGACGCACGATGGGGCGGCCGTTCCAACGGGTACAACGCACATGCAGGCAGGGGTTCGCATCTTGCAGGAGGGTCGAAGGCATGAGGCTCTCCGACCGAAGAGGATGGATGAAGCAGGACTACATGGTCCTTCTCCTGCTGCTTCTGCTTGCGTTCTTCCTTGCTCGTGGGGCCTGGATCGACATGCTCTCACGCGCCATACGCGACCCTGAGAACGGCCAGGCGCTCTTCGCTCCGATCGTCGCCCTCTACCTCTTCTGGTTGAGACGCTCACGCCTTCAGTTCATCCGTTACCGCCCGAGCATGCTTGGTCCACTGGTGATCATCGTCGGGGCCCTGACTTCGTGGTGGGGCATAGAGAAGGACATCCTTCTTCTCTGGCACGGTGGTGCGGTCGTCCTGCTGATCGGCTGCATTCTCACCATGACCGGCATCGAGGTCATCAGGCAGTTCCTGCCGGCGATCATCTGCCTCTTCTTCCTGATTCCGACCCCGGGTTCCGTACGGGTTGCACTGGCGGCTCCGCTGCAGAGCTTCGCGACCGCGGTGACCATCGGGATACTGGACATGACGAATGTTCTCGCCGTCAGGCATGGAAGCGTCATACTCATCGGAGAGGATCAGATCCCCGTCGCCATCGGTGAGGCCTGCAACGGCATGCGCATGGTCTTCGCGCTTCTGTTGGTTGTATACGGGTTCGTCTTCAGCATGCCTTTCCGGCTGGGGACCAGGTTGTTCCTCTTTCTGGTGAGCCCCTTCATTGCTCTTGCCTGCAACATCTTCAGGCTGTTCCTGACCAGCCTCGCGTACACCTTCCTTCCACCGGCCGAAGCGGACAGCTTCCACTGGATGGCGGGCCTGGTGATGCTGCCCCTGGCCCTGTTTCTGCTTTTCGGGATCGTTCGGCTGCTTAAATGGCTGGACATACCGATCATGAGTTGGAGGCTGGCTTCATGAAGGTACGTTCCTCCAGAATGGGCTCGATCCGAATGAGGATCAACAGGACCGCTCCGCTGCTCAGCATCGTTCTGATGATGGGTGGCTGGTTCCTGATCGACAACCCGATGGGCGAGGACAGCGAGATCCTCCAGCATCGCGCGGACATCGCAGCGGAGATGGATGAGTTTCCCTATCAACTCCACAACTGGTGGGGTGCCGATGTACCCGTTCCGACTGCAGCCATGGAGATCCTTCGTCCCAACTCGCTCGTGAGCAGGCGGTTCTCCAGGCTCGAGACCTCCGATGACGTGGTGCTTGCCCTGATCCACTGCAGCGATCTCAGGGACATGGTGGGGCACTACCCGCCAGTCTGTTATCCGGCCACAGGCTGGACGTTGATCAAGGATGCGACTGAAGATGTGACCGTCCAACTTGCCGATATAAACGTCCAGATGAGACTCTATCGCTTCCGGAGATTCGATCAGGACGGTCTCGAACAGGAACAGACGGTTCTCAGCATGTTCCTGCTACCGAACAGGTTGCTGCTGACCGATATGCAGGAATTGAAGGGTAGGAGCACCCAGGGCCGAAACATGTCTGCTGTTGGCGTTGCCCAGCTGCAGATGGTCTTTGCCGACTCGCCGGAAACCGGTTTGGTGGTCGAACACACCACCGAACTCCTCAGCGCAATACCCATGAGGTTGATCAGTGCACTCTATGCACCACTGAATCCAGACACGACCGTCCCGCCGAATGAAAGCGAACTCGCACGATGAGCAACACTGACAACCACAACAGCGATCTGGCAAACGGGCGACAGCCGTTTTCAAATCAGGATTCACCCCCAGTGCAGGTTGCAAGCGGCAACGAAGAAGAAGGGGGAGCCGTCAATCCACTTGAACTCGTTCGTGACCGACTGGAGGGTCGCTGGCTCTACGCGATCATCACTGCGATCGTGTTGGGAGTCTCTGCAGCCGTCATCGCATGGATGCTGGCCCCGATCAACTACACGGCCGAGGGATTCCTCAAGGGGAACTCCAAGAACGAAACGGTCGTCCAGAAGATCGACGAGACCGGAGATACCAAGGGCTTCATGGTGTTCCTCGAATCCCAGGTCATGCTCGTGAAGAGCCCTGACGTCGTGGAGCGAGCGATCAACTCCTCCGACATGAGGCAGCTTCTCGACGAGCGTGGTCGGAACGCGCTGATTGCACAGATCAAATACAACATGAGGCCGACGGTCTACGGCGAGACCGAGCTGATCAAGATCGAATACACCGACAGCGTTCCAGCCGCTTCGGCGACCATCACGAATTCGATTCTCAATTCGTACATCGCGCTTCACGGTTCCCTTGACGAGGAGCGGAGAAGTCGCACCAAGCAGCAGCTGAGGACCTTCAAGACCGAAAACCGGACCTCCGCCGAGAACAAGCGCCAGCAACAGCAGACATTGCTTCGACAGAGCAAGTACGGCATCGCCGAAGTCGGTAACTTCGTGACGGAGAACGCCACCGAGATGGCCGCCCTCGAGGACGAGAAGAAACTCGTCGAGGAGACCATCGAGAAGCTGCGTGAACGCGTCAAGAAAGAGGAGGACCGCGAGGTCAAGGGCGAAGACATCGCGTTGCCGAAACTGGCACAACTCGAGGCGTTCGAACCGAACCTGAAGAAACTGCAACAGGACATAGACCGGGTTAATATCGAATACGATCAGCTTCGTTCGCGTCTTTCGACCGAACACCGCCAGGTGCGGATCCTCGAAAGCACCATCAGGTCGATGGAATCGAACCTGGTGCGTCGACGGAAGGAAACCGAGAAAAAGTGGTACGAGGGGCCGGGCAAGGAACAATCCTTCGACAAGCTCCAGGAGAAGATCACCAAGATCGGAACCAAGGTCGACGAGAAGCGCGAAGAAATCAATTCGATGAACACGCTTCGGGCTCGTTACGATGCGCTGCAGCGAAGCATTGACGACTTGGAAATCGAATTCGCGGTACTTGACGACCGGCTGAGAGGAATCGAATTCGAGGAAGATGCCCTCGAAGACCGGATCTCGATCGCGCAGTACGCCCTCACGCCCACCGAATCAACCAAGGACAAGCGCCCGCAGATCGCGGGAGTCGCGTTCGTCGGCTGCGTCATCGCGGTGTTTGCCCTGTTCTTCCTGCTGGGCACCGTCGACCAACGTGCATTCGCCATGCGCCAGCTGCAGTCGGACAAGAGTCAGTTCCAGTGCCTCGGCGTGGTTCCCGACACCGGGCCATCCTCCGATGATCCGGAGGCACTCGAGGTGGCGATGGGATGCATCCACCGTCTGAGGAATCGTCTGCAATCAATGAACGTGGGCAGCGGTGATCACGGGTTCGTGATGCTTATCTCCAGTCCGTTCCAGGGCGACGGCAAGACCACCATCGCAACCCTCCTGGGCTGGTCCTATGCCGAGGCGGGGTATCGAACCTGCATGGTCGACTGCGACTTCATCGGACGATCGCTTTCCCACCAGTTCGGGAAGCTCCACGACAAGGGGTTGAAGGAATCGATCAAGTCGGGAAGCATCGACGAGAACATCATCGCGCTCGGAAACTCGAACCTGAGCATTCTTCCCATCGGACTCGATGACAGCATCAACGCCGAGCACGTGCCGATCGATGCGATACGAAGGCTGCTTGATCAGCTTCGTGACAAGTTCGACATGGTCATAATGGATACGGGACCACTGAGTGGTTCGATCGAATCGACACCGATCGCACTCACGGTAGACGGTGTGCTTCTCACGCTTCGCAAGGGCAGGTCGAGGCTTCCGTTGAGAAGATGCGTCCAGGAACTCCGTGAACTCGGGGCACCATACCTCGGGGTGATCCTGAACTATGCGGATCGATCGGACTACCGCCACTTCTCCTCGACTTCCAAGTCGATCACCGATCTCATTCGGGAGGAGAAGTCCGGGGAACGAAAGCGCAATCCGCTCACCGATCGAATCGCTTCGAGCAGCCAGTCCGCTGAAACAGAGAAACGGAGCGACTTCTAGACGATGACCCGGGTCTATCGAACAAACCCGAACCTCGGCACGAGCACCGAAGAAGCCCCGACGATATGGGGTTTCGGTGCACATGATCTGCACGATGCCTACTGGCGTTCCCACGGGATCCAGTGCGTGAGAAGGACCGAATCATTCACGCCACAGAAGGGGCGAGACCTCTTCATGCTGCTTGAACCAAGGCAGTGTGCCCTGTTCGATCATGCCGTGCTCGCGAACTCCATGTCCTGGAACAGGGCTCCACTCTCCAGGATCAGGGTCTATTCCGAGAACCAGCCGTATCGAGAACGGGTCATACAGAACGGTGACGGCGACCTGCTGCGTATCGATCGGGACTACCGCAACCTCAAGAGCAGGTCGACCAGGGTGCTCATGACTCGCCGTGCGAGCGTGGCCCAGATCTGGGCCGACAGCGAGAAGCGTCGAAGAGCCTGGACCGATCTCCGACGATACGTCGACTGGACCCGCACCGATCATTATTCGATCAAGGGACTCACCTCGACCTGCGAAACCCCCGATTCGGCTCGCGAGTTGATGAGGGAGCTCACCAAGATCCTGCCTGAACCCGACCTCGTCCTCAATGGGCTGGTACAGATCCGCCCCGGCATCTGGGGCATACCCGGGACCGATACCGAACGAATCGATCACCTTCTTCCACCGGTGTGGCTCGGTCGAAACACGCAGATGAACCGCAAGTCCGTGGTCGTGGGACCGACCATCATCGAGGATGATTCCGAATCGAATGCACAGATCCCGTCCGGACTCACGATGCTTGAGATCGACGAGATACAGAGATCATCGAACCGAGACGTCCTCCAGGAATCGGACGAGATCTCGCTGTACTCGCTGATGAAGCGTTCGATCGACGTACTGGTCTCACTGTGCGTCCTGCTTGCCCTCCTGCCGTTGATGACGGTGGTGGGAATAGCGGTGATGATCAACGACGGCAGACCGGTCTTCTTCGGTCATGTTCGACAGACCAGGGGTGGCAAGAACTTCAAGTGCTGGAAGTTCAGGACCATGCTCAGGAATGCAGAGTCGATGGTCGGAGACCTGACCGAAAAGAACCTCGCGGACGGCCCCCAGGTGTTCATAGAGAACGATCCGAGGATCACCAAGGTCGGCCGCCTTCTCAGAAGATTCCACATCGACGAAGTTCCTCAATTCTGGAACGTCCTGGTCGGTGACATGAGCCTCGTGGGCCCGCGGCCCAGCCCTGAGAAGGAAAACCAATTCTGTCCGGCCTGGAGGGATGCACGTTTGAGTGTCCGTCCCGGCATCACCGGACTGTGGCAGGTGGAGAGGACACGTGCTCCGGGAATGGACTTCCAGGAGTGGATCAAGTACGACATCGAATACGTCAACCGCGCCAGCTTGTTGCTTGATGCGCGAATCTGTTTCAAGACGTTGTACCGAATGGTCCGGGGCTGACGGATCGCATGACGTAATCGGGATTTGCGGATGGCACTCAACAAGAGAGTTCGGCGAAGATTGATCCTCCTGTGCGTACTGGTTTTCGTACTGGTCGTGACCGTTGTGGCAGGATACTTCTTCACGAAATGGAACCGCAATCGACAGGTGGAGCTTGCCGCAAGCGAAGGCATGTCTGCCTACCTTGAGGGCGACTACATCACTGCACTTCCGAAGCTCAGCAAGGCAGTGACGTACAAGAAGGAAGATCTCGATCTGGCTCTCGCGCTGGGACACACCCGGATGCGGAACATCGACATCAACGGCAGGCACATCAGTGCTTCGGAGAAGTACTTCCTGCACGCACTCAGTCTCGACCGCGAGAACGAGGAAGCCCTTCGCGAGCTCGTCAAGATCTACGTGGCGACCGGTGACACCACCGACGCACTCACGTATTCGGACCGACTCCCCCATGACGACATCGAGATCATCAAGTCAAGAGCTGCCGTTCTTCGATCCGTGGGACGCTTCGACGAGGCACTGGATGAGATCGAACGAATCAGGAAGCTGTCCCCCAACGACAGTAGCTGGCCCCTGTACGAGTTCACCCTGAGGCGCGAACGCGGAGACGATCCGGAGAGCCTGCTTGACGCACTGAGCGAGTACCAGCAGGCCCACCCGAACAACCAGGCGCTGGCACTGACACGGATCTCCCTGCTGAGATCAGGTGGAAACAAAGCCGAGGCCACCAGAATCGCAACGGACCTGTCCAATCTGCCAAAGATCGATCCGGTCATCATCATTCAGCTGCAGCAGCAGCTTGAAATGCTTGAAATGAACGCGGAGTCCGAGGCGATCCTCGCACGAGCAAGCGTCCTGGCGGGGGATGATCCCGAGATCGCCACCGCACTCACGACTCGATTGTGGCGCAGATCGGAATATGAATCGGCCCTCGATCTGTCGCTCGAAGCCTATGAAGCCTATCCAGAGGAACTTGATTTCCTGAGGATGGCGGCGGCATTGGCGACCTTCGTTCTCGAGGAAGACGCGGCCGATGAGATACACCAGAGACTGCTGGTTGATTCGGAGGCGGATGACACCGCGCGGGCCAAGGTCGACGCAACCAGCATCATGGCCTACAAGTCCCAGTCCGCGAAGACCATCAAGGAAATGCAGGAGAGTCTCGAGCAGATCAGAGCCGCCAGGAGCCTTGATTCGAGGAACCTGAACCTGATGCTCATGGAAGCTTCGATCCTGCAGAAGACCGGTCAGTCCGACTCCGCGATGAACCTCTATCGAGATCTTTTCGTGGCCAGGGGTTCCAGGGCTGCAGGAAGACAACTGGCTAACCTGCTTCTGCAGACCCAGCAGCACCAGAATGCCCTGAAGCAGGCGAATCGACTGTTCCAATCCTACCCATCACTGGATTCGTACATGATTCGTGCGCGGGCATGGATCGCTCTCAAGCGATCGGGAATGGATCCCTTCCAGGCGGAAAGCGCCCAGAGTGCTGGAAGAGGGATCACCTCACGTATTCGCGCCACCTATGAAAACACCAGAGATGGATCGAGCGAGGTCGCCACGCCACTGCTTCCACTCATCGCTGGTGCCGCAGCCCTCGAGGATGACGATGACGCACTGCAGTTCGCCATCGATGAGGCACTCCAGCAGGACGGGGTGTCTCCCCGCTTGCTGTTGCAGATCGTCGCCATCAACGATTCGGTGGGCGGACAACGAAGCGATGAACTCCTGCAACGCGCGGGCGAGAACGGCGCCTCGATGTTCGATCTCGCTTACGCCATGGCGGAACGAGCCCGGAACCTCGGCCAGGAGGAGACCGCCCTGGCGATCCTCGAGGATGCAACATCACGAAAAGATCTCACCGGACCACAAAGGATCTCCGCCCTGAAAAGGACTCTTGCCTTCATGGCAAGTACCCAGAGCAGCGAGGAACTCCTCACCAGGATGAGGGAGATCTATGACGAGATACCCAACGATCACGAGGCAGCACGGATCATCACGTCCTATCCCGGCATCTGGGTCAGCTCCCCGGAACTCGGTCAGTCGGCCCTCGACAGGATTGCCGAGCTTCTTGGCGTTGAATCAAGCACCTACATCATCGCGAGTGCGCGAAAGGTGATCAGCACGCAGATCAACGATGACGCGGCCAGGGCGAATTCGATCGTGGCCTTGAACGAAGTCGTTCGAAAGTCACCGGAATCCGTCGTGGCGATGCTGGTTCTCTCAGACCTGCTTCGCATGGGCAACAACCCCGACTATTCCGGTTCGGCGAACTACCTGCGCAGGGCACTCGAAACGAGGCCTGACCAGGCGTCCCTCTATCCGACCATCATCCAGCTGCACCAGAAGATCGGGGACAGGGACCGGGCGATCGAGTACCTCCAGCGGTACCAGAAGATCGCCCCGAACATGACCGCGTCCCGAAACCGAGTCTCCCTCTTCGTGAAGCAGGGACTTACCAGGGAAGCCATCCTCGAACTCGAGGGTATCGCGGCTGAATCGAAAAGCCCTCTCGACAGAATCTCCCTGGCGCTCTTCCTGGCCAGGGAGGGGATGATCGAGCAGGCGCTCGCCCAGTACGACCTTGCACTGGAACTCGATGCCGAAAATCGTTTTGCATTCGACGGGAAGCTGATACTTCTCGCGACGACCGGCAGGGTGGATGAAGCCCTTTCAATAGCCCGGACATCCGAACTGCTCGATGCTCGACGCCTCATGACCCTGGAGATCGAACTGTTCCTGGCTTCGAGCAACCTCGAGGCCGCGAGTGAAGCCAGCAGGGAGCTGATGGCACGGTTTCCCGAGAGCGTCGGCACCTGGATCATCGTTGCCAGGGTTCGATCCCAGACCGAGGATCTTGCGGGAGCGAGGACCGCCCTTCGACAGGCCCTGGTTCTGGACCCGGAGAACACGATCGCCCTCGGCCAGCTTCTTCCTCTTCTGGTCGCGGACACCAACTCATGGGACGAAGCGCGTGGTCTGCTGCCACAACTGCAGAAGGATGCCCCGACGCTTGCGGCAGTGCTCGAGTTGAAGATGGATTCATCGAACCCGGCCACGGGAGCGTTCCAACCCGACACGGGCGACCTTGCGCGCTCGATTCAACTGGTGTCGAGTTACCCCGACACGGTGGCGCCACGTCACCTTGCCTGGACGATGCACTCCATCGCAGGAGATCATGAAACCGCGCTTCGTATCGCACGCGAAGCGATGATCAGTCTGCCAAGCGATCCAAACCCTGCCTTGTGGGGCCACGAAAGCGCCGTGAATCTACGGGAGTGGGACACCGCACTCGACCTTGCCGTGATGAGTCGAGACAAGTCACCGGCCGGAAGAAGACTTGAACAGGACATGAGGATCGCCGAACTCTGCCTCAGCATGGGCCGGTACGGCATCGCACTTGATGCCATGCTGCCCTACGAGGAGATGATTTCGGATGACGAGCTGATCTACGCCCAGCTGCCCACCGAGAGGCGCATGAAGGGCGAGGACTCAAGGCTTGTGAACGCGTTCAGGGAGCTTTTCCTGAGGGTGCTGCTTCTTTCTGGACGCATTGATGATGCAGAGAAAAATTTCATGCCCCTGCTCGAGAGTGACCAGGCACTCCTGAACCTGTGGACCTCTTCGATCCCGGGGATGGATCCGTCAATCGGTCGTGATGCACTCGTTCGCGTGGCGCCACTGCTCTCGCAGACGCCGGAGCGTCGCCTGAACCTCGGTAACAACTGGCTGCAGCTCGCGAAGCGAAGTGACAACCCGGAGGACGCGGCGATTGCAGCCGAGATACTCGACCAACTGCTCGAGGAAGAACCCGCGAACATCAGGAACGTGATGCTCTGCAAGGCACAGCTCACCGACCACACGGGTGAGATCGAGAAGTCGAATCGAATCTACCGGGAGCTCATCGACCTCTTCACCGAGGATGAAATTGCCGTCTTCAAGGGCCTGCAGGAACTCCAAGGTCGCGAAAGGGCCGAAGCTCTGGGCCTTCTCCAGGTCTACCTCGCCGCCCTCAACAATCTTGCGTACCAGCTGAAGCAGCTTGAGACCGTTGACCGGGAAGAAGCCATCGTTCGGATCGACGAAGCCATAAACATCGCACCGCCCGGAATACAACCGGAACTCATGGACACCAAGGCCCAGATCCTGGCTGCAGGTGGCAACGACGAAGCGGCACTCCGGATGATCGAAAAAGCCATCCAGATCGCACCGACCCGTCTGGACCTGAGGATTCGAGCCATCAACCTGTTGATCCGTCTGGATCGGATCGACCAGGCGCGCATCCTTGCTGCGCAGAGCAGTGCCCTCACCGAGGAATACAGGTACAAGCAGGAGATGCTCGACCAGCTTCGAGCCTTGATCGAGGAGATCGGCTGAAGCGGTCGATCAGAAATGGAAGAGACATGAAAGATCGAAAAGGGATCATCCTCGCGGGCGGTTCAGGTACGAGGCTGTATCCGCTGACCTGCGGGGTCAGCAAGCAGCTGATGCCCGTCTACGACAAACCGATGATCTACTACCCGTTGTCGGTGCTCATGCTGGCAGGCATGCGGGAGATCCTCATCATCACCACGCCTGAGGACCAGGCTGCCTTCCAGGCCCTTCTGGGCAGCGGAGAGTCGTGGGGGATCGATATTTCCTGGGCCGTCCAGCCCAGCCCTGACGGGCTTGCACAGGCCTTCATCATCGGAGAGGAATTCCTTCAAGGAGGGCCCTCCGCACTCGTACTGGGTGACAACATCTTCCACGGGACCGAACTTCAGAAACGACTGAAGGTCATCACCACGCAGGAGAGCGGAGCAACGGTCTTCGCCTACCGCGTCAAAAATCCCGGTGAATACGGGGTTGTCGAGTTCGATGAAGAGTTCAAGGTTCGCAGTATCGAGGAGAAGCCGGCGAGCCCCAGGTCGAACTACGCGGTTACCGGGCTCTACTTCTACGATGAGCAGGTCGTCGACATCGCCAAGTCCATAAAGCCATCAGCCCGCGGCGAACTCGAGATCACCAGCGTGAACGACGAATATCGAAGAAGAGGTCAGTTGGATGTCGAGCTTCTGGGACGTGGATCCGCATGGCTTGACACCGGTACCTTCGAAACACTCTTGCAAGCAGCTCAATTTGTTCAGACCATCGAGGCTCGACAGGGGTTGTCCATAGCCTGCCCCGAAGAGATCTCCTGGCGACAGGGTTGGATCGATGATGCCCAGCTGGAGAAACTGGGCCTCGCGCTGAACAAGAACAATTACGGACAGTACCTGCTCGACCTGCTCAAGTCGGGTACCTGACCAGAGACAAGACCTCACACGTGCAGAAGATCGAGACACCACTACCGGGTTGCTTCCTGCTCGAGCCGTTGGTTCACGGTGATGATCGTGGCTTCTTCATCGAGAGTTGGAACCGACGAACCTATCGCGAGTTGGGAATCGACTTCGACTACGTGCAGGACAACCACAGCAGGTCGACACAAGGCGTCCTGCGTGGAATCCACTATCAGATCGACAATCCCCAGGGAAAACTCGTCCGAGTGACCAGTGGATCGGTCTTCGATGTCGCGGTTGACCTGAGAAGGGGTTCACCAACCTTCTCAAGGTGGTTCGGGGTCGAACTCTCGGAGGCCAACAAGAGGATCTTCTGGGTACCGCCCGGTTTCGGTCACGGGTTCTACGTGACCTCTGAGACCGCGGACTTCCAGTACAAGTGCACCGAGTACTTCACACCTGAGAACGACAGGGGCATTCGCTGGAATGACCCGTCGATCGGAATCGAATGGCCCTTGGTCGATGGTGGGGATCCGAGCCTGTCCGGCAAGGACTCGGCCGCACCGTTGCTCGAGGATGCAGAGGTGTTCGAGTGAATGTGATGATCACCGGTGGTGGGGGCCAGTTGTCCACGGCCCTGGAGCAGACCCGCCCGGATTGGGTGGAGGCTTCGATCCTGACCATCGATCAGCTCGACATGACCGACTCGACGATGGTCGAGCGGGTGACGCAGGCAAATCAACCACATGCGGTCATCAATGCCGGTGCATACACGGCGGTCGACGCAGCTGAATCCGATGAGGAGAACGCAAGACTGGTGAACCGTGACGGAGCTGCGAATCTCGCGGCGAGTTGCGCTCGAGTGGGGGCCAGGATGGTGCAGGTATCCACCGACTTCGTGTTCGACGGGTCCATCAGGGAACCCCGCGGTCCACGGGACACCACCAACCCGCTGTCGGTCTACGGACGGACGAAGCTCGAGGGAGAAGAGGTGGTGCTGGATCTGCTGGGAGACCGAGCGGTGGTGGTTCGCACGGCATGGCTGTACTCCGCAGGTGGAGCGAACTTCGTGAACACCATGCTGCGACTCATGAGGGAAAGGGGACAGGTTCGGGTCGTTAACGACCAGATCGGCACCCCGACCTGGGCGAATTCTCTCGCGGGGGCCATCTGGTGCATGCTGGAACGGGAACTTTCCGGGATTCACCACTGGACGGATGATGGCACGGCAAGCTGGTACGACTTTGCAGTGGCAATCGCGGAAATCGGCAAGGAGAAGGGTCTTCTCGACAGCATGCCGGGAATCGACCCCGTACCGAGTTCGGAATTTCCAACCCCTGCACGTCGACCGTCCTATTCGGTCATGGACAAGCAGGACACCTGGAAGAAACTGCAAGGAACACAGTGCGTACCATGTGCACACTGGCGCGACAATCTCTCATCGATGCTTGAGGAGCTGAATGGTGGCTGATCTTCTTCTTACCGGCGGAGCCGGTTTCATAGGCGTGAATCTTGTCAGGTGGTGGCTCGAGCACAATGAAGGCGATCGCATCGTCGTGCTGGACTCGATGACATATGCCGGGAACCTCCAGAGCCTTGATGGAATCCTCGATGATCCCAGGCTCGAGTTCGTTCACGGTGACATTCGCGACACCGAACTCGTTGAAAGGCTCCTGACGGACAACAAGCTGGACACCATCGTCCACCTTGCCGCCGAAAGCCACGTGGACCGCTCCATCGAGGGGCCCGACGAATTCATCGACACCAACGTGGTCGGGACCCACAGTCTCCTGAAGGCGGCGAGAAACACCTGGCAGCAGGAAGGGGGGTCATGGAAACCCCACCGGTTCCACCACGTCTCGACCGACGAGGTCTACGGTTCGCTCACCAGCGACGATCCCGCCTTCGAGGAGGAGACTCCCTATGCGCCGAACTCACCGTACTCGGCCAGCAAGGCGGCGTCAGACCATCTGGTTCGTGCCTATCACCACACCTTCGGCCTGCAGGTGACGACGACCAACTGTTCCAACAACTACGGTCCCTACCAATTTCCAGAGAAACTCATCCCCTTGATGCTCATGAACATCCTGGGCGGCAAGCCGCTTCCGGTCTACGGAGACGGGATGAACATCCGCGACTGGTTGTATGTCGATGATCACTGCCGCGGCATCGAGCTTGCGATCAAGAGTGGTGTTTCCGGAGAGACGTACTGCATCGGTGGAAACAACGAAAGAACCAACATCGAGATCGTTCGTGCGCTCTGTTCCATGGTCCAGAACCGCATCGAGGGCAACCAGGACCTCAAGGACAGGTTCCCGAACAGCCCTGCATCGAGCGGAAGTTCGAACGAAGAGCTGATCACCTACGTGAAGGACCGTCCAGGTCACGACCTGCGCTACGCGATCAACGCGGAAAAGGCGTCCAGGGAACTCGGCTATCGACCGGCGGAGACCTTTGAATCCGGTTTCGGCAGGACCGTCGACTGGTATCTCGAGAACGAGACCTGGTGGACCGCCGTGATGGATGGAACCTACAAGGACTGGATCGAGACCAACTACGAATCTCGATGATGACTCGGGTTCGGCCGGGCCACTCGTGGATCGAACACGCAAAAAGAAACGCGGAGGCCTGATACAGGCCTCCGCGATCTTGTTTGCAAGTTGTGCCGTCTGCCTCGAAGAGGCTCGGCGATCAACGCCACCAGGTCAGGTCAAGCAATGACTTGTCGTAGTAGAAGTGATCACGGACGGTGCCACGAACATCCACATTGGCGTTGCCAAGGTACTGGTTCGTGATCTGTGCTTCAGTCATCACGTAAGTCGGGATGAATCCACCAGAACCGTTCGAGGGAACTCCGACCGGGGGCGACGGTGATGCAAAGTTGACTTCACCGATCGTGGAACCCTGGAACGGAACACTGCTGTCGTTCGTGAAGTGCACGTTGTCCACGATGACCTGGGAGGGCGTGAAGATCCCATCGAATCCCTGGTTACCTTCCCGGAAACGCCACATGAGGGTGTCCCGGAACAGTGCGTGCGGCATCCGCTTGATGAACGAGATCGAACAGTTGCGGAAGATGTTGTCATCGATCACCACGTGGTCGACTTCATGGAAGAAGTTCATCGACGAGCTGGTGTACATCGAATCGACACGCCACCGGACGAACGCGAAGTTCTTGAGCGTGACCGAACCGGAGATGTGTCCGATCTGGTTGGTGTTGTTCGTCGCACGAATGTCGACGAAGATGCGGTTTTCCACGTGCTCGACCTGCTGGTTCACTGAGATCTGGAAGATGTCCGCGTGCTGGGCGTGGTCGGCATTGGGCGAATCAGCCTTGTCGAGCCAGCAGTTGACCACCGCACCGGGACCTGAGCCGAATGCATCAGCCGAAATCCGGGTGAAACTCGTGTTCTTGACCAGGGTCGGACTCTTGATGCCCTTGGGCACGTTCACGAAGGTGCTGTCCTTGATCCAGCAACCCAGGCCCCATTCGGTCGTCGCATTGGCGAGCCGCTGGACTCCGAGGTTGGCCCACCCGCGAACCGGGTCGGTGCTGGTGTTGTAGACACCCTCGATGAAGAGTCGGTTGTTGCCGTAACCCTTGAGTGATGGCTGGCCATGGTCGACGACGGGGGCGAGAACGCTCACGTTTCGAAGGTGGAGCGAACCGTTGCGAAGCATGCCGTCACCGATGCCCGAATAACCTTCGACGAAGACCTTGGTCGCATCGAGGCCGGGTGCGGCCGAGATGGTCAGGACCTTGTTCTGCGCCGTGTTCGTGAAGGTGTTGTTGTAGTCATCGAAGAGGTCGTGGTTACCTTCGGACAGGTAGATTCGACCACCATAGAGATCGGTGCCAAGCGCCGCGATGGCGTCGTCAACGGTTGCGAACTGGCTCGCCGGTCCCACATAAGCGGTCGTGGGGTTCGGGTCGTAGTTGAACCAGAAGCTCTCGTTGCCGTTGTTCACCATGTGGATGCTTGTTTCGTTGGCCGCCCCCTGGAGAACGCGGGGAATGCCGGCGTTCGGGTAGACGATCGCACGAATCTCATGCATGCCGGGTGCCAGGTCCGAAACATCGACCTGAGCCATGTACTCGGGATAGCCGGTGTCCGGGTGCGGGGTGACTTCGGTGCTCACGACGGGCTCACCACCGTCAAGAATGAACTCGATGTGACTGATGTCCTCCATGTGGAAGGCACTGATCGTCACGTAGAAGTCACGGTCACGGGTGATGTAGGGAAGTTCCGTCCATCGAGCGATCGACTCGGCGTCGTATCCGGCCGCGCTGGGGCTGCCCTGCTTGCTGGGTACCGACGTCACGCCGATGAAGCCGGAACCGGGTACGAGATCCTGGATCCCTTCACCGGAACCGCCACCGGAGCCGCCGCCACCTTCGCCGCCGCCGCCTTCGCCGCCGCCGCCGCCCTGGCCGCCGCCGCCTTCACCACCGCCGCCGCCGCCGCCTTCACCCTCGTCGTCACCGTAGTGAGCGAGAACGATCGAGAGGTCGAAGCCGTCGACGATGCCGTCGCCGTTCATGTCCCAGTCGGGGTTCGAAGAGCCCCAGGCTGCAATGAGGGCGTTGATGGCGTCCTGCTCCTGGGTTTCCCCGAGTCGCTGAGCAAGACTGTCGGTCTCGTTGGAACCATCGTTGCTTCCGGTTGCATCATCCCCGCCGCCGATCGATACAGAAGGTCTGTTTCGATCACGTTCAGTGCCGCTTTCCTGGCGAGAGGGGCGAACACCGTCGGATTCGGCTTCGGCCTGACGGGCAGACCGCATATTCACGCGCTGGTTGCTGCGTTCAATCATCGCTTCGGAGATTGGAACGATCTGACGACCGCGTGCCATCTCGGAAAGGGCCTTCAACGCTGCATCGGATCGCTCCGAACCGGCACCAGGCAGGAACACGTCAACCGAACCGATGAGGTCCGAGTAGTTGGTGTTCGAACTGGCATCGTCCGCGTCCACGGGTGCGAAAGGAACACCTGCAACGCCAACGCGGGCGGTGGGGTGTTCTGCATTGAAGCGGTTGACCAGGCTCTTCAACTGAAGGGCCAGTCCTGCTTCATACTGTGAACCGGCATCCTTGCCGTACTTCGTCATGAGAGCTGCCTGGTGGTTATCAGGCAAGGCACTGAACTGAAGGGGGGCACCCTTGAGGTTCAGTGCAATGACTGCCTTGGCACCTACGTTGTCGACGCTGCCGACCGTACTGATGCGCGGAACGAGGGAATCCTCGCTCAAACGGGCAACCACTCGGACAGGGACGATCCCTGAACGCTCGGTGTTGCTGGCGGCCGTCACCTTCGTCGGTGTGACCGACTGGGGCTGGGCGTTCGAAAGTGTCGCGATGTTCAGGCCAAGAATTGTGGCGCTCATTACGAGCGTCGTCTTGCCTCGTCGGGTCAGGTGTGTCATCCCGCGGGCTCCTTTGCTACGAGTTCCTGTGGTGCTGATGCTCATCATGCGTTCCCTAAAGGGTTACCTATGTATCCTCAGCCAAACAATCGGATCCAAACGAGGCTCACTGAAGTGTGTTACTCCCGCGAACGTCATTCGTGCGTTATCACACTTGATTTATGCGGATTGCACTGCTTGAGTGCATCGAATCCCGATTTGCAGGGGGCCAAGAATATCCGTTCACAAGGCCGAGTGCAGCCGGTTCAAGGCGACTTCTACAGCCAATGGCCAATAAAACAGACCAGGATGGTTTCATGTCTAGGTAATTAGTGCATTTCCGGAGGCCCCTTGGTTCCGGCGGATTAAATCGAATCGAGGTCAGCCAGCGCTTCTTCAATACTGGCTGATTGCGTGCTTGAGTAGTGTTCGGAATCCAGGGGATCCGGATCCAGTTAATTCTCGGACTCTGGCCATTGGGGTCGAAAACAGCGCCCTGGGTGTCATCCATATGAAAAACGCACCCGGAGGCCTTTATTGGCTTCCGGGTGCGTATGGGGGCTGGTTTGAGCCACAGACCTCATGAAGAGGCCTGAGCGTGCCGTCAGACGATTCCGTGGTCCTCGAGCATCTTCATCAGCGCGAGAGCGCTTTCCTCCACGGACTGCTCGTGGGTGTTCAGGACGATCTCAGGCGACTCAGGGGCCTCATAGGGATCGTCGATCCCGGTGAATCCCTTGATCTCGCCGGCACGAGCCTTCTTGTAGAGGCCCTTGGGATCACGCTTTTCAGCTTCTTCGAGCGGGCAGTGGACGAAGACTTCGAAGAAAGGGATCTTCGATTCGTCATGGGCTGCACGCGCCTGGTCCCGGTCGACCCGGTAGGGGCTGATAAAGCTGTTGATCGTGATCATGCCTGAATCGGCAAACAGCTTCGTGACCTCACCGATTCGGCGAATGTTCTCAGCACGATCCTCGGCCGAAAAACCGAGGTTCTTGTTGAGCCCGTGGCGGATGTTGTCACCGTCAAGGCAATAGGCATGCTTGCCCCTCGAAAGCAAGAGCTTCTCGAGAGCCATTGCAACGGTGCTCTTGCCGCTTGCAGAAAGCCCGGTAAGCCAGAGGCTTGCACCCTGCTGGCCCATGTTTTCCTTGCGCATGTCGGGAGTGACGTCGCCGTCATGCCAGGTGATGTTGGTTGCTAGCTGTTCAGCCATCGCTATTCATTCGCTCCGTGAGTGGTCAATCGTGTAGGAGACACCGAGGTGTCACGCGTTTGCAGGCACTTCCGAGGTGGCCCACTTGATGAGGACGTCTGCGACTTCCTCTCGTGAAAATTCCTTCGGAGGCCGTTCGCCCTTGGCAAGCATGTCCCGGACCTTGGTGCCCGAAAGGAAGATCTGGTCTCCCTCGAGCTTGGGGAAGGTCTTCGCGGACACCATGCCCTGGGCCTTCAGGCTGAAGGCAGCATGTTCGAACTTCAGGGGAATGACGCCGATCTCGCCATCCTCGAACTCGTCGAAGATGTTCTGGGCGTCGTAGGTGCCGTAGTAGTCGCCCACACCGGCGTGGTCGCGCCCGACGATGAAGTGCGAAACACCGTAGTTCTGGCGCACCAGAGCATGAAGGACGGCTTCTCGAGGACCTGCATACCGCATGGCTGCGGGCATGACGGTCAGGAGGGTTCGATCCTCGACGAAGTAGTTGTCGATGATCGTCTTGTAGCATTCCATGCGGACATCCGCAGGAATGTCTCCGGGCTTCGTCTCGCCCACCAGCGGGTGGATCAGGAGCCCGTCACAGATTTCCTGGGAGCACTTGCAGAGATATTCGTGCGCACGGTGGATCGGGTTGCGGGTCTGGAAGGCTGCGATCGTCTTCCATCCATGCTTCTCGAATGCTTCGCGCGTCTTGCTCGGGGGGAGACGATGCTCGGTGAACTGCTCACCGGGGTCGTTCTCGGGCGTGACGGTGATGACGTGAATCGGTCCTCCGACAAGCCAGTCGCCTTCGGCCATGACTGCAGCAACACCGGGATGCGCCTCGTCTTCAGTTCGGAAGACGTTGGGGATCTCGAGCTTCTTGTCGTGCGGGTAGATCTCCTCCACGTCGATGACGGCAAGCAGGGTGCCGTCGGCGTGGTGGAGAGCGGCCTGTGAACCGGACTCGAGCGTCGCCTTGACATCGTCGTTCACCGCAAGCGTGATGGGAATGGGCCACACCACACCACTGCTCAGTCGCATGTTCTTGCAGATGCCTTCGAAATCAGCCTGCCCGACGAATCCCGTCAGGGGGCTGAAAGCACCGATTGCGATCATCTCAAGGTCACAAGCCTGCTTGTCGGTGAGGTGGATCGCGGGCAGTGAAGCAGCCTTTGCTGCAAGCTCATCTCGTTGGGCGCCGGTGACCATTCGGTCAACCAGGGTGCCTCCGTTGGGTTCGATCAATGATGACCGTGACATGCGGTTCAATCCCTTCGTTTATCGCGAATTACGTCGCGAAACGTCGTTTAAAAGGTAAGAAGGCGATGCTATCAATTGCTCTGAGTGGAAGCAACCTCGTTCAATTGAGGTCTTGATTGTGGGTCCAAATGACCCGAGAAACCTTGATTCAAAGGTCGATAATCTTCATTCGGTCCTCTTTCAGCGCAGTCCCGATGGGTGAGAAACGCTATTTGAACGCGAGTATGGCGCGACGCCCCAGGTACTTCACGATGTTGCCGGACCTCGAAGTGTTCGCCCGAACAGCCCTGAGGAGGGCAGGTGCGGTCGATGCGAGGTCACATCCGATGGCCAATGGTGAAACCCCGAGTTTCATGGGTTGGTAACCGGCATGGCGTAGGGTCTTGCCACAGACGAACTCGACCAGGCTGATTTCACGGGGCGAGAGTTTCTCCCGCCAACGCGTTGCAGGGGCAGACCGAACTCCACCCTGCTCCTTGTACTGGTCATATGAGCTGTTCAGTCCACGCATCCTGCTGCAATCAGGGCTTTCTTCGGCACCTATCCATGCAAAGAGATCCTTGAACTCGGTTTCCGGTTCAGTGCAGAGGTCCTCGTAGCGTTGAATCCTTATTCGGTCCTCGCCCCAGGTCTCACGGGCGGTTGTGGCTGACTTGTAGGCTGCTTTCCAGAGCAGGGTGCTGATCACGGGGTGATAACTCCGCCGGGTGCGTGCCTCCTCTTTCTCGAGGATGCCACGGTGATCGGGATCCGCTTCGAGATCAAAGCCACCCTGGTTCTTCCAGTCACGATAGGAAGCCACCACACCACGGGGATCACGAAGCATGTAGATGATCCGGGCATCGGGGAAGACCTCGAGAATCTCGTTCAACCTCAGGCAGTGGCGAGGAGTCTTCTCACCCCAGTGTCTGCAGTCGTGCTCTTTCATCTGCAGTCTGCAGAAGGCGAGAAAATAGGCATCGGGACATCCACCCAGTCCTGAAGCGACATCGGTGAGCTCGGAGCGATCGATGGTTGCCTGCTCGGGATCGCCATGATGGCCGTAGGGACGGTGGGTGATTGCCAGGAAGTAATCCTCGCACACCTTCTGTTCATCGCTGCCCAGTCGGGATCCAAGCATTGCATTCAAGCGGACCCTCAGATCATCGAAGTAGTGGGTCTCGCGAACGATGTGATGACTTGTCTGCTTTGAGATGCTGTCCGAGACCAGGGTGGTTCCCGAGCGCGACGCACCGCACACGAAGATGGGCTTTTCCGCATTGAAGACGGGACTGGTCATCAGATACCCCTGGAAAGGGAGGACGCTTCGCAGGCTGCGCATGGCGAGCCGGAACATTCTCGGCATGAACGGTGGGGTGGATTACCCGTACCGCACAGAAATCGACATGACTGGTCCATCTGTGACAACGTCGGTGAAGGGGAGATACACCGATAAGCGGTGACGACGACGGCGCCACCGGGAGCAACGGGTCGAACTCATCCTAGAAGGGAAAGAACAGCGGGATCACGATGGCCGCGATCACCGAGACGATGAGCAGCAGTGGAGCGCCCAGTCTCGAGAAGTCGGTGAAACGGTATCCGCCCGGCCCGAAGACCATGAGGTTGGTCTGGTAGGAGAGCGGTGTCAGGAAGTTGCAACCGGCACCGGCCATCAGACCGAAGACGAATGGTTCGGGCCTCACCCCGAGGATCTCAGCCGAGGACATCGCCACCGCGAACATGATCGTCGCGGCCGCGAAGTTCGTCACGAGCTGGGCGAGAAGCGCGGTCACGATGATGGTCGCGAAGAGGGCGAGCCGTGGAGAATCGCCGAAGACGGACATGACTTCGAGAAACCCGGTCGCAGCGAGGGCGGCGAGCCCGGAAGCGTTGACCGCGGAACCGATGCCGATCGCACCGCCGATGGTCAGAAGGACCTGCCAGTTGATCGAGGATCGAGCCCTTCCTCCGGGCACGCATCTGGTTCCGATCATCATCAGGGCGGCCAGCCAGACCACGACCACCCGACTGAGTCCGGTGGTGTCGGTGGTCATCAGTCCCACCATGAGAAGGATGAGTATCAGGACCGCCATCCACGCTCGTTCGTGGCGAACGGGCTGGGTTCCCGAGACGGTCGAGACGAGGTAGAAGTCCTGGCTGTCACGATGGGTCGGCGTGAACTGGATGCCGGCATCAAGCAGCAGGGTGTCACCGGCCTTCAGGCGCAGGTCACCGATCTTTCCCTCCAGCCGTTCGCCGCTGCGAAAGGCCCCGATGATCGCGGCTCCGTAGGTGGAGCGGAACATTGATTCCTTGACGGTGAGTCCGATGAATGGTGCTTCGGAAGAGACCACGGCCTCGACCAGCACCCGATTCTCGGGACGTCGTCCCGAGTCGACCTCGTCGGGAACCAGTCCACGGATCCGGCGCAGGTCGACCACTGATTCGACTATGCCGGCAAAAAGCAGGCGATCGTTCGCCTCCAGGGGTTCGTCGGCGCCGACAGCATGAAGGATGTTTCCGTCCCGTTCGATGCCGAAGAGATACAGCCCCGGAAGAGCACGGAGTCCGGCCTGCTCGATGGTCGAACCGACGATGGGGGATCCGGACTCGACGCGCATCACGACTTCATACTTGCGAGCGTCGTCGGAGACGTCACGCACCTTGATGCGATCAGGAAGCAACCAGCGCGAGAAGAAACCGATGAAAAGCATGCCGATGATCGCGGCCGGGATACCACTGACCGCAACACCCCAGAACTCGGCTTCACTGCTGAGCGCCTGGGCTCCCAGGTCCCTGGCCCAGTCGGATGCCGGACTGTTCATCCAGGGAACGAATTCCGTCATGACGACGAGGTTGGATGCCGTTCCCACGAGGGTGAGTTGTCCGCCAAGGATGGCCGCGAAGGACAACGGCATGTAGAGCTTCGACGGGCTGAAACGAATGCGACGTGCCCAGTCGGAGACGATGGGAAGGTACATGGCCACGATGGGCGTGGTGTTCATGAAACCACTCAGCACACACACCGGGCTCATCAATCGGAACTGCGCGGTGACCAGCGAAGTCGGCCGACCGAGAAGAACCTTGGCGATCCGCTCGATCGCCCCCGTCTCTCGCATGCCCGCAGCAACCACGAAGAGACCGCCGATCATCAGTGGGCCGTCCTTGACGAATCCAAGCACCGCTTCCTCGGTACTCAACACTCCGAAGACCATCAGGAGCACGAGGGATCCGATCACCGCGACATCGGTTCCCACCCTGGTGAAGAGCAGGAACCCCACGAGGAGACAGAGCACGCCGAGGGTGATCCAGATCTCGAAGGTCATGAGTGGTGTGGGGCCTCGCGAAGTTTAGACAAGGTCGATGTCTCTGATGCGATCGATCAACAGTGGGTGAGCGGCTGGGGTCGCGCAGACCACGCCACGATTGCCCTCGAGACCACGCCCCTTGGAGAAGTCGAGGGTTTTGCCGGTGATGTCGGTGACGACCGCTCCCGCTTCAGTCGCCACCAGCGACCCCGCGGCGTGATCCCAGATTCGTTCGACGTATCCGGGTCGGGTCGGCAGCCTGAGGTAGGCATCAGCGGCACCGGAGGCGACCACTGCATACTTTGCCTGGCTGTCGAGGCGGACCGCTTCGTGGTCGGAGAATATCTCGACGATGCGTGCACTCGCATCATGACTGGTGTGTCCCGATTCAACCGATTCACAGGTCTTGATCAGGTCACCCTCGTTCCATTCGGACACCCGCAGCTCCACCGCGGTCTCGGGTTCGGCGCCGATCACCCAGGCATGTGCACCCTGGCCTCGAATCGCCGCGCAGATCGATCCGGGTAGCTGGACCGAAGCGCCGGTCGGATCGCTCTTGACCCCCCAGTGCGGACAACCCATGAGACCGATCTCGACGATTCCGTTGTCGATCAGTGCGAGTGCAAGTGCGAACTGGCCGCCTCGCAGGAAACCCTTGGTTCCATCGATGGGGTCCAGCGTCCAGAACGTGCCTTCCGCACCACCTTCATGGTCACCACCATCGATTGCCTCGATCACGTCGTCGGCGGTCGCGTTGGGAAGCGCCCGGTGAACCGCGGCCACGACTTCGTCCCGAACCGGTTCATCCTCGCGAAGTCGGGAGGCATCCTCTTCACCGACCATGTTCTCGACGCCACAACCCCGAAGGATCAGACCGACCACGGCCTGGGCAGCAAAGTCAGCAACGGTCACCGGGCTTCGATCATCCTTGGTGATGGTTCGAATTCGATCGAGATCCTGTACGAGGGATCCCACGACGTTCGAAGCCGAGATGATCGCGCCGCTCGCGCGGGACATGAGTTCACTCGTGGCCGTGGACATGCTGGCTGGGCTCCGGGAATACAGAAGGACAGAGTGATATCGATCCCATCGAGGCATCTCGATGACAAAAGGCTGGTTCAGTATCCATGATCGGCAAGAGAACGCGATGGACTCATGCAAGCGTGGGGAAGAAACCCCGAGTTCCCGGACTCGTCGCGGCCAGGCCGCGATTCTGGAGCAGGGTGGGGCCCTGGTTGAAGTCGAAGGATCGCCCCTCGCGGTCCGTGACTTCGCAGCCCGTTTCAGCCACGAGCAGGACTCCCGGCGCAAAGTCCCAGATGCAGCTGGGCTGGTGGTCGGGTGAGCCCGCATGCTGGTAGATGCAGTCCACCCGATTCGTGGCAAGAGCGACATATTTGCATTGGTTGTCGATGGATACCTCTTCCAGGGAAGCTCCCTTGCCGCGAACCGCTTTCCACACGTGCTCCGGACCGAGGCCGGTGGAGCTGACGGATCTCGCCACCCGGACCCGGCAGTCACCGGCTGCTCGAGGCTGGCGGTCCAGCCGAAGACGACGACCGGTGCTGCCGGAGGAGGGTTCCTCGATACGGAAGGCACCACCACCCTTCACCGCACCAAAGAGGGACCCGGCGGGATCGGCGACGTCGATGCGATCCTCCGGCCGGCCACCAAGATCAGGGCATGCGATCGCACCGCACACGAGCTCGCCCTCGATCACCAGCCCCATGCAGCTCGAGTAGCGGTGACCCGAGATGTAGCGCTTGGTCCCATCGATGGGATCACAGATCCAGAATGTCTCTCCGGCACCGGGAACAGGGCGGTGGGCACCACGGTCGAGCAGGTCGAGCAGTTCCGTCTCGCCGATCGATGGCGCCTCGGACTGGACCAGTTCGTGAACTCGGGCACGGAATCGATCGGACCCCGGTTCCCTCAGGATGGCGGCACTCTCCTCACCACACATCGGCAGGCCGGGAACCATGGCTTCTTCCTCGAGGTGGAGTCGCGTGAGCGCCTGCGCGGCGAGATCAGCGACGGTCACGGGGCTGTCGTCGTCCTTGGCCTGAATGTCATCCGGACCGAGATCGGCGCGCACTCGCCTGACGAACATCGCACTCCGTGACATCGCATCCAGTGCGACTTCAAGTGCATCGGACCTGAGGGTCATGAGGGTGCCTTGTCCTGCTTGATCGTCGCGAGGGTCAGCCCGCGGAGATCAGCGCGATTGGGGAGGATGAAACCGGCCAGCCATCCGAAGACGACACACGAGAGAACACCGAACGCAGCATAGGTCAGCAGGTTCATCGGGGTCAGGTACTTGACCACGACCAGGACGAGCACGCTGACCACGATTCCGACCACGGCACTCTTGGAACTCGCACGACGAGAGAAGATACCGAGGACGAAGAGGCCGCAGAGGCCGCCCGCGAAGAGGCCCACGATCTGCAGCCACTGGTCGAAGATGTCCTGTGCGCCGAAGACGGCCATCAACAGTGCCGCACCCGTGCCGATGACCCCGAGGAGTACGGTGAGCACCCGGGCGAGCCTGAGACATTGGGCATCACTTCGTTCCGGATTGAATCGGCGATAGAAGTCCGTCACCAGCGCGGTGGCCGAGGAGTTCATGCTGGAATCGAGACTGGACATCGCGGCGGCGAAGATGCCGGCGATCACCAGCCCGGCGATTCCCGCGGGGATCTCGTTGACCAGGAACCAGGGAAGGATCTGGTCGGTCTTGCTGAGCGGGACCAGTCGTTCCGGGTTCGCGTCGTAGAAACCGAAGAGGGCGGATCCGATCCCGAAGAAGAGGATCGAAGCGGGCAAGGCGAGGATCCCCCCCAGCCAGATCGCCCGCCGTGCGGAAGCCTCGTCGCGCGTGGTCAGGTATCGCTGGACGACCGACTGGTCCGAAGCGTAGGGAACGAGATTGATGAAGATGCCGCCGAGGATCACCACCGGAAGCGAGGCCTTTGCGAAACTCCATCCGGCATCGAGATCGACCAGTCGCAGACGCCCCGCGTCGGATGCGCGCTGATACAGCTCCGCGAAGCCGCCATCGACACCGGAAGCGCAGGCAAGGACGATCAGCACCGCGCCCCCGAGCAACACGAAGGCCTGGATCACGTCGGACCAGATGACCGCTTCCACCCCGCCGAGAACCGTATAGATGATGCACAGGACGCCCATCAGGATGATGCAGAGGTGGATGTCGATTCCGGTCACCGCGGAAAGCGCGAGCGCCGGGAGATAGACCACCACCGCCATGCGTCCGAACTGGAAGAGGACGTACTGCGCACTTCCAAAGAGACGGATGCCGAGGGAGAAACGATGCTCGAGGTATTCATAGGCGGTGGTCACGTTGAGACGACGGAAGAAAGGCAGGAAGAGATAGGCGACCACCGGAGCCATCGCGAAGATTCCGAGGCTCTGGATGAAGTAGGTCCAGTCGGACGAGTAGCTCTTCGCCGGGATCGCCATGAAGGTGATCGCACTCAACTGGGTCGCGAAGATCGAGATCCCGGCCGCCCACCAGGGAATCCTCCGACCTGCAAGGAAGAAGTCCTCGGTGCTGTTCTCGCGTCGGGAGAAGTAGACCCCCATCAGCACCATCAGGCCGAGATAGGAACCGAGAGTCACCCAATCCAGGGTGGAGAACCGAGGGGTGTCGAACCCCGGAGTGATCCGCCACACCCGCGGACTGCGCACCCGGGGACGGATCTCGCCGGTGGGCAGGAGATAGGTTCCGTTCCAGGGGACCAGTGAAGTCGTGACCGGAGGCAGTGAACCGGCATTGGGATCATCTTCCGGATCGGGGCCGGGGTCCCTCGGGAAGCCGGGTCGAGTCGTCCATTCATCGGTCAGGACGTGGTAGGCAAGGAGGTCGTCGGGAAAACCCGGATGACGGTCGCGAAGTTCGTCGTTCCTGGTGACCAGTGAGCCGTCGTCGCCCCCGATGATCCCGAGGAAGGACGCACCAAGATTCATCGCAGGGTTCGGTGCAGCGACGGAAGGCCGCGGAAGATCCGAAAGCCTGCTCCAGCGTGCACCTGGTTCGACCTCGGGGCCGGGGTTGTATCGCCAGGCATCGAGGAGGGAGGTCCGCACCGGCTTGCCGTCCGGTCCTTCCGCCAACGAGCAACCACCAAAGACGTACAAAGCGCCACCGTGCACGCCGGCGACGGGCAGCATCCTGCCCGGTGCACCGGGTATCGGTTCGATCTCGACCCACTCGGCGGCAGAATCATCTTCGACGACCGCTCGAAGGTTCAGGGCATGGATCTTCGGGGAGGCGGTGACCGCACCGGCGACGTTGGTGCCCCCGATCACGTACACGGTGTCACCGACCAGTGCCGAAGCTCCGTAGGCCACCGGTTCGGGAAGCGTGCAGTCGAAGGTCTTCGGGGCGAGAGCCCCGTCGGCATCGAAACGCAGCAGGCGCAGGTCGTCGTGATGGGTCGACCCATCACTGCCTCCGATCAGGAAGAAACCAAGGTCCGGATGCGTGACGGAAAGACCGTAGGCCCGAGGCTCGATCGAGTGCGCCGAGGTGACCCAGCCCGCCTCCGGTCGTCGGAGATCAAGCGAGTGAATGTCCCCGTACCAGTGCTTCGGGGTCTCCCAGATGGGTGACTCGGGAAAGTTCGCGCCGCCCACCACGACGAGACGGTCATCGACCAGTCCCGCAAAAGGCCCGGCGAAACCGACTCCTCCGGGAACCGGAGAAAGCTGCTCCCAATCCAGGAGCTGGGTCGGGTTCTCCAGGAGATCTTCCGCCTGCAGACAGGAGGTTGGAACGCCCAAGGAAAGGATGGCGGCGGCAAGCAGTGCACCGATGCGCTTCATGCAGGACATTCTGACCTATTGCGGAGGGTTTCGCATCTGTCTATGGTGGGATCGCCATGGGATGTTCCAGTGGCGATCGTGCATGCAGACGGAACGTGGTGAAAATCCACGACGAACGCGTCACCGTGATCATGAGCTGATGCTCGTGAAAGTCGGGCCACCCTGCAGCCGATCAGTACAGTTGCTCGCGCGAAACGAGTGACTTGGGTTGGATCAGGGACAAGGAAGAATAATGAACACTCAGGAATTGGGATTGGCTGTGGTCGTCACGTGTCTGGCAGGCAGCACGCTTCATGCCGAAGTCGTTGGTGAGTTCGAGATTGGAATCGGTGAATCGACCAGCACCACGATCGTCCAGTTCGGCAACCTCAACCAGTACATCTTCACCGTCAACTACGACGGATCCCCCACCGGGAGGGACGTCTTCGACCTGATGGTGGATGAGCTGCCAGAGTACGTCACCCCCGACATCGAGTCCTACGATTTCGGCGACTTCCTGTACGGCCTTTCGATCGGCGATGACCATGACGAGGGCTTTGGAACACCTCCCGAATACTTCGACTACTGGCATTACTGGACCAAGGACAGCATGGCCGACGAGTGGGAGCCATCCCTGGTCGGCTTCAGCGACAGGTTCCTCTTCGATGGTTCGGTCGACGGTTGGGTTTTTGATTCGGGAGATGCGCCCATTCCCGCTCCATCGACGTTCCTCGCGCTGCTTGGGGTGGTTTCGATCAGGCGACGACGGAGCTAGGTCGGAACGAAGCCTATACTCTTGGCGTGCGAGACCAGGGACCAATACTCTTCTATGACGGCGAATGCGGGATGTGCCAGAAGGTCGTCCGGTTTTCGATAGCCCGGGACAGGAAGAAGCTCCTGAAGTTCGCCCCGATCAACGGGGAGACCTGGAAAGCCGTGACCGAGGAACCCGGTCAGGTCGCACTGACCACGGTCTATCTTCTTGATGATCATGGCGATCTCTCGATGAGGACCACCGCTGTGTGCAGGCTTCTGTTCATCCTCGGCGGTATCTGGAGCGTGCTGGGGGGGATCCTGTGGATCATTCCAAGGCCATTGAGGAACCTGGGGTATCGGTTCGTCGCCAAGAACCGATATCGGATTTCAGGCAAGGTCGACGCGTGCAGTATTCCCGCCCCAGACGACATGGATCGCCTTCTCCATTGATGAACGCCACCTTCAAATGGAAACGAACCCTGCTTCCGATCGCGCTGATCGGCGGCATTCTGTCTTCGTCGGGCTGCCGTGCGCCGCTGCCCAGGCTCGAGCACTATGGAAGCGCTTCCAACGGGCAGTGGAACATCGTTGAAGAAGATGATCTCGAGTCGACGCTGAAACGACTTGAAGACCACCCCGACGCAGGTGTGCAGGAGGGAGCACGAACGGTCCGTTCGTCGATCACGAGTCTCGAGCAGGAGCGTTCCCGGAGAATCAGCGGACTCCAGAAGGAACACGATGCCGAAAACGAACTCCTCGCGGAAGTGATCATGGTCGAGGTCGACTACTCCAGGCTGCCCGGCGGAGGCAAGCCGGAGGATCTTCGCGAGGAACTGTACTTGCGCGCCCTCGAAGCCGAGGAATCCGGTCAACTGGCACTGGCCATGGACTATGCGAGTGTTGCAAGTGCGATCGAACTGTACACCCCGGGTCTCGCGGAAGGTCTCGACCAGAATGAACGCGCGACGAAGATGCAGCGCCGGTTGAATCGAAGATTCGACCTCATTCGCATCGCATCTCCCGAACTGGCGAGAAGACTTCTCGATGAGGAATACGAAGAGGGCGACGATCGGGCGGCCGAAGCGAAGGAAGACCCTCCGGACACCAGGGTGGGACTGAACAATGCAGCCATCCTCATGGAGCTCCTCCACCAGAAGCACGTGGATGACCCTGAAATGGCGGATCTCCACCAGGCGGGGTTGGATGAGGTCCTGACGATCTGCGAACTGCTCGCCCTCCACGAGTCACCCGGAGCGGAAGTGATGCTGGAGAAGATCCGCGCGGCACCGATCGATCCCCGATCCGACCGGACCATGGCGATCATCCTTGAATTGAATCGAATCCAGAAGGAATGCCCCGAGGCAGCGCTGCCCGAACAGTTCCTGGTTCGCACCTTCGTAGAAGGTGCGGCCGGGGCGCTGGACAAGCGAACGACACTCATCTGGCCGGATGAGCACGCGCGATACATGAGGAACTTCGGCCGCAAGTACAGAGGCATGGGTGCGAAGATCACCCCCGCGAATGGTGGAGGGATCGAGATCAATCCCATTTCGGGCGGGCCGGCTGCGCGAGCGGGGATCAGGTCCGGAGATGTCATGGAGAAGGTGGACGGTACCTCCATCGATCACATGAGCATCGAGGAGCTGTCGTTGGTCACGACGGATCCCGAGAGGGAGACCATCGAACTCCAGCTCACGCGCAAGAAGGATGGTTCGCCGTATTCGGTGGTGGTGAAGCTTGATTCGGTTCTGGTACCGCACGTGAGTGGATGGACCCAGACAGGAGTCGGTGGTGATGGTTCACCCACCTGGAACTGGCTTGCCGACGATGATGCGAGAATCGCGTACGTCAGGCTCGACGGCTTCAGGCCCGACGGTGACCGCGCGATTCGAATCGCACTCCGTGAGGCGCAACACCAGTCACGAGAAGTAGGTGGTCGGCTGGAAGGCCTGGTTCTCGATCTGAGAATGAACCCCGGTGGACAGGTCGATATCGCCGAGGAAGTCGCCAACATGTTCATGAGGCGTGGCACGATCTTCCGTTCCACCGACGGTCGAAGACGCATCGACAACGAGACCGCGAAGAACGCCCATTCCGAACTGGCGGGAATGCCGCTGGTCATCCTGGTGGATGAACGCAGTGCCAGTGCTTCGGAACTGGTCTCGGGACTGCTCCAGGTGCGTGCGGATGCATTGGTGATCGGCGACCGGACCTACGGCAAGGGGTCGATCCAGTCGCCCATGCGCGCGATGACCAACGACTGCATGGCCGTGGTGACCACCGGCTGGTACCTGCTTCCAAGAATGGGGGCAGGGGAGTACGAGGACTGGCGCTATGTCGACAGGGACAGGAACCAGATGGAATGGGGCGTGATTCCCGACATCTCCATGCCGATGTCGTTCGCTGAGACCGCCGAGGCGCTGGACCACCGGACACGTTGGTATTCGGGTCTCGATCTGGATCGCATGCCCCAAGGGGACGAGACACCGGATGGGCCGGCTGATCCCGCCACCGAGATGGCACTGACGTTGCTTCGTGCCAGGATCCTCGATGCCCGAACGGATGAGATCAGTGCCCGGCGGGAGCTGGTTCCTTGAGCGTCGCGAGGTAGGCGATCACGTCACGAATCTCCTCGGCTTGAAGGATCTCGTGCATCGGTGGCATCGCTGAAGCTTCCCCGAAACCCTCGACCAGGACGGCCGAGGGATCGACCATCGACTGAAGCAGGTAGTCGAGATCCCGGCGCTTTCCGATCCCGTCCAGGACCGGGGCAGCCTCTCCACCGAAACCACCGACACTGTGACAACGAAGGCATTGCGAACCCGCATGACTCCTGACGATGCGTTCACCTCGAAGAGGGTCACCACCCGACAACGTGAGTTGAAGGTCACCATGGGGCTGGCTGTTCAACCAGGTCTCGACTCCGGCAAGGGAGGGAGGAGCCTGCCCGCCATCATCGAGGGACCGTGCCGCGAGCAGGACGTCAAGCGCAAGCGGGGGATCTTCACCCTCGGGCAGACGAACCAGGAGTCGTTCGATGTGATTGTGTGCCGCGGGTGAATCGGTCGTAGCAAGGGCCCGGACGGCCGACTGGCGTTCGACCAGTTCGCCATCGATCAGTGCACTCGACAGGACATCGATCGCCCGGTCGGGTGCGCGTTCAAGCAGGAGAAACCTTGCATCCGCGCGAAGTTCGGGGTCCCGCGAGTCAAGGGCGACCTGAATGGATTCATCGACCCGATCGGTTCCATTGCGAAACACCTGCCGGAGAGCCGCTGTTCGTTCGCCATGGGTGGCGGATTCATCGGCGAGGATCGTGAAGTTGATCTCACCGTCGAGGGGGATGGATTCCGTGCGAGCGAGTTCCTGGGCCAGTTGTCGCACCCGGCCGGAACCGTGTTCGACCAGACCGGGAAGCCGGGTTGCCAGAACCGTTCGCCAGCCCTCGAGATCCCGGTCTTCGACCAGAACCGGTCTCCAGTTGCCGATGACTCGATCTCGCGGGTTCGGCTGGGACCAGTCGGCAAGTGCTTCCATCGCATCGATACGAATCGGTTCGGGAAGGTCCCGGTTTCGAGCGACGTCCGCGAGCATTCGAGCATGGGTGGTATCGCCGTGGCGCACGGCGGCGTTCACCGCGCGTCGCAACATGGGACGCACCCACGGTTCCGTCGATATGGGAAGACCCCCGATGGGCTGTTCGACCGTTCCGTCCGGCAGGGTCCAGCCGACGGCGAGATGGTCGATGCCGCTGCCTTCGACGTGCCTGGCTTCAAGGGTTATCGAATCACCCTCGAAGAGATGAATCGGTTCCGAACGCTGCGACGCGCGCTGATCCCAGACCTCCGGGGAGACCCATCCGTCGACCCGGGCTATCTCACTGAAACCGACCTCGTCATTCACCCGTGCGCGCAGGATCGAGTCGTCATCACTCGATATTCGAAAGACGTACTCCCCGGTCTGTGGAGCGACAAGGGTGCAGGTGAGTCGACTCGCGTAACGATCACCATCATCGACTGGTACGGATAGTCGATCAAGCACCTCGCGTTCATCGGGATCGGTGTCGAAGACATCGAGTTCGGAAAGTTCACCACCGGTCAGGTGGGTTCGATTCCGCCACACCTCCCTGATCACTTCCGGTTCGTCCGACACGATGACATCGGACTCCAGTGGGGCGGCGTGAGCGGCGAGTGTCCCGGCAAGTTCCGGCCAAGCTTCCTTGATGGGGACATCGTTGATCGCACGAGCTGCCTCGAGGGCGACCATCTCATCGGGGTCATCGAGGAACCTGGATATGGCCGGATCCCGGTGACGTCGCATCGCGAGCAGGGCGACCAACCGCACGCTGCGTGAAGGGTGCACCGCCAGTTCATTCAGGCGATCGGGTTCATCCTTCGATATCCATGTACAAGCCATGACTCCGGCGTGCCGAAGAAAATCGTCTTGATCATCGTTCTCGGCGATGACCGCGGCGATCTCGGCAAGAGCTTCGCTTGCATCGAGCCTTCCGAGGCTCATCATCGAGAAGTACCTGACCCGGTCATTCTCGTCGAACAGGAGTGCCCGAAGGGGTTCGATCGCCTCCTTGATGCCGGTCATTCCCAGGAGACGAGCACCTTGCGCCCGTATCTCGGGGTCACGGTCCTCGAGCAGGGGCAGCAGCAGACGCCCGGGGTGCATCGGATCATCGGTTTCGAGGTTGGTGGTGCGTGACTGCATCTCGAGTGCCCAAGCCGCATGCATGCGAGCGTTGAAGTCGAAGCCGCCGACCGCAGCTTCCTCCAGGAGGGAGGTGGTGTCCTCGCCTCGATCGGCCAGTTCGTACTGCGCGAAAAGACGAACGTCACGGTGGGGGTGTTCGAGCAGTTCGATCAGTTCGTCATCGAAACGATCAGAGAAGCCTTCGGAAAGAATCTCACGTGCGGAGACGACACCATCCGAGTTCACATGATCGGGGTGCCAGACGGTGTAGATCTGGCCGGTGTCGTTCGACTCCCAGCCACCCCCCCAGTCGGAAACGTAGACGCGACCGTCCGGTCCGAAGGCGACATCGGTGGCGAGCACGTTTCGAATGAACTCATGTTCATCGGTCAGCTCGAAACCAGCACCGCTGGGGTTCATCTGGAATGCACGCACGCTGGAGTTCTGGTCCGCTCCGCGAAAATCGCACAGGAACAGGTGGTCGTCGTAACGCTCGGGAAGTCCGACCCCCGGGTAGAAGGCGAAACCGGAGGGCCCGGCTCCCACGTGTGCGATGGGCGGGAGGGTCCAGGCGGGGTCGAGCGGTCGCTCCGTCCACCAGATGCCCTCCTGGTTCCAGGGTCCGCGCTCATTGGTTCCGGTGAGGGTCTGGTAGCTCATGTTCCAACCGGTTTCACCGCCTTCGACGACGTAGACCAGTCGCGCTCGATCACCTGCGTCTGAGTTGTTGTCCCCGGTGAAGAGGTTGCCGAAACGATCGAATGCCAACTCCTGTGGGTTTCGAAGACCGGTGGCGAAGACCTCGATGTCGCTTCCATCACGCTCACAACGGAAGACGGCACCATCATGGGGGTCGACCAGGACTCGACCGTCGGGAAGGGTGACGTTGTACCCACGGTCCCCGATCGACCAGTAGATCCGACCGTCGGGACCGAAGCTCAGGCCGTGCATGTCGTGTCCGCGGAGTGCAGTGCGCACCCCGAAACCCTCATAGAGGGACTCCCGCTGGTCGGGAACGCCGTCATGGTCAGTGTCCCTGATCACCCAGAGGTGCGGGATGTTCGTGAACCAGAGATCGCCGTCGACCCAGAGCGCTCCGGATCCGGTTCCATCGACGACGTCATTGAACTGGTCGGCCACGAGTTCCGCATGGTCAGCGACCCCATCACCATCGAAGTCGACCAGCATTCGAACACGGTCATCCTTCTCAGTGAACCACTTCGCACCGCCTTCGAACTCGCCGGCCCACTTGAGCATGTAGGCCCGTCGGTCCTCGACCGTCTGCGCGGCGAGATCATCGAGCAGCCAGTAGGGACTCGAACGATTGTCCTCGACACCGTGACTCTGCCGGAACGATTCACAGACCGCGATGCGTCCGGTTGCGGGATCGATGGCGAACGCGACCGGATCCTTAACCAGGGGTTCTCTGGCGAAGAGACCGACTTCGAATCCGGGATCCACGACGATCTTGACCGACTCGGCGTCCTGGGAGACGGCCTTGGTCGACATGACGGACAGGATGATGCCTGCCAGCAATGGGAGTGTCTTCATTTGGTCTGATCTCCTGAGGATTTCAGGCGATGATCTCATGAACGACGTGTCCGTGCACGTCGGTGAGTCGCATGGCCCTGCCACCGTGCTCGACCACCAGCCGCTCGTGGTCAACACCCAGCAAGTGAAGCATGGTCGCATGCAGGTCGTGGATCTCCAAAGGACGATCGACTGCGCGATATCCGAATTCATCGGTTGCACCGAGGGTCATCGCGTTGCGCACGCCTCCACCCGCCATCCAGATCGTATATCCGTACGGATTGTGATCCCTGCCATCGGTTCCCTGGGCGAAGGGGGTTCGCCCGAACTCACCTGCCCAGACCACCAGGGTTTCATCCAGCATGCCTCGGGATCGAAGATCCTTGAGAAGACCCGCGATGCCCTGGTCGACAGCGAGTGCGTTCGCTTCGTGTCCGCTCTTGAGATCGTTGTGCTGGTCCCATCGATCCGTGCCGACACCCGGGCAGGTCAGCTCGATGAAACGAACACCCCGTTCGACCATTCGACGAGCAAGCAGGCACTGTCTTCCGAAGACGCGCGTTCCCTCGAAGCCTTCGTCAAGTCCGTACAGTCTCCGGGTCGCGTCGGACTCGTTGCCGAGGTCCATCAGGTCCGGGACCGCAAGCTGCATCTTGAATGCGAGTTCGTGGTTCCGTATCGCGGAATCGATCGAATCATGACCGGATGTTCGCTCCGAGTGCAGTTGGTCGAAGGAACGGACCAGCTCGAGCTTCCTTCGTTGCGACATCGAATCGATCTCGAGCGGGTGGATGTTCGCAACGGCTTGTTCGTCGGGCAGGAAGATCGATCCCTGGTGGGTTGCGGGCAGGAAGGCATTGCCAAAGCACTCCATGCCGCCGGGGGGGATGAGCCCTCCGTTGAGAACCACGAAACCCGGCAATTCGGAACTCTCGCTTCCGAGTCCGTAGCTCGACCAGGCACCCATGGATGGCCTGCCCGCGATGCCATGCCCGGTGTGGAGGAAGTAGTTCGCACTGGTGTGCTCGGAGAAGCTCGATGTCATCGAACGGATGACGCAGAGTTCATCCGCACAGGTGGCCACGTGTGGAAAGAGTTCACTGACGGGAAGTCCGCTCTCCCCGTGGCGCCTGAACTTCCAGGGAGACTGGAGGATGTTGCCCTTGTTCTCGAACTGGGTTCGCTCCATCTTCATCGGAAACGGTTTGCCGGCATCCCGTTTGAGGCGAGGCTTCGGGTCGAAGGTGTCGACCTGGGATGGACCACCGTCCATGTACAGGAAGATGATGTTCCGAGCGGTGGGGCGATGGTGACAACCGGTGTCCAGGCTGCTTGAGAAGGACTTGTCCGAAAGCAGGCCACCGAGTGCGACCATGCCGAACCCACTCGCACACTGGCGAAGCATGTCCCGACGCGTCATGGACGACGGGACGAAACGGCCACAATGATGGATGCGTTCACGAGTCATGGTCAGTTCAGGTGCGTGAACTCCTTGGTGTTCATCAATGCGTGACAGAGTTCGACCCAGGTCTCCTCGGTGCCTTCACCCTCGGTGATGAAGGCGTCTGCGGCCCGGAGCTCCTCCGGTGTCGCCGCGCGAGCGAACGCCTGCCTCCAGAGTAGGCCGACATCAGCGTGTTCCAGGGAGTGTTTTCCCCACAAACGTGACATCTCATGGATGAAAGGGTCGTTCATCATGGCCAGGGACTGTGCAGGGACGTTCGAGACGTTCCGTCTTCCGATGGTGGTCGTTGGGATGGGAAGATCGAACACCACGAGGAACGGAACGGGAAAGTTTCGCCGAACCTCCAGATAGACCGATCGACGACCTTCACCGTCGACCGAACCACTGCGTCCCGGTCTTCCGCGTCCGGTCATGAAACTCGTGAGGTGTATGGGAACCGACTCACCGTATCGTTGCGCGTCGAGTCGACCCGAGACCGAAAGGGCAGCGTCACGTATCGCCTCGCCCTGCAGTCTTCGGATACGACCATGGGCCAGGAGATCGTTGGTCGGATCGATCTCGACCACCGCGGGGTCGACCGGGGAACTTGAACGACGATAGGTGCTTGACCGGACGATCCGACCGATCAACCGCTTGATGGACCAGTCACTCGAGAAGTCGATGGAGAGATGATCGAGCAGTTCCGGATGACTCGGCATGGCACCGAGAGCACCGAAATCGTCGGTGGTCGAGACGATGCCGCGACCGGTCAGGTGGTGCCAGACACGGTTGACCGCAACGCGGGCGGTCAGCGGGTTCGATGGGTCGAGGATCGCATCCGCAAGCTCGGCCCGACCTGATCCGGGTGCATCCACCTGATGATCGCCGGATATCTCGACGATGAGCCCTCGAGGCGCGATCTTGCCGGGGGTGTGGTGGTCACCACGGATGAGGATCCGCTCCTCGTCGGCGCCGCCGTCCTGCATCGCAAGGGCCCGGACGGGACGAGGCAGCTCCGGTGCGATCGACCGGACCAGCCGTTGCCGTTCGGCGATGGCCTCGGCATACGGTCGAGCCTGGTCGGGAAGTGACTCCATGAGGTCGTTCGCAGCGAGCCAACGTGTCACGTCAGGGTCATCCCAGACCGTTATTGATGCTTTTTCTTCCAACGACACCCGGGCTGATGAGGAATCATCGAAGGCGATCCAGTCCACTTCAAGCGATCCGTCACCGTCGTCGATCAATTCGATCCAGGCCCTTTCACCGGCGTACGCGGCAAGCCCCATGTCGATGACCTGCCATTGTGGGCCGTCGACATCCTGCTTGAAACCCTCGAAGAGAAGGGCGTTGAACTGATCCATCATGAAACCGGCGACGGAGAGCCGGATCGTCCCGCGCCCTCGTGCACGAATCAGGAGATGCTCATGAGTGATGGTGAAGGTGCGTGATCTGAGCGTGCCCTCGAACCGGGGGTCGACCAGACCGCTGTCCAGACGCGGGGTCGATCCCCGGGTCCAGGCATGTCCTTCCCCGAACCAACCGGATTGGCCGCTTCCGTCGTCGAGGACCACGGCCGGGATCGCTCGTTGTTCGGGTTCAGGGTCTTGATCGACCGCCCAGCGATGGAGGGGGTGATCGGCTTTCCCGATCGTTGGATCGTGCAGGGCCTCGATCCAGCGAACCACCGCTTCTTGGGTCAGTCCGGTCTCCCTGGCCAGCTGTTTGATCGAACGGTTCAAAGATGATGCGTATCCGGGGATGCGACGGAAGCGGATGTCGTCGACGACCACGTGACCCCAGGCACCCACATGGTGATCGACGATCCGCAGGCGGGCGGTCTTTTCGTGCAGATCCGAGACATCCCAGCGAATCTCCCGGAGTACTGCATCGGACTCACCATTCGCGGTTCGAACCACTTCACCGTCGACAAGCAGTTCGACGCAGGTCTTTCCGTCGTGGCTGCCACCGGACATCATGAAGACGATCGCCGGTTCATCGACACGAAACTCGGGACTGGTCAGGGTTCCCGTATCCGCATCACCCGATCCGCCGGGTCGATCGTCGCAGGTGTTGACCATCCGATCACTGGTGACATGCGGTCGAAAAGAATCCCGGATCGTTTCGGTGGTCTGTGGTCCACGAGCGAAGGCCGTACCTTCGGCGGTCCAGGTGGTGAAGTCGTGGTTCTCGAAGTCCTCGTAGACGCGTTCGGTCGGAATCGACCCGGGGGTGTCGGGTTCGACGAGACTCTCCCGCAGTACCGAAAGGGTGGTTGGAAGGATGGTGTCGGGGATGTTTCCCGCTGCGGACCGGATGATCGGTTGCATCCGTTCCTGAAGTGCCTCGAGTTCCTGGCGCTTGTTCTCGAGAACGCCGCCGGGGTCGAGATAGGCCCGACTGCGACGAGAGCTTCGCAGGTAACCGGCCAACCCGTAGTAGTCCGCCTGGGTGATGGGGTCGAACTTGTGATCGTGGCATCGGGCGCACGAGACGGTCAGGCCCAGGAAGGTCTTGCTGATGACGTCGATCTGGTTTTCAACTCGATCGAGCTCATCGGAACGCACATCCACCGGCGCATGGACCGCCTGGTGGAGGTGATAGAAACCGGTGCCCAGAACCGACTGGTTGATCCCGGTCTCGGGGTCGATTCTCGGATCGAGCAGGTCGCCGGCCAGGTGCTCGCGGAGAAACCGGTCGTAGGGGATGCCATCGTTCATGGCCCTGATCACGTAATCGCGATATCGCCAGGCATCATGAATGGGATAGTCGAATTCGTGCCCGCAGGTCTCCGCGTACCGGACCAGGTCGAGCCAGTGTCGTCCCCATCGTTCACCGAAATCAGGGGAGTCCAGGTACCTGTCGACGAATGCGCTCCAACGATCGTCGGACGGATCCTCTTCGAATGCGATCACGTCCACGGGATCGGGGGGCAGTCCCGTGAGATCGAAGGCGAGGCGGCGCAACTGATCCGACGGCGCCGCATCACCTGCTGGCTCGATCCCGGCTTCCCCGAGACGAGCAAGGATGAACCGGTCGATCGGCTCCCGGACCGGATCCCGTGCGAGGAGCGGTGCTCCTGGCGCTTCGACCCGGCGGACCGGTTTGAAGGACCAGTGTCGATCGTATTTCGCACCTTGATCGACCCAGCGCCTGATGATGTCGATCTCCTCGGCACTCAGGGACACGCCCTCGGGAGGCATGCGGTCATCGGGATCCTGTGGATCGATTCGGAGCAGGAGTTCGCTTTCGTGTGCTCGACCCGGTGAGATGATCGAGTAACCGTCACGGGACCGGGTCACGTCACCGCGATCGTCGAAACGCAGGTCCGCCTTCCTGGAATCCGAATCGGGACCATGGCAGGCGTAACAACGACGCACGAGGATCGGCTTGACGTCGGCCAGATAGTCGACGGATTCACCAAGCATTCGTTCGTGTGCGGCGTCGGCGGGTTGAACCTGGGTGCTTCGGTCCGTGGTCACATCCTGCATGACCGGAAGGATCACGGAAAGGAACATCGACGACGACAGGAGTGCTACGAGCATCGACCCGAGTGTACCCGCCGGGAAACCGACTTCAGCATCGAACCCGGTGAAACGGTGTTCGTTTCATCACTGTCCGATGTCAGCGGGTCCGAGTGGTCCGGTTCGACCGCTGGTTGCCGTCCTGACCGATTCGACGAGATCAGGCGTGACCGGTGGCGCATCGTTGCCCCAGGCCTGCCGGACATAAGTCATGACCGCAGCGATGTCCGTGTCGTCCTTGATCGGAGCTGGTGGCATCTGCTGGTTGTAGTGACGACCCTCGACCTCTATCCGACCTTCGAGACCATGCATGATGATCGCGGCAAGACGAGCGGGGTCGCCGAGCACGAACTCACTGTCGACAAGTGGTGGATAGACCGGGTAGAGACCACGACCATTCGCCTGGTGGCAGGAAAGGCACTGGACGTAGATTCGCTTGCCCCGGGCCACGACCGATGATGGGTCGCTGAAATCGACGCTGTTGCCGACATCGTCGGCGAGGAACATCTCGCGCTCCGGCCAGAGCAGGTGTTCGTCGATGGCGAGTGCACGCTGCCCGATGGGGGTCTCGCCGCGAGCGATCAGTTCAGGCCAGCCTCGCGGGGGTGCGGAGACCCGGACCTTGCGGGGTGTCTTTGAATTCAAGCGCATGGTCGAACCGGTGCGGTCGAGGATGGTACGCAGGTGCCACTCGCGATTCTCGGGACGCCGTGCCCCGAAGGCGAGCAGCGCCGAGTTGAGTTCCCGGTCACGGCTTCGAAGGATCGAGTCCGCCACATCCGCGAGCAGCGCGCGATTCGCGGGCGTACGCTCGGCCAGGAGATCCTGCTCCTCGATGAGCTCGAAAAGACGCTCTTCCCGACCGGCCAGGCTCGAGAGGACCGCGCTTCGCATCGGGCGCATCCTTGAATTCTCCTCGAAGATCTCCGGAATCATGACGAGGGTCTCGTCGATTTCAGATCCGCCCAGTGAAAGCGCGGACTGAACCCGAACGAAGTCATCACTGTCGGTGGCGAGTTTCGCGCAGAGTTCGAGTATCTCCAGATCCTCGAGTGACTCCTCGGCGACCTGCAGGGCGGCGCGCCTGACATGACTCGATGAGTCTCGGGAAGCGAGGATCAGGTCATCCTTGTTCACCGCCCCGATCGTGCCGAGGGTCCAGAGTGCACGCAGGCGATCGCGTTCAAGGGTCGAATTCACCATGGTTTCGCGAAGAATCGGTGCGACATCGATGGCACGGCGTTCGGTGAGCAGTCGCTGGGCGGAATCGCGGATGGTTCCGTTGGGATGTTCGATGAAGATCGCCAATTCCTCGTCGGCGACGGAGGAGAGATCCGGGACCGATCGCAGTTGCCCGTCTTCCGGTACCACCCGCCAGATCCGACCGAGTGCGGCAGGGTGCTCGAGGCCGCGATCCTCTACCTGCTTGCGCAGGAAGGAGGTCATGAAGATCCGGTGCTGGATGATCCCCCGGTACATGTCACAGACGTACAGCGCACCGTCCGGGCCGGTGATGACCTGCACGGGTCGGAAGCGTTCGTCGGTCGAAGTGATGAACTCGACGGGGTCATCGACGGGGTGAGCGGCGATCGTCTTCTTGTCGTCGGGGCGGATGTCGAATCTCTTGACGAGGTTGCCGGCAACCTCGCCGACGAAGATGTCGCCTTCGACGTCCTCACCGAGAATCGTGTCTCGATACACGCCGGTACCGCAGGCTCCGGTGAAGCTGGCCAGCTTGCCCTCATCATCGAGGGTTGCGTTCTGATACCCACGGTTGACCCCCGGGGTCCGCATGATCGGCTTCACCCGCTTGTTGGTCGCCACCGCCTGGCCGACTCCGTTGAAGCCGGACTGGTTCGGGTTGCGTGCTGCGTAGTGCTTGGGATGGAGATCCACGAGCAGTGGTTCGGAGTTGGGCGAGTACCAGCACCGACCGAAGTCATCGATGGCGATGCCCCACTGGCCGTGCGGACGGACCCGCTGCAGTTCCACCTCACCCTCGCCATCGTGAAACCGGTATCGAAAAGGGTGTTGCGAACACTCGAGCCACCCGTCGATGCCCCAGGCAAGTCCGTTGCCGGCATGTTCGGGGTTCTCGATTCCGGCGAAACCGGATGCAACGATCCGAGTCCGATCGGCGACCAGGTCGCCGTCGAGATCGCGAGCGAAGACCAGGTGGGGTGGTTCGACGTAGAGCACGCCGCCGTCGACGGGAGTGATCGCCCGTGGAAGAACGAGCCCTTCGAGGAAAGGAGTCGATCGATCCATGCGACCATCACCATCGACATCCTCCAGAACGACGATCCGCCCGATGGGCTGGGTCTCATCGGAACCCTCGATGTCGTTCATGTATCCACGCATCTCGACCACCCAGAGCCGGCCCGACTCGTCGAAAGCCATCGCGACCGGGTCCTCGATCATCGGTTCCGAAGCCACCAGTTCAATCCGGAAGCCGGGTTGCAGCTGGAAGGATCGGAGTGCCTCCTCCGGTGACCTTGGAAGCGCTGCATCCCGCTTGAAAGCATCGGGGAGTGGGGCCTGGATCTCACCTGGTCGATCACCATTCTGGGCCAGGCACGGGTCAACCGTCGTGAGAAGCCCCAGAACACAGGTGAGGATGAGGAGCTTGGGAAGATCGATCATGGGCGAGGGGAGGTTCATGACACCAAGTCTAGGAGATGCACCCCTTGGTTTCCCCCGAACGAAGACGGGATCCAGGCAGGATTTCGTCCGAGAATTCCGATGATTGGTGTAATTCTGTTTGTTTCATCGCCTTCAGGTCCATTCCCGGTCGATGGACAGTCTCATGGCTTTCCCTGGAGACCCCCAAGCATGAGTGATCAAAAAGAAGCCGTTCGAGCCGTCCTGAAGGATGCCCTTCGACTGGATGTCACCAAGATCGGCGATGCAGACCCCTTGTTCTCATCAGGATTGATCGACAGCTTCGCGCTGCTCGAGTTGATCACCGTTCTTGAGAGCACGTTCAACATCCGGATCTCGGCCGAGAAGGCGACGATCGAGAACCTCGACTCGGTCAATGGGATCAATGATCTGCTTGAATCGATGTCGAACTGACCAGCCCCGAGGCGTTCACTCTGACCGCCTGACACTCCGTTGAGAAGATCGGATCTCCTCGAGCAGCGATCGAAGCCTGATCACTTCCTCAGGCAGATCCGATGCCAGGTCGACGGATTCAGCGGGGTCGGCATCGAGGTCGTAGAGCTGGAAACCGACTTCTCCGTCGGGGACTTCGATGCGTGCCGGCTTGGTGAAGCCTCCGGAACCAAGACCTTCGACCAGTTTCCAGCGGCCCGAACGAATCGCGAACATCCCGTCACCCGAGTGGTGGATGATTCCTCGACGGTGATCCGTGGGTTCGCCGGTCGCGCGCAGTACCGGCAGCAGGTTCACGCCATCAGGGGCAGCTCCATCGGGAAGTTCCGCTCCTGCTGCAGCGACAAGCGTGGGGAAGACGTCGGTCAGGCAGATGGTTTCCGATGAGATGGAATCGGCGGCAATCCGCCCGGGCCACCGCACGATGAGGGGGACGCGATGTCCGCCCTCGTGGATGTCGGCCTTCTGGCCACGTAGATCGAGGTTTGCGGCATGACCGTATGTCCTCACATCCGTGGTCGGCCAGTGCGCGCCGTTGTCGCTGGTGAAGATGACGATGGTGTCCTTCGCGACACCCGTTCTCTCGAGACAGTCCAGGATCGAACCCACAGTGGTGTCGACCATCGCGACGAAGTCCCCGTAGTGGCCGGCTTCGCTTCGTCCGGCATGTTCCTCGTCGGGCATCCATGGCGTGTGTGGTGCGGTCAGGGGGATGTATAGAAGGAAGGGATGATCATCACCAGCGAGGTTGGTCACCATCCGGCATGCGGTCCGACCGATCCGGGGCAGGACATCGTTCATGTCGAAACCAGGCGCCGACCGACCCTTGCGCCAGAAGCCGCCTCCGCCCTGTCGCCGGTGTTCGCTGCGCTCGAGCTCCGATGTGGGTGGGGCTTCGAGTGAATCACCGACGATCCACACGTATGGTTCCATGTCCAGGGACGCGGGAATGCCCTCGTACTGGCTGAATCCAATCGTGAGCGGGCCTGAATCGAAGGGTCGACCGTAGTCGACCGGTTGTTCGCTTCCGAGACCGAGGTGCCACTTGCCGACTCCACTGGTGGCGTACCCCGATTCAGCCAGGACCGAGGGAAGGGTTGGGCGACCGTCATCGATCAGGAGACGGGAATTTCCATTGAGCACCCATTGTTTCAACCGGGATCGCCATGCATATCGACCGGTGAGCAGGCCGTATCGAGTGGGCGTGCAGACTGCACTGGGTGAATGAGCATCGTCGAATCGCATGCCCTGGCGGGAAAGAAGATCGAGATTGGGCGTGGGAATGCGCGATTCAGTGTTGAAGACACCGATATCACCGGACCCCAGGTCGTCGGCGAGGATAAGGATGATGTTGGGTGGTTCGTCCGCAAGCGCGGCACGAACGGATCCGTGGAGGACCATCGACAGAAGGATCAGGAGAAGTCCGGGGGTGATCGTCTTCATGGAATGATCCTACATTGGATTGGTCCCATCGCTCGTTACCATTGAATCATGGAACGCCACTTCGGAAAACACGTGCATCAACTCATGATCGGTTTTCTTCTCGTTGGCCACGCCGCAGCCCAGGAACCGCAGGAAGCAGCCGACACCACGGAGCGGGATGGTCGAACCTTCACGATCCGTGAGAACGGCATGCCGCCGGCAGGTGATGACCGCGGATTCGTCAGCCTGCTTCCGGCCCGGGGACTTGAAGGCTGGCGGGTCGTCGGGGGGGATGCGGTGATCGATCGCGACGAGGGCGATCTCCATGGCCGCGGCAACTCCGCTCGCAACACGTTCCTCATGAGTGAACGGACCTTCGGGGACTTCATTCTCGAGGGAGAGGTCATGATCAATGCCAATGGAAACTCCGGTTGGCAGGTGAGGAGCCATCAACCGAAGCCCGGTGTCCGGAACAGTGGCGTTCGTGGGTACCAGCTCGAGGTCGATTCAAGCCAACGCAGCTGGTCCGGTGGTCTCTACGATGAACTTCGAAGAGGTTGGATTCATTCACTTGCCGATGATGAAGCTGCAAGAAACGCATTCAAGGCCGGGGAATGGAACCACTACAGGATCGAATGCCACGGCCCGCATGTGCGTTCCTGGGTGAATGGTGTCCCTTGTGCCGACGTCATCGACTTCGCCGACATGGACGGCATGATCGCGTTCCAGGTGCACAGTGGAAACTGTGATGTTCGCTGGAAGGACCTGCGCGTGCTCGACAACGGCACGAGCAGCTTCGTCCCCATGAAGACATGGCGTGGTCAGGTCGGAGTGTCACGACACCCGGACGGTTCCATCGTCGTTCGATCTGGAGGGGAATCGGCCTTCATCGACACTCCGCTTGGGGGAGCAAACACCACGATCCGGCTTTCTTGTGATCTCGATGGCCGGGCGGTGATGCGTCTCCACCCGGAAGATACCGATACGAACGTTGTCGTCTTTGATCTTTCAGGCGAATCATCGAAGACGAGTTCACCCGTGACCGGAGGTGTCAAAAAAGAAGAGATCCGATACCCGGTGGTCTCTGAAGGCGCAGGTTCCGATTCATCCGATTCGAAGGGTGAACACGAGTTGATCATCGACGTCGAGGGTCGCAGGTTGACCGTCATTCTCGATGGATCGGTTCTTCACCGCGTCATTCTGGAGAAGACCCTTCTCCCGAAGCGTCTTGAGATCGAGATCCCACCGGGAAGCGGTGGAATCACGCTTCATGAAGCACACCAGATCAAACACACGCCGCCGGTCATGAGAAACTGATCCGGGTCATCACACAACAGCAGGGCACCGGATCTTCTTGAAACATGGACACGTCGAACCCCACCATAATCGCCGATCGACCGGACACGATCATCACCATGATCGTCTTCGTCCTCACCTACATCGCTCTTGCGGTGGGCTGGATCCCGGGACTTCGAATCGACAGAACGGGAATAGCGCTGGTCGGCGCTGCGGCGATGCTGGTGATCGGTGCGATCGGTTTCAAGCAGGCCATGACCGAGACCGACTGGTCCACGATCATCGTCCTGCTGTCACTCATGGTCATCGTCGCCCAACTCACTGAAAGCGGCTTGATATCGAAGCTGGCGAATCGAATCGTCCCGCACGACATGTCGCCGAAGATGACGCTTGGACTGATCATGGCGGCGAGTGCGTCCACAAGCGCACTGATCACGAATGATGTCGCGGTGCTCGCCTTCATACCGATCCTCGTCATGCGTCTACATGAACGACGACTTCGGGCGATACCGTTCGTTCTCGGTTGCACCTTCGCGGCAAACATCGGCTCGGCAGCGACGATCATCGGCAACCCCCAGAACATGATCATCGCGGAAGCACTCGACATCCACTTCCTCGAGCACCTCGCCTGGGCGATCGTTCCGGTGGTGATCGTGCTCTTCATGGTCTGGTTGGTCATCCTCCTGATGGGCGGCCCGCTCGAGGAGGCCCGGGATACGGTCGAGGAGGAGAAGGCCGCCGTGGTCGACGTGACGAATCGATCGCGAAGGGCGCCCACCAGGCTTCGCCCGATCGGGGCTTCCCTGGGTGTGATCGCCCTGGTCGCGATCATCGTCCTCTTCATCATGCCTTTCTCGAGACCGGTCAGCGCACTCTGCATCGCGGGGATTCTCCTGCTGAACAGGGTCTACTCGACCGACACCATTCTCAGTCGGGTCGACTGGAGTCTCCTGGTACTCATCGTCTCCCTGGGAATCGTGGTCACCGCCTTCGCGAACACCGGTCTTCCGGGACGATCGGTGGCGAGCCTGGAGTCCGCCGGTATCGAACTGCAGGTCGGATGGCAGCTTGCGATCGCGACAGTGGTGTTGTCGAACCTGGTGAACAACATTCCCGCAGTCTTGTTGCTGATAAAGGTCATTCCTTCCTCGACCCAGGAGATAGGACTGATCCTCGCGGTGGCGAGCACGTTTGCGGGCAACTTCATCGTCATAGGAAGCCTTGCGAACATGATCATGGTTCGTCAGGCCCAGGAGCACGGCGTGAGCATCTCCTTCTGGCGACACGCCAGACTCGGCATACCGATCACGATCCTCTCGACATTGATACTCGTCGCCTGGATCCTCATCGTTGGTTGATCCTGCGAGCTCGGGAAGATCAGAGCGCCTGTTGGTGGTTCTTCCACCAGAGCGCGGTGGAGATCAAGCACCAGAGGTAGTTTGAATTCCGACGCCGAAGAGCTTCATAACGATTCGAAAGCTTCACGATGTCGATGAAGGGACACTGGACATCGGCCAGCAGACCGATGATGCGCTCTCGATGGAGAGCGAGCCAGGATTCGATGGGAAAGGGGAATCCCATCTTTCGCCTTCGCCAGATGATCTCGGGAGGGAGCAAGTCCTCCATGGCGACTCGAAGTATCCATTTCTTCCAGCCATCTCGAATCAGGTATTCGAATGGAAGGGTGAAAACGAAATCGATCAGTCGATGATCGAGAAACGGAAGCCGAAGCTCCATGGGTACGAGCATGCTGTTCTGGTTGTCGCTTCTCAACTGGTAGTTCATCTTCCAGTCCGAGAGGGTCTTCAACAGCCTGTCCTCGGCGCTTCCGGAAAGAACGTTGTGGAACTCCGGAGACGACATCTCGGGGGCGGCCGGATCATCTCGCGAGCCGACCCGCTCGAAGATGGATTCGTAGGCGCCCACGCCTCCCATGACGATTCCAGCTCGAAAGGCGAGGTCGACCCCGAGGGGTCCGGCATTCCGCTCGCTGAATCGAAGGAAGTTCGAAGAGAACTTCGAGAGATCTCCACACTTCAGGAGGTCGCGAAGATAGGGAATGAAGTATTCCCTGGTGTAACCGGCAAAGATCTCGTCACCCCCGGAACCATGCAAGGTCGCTCGAAATCCAGCGCGGGACATCTCGGACCAGATTGCATTGGTCGTGACCAGGTTCGGCGAATGAAAGGGCTCCGCCATGTGATTGATGAAGTCGTTCCCATGTTCGAAGAACTCATCCGCGGGAGGGTCGATGATGTGAATCGAGACCTGGTCAGGGTAGTGTTCAGCCGCCTTGATGGCGTATTCAGATTCGTTGTACGGTTCGGGGAAGGAAAGTGTGTAGGCGTCGACTTGTCGACCTTGAACCGCACTCAACGCAAGCAGGACTGATGAATCCAGACCACCACTCACCTGAATGGCGACATTCACGTCCGCTCTCAACCGAATTCGAACGGAATCATCGAGGATGTCACGAATGGTCGAGGCTGCTTCATGAACGGGGATGTCACCCGGCTTAAGACGATCGAGTGGTGGAGACCAGAATCTGGTGACATCCATGGAGCCATCGGGTCGTATCCAACCGTGACTGCCGGGGGGAAACGTGTTGATCTCGCGGTAGAAGGTCTCCGACCGGAAATCACGCTGACGATGCCGGAGAAAATCCGAGACCGAGCGCGGATTGACGGTGAAGGAATCGCGACCCAGCAAGGAGAAGATCCCGTTGATCTCAGAAGACCAGAAAGTACCCCGGTCCGATTGCACGAAGTAGAGAGGCGCTTCACCGATCCTGTCCCGAGCGATCAAGGTCCTGCGGCGTCGGGTGTCGTGAAGGCACAACGCCCAGAATCCGTTGAGCCTTTCAAAGCAGGATTCTCCCCATTCAAGGTAACTGTAGGCAAGAACTTCGGTATCGGAACTCGTCTTGAAGACGACGCCCAGTTCCTCGAGTTCAGAACGCAACTCCACGAAGTTGTAGATCTCACCGTGGAACGCAACACACACTTCTTTGTTGTTCGTCCAGAAGGGTTGATGCCCGTTCTTGGTCGGATCGATTATCTGAAATCGTCGGTGACCGAAGCAGGTCGTGTGATTGAATGGTCCGGATGCTTCGAACAAAGGGTGTTGTTCGATCCCGGGAACACTGCAGTTGGTCCGGAAGGAGTGACATTCCCCGGTCTCGCGGTTCATGTAGGAAAGACCTTCGTCATCGGGACCACGGTGTGCAAGAGCACGAAGCGCGAGAAGAACGTCCTCGGCCTTTTCCGTGCGTGATGAAACCAGTTCATAACCCGCAATGCCACACAAGGGTCGTCTCCTTCTCCAAACAGAAAACAGTTGACAAGCGATACTAATTAAATATCCCATGTCGTCTGTCGGGCATTATCCAAATAGAAATCAAATTCGCCCTGCAATCAAACCAACGACTCGGAATAATGAGAATGAACGATTCAACGAAACAGACAGGAGAATGAAAATGCATGCACCAGATGAAATCAGGAGACTGGAACGGTCTCGTTCGAACTGGCGGACCTGTGGAATAGGTTTGATCGGACTGATCACCGGTGGTCTTCTTGCGGGTGCGGTCAAACCACGCACGGCACCCAGCGAAGTCGCATCGGTGATCATCGACAACGACAAGTCATCCGGTCGATGGGATTCCACCCTGATCGCGGTGATGGACAACGGTGACATCATGTATCTCGACACCACCAGGCCCAAGACGGCGTGGATTCCCTACAAGTACAGCCCCGGTTTCTCGGGACAGGACCAGAGGTGATGGATGCTGTGCGTGACATTCGCGCTGGTCGACGGGTGAAGATCCGCCATGCCTCGCCTCGCGACGAGGATGCCTTCCTCGAACTTCGCCGCTCGAGCGGATCCTTCCTCACCAGGTGGGAGCCGATTCGAGAGGGTGGCGAGGGGGAGCTGGCTCCGGAGATGGAACTCTTCCGACGGATGATCGAGTTCGATGACTCGCGGGTACCACTCCTGGTGGAGCGTCGGGGTGATTCGGTGATCCTCGGGGTGATCAACATCAACCAGGTCGCACGTGGCGCCTTCCAGAACTGTGCCCTGGGTTGGTGGATCGGTCGCCCGCATGCGAGGAAGGGATACATGAAGGAGGCGGTCGCCCTCGTGCTCGAGCACATCTTCCTGGACCTCGATCTGCATCGCGTGGAAGCGAACATCCAGACGGACAACCCCGCCTCGAGGGCGTTGGCTGAAGGGGTCGGCATGCGAAGAGAGGGTTTCTCCGAACGGTTCCTGAAGATCGCCGGACGTTGGTGTGATCACGAACGATGGGCGATAACCAGTGAAACCTGGCATGAAAGCGGGGACATGCCCCACTGAAGCGGACATCTGGTGAAGGTCTGTTTCCATCAGGCCGATGACCAGACTGACCATGTCTGATGAACGTTCAACTCGACGACTGATCGACCTTCCCGGCGATACCACGGGAAATGTGGAGCGTCGACCGGACAGTGATCGACCCACGACCAGATCCGCTCCCTCGAACGAACAGGTCGTCAACAACAAGGCGGGGAAGACCTTTTCGATGAAGGTGGATGAAGCAGTCCGGCTCCAGTCACCGGAATCCTTCGATGTCGAGGAAGCGCCTGCGGAGATCGACTTCAACATCGATGAACTCGAGCAGGAACTCGATGTCGCCATCGCGGCCGAGTTCGGGGATGCACCTCGAAAGAATCCCGGCACTGTCGATTCAGGCACGGTTCTGGAGACGACCCCGGACATGAGCAATGATCGAGTTGATCACGCGATCGATGAGGTCGATGAGGTCGCTCCGACCCCACAGCAGGATGAGCCGGAGCAAACAGGTGCTCAGGAACCCGAAACCTCGCCACTCCCCACGGATGATCCGGGCGTTTCCTGGCCGACAAGGGTCATGGCACTTTCATCAGGCCCCTTCGAGGCACTTCACCCACGAATACAGCGAATCGTGCAGTTGAGTGCGGTGTCCATGGCTGTATGGGTTCCGATCGTGTGGTTGATGGTGGTGACCGACGGAATCGGTTGGCTGGTGCCCTGAGCGGTCCCAGGACGGCAAAATGGAAGAAAACAGGGAATAGGTTGCGTGATCGACACGCGGACGTCGCATGTACTGTTGGAGCACGTGAAATGTGTTTCTCCTTGTTCATTTCGATCCAATCCGATCAGCCTCCAAACAACAGCGCTCTTGGGGATTAAGAAGCGCCACTCAGGATCGAACGTTCAACCGCAGGGTTGAGAGATATTGGAAGGGTGTGTGTGGCTTGCGTCACCCACGCCCTTCCTTTTTCAATGCCCCGCATGCGGGGCAGGAAGCTCATGATCATTCGAAGGTGATGCTGTTTTCAGGTGACCGAAGTCACGTCCCGCGCGAACGGGCCTGCTGGATCAACCGCTTCATCCGTCCATGGACGTCGGCGCGCTCGGGGCTGAGCTTCTCCGCCTGCTCTTCTGCGTGATAGCTGGACCGGACGAGTGGTCCGCTCTCACAGACCTCGAAACCCTTCTCGAGTGCGGTGTCCTTCATCCGGGCGAATTCATCGGGGTGGACCCACCGTTCGATCGGCAGGTGGTTTCGAGTGGGTTGCAGGTACTGGCCGACGGTCAGGATGTCAGCATCACTCCAGGCCCGGACATCGCCCATCAGCTCGTAGACCTCGTCCTCCTTCTCGCCGATACCAAGCATGATTCCAGTCTTGGTCACCAGGCCGTTGGCCTTGAACTGCTGAAGGACCTTGAGTGATCGTTCGTACTTGGCCTGGGGTCGCACGGCAGGATGCATCCTGAGGACCGTCTCCATGTTGTGGGAGATGATCTCGGGACGTGCATCACAGACCAGTTGGACATCCTTCTCGACCCCCTTGAAATCACCGACGAGCACTTCGACGCTGGTGTCCGGGCAGAGTTCGTGAACAGCCTCGATCGTCTCCGCCCAGATGCGTGCTCCGCCGTCGGGAAGGTCGTCCCGATCGACGCTGGTGATCACCACGTGCCCGAGATTGATCTTCGAAAGCACTTCTGCGACCCGACGAGGTTCGTCGTTGTCCAGTTCCATCGGCTTTCCGGTCTTGACGTTGCAGAAGCCGCATGAGCGGGTGCAGGTGTCGCCGAGGATCATGATCGTCGCGGTGCCTCGCGACCAGCATTCCCCCATGTTGGGGCAACTGGCCTCCTGGCAGACGGTGTGCAGTTTGTATTCATCTATCAAGGCCTTGAGATCGAGATAACCCTGGCCACCGGGCATGCGTGCACGCAGCCAGTCCGGCTTCTTTCCGATCGTCAGTTGCGAAGGGCGATTTCCATCCTGCAGGATCATCCCGGTGAGGGGAACAGCAACATCGTTGCTGCGGCTTCTCGCGGTATCACCACCAAGGGGACGGGGGTGCCGGGCGAGGGTACGAGACAACGCACGTGGCGTCGGTGAGTCGGCAGGATGATCGGGTGTCGGTTTGGAACCCACCAGAAGCACCTCGTTGATTCGGCATGAAGGACGGTCAGGACATCTCGATGGTAGCCATGAACGAGTCAACGAAGGCAAGGTCATCGGGATCGAAGACGGAAAGATCCTCATTGAGGTGCCGTCCGATCGATGAAGGGGCCTTCACGCCGGCGGAAGCACGATCCATGAGCTCCCTGGTGGAATCGATCTGCGCGAATTCGAAGAGGCGCGGAAACACCGAACCAGGATCATGGCAGAGCTGGTCGAAGGAGACGATCAGCACCCGGTCGGGGTGTTTCTTCTGAAGCTCGTCGATTCGACGATGGACGAGGCACCAGTACCGAAGGGAGGCAGTCGGATTGATCTCGAGGCCGGGCTCTTTCAGGACGGTCGGTCCCCAGACGTTGACCTGCTGTTGATTTCGGCTGAAGGCCATGTCGACCCCATGACGGACCGCCATGACGAACCGGAGGTTGGGTCGATACTCGAGTGCCGAGGGAGCCACCCAGTGGAGATTCGGTTCCTTGATGAACCAGCGATCACTCATTGGTCGTTGGCGAGCTTCCCGTTTGAGCTTCCGGGCCCTGGTCTTGAGCCAGGCCGGGGGGTGGCCGAGACGGGGCTGGAGTGCGAGCCGCTTGAGCAGGATTCGGTCATCCTTGGAGAGCGGACGTCCTCCCTCGAGAGCTGATTCGAGGATCAACCACAGGCGTTCGAAGGGCTCACCAGCTTCCATGTCCTTGAAGACGCTCGGCCTCTTGAAGAGGAGCGCACAGGACATGGCGTCCGAGGGCTTGTTGAGATCCCGCATGGTTCGAAGACCTGCGGACATGAAGCTTTCAGCGAACAACCTCGTGCCGCTTCCACCTACTCCACCGATGATGACCGGGTCAGTGTTCATGTGTCGGTGGTGCTCCTGCTCCCTGTTGGTGACGCTTGATCCGGAAGGCCGGGAAGTCTACACGGTAATCTGCCGGGACACCGTGCACTACGCTAGACTCGTGACATGAGTGTCACCTTTCGAAAAGCAACGCTCGATAACGGGCTCACGATCATCGCTGAAGTCGACCCCCACGCCTACACCACGGCTGCTGGTTTCTGGATCTCGACCGGGGCCCGAGACGAGAAACCGGATCTCATGGGTGTCAGCCACTACCTTGAACACATGATGTTCAAGGGTTCGGCGAATCGATCCGCCGAAGAGGTGAATCGAGATTTCGACGACCTTGGGGCGATAAACAATGCCTTCACGAGCGCAGAGATGACTGCGTACTGGATTCACCTGTTGCCCGAGTATCTCGAGAGCGGCGTCAGGGTCCTGGCCGACATCCTGAGACCTGCACTCCGACAGGAGGATTTCGACTCCGAGAAACAGGTGATTCTCGAGGAGATCGCGATGTACGAGGACCAGCCCTTCTGGGTCCTCTACGAACACGCGATGTCGAGATTCTACGGAGAGCATCCCCTGGCTCATCGAGTTCTCGGAACCAGGGAAACGGTCGGAGGCATGCAGCGAGACCTGATGAACGACTATTTCCAGGCTCGATACTCAAGCGACAACACCACGCTCGCCATCGCCGGAGCGGTGGATTTCGATGCAGTGGTTTCGCTGGTCGAGGATGCGTGCGGGGAATGGAAACCAAGCAACCCCAGCAGGACTCATCCGAAGATCGACCTGGCGAGGGATCGAAGCACCATCAAGCTGCCCGGACTCAACCAGGCCTATCTGCTGATGTTGAGCGATGCACCACCAGCCGAGAGCATTGATCGTTACGCAGCAGGGATGACTGCTCACACCCTGGGTGGTTCGGAGGGTTCGAGGTTGTACTGGTCGTTGGTCGAGACCGGGCTCGCCGAGGAGGCACAATCCTCCTATGACGGTCGTGACGGTGCAGGAGAGTTCGCGACCTGGGCGGTCTGCACGCCGGAATCAATCACCAAGGTCGAGGATCTCATCCATTCGGAGATCGATTCCTTGAGCAGCAACGTCGAACAGGGTGATGTGGACCGGGCCAGGGCTCGCATCGCGACCGCCGCTGCACTTGCCGCGGAGAAACCGTTGGGACGAATGAACCGGATGGCCGCGACCTGGCTTCGACGCAAGGAATACATCTCGATCGAGGATGAGATGAAGCACATCGATGCCATTGACGTGGATCTGATCAGATCGTGCGCAGAGAAGTATCCGCTTCGTCCAAAGGTCGTCTCCATCGCCGTCGGTGAAGAGGTTGAAACGGGTTGATCAGGCTGCTTCGGCACCCGAATCGACCTGGGTCGAATCATCGATCTGGAACTCGACGCGGTCACCACCAAGTCTTCGACCGGCGGTGATGGAACACATCGCGGCACGCAAAAGACCGTCAGGACTCGTGGGAAGACTTCTTTCCATCTCGTGCATGCCGACACCAATGGTCACGTGGACACTGCAGAACTCGGACTCCCCATCGCGACCCACGACCCGGGCGGGTCGGCACGCGATCTCCGAACGAAGCTCTTCCGCCAGGCTCAGTGCCGTCGGGGCATCGGTGTTCCTGAGGATGACGGCGATCTCGGCGCCGACGAATCGATAGGCGCGGACATCATGGGAACACGATTGTGAGAATTCACGGACACAGCGACCGACATGGGCGAGTGCATCGTCTCCACCGCGGTCACCAAGACGTTCATTGAGTGCCCGGACCTCGTCTGTTCCGAGCAGGAAAAGGCTGATCGTCTGGTCGCTTCCACTTGAAGTGAAAGCGGTTTCGAGATCCGAGAGCAGTCGCGATCGACCGGGAAGACCGGTGGTCTCATCGAGGTCCCCGACACCATCAGCATCATCGACATCCTCCGGCGTGACGATGGGTGTCAATTGGGAACGTGCGTCATCGGCTTGAGCGAGGATCTCATCGATCATCGGGATGTCACAATCACCCATGTCGAGGGTGGCCGCGAGTTCCTGTGCTCTCTCGAGTGAACGCTCGAGGATCTCGATGACCTGGGAAGGTTTCAAGCGAAACCAACTGGTCACCTGTCGTTCGAACCTCTGTCGGGTCGTCAAGGGTGAATCGATGGTGGGATCGATGATCTCGGAAGCGGACACCGCAAGCCGAACGACACGGGAGAGATCACTTGCATCGGGCATGCTCGAGATCGGGCGGTGGTGATCCTCGATCGCGGTAACGATCGAATCCGGGAAGGACCATCGACGGGTCATCTCCGCTCCAACCCGTGAGTGATCCACCTCGAAGACCCTTCGCTCCATGGAAGTGATGCTGTTGTGGTCGGATCCGGACATGTCGACTATCTGGAGATACCTGTCACCATGAACACGCCAGAGTGCGACCATGCCGACATCCTGGATGAGGGCGGAGATGAAGGCCTCGTCGGGATCGACCTTGTATTCGGACTGGATCATCTCGGACAACGTGCGTGCGACACTTGCACAGAAGAACGAACGGCGCCAGTACTGGTTGAAGTCGAAACAGACTTCGTCCCCGTGGTTGCCATCGGAGATCTTCACCAGGCTGAACCCGAGCACGAGACTCTTGACGGTCTCGAGTCCGAGAAAGGCGACCGCCTGTCGGATGTTGCCACATCGTCGGGTCAGTCCGTAGTAGCTCGAGTTGACGGTTCGAAGAACCCGGGCGGACATCGCCTGGTCACGCTCGATGGCCTGTTCGATCTCACGAAGGTCGACATCATCACGTGACGTGAGTTCAAGCACCTCCACCGCAACCATTGGAAGGCTGGGAAGGGCTGGGCTCGAAATCACGTTTTCGAGAGCTGGGCTGAGCATCGATCATCCTCTCCTGTGAACCCCCGGGACGTTCGTGCATCACACTCATCGACACCCGGGAAGTCTGGATTGACAGAGGAATCAGCTTCTTGGCGTGTTTGCTCAGACCCGACCACCAGCGAGGTCCGGGAACACCAACTTCATCGTGCTGGGTTCGACTCCCATGATCTCCCGCAGGTAGGCCGCCAACAACCTGGAGGCACGACGGACCGTCTCCGCTCCATCGGGGGGGAGTTCGTTCGAGCTGGCGAAATGATCAAGCAGATCCACGGTCGATCTTCTCACCCGCCAGAGTCCCGTCATCGATTCGGGTGCGACCAGACCCCCATCCTTGGCGCTGAACGCAAGGGTTTCCTCGCTTGAATCGGCGGGGAGGTCGATCTTCGGCCTGTACCCGGTGTCAAGAAGCAGGATCCACTGGAATCGAAGCAGAGCCTCGTCCTCGCCCATGCCATCCTCCATGGCATCGAGGGTTCCCACCAGGCCGTCGAAGATGCCCGGGTGTGGGTCACCCTTCTCGAGCATGCGTCCGACGCAGTCGGCAAAGTAGTAGGCGACCCGGTTCGCCGAAGCGTTTCTCCTGATCGTCCACCAGACCTTGGAAAGTCCCCACTCGGTGATGGTGGCGAGTTCGGTCGTCGGTTTGATGATCGCAACCACGTCCCCCAGCGTCATCAGATCGATGCCACCGGAGAAGTTGGAACGTTCACGACGTGAACCCTTTGCAAGGCCACGGATGAGACCCTGTTCACGCGCGAACAGGCTGACCGTCTGGCTGGTCTCAGAGAAATCCCAGTGTCTTATGCAGATCGCACGATCCGAAATCGTTGCCATGGTTCAAGACGATACCAGCGGCAACGTGCTCAGGCGATGAGGCGTTCGTCAAGATCTGGTTGTGCATGTTCAACCCGGTTCCGCCCGAGTTCCTTGGCGCGGTAGAGAGCCTGGTCGGCTGCGGTGACCATCATCGCCTGGTCGAGATCCACCCGGTACTGCGAGACTCCGAACGAAGCGGTGACGACGAGTCCCGGGTGGTCGGGCCAACGCTCACCTTCGATCGCCCAGCGTGCGCGCTCTGCGGCCTGGAGTGCCTGCTCACGATCGGTGTCAGGGAGAATCAGCGCGAATTCCTCTCCTCCATAACGACAGGCGATATCCGAGCTTCTGCCGGCACCAAGGATCTGGGCGAATCGCTCCAGAACCTCGTCACCGAAGGGGTGTCCATGTTCGTCGTTCAGGCCCTTGAAGGCATCCAGGTCACAGAGGATGAGTGACAGGGGTCTGCCATGGCGGCCCGCCGCGATCAGTTCCTCATCCATCCGGGCATCGAAGTAGGCACGGTTCCACAAACCCGTGAGGCCGTCGATCCGTGCTTTTTGGGCGAGGATCTTGACCATTGAACGAACTCGAAGTGCGGATCTGATGCGAGCCTTCAATTCGACGACCTCGAAGGGTTTGCCGATGAAGTCGATCGCACCGAGTTCGAGTGCTCGAACCCGATCCATCGTTTCAGTGCTTCCGGAGATGAAGATGACGGCGATGTCCCGGGTGGACGAGTCGCTCTTGATCTCGGAGAGGATCTCGAATCCATCCATGGGATCACCGACCCCGAGGTCGATGTCCATGAGGATCACGTCAGGTTCGAATTCCTTGATCAGACGAAGAGCCTCCTCGGATGAGGATGCTGTTTCTATCTCGATGCGTTCGAACTGCAGCCGGACCTTCAGGAGTCGATGTATCAACTCGGAATCATCCACGACCAAAAGACGAGGAGGAGGAGGAAGGGGTGGTGATTGCAGGTTGGACATCCGTTCGCGTCTCCTCAAACTCTCGATGCAGCTGTGCAAAGGAGGGTGATGTCCTCGACATGTTCCCGAACCATCGCCAGATCCGCCTCGAGAGACAACGTCTCCCTTTCCAGGTCAGCGGCAGCGGAGCTGATGGTGTCGAACCCATATCCACCAGCCGTGCCCTTGAGCTGGTGTGCCAGGGAATGCAGTTGCTCGAGGTTGGCCTCCAGGAGCGCTTGTTGCAGATCGCCGGACCGCTCCGGCAGCGCCGTGGCGAATCTGGCCACGATCGCCCTCATGGCGGGGTCATCAGCAAACCGGCTTCGTAGCGGTTGGTCGGAATTCCTGGATCGGCTGGGTTCCAATTTCGGCTCCTCGTGAGAACTGGATCGGCACGAAAAACGGTTCACTTGCGTTCCAGACCGAGACTCCGCTGTATCTGGGGCAGATTGCCGGGCATTTTCGGACCTCGTGCTAGGATGTGGGGATTCAAATGCACCCGCAGCCGGGCGAAAGCCTGCTGAAGGAGGATTCCACGATGATTCCCAAGATGCCGCCCAGAGAAGGGCAGCTCGGCTTTCTCTACCTTCCGCCCTATCGCGTTCAAGGTGTGAGCGTCGCCGGTGAACAGACCGTCGTTCAGATTCCGGAACTCGACATCGTCTTCGACATGGGTCAGTGCACGCGAGCCTCATTGAGCTCCGGGACCGTCGCACTCAGTCATGCACACATGGACCATCTCGGCGGACTTCCCTACTGGTTGAGCCAGAGGCATTTCCAGAAGCTGGGGTGCGGTCGGGTCGTGTGTCACCCGGAACTGGTCGGTCCGCTCGAACGGATGATCCAGAGCTGGGTCGACCTCGAGCAACAGAAGACACCGTTCGAGATAACACCTCTCCCACCGGGCGAGGATCTCCAGTTGAAGTCGAACCTCGTCCTGCGTTCGTTCGAGACCAAGCACACCGCACCCTCGCTTGCCTATGCGATCGTCGAGAAACGAAGCAAGTTGAAACCGGACTACTGCGACCTCCCCCAGGACCGGATCAAGGAACTGAAGAGCAGGGGTACGGACATCACGACGGTCGTCGAGATACCGACGATCGCGATCACTGGTGATACTGAACCTTGTTCAGCCCTTGAAACAAGGGAATTCCGTGAAGCCAAGATAGTGCTGACCGAGTGCACGTTCTTCTCTCCCGAACACAAGGATCGAGCGAAGATCGGTCGACACATTCACCTGGACGATCTCGCGGCCCTGTTGAACGAGTGGGAGGCCGACAACGTCGTGATCACGCACATCTCACGCCGGACGAGTCTCGGGTTCGCTCGTGACCGGATCAAGGAGATCGAGGATGGTCGGCACAACGACCGGGTGCACATTCTGATGGACTATCGAACAAACCGGCGTCGATACGAACAACAAGCAGCTGAAGCTGCTTTGAAGTCCAAGAAGACTCTCAAGCAATAAGAAGTTGACGGCCAAAGAGTATCGACGTACATTCGACCTCCGGTCTCCAACCTGTCTGGTGGGCTATTTGACAGCTGGTTTCCGTTTGAATTTGCACGCTCAAGACGAACACGAGCGCAGAGCCGGCTGATTTCAGCCTGGATGGTCACGTTGGCAACCCGTCACCAGGGAGCCAGAATAATTCGATGGATGGATTAGTTAAGAACGTCTCATGAACGACTTCATTCCTGACGCCACACTTCGAGCCGACCTGGTCGCCTACCTCCGCAGGCACTACCCAGGCATGTCCAGGCATTGGTTCGACGACATCGAACCACTGGGTGTGGTGAATGGTGTCCTGAGACTGCTCGTTCACGAGCCCGTACAACTCAAGTACCTCCAGAGAGCATGCACTGAACAGTTTTCCGAGGCCACTCAGGCTATTACCGGACGTCTGCTGTCGGTACGTTTCGTCGGCAACGAACTTGAAGCGGTTCCTTCGGCGACCGATGCTCCTGCCAAGATGAATGATGCATCACACGAATCGACCACCATGCTGGGCGATCAGATGCTTCTCAGTCCCGACTACACCTTCGGGAACTTCGTGGTCGGACCCGGAAACAGGCTGGCGCACGCTGCAGCGATGGCGGTCGCGGAACACCCCGGTCGCGCCTACAACCCCATCTTCATTCATGGTGGAGTTGGGTTGGGCAAGACCCACCTGCTCCAGGGGATCTGCCAGGAAATCCTGCGTAAGCGCCCCTCGACCGCGATCTGTTACGTCTCATGCAGCAGTTTCATCGACTGCTTCATCGACTCGGTCAAGATTGGTCGCATGAGCGAGTTTCGCTCGAAATTCAGGTCAACCGACGTCCTGGTGATCGATGACATCCACTTCCTCTCGAAGAGGGAACAGACCCAGGAAGAGTTCTTCCACACCTTCAACACCCTCTATCAGTCCGGTCGACAGATCGTCCTGAGCTCGGATGCCTCGCCCAACGACATCCCGGACCTGGAAGAACGACTCGTCAGTCGTTTCAATTGTGGTCTGGTCGCCCGGGTTGATCGACCTTGCTACGAGACAAGAGTCTCGATTCTCAAGTCGAAGGCGGAGATGCAGAGGCTCGAGCTGCCAGAGGATGTACCCGCCTACGTCGCTGCGAAGGTCGATTCGAACATCCGTGAGCTTGAGGGAGCGTTGACCAGGGTTCGTGGCTTTGCCATGGCATCCGGCCAACCAATCACCCTTGAACTGGCCAAGAACGCACTTTCGGATGATGGGGGTGATGAGGGCATCAGCAGTGGTCAACCCACCATCCAGACCATCATTGATGCCGTCACCAGGTACTACGACATCAAGTTGACCGATCTGTTGTCCAAGCGACGGCACAAGTCCATCGCCCTGCCTCGGCAGGTGTGCATGTGGCTGGCAAGAAGACACACCCGGTACAGCCTCGAGGAGATCGGTGGCTATTTCGGAGGCAGGGACCACACCACGGTCATGCACGCCGTCCGACAGATCAACTCCAAGCGAGAGCACGACCCAACCCTGGCAAATGATGTCGAGCGGATCGAACGAGGCTTGCTTGACCAAGCCAGCTCCGTCAATTGAGACCATCCAGACCTTCTGATCGTGGCTTCGAGCCCGAAACAGGGCCCAAGGACCGCCCTTGGCAGGGTCGAACCACCACACACAACCATGTGGATAATTTGGCACTGAACATGCTTTGTGCATCAGTTCAGAAGTGCCTGGAAGTGCGGCCAGACCAACTTCAGGCCCCTGATGACGGACCAAGGGGGATCTGGAGTCAGATGGGAGACGGTTGTGTTTATGTAACCGACAAGTCATACAGAGGGCTAAATGACTTATAAATACTTGCTATGGAAACACTTACTTGTTTCCATTGAGAGTTACCCAGATACCAACAGGCCCTCTACTGTGATGATGAAGTAAAGAGTTCTTTAACCATCACAGAAAGAGAAGAGGCTGACAGAAGGCGCCTGAACCCATCTCCACCACACCACACTCATGTGGGTAACCCCTGAACAAACAAGGCACCCCAGACCTGGGCCGTTCATTGCTCACTTCTGACACCCTGAGCACCAGTGGGTCGTTCGGCCTCCGAGTTGCTCAGAATGAATCATCGCTCCACACCGCTTACAGGAGCCACCAGGACGCCCGTAGACGGCGTGTCTGGCTTGGAAGCCACCAGGAAGGCCGTCGGGGTCCTGATGATCTCTGATCGTTGAGCCACCATCCTCGATCGCCTGAACCAATATCCGCCTCAAGAACCTCAGGACGGCCTTTACCTCAGCTCGCTCCAGGCTGTCTGCTCGACGGATGGGTGAAAGACCAGCTGCGTGCAACACTTCATCGGCGTAGATATTCCCAACCCCAGCAAGCACCCGCTGATCCAGGAGCACTGTCTTAATCACTCGTTTTGTTCCACTGAGGTTCCTTGCGAGCGTCTTCTCATCGATTTCAAGAGCATCAGGGCCGATCTTGCTCCAGAACCTGGCGTGAAGCTCGCTCATGGAGCCCAGCGGCCTGAGGCCTCCAAATCGTCTTGGGTCACGCCAGACCAGACGCATGGGCTGAGCACCACGAGGATCCTGCAGGTTCCAGATCACATGACGATGTGTGGTTGCAGCCGGTATCGACGGGACTTGTTCAAGCAGCAGGGCACCACTCATCCCCAACCCGAACTCCACCACCCGTCCGTCATCGACTTCCAGAGCCAACCTCTTGCCATGGCGATGCAGCATCTTGACTCGACTGTTTCGAAGCAGGGCCTTCGATCTGGCCTTCACCGGAACGGGCAGTCGAATGACGTCCGCTCTCTTCACCAGGACACGGGTGATTTCCAGCCCGAGGATCCGGTCGGAAAGTCTTCTTCGAATGTGTTCGACTTCGGGCAACTCCGGCATGAGTCCGGCCACTCGTTCCCGTGAAGGTGTTCTGGTGCTTCAGGCTGGTGAGTATACTTCTTCGGATCGAGCATCTTTTCTGACTCTTTTGCGCTTCTCCCAACCCGGGACGTCTCCACTGGATCAAGGTGGGAACCAGGAGCACGGACGAACACAATGACCGACGAGACACATGACATGAACAAAGAGACCACGGGTTCTCATTCCGATGCCTCATCATCCACTGCGTTCGTGAAGGATTCGTTCGACCGAATCAGGAACGAGGTTCACAAGGTCATCGTCGGTCAGGAGGAAGTTCTCGAGCAGGCGACTCTCTCGATGTTCTGTGGTGGTCACGCCGTGGTCGAGGGTGTTCCCGGTCTTGCAAAGACACTCCTGATCTCGACTCTTGCGAAGACACTGAGTCTCGGGTTCTCCAGGATCCAGTTCACCCCGGACCTCATGCCCTCGGACATGACCGGAACCGAGGTCATCGAGGAGGACAAGACAACCGGTACCCGCAACCTGCGGTTCGTGAAGGGACCGATCTTCTCGAACGTCGTGCTCGCGGATGAGATCAACAGAACACCGCCGAAGACCCAGGCAGCGCTCCTGGAAGCCATGCAGGAACGACAAGTGACCGCGGGTGGCGTGCGACACCCGCTACCAAGCCCGTTCTTCGTGCTTGCAACCCAGAACCCGATCGAGCAGGAGGGCACCTACCCGCTTCCGGAAGCCCAGCTTGACCGTTTCATGTTCAACATCAGGATCAAGTATCCCACCGAGGAACAGGAACTTGAAATCATCAAGCAGACCACATCGGGTACACAGGTCGAACCCGTTCCGGTCCTCGATGCGGAACAATGCCTGCTCATTCAACAGATGATTCGTGATGTCCCCATCGCGGATCATGTCGCGCAGTACGCCATCCGACTGATTCGCGCCACGCGAGTTCGCAGTGACGATCCCGACATCCCCAAGGTGGTCAAGGACTACCTCAGCTGGGGAGCGGGCCCTCGGGCGAGCCAGTTCCTGGTCATCGCCGCCAAGGCGAAGGCGATCCTGTCCGGAACGACGCACGTGATGCCGTCCCACATCCAGTCGATCGCCCTCCCGGTGCTGCGACATCGAATCATCACGAACTTCAATGCCGAAGCCGACGGCGTCCATACCGACGACATCATCACCGCACTGCTTGAATCGATTCCAGTCGATTCATCGGATCCCCCCGAACAGAAACGTCTCGACTCCGTCGTGAACTGAAACCTGCGACAGCACTCCATCGGAGAATGCGATGGTCGAGAAGGGCTCGATTAGAGCCGAACAATATCTTGCTCCAGAAACGCTCTCTCAGCTCGCACCCTTCGAAATGCGAGCGAAGATGATCGTGGAAGGGGTGATGAACGGCATGCACCGTTCCCCCTACCAGGGGCTCGCGGTCGAATTCGCGGAGCATCGACAATACGTTCCCGGTGATGAGACCCGACACCTTGATTGGAAGGTCTACGGTCGAACCGACAAGCTCTACCTCAAGCAATACCAGCAGGAGACCAACCTCGACATCGTCCTGCTGGTCGACGCTTCCGGATCGATGAGATACGGATCACTCGATGAAAAGGGTGGTTGGGGTGGTACGAAGGCGGGCACCACCAACTCGACCTGGACGAAGTACGACCACGCGACGGCAACTTGCGCTGCGCTTGCGCACCTCTGTCTCCAACAGAGGGATCGCATCGGACTTGCAACCTTCTCGAACAAGATCAGGTCCCAGGTCAAGCGATCGAACATGAGGGATCAATGGCGTTCCATCGTCCAGATACTCAGTCAGGATCCGGTCGAGGACGAGACCGACCTCGTGAAGGTCGCCGACCAGGTGCTTTCCTCCGTCACCAACCGTGCACTCTTCTTCCTGATCTCCGATTTCATGTGCGACCCGGTGCAGATCCGCGAGGCACTCGCTCGATTCAGGCACAAGCGACACGATGTCGTCCTCGTCCAGGTCCTTGATCGACGTGAGATCAAGTTTGATCTCGATGAGACCGCACCCTTCGTCGGTCTCGAGGGAGAAGGCACGATTCACGTCGATGCCCGGTCCGTTCGCGAGACCTACCTCGAGGTCTTCGCACGACACCAGGCTGAAGTTCAGACCATTGCGCGTGGTTTCGGATTCGACTTCGAGCAGGTCAATTCTCATGAGTCGGTCGGTCCCCCCCTGGCTCGACTCTTCGCCCGTCGCATCGCCATATCGAGAAGGAACGCCCGCGGATGACCTTCGTGACCGCATGGATCGCCGTGGCGGGTCTGGCGGCGATCTCAATCCCGATCCTGGTCCACCTGCTCCTTCGTCGGCGCAGGAAATCCGTCGACTGGGGTGCCATGCGGTTGCTCATGGAAGCGGTTCGTCGCCACCGAAGGCGTGCCCGGGTCGAAAGACTCCTGCTCCTGTGCATCAGGTGTCTCATCCTCATCCTCATCGGACTCGCGCTTGCAGAGCCGATCATCGCGGGTCTTCGTTCACTGGGTGGTGGTTCTCGCCTGGTCGTACTCGTCATCGACGACGGCCTGGTCTCGGGCATCCGCAATCCATCCGGAAGCCCCGAGCTGGACGAATCGATCGCCGCCGCCCTTGAACTCGTCGACGGACTTGCCTCCGGTGATCGAATCGCCGTGATCACGACCGCGCATCCACCCCGTCTGATCACCGACGGGCCGACGATCAACATGGACGCCGCCTCCAGGCTCATCGGGGATCTGCAACCGAGTGCCTCGAGATCCGATCTGAACGGTGCGTTGTCTCTTGCCGAGGGTGTCGTCCAGGAACATGCCGGTACCTCACCGACCACCATCACGCTCCTGGGTTCATGGCGTCAGGGTGCTCTCCTGGGTTCGAGCAGGGTGAACACGCTCGATCGTGAATCACCTGCTGGAGTCCCTTCGGACCGCCCGGTTCGCCTGTTTGCCAACGCACCGACCAATGAACCCGCGACGGTCGTCGTGGTCTCGGACATCTCGATGCGCCGCCCGGTCGATGCCGTGCGTGGTGAACAACCCCAGGTTCGAACCACCGTCACCCTTCGGCGCCTCGGCACCGACCTCGTGGCTTCACGGTCGCTGGTTCGTCTCGACGGACCCGGGCTCGAGAAGACTCTTCCCAGGCAAGTCGAATGGATACCTGGTCGATCCGAGGCGGTGGTCGAGTTCATCGGTCGATCCAGTACCACCAATTCCGCCATCGATGGAACCAGTGTCGTCACGGCTCATGTCGACAGCACCTCTCTTCCCGACCTTTCGAATCGTTCAATGTTGGTCGACACCTCGAACACGATAAAGGTCGGTGTCATCGATCGGCAGGTCTTCACGGGCAACAACGAACTGGAAAAGATCCAGTCGGCTGAATGGATGGAGAGAGCTCTCGAGCCTGGAAACGAGGGTTCTCTCGAGGTCGAGCGCATCGACCCGGCCTCCATGTCCTCGCGGATCCTGAACGGTCTCGATGCACTTGTCCTTGCACGACCTGACCTGGTCGCCGACAACGAGTGGAACCTCATCAGGAGATTCATCGATACGGGTGGTTTTCTCCTCGTGGTTCCCCCCAACGAGGTCCAGGCGCACACCTGGTTGGATCGAATGGGATCCAGCCTGGACATCGCATGGAACATCAGGGTGGAACCCGTCACCCTGGACGAACCGGTCGATCTTGCGGTGGACCAGCCTGGTGGTTCGTTCCTTTCACTTCTCGATTCCGAACTCGACCAATTGGCCTCTCCCGTCCAGGTCTTCCGACGCATCGACGTCGATGTCGATCAAGGCGACGGTCGTGTTCTGCTCCGGTCATCCGACGAAGCGCCATTTCTCATCGGGTGGGAACCTGATGGTGATCGTCGTGGAACCGTTGCGATGCTTACCTCTGCACCACACCTTGAATGGTCGAACCTGCCCATCAAGCCCCTCATGGTTCCACTCATGCAGGAACTGATCCGAGAAGGGACTTCCACCAGCAGGGGGTCGGTAGAGATACTTGCTGGTGATCGACCCTTGATCCCGATGAGTTCAGCGCGGGAGCTGGGTGGTCCATCCGAGAGCCTGATCACCGTCGACCAGGATGGTCTTGTCTCGGAACCGGTCCGTCGAAACGGTCACTGGATCGTGCGCGACTCCTCGGGAGCCGCCTTGTCCACGATCGTGGTCAATTCCGAGGTGAATGCAGGAGACCCCACCATCACCTCTTCGGATGCCCTTCGGGATCGGCTCGGGGTCGATGCCGGATGGACCTTCCTTGAAACCGATGAACTCACCGATCAGTTCTCGAGGGATGAACCAAACCCCGTCTGGTCTCTCCTCATGCTGGCCGTGGTGCTTCTCCTGCTCGTTCTTGAAACCGCGCTCAACCGCTGGTTCACACGATCACGAGTCACCGGTGCTCGGACCCCGGCCCCCTCGCTCGGGGGAATCGGATGATGAACAGGTTGCTCGACACCTTCTTCGATCTCGGCGCGATACCGGATGGTGCGACGGGTCTTGAACTCACCTGGGCTCGTCCCATGCCCGGTTGGGCGTGGTTCATCGCGATCATTCTTGCCGTCACCTTCGCAACATGGAGTTATTCACGTCTCCAGGGACCCGGTTGGGGACGTGGCATCCTCGCGACTCTCAGGGCGATCGTGATTCTCCTGGTCATCGCGATCATTGCAGGTCCCCAGATCCGGTACCCCCGGGAGGATGTAGAGCAGGACATCGTGATGGTGCTGCTGGACCGCTCGGCCTCGATGGAGATCAAGGACGCTGAAGTCGATTCGACACGCATGAGTCGGGATGACCAACTGGACCGCATACTCCTCGAGTCAGCCGATACCTGGTCCACGCTTGGTGAGAGAAGTGAGTTGCGCTGGATGGGTTTCGGTTCGGGTTCCTACCCATTGATCACCTCGACCGACGAACAGGTTCCGAGTCTCGAGGAACCGATCGGATGGCGCACGGATATTTCCGCATCACTGCAACAGGCACTTGATGGAGTCGCTTCCAGACCCCTGAGTGGTCTTGTGATCTTCAGTGATGGTCGTTCGATGTCCCAACCCGCTCGAACGATCATTCGACGGCTGCAACAGGATTCAATCCCAATATTCACCGTGCCTCTCGGATCACCTGATCCGGTACTGGATGTATCGATCAACGAGGTCTCAGCGCCTCGGAGGGCGTTCGTGACCGATGCGATCCCGGTACTGGTCGATCTTGATTCGAGTGGATTGCCCGACGAAGAGATGGTCGTCGTACGACTCCGTGACGAACAGACCGGCCAGGTTCTCGACCGAAAGACCGTGGAGATCAATGACGATCTCGACGGCATCCTGATGACCGCGAACCTCGAGGATCCGGGGGACCGAACCCTCGTGGTCGACGTCGAGACCAGTGTCGGTGACCTGATCGCTGAAAATGACTCCATGATCTTCGAGGTCGAGGTCGTTGATCGACCGATCCGAGTTCTCTACATCGAAGGCTATCCACGCTGGGAATACAGGTATCTGAAGAACCTGCTGGTTCGTGAGCAGTCCATCGAGAGTTCAGTGATGCTCATCTCCGCTGATCGGGATTTCGCCCAGGAAGGCAACACCCCGATCAGTCGACTTCCCCGCACTGCGGAGGAGTTCGAGCAGTTCGACCTCATTCTCATCGGTGACGTGCCTTCCGGGTTCTTCAGTCCCGAGCAACTTCGGTTGATGTCCAACCAGGTCGCCGAACGTGGAACCGGACTCTTCTGGATAGGTGGTCCGAGGGACACGCCCAGCTCGTGGGCAGGATCACCTCTCGACGACCTTCTTCCCATCAGATCCCCACTCGACCTTGATCGAACCGATGATTCCGTTCTCGTGGCACCGACACCACTCTCAAGGCAACTCGGAGTCCTTGTCCTGGATCCATCCGATCCTTCGGGTTGGGCGATGGAGTTGTCCGATTCATCGACCGGATGGTCGAGACTGCGTTCCGTCCAGAACATCGAACCGAACCAGATCAAACCGACCACTGAAGTCCTCGCGACCGGAACCGATATCGATGGTGAGACCAGACCGGTCCTTCTCTCCATGCGATTCGGTGCAGGCCAGGTTCTCTACTCTGCCATGGACGACGTGTGGCGCTGGCGGTTCGGGCGCGGTGAACTGCTCACGGAACGATGGTGGATCGGTCTCGTTCGAATGCTCGCTCGTCAGGCGCTGGACACCTCTGGAAAATCAATGGAACTTTCGATCCAACCGGACGAGATCATTCCTGGTACCGCTGTTCGCATCCAGCTGTCAGTCATGGACGAACGCCTTGCCTCCACCCTTGGCGACAGCATCTCACTCGAGATAGAGGACGAGAACGAGCAGTCGTCGACTGAACTGGAATTGCTCAGGTCGGGTGATTCGGCTGAATGGTCGGCTGACTGGTTCCCCGATCGGATCGGACAGTATCAACTGGACATCAGCGATCCACTGCTGGTGGCGGAATCAAGATCGATGGGACCGTCATCCGTGGATGTCATCAGGCCCGATGATGAGTTCAGGAACCCGGATGCCGACCACCAGCTTCTCGCTGAACTGGCTGAATCGACTGGTGGGTCGGTTCTGGACCCCGAATCACTGGATTCTCTGCCTTCAGTCCTTCCGAACCGGGAGGTCCTGGTCGAGAATCCAATCATCATCCCGATCTGGAACACCGGTGCGGTGTTCTTCCTGGTACTCGGATTTCTCAGCGCGGAGTGGATCGGCCGCCGTTTGATTCGAATGATCTGAGGAGACGACCATCCCCTGGAACCGAGCACAATGAAGTCCGTCATCAAACAACTCGAGCAGGCTCGAAGACGAAGCAGGATGCTCCTGGTCACCAAGGCATCCTGCCTGCTTCTCGTCGGGATCATTCTCTGGTTGACACTGGTGATGGCACTTGACTCCATGCTCCTGCTACCAGGACCATTTCGTCTTCTTCTGCTCATCCTCGGTCTCGTGCTTCTTGCCCTTGGCATCATCCGTTCACTGGTACCAGCACTGAAGTTCAATCCCGGCATGACGCGCATCGCTCTCAGGGCGGAACGCCTCATGCCCGAGTTGGGTGAGAAGCTCGCTTCGGCCGTCGAATTCTCGAGAACCGGAACCGACAAGGACAACCCACTCGCCGCTTCTGCGATTGCGGATGTCGAAGGCAGGGTCGGCGATGACGGGTTCAAGGGACTCATCAACACATCTCCGGCACGCAAGGCTGGTGCTCTCGGTCTCGTCGTGATCGGACTGCTTCTCTGTTTCGTTCTCATCTATCCAAGCAGTGCATCGATCGGTTTTCAGCGCACCTTGCTCCCTCTTGGAATGGCGAAGTGGCCATCGACGACCGCATTGGTTCCACTCATGGAGGACAAGACCGTCCACCCTCGAGGAGTGCCTCTTCCACTCTCCACTCATCTGACGCTCGGTGATCCGGACTCCACCCGTGTGAACGCCGAATACACGCTGTACCGGGATGGGCAGGTCGTCAGGACCCGGTCGATCGTGCTCGCTTCTCAAGCGAACGAAGTGTTCGAGCGGTTGATCGAGACCGACGGCGACTCGATGGAGGTCACTTTCAGGACCTTTGACTTCGAAACCGATCCGATCAGGATCGATCTCGTCGAACCACCATCGATCCTGTCCGCGCAACTGACCGTCGAGCCGCCACCATACGCGGCCGAATCGATGGAGAAGATGACGCTCGACCTTGGACGAGGTACCGATCCTCGCGGAATGCCCGAGTCACCCTTCATCATGGGTTCCCGAGCCGAGATCACCTTCGATCTGTCGAAACCCATCCCTCATGGCGATGATGAATGGGTCGATTCGACCTTCGGTGACCTTGCGACTGGTGCGACATTCAAGTCGCTCGGTCCGACTCGGTGGCAGATATCGCTTCGGTTGGATCGAACGACGGGCGGCGTGGTGTCCCTCGTCGACGAACACGGAATAAGCAACATCGAGGAAATCGCTTACGGTCTCCAGGTGATTCCGGATCGACCGCCCAGTGCCGCGATTCTCGATCCCAAGATGGATGAAACGGTTCTCGCGAATGCGACGATCCCCATTCGAGCCGAAGTGCGAGACGACATCTCGGTCGGAAGTTCCCGCATCGAGATCTCACGTGCCGGTCCTTCGGGTTCAGCGGAGGTTCCGGAACCGGTTCGAACCATAGACGGTGGTTCCGGAAGTGAAATGGTCGTGATCGATCACCTGCTCGATCTTGCCACCATCCCGGCAGCACCAGGTGATGTCTTCAACATCATCGCAGCCGGAACCGACACCTTTGAACTTGATGATCAGACTCATGAAGAGGCTCGGTCCGGTGTTCGTCGGCTCATGGTGATCAACGACACGGACTTCATAGACATCATGAGAAGTCAACTTGCTTCGGTTCGAAGAAACGCCATTCGGCTCGAATCGATGCAGGGCGAGGCACAGGATCGAGCACGCGCAGGTGGTCTTCGGGTCTCTGATGAGCAGGGCCGGATCAGTGAGCGCATCGCGGTCACCAACGAGGCCATCGAGGAAATGATGGATCGGGTCGATCGCAATCAACTGGACGATCCGATGCTCAAGGAGATCCTTCGTCAATCAGAAGACCTGCTTGAAGCTGCGGGACGTGCTTCTTCCGAAGCTGGTTCTGCTCTTGAGTTGATGCAAGAGTCAACCAGTGAAAGCTCAGGTCGCGCCCAATCCGGCGAGTCCGGCGAGTCTGGCGAGTCCGGCGAGTCCGGCGAATCCGGCGAATCCGGCGAGTCCGGCGAGTCCGGCGAGTCCGGCGAGTCCGGCCAATCCGGCGAATCCGGCGAATCCGGCGAGTCCGGCCAATCAGGCGAGTCCGGCGAGTCTGGCCAATCTGGCGAATCCGGCGAGTCCGGCGAATCCGGCGAGTCTGGCCAATCTGGCGAGTCTGGCGAGTCCGGCGAATCCGGCGAGTCTGGCGAGTCCGGCCAATCCGGCGAGTCTGGCGAGTCCGGCCAATCTGGCGAGTCCGGCCAATCCGGCCAATCCGGCGAGTCTGGCGAGTCTGGCAATCAGGAAACGCAACCAGTTGCGTCCGATCCAACCGACGATCAGGAACTCGAGGACGCCATTCGCTCCCAGCAGGAAGTTCGGGAGGAGCTTGAGGACCTGATCTCTCTTCTTGACCGTGATGAGGATGCCTGGGTGGTCACGCGCCAGGTTGAATCGATGTTGGAAGAATCAAGAGAGCTTCTGGAACAGACATCAGAGACCGGCGATCGAACCATGGGCCGCGCTCGTGGTGATCTGTCCAACGAGGAACGATCCGAGATCGACCGCATCGCCGAGCGACAACGTGATGCTGCTCGAAAGACCGATGAGCTTGCAGATGAACTTCGAGACCGAAGTCGTGTTCTCGAGGAGACGGATCCGCAACGTGCCGAATCACTCCAGTCTGCCGCTCGTCGGGCGGAACGTTCCGAGCTTTCCAGCATGATGGAGGAATCCGCGAACCAGATCCAGGAAAACCGGATGTCCAACGCCCAGCAATCACAGCAAGCCACCGTCGAGACGCTCGAGAGAATGCTCGAGGATCTTCAGGAGGATCAGGGTGCACGTGCTGAACAGTTGATCAGACAGCTTTCGAGTCTTGTCCAGTCCATCGAACGACTGATCACGGTGAACGAGGATCAATTGATCGAACTTGCTCGCCTTCCCGAACCAGAGGTCGATGGCCGATCTATCGCGGTCGGCGTTCTTGCCACGTCACTCATTCAATTCGTCAGGAACACCGAAGGTGTGGCCAGTGAGGCTCGTTCTGCCGGCCAGGAAGCACAACGCATCGCGCGCAGCATCGATCGCGCAGCCGATGAGCAGGGTCTTGCCATCAAGGCCCTGCGATCCGATGTTCCCGAGACCGATCAGGCTGAATTCCGTCTCGATACCAGCCTCACCGAACTTCGTTCCGCTCTCGAGATGGCCCAGGAGGCCCAGGCTGAAGCCGAACAGGAGGAGTCCGGTCGACAACGTGAGGAACTCCGCAAGGAATATGCCGCTCTGGCTGAACGCGAGGTCGGCGTTCGAACCAACACCGAAGCGATCCAACCCCAGGAGGGGGAGCGTCTTGCTCGTCGAGACCTCGTCAAGTCGAGGCGTCTTGCCATCGAACAGGAATCGATTCGAATCGATCTCAGGACCCTCCGTGAGGAACACCCAGAACTCGATGATTCGATTCTCTTCGACCAGATGCACGAACTCATCGATGGTTGGTCACGTGACATCGGTGGTTCCCTCCAGAACGGAAAGGTCGACCTTGCCGTCCAGGATCGACAGGATCTCGTCATCGAAGGCTTGATAGCCCTTGCTGATGCGCTGGAGCAAGAGCAACCGGATGATGACAACCCCTTCGAGCAGAACCAGCAAGAGGGTGGTGGTCAAGGTGGTGAAGGGGGTCAGCAGGGGGGGCAGGAGGATCAACTCGTCCCACCAGTAGCCGAGCTCAAGCTCCTTCGAAGCATGCAGGGGCAGATCTACAACCGAACACGTCGAGTCGCCCAACAGGTGGATCAGGGGTTGATCCCGTCCACCGAGGTCGAACCGGTCCTTCGGGAACTCGGTGCCATGCAGGAAGAACTCCATCAACTGGGAACCCAGTTGCTCGAGTCCTTGCAGGAGAATTCCGATGGTCTCCCACCTGGAGCACCGGTGGCGGAACCTGCACTTCCCGAGGAATCGAAGGAGATGACCCCATGACCATCCACCCTTCCCGAGTCAGCCGTCCCTTCTGGTTCCTGCTCGTGGGTTCAGCTTTCCTCACGGCATCCATGCCGGCCCTTGGCCAGGAAGCTCCCCCAGAGACACCCAACGAATCCGAACGGGAATCCGACGACAAGGCGCCTCTCAGTCTCGATGAGCTGCTGGGTATCGATGGCGAAAAGGAAAAGCCGGACCTCGAGTCCGAAGATCCCCTTGAGCAGCGAAGGCGCCAGGCTCTCGAGGATCGATTGCAGGAAAGATCCATCGAGGAGAACTTTTCCGCGGCGATCACCGACATGTCCGTCGCAGCGAACCTGCTCACGGAACGACTGGCCATGGGTCTCGAGCTCCAGAGGCTCCAGGAGGAGATCATCCGACGTCTCGACGTGGTGATCGAGGAGGCCCAGCAACAGCAATCCTCCTCATCCTCGAGTTCCCAGCAGCAGCAGCAACAACAACAGCAGCAACAACAGCAGCAGGTTCCCAATCAACCCCAGCAACAACAAGGGCAACAGAATTCCGAAGGCCAGCAACAGGAACAACAGCAAGGTGAGTCGGGTGAGAGCCAACCACCTGGTCGACAGGAATCGGATCTCCAGGCGATATTCGAGGAGTCGTCGGTTGAGTGGGGCAACCTGCCGAATCGCATGCGCGAGATGATCAGGCAGGGCATGCGCGAATCCGTCTCACGCACCTATCGCCGCATGACCGAGCAGTACTACCGAAAGATTGCCGAGGAATCCTCCGAATGATCCGATCTTCCGTCCATCAACTGTTGGCCCTGCTGCTTCTTTCCGCCTCGCAATCGGCCATGGCGCAGGCGACACCTGCTTCGATACCACCAGCCGAACAGCAAGATCCGCAGTCAGCGAACCTGACCGTCGACCAGGAGATCACCCCCGAACTCCTGCAAGCCTGCCAGCGTGGACTGGCCTATCTCAAGACCCAGCAGAACGACGACGGATCGTTCGGACTCGGTCGCTACGGTCGAAATGTCGGAATCGCATCGATCTGCGCTCTCGCATTCATGGCCGATGGCCACATGCCCGGTCAGGATGATTACGGGCAGGTGGTCAAGAAGACCCTGGACTTCGTGTTGTCGTGTTCCACGGAGACCGGACTCATAGCTTCCGGAAGCACGTCGCACGGACCCATGTACGGTCATGGTTTCGCGACACTGTTCCTGGGTGAGGTCTATGGGATGAATCCCAGTGACACCCGGGTACGTGATGCACTGGTACGAGCGGTGCAACTGATCGTGAACAGCCAGAACGAACAAGGCGGCTGGCGCTACAACCCGGTTCCATACGATGCGGACGTATCAGTGACCATCTGCCAGGTCATGGGTCTCAGGTCCGCCCGAAACGCCGGCATCAAGGTCCCGAAGAAGACCATTGATCGGGCTGTCCGCTACGTTCGTGACTGCCAGAATCCAGACGGGGGCTTCCGTTACATGATCCAGCCCGGTGGCAGCGCCTGGCCGAGGACGGCAGCCGGCGTGGCCGCACTGTTCTATGCCGGCATCTACGAGGATGACTCCATAAAGAGAGGGCTCGACTACCTGGTTCGAAGTGCCTCGCCTGGTGATTCGAACCGACGCTTCGGAAGATCGCATTTCTTCTACGGTCATTACTACGCGGTCCAGGCGATGTTCATCGCCGGTGACGAGCAATGGGCGAAGTGGTGGCCATCCGTTCGAAAGTTGTTCCTCGAACTCCAGACCACTGCAGGGTCATGGACCAGTCCACAGACCGGATCAGCCTACGCAACCGCCATGTCCCTGATCGTGCTCCAGATGCCCAAGCGTTACCTGCCGATCTTCCAGAAGTGATTCAAGCGGCCTCGAGATGAACACCATGCCCGATTCGATTCGAAGAGCTTCCAGAATCATCCTGACTGTCGCTGCTTCCCTTTCACCATGCATCTGTGTCGTTCCCGCCATCAGTCAGTCGACCGATGTGCGTGCGATCACGTTCGATCTCGGAACGATCACCGGCACTCTCGAGCTTCTGGACGAACAGAGAATCTCGATCCGACTCGAGGATGGATCCACCCGGTCAGTGAGTCCAGACGAGATCGCCTTCATCGAGTTCACTGAAACACTCGACAAGTCCGAACCAGATGGTGAACTCAGCAATGGTTTGCTCCAGTTGGTGGATGGAACGCGATACACGGGTTGGTCGGACGTCGTCGACGGCCGATTCGTCTGGCTCAACTGGTGGTTCGGGACCATTCGACCGGACATCGACGACATCGTCTCCTTCGGCAGGGAGGGTGGACCAACCAGGGACGAACAGGACGAGACCGAGGATCTGGTCCTGCTGGTCAATGGTGATCGCATGACCGGACTGGTTCTCGACATCACGGACAAGGTCGAGATGGAACGTGCCGACTCCTCGCTTGCATCCATTCCGATCGACCGGATCGAATGTCTTTCCCTCGTCAACCCCATCAACCGGGAATCGGGAGTCCGTGCCTGGTTGACTCGCGGTGACGAGGTGATCATCGATTCCTACCGACTTGACGCTGGCACCGGGCTTCGCATTCCGGGTCGCGAGCCACTGATGCCCAACTACCTGTACGCCCTTGCCTTCGATTTCGACAGGATCACCCCACTTGCAGACCAACCATCTCGTTCGATGGGGCTCATCGATTCCGATCGGTATCAGGTCCCCGAACCCCTGGTGAAGCGTGGAGCGTGGCCACTCGATGCTCCGCCGATCGACCTGAAGGGACCGATGCGTGTCGAGTGGGAGCTTCCACAAGGGGGAATGGGGTTCACGACATCGGCTTCCATCCCACCCCGATCTCGTCGGCATGGTGACTTCGAGCTGTCCTTCTTCGATGGGGACGAGAAGATCAAGTCCATCCGCATGAACGAGTCATCGCCAAGTGTCGATGTCACCCTGTCGCTCGAGACACGTCGATTGTCGATCGAGATCAGCGAAACAACGATGGGGCCCATCCAGAATCACCTTCGATTGGACCGAGCCCTGCTCATCCATCCTGAAAAGTGATGGTTCAAGCGTGAGTCCGGGCACTGAGTTCCTCGAGCAACTCGTCGAACCGATCCAGACCCGCGGTCAGGGTTTCGGTGTCGTCACCGAAACCGACACGAACCCATTGGTCCATTCCGAAGTGATCACCCGGGACCAGGAGCATGCTCTTCTCAACTCGAAGTCTCTCGGCCATCTGGCTCGAGTTCATCGGGTTGTCATATGAGAGCATCAGATAGGCCCCACCCTTCGGCTTGATCGTTCTCAGTTGGGGATGTCGGTCGACCCAGTCGAGTGTCAGTTGCAGGTTTCCGGTCAAGAGCGATCGGGTTCGCTCGAGGATCCTGGCTCTTCTTTCCGGCTGGAGCGCCTTTTCAGCCAGAAGATCGCTCAGTGCGCCCGGAGCGATCGACGTGTAGTCATGGCGCCCCCAGCAGCGATCGATGGTTTCCGAAGGACCAAGTATCCACCCAAGGCGAAGACCGGGCAGCCCGTACGCCTTGGAGAGACTGTTGGTCACGATCACCCGGTCGTACCGGCCCCACATCGTCGGGGTCTTCGAGCCGTCCAGCTCGGCACCATGGTAGATCTCGTCGACGAGGATCCATGTTCCATGCCTGGAAGCGATCTCCGCGACCCGATCAAGTTCCGATTCGTTCATGATGGAACCGGCGGGGTTGTTGGGATTGCAGAGTGCGATCATGCGGGTTTCAGGACCGACCATGGCCTCCAACTCGTCGAAGTCGAGATTCCAACTGCCACCGTCCAGGTCCGGGCGCAGCTGCCATGCCTTCACCTCGGCACCGAGTGCCCGCGTGACTCCCCAGAGCTGCATGTAGTTCGGAGTCTGGATGACGACCTCGTCACCCGGCTCGACGATGGACCAGGCCGAGATCAGGTTGGCCTCCGATCCTCCGTTGGTGACTTCGATGTTTTCCCGTTCCGCACCCGGATAGAGGGCTGCAATTCGATCACGAAGCTCCGGCGTACCGTTTGACTGCGTGTAGATGAGTTGTTGCGAGAGAAGTTCCTCGTACTCACCTGGTTCCAGGAGTTCGTCGACCCTGAGTGGCTGGACGCCACTGTCCGACAGGTTCAGCTCGACATCGTGTTCGAAGGTCGACTGCCATCTTTCCATGACGAACGGTTCGATCTGCATGATCCTGCTCCATGTCTGGTGTGCGCCGGAACGGCTCTTTCGTTCCGCAAGCGACTGAATGCCGCTTCAGGGGATGAAGACTGTACTCTCCCGGGCGAATCACTTCCCGGGGATGCGTTCATCTTTCGTATACTTGAGCGATGTTTGCAGCAGAAGACGTCTTGGCGGCGGCGGAGCGATTGCGCCCCCACGTGAGAATGACACCGGTACAGCGGTCGGCTCCCCTTGAAGGCGAAGGCTGCTGCGACGTTCACCTCAAACTCGAGAATCACCAGGCCACGGGTTCCTTCAAGTTGCGCGGCGCCTTCAACCGCATGCTCCTCATCGAGGACGCAAGACGATCACGTGGAGTCATCGCCGCATCGACCGGGAATCATGGTGCGGCGGTCGCACGTGCGGCCCGAGAGCTCGGGGTTCCGGCTCGCATTTTCGTTCCAACCACCGCTGATCCGACGAAACTGTCATCCATCACGAATGATGGCGCATCGATCGAGAAGGTCGGCGAGGATTGCATCCAGTCCGAGGCAGCCGCACGCCAGCACGCTCTTGATGAAGATCTCGTGTACGTATCCCCCTACAACGACAGGGATGTCATCGCCGGTCAGGGATCGATCGGAGTTGAACTGGAAAGACAACTCGGTTCCTTCGATGCTGTTTTCGTTGCAATGGGGGGCGGCGGATTGATAGGCGGGGTCGGTTCCTATCTCAAGTCCGCCCTTCCATCGATCGAGGTCTGTGCATGTTCTCCAGAGAACTCGGCGGTCATGCACCATTCGATCGAAGCCGGTCGAATCCTCGAACTACCTTCGAAGCCGACGCTTTCGGATGGAACGGCGGGTGGGGTGGAACCCGGATCAATGACATTCGATGTGTGTCGTGAAGTCGTCGATTCTTCCACGCTGGTGAGTGAATCAGAGATTTCAGATGCCATGCGAGGGCTCGTCTCCGAGCAGCACCTGCTGGTCGAGGGTGCGGCAGCTGTTGCCGTCGCCGGGTTCCTCAAGCAAAGAGCACGATTCGCTGGTCGCAGGGTGGTGATCATTCTTTGTGGTTGCAATGTGTCGAGTGGGGTTCTCCGCGAGGTTCTTGCATGAGCACGGCACGCCTTGTCACGCTCGGTGAGATGAAAGCAGTCCTGCCTGAGGTTGATCTGCTCGAGGAAATGAAACGTGGTTTCATCGCCTACTCCAATGGTCAGTGCGTCATACCACCGGTTGGAGAACTGATTCTGGACGATCCCGCACCCGGAGAGGTCCACATCAAGTACGGGTTCATCCGAGGTGGCGACCGTTATGTCATCAAGATCGCCTCGGGATTCCCCATGAATCGTGAACTGGGCATCCATACCAGCAACGGCATGATGATCCTCTTCAACCAACGAACGGGTGAAGTGGAAACACTCCTGCATGACGAGGGATACCTGACCGACGTTCGCACCGCAGCCGCCGGTGCCCTGGCTACATGCACGATGGCACCTTCATCGGTCACCAGGATCGGAATCATCGGAACCGGGGTCCAGGCCCGCATGCAGCTGCAACAGACCGCCGGTGCCCTTGATTGCACCCAAGCTTCTGTCTGGGGTCGAGACACCGACCATGCATCGAATTTCATCACCGACTTCGCGGAATCAGGTATCGAGGTATCACCAGAACCGGACGTGCGTGGAGTTCTCGAGTCCTGCGAGGTGGTGATCACCTGCACCTCCTCGTTGGAACCCCTGGTTCGTTCCGAATGGGTTCGCCCCGGCACCCACATCACCGCAGTGGGATCCGACACCCCAGACAAGCAGGAACTGGATGTCGCCCTCCTCGGCAGGGCGGATCGGGTCATCGTCGACAGTCTTGACCAGGGTCGACTCCGGGGCGAGGTCGCCCACGCTCTGAAAGCCGGCGTGCTCGAGGAGACCGAAGTGACCGAGCTGGGACTTGTGCTCCGCGATTCCTCCATGGGTCGTGTTTCTGATGATCAAGTGACGATCGCCGACCTGACCGGAGTGGCCGTTCAGGATCTCATGATCGCCGAGTCGGTCGCGCGCCTGCTTGAACGAACCTGATTGTGGTGGATCGACCACCGTTCCGATTGCATTCGAACCGACTCACCGACTCATCGACTCATCGGGTCACTGATTGGCTTCACCGTATTCATCGGATGAAGTCACCTGCAACAAGGGTTCGCCTCGAACATCAAGCAGTTCCGTGATCAAGCCTTCCCATGTCTTCACCGTGATCGAACCAGACTCGGCAGTGCACGCTCGAAACCTTGCTCCAATCACTGAACCGAGTTCGTCCTTCAGGAGTCGACGGGATCCGGTGGATTGCAGGATGATTTCGGGATCCACGCATTCGATGAATCGTTCGGTGCTCGGCCTCACACTTCCATGATGTGGTACTTCGAGTATTCGTGCGCGTAGAAGATCCTTCTTCCGTTCAAGAAGACGTGTCATGGCTGATTCCTCGATGTCTCCCGTGAAGAGTATGGAAGCCTGATCATCTGGATCCGATCCGATCTGCTCCACTCGAGTGACCAGCGACCGATCATTCTCCTTCGTCCAGGATCGATCATCATCGGGATGCAGGAACCGCCAGCTCAACCCACCGCACGTGACTCGGTCTCCAGACGAAACCACCTGCATCGGTATCGACCATATTTCAGCCAGTTGAATGAGTTCGGAAGCGGCACCTTCGGGATCCTCCCTTGCTCTTGCAATAAAAGATCTTCCAACAAGCACTTTTCGAACAGGTATTCTTCCGAACAGGTCGCCAACAGCCGAGAAGTGATCAAGGTTGGCGTGGGTGATGATGATGCCGTCGATCGAACCGACACCAAGTTCCCTCAGTGAGGGAAGAATGACACGTGAAGCACAGGAGCGGACCGAGCTCGAACCCCCATCCATCAAGGTCGTTCCACCAGGTCCGGTGACGACGTGACAGGTTCCATCGCCAACATCAAGCATCCGTACCCTGATTCCACCTGGATCAAGACCGGTTGTTCCGCTGATGAAGGGTGCGATGAACAAGAGGATGGTGGCGATCACCAGAACCGGCCGTTCCCATCTCCATCGTTGCAGGAACCATCTCCAGGCGACGAATTCGGCGCAGATCATCCAGGTAACCGATGTCATCGGCATGACGAAACAGGTCCCCGGAACATCGGAGACGAGGGACGCCGAACGGTCGAGCACCCAGGCTGAACCTGCGGACAACGCGCCAGCCGGCAGACTCAAGGTGGTCGAGAACAGTGCCAGGATGATCGCCACCACCGCCGTGATCACGATCACCGCAACCAGTGGTGCGGCAAGAACCGACATGATCACACCGGCCGTGGACACCACGCCGAAATGATGAATAACCAGCGGGGTTGCGCAGACCCACGCAATGATGCCACAAATACAGGCCTGCATGAACCATGATCGGATCATCTTGACCATGCCACCTTGGTGTTCGTGCGTGAATCGACCACGCAGAACCGGGGTCAGCACCAGCAATGATGCAACCACGATGAATGAAAGCTGGAAACCCGGATTCAACAACTCCGTTGGTTGGATGGCCAACAGCGTGATGCAAGTCAGTCCCAGAAGGCTTGATCTGTTCCATTCCCTCTTGAGTCCTATTCCAAGTGCGGTCGTCGCGGCGATCAGCCCCGCCCTGAGTGCTGGCGATCGGACGTCCACTGCACAAAGACCGAATACGACGACAAGTATCACCGACGCTGTCTTCAGGAATTCGTTTCGTCCTGAGGTCATGAAGCGCGGCATGGCGACCAGAACACCGAATGCGAACCCACTCACCGCAAGGTAATGAGCCAGTCCGGTTCGTCGATAAGGCAGGGAGAGCCGGTTGAAGTCATCTTGCCGGACCCCCAGCACGATGGCCATGACCAGCTCCCTGGACCTGGCATCCCCGAAACAATTCAGGGCATTTTCCAGGGCATCGTGTGTCGCAAGTCGCCAGGCATCAACCAGATCGACAGAATCTGAAACCCATGAACCTCTTGATTCACCCACGCACCTCATGAGTTGAATGTCTGGAACCTCCATCCAGACTTCAGACCTTCGCGTCGTTCGCACGCCGGAAACAGCGGGTTCTTGACTTCGGTGCAGTCTTCCGCGAAATCGGATCAGCTGTCCCGTTTCAAATGGCAAACCGGATTCGCCGACGTTCTCGACGATCACCGGGATCGACTGATCCAGTCGATGCTCATCGCCATCCGGACTGGTGACGACCAGCTCGTCGACGGCCAGACGACCTGACGTGTCCTTTCGTCCGTATCGTTCCAGAAGTCCGGTTGATTTCGGGCTTCGGTTCTCGACCGAAGCGATCCGACCCTGGACCCCGACGATTCGACCATCTGCAATCCCCAGCAGTGGAATGATCTCACCAGGAACCGAGTTCACGAACGAGGATGCCCTTGCCCCACCGAGCGTCGCGCAGGCGAGGACAACGAGTATTCCAGACCTGAACCGGTTCCTGCGAACGAACAGGGCCGTCGCGGCCAGCACGGCGAACAAGATGATCCAGCCATGCGTGCCGGGCATGCTCCGTTCAAGGCCTATCCAGGTGCCCACGCACCATGAAATGCTCATTGCAGGAAGCAGGCCTCGCGTGAACCCGGATCTTCTCCTCCGTTCATCAATCGACCGGCGGATTACCAACCGATCCAGCTTCGCCCTCAGTCGAATCAGTTCGGATGTCAAGATCGATATCACCCCTGGAGCGAAGCTACTCCTCGGTGTGGTCGAATCCTGCAGTCAATGCACTTCTGCAGTGGTTTCCCTGGTTCAATTCTGTTTCCGGGACATCAACAACGAATCTCCCGAGAAAAGAAGTATGGCGATCCAGACACAGGCAAATGCAATCCACCAGGTTGGTTTCATGGATTCACCGAAGAACAGAACCGCACTCAGGAACTGACCCGTTGGTGCTATGTATTGAAGCATTCCAACCGTGCTCAATCGCAATCGGCGTGCTGCTGCCGAAAAGCAGAGAAGTGGAATCACCGTGACGATTCCACTCAGTGGTATGAGTGCTATTTGAAGCGTCGATCCGGTCTGGATGCCCGACCCACCCTGCGCCGTCATCCAGACCAGCACCACGGTCATCACGGGCAGGAGCAGAATCATTTCAACCGTGAGGCCCACCGTCGCACTCGATGGACACTTCTTCCTGATGAGTCCGTACAAGGGGAACGTCACCCCCAGGGTGATGGCTATCCAGGGGAGACCGACCATCGTCGTCAGGAGAAGGACTCCGATTCCCGCTATACCCACCGACACCCATTGCGCCGGTCGAAGTCTCTCCTTCAGTATCAATGCGCTGAGAGCGATCGAGACCAGGGGGTTGAGGTAGTACCCAAGGCTGGCATGAATGATGTTCTCCGACACCACCGCCCAGATGAAGGCAAGCCAGTTCACGAGTATCAGCAGCGCTGAAACGACCAGCCACCGCAGGTTCTTCCACTTGAGGATCGCTTCCTTGAATTCACCGAATGAATTCGTGACCACGATGAGAATGAAGACCACCGGTATCGCTGACACGACCCGCCAGGAGACCAGTTCAAACGGGTCGATACCCTTGAGCCAGTGGTAATACAGAACCGTGACGAAGCCCCACCAACCGTAACCGGCCAGCGCCTGCGCAACCCCGATGGTCTTCGACCTCTTCACGTCACCACTCATGAACCACCGAAGATACCAGCATTGCGACGAACCAATTCTTCATTGGTTCGCCCAAAAAGACAGCCTTCCGCCGATGATCGGCGGAAGGCTGTCGTGATTCACTGAAATGGTCGGTGTCAGCCTGACTGTCCGGAACGGCGTGCGAAGCACCAGATGATGACGAAGAGGGCGATGATGCCTGCAAGACTGTTCTTGCCGATCTCATTGATGAAGCCAATGAGGTTCTTCGTGATATCAGAGAAGTACCAGCCGCTTTCGGGACCGAAGATGATGTACACAACCACGCCAAAGGCAATCAGGATCAAGGCGAGGTCTACGATGTCCTTGGCCCAGTCTCTGACCTGTTGAATCGGATTCATGTTTGACTCTCCAAGCAGGGGCGCAACGGCCGACCTGCCGTTTCCTGACGGCGTCCCGCATCACATCCGTGCGATGCGGACAACCCGTCGTCATGTCCAGAGTCGGATATCGGACGAGACCGACCCAGATGATGAAGAGTCCTGCTGCAGATCCTGAGAATTTAGGGGCAGCTTTGCGCGTGGAGCCACTTACGTGTCGAAAAGGCAATGGGTTACGAGAAACAGCTGTTTTTGCTGGTTCTTCGCTCTCAAACCGCTGTTGCCGCGTTCCTGTCCCTGGTTGGCTGGGTGTCCCATCCCATGGCTCATCCCGAATTCGACGCTTCAACCAGGTTGTCCAGAGTCTGCATTGCAGTGCCGAAATCGATCGATTGTGCAGCGACCTCGAGAGCGCTCTCGAGGGAGTCCGCTCCATCAGCCGCATAGATCGCTGCTGCTGCATTCAACAGGACGATGTCCCGTTCAGGTCCGCGGTTCTCACCTGAAAGAACCGTCTTCACGAGTTCAACCGCATGGTCGAGATCTCTGGCCTGGAGTTGCTGGTAGGGCGTGGGACGCAAGCCCATTTCAACCGGGTCGACCCGGTACTCGGTGACCTTTCCTGAATCCACCTGCGCAACCGTGCTCGGCGCTCCGAGACTGAACTCATCGAGCCCCTCGTCCGAATGCATCACAAGTGCGCGAACCGAATCCAACCGGGAAAGGGCTTCTGCAACCGGCCTGACGAATTCAGGTCTGTAGACACCCATCACCTGTCGTCCCGCTCCCGCGGGGTTGGTGAGTGGACCAAGCAGATTGAACAGCGTAGGGAAACCAAGCGCTTTCCTCACCGGCATGGCATGTTTCGCGGCAGGGTGGTGGTGTATCGCGAAACAGAAGCAGACGTTGGCAGCTTCCATGCAGGACTTCTGGATCTCCCTGCCTGCATCGACATTGACACCAAGTGCATCGAGGACTTCGGCAGAACCTCTTCCGGTTCTCGATCTGTTTCCATGTTTAGCGACCTTGGCTCCACTGGCAGCAGCGACGATTGCAGCAGCAGTCGACACATTGAATGTCTTGGGAGCGCCTCCGGTACCAGCGGTATCCAGGAGTTGATCGGCGGGTATTCCAAGTTCGAGTCGGTCAACCTTGTCACGCATCACTCGTGCAGCACCGACAAGTTCTTCCACGGTGGGCAGGCGAGTGGCCATCAATGCAAGAAGCGCGCCGACTTCCGCATGGTCCGACTGGCCGGTCATGATCGCTTCGAATGCTGAAGCTGTCTGTGCTTCCGGAAGCGATTCACCTTCCAGGAGGTGAACCAGGTACGGAGTCAGGTCTCCAGGATGGTCCGGACGAGCGAATTCTGATGGTTGCGATTGACGGTTGATGGTGCAGCCCTCTTTTCATTCAGCGGAATAACAACCGGTTGACAATACATCGGCGATAGTTGCTCGCTGATTTGGTCTTGCTTGGTAATGATTTTCTCATAACTGAATCCTTGATTTCCAGACTTCTGGACGTGTTTTCATCCCTTCTCCACTCTTTTTCAAGGAACTTCGCATGGCGAACGCCGTGAACTCGCACGAAATTCGGCTGGCTTTGGCCTGAAACGGCACTGGGGCCCGATGATTGTCTAGTCGGTGGTCGGTCAAGGATGACTGGTCACGACAACCGGACCGTCAATACACGGTTGCAAGCGTCACACCAAGAAGCGTATCTCAACGAGGTCTGACCCATGGATGGCACCACCAACAATCTGAACGCAATGACGTCCACTTCCACCGGCCGAACCAGCACTTCAAGAGTTGGATCATTGTTGTTTCTCGTCCTCGTGGTCGGCGGCCTGCACCTGGTTCTCTTCAAGACCCTCGACACGGTGGCACCCCTGGGCACCAACGTCATCGACAGCAAGCTGATCGTGATCGAAACGGATCAGATCACCCGACCCATGATGTTCGAGAAGCAGGTTCTTGACCGTCTGGTTGCAGACGCCAGGTAGCCGAAAGATCACTCCACAATTGATTTCATGACGGCCGAAGTGATCTTCGGCCGTCTTTCATTGGCCAACTCGGTATCCTGACCCGGTGCACTACCTTGCCGAAAGCTATCTTCACAATCTCGATCCCACGGCCCTCCAGCTGACCGACAGCTTCGGAATCAAGTGGTACGGTCTCTCCTACCTCACGGGATTCGTCGTGGGTTGGTTGATATTGCGCTGGATGTCATCAACCGGGCGCATCCTCCTCAGTGCGACGCAGGTCGGTGACTTCATCACCTATTCGATCGTCGGCGTCCTGGTCGGCGGGCGTCTGGGCTATGGCCTCTTCTACGAACCCAGTCTCTTCTGGGATTTCTCCGCTGAGTTCCCCTTCTGGGGCATCCTCGCCATCCAGCGCGGGGGCATGGCCAGCCACGGTGGCATGATCGGGTGCCTGCTCTTCATGGTGTTGTTCGCGAGGCGCTCCGGCATTCCCTGGCTGCATCTGCTCGACGTCACCGCCTTCGTCGCACCTCCCGGTCTGTTCTTCGGGCGGATGGCGAATTTCATCAATGGTGAACTGTGGGGCGTACCACTGCCCGCAGCACAACAGGCCGATCCACCCTGGTGGAGCATCAAGTACCCGGAAGAAATTCACAGCGTCCCCATGGAGCAGGTTCAGGGCCTTCAGCCGCTTCTTGAGAATCCGGATGCAACGGATCTCCACCAACAAATCGTCTTCGAGGCTGTTTCTGGCAACCAGGCCCTCATCGATTCGATGGTGACGCTTCTTCCTGCTCGCTATCCCTCCCAGTTCTTCCAGGCGGCCAGTGACGGGCCGATTCTTCTTTCACTCCTGGTCATCGTCTGGCTCGTGGCTCGAAAACCGGGAGTCGTCGCAGGCTGGTTCCTGATCGGGTACGGAATGCTCAGGGAGGTCACCGAATTGTTTCGAGAGCGCCATGTCGGCGCACTCGAAGTCGGTGAGTTCCGAACCGCGATGGTTCTTTCGATCGGATTGATCCTTGCCGGTCTTCTGCTGGTCATCTGGAGTTCGACCAGGCCGACCCGGCGAGTGGGGGGGCTTCTCCGCCCTGCACCAATGGATGAAAAAGGCGAAGTGCCCCCGGACCGGGAACACTTCGCCTGAGAAGGGGCAATCCGTCGTACCGATCACTTCAAGGGTGCTTGCTCGATCTCGGTGGGGATCACCCGAAGGACGCCCTCAAGCAGTCCGATGTCGATGAGCGAACGCTCCGTGGTGTTGCCCACGACCACTCCGGTCACGTCATTGGTGGCTACAAGTTTGAATCCCAGCGCCTTGAGCGCATCGATTCGCGCCGCATCGGTGGTATCGAGCTTGATCGCGACCAGGATCCTGCCATCGTCATCGAGGTATCGTTCCTCGGCAACGAGCTCGATGTTCGCCGTCGGATCCTTCTCGAGGAGCAGCGAGCGGACTGCGAGCCTGAACAATGGTCGATCGAGAACCAGGACCAGTCGTCCGATCTGCTCCTCTTCGAGGAGCTCGGTCGGTTCGGCTGGATCATCGCTCGTGGCTGCGTCGACTTCCTCGTCTGATGCTCCGAAAGCCCCACCTCCGCCGCCACTGCCGATGACGTCAGACGAATCTTCGTACCACATGGTGCCACCTCCGCCACGACCGCGACTGAAATCACGGCCAGCTGATACGCCACCAGCGGAACTGGAGTAACCCCGCACGTGCGCTGAGCCATCACGGCTTTGACCGAAGTACTGCTGGGAGGGATCACCACTCGACTTCTGTGCCGGTGGGGGCGGAGGGGTGGATGAGGCGCTTCTGGGAGCGAATACGTTTAGTAGCCCCAGGGCCGAACTTTCGGTGTTCACATCGGACTCATCGGCCAAGGCGACATCGGCTTCCAGATCCGCTTCCGTTCCCAGGAGCATCGCTTCAAGCCTGATGTCGACCTGATCAGCGTCGGGATTGCCGAAGAAACCCTCCCAATCGGTTCCGCTGGGCAGCTCGATCGGCACACGTACCAGCATCGGCTTGCCATCGGAGATCACGCGGGTCTTCTCGACTGCGACGAAACTCGTGAACGGTGTCATGATCGAATACGTCTTGCCAAGTGCGATGACCTCGTCCTTGACGCTGGTATCGACCTGTCCCATCTGCAACGCTTCGAGGTGCGGTGCGAGGACATCGTCGACCATTTCGCGCGCCCACAGGGTCGCCACCACATCATTGTCGCTCTCTTCGGCAGGGAGCGTCACATCGATCGTCCGACTCCAGGGACCGCTGCCGGTACGTCCACGAAGGGTGATCGTTCCCTCGCCGGGCACCTGATAGCGTGCGAGAATGACGATCGGTTCTTCGTCGTAGAGATCGGGGAGGTACTTGCCTGAAGGAAGGACGTCCTCGAGAACGATTCCTTCGGTCTCCATCGAGAGATCGATGAGGACCGGTGTCTGGATTCGCCGTGCGAAGCGTTCGACGGCTTCCTCGGCGGTCGCGCCCTCGAGCGTGACATACTCGGCTGCACCACGCCCGGCTTCCGCCATGCCGTCAAGCAGGTATCGGTTGACGCTGTTCCCGATGCCGAAGCTGAAGACACGCGTGGTTGCCGCGTTCTTTCGAATCGACGCGAGGATCGCATCATCATTTCCGACGTAGCCATCGGTCATGAAGACGACTATGCGCATCGGATCGGCCTTCTGTGCATCCTCGTCCACGAACCTGGCGTTCTCCACGACGAGGACACGTCGACCTTCACGGGTGGACCATGTTCCATCGATCCGGATCGGCAGTGCTGCGTGGATGAGTCCGTCACCCATCGACTCCGGTCGCGCCGGAATGGCGATGCTGGTCTCGATCTCGAAACGGACCTCGGGGTTCACCTCGAGATGTCGCTCGGCGTATGCCCCGAAGGGAAGCAGAACCCGGACTTCACGTCCGTCCGCCGGGAGATTCACCAGCTCAGCGGCACCCAGGGTGCGGTCCTTCGAGGGAGTCTGGACCAGGGCGGCATTGATCGCCTTCATCATCTCCGTTCCGCCGCCACCTCGGCGTGAATTGATGAAGTCGTTGGCCAGCTTGCGGTTCTCCGCGGTTGCAGGTCTTGGTTGCTCCCAGAGAATGCTGGTGTTGCCCGCGAAGGTGATGAGGTTGAACGTGTCTTCCGGACGCATCGAGTCGATTGCGCGCGTCATGACTGCCTTGGCCTTCTCGATCGGAAAACCACTCATCGAGCCCGAGGTGTCGAGTACGAAGACCAGCTCTCGCGCGGGGACGTCTGCATCCTCGACGCGGTCGGGCGGATTCAGGATCACGGCGAGGTAGCCATCGGTGATCGTGGTGCCTTCCTCGGGACCATCCAGGTGGTAGGCGACACCACCCTTCGTCGCATGCGTGAGAATGCTCTCCTGGATGTCGCCGCTGGCGAGGGTCCATTCGAGAATGAAGTCGCGGTTGGGAATCTCATCCTTGGACGCAAGCTCGAAGACCTTGCGTCCCTTGCTTCCCTTGCCTCCGGTGGGTGCGACTTCGACGATCTCGTGCAACGGTGACTTGACCGTCGCGATCTCCACTCCACCGGTATCGATCTCGACCGTTATCGAGATGTCATGTCCGGCACGCGTTCCGGGCTTGACCGGCATCGGTGTGATGCGCGAGGCATCCGGGACCTGGTCGGTGTCGCCGGCGAACGGTTCGCCTGCGGCAGGGGGTTCGCCGCAGAACCAGCGTTCACCGACCACACCGATGTAGTCCGTGAAGAGAATCCCCGGCTCCTTCGAACCGTTTGCATAGGCGACCTCGAATGGTCCGACCATCTCGGGCAGCTCGTCTTCAGAGGCCCATGCCGGTGGATTGATGGGGGTTGCCGTCTTGACCAACTCCGTGAAGATGGCTGGATCCATGAGCTTGTTGAGCGGATTGTTTCTCCCGCTGGCCATGTTCTTCGGGAGCATCTTGACGGTTGCGGGGCCACGCAGGACGATCCCCTGGCGAACCTCGCAGCCCTCGGGCAGGTTCATGCCATCGGTGGGGTATCCCGGGATGTATCGAGGTCCGACGACGGTCGGGAACGCGATCTTGTAGGTACCGTCGGTGGATTCGAGCGTCTCGACGTAGCTGATGGAGATGATGATCTCCGCGCCGGGTTCGATGTTCGCGACCGATTGCGTGAAGATGTTCGGGCGCTCCTGTTCGAGGAGGCTTGCCACGTACCCCGCATCGCGTGCCTGTTCGTAGATCTCACGCGCACGCCCACGCTCTTCGATCTCACCTTCTATGAAACGGATCTCGTTTCCAGACCGAATGGTCATGGTCATTCGATCGACCGCACCCCGGTGTGACAAGGGGAAGGTATAGACCGCCTCGATCGGCACCTCGTAGGTGTTGTTGAAGATCTGTTCCACGTCCACCCTGATGAAATGCCCGGACACCCTGGCCTGGACATCGGTGTGTTTCAGTGAACAAGGACCGATCTCGGTTCCATCCAGGTCGAAGGCATCCAGCCTTCCCCCGTCGGGGAGCATGACCACCCCGTCCTGGGCCATCGCCCTCGGCGTGATCTGGGGCATTGCATAGAGAGCGGCGAATGCCGCCAGAGTGATGATCGCAGCGTATGGCAGGTACCGGTTCATGAAGATCCTCCTGAGTACCGAACGTTGTTCCGAGGTTTCCGCACCGGTGTTCACTGCAGCCATGATTCGCTGACGAGCCTTGCCGGCTCGATCATCGACATCCTGATGCCATGTCTTCAGCAGCTCGTCGAGCTCCTGAAGATCCCGGTCATCATGACTTGCACTGGGGTCCTTGCCGTTCATGCGGTCATCTCCTTCGACATGAGCGTGCTCAATCGTTCTCGGGCTCTCTGAAGCGTCTTGTAGTAGCCACTTCGAGAAAGACCGAGGGAACGTTGTGCAGCTCCCACTGGGTTCGGGTCGAGGTACTGGAGGTGTATCACGAGACGTTCATTCTCGGGAAGCTGTTCAATCGCCTTGTCGAGACGTTGAAGCTGTTCCCCTCTCAACTGCGTGTCTTCGGTATCGGAACCCGCGAGCCGTAGCTGTGCTGCTTCCCTGGCAGCACCTTGCTCGTGACTTCTTCGCCGTTTTGCACTGCGCCTGCTTTCCGAGCAGACATAGCCCGCGATGCGGTAGAGCCATGCTCTGAAGCCGGTGCAATCCTCGACACGATCCAACATACGAAACGCCCTCGTGAAGGTTTCCTGCAGGGCATCCTCGCCCTCGGCTTGCGAACGGTTTGGAGCATTTCTCACGCAAAGCGCCAACACCACTGAGGCGTGTCGGTCGTACAGGCGCCCAAATGCATTGGGGTCGCCGTCACGGTGCCCTGCGAGATCTGTGCAGTCGTCGCTCACCACAGGTAGATGGCCTCCAAGACAAGGCAGTCCACGGTCAGTACAGCAAAGTGGAACAAAAGGACCGACTCATCATAGGTCCAGCCATGGAAAAGCCTGCCCACGGGCGGCAAGGGTCGTTTTTGTTGATCAGTTGATCAGTTGATCAGGATTTTTCGGAGGGCGTCTTCGAGGTTTCAGGCGAGCTGGTCTCGGTGTTCGCCTCATCCTGCTTGGTCTCGGTGGCTGCGGACTTGCCCTGGGTCACGCTCGCCGGTGGTCTTCCGCTCTTCGGGGGGGTGGATCCTCCCGCGTTGGCCGGCTTCCCTCCCGCTCCCTTGGGTGGGCCTCCGCCTGGCATGTAGTTGCCGGGCTTGCCCTTGTCGTCTTCCATGTTGATCCGAGAAACGATCTCCATCGGGTCTGGCTCTCGAAGCAGGACGGTCTCGCCGATTTCGACGCCATCGATGACTTCCACGGCCAGTTCACTCGAACGACCGAGCTTCACCTGGCGTTGCGACCAGCCATCATCATCAGGAACGTAGACGAAGGCGATTCTTCCCGCCCTGTACACCGACTGGATCGGGACCGAGATGGCGTTTTCAACCTTGCCGAGCTGGATCTCACTGCGGCATCTCATCGATGGCTTCAGCTCCATTCCGGGCTCGACGTCAAGGACGATCCGTACGGTGTAGTCACGACGATTGGGGTCGCGCCATCCTCCGCTTTCAGCCAGGACGCTCACGGTCTGGACGGTACCTCTGATGGGGGTGTTCGGGTGTGCCTCGGAATAGACCACGGCCTCCTGACCCTCGCGGATCCTGCCGCTGAGCGCCTCGCTCACCTTCACGTTCGCAATCATCTGGTTCGTGTCGGGAAGAAGGATCACCAGTTCATTGGGAGAGACATCGGTGCCGACGTTGGGGGGGTTGTCGTCGTTCCTGCCCCATCGTCCGGATGAAAGGCTCGTCTTGTAGACGACCAACCCATCGGTCGGTGCGATGATCGTGCACAGCCCGAGTTGTTCCTTCAGGTCTGCAAGCCGTTCTTCCATGCTCTCGACACGCTTCTTGGCGGTCGCAACATCCGCACGTTGCGTGACCATCTCGGCCTTGTGTCGCTGTTCCACGCGGGACTTCTCGGCGATGGTCTGGTCGACATCCGACAGCTTGGTCTTCTCGTCCTGCTTGCTCGTGTATTTGGCATAGACCTCGAGGTCGAGGGTCGCCTGCTTGACCTTCGCTGCGGACTCGATCATCGAGATGCGGTCCCGTTCGTATTCGTCCCTGCTGATGAAACCCTGGTCCACGAGATCCTTGGCTTCCTCGAAGCGATTGGTGAGCCGATCGGAGTTGATCTTCGCCGTCTCGACCGCGAGGTTGAGGGTCTGCGTCATCTTGATGTGATCACCCTCGGTCCAGGCTCTGAGGGCGAGTTCCGCGATCTCGATGTTGAGTTTAGCCTTGTCCAGCTCACTCTTCATCGTGCTCATCGCGATGGCCAGTGCCTGTTCTTCGGTGATCAACTTGTTCTGGGCGTCGACAAGCTTGTCCTCGTCATCCTTGATCCTCTGTTCCAGCTCGTCCTGGTTGAACCTGACGAGAACATCCCCCTTCTTCACCGAGGTGCCTTCCCCGACGATCTCCATGATGATGCCCCGGGTCTCGAGGGGGTTGCGTATCTCGACCAGCTTGTTCGCCGAGAGCTCCCCACTCGCCGGGATCGAGATCATGAAGTCACCTCGAGCGACGTTGTGAATATCGTTCTTGCTGTCGGTTGTCCCGGTTTCGACGGCACCCATCCATATGAGTCCCATAACCACGAGGATCGCGATCAGGATCACGATTCCCAGAATGCCACTGGCAGTCAGCCCTCGGGCTCGGGTGGGGAGTGGACGTCTGATGTCGAACGAGCTGTACATGGGATCTCCTTGCCAGAAGATACAGGGTACTGATTCAGCGGCTTCGATCCCAATCAGGAACGATGTTCCCGGTGGGCTCATGTCCTGCTGCCATGCCTGAGACGTGCATGGCGGGTTTTCTGGTCTCAATCGAATGCCCGGGCTTTCGGAACCGCTTCTCAGACCGAATACAACCCTCTATCAGGAGTTCGCCTGCTTGATGGGGTCCGGATTCACCGACACTGATTTCTCTTCATCCTCTTCCTGCAGCCTCATGCCTGGAATGGGAAGAAGCGTTCCATCCGGCTCGACTCGAAGTCGCCCGCTTGCAGCCAGGAATTCGAGAATGGCCACCTGGAGATCCCTGGCGGCTCGATCACGCTGGTCTTCGGCCCGTCTGAGGGCGTTCACCGCATCGGTCCTGTCTCGAGTCGATGCACGATCCGGCGCCGCTTCGATCGATGCGCGTCGGTTTTCCGCGATTTCGACGTTTCGTTCCTGCAACAAGACGGAGAACTGCGATCGCTCGATCTGGCGAACCCGACTCCTGACTTCAACGGCGACCTGATCTCTCGTGTTGCGATAGGAACGTATGCCCTGTTCGAGCCTGATCTGCGCCTGGCGCAACTGGTACTTCTCTATGACCCTGTCCAGTGGCGCAGAAAAGGTCGCGCCAACCGTGAACGACACGTCATTGGGACTCATGTCGATCCCGATGTTGTTGCCGGTGTCGGCGAAGGGCAGGATCATCGAACCGTTGAGGTTGAGATCGGCGAGCAATCCGTTCTTGGCGATGTCGACCTGTCGTCTCAGGTCTTCGGTCTGGTCCCGTGCGGTCTGGACATCGAGACGGAACTGAAGGGCGACCTTGACCGCTGCATCCGGGGTCGCTTCCGGAGGAGCAAGGGCGATCATGTCCCTCTCGATCAGCACGGACTGGTCGGTGTTCATGCCGATCAGGAGCTTGAATCGATCCACCGCAAGCTGGTAGGACTCCTGAAGCCCGCTGAGCCGGTCGATCTCGAACAGGGTGTCCTGCTTCGCAAGGTCGGCCTGGAAGGGCTCGAGTCGACCTGATGAGACGAGTGCACTCGACCTGGATTCGACCTGCTTGAACTGCGCGACACTTCTCCGGGCATTGTCGATCGACTGCTGTTGAACGACCAGATCCAGGTAAGCAGTGACGAGATCGAGATAGAACTTCCGTCTGAACTCCTCGAAGTTGCGCGCCGAGTAGATGAGGTTCCTTCTGGCCTGGATCAGTGGTTCTCTTGCAGCGAGACCCGAACCACGCAGCAGTGGTATGTCCCCGGCAAGCACGAGATCCGCGGTCGAGGCGAAGGTGTTGTCACCGATCAGGAACTGATCGAGGAGGTTCGTGGTTCCCACCAGCAGGCTCGCCGACACCTGCCCACCGTAAGGCAGTTTCTGCGTGACACCGAAGTCATTGACCACGGTCAGTGCATTCTCGAACCGCCCGTCGAGTCCGACGAAGTCGCCCAGTTCCGACTCGATCACGAAGTTGTTGAAGAAGCGGGGCTCCCATCGATGGGATTCGATCAGGAGAGCCAGTCCCGCAATCAGGTAATTCTCCTCCGCACTGATGTAGTCCAGCGAGTTGAGGGTTGCGAACTTGATCGACGATTCAAGAGTCAGGACTTCCGCGTCGTCCGGGACGACGGCCATCGACTGCATTCTCCGGACGATGGAGTCGGCATCCTCCTCGAGTTCGGTCTGGGCCTGGTACTGGAGATCCGCGGCGGGGGGGTTGTCCGTGTGTGGCTTGTTGTCGATCGGACGGTCCTTGGGAAATGCCGTACCCGAGCCACTCATCCAGCCGGATGTTTCAGGGACATCGGAATTGCCACCGACATCCTCCGAGCTTGCATCCAGAACCCGGTTAAGTCGACTGTCCACCCACTGGTTGTCGGACTCACAACCAAGCGACAGCACCAGACAGGCAAGGATGCCGGCAAGGCAGATTGACTCGATCAGACGTACGTTCATGGCATTTTGCTCCATGAGTGCGGGTAAAAACCGTTCGAATTCACCATCCTACCCAGATTCAAGCGAACTGAAGGGCGATTCGCAACGTTCAAACGATTGAGAATGTCGCTTCTTGATTTGGAGTGCATACCCTTGCTTCGAGGAGAATTACCGTGACTGCAGTCTCATTTGATGGAAGAGGGTTTTCCGTCCGTAATCGGCGTGTTCACGTCGTGGGTGGAAGGTTCGAATATTCACTGGTCGACCGGGCTTCCTGGGCGACACGACTGCAGGCGATGCAGGCGGCTGGTTTCAACACCGTGGTCAGCAGTGTGCCATGGTCCCTGCATGAAAGCCGGCGTGGCCACCATGATTTCGAGGGTGAAGAGGATGTCGCCGCCTTTCTCGAGGCGGCCTCGGCCGCCGGTCTCTGGGTGATCCTTCGCGTGGGGCCGAACGTCGGCTCTCCCTTCGGCGGAGGTGGCATGCCGAGCTGGCTTGCCGACGTCAAGGACAAGGATGGTCAGCCACTGCTGCTCCGGGAGGCCAGTCCCGGTTTTCTCGAAGCCGTGACCCACTGGTGGTCGGCCCTGTTCAACGAGATCGAGCCATGCCAGCCGAACCCGGAGAGCGGCGAAGGACCTTCTTCAGGACCCCTCCTTGCGGTTCAGGTCGAACACGAGTGGTCCTGTGGAAACGACGACGGGGCTCGTGCCTACTTCGGTGAGTTGATCCATCTCATCCGTGAACTCGGTGTCACCGTCCCCCTGCTGACCACCAATGGTTTCTGGCAGGAAGTCGAGGGAACCATCGAGACCTGGATAGACGGTGTTGATGAATCAAACCTCTTTGCAAACACGCGCCAGCTTCATGCGGTGCAGCCTGAAGCCCCGAGGATCGTCAATCTCACGGGTGGCGCGGAAAGACCCGAGCTGCTCGGCAAGGCGATGCTTGAAGTACTCGCCGCAGGCGGCATGCCCATCGTCGACGATGCGGTCGCAGGCGTTCATCGAAGCACTCTGCCCTCCAGCGGCAAGAGCTCGTCGATCGTCCCGGGATCCATCATCGACGCCAATGGAGATCGAGTTGCGAAGTCGCTTGATGCGATGCGCACCGCTCGATTCACCAGATGCTTCGGCTCCATGCTTGCCGATCTCGACCCCTCTTTCGACATGCCGGTGTCCATGCCCGGCACTCGCCCCTGTTCGATCATCGCGCGATCAGGCACCTCTGGAAGCATGATCTTCCTGCTTCGTGGATCCGCCCCTCTGGATGGTTCCGATCGTCAAATCGTCCTCAGGGACGGCAGATCCGTGCACACCACCCTCATGAAGGAGGGATCCTGGTGCCTTGCTGACGTGAATATCGGTGGCTTCGGACACCTCGACCAATCCAACGTCCCCATTCTGGACCTGGTGAACCGGCGAATACTCGTTGCCTACGGTGAAGCCGGATCCGTCGCACGTTTCGGAATCGATGGCAGTGAATTCGAGATGACCGTTCCCAAAACCAAGGCAGTCATGCCGGCGGTTACCAGGTTCAAGGACTTCACGATCGTTCTCTGCACACCGGAACAGGCCAACAGCGTCGTCGATGACGGATCCGCCGTTTATCTGGGTGCCAATGGCATCGACGAGAACGGCAACCCCACCGCGGATCCGAAGTGCAAGGGACTGATCCGGATCGATGCAGACGGCCAGGTCGAGAACCTCGACACGCCCCGAGGACCTCGGAAGACCAGCAAGAAATCCAAGCTCGACTGGTCGACGGCCCTGCTCCAGAACGACATAGACGGGTCGAGCGACCGCTTCGCCACCCTGAACGGCCCCTCCTCTCTGGTCGAATGCGGTATTCGCAAGGGCTATGGCTGGTACCGAGTCCGGTTCAACGCAACTTCAACCGCAAGACAGACCCTGCACTTTCCCGAAGGTCCGCACCGCCTGGTGGTCTTCTTGAACGGAAAGCAGGTCTGTGAAATGGATTCGTCAGACGAAGCGAACTTCCTTGCACAGACGAAATTCAATTCGGGCCAGAACGTCATGACGGTTCTTTCCGAAATGGTTGGAGGCTCCGAATCAGGTAATCACCAGGTGTTGCGATGCGGTCTCTACGAATCCGTGGAGTCCCTCGTCCCGTTCAAGGGCGTCAAGTCCTCGTCCACGAAGGACGCACCTCCGATCGACCTCTTCGAAAGCAGGTCCTTCATCCCGGAAGCGTCTTCCGGGGACCGGTCCTCGAATGCCTCCCACACATGGTCATTCACTCATCGCAAGAAGTCGACGCTCAGGGTCATCCACGACCTGCGCATTCGCGGGACATGGCTGCTGAACGACGTCGTTCTCGGCAGGTCCGAAGATCATGGCCTGCGCTCCTTCAAGCTGGACCCGGCAACCACCGAACCGATGAAATCAGGGAAGAACGAGCTCGTCTTCAGGCCTGATCCGAACTGTGAAGAGGCTGCTTCGGAGATTCTCCAGAACCTCAAGATCCACGAAGTGGTCGAAGAGTTCGGTTTCAAGGATGGTTCGATGGCCTTCTCCACCTGCTCCATCCCCGATGGTCTGGTCCATGAGTTCACGCCGCTCGGAGGCAACGCAGCGGCGAAGAAGGAGATCGGACCCTCCTGGAGCAGGGCTTCCGTGGATGTTCCTTCCGGAAGCGGCGTGAAGACCCTCGACCTTTCAGGGATGTCCCGTGGCGTGGTCTACTTCGATGGTTGTGAGCTGGGAAGCTACGACTCTGACGACCTGCCGAGCATTCCCATTCCAGAAGGTGTTCTGGATGGCCGGGGAATCATCGACATCTTCGACGAGCAGGGGGCCGATCCGCGTGCAATCGTGATCACGTGATCAGCTTCCGATGGGATGCCAGAGCGTCTTGATCTCGAGGTAGGGAGCAAGGATCGCGGGCGACGTCCAGTAGTCGTCATCGTCGAATGGCTTCGAGTCAAGGGATGGCCTGGTCCTGGTCAGCGCATCCACCGCTCCGACCTGTAGTTCCTTGCGCTGCTTGGCACTCAGGCCTGCAGCCATCACGGCGTTGAGGTTCCGGTGGCTTGCGAAGTGTGGAAGCAGCTCATTGGTCCTGCCTGTCAGCAGGTTGACCACGCCATCGGGAACGTCCGAAGTCGCGCAGATCTCGCCAAGCAGGACCGTGGGAATCGGGTGAGGTTCCGAACCGAGGGCGACGACCACGCTTCCAGTTGCCAGTGCGGGTGCGATCAGCGATACCAGGCCCAGCAGCGACGGCTTCTTCGGCGCGATAACCCCGACCACGCCCATGGGTTCGGGGATGCTCATGTCATGAAAGGCACCTGCGACCTGGTTGCGGCAACCATGGACCTGGTCGACCTTGTCGGTCCAGCCCGCCATGGACACCAGTCGATCGATCGTCGCATCGGTCTCGCGTCGGGCCTCCGCGGTGCTGCCACCACGGCAATCGACGATCGCCCTCGTGAGTTCATCCCGACGGCCTTCCGCCATTTCCGCCATGCGGTAGAGGATCTGACCACGGTTGTACCCCGATCTTCTCGCCCACCCCTCGGCGGCCTTCCGCGCGGTGTCGACCGCATCGCGAAGATCCTTCCGGGACGCACGACAGACATGACCCACGATCCTGCCGCCGGCGTTCGTCACTTCGGTCGACCTGCCCGACTCGCTTCTCGGGAAGGCACCACCCATGTAGAGCTTCCAGGTCTTGACCACTTCGATCCGGTTGTTGTTCTTCTTGCTGGTCATCTTCGCTTCACTTCAGGTATGCCGCGAGCCCGTGTCGGCCGCCTTCGCGTCCCCAACCGGACTCCTTGTATCCACCGAACGGGCTTGCAGCATCGAACTTGTTGAACGTGTTGCACCAGACGATCCCCGCCTTGAGTCTCGATGCCATCTCGAAGGCCTTCGATCCCTTGTCCGTCCAGATCCCCGCACTGAGCCCGTAGGGCGAGTCGTTCGCACGTTCGATGGCCTCTTCCGGGGTTCTGAAGGTCATCACGGAAAGGACCGGTCCGAAGATCTCCTCGCGAGCGATCCGAGCCGCCGGCTGCACGCCGGTGAAGAAGGTGGGTCGACACCAGAATCCCTTTTCGGGAAGTTCCTGTCTCGAATCGTGGTTCAGGCATGCGCCTTCCTCCACGCCGCAATCAAGGTAGGCGTTGATCTTCTCCAACTGGTCCCGGGAGTTGATGGCGCCGATGTCGGTGTTCTTGTCCAGGGGATCACCGAGTCTGAGCTTGCTCATCCGGTGCTGCAGTCGCCTCACGAACTCATCATGGATCGACTCCTCGACGAACAATCGTGACCCCGCGCAGCAGACATGGCCCTGGTTGAACCAGATTCCGGCCACCACGCCTTCGATGGCCTGGTCGATCGCGGCATCGGCGAAGATGATGTTGGGACTCTTCCCTCCGAGTTCAAGGGTCACTTTCTTCCGGGTTCCTGCGCAGGCGGTTGCGATCCGCTTGCCCACCTGGGTCGAACCCGTGAAGGCGACCTTGTCCACTCCGGGGTGCTCCACGAGGTGCCTGCCGGTCTCGCCTGCTCCGGTGATGATGTTCACCACCCCGGGAGGCAGTTCACATTCATCGAATATCTCCGCGAGTCTCAAGGCTGTCAGCGAAGTCGTTTCGGCGGGCTTGAGGACCACGGTGTTCCCGCAGGCCAGTGCCGGGGCGATCTTCCACGCGGCCATCATCAACGGAAAGTTCCAGGGGATGACCTGCGCGCAGACTCCGACCGGCCTGGGGTCGAGGTTGCCGGGTATGGCCCACTTCAGCTTGTCGCACCAACCTGCGTGATAGAAGAAGTGCTGGGCAACCAGCGGTACGTCGACGTCCCGACTCTCCCTGATGGGCTTGCCGCCGTCCATGGTCTCGAGGATCGCAAGTTCCCGAGCACGTTCCTGGATCCTCCTGGCGATTCGATACAGGTACTTCGCCCGGACCAGCGGACTGGTCCTGGACCATGTTCGAAACGCCTTTCGAGCGGCTTCGACGGCCCTGTCCACGTCGGCCTCACCCGCTTCCCCGATCGAGGTGATCGTCTCCTCGTTGGAGGGGTTGATCGAATCGAATCGACGTCGGCTTCGAGGGGCGACGAATCGACCGTCTATGAACAGGCCGTATCGATCCTCGATCGTGATGCTGGTCGTTTCGGGCGCGGGCGCGTAGGCCCATCCTGATTCGCTTTGCAGGGCTTCTGGCAAGAAACCAGCCTCCTCGTTCCGTGTGCGTGTTCGACCTCGATGGTACCTGTTCCTCGCCCCAGGGGCACCTTCTCGTCCCAGTTCCGTCCAGGGCGGTACGGCACCGGGACGATTCCGTTGTTTCCCGGTACCCTGTCATGCATCCCCTTGAAGGAGGTTGATGAACCGTGAAAGGCGTCCTTGCAATCGATGTCGGTGGATCCCACGTCAAGGTCCGGATCCCCGAGGAACCCGATCGACTCCGCTTTGAGAGCGGTTCGGACATGACCCCCCAGCAGATGGTCGATGGAGTCAAGAAGATCGTCGCTGACTGGTCCTTCGACAAGGTATCGATCGGCATTCCCGCTCCCATCGACGACAACACCGCAATCATCGACCCGGTGAACCTGGGAGATGGCTGGAAGGGTTTCGACTTCATGGATGCCTTCGGTCTTCCGACGAAGGTGGTGAACGATGCCGCCATGCAGGCCATCGGTTCCTACGATGGAAAGTCGATGCTGTTCATGGGGCTGGGAACCGGCCTTGGCACCTGCCTGATCGACAAGTACGTCGTCCACCCGACCGAGATCGCGCACATGCCCTTCAAGGGGGGAAAGACCTTCGAGGAGGTCGTCGGCGAGGCAGCCCTCGAAAAGGAAGGCAAGAAGGACTGGAAGAAGCACGTCATCCACGTGATCGACATCCTCTACAAGGGGATTCTTCCCGACTACATCGTCCTCGGTGGTGGTAACTCGAAGAAGTTCAAGGATCCGGGCGAGCTTCCCGATTACTGCCGGATCGGCGACAACGCCAACGCCTTCCTCGGTGGTTTCCGAATGTGGGACGAGGAATGGAAGAACGGGATCGGCTGAACCGGATCGGTTCAAGCACTGGGTACGTCGTGTGAGGCGGTGTATCGACCACCGATCTGCTTCACATACTGTCGCACCAGGTCGTCCAGGAGGCTCGAGGCTCCGAACCTGAACAGTTCGGGAACCAGCCAGGTCTCATCCAGGGTCTCCTTGACCATCACCAGATAATGGAGCGCCTGTTTCGCCGTTCGAATGCCGCCGGCGGGCTTCATGCCTATTCGAACACCGCTGCTGAACCAGGCATCCCTGATCGCTTCCAGCATGACGAGGGTCACCGGCATGGTCGCCGCGGGGCTGACCTTCCCGGTGGAGGTCTTGATGAAGACCTCGCCATCCTCCAGTGGTCCCGAACCCGGAATGCTCGTCACCGCCTCGATCGCCAGGTCGCTCGCTCTGCGCACGTTGTCGAGGGTCTCGAGTTCACCCGTCTCGAGGATGATCTTGAGGTGAGCGTCACCGCAGGCGGCCTTGGTCTCGACGATCTCCCGAGCGACCTCCTCGTATCCACCGGACAGGAAGGTTCCCCTCGAGATCACCATGTCTATCTCGTCAGCGCCCGCTTCGACCGCCCTCGATACGTCCTGGAGACGAACATCCAGTGGATACTGACCACTGGGAAAGGCGGTGGCGACGCTGGCGACCTTGACTCCACTGTCCCCAAGGGCCTCCCGGGCGACCTCGACCAGTTCCGGGTAGACGCAGATCGCACCAACATGGGGCAGCCTGGTCGATCCTTCCGGTAGTGGCGTGCCCGTGTCGGGTGCGATGCCCTTCCTGCAGAGGCTTCGCACCTTGCCCGGGGTGTCCTTCCCTTCAAGGGTCGTCAGATCGGTCATGCTGGTCGCAAGCCTGATCCCCTGGAGCTTCATGTCCTTCTTGATGGATCGGGTTCGAAATGACGCAGCTCTTGCTTCCGCCATGACCCGGTCGACCACTGGTCCATTGGTCATTCGCACTGGTTTCATGAGAGTCTTCAGCTGCCGCCCCGCGCCTGGGTGAAGAGGCTTGGCAGCGGGGTTCCGTATCTCAGGACGATTCTCTTGTCACTCGCCTGGGGAATCTCGTAGACATAGAGCATCTCATCGTGGTTGTCGATGACGTAACAGAACTCATAGGGCCTTGCGTCCTTGCCGAAACCGCTGGAGACCGTGAGCAGGGTGAATCCTTCCGAACCACTCACCGCATCACCGGCATGGGCGGTTCGCGCTGGGATGTTGCCCGCCTGGAAGATGACGAGGGCGGCGATGAGAAAGGCGCTCACCAGAAGCAAGGCGGTTGCCGTGGTGGTTGTTCGTGTCGTGTCGTCGTTCATGGCCTGCTCCTTCCGGTTCACTGGCGGGTTCTTCGAACCGAGACCGAATCATTGTTCAGGTTTCTGTAGCCGAAGCCGACGAGCTGGTCCCGTTGTGCATCGAATTGAATCGCGACCAGTTCCTGGCTTGCCTGATCCACGATCCAGATGATCGGGGTCTTGGTGCCGGCGATCGTTCCCGAGACGGCGACGTATTCACCTCGCCCTCCACCGGAGACCGACGCTTGAGCGCTTTCATCCGTACCCAGGGTCACGACGGCGAGCATGCAGAGAAGCATGACGTTCAACAGGACGAGTCCCGCCATGGAGGTTCTTGTCATTTCGGGTCTCCAAAGGTCTCGGCAGGAAGGAGGGGCGTTCAAATGTCCTCGAAATTCCGCTTGGATGGAATGATGCTCACGACGACCAGGATCACCACCAGCACCACTGCGATCAGGTAGCCCAGAAGAGGACTTGTCCCTTCAGCGGTCGGGGTGGGCGGTCCGGACTGTCCCTGCGCAAGTGCGGGGCTTTCCATCAACAGGATCAGGATCGGAAGAACGAGCGAGAAGGTCGCTCCGGTCATCTTGTGTAAATGATTCATGGGGCGTCGAGGATACCGGGCACGACCAGTGCCAAGCAAGCACCTTCGAGATTTGTCCTGCTCAGGTGTCAGGAACTGCTTCGAGATGAAATCGCCCCGGTTTTTCCGGATTGGAGATCACCGTCGCCAGGGGATCGTCAGGGTCGTGATCCAGAAGGATGATCCGCCCTGAATCCGCGTGTTCCTGAAAGAATGCCTGCTTCTCGCGCATGCTGGTCCACGGCTCCATGTCGTAGGCCATGCTTGCTGCGGGGTGTGCATGGTTCAGGGTCGGGCAGAGATCGCCGGGAAAGACGAACGACCTTTCCGAACTCGACCAGCTGATCGACTGCTGCCCCCAGGTGTGACCGGGAACCGGCTTCAAGACAATCCCCGGCAACGGTTCAGCTTCACCCTCGACCACGTCGAACATCTCCGAAACCGGATCGAGATGGGACCTCAGGTAGGTTCGGGTCATCGTGGATCTGTTCAGCATGGCATCATCCAGCTCCTGCCTCTGGACGATGATCCGCGCACCAGGAAAACCGGGCACGAAACCGCCTTCATCACCTGCCGATGGATCCACCCACCGGGTCAGTGCGCCGGCGTGATCGAAATGGAGGTGCGAGACCACGACATGCGTGACCTGGTCGGGCTCGACATCAATCTCGCGCAGGGCGTCAACGATCGTGCGCTGCTCCATGGCGAAGATGCCACGGTCCTTGCTGGACCACTTCTCGCCGTAGCCGGTCTCGACCAGAACGGTCTGGTCACCGTTTCGCAACAAGGCACAGTTGCAGTCAAGTCTGATCCGATTGCCATCGTCAGGCGTCGCCCATTTCGACCAGAGCGGCTTGGGCACCACACCGAACATGCTTCCTCCGTCAAGCCGGAAGGAGCCAGCCCTGAGGATCCTTGTTTCCCAGGTCTCCGTGGAGCTCATGCCTTGACGACGCGGGCTTTCACGCGGTCCCCGGGAACACGCGCCATGGCATTCCTGGTGTCCACCACGAGTCCGGCGTGCTGCCCGATGAGTTCGTAGTCGACGGCATCATGATCCGTCACGACAAGGACGCAATCCGTTCCTTCAAGCAATTCCGCATCGAGCGATACCGAAGACAGGTTGAGGTCGTACTTCCTCATCTCCGGGAATCTCGGCAGGTGCGGGTCGTGATAGGAGATATCGGCGCCGCGTTCGGCGAGCTGCTCGATGATCTCAGCCGCAGGTGTTTCACGGTTGTCATCGACGTTCTTCTTGTAGGCGATTCCAAGAACGAGGATTCGTGCATCGCGCAAGGATTTTCTGTCGTCATTCAATGCCTCGATCAGTCGGTTGATCACGTATCTCGGCATGTAGGTGTTCACTTCACCCGCAAGCTCGATGAATCGCGTGGGCCTGCCGACCTCCTTCGCCTTCCAGGTGAGGTAGTAGGGATCGATCGGTATGCAGTGACCGCCCAGGCCGGGGCCGGGGTAGAACGCCTGGAATCCGAAGGGCTTGGTCTTTGCGGCGTCAACCACTTCCCAGATGTCGATGTCCATGTCGCTGAGCACCGTCTTCATCTCGTTGACAAGGGCGATGTTGACGGATCTGTAGATGTTCTCGAGGAGCTTGGCGCTTTCGGCGATCTCGGCTGACGAGACCTGGTGCGCCTTGGCGACCACGCGTTCGTAGAGTGCCATGGCGATGTCACTGGAGATTTCATCGACTCCTCCGACCAGCTTGGGGATCTCCCCCGCACTGCGTCCGGTGGAACCCGGGTCCTCGCGTTCGGGGCTGTAGGCAAGGAAATAGTCCTTGCCGCATGCCAATCCGGTCTCTTCCAGGATCGGCATCATCTCGTTTCGAGTCGTTCCCGGGTAGGTGGTCGATTCAAGCACCACGAGTTGTCCGGGTTTCAGGATCTTCGCGACCATCCTGGTCGAGTCCAGGACGTAGGACAGGTCCGGATCGTTGTGGGCGCCAAGGGGAGTGGGCACGCAAAGGAGAATCGCATCCGCGTCCGCGAGAATGCTCGCGTCATCGCTTGCATCGAACTTGTCGGACTTCTGCAGCATCTTGAAGAAGTCGTCGCCAAGGTGCTGGATGTAGCTTTCGCCGTTTGCAATGGCATCGATCTTCCGACGGTCCACGTCGAAACCGATGACCGAGTAGCCGTTTTCGAGCAGTGCCTTCGAAAGAGGGAGACCCACGTAGCCGAGTCCGACGATCCCGATTCTTGCGTCTCGGGATTCAATCTTCTGAAGCAACTGATCCGCATGGGCGGATTGAACCTGCATGGCGAAACTCCGATTTGGTTTTTCCCGAACGGGGGAATCAACGATGGTATCGATGTCCGTCGACAGTGTCGACGAAATCATCGTCAGCCTGCGCTTGGATTGTTCAATCTCTTGAATCCCATCTCGAGATCACGGATCAGGTCACCCGGGTCTTCTAGTCCGATAGAGATTCGAAGACACCTGCCTTCTCGATTCCAGGGAGTGACCGTCCGATTTTCCATTGGATCAAACGGCAGCACAAGGCTTTCGTACCCACCCCAGCTGTATCCCATGCTGAAGAAACGAAGCCCTTCAAGCATGTCTGCAAGTCGTTCCTCGTCAACAGGTTTCAGGACCATGCTGAAGAGGCCCGATGGGCCATCGAAATCTCGAACGTAGATATCGTGTCCCGGACAGCTGCTGATGCCCGGGTGCAGCACGCACTCGACTTCCGGCCGCTTCTCGAGCCAGCGTGCGATCTCGAGCGAGGACTCGCCCTGCTTTCTCAATCGGGTGCCGAGTGATCTCAGCCCGCGCAGGCCGAGCCATGCATCATCGGGACTGCACCCGTGACCAAGATCCATTGCGGTCGCCTTGATCCGATCCCAGTGCTCACGGTCCCTTGCGACGATCGCACCAAGCATCACATCGGAGTGACCAGCGACGTACTTGGTCAGTGCGTGGATGACCAGGTCGACACCATGCTCGATCGGTCGGAAGTTGATCGGCGTCGCCCAGGTGTTGTCGATGACCGTGTTCACGCCGTTTCGTGCCGCGACCTTCGTCATGGCAGGGACATCCTGGATCTCGAAGGTCCGCGATCCGGGGCTCTCCATGAACAGGACGCGCGTGTTCTCGCGAAAGAGCGCTTCCACACCGGCTCCGATCATCGGATCGTAGTAGGTGGTCTCGACGCCCATCCTGCCGAGGAAATCGTCACAACACTTGCGTGTGGGCCAGTAGCACGTGTCCACCATCAGCAGGTGGTCGCCTGCGGAGAGATTCGCCATCAAAGACACGGTCGTTGCGGCAAGTCCGCTGCCCAGTGCGATCGCGCCGATACCTCCGTCGAGGGTCGCCAGCGCTTCCTCGAGTTGTCTTTCCACGGGGGTTCCAAGCAGCCCGTAGGTGTATGGGCCATCCTTGAAATCGATGTCGTGGGCCCCGATGCATTCGGCCATGGTCTCGAACACGACGGTCGATCCGCGATGGATCGCCGGGTTCACGAACCCCGAGTGCATTCTCGGGTCACGGCCGATGTGTGCCAGGAGCGTGTCGATACGATCCCGTGGGGCCGGCTCAGACATGTCCGTTCTCTCCTCCGAGGCGGTCAGCCGATGAGCTTTTCCGGATCTTCCATCAGTCCGACGACGGTGTTGAGGAACCTCGCGCCTTCGGCTCCATCGACCACTCGGTGGTCACAGGAGAGACTGAGGGGCAGCACCTTGCCGACGAACATCCGACCGTCCTCCGCAAGCACTCGTTCCTTGGCTCTTCCGGCAGCGAGGATGCCCACCTCGGGGTAGTTGATGATCGGCGTGGCGAACATTCCACCGTAGGAGCCGACATTCGAGATCGTGAAGGTTCCGCCCTGGAGTCTCTGGCGATCGACCGATCGATCCTTGCAGCCGCGGGCAAGTTCCGTGACCGCGTTGCCCAGCTGGGCGACGGACAGCTTGTGCGCGCCGTGGATGACCGGGACCATCAGTCCGTGTTCGGTGTCCACCGCACAGCCGAGGTTCACGGCATCCTTCCGAAGAATCTGCGCGTTGGCGTCATCGACTATGGAATTGAGTTCGGGGTGCATCTGCAGGCCCTTGCACACCGCCGTCATGAGGAACGGCAGGAGTGACAACTTGTGCCCGAGGACAGCTGCATACTCCCTGCGCTTGGCGTCGATTGCAGTCACGTTCGCTTCGTCGACCACGGTGAAGTGCACTGCAGTCTTGACCGAGACGTCGAGGGCTTGTGCGATCTTCCTTCGAACTCCACGGAAGGGAATGACCTCGGAGACACCACTGTCGTCGACGGGGGGCAGGTCTTCCGGGATCGCAACGGCCTGGGGTGCGAAGCCCGCGGGTGCCGCACCTCCGCTCGTCACGGGCGCCTTCGCGGGTGATGTGCCGACTTCCGAGTAACCGTGGACGTCCGATGCCGTGACCCGACCACCTCGTCCGGAGGCGGGTACCCGGTCTATGTTCACGCCCAGCTCACGAGCGATCCGACGAACCGCCGGGGTCGCCAGCGCCTTGCCGTTGCCGTTGGTCGAGGTGAGATCGACATCAGTTCGTCGCGCGAACCGGCTGCTGACCTCGAGCTCACCCGAGACGTTGCCGACCACCGTGCCTGCATCCTTGTCCTCGGACGCGGACTCTTCGGCTTGTCCGGCATCGCTCGCTTCGGGTTCGGCGGCGGATGCTCCCCCGATGTCGTATTTCACCAGGATGTTGCCGACGTTGATGATCTCGCCCTCGCTGCCACAGAGTTCGGCAACCACGCCGGTCCAGGGGCTGGGCACTTCGACCAGTGCCTTGTCCGTCTCCATCTCGGCGAGCGTCTCGTGTTCCTTGATGTTGTCACCGACTGAAACCCGCCACTTGATGAGTTCCGCCTCGTGAACACCTTCCCCAAGGTCGGGGAGGATGAAGTGCGATTGGTCTTTGGGCTGTGTTACACCGGCCATGGTCGGTCACTTTCAATCAGTTCGTTGGTATTCGCCGGGTGTACGCGAACCACATGCGCCACCCATTGCTTGTCGAGTCAATATGCGCCGATTTCCTGGATCGCCAGCTCGATGCGATCAGCATCGGGCAGGTAGTCGTTTTCGAGCTTGTAGTAGGGCATGATCGTGTCGAATCCGGCCACACGCTGAACGGGCGCTTCCAGTTGCAGGAAGCACCGCTCCATGATCTGGGTCGCGATCTCGGCCCCGAAACCACAGGTCCTGGGAGCCTCGTGAACGATCACGCAACGTCCGGTCTTGCTGACGGATTCCTCCACCGCATCGATGTCGAACGGGTAGATCGTTCTCATGTCGATCAGCTCGATGGATGCACTGGAGCGTTCGATGGCCTGCATGCACTGCACCACGGACGCACCCCAGGAGACGATCGTGAGGTCGTCGCCTTCGCAGACCACTCGAGCCTTGCCGATGGGAACCGTGTACTCGTCCTCGGGCACTTCCTCCCTGAACGCCCGGTAGATCCGCTTCGGTTCGAAGAAGATCACGGGGTCGGGATCCCGAATCGCTGAAATGAGCAGGCCCTTGGCGTCATAGGGTGACGCGGGCATGACGACCTTCAGTCCGGGTTGATGGGCGTAGATGGCCTCCGGTGAATCACTGTGGAGTTCCGGGGCATGAATGCCACCACCAACGGGCACGCGGATGGTCAGGGGGACGGTGAAGGCACCGCGGGTTCGCGTGCGCATGCGCGCGGCGTGCGAGCAGATCTGGTCGTATGCCGGTCCGAGGAAGCCCTCGAACTGGATTTCGGGGACCGGTCGCAGTCCGGCCATCGCAAGGCCGATCGAGGTGCCGATGATGCCGCTTTCCGCCAGCGGGGTGTCGACGATCCGGTCTCCACCGAAGCGTTTGAAGAGCCCGTCGGTGACGCGAAACACGCCACCGTTGAGCCCGACGTCCTCGCCGAGAATGAGCACGCGATCGTCCTTCTCCATTTCCTGGACAAGAGCAAGGTTGATCGCTTGAACGAGCGTGAGGTTTGCCATGACGGTTGGGTTCCGGGGGTGCTTCTGGTGAATTTCAGGACTGCTGTGAAGCCTGGGGTGACTCGATCTGGCTGGGATCCTGCCCGATCGAACTCGTTCTCATCGTGTCGCGCTGAACCACGAGCTGCTCGGGGAGTTCCGCATACATCCAGTTGAAGAAGTCTTCCTTGTTGGGAGCCTCGATGCCTTCGGCCCGCTTGACCGCGGCCGATACCGCCTCGTCGGCGTGCTCCTCGAGTTCCGCCTGCTTGGAGTCGTCCCAGATCTTTCGTGACTTCATGAAGGCCTTGATCCTGGTGATCGGATCGCGTGCCTTCCAGAGTTCCACTTCCTCGGCGTCGCGATAGCGTCGCGCGTCATCCGCGGTGGTGTGGTCACCGAGGCGGTAGGTGACCGCTTCGATGAAGGTGGGCCGTTTGTTGTCGCGACCGCTGGCGATCGCCTTGTTCATGCAGTGAACCACCGCGAAGATGTCGTTTCCATCGCAGCGAAGGCAGTCCATGCCGTAGGCGAAGCCACGCTGGGCCACGGTGGGGGCCGAACACTGGATCTTGCCCGGAACGGAGATGGCCCATTGGTTGTTCTGGCAGAAGAAGACCACCGGGATGTCCAGGTTGGCCGCGAAGTTCATCGCCTCGTGGAAATCACCCTCGCTGGTCGCACCGTCACCGAAGAAGGTGCAGGCCACGCGCTTCTCGCCGCGGTACTTGGCGGCCCAGGCAAGACCCGTCGCATGGAGCATCTGGGTGCCGATGGGCACTGCGATCGGAGTCGCGTGCAGCTCCCGGGGGATGTCGTTGCCCCGCTCATCGCCCATCCAGTGCTGGAGGATCTTCTCCATGGGCAGGCCCCGCCAGAAAAGACCGCAGTTCTCGCGGTAGCAGGTGACCATCCAGTCCGTCGTCTCAAGGGCATAGGCGGCTCCCAGGGAGGGTGCCTCCTGGCCCATGTTCTGGGGATAGGTGCCCATGCGGCCTGAGCGCTGCAGCTTGAAGGCGACTTCATCGAGCAGTCGGCAGATGACCATGTGGCCGTAGAGCTTGATCAAGTCCTCGTCGGGGATCAGCCCCTTCCCGAGTGACTCATCAAAGTTGCCGTGCTCGTCGAGGATCGAGACGTGGTCGATTTGGGCTTCGAGAACCTTGGTGATCGGCATGACCGGTGGGTCCATCAGGGGAGAAAGTGATCGGGCTCGGCCCGAGTGGAGGGGGCAACCACTGCCCGTCTCATGGTGAAGGGGTGCATTCAGGTTGCCCTTCATGCGCGGTCGGCCGAACTTGAGGAAGCCTGGCTTCCCACCGGAAATTCGGCGCTCCGTAGTGTATACGATTCTCTATCTCTCGGCTCATCCGAGGTGACGGTTGTGGCGCAATTACAATATCGATAGCCTATATCCCGACAAATAGCCCATTTGCGGCGTTTTATCGACACTTTGAATTGTTGAAACCATCCAGATGAGGTCCCGATCAGGCGCCGTGTGCGCCTGGCTCGACGTCGGAGCTGCGGGTGATCAACCCCTCAGAATCCGACAGCTTGACCGTCAGCCCTGAGATCACTCCCACCGCACCACCCATCCTTAAGTCGATGGATTGCCTGGCCACGACCGAAGCTGACCGAGCGGGTATCGGCCAAGCTGAGCTCGTGGCCAAGACCTTGCAGGTAGGCAATGGTCTCCTCGTCGAACCCTGGTTCGAGTGAGACCGCTCGCCCCCTCTTCCATTGCCAGCGGGGGGCATCGAGGGCGGCTTGTGGGTTCTGGTTGAAATCACGCAGTCTTGAGATCACCTGAAGATGGCCTTGTGGCTGCATGAAGCCGCCCATGACCCCGAAGGCCATGAGGTCGGTATCGGCCCCACCCGGGGCTGGGGTGAGCATGCCCGGGATGATCGTGTGGTAGGGACGCTTTTCCGGCCCCACCGCGTTGGGATGATCTGGCTCCAGGGTGAAGCAGGCCCCACGATTCTGCATGGCGATACCAGTCCCAGGAATGACGATTCCCGAACCGAAACCGGCATAATTGCTTTGGATCAGGGAAACACAGCGGCCCGCCTGATCAGCGGTGGTTAGGAGAATCGTGCCACCTGGCTTTGGAATTCCACTGTCGAACACCTGGGCCTGTTTCGGGTCGATCCGGCCGGCCAGCTCCGCCAGCCTTGCCTCCGCCAGGAGCTCCTTCGGCTGAACCTGCAGGGCATCAGGATCCGCCACGCATCGGTGGGCGTCGGCAAAGCCGATTTTCATGGCTTCGATCTGAAGGTGAAGCAGTGGGCCGGAGTCGACTTCCATCGAGCCCAACTCGAAGTGACTGAGGATTCCAAGGCCGATCAAGGCGGCGATGCCCTGGCCATTCGGCGGCAGCTCATTGATGCGCGCACCTCGATAGTCGACCGAAATCGGCTCGACCCAGAGGCTGTCGTGTTCGGCCAGGTCGCTGGCATTCAACGGTGCGCCAGCGGCTTCCGCTGCGTCCACGATGCGCCGGGCGATCTCTCCCCGGTAAAAACTCTCCCCCGCGGTCTCTGCGATCGATTCCAAGGTCTCTGCGTGGTCCGGAAGCCGGATCTTCTGGCCCTCCACCGGAGGCTTGCCGTCGAAGAGGAATGTCTCCCGCCAGGCTTCGAACCGACCAAAGACACCCGCTGCCCGCTGCCACAGACGTGCGGTCTGGGGCCCGACCAGATAGCCGTTTCGGGCGTAGTCGATCGCCGGCTTCAGGCAGTCAGCGAAGTCCAGTTGCCCGAATGCCTTGTTGAGATCCACCCATGCCTGCACGCACCCCGGCACCGTGATCGGGTCCCAACCGGTCCTGGGGAATTTCTCGCAGCGCAGAAGGCGCTCCGTATCGATCGCCTTGGGTGATCGTCCCGAACCATTGAGCCCCTTGAGGGACGTTCCGTCCCACACCTGGGCGAAGGCGTCACCACCGATGCCGTTGGTCGTGGGTTCGACCACCGTCATGCAGGCTGCAGTCGCGACTGCGGCATCAACGGCGTTTCCGCCCTGCCTGAGGATCTGCAGGCCCGCCTGGGCGGCAGCAGGCGTGCTGGTGGCGACGATGTTCTCCGCAGTCACGGGTTCGCGTTGGGAGGGGTACGGCAGTGCCCAGTCGAATGTTGTCATGAGACCACGATACCCTGTGGTGTGTGGATACGTCTCCAATCGGTATCGCCGGTTCCCGTGTGCGCTGCGGCTCTGTCGCCCTGGTCAGCCTGTTCATGTCCGGATGTGGAGTTCATTCCGTGGCCGTGAACCACCCTCAGATCATCGCGCACCGGGGTGCATCGATCGATGCACCGGAGAACACCCTGGCCGCTTTCAGCGAAGCCTGGGAACAGGGTGCCGACGGGATCGAGGGCGATTTCCGACACTGTCTCGATGGAACGATCATCTGCATGCATGATGCCACCCTGGAACGAACCGTCGGGGATCAGCGTGCGGTGACATCGCTTTCGAGGTCGGATCTTGCTTCACTCGAGGCCGGTTCGTGGATGTCCGAGACGTATCGAGGCGAACCGGTTCCCGAGCTCGCCGCCGTCCTGCAGGCGACGCCTCCCGGCAAGCGGGTGTTCATCGAGGTGAAGTCCGGCCCGACCATCATCCCCGGCCTGGTCGCGGCTCTCGACGAAAGTTCCCTGGACCTGAACCAGGTGGTGCTCATCGCATTCGATGATGAAGTGATTCGTGCAGCCAAGGCCTTGTGCCCCGGGCTTGCCTGCCTGCTTCTCGACTCGTTCAAGGAGAAGGGTGGAGTCTGGCGTCCGACGATCGACGAGTTGCTCACGCGGGCAACGGCCTGCGGTGCGGATGGTCTCGGTGTCCAGGCACGAGTCGAGGTGGTCGATGCCGACTTCGTCCGGACGTGCCATGCCGCCGGGCTGGTACTGAACGTCTGGACGGTCGATTCACCGGAGATCGCGCGAGCCCTTGCCGGGTGCGGCGTCGACACCATCACGACCAACCGACCAGCCTTCATTCGAGAAGTGCTGAAGACTTCGGCCGACTGATGAAGTCCGCTGGATGTTGCCGTTCAGGCCTTCGTACCGACGCTCTTGCATGCGCCGGCTTCGATCCTCTTTCGAGCGAACGCCACGGCGGCGTCGTAGCCACTTGCGTAGTTTCGCGTGTCTGAAAGGACTTCGAGCGTGGTCTGTTCGATGCGTTCGACCTTCTTGTCGATCTCGTCCTCGGTCAGGCCGATGTAGAGACCTGCCAGCCGGATAAGCCCGCCGGCATTTGCGATGAAGTCCGGCGCATAGATCGTGCCCTTCTCCTTCAGCAGCTGCCCGTCCCGATCGGGATTGACCAGCACGTTGTTGGAGGTGCCGCAGATGATCGGGGCGTTGAGCTTCTCGATGTGATCCGGGCCAAGCACGCCTCCCAGCGCGCAGGGTGCGATGATGTCGACATCGAGTTCGAAGAGGCTCTCGTCGTCGCCGAGCACCTTGATGTCCAGCTCCTTCACCGCCTTGGTGATCGCATGGGGACTGACATCGGTTCCGATCACCGCGCCACCATGATCGATGACGAGCTTCGCAAGTCGATAGCCGGTCTGTCCGAGGCCCTGGATTCCCACGGTGACGCCTGCAAAGTCGACCGGTCGTCCGGCATGGGCAAGGCAGGCCTTCATCGCGTTGAAGGCGCCCAGGCTGGTGAAGGGTGCGGGGTTGCCGCCTCGTGAGACCGTCACGCCACCCATGACGTAGCTGGTCTCCTCGCCCATCCAGTCGCAGAACTGCTCGTTCACACCGACGTCTTCGGCTGCGATGTAGGCTCCGCCCAGGGTCTCCACGAACCGTCCCATGGCTCGGGCCTGTTCGGCGGTGGCGTCCTGGGCCGGAGTGTCGAGGAGGATGACGCTCTTGGCGCCTCCCATGGCCAGGTCTGCCGCTGCGGCCTTGTAGGTCATGCCTTCGGAAAGCCTGAGGACATCGGTGATCGCTTCGGCCTCCGACGCGTAGCACCAGCGTCGAGTGCCACCAAGCGCGTTGCCGAGGGTCGTGTCGTGCACGGCAATGATCGCGCGCAGGTCGCTTTCAGGATCCTGATGGAACACCACGCGTTCGTGGTCCATGACGGTCATCTGTTGAAGCAGCTTCATCGAATCCTCCTGTGGGTGATCCTTGTCACCCGTCAACGTATCTCGTGGCGTGTCAGCAGTCCTTGCCTGTGAACACGGTTCCTTCTCCGAATTGCTGGATCATCGACTGGTCGATGTTCTTGCCGGAGCCCCTCGCTCCATCCACCGGAGTCTTCTCTGGGATCACGTAGTCGGAATTAGGAAGTGTTTCCGACCACTTGAGTGCAGACGCAGCGGCAACCCGCATTGATTTGTCGGTGTTGCTTCTCAGTTCCCTGCGCTGGCTTTCGATCTCGTGTTCGAACAGATCGAAGAGATGTTCGACGACTCCGCGATCTCGGTCGAGATCTTCGCCCGAAACGCCGTTCCTGATGTCCTTGTCCAGTCGCGAAAGGCTGCAGATCAGGCCGTGGATGTTGACGACCGACTTCGAGATGCGACTTTGCGCCAGGTGGTCGGTCGCGAAGTTCTCCTTGAGCTCGGCCGCGATCCGCTTGTAGTCATGTCCGAAGTCCCTGATGAGGATCGACAGTCGATGAGCAAGGGGAGCGAGCGATGGATCGACTGCGTCAATCTTCGGAGCAGCGCGCTTGATGCCGAGGAAGACCTCCGCTGCAACACGAATTCCCGCAGCGACGTTCTTCAACGGTGCGTTCTTGATCTCAAGCAGTGATTCGAGGAGGTTCTTTCCGCCGTAGTTGCAGATGAACTGGTGCATGACCTCGTTCGCGCCCTCGACGATCCGGTTGATCCGACTGTCTCTCCAGATCCGCTCGATCTCGTTTTCCGTCATGCAGGATTCGCCACCCATGATCTGCACGCAGTCATCGAGCACCTGCCATCCGAGTTCGGAGCAGGTGACCTTGCAGATGGCGGTCTCGACCATGATGTCCTCGTCGCCACGGTCCAGGAAGCCCGTGGTCATGTACAGCATGGCCTCCATCGCGTAGACGTAAGCCGCCATTCGCGCGAGCTTTTCACGGGTCTGCTCGAAATCACCGATCGGTTGGTTGAACTGGTACCTGTAGGTCGCCCACTTGAGTCCCTGTTCATAGGCGTAGGATCCGGCTCCGACCATGCCTGCGGAGAGGGTGCATCGTCCGTAGTTGAGACAGGACAGTGCGACCTTCAGCCCCATGCCTTCGTCATTGAGTCGGTTTTTAACCGGAACCTTGACGTTGGTCAGTCGAATGCGAGCCTGCCATGTGCCTCGGATGCCGCATTTGGAGCGGTTCCGACTGAAGATCTCGATGCCATCCATGTCGGGCGTGCAGATCAGTGCCGTGACCTTGTTCTTCTTCTTGCCGGTCTTCGGATCAGTGACCTCCTGCTTGGCCATCACCGTGAAGAAACCGGAAAGAGCTCCCGAGGTGGCCCACTTCTTCTCGCCGTTGATGATGTAGTGCTCGCCATCCTCTGACCGCTTGCACCATGTCTCCTGCCCGCCGGCGTCACAACCGACGTTGGGTTCGGAGAGACAGAACGCGGAAAGGGCGTCCGTGGCCATGCGGGGAAGGAATCGATCCTTCTGTTCATCGCTTCCGAACAACATCAGCGCCTTGCAGCCGATCGACTGGTGAGCCGAGACCAGCACCGCCGTCGAACCGCAGCTGCGTCCGATCCTGCTGAGCACGCGGTTGTAGCTGGTGATGCCCAGCCCGCTTCCGCCATACTTCTGGGGGATGGTCATGCCGAGCACCCCTATTTCAAAGAGGCGGTCGATCACCGACTGGGGAATCTCCTGGTCGCGGTCGATTGCCAGCGCTGGATGTTCCTTGCGCATGTACTCATCGAGAAGCGCGATCATCTGGTCGCAGCGCGCCATTTCCTCGGGGTCGGTTTCCGGGTAGGGAAACACGAGGGACTGGTTGATGTTCCCGAAGAAGATGTTCTTCATGTGTCCGAGCTTGGATGGGTCCGGACCCAGGAGCTCGAGGCCGCTCTTGATGTACTCACGGTCCTTTTGGGAGACCTTCTTGAGTTCCTTTTCCAGGTTGCTGTCGGCAGTTGTCATGTTCTTGTTCCGATGTGTCCTGTTCGAGCAAGGTGAGCGACGAGTGTCGTCTCAGCCCTGCCGAGCAAAGAATGCTTCCAGTTTCTTGCGTGCTGGGGGTGAATGTCGGATCGAGACGAGCAGTCGGCGTTCGCATTCGGTCCCGGTCGGGAACCCGTCTGCCATTCCGCTTCGGACGCATTCGAGGACGGCCTGCACCGATTCGGTGTCGGGCAGTTCTCCTTCAAGTTGGTCGAGTGCCACCGTGAGGACGTCTCCACTCATGTCATCGAGGCATCTTGGAACATCCCAGGTCCTGCTTCGAGGATGTTCCTGCAGCCAGACCCGAGCCGCCTTCTCGAGCAGCGCCGGATCACCGACCACCATGTCGAAAAGGTCGGAGGGAAGCGCATCGCTCTTCCAGGGCTTGCCCAGTGCCGTGGCGCGTATGGCGTCTGCGGCGGGAATTCGCGCGGGAAGCATCTGGGTGCCGCCCCAGCCGGGGCACAACCCCAGGCCCGCTTCGGGCAGACCGATCAGGTAGGGCTTCTCACCGGCGGGTGTTTCGACCCCGATGAGGCCGTCGCAGTGCATCGCGATCTCCAGGCCGCCCCCGAGGGCACTTCCCCCGATGATCGCCACGCTCGGGCAGGGGAGGTGGGTGATGCGGATGTAGGCGCGTGCGCCCTTCTCCAGGTACCTGAACAGCTCGACGTCGTCCTTGCTCTCGATCTCGGCAAGGTCCGCTCCGGCGATGAACACCCTCGAACTTGCGCTTGCAAGGATGAAACCGCTCGGTGCCGGGCCTGCCTCGATCTGATCGAAGGCGATCTCGAGTTGATCGAGAAGCCACTCGTCCAGAACCACCACGCCACCCCGTTGGTTGGTCGGGTTCGGTGTCAGGGTAAGCGTCGTGATGCCGTCGTCGTCCTGGTCAAGACCGAGATGCAGCTTGTCTTGCGTCATCGTGTATCTGATTCCATGTAGAGAACGGTTCGCGGGTTCGATGCGACGGATCGAGCCCGCAGATCATGTCTGCTGGCCCGAGTCGTCCATGATAGCTTCGATCCCTCTCCGAAACCAATGCTTTGAGCCGGTGTAGCGTGCGTTTAGCGCTTGCGTGACCGTGCGAGACGCTCCTGTGCCTCTGGGCCTGCAAGAACGTCCGCGGAGATATCGGCGCCCTGGCCGAGTTCCTCTTCCAGGTTCGCGTTCTCAAGCTGGTTCAGCCACCGCTTGGTGACCGCCAGGGCGTTTGCTCCGCCCCTGGCAATGCGTTCCACGAGTCGATCCACGGTCTGGTCGATCTCCTCACGGGCCACCAGGTGCGAGACCAGTCCGATGTCGAAGCCGGTCTGCCCGGTTATCGTCCCTCCCGAAAGCAGAAGGGCTCTTGCCCGACCACCGCCGATCTTTCGAACCAGCCACGGCGCAACCACTGCCGGGCAGATGCCGTGGTCCACTTCCGGATAACCAAGCTTCGCATCCGGGTGTGACACGACGAAGTCGCATCCCGTCATCAGTCCGCATCCGCCTCCGACCGCAGCGCCCTGGACGCGCGCGATGACCGGAACCTCGAGCTTGCGAAGTTGGATCATCGTGTCGGCAAGGCCGCGCAGCATGCCCCGCATGGCCTGTGGGTTGGTTCCCGCGGTCTTCAGGTCCATGCCGGCGCAGAAACAGGGGTCGCTTCCCTGGATGATCACCGACCTGAGATCCTCCATCGAACCCAGGCCACGAATGGTCTCGTTGAGCTGCTCGATCATTTCGGGCGACATGGCGTTGCGGACTTCGGGCCGGTCGAGGGTGATCCGCGTCACGCCGTCATCGTGGGATGTCTTGATTGGTTCTGCGGTCATGGCTTCCTTCGCCTTGTCTGTGTCGTTGAACTTCTTCGGTCCTGCAGGGGGCTTCGACCCCTACTTCCTTGAACGCGACCAGTATACGGAGAGCATCCTCGTGGCTTCATCACTTCTGCCGGTGTCGATCGAGGCCTGAAGGGTTTCCTCGAAGGGCTCATCTGCATCACTGCCGATTATCCGGTTGATCCAGTTCTTGGTCACGGCAAGAGCATTCCAACCCTTGCGAGCAAGCTCGTCGCAGACCCGGTCTGCAAGCCCTGGAAGTGCATCCTTCGATTCAGCAAGATGATGCACGAGCCCGATCCGGTGCGCTTCACGCCCGTCGATGATCCTGCCGGAAAGCATCAGTTCCGATGCGCGGTTGCTTCCGATGGCGCTGGCCAGGGTGGGAATCGAGACTGCAGGGGATATCCCGATCTGGTGCACCGGGTATCCAATCCGTGCGTCCGGTGCCACGCACCCGAGGTCGCAGGCACTCAGCAAGGCGCAACCACCGGCAAGAGCGCTCCCATGTACCTGGGCGACGACGACCTTGTCCATCCGCCGCAGTCGAATGGAAAGCTCCGAGAGCCCCTTGAGGAATCGGTCCAGCAACGGTCGATCGCCTTCGATCTCGTCGAGATCGAAGCCCGAACAGAAGGAAGGGCCGTTGCCCCTGATTCGCAGCACCGGTCCCTCGTGATCACGTTCGATGGTGTCGAGGGCTTCCCGGATCGCGGTGATCATCTCGGTGTTCAGGGCGTTGTGGCGCCCCGGATTGTCCAGTTCGAGCACGGCGATCGGGGAGGAGACGTCTAGGTTCACTGGCATGTACGACAGGGTAGCGACCAGCGATCATTCGCGAACGGCATCCCGCTACGATGGATGCATGCATCATGTCGAGGAGATCCTGGTACCCACGAGCGGATCCGGCCTGCACGAATTCACGTCGAGGGTGGTCGACATCGTCCACGCGACCGGAATCGTGTGCGGATGCTGCACGGTCTTCGTACGCCACACGTCCGCCAGCCTCGTCATCCAGGAAAACGCGGACCCCTCGGCCCGCCGGGACATGGAGAACTGGCTCAACCGTCTGGCCCCCGAGGGCGATGCCCTCTACACCCATGTCGAGGAGGGCCCGGACGACATGCCGGCCCACATCAAGTCCCTGCTGACCGATGTCTCCTTGTCCATACCCGTCCTTGACGGCCGTCTGGCCCTGGGTACCTGGCAGGGGATCTACCTCTGGGAGCATCGGCGCGCACGCTCCAGCCGTGCCGTCGTGGTCTCGATCTCCGGCGACCCGGCTGCGTGACGCGGATCATCCGGTAAAGTGCATCAGGTTGAGACTCTTCTCCTTGGAGGCCGATCCGATGAACAGGTTTCATGTATTTCTGACGTCCCTGATCATGGCAGCGATCATGTCTTCCACGGGCAGCGCACAAGATGATCCCGGATACGTGAAACCCGATACATCCAAGGATGATCCCGACGTCACCAAGGAGCTGTCTGACGAGGTGCGCAACCAGGGAACTCCCAAGGACGAAGTGATCATCCAACAGGATGATTCAGGAACCATCGAGGGTTTCGGTGGCTCCTGGCGCGGTCTGAAGCGACTCGAGCGAATCCAGTTCCTCTCCAACATCGAGACCATCCGTGGGTCCAGTCCACTGCTTCCCCTGCGACCCATCGAGCATCCGCTTGATTTTTCGGTGAAAAGGCCGACACCCCTGGGCCGGGTCGACGTGAACCCCTTGCTTGGGTCACCCCTCGAACCGGTCATGAGACCGATTCGAAACATCGAGTACTACCTCCAGAGCAACCTGGGGATGAACTTCGGCATCTACTACACGTTGCTCTACCAGCACGTGACCGACCCGATCCCGGGGACGCGTTCCGACTACGGAACCGGTCGTCTCGACGTGAACCTGGTCTGGAATCTCTGGGAATATCCCGTCGAGGGGCACCTTGATGAAGCGGAGATCGGGCATGGACTGGTGGGTGTCCTGGTTCGTCAGGGCAACCAGATCGGAGTGCCGAACAATGAGTTCACCACCGAATCGGTCGGGTCCATTCAGGGCCTGGATTCCCTGTACACCGGGCAATTCGGTGGTGCAGCCACCCTCAACCTCCTGTACTACCAGCAGGGATTCTGGAACGACCGCATCGTCTTCTCGGTCGGCAAGGTGCACCCCAACCAGTACATCGGCCTGAACTTCTGGGCCAACGACGAGTCGCGACAGTTCCTTGCGGCTCCCTTCGATGGCATCCAGACGCTCGGGCCCTCCCAGGGGGGATACCAGCTCGGAGCGGCTCTTCAGTTCGTTCCCGCCGACTGGATGTACATCAACACCATGATCACCGACTCGCTTGGCAGTCCCAACACGATGTTCAGCACCCTGGATGAAGGCTACTACTGGGGTGCGGTCGAGGCTGGATTCGTGATTCCGCCTTTCGGTGACGACTTTGCCGGTCCCTCGACGGTTTCGGTGATCTGGAGCAACCAGAACCTCGATGTCCTCTCACCCACTCCGGAGCGAATCACCTCGAACTCGATCGCTTTGCAGTACCAGGGTCACCTCAGCTCCAATCTGGGGATCTGGGCCCAGGGCGGAGTGGCCGAAGAGCACATGTCCCCGATCGAGGCGGAGTTCTCCTGCGGAATCGGCCTGGAAGACCCCCTCGGTCGAAAGGGTGATCTCCTCGGCGTCGCCTACAACTGGTCCAAGCCTTCGGGTGCGCTCGACTCGCCTGAATTCACGGTTTCCGAGCAGTCGATGTTCGAGATCTTCTATCGGATCCAGCTGACCGGTTCCTGCCAGTTGAGCCCCGACATCCAGGTCGTCGTGGATCCCGGTGACCGTTCGGGCAGTGCAATCCCGGTGATCTTCGGCCTTCGACTCACGACCGACTTCTGATTCTCAGGGCTGGGCGCCGGCTATTCGTTCGTTCCAGCGATGGATCGTGCGGTACTCGTGTTCGAAGCCGAGCACGCAGATGGTGCCCGTTCCCAGTGCGAAGTCTGCACCGTGGTGCGGTGACAGTTCAAGCCAGGTCGCCGTCAGCACCCTCAGGTAGTGGCCGTGGGAGAACAGGGCGACGTCACCCTCGACGGACATCGCTCGGTCGATCACACGCCTCGCTCTTGCCGCGACGTCCTCGCCGGTCTCCCCGTTGGGACACGGTCTGGTCCAGATCGTCCAGTCGGGAACCGTCTTCCGGATCTCCGCGGTCGTGATGCCTTCGTAGTCGCCGTAGTCCCACTCGAGGAGATTGCGGTCCTCGGTGGTCTGGTCGAGTACGCCGGCGAGTTCCGCGGTTCGACGTGCCCTTTGCAACGGGCTCGTCAGCAGCAGCTCGAACGGGTGCTTCGAGACCACCGGCTCCATCAATCGTGCATTGCGCTCGCCTTCCTCGGTGAGCGGAATATCCGACCGACTTCCAGTGTGTCGACCATTCTCGCTCCACTCGGTCTGCGCATGTCGCAGGAGCCAGATCTGCTTCTTGGTTGATGTTGGCATGGGAACGATGGTACCGGGCGGGTGCACCTCGTGGTGACGAATCAGTCCTCGGTGGGGGGCACCCGGCACATCACGACGACGGTCAGGTCGTCGCTCGGCTGGTCACCTTCACGCGTCCTCACCGCCCAGGCGATGCGACGAGCGGTCTCCTTGGTGTCCAGGTGGGCCACCACGGAGAGCATGCGATCGAACCCGTCGTCGGCAAGCATCACGCCCTGGTCGTTCCTTGCCTCGAGGACCCCGTCGGTGACCAGCACCAGCCTTTCGTGTGGCTCCAGTCGGCACTCGGTCTCCTCCCATTCGGCGTTGGGGATCACCCCGAAGATCGGTCCGGTCCGGGCCAGGACCCGATCGACCTTGCCATTGGTCCGGATGATCCGGGCCGAGGGATGACCCGCGACTGCCGCACGGATCTCACCCGTCGAGACGTCAAGGTGCAGCAGGCACAGGGTGGCGAACATCTGCTCGCGGTTCTGCGCCGACAGCTGGCGGTTGGCCCTGGAAAGAACATCCGCCGGGTCCAGCCCGGTCTGCGCAAGCGTCCGGATGACCGTCAGGCAGGCTGCTGCGAAGAGGCCTGCGGGAACACCCTTGCCCGCTACGTCCGCGATCACGATCGCAAGTCGACGGTCGTCCACGGCGAACCAGTCGTAGAAATCACCGGCAACCTCGCGGAGCGGGTCGTCGACCGCTTCGACCTCGACCTTGGGGTGATCCGGAAACAACGGGCAGGCCGCAGGGTGAAGCGAGTCCTGGATCTCCCTGGCGACGCGAAGTTCGGCTTCGATCGACTCGCGTCGGGAGCTTTCGTTCCTGACCTGCTCGATCAGCGAGGAGAGTTTCACGGTCATGGTGTTGAAGGCGATCGCGGTGTCGGAGATCTCGTCGTTGCCCTCTATCCGAAGTCGCTGCGAGAAATCACCATCCGCAACCCTCTGTGAGGCGACCTGCAACCCGCTGAGCCTGCCCAGCAGCCAACCCGCCAGCCACAAACTGAAGGCGATCGAAGCGAGGATCTCCAGACCGGCGATCGCGATCGATCGGATCAGTGCGCTGTCCAGTGCCGAGCGCATGGTGCCTCGGTCCAGTGCCAGCGAAACCCTCGTGCTCATGCTTTCATCGGTTTCGCCAGGCACTTCCACCGTCTGGACCAGTTCGATCGAGGAACTCAGCGGTTCTTCGGTGCCGGGCTTCAGGATCAATATCTGGGTGATCCGTGGATCCGATTTCTTGATCCGAAGCACTTCCTGCTCGAATTGCCCCGGACCCGCCTGATATGCCCTGACAGCAGGCTCCGCCGACAGCCGCGCCACGGCCTTCGCCTGCTCCGCAAGCAGCTGCTCGTTGGACTGGACCAGCACATGCAGATTCGCCCAGACCACGATCGCCAATGCGATGGTCTGGATCAGGACGATCCCGATGATGGTCTTCAGGCGGATGGACATGGTTCGGCCCCTGCTGCGTGTCCTCACTTTAGACCCCAGAATCGAATCTCGGTGAGTTCAATGATTTTTGGGGTGGGAATCAGTCCCCATTTTTGTCGCTGTTCAGTAGAGTGCCGCTGCCATTTGGAGGCCCATAATGCTTGAAACCGTATGTAGCTCACGAATAGAAGAAGTCATGACCGCACTCGAGGCACGCTACCCCGACCAGCCGGAGTTTCTCCAGGCCGTCGGAGAGGTCGTGCCATCACTGGTCCCGGTACTCGAACAGCACCCCGAGTTCATCGAGGCGAACATCCTCGAGCGCCTGGTGGAACCCGAGCGCGTGGTGAAGTTCAGGGTCTCCTGGGTCGACGACGAAGGAAACGTCAATGTCAACCGAGGCTTCCGCATCGGGTTCAACGGTGCGATCGGCCCCTACAAGGGCGGGCTTCGTTTTCACCCGACCGTCAATGAAGGCGTGCTCAAGTTCCTCGCTTTCGAGCAGGTCTTCAAGAACAGCCTGACCGGGCAACCCATCGGTGGCGGCAAGGGCGGCAGTGACTTCGACCCTCGAGGTCGCAGCGACGGCGAAGTCATGCGCTTCTGCCAGTCCTTCATGGGCGAGCTCTACCGACACATCGGTCCCGACACCGACATCCCCGCCGGTGACATCGGCGTCGGTGGTCGCGAGGTCGGCTACCTGTTCGGTGCCTATCGCAAGATCACCAACACCTTCACCGGTGTGCTCACCGGTCGTGGGCTCGAATACGGCGGCAGTCTCATCCGACCCGAAGCGACCGGCTACGGCGCGGTGTACTTCGCGGACGAGATGGCAAGGCACTCCGGCAAATCCCTCGAAGACAAGATCTGCCTGGTTTCCGGTAGCGGCAACGTCGCCCAGTACGCGGTCGAGAAGCTGATCCAACTCGGCGCGAAGGCCGTGACCCTTTCGGATTCCTCCGGTTGGATCCACGACCCCGCCGGCATCGACAACGCCAAGCTCGAGTGGGTCATGGACCTGAAGAACAACCGACGCGGCCGAATCTCCGAGTACGCGGAGGAGTTCCCCGGTTCGACCTTCACACCCACCGATCGCGAAGCCGCTTCCAACCCGCTCTGGTCGGTCCCATCCGACTGCGCATTCCCCTGTGCGACCCAGAACGAGATTCTCGGCACCGACGCCAGGAACCTGGTCGAAGGTGGTTGCTGGCTGGTTTCAGAAGGCGCGAACATGCCCACGGACCCCACCGGCCAGTCGGTCTTCAGGGAGCACGGTGTGCTCTACGGGCCCGGCAAGGCAGCCAATGCGGGCGGAGTCGCCGTAAGCGCTCTCGAGATGTCCCAGGCGAGCCAGCGTCAGTTCTGGAACCGTGACGAGGTCGATAACAAGTTGCAGGGCATCATGAAGAACATCCATGAGATGAGTGCCAACGCTGCTGCCGAATACGGATTCGGACAGGATCTTCTCCATGGTTCGAACGTCGCCGGCTTCCTCAAGGTCGCGCGCGCCATGCTTTCGCAGGGCGTGATCTGAGTCGAGCAGGACACCAACGAGCAGAGATGCAACAGGGCCCCCGAAAGGGGGCCCTGTCTTGTTTCGATCGATGGTCGTCTCGCTCAGTTGCGATCGTTGCCCTTCTTGTTGGCGCCGTTCTTGCGGCCGTCACGACGGGGTCGACGCTCGTCGTCTTCGTCGTCACTGTCTTCGGCCATCGCGGAGTGAACCATCTTCATGATCATTTCCATCATCTCCTCGGGAATCTCGCCGCCCCCGAATGATCCGCCATCCATGACCATGATCCTGCTGCCGTCGCTTTCGAGCTGGACGTCGAATTCGAAGGCGGCATCCCCGTGGTTTCCTCGATCACCTCGATCACCTCGATCATCACGATCACCACGGTTTTCTCGACCATCATGCTCATCGCGGTTTTCACGGCCATCGCGGTTCATTCGAACCTCGGGCCTGTTCGGCCTTCGACCATCCATGTTCATGTCCTGGTTGCGATGTCCCTGCCGGCTTTCGCGCTCATGCATCATGCGTTCTTCCAGCCCGTCGATTCGCTGGTGGGCTTCCATGATCATCCGGTCGCGTTCCTCGATCTCATGTCGGAAGCGCTCCATCATCTCGTGCATGTTCCGCGAGTGACCTTCGTTCATTTCATGTATCGCCCGCTGGGCCATCTCGCCCATCTCCTCGAAGCGGCGGTTGGTGCCATCGGCCATCTGTTCCATGCCGTGCCTGACCCGATCACCCATCTCCTCGAAGCGGTGGTTGGTGTGATCGGCCATCTTCTCCATGCCGTGCCTGACTCGTTCGCCCATGTCCTTCATGACGTGTTCAAGCATCGCCTTCATCTCGTGATGGCCTTTGTCATCCTCACCTTCGCATGACTCTTCCTTCTTTTGCAGGTGTCGTTCCCATTCAGCCAGCTCGTGTTCGCGGGCATCGAGTTCGCGCTCTCGTTCATCAAGGTGACGCTCCCACTCCTTGAGTTCGTGGTCATCCCCTCGGACTGCTGCAGGGCAGGTCTCGCCGGAACTCACGAGCATGGTTTCGCTTGAGGTTCCGGGGGCATTGCAGCCGACAAGGCTGATCGCAAGAAGGGACATCGGTGCGGAGAGAACAGCGGTCTTACGAAGGTTCATTTCTGACTCCTGTGTTTGAACATCCTGACTCGTCAACTGTACCCAAATGGCTGATCCCGGTTCCAGACCTCATGGGGCACTTGGATCCAATTCTTCGGCGGTATCACCCGTGGGTCTAGAAGATCAGCAGTCCGAGTGCCATCCAGATGCCTGCAATCACCATCACGCAGGCGGTGTAGCCGACAATATCTCGTGCCTTGATGCCGGTGATCGCGAGTAGTGGAAGGGCCCAGAAGGGTTGGAGCATGTTCGTCAACTGGTCGCCGTAGGCGACCGACATGATCATCTTGCTGGGTGACACGCCGGCCGCGGCACCGGCCTCGAGTGCGATCGGTCCCTGCACGCCCCATTGGCCTCCTCCCGATGGAACGAAGAAGTTGACCACGCCCGCACTGAAGAACGTGAGCAGTGGCAGGGTGTCCGGAGTCGAACTGGCGACCGCGAAGTCCGAAGCCATCATCATCAGTCCGGAGACGCTCATCATCATCATGATGCCGGCGTAGAGGGGAAACTGGACGATGATGCCCGCGCACCCGCGCACCGCCGATTCGATGGATCGAAGGTAGCTGGCCGGGGAGACGTGGAGCAGCATTCCCAGGCCCAGCATCGTCGCGTTGATCTCGTTCGGCGAGATCGAACCGAAGCCCCGCTTCTCGTCCGCCAGGTAGAGAATCATGCCCGTCACCAGGGCGGATCCGATGATCAGGTTGAATGCGATCGCGAGGATTCCCGACCTGGCTTCGGGGTCAACGGTCATCTCTTCCGACTCGGTGATGCCCAGGTCTCCTGCGGTCCGGATCTGGTCGGCTTTCCTCGGAGCAAGCAGGTAAAGGGTGATCGTCACCAGTGCCAGAACGCCGAGGCTCACGAAGAGGTTGAGATTCGAGAACAGTGTCTGCTGCAAGGGGACCGCACCCAGTTCGAGAGTCTCCAGCACCGAGGCGGGAAGAACGTCGGCGGCTTCCCCGGGCTTGCTCATCTTGGTTGGTGCCGACCCTGAAAGGCCACCGTGCCAGACCAGCAACCCGGTGTATCCGGCGGCGCAGATCAGCGGGTAGTGCGTGCGAATGCCTCTTCGCTCAAGGCTGTCTGCCGTCGCCTTGGCAAGCAGCGCACCGACGATGAGACCCAGCCCCCAGTTGATCAATCCGGTCGACATCGCGACCAGACCGACCATGGCTGCCGCACCCGCGGTGTTTCCAGGCAGGCTCGACAGCCATCGGATGAAGGCTCGGACCGGTCGACTCTGGGCAACGGCATATCCGGTGACCAGGATCAGGCTCATCTGCATGCTGAACCCGAGGAACTTCCACAAGCCCGGGCTCCACCAGGTATCGAGAAGCTTCATTGCCGCACTCGTCCTGGGTACCGGGACGAGGCTGCTCGAGCCGGTGACGGCATCCAGCTGTTCGACCGGTGGAAATCCGAAGAGCAGCGCGAGAATCGCGGTGACCACGGTCAATCCGAGTGCGAGAACGAATGGTTCCGGTATCCAGCGTCCGATCGTGGCGCTGAGCAGAAGGCCGATGCGTGCGATCATGGCCGTAGGGTACGAAAGACCCGTACCTTGCGGGGTGTTTCGGTGTGGTAACCGTGTAAAAGGAAAATGCGGCCGTCTGACTTTCGTACAGACGGCCGCATTCGGTCCCTTCTCCACGACCAGTCATCGGATCATCCGCGGCTCCAATGAAGCGTGAAGTGCCGGAGAACGTCCTGTTGACGGCCTGGATGTTCGTCTGTGCCGACTGGTCCGAGTTGCCCTGGTTTCCTCAGGCGGCTTCCCGGGCGTGCCAGGTGCCTTCCGGTCTGCAGAACACCAGCGAGGTGTCGATCGAACCTCTTCGCGTCTTCGGCGACGTGCAGATCCCGACATCCACGTTGTTGCCGAGGAGTTCCGTGTCCTGGGGTCGAATGAGAATCGAACCACTCTTGGCAAGAAGTCTCATCACCGCGGAATCGGGTGGTGGGGGGATCTCGCCGTTGGGCACTCGAAGAATCGATTCGACGTATCGCGCAAGGTCGGTTCCGAGGGCCGACGCGACCACGTCGACCTGCCGGCTCTCGAGAATGGTCGGACCGTCGCTGGTGAATTCCGTGGCGGCGATGCCCCGAAGTTCGACGTCCAGTGGTGATCGACCCTCGGAGCTGCTCGACAACATCGCCATGATGTCACCGCGATCGACGGGGCCGTCGACGCGGACCAGTGCGAGTTCCTTTATGGCAAAGCTTCTGGTGTACACCTCGAGTGCCTTGTCATCGAGTACCAGCAGGCCTTCCGCGGTATCGGGACCGACCATGTTCACGGTGTGCCTGTGCAGGTCCCGCAGGACGTCCAGTGCATCTTCGACGAGTGCACCCGTCACCTCGCAATCGAGGATCACGTTCAGCTTGCCTTCGTGCCCGCTGCCACATCCCCAGATCCTGAGAAGATCCTCAAGCCGGAAGGGCGAGATCGCCAGCCTGTGGTAGGCCGACAGGTCCCGGGTCTGGTCGAACACCTGGTGCCAACCCTGTCCGTGGCCTTGATGGCCACCGGGCTTCCATGCGTCCGATTCAAAGTCCAGACGGGCCTTCAGCGTCCTGATGGGCTCGATACCGGTACTGAATTCGTTGTTGTTGCTTCTGTCTGATTCCATAGCTACACCATTCGCCTCACTGGCATTCCCTTGATGAACCACAGGTTCTCAATCGTCTGTCAAGGGGGGCTTCTTGACTTGTGAATCTGGATGTTGCAGGACTTTGGGCCACCAACCCATGAATCCGGCCATGCACGCTCTGCAAGGGGACAACTCCTGTACTGCCCGTGCCCTTTCAGATGCTAGGACTCTCGTTGGGTATGCTCTTCAGGATTCCATGAATCCTGAACACACCAATTCATTCGATGAGGGCTCCCTGAACCCGATTCTGCTGCGTGGACTCGGACAGATGGGCATCAAGACCCCGACGCCGATTCAGCAACAATCGCTCCCTGCGACACTTGCGGGCAGGGACGTGGTTGGAATCGCACCAACCGGTACGGGAAAGACCCTGGCCTATGTGATCCCACTGGCCCAGCAATTGTTGGCCGCACCCCCTCCCAAGCGCCCTGGCAGGGGTGTTGATCCCGGTCACAGGCTTCGTGCCCTTGTTCTCTGCCCGGTTCGTGAGCTGGCCCAGCAGGTGGCTGAAGAAGGCCGACACCTGCTCAAGGGGTCCGTGCTTCGCAGTCAGGCGGTTTATGGCAAATCGGCACTTCGGCCCCAACGTGACATGATCGCCGATGGCGTGGACCTGCTGGTCGGAACCCCGGGGCGGCTTCGCGAATTGATCAACTGTGGCTCGATGTCCCTGGCCCATGTTCGCCACGTCGTGGTCGACGAGGGTGATCGAATGCTCGACATGGGCTTCCTGCCCCAGGTCCGCTATCTCCTCGCAAGGGTCCCAGCCGAACGTCAGATGATGTTCTTCTCGGCAACGATGCCACCTCCCGTCTCGCAGCTGGCCTCCGACTTTCTCGAGACTCCGTACCGAGTCGAGATCGGCGCCAACACCGTGGTCAAGCACGTCGGGCAGAACTCGATCCATGTCTCGGAGATACTCAAGGTTCCGATCCTGCTTGCCCTGGTCAAGGGGGAATCCCGGGAGGGCGTGATCATCTACGCGCGCACCCGACGAAGAGCCGGTTGGGTCGCGACCGCACTGAGAAGGCACGGTCTTTCGGTCGGTCTCGTGCACGGAAACCGTTCACAGGCACAACGACAGCTCGCCATCAAGCGTTTTGCCGACGGTGAGATTCCGGTCCTGGTCGCCACTGATGTCGCCGCACGTGGTCTGCACATTCCCGCGATTCGCACCGTGATCAACTACGACCTGCCGGTGTCGGTCGAGGAATACGTGCACCGGGTCGGTCGCGCCGGTCACGGTGGTGGTTTCGGCGAGTCCTTCACGCTCGTCTCTCCACGAGAAGAGGATCATTGGCCTCGTTTCCGATCGGTTGCCGGAAGCAAGGTCGATGTCATCGAGCCACCCGAATGCGAACAGTGGCTTCGACCCATCGACCTCGAGCGCATCGCACGCACGCGAGCTGGAACCAAGGCGCTCCATCAGTTCAAGCTGAAGCAGGGTCGTCACAACGATCGTGCTTCGGGCCGAGGCGACTCCGACGATACCGAAGGTTTCAGGCACCCTTCATCCCGGTCCGGATCGGGTGGATCAAACAAGAAGGACTCCGCTTCCTCCGAGGTCAAGTTCGGTGCACGTGGCAAGGCCGCACGCCGTACTCGAAAGCAGCGACCGATCGGCAAGAACGAGAAGCCGGGTGGCGGTGTTCGTCGGATCAAGAAGGACTGATTCAGCTCGCCGGGATCGCCGGGATCAGGAACTGCACGACCAGATAGAGGCCGAGCGCCAGCAGGAACATGGCCAGGATGATCTGGACCGTCATGATCACGACCCCTGCGGGATATCGCTCGAGCGTCGGAAGTCGGATGGCCTTGTAGATCATCGAGATGCCCAGGGCGAGTGGCACCAGGAACACCGGCCACCATGAGTTGATGCTGGGCAGCGGAGTCACGAACGGAATCCAGGCGAGGAAGGTGTTCATCAGCCATCCTCCGATCTGCTGCGCTGGGTCCGTCCACGCCTGCTTGCCGCGTCCAGCAGCGCCACGATGTTCATCAGGCCGGCAAGGGCGGTGAAGAGGGTTCCATATTCGTTCATCTGGGCAACGGACTTGTAGCTGCTGACCTGCTTGGCGCTCGCCGGGTTCCTGCTCGGATTGGGCGCATCGATCAGTTCACCCATCTTTCCGCTCTTCAGGAGGCTGGTGTTCAACCCATCCACCACGAAGGCGATCGGCCCTGATCCCGCCTGCGCATAGAACCAGAGCTTGTCCTCCTTTTGGTCGACGCTGTCGATGCCACCGATAAGAAGCCCCGTGATCCACAGGAATGCCACTCCGGACAGCACCAGGACCCCTCGAGCCCGTTCTCCGACCACGTAATGACCAAGTCCGGGAAGAAGCCACCCAAGGCATGCGGCAAGAGGGTTGAAGGTGTTTGTTGGTTCAGTCGCCATCAGATAAAGCCGACAGAAGTCCCGGAGAGCGAACACCAGGCTCGATGCCTGGCGACTGGAAGCGGGAAAAACCCAGTGTAGCTTGGTTCGGGTTCCAGTACCCATGAACAACCGCAGCAAGTGACGAGGAGTTGGGACATGAGCGGATTCAGTGACGAACATCCAGAGGGTCAGCACGAGCAGGAAGGCGTCGTGGATCGCAGAAGCGGTCTGGATCGACGGGAGCTTCAGTCTGCAAGCCCGACCAATCTCGAACGAAGGCGCGGCCCCGGTCGACGTCTGACTGATTTCGTGAAGGCCGCCGAGGAGGGTGAAATGACCCAGGAGCAGTTCCTGTTCCTGCTCGCCATCGACACCTTCAAGCGCGTGAACGGCAAGACCTTCCCCAACTGGACTGATGTCCTCGAGGTCGTTCGAAAACTGGGCTATCGCAAGACGATGTCCAGCGAACTTGATCTGGGGGGCCGTGCAGAGGACTGGACGGAACGACCTGATTCCACCAGCGGCATCGGCAGTGGCTACCGGCCCCTGGACGAAGCCGCCTGATCAGCTGGCGAAATGGTTGATGTTCAGCTGGATGTACTTCGTCCACTCTTCAGGAAGATCTTCCTCGGGGTAGATCGCCTGAACGGGACATTCATCAACGCAGAGACCGCAGTCGATGCAGGTGTCGGGATCGATGAACAGCTGATCGGATGACTCGAATGATCCGTCGTCCGACTTCGGGTGGATGCAATCGACCGGACATACCTCAACACATGCGGTGTCCTTGGTTCCGATGCATGGTTCCGCAATGATATGAGTCATGGGGTCCGGCTCCGTCTCCCGGGCTCTTGATCTGGCCCTGGGAAGCGAAGATGGTACCGGATCCGCGGCGGCTCTTGAACCCTTCACACGAGAACCAAGATCAAAAGAACCTGGCGAGCGTGCTTCACGCGTCCGGGTCCGAAGTGGAAGTCCGGATATCCGACTGGCTGCGCCGGCTGCCAAAAATAGACAGGAGCCGCTCGTGAGCGGCTCCTGTCGTGATTGCACGGTCAGCGCAGAAGTCTATCGACGCCTGCGGGTGGCCTTCTTGCGAGTGGCCTTCTTGCGCGTGGTCTTCTTGGCAGCCTTCTTGCGGGTTGCCTTCTTGCGAGTGGCCTTCTTGCGAGTGGCCTTCTTGCGGGTGGCCTTCTTGCGAGTGGCCTTCTTGCGAGTGGCCTTCTTACGGGTTGCCTTCTTACGAGTGGCCTTCTTGCGAGTGGCCTTCTTGCGAGTGGCCTTCTTGCGAGTGGTCTTCTTGGCAGCCTTCTTACGGGTTGCCTTCTTGCGAGTGGCCTTCTTGCGCGTGGTCTTCTTGGCAGCCTTCTTACGGGTTGCCTTCTTACGAGTGGCCTTCTTGCGCGTGGTCTTCTTGGCAGCCTTCTTACGGGTTGCCTTCTTACGAGTGGCCTTCTTGCGAGTGGCCTTCTTGCGCGTTGCCTTCTTACGAGTTGCCTTCTTGCGAGTGACCTTCTTGCGAGGTGCTTTCCTCGCGGCCTTCTTCTTCGCGGCCTTCTTTCGAACGACCCGCTTCTTCTTGGCCATGTTGAACCCTTTCGTCGCGCGGTGTCGGAGACTATCAATAGATACGGTGCGCCTGCGCGTCGGCGGCACCGCTGTGACGAGTTGTACCCTTATCGGAATGTTGTGAAAAGTTGCATCAATGAAAAATCTCGTACCCTGCGTCCAGAGGAGGGGTTCATGTCACACGACATTGACCGTTTCGAACTCATTCTGGTCGGTTGTCACGGTCGCATGGGGCGTGCTTTGAACGATGCTGCACGTCGTGACGCAACGTGTGTCGTCACAGGTGGCATTGACCAGCATCACCAGGAGCTACCGGTTGATGCACGACGTCCGGTTGTTGTCGACTTCAGTTCCGAAACGGGAACCAATGTCGCAATAAACCTCGCTCACGAGCTGCAATCGCCGATATTGGTGGGCACAACTGGTTTGAGTGATGACACCATGGACGCGTTGAAGGCGCTTGCTCGAAGTGTTCCGGTTGCTGTGGTGGCGAACACATCCTTGGGTATCGCCGTCATGCAACAGCTCGTCAAGGTGGTTGGCAAGCTGCTTGGAAGCACCAAGTCCTTGTCTGTCGACATGATCGAGACGCATCATCTCGACAAGCGCGATGCGCCAAGTGGAACTTCAATTTTATTGGCGAATTCAATCACTGAATCACAAATGGAACTTTCCATCGACGACATCGACTCGGTCAGAACCGGTGAGGTCGTGGGAACCCATGAGATACGCTTCACGTTCGGAAACGAACGCTTAACCCTTTACCACGAAGCACTTGACCGGTCCCTCTTTGCCGAAGGCGCCATCCAGCTGGCGCGCCTGGTCTCCCAATGCGAGCCCGGGCTGTACGCGGCAACCGATCTTCTTGAATTGCGCTGACTGGCTGCACGGAACGCTAAATCCCTGTTAGAAATGGATCTAGGAGTATTCAAGATGACCGACGCACCCTGTCAACCAGCCATATCCATACTGACGCATGAGCTCGAGTGTGGGGCACTCCTTCTTATGGAGCCGAACCCGTCGGTTCGGAGTGTCGCGATTTCCTGGTGGCTTGCTGCAGGTACCGCGCATGATCCCGCGGGATCCGAGTCCGACGGACTTGCCGTCATGGCCGGGGAACTGCTCGAGCGTGGTGCCGGTGGCCTTGATTCAAGGGCATTCAACGAGAAACTCGATGCACTCGGGGTTCTCCGCGAACTCTCGGTCAATTCGACCGTGACACGTCTTGGTGCATCTCTTCGTGGTGAGCATCTGTTGTCAACCATCGATCTGCTGGCCGATCTTCTGCTCAGGCCAACGCTTCCCGCCGATGCCATGGAGCCGATTCGCAGTCTCTGTCTCCAGTCGCTTGATGGGCTTGCCGATGATCCTGCTGCTCGTGCCGGGGTGGCCCTGCACCGAAGAGCACTGCCTGCTCCGCTTAATCGCAGCAGTTACGGAAGCCGCTCGGTGATCGAGCAGATGGACATCGAGACGATCCGTTCCGCCTGGGCCGAGCGCTGTCGACCCCGGGGTTCGATCATCGCCGTAGCCGGAGCACTTGAACCGCAAGTCTTGATCGATCGATTCGAGAAGGTCCTTGGTGGTTGGACTGGAGCACCACCCGCTCTGCCAACGATCACTGCCCCGTTGGGCGGCGACGAGCACCTGCACCAGGCCAGCTCCCAGGTCCACCTCGAGATGGGATTCCAGGGTCCCCTCGTCGACCACGAAGACGAGCTTCCATTCCTCGCCGGAATCAGGGCACTTGGTTCGGGTGCATCAAGTCGTCTCTTCGAATCGGTGCGAGAACGACATGGCCTCTGCTACGACGTTCATGCCAGCTACAGCGCAAACAGACACTTCGGTCTGTGCAACATCGGGGCAGGAACCACGCCCGAACGCATATCCCAGACCATCGACTGCATCTTCGAAGAGCTTGCCGGGTTCGGTCGCGACGGGATCATGGTCGAGGAATTCGACCGGGTACGACGCGGTCTCAAGACACGCCTGCTCATGCAGGGCGAAAGCACATCGGTCCGGGCCTTCGCCCTTGCACGAGACCAGCACCAGAGGGGTGCACCTCGGTCATTGTCGATGATCTCCGATCGCATCGACGCTCTCACGCACCAGCAGGTGGATTCCGTGGTTCGAGGTCGCATGGATGCCTCCTGGATGCAGAACCCCGTCCGGATCGCAGTGGGCCCCGAATCCCCCTTCAAAAGCTGATTCAAGGCGACCTGCCTTCGCTATACTCACAGTCATGAGCTCAGAAACACATGCTTTCGAGCCCGGAACTCGTGTCCGGGTGACGCACCAGATCTCGAACAGCCACGACGAATCGTGGACCAACACCATCGAGGGTGTGGTTCGACGATATCGCCAGGCCAAGACTGGTTCGTGGTTCGCTCATGCCAAGGACGACCGGCTCTGGCTGGACCGACTCGAGATGGAACGGGACAACGGTGAGATCGTGATCCTCAATCTCGACCAGTTCACCCTCATCGAATCAGTCTGAAGCCGCCAACCTCATCCCGCCGTTTCAACGACGCATGCCATCGACTGCGCCTGGAGTCATTCGACTCTGGTCCATTGGTTCGAGAACGATCTCGACGTTCCTGCGTTCGCCCTTTCTCATGATCTCGAAATCGATCTCCTCACCGGGAAGGGCTTCGCGAAGCACTCGGCGAATCACCGAAGGTGAGGCATCCTCCGATCCATCCACCGAGGTGATCAGATCCCATTGCTCAAGACCCCCGCGCATGGCGGGAGTCCCCGGAGCCACGTAGTTGATGATGGTCGTCTTTTCCGGATCCAGGTGCATGGTTCGAGCCAGCTGTGTCCCGGGCCTGCCCATGCGAACACCGAGCATCACCGACCTGGCTGGTGTCGCTTGCGACGAACTCGTCCCTGATCCATCGTGATGGGCGCAGGCCGGCATGAGGGCCATGATTCCCACCATCATCCCCATGCTGAGCGATCCCTGAACGTGCTTGCGAGTCATCATGGTGCGGCCTTTCCGGGTTCGAGACACCAGCCTGCTCCGATTTCCCAATCGACTGGGTCGGTCTGGAACCGGCAAAGTCTACTATCGACACCCTGTGTTGGCGTGAACCAGCCGGTCTTCGTACCCTTCAGCCATGTTCTCGCGCCCATCAAGCTTCCGTCTCGCACTCACCGGTCTTCTGGTGCTCGCCTTCCAGACGGGGTGCCTTGGTCCGCAGCGCCCGATCGAGGGCGTCTGGCCATGGGTTCCCGCCGAGGTCGAATTCCACAAGCTCTCCCGTTTCATCGATCGGGATGGTGTCGAGCTTCTCTCCCTGAGAGTCGAGTTTCTTGATGTCGACGGTGATCCGGTCAAGTTCGCTGGAACCGTACTCTTCAAGATCGAACCCGAGTCGACCCTCAGGCAGGACTGGCGTTTCAACTTCGACCTTTCGAACCTGAAGGTCAATGCCGTCCACTGGGACCATGTGACCTCGACGTATCGATTCGAGTTCGAGGTCGGTTGGGACGATCCCCCTCTGCCGGAGACGAGCATCCAGGTTCAGATCTCCGCGGATTCACCCGAGACCGGTCTGCTCGAAGCAGAGATCATGGTTCGACGTGGTGATTGAACCCACCAGATCATGAATCAGGCTGGTCGTAGAGCCCCAGCTGTCGATACTTCTCCCGGTACTTCCTGACCAGCATCTTCTGGCGATCATCCAGGTCGATGCGACGGCCATCGATGAATGCGACCAGGGTTTCCGAGGTGATCTCCAGCGGGTCTCCGGTCGTGACCAGCAGGGTTGCCGCCTTGCCGTCCTTGATCGAACCCAGTTCGTCACCAAGTCCGACGATCTCCGCCGGCGACAGGGTCACCGATCGAAGTGCCGCACCCCGGGGCAGTCCGTGGGCTGCCGCGGTCGCGGCGTGGTGCCCCAGTCCGCGTTCGTGCGCTGGTTCGGAGTCCGCGTTTCCGATCGAGAACAGGACGCCGGCGTCACGCAGTCGTTCGGGCGTCGTGAACGGCGCATCATGTGGATCGTGTCGATTCAACGGAAGCCGGTGTGTCCCACGAAGCATGACCGGTATCCGGTTCTCCGCGAGCAGTCCTGCACAATCGCCGGCTGCGGTTCCCCCGACGATCACCAGCTGCAAGTCCCGATTTCCGGCCCAGGCCACGGCCGACTCGATCTGGCTGGCTCTCGAGGCATCGATGAAGACCGGTTCCTTGCCTGACAACACCGGTGCCATCGCAGCGAACCGGGCGTTGAAGGCCACCGTCGGATCCGCCGCCCGGGCGTCGACCCAGGCCTTGGCATCATCGAAGAAACGATCGATGGCCGCGATCTGTTCCTTGCTTCTGTTGGTCTGCTCCCCCCGGCCTCTCCTGGACCAGCGTGAACTCACCGGATGGATCAGCGGCCAGTTCACCAGGATACCCAGTGACTTCTTGATCACCAGATCCTCGGTGGTCCAGCCATCCAGTCGGATCGCGGAGGGTTGTGCTCCGATGGTGCCTCCGCCGGGAAACACCAGGGCGGTCAGGATTCCCGAGCTTCTCGTGACCGGTATCAGGTCACTATCCGGATTGATCGCGATCCAGGCGGCGATCTCCGGGTGCTCGTTGTCCAGCTCGGTCCGGTCATCCGTCGCTTCGACCTGGAGGGTTTCCACCAGTCCGAGCTGGGTCGGACCTGCGACCAGGCCGGGGTAGACGTGAAGGCCCGCAGCATCGAGCACGTCGTACCCATCCAGCTCGCCCGGGTCACCCGAGCCCATCCCGGTGATCCGTCCGTCCTCGAAGAGCACGTAGCCGTCTTCGATGACGATTTCGTCACGCCCGTCGATGCTGGTTGGTGGGTTGTGAACCGTCGCATGAACGATCGCCACCGGTCGCTCCTGCCGGGGCGCGGGAACCTGTCTCGACTGCGCCCGTGCCACCGTGCCTGCAAGCATGATGACCAACACTGCAAACCCGTAGAAAAGACGTCTTTGCATGTTCATCGTCCCATTCCTCCCTGGACACTTTCGACGGCATCAGCCACCTCGCCGCATCCGCACTCGCCCGGGCGAATCTCATCAGGGTTGCTGCCGCGTCGCACGAGTTCGTACAGATAGTCCTCCCTGGCCTCGAGCATCCTGGCCAGGGTCGATATCCGACCGCCTTGAGTGGTCACCGGTGGCGGTCCGAAGGGACCTCGGCGTCCGCCGGGCCTGCCGGGCCCGCCGGGTCCTCGTCGCATGCCTTCGGGTGGTCCGGCCTTTGTTTCGGTCTCGCGTTTCTCGACTTCGACCAGTGAGGCAAGCAGCTGGGCTCGCTCCTTTCCGGCCGCTTCGGTCAGCCGGGCGTCCTCGGCGATGTCGAAGTACTTTCGACCGTCGATCCAGGTCTGTTCGCAGCGGGTGTAGGTACTCAACGGATCACCGTTCCAGACGGCGAGATCCGCGTCCTTGCCCAGCTCGAGGGAACCGGTCCGTCCGTCGATCCTGAGTTGGCGTGCCGGATTGATCGTCACCAGTTTCAAGGCTTCGTGGGGATCAAGGCCACCGTATCGAACGGCTTTCGCCGCTTCGGTGTTCATGCGCCGAGCGACTTCGTTCGAGTCGCTGTTGAAACTGGCGAGCACGCCGACCTTGGTCATCAGTGCACCGTTGTACGGAACGGCATCCATGACCTCCATCTTGTAGGCCCACCAGTCGCTGAAGCTGCTTGCACCCGCGCCGTGTTCGGCGATCGCCTCGGCGACCTTGTACCCCTCGAGCACGTGCTGGAGCGTTCCGATGGTGAAACCCCATCGTTCCGCCGTCCTGATGAGCATCAGGATCTCGTCCTGGCGATAGCTGTGGCAGTGGATCAGTCTTTCGCTCGCGATGATCTCGGCGAGAGTCTCCAGTTCAAGATCCCGGCGGGGCGGCATCACGCCGACTCTCGACGCTTCATCCAGTCCGTTCCACTCCGCATGAACCGCTTCGTATTCACTCGCAGCGCGGAATGCATCCTCGATGAATGCCGCGACGCCCATGCGGGTGTCCGGGTAGCGGTTGTCCGGCCGAACCACGTTCTCACCGAGTGCGAACTTGATTCCGGGCATGGCGCCGTCGAGATGCATGCCGTCGACCGGCGCACCCCAGCGAAGCTTGACCACGGCGTTCTGTCCACCGATCGGGTTGGCCGAACCGTGCAGCTGGTTCGCCGCGGTCAGTCCGCCGGCCAGTTGTCGGTACCAGTTGATGTCATCGGGGTCGATGACGTCACCGATCCGAACTTCCGCACTGTTGTTCTGACGGCTTTCGTTGACGCTTCCGTCGATCCCGGTGTGGGAGTGACAATCGATCAGGCCGGGCGTTATCTCCAGTCCGGTTGCATCGATGATTCGACAATCCTCGGGCACGGCGACATCCTGGCCGATGGCCTGGATCCTTCCGTTCCTGATCAACAGGCTGGCGTTTTCGAGGATTCCGGCGTTCGAACCCGTCCAGATCCTGGCATTCTCGAAGAGCACCGTTTCCTCATCCGGCATCGAACCCCTGCCATAGGCGCCGAGAGGGCGTGGCAGTGAAACCAGCTCGACGATCGGCTTCTGCTTCTCGGCCGGCTTCGGTTCCGCTTCTTCGGGCTCTGAATCGACCGGGGTGACGATGAAGCGAACGATCCCGCCGTCTGCGGTCTCACCCAGTCCACGCAGTTCACCACCGAGCAGGACCGCATCGAAACGCACCGGCCCCTCGATTTCAAGCGCATCCCCATCGATGACGCCCGAGACCCCCTGGTCGGTGAACTTCACGTTCCGACCCTTCCATGCCGTCTTCTTTTCCTGCTCTTTTTCCTGCTCTTCGGACTTGGCGGTCCCATTCGCGGGTTTCTTCGCCGCCAGACGTTCACCGTCGGCATCGACCTGCTTTGCGGGTGCTTTCTCGACTTCCTCGACTCCCTCGACCTCCTCGACCTCCTCGACCTCCTCGGGAACCTTCTGGATCCGAAGCTCGAACGTACCCTGGTCGCGATCGATGCGAACTTCCCTGGTCAGGTCTCCCGACAGCAGTTCACCCTGTGCGGGAAAACCGAAGGTGTCCTTCTTCTTCAGCACGTGCCGGCGACCGGCGACCCAGACTTCGCGAATGGGGTCCTTCGGTTCGAAGAGATTGCCCTCGACCACCACCAGGTTGCCGATCCTGCCGGCCTCGATGGTGCCGAGCACCTCGTCGACCTTCAGAAGTCGGGCAGGTGTGGTGGTGAGCGCGGTGAGTGCTGCTTCCTCGCTCAACCCGGCCTCGATCGCCTTTGCCAGATTCGCGCGGAACTCGCTGCGGTTCTCAAGTCGATGCGTGGTGAAGGCGATGTCGGTGCCGGCTTCGGCAAGCCTTCGTGCATTCTCCGGAGCGTGCTTCCAGGTCAGCAGGGTGCGGAGATCGACGCCTTCCGCGCTTCGTGCGCTGTTGACGGCGGGTTTCTTCGGGTAGGCAACGGGAACCAGTACCGGCAGCTCGGTTCGTGCGATCTCATCCGCCCTGCGGAATTCGGTGCCGCTTCCCAGGATGATCGCATCAAGTTCGAACTCCTCCGCGAGCCTCGCACCACGCAAGGCTCGAATCTCACTGGTGGCATCGATGATCACGGGTTGCCGTCCCTTGATGACGGCTTCAAGCGCAACGAGTGAACTGGCATCGACCGGTGGTTCGTTGCCTTCCGGGTGATTCGCCCAGACCGTTCGGCTCTGGTCGTGCCATCGTGCATCGGAAAGCACCTGGCGAATCAGTGCGGCGACTCCCATGCTGGATCCGGGATAGGTACCACCTCGCCATCCTCCGGTCGTGTCGAGTCCTATCGCCTGGGGCCGAATGCCCCCGGGGGTTCGTACACGTCCCGAAGTCTCGTCCAGGAGGACCACCTGGCCTTGACCGCGAAAGATCCGGTCGGATGGAATCATCAGCGCGGTGCAGAAGCCCATCGAGCGCAGTGTTCCGCCGTCGGCTTCGAGAGGCGCAGGAAAGGCCGAAAGATCAAGTTGCGGTACCACGTTGCTGTTGGGATAGGTTCCGTGCTCACCCGCGACCACGCCGGCCTGTTCGCTGGTTGCTACCTGCAGGGCCGGTTCGATCAGCCCCGGGTAGACCACCATGCCGCTGTGGTCGTGGACTCGATAGCCCGCAGGAATCTCGAGACCACTGCCAACGGCCGTGATCACGCCGTCATCAAGCAGGATGACACCGTCTTCGATGCGTTCACCCGGTCGCGTGACGACCTCCACGCCGACGATTGCATCCCGCCGGAGTTCAGGTGTCCTGATCGTGCTGGGAGTTGCTTGCTGGGCACTCATGCCCGTGGAGGCCGCAAGCAGGCCTCCAATGATGACAAGTAACGTCGTTCGGGTTCGGTCCTGCATGATCCAGCTCCTGGGTGACTCAACACGATCCTGCCCTGATTGCGGGGCGCTTGATCGAGTGTAGACGCAGATGACGGATTCCAACGGTACGAACCAGGGTGCCAGTGCCTTGATTTCAGCCCACAAAAGAACAACGGGCTGCTGGGGAGGGCAGCCCGTTGTCCGTTCATCTGGGATTCAAGCGTTGGCTTAAAGCTGCTCGAGTTCGTCAAGCAGGTTTCCAACCGCCATTTCGAGGTTCTGCGGGGTATCCAGGGCTCCGCTCTCAATGGCCGCCTTGGCTGATGCGATCAGCTCGGTTCTGACCTCGGGGAGGGCCTTGATCCGGGGCAGGTGCATGGCGTGCTCTCTGGCTTGAGGTGATATTTCAACTCGATCATTCGTGTGGACGTCACGTGATCGAGCCTCATTTGATTCCCTGCTGGGTGCGCTGGATTCCTCCACGCGTCCTGGAGCAACGAAACTGCTGATGCTGTGGGAGTTTGGGGAGGATCCAATATGGCCGATGTCAGTCATTCGGGGAGGACTCCGGACGCGAGAAGACCCTGACGGGCAGACCGCGAAAAAAAGAGATTCATGCGTTGGACGAGAGCTGAGCTGGACGTTCGGGATTGCTCAACTCCTGCACCATTCTTATCGTCGCTGGAGGCTGAAATACTTGAACGGTCGCCTCGACACGGGCAAAGTGCGTAAACTCTTGCACAAGCCTGATTTGGAGAATTTCATTCATGGATAGCTCGAACCACCACGACACCCCGAAAGTGGCCCTGAGGTGTGGTTGTTTCGGAGGGTCCGGGAAATCGCATGCGAGGCCCTTCTATGGCGACCTTTTATCACTCACAAGATCTTTCGTGGTTCACTGGCGGCTCGCTTCGAGCTTTTTGATTTTTCTTGTTTTTCCCCTGCAGGTCCAGTTCGGCTGCGCGCCAAGCGGGCCCAGTCCGACGCCGACGACCAATCCCCAGTTGTTCGAACCTGGAGAGGAAGCTTTCGGCACCGAGGGTGGCGCGACGAAAACAGCCCCCGTCGAAGCTCGCCCCGCCCCCAAGGAATGGTCGATCGCGCTGGTCACGATCACCGGTTCCGACCACCAGGCGATCGCACGAAGCTCCCAAGGGAACATCGTCGAGCGCTTCCCCGAAATCAACGACGTCTGGATCGGAAGGCTCAAGAGCGGATCGGCAGTCTTCTATGGTCGTTTCGAATCGCCTTCAGATGCTGATTTCAAAGGCTCCATGGAGTTGATCCGTTCCCTCACCCTTGGTGATGGCATACCGGCCTTCCCCAGAGCCCTTCCGGCTCGTCCGACGGTCGAGACCATCGCGGATCTTCATCCTCACGACTTGCGAACCCTTCGCCAGCAGATGGGTACCCGCCATCCGGTCTATTCGCTCCAGATCGCCCAGTGGGGCACCTTCGGCGATGCCTCGATGGACTACGGCCCGGCACGCGCGAGCGCCGAGCGGTTCACCCAGGCCCTGAGAAAACAGGGTTTCGACGTCTGGTTCAGCCATAACTCGGGCATGAAGCTCAGCTCGGTCAATGTCGGCGTCTTCGGGGCCGACGCCTACGATCCCAGGAGTACCCTCTTTGCGCCGGAGGTAGAACTGATGATGGGGCGCTTTCCTGACCTGATGGTCAACGGTGAACCGCTGCTCGACCCTCGAACCGGTCGTAACCAGAAGCCATTCCTCGTCGAAGTCCCCCGATGAAAGATCACTCATGAACGGACCTCCGTCCAATCAGCTCTTCGGGCATGAACGCACGGTGCAGACCCTCAAGGCATCGATCCTGGGTGCACGATCGATGCCGACCTGGATCTTTGGTGGTCCCTTCGGAGTCGGCAAGTTCACCGCAGCGCGACTCCTGGCCGGGTTGCTGCTCGACCCGGAGACCCGTCCGGAGGACGTTCAGTCGTTTCGTCCGAGGACCGACACCGATTCAGGGGCACTCTTCTCCGCAGGCACCCACCCCGACTTCCACGTGGTTCGAAAGGAACAGGCGCTCGAGTCTCCTGATCCACAGGTCAGGGAACGCAAGCAGCGTTCGATCCCCGTGGCCGTGCTTCGTCAGCAGATCATCGGCGGGCAGGTCGAAGGGCACGCCTTCGACGCACCTGCCTACATGAAGCCGAGCAAGGGGACCGGCAAGGTCTTCATCATCGATGAAGCGGAATTGATCGACCAGCGTGGCCAGAACCTCCTGCTCAAGACCCTGGAGGAACCACCACCCCGCACCTGGTTCATCCTGGTCACCACGCGTGCCGACCGCCTGCTTCCGACGATTCGAAGCCGCTGTCAACCAGCCATGTTCGCACCGCTCGAGCCCGAGGCGATGGCCCTCTGGCGAGCCGGTCTCGACCTCGATGTGGTCGAGGAGGACCTTGAGTGGGCGGTTGACTTCGCCGAGGGCGCTCCCGGCCTGGCGATGGCTTCGCTCCACGAGGGCCTGCACGAATGGGCACGCGTGTTTTCACCCATGATCGAGGAACTCGGTCAGGGGGGGTACCCGACCGCGATGTCCGAGGAGATGGAACGGTGCATCGAGGCTTCCGCGGTTGCCGCGGAAAAGGCGGATCCCCTTGCCAGCAAGCAGGCTGCCGGCCGGCGGGCGACGGGGCTGTTGATCGGACTGCTCTCCAACCTCATGCGTCGCCGCATGCTCGATGTCGTTGATTCAAGGGAGCTCGAATCCGAACGTTGGGCGAATGCAATCGACATCCTGGCCGCTTCCGAGTCGCAGATCGAAGCCAACGTCAATCGCAAGATGGTGCTTGCCGGGCTGGTCGCTTCGCTCGTCGATGTGTTGGTTCCGGCCGGAGCAGCCACGTGAACGGCGGTCATCGCGAGGTCGAACGGGTCTACCTCATCAAGCACCTGCCCCCGATCCCGCACGAGCACGAAGTCTGGAAGATCGAACAGGGCTATCTCGTGCCATCTCCCGGCTCGACCCCCGGAATCAGCCCGGAAGGGAGGATCCGCCGAACCGTACTTCCGGACGGGCAGGTCTTCCTGACCCACACCATCAAGCGGGGGATGGGACTGGTTCGCGAGGAGCATGAACGCACCATCACCGAGCAGGAGTTCGAGCAACTCTGGCCGTTGACCCTCGGGCGCAGGATTCGCAAGCGCCGTCTTCGCGTGCTCGAGGGTGACCTCGTCTGGGAGATCGATCAATTCCTCGACCTGGATCTGGTCCTGGCCGAAGTGGAACTGCCCGACCCGGCCACCCCCGTGGAGCCCCCTGTCTGGCTCCAACCCCTGATTCTGAGGGAAGTGACTGAAGATCCCGCCTTTCGAAACTACGAGCTCGCCCGGGCACGGATCTCGACTGAAGCTGAGGAGAACGCGGATTGACGATGACGCCAGCCCCTTCGGTCACTATCATCGCCCCCGCGAGTTCCTCGTTTTCGGAGCCTTTTCTTGAGCCAGTTCCGCTGCCAGATCGTGACCCCGTCTGAATCCGTCCTCGACGAGTCGGTCTCCTACGTCAGTTTCCCCGCCTGGGATGGCCAGGTCGGTGTCATGTCGGGCACCTCCGCCTTCCTCATGGAAGTCGGGGCAGGATCCCTTCGCATCGAATTCGGAAGCGGCTCCCGGCTCTACCTCCTCGATGGGGGCTTCGCCCAGATGCAGGATGACGTGCTCACCCTGCTCTCTGATGCGGTGACTCCGGCCGATCACCTGACGCTTTCCGAAGCCCAGGAGGACCTCCAGTCGGCGAACACCGCCGCGGTCGAACCCGGTCACACCGACTTGAACGAACGCAAGGCGATCGAACACCGCCAGACCCGGGCCAACGCCAAGGTCGCGCTTGCCCAGGCCACCTCGTCACGACCCGGGTCCGTCTGAACCACAGACCGATTCGATCGTGGAACTGCGCACGAAATTCTGCTGGATCAAGGTCAGGACGGCCGATGACAGAAGTGATGCTCGAGACTCCACTGGATGATGTTGAAGTGATGGCCGAGGACTCCAAAGCCCCCGAGCTGCCCCAAGGCTTCGATGCCACCATCGAAGCCCTGTTGCTGGTCGCCGAAAGGCCGATGACCGAACAGAAGATCGCCGGCATCCTCGAACTCGAGGACACCCGTCGTTCCGCCACCAAGGCAGACGACGATGAAGCGGGTGAAGCAGATGATTGCAGCGAAGATGACGGTGAACCCGGTCTGTCCCCGGTCCAGCAGGTCCGTGGCGCCATCGGTCGCCTGAACGCTGGGTACGAGGAGACCGCTCGGGCATTCCGAATCGTCCAGGTCGCCGGTGGTCATCAGGTGATGACCCAGCCGGAACACGGCGACGTGCTTGCGCGACTTCGGGGGGATCGACAGATGTCCCGGCTCACGCCGGCTGCCCTCGAGACCCTTGCGATCATCGCCTACCGACAACCGGTCCTCCGCGCCGACCTGGAAGCGATCCGCGGCGTGGCCTGTGGTGAGGTGTTGCGCGGCCTGCTCGAACGACGGCTGGTCCGGATCGTCGGACGGGCCGAGGAGCTGGGTCGCCCCATGCTCTATGGCACCACCAAGGAATTCCTGCAGATCTTCGGCCTTGGAAGCCTGAAGGACCTGCCGAAGTCCGAGGATCTCTGACCCTTCAACTCACTTGTAGATGATTCTCGCGATCGACCAGCGTCGAGAAGTGCTCTCGGTGCGGCAGGATCCAGGCACGAATCGCCCGTCTCATGGTGTCGAAGTCCGTGGCGGTGCGCACCACCTCCTTCATCGGTTTCACGTGACCCATGGTCTTGCCGTAGCGGCTGATCCTGGTCTGCATCGATTTCACCCCGAGGTTGCGGGGTGCATGGGCTTCGAGCAGGTCGATGTGCCTGAGGATGATCCGACACTTCTCGTTGAAAGAGGGTTCCGGTCCGGGCGTTCCCGTTTCCAGAAGAACGCGTGCCTGTTCGAAGATCCATGGGGTACGCAGTGCGCCGCGGCCGATCATCACGCCGTCGCAGCCCGAGATCCGCATCAGTTCCGTCACGTGTTCCGGCTCGGTCACGTCACCATTGCCGATGACCGGGATCGAACGAACAGCAGCGACCACTTCCCCGATCGCCTCCCAATCGGCCGTTCCGCTGAATCTCTGCACCGTGGTGCGTCCGTGAACGGTCACTGCAGCGATGCCCGCTTCCTCCAGGTCGCGGGTGAGCCTGGGGCCGACCAGGTGTTCGGGGTCCCATCCCAGGCGGATCTTCGCGGTGACCGGTATGCGGCCCCCCGTATGTCGGTCGACCGCGCTGATGATCTTCTCGACCAGGTGCACCGTCGACACGCAGTCGCGCAGCAGCAATGAGCCACCGTTCTTCTTCGCGATCTTGTCGACGGGACACCCCATGTTGATGTCTATGACTCGTGCCCCGTGGTCCACGGCCCAGACCGCCGCTTCCGGCAGGGGATCCTCGCTGTTGCCGTAGAGCTGCATGCCCACGGGGCGATCCTCATCGTTGGTCGCGGCCAGGTAGAGCGCCTTGGGAATGCCCGCCAGCAGTGAGCGACAATTCAGGAGATCCGTGTAGGCGATGCCCACTCCGCCGATCTCGCGGCAGAGAATGCGAAACGGCAGATCGCAATATCCGGCGATCGGCGCAAGCAGCAGGGGGGTGTCGAGTTCGAGGGAACCTATCCTCATGACGGCCTGTTTCCACTGACCTTGAAGATGAGCGGCATGCCGATCAACGTCTCGGTGTTCCGGGTACCGGTGACTCAGCCGAGGATACCCGGTGCGCCGTCGACTGCGCCCCCGCAATCCGGACATCGGTCATCCTCGAGTTCTCGGTCGTAGACGCAACCACAGTGTGGACAGGCAAAGCCCCCCTCGCTGCGGATCGCCGCGCCGTCCCTGCGAATCCTCTTGCGCCTGAACTGCTCGAACGGCAGTCCGAGCAGCAGCATGAGCAATGCGGCTGGTACGGCGGTGGCGATCAGCGTGTACTTGAAGATCACGCCAGGATCGAAGATCAGGAACCAACTCCAGAGACCCACCTCGAGGATGATCCAGCCCAGCAGGCATGCTCGCCCCGCATACCCGACGAGCGCATGACAAACCGCACCAAGGGCCAGGGCTCCCAGCAGGATGCCCAGGCTCAGCGTCAGGTCAATCATCATCTGTCTGTCCCCTGATCACGACGTCTCCTCCGTCAACGGTCCAGTCGTTCCCGAAGAACCCTGCGGCACGAACCGAGTCCTGGTCACCTTCGAGCATGCCCGCGTCCACGACCGTGAGGTCGGGATAGCCGATACCCGAAGTCCAGTATGGAATGGTATGCAGCAGCCTGGTGCCGCGTTGGCCGGTTCCGGCAACAACTGCGACCGTGGCATCGGAATCCCCCTTGATGGGACGCACCATCAGCACCCCGAGGCCATCGCCCTCGATGCGCCGGCCCCCGATCGCCACGCCGGTTCGATCGACTCGAACCTCGTCATCGACCAGTGCTTCCCATGCCCCATTGGTGTCGGCGTTGCCGTAGAGGATCACGTTCCGACCGTTTCGCCAGTCATGGTGGTCGAGGAACGCCCGGTCATCCAGGATGTCCACGCTTCCGTTGCCTCGATACCACCACTGTTCGGCATCGAGGCGTGCCTTGATGCGCAGGAGCCGGGTCTCCTCCTCATCACCCATCGTGCCCACCACGAAGATCATTCGTTTGCGGAAGGCGTCCTTGAAGGGTCCGGAGCGGTCCGGGTGCTTGTGTTCCCGGTTGATCGACTCGATGGTCGTCCAGGTACCGAGTTCATCGACTTCAAGGTGAAGTTCGCCGTCATCCGGGACATCCTCCAGCCTGATCTTCGAGTCGTCGATGTCCAGGGTCATCGTTTCTCCCGACTCGAAGGCGGAGATGTCGAGGGTGATCATCTTCACGTTTTCCGTCGATCCGGTGATCGTTCGGTTGGACCGGTTCCGGGCGATCCTCACCCGGCTCGGTTCCATGCTCTTTGCCTGCTGTTGGATTCGAATCCACGAACAGTCCGGCGAGACCGAAGGCGATGGCGTGATGAAATCGATCTCGTCGATGCTCTCCGGATCAGACAGGGATCGCTCGTTCATGAACTGGAGCATCGGGGGCCAGTCGACACACTGGTTTCCCCACCAGTGGCCGGCGCCCTTTCGTTCGTGGTAGGCGAAGTCCTCGTGAAAAGTCCCGAGTTCGCTGCGCATGCTCCTTGCTTCGGATACCGGCACGTTGTCGTCGGAACTCCCGTGCAGAACGTAGACACCCCTGCCCTTGAGGTTCTGAAGGTATTGATCGGTTCGAGACGAACTGGTCGCTCGAAGGAACATCTGGTCGACCGGATCGTTCTCCCGGTATCGACGAATGGGTGCGTAGCTCCAGAACGAAACCCAACCGGCGCTGGGCGCGACGGCCGCCCAGCGATCGGAAAAGAGAACGCCCAGCTGCCAGGTGCCGTGTCCTCCCATGGAGTGACCGGTCACCCATTGGCGATTAGCATCGGTTTCATAGCGGTCGCGGGCGTGATCCATCACCTCGAGGGCATCCCATCGACCCCAGTCCTCCCAGTCGAATCCGAAGCTGCGACGATTGGTCGGGGCGACCACCGTCGCGAAGGTGCGTGCCCCGTAGCACCCGGACTGCCTCGCCGCCTCCACGCCTGCTCCGTGCAGGCTCAGCACGAGACCATGGGTACCGGAATCAGTCGACTCCGCCGGATTCACCGCGTAGTACTGAACGCTGTCATCGATCTTGCTTCGAAAGCCGACCCTGTGGTTCGCAGTCTCATCCTTGACCTGCAGTTCGACGGTCCTGCTGTCACCACCATCGATTTCCAGGGCCAGCTCGATGGTGTCCTGTCCCTCGTACGCTTTCAGCATCGTCTCCGGAATGGTCAGCGGGACCTTCCGCAAGGAAAGTGCGGGAACGGCCGCCTCGCCGAGCTCGACCAGCTGTCCGTCGCGCCGCACCCTGATCAGCTCTCGTACCGGCGATCGAGTCGCATTGACCACGATCACGCCCATTTCGAGCGATTCGTTTCGTCCGCGGATCACGTCGGCAAGGGTGTCATCACGTTCAAGGAAGAAAACCCCCATGTCCTCGCCGTCGGCGTCCTTCGGAAGCGGACGCAGGTTCGCCTTCACGCCGCCACGCGCACACTGAAAGAGGAACTCGTTGGCACCCGGTCTCATCGCGACCGGGAGGATGGTGCTGCCGTATCGGTAGGGATCGCCGATCCGGGGTTCGTTGTTCACGAAGACCATGGAATGACCCCGGGCATCCAGGAGCATGATCCGGGGTTCCTCCGACTCGAACGAACTGAAGGCGTAGCCGTTTCTCAGTGCCCGGTCGTTGATCCAGCCGTCATCCTGGGCATCGATCCGGTTCCACCGACGTGAACCGCCACCGGGCAGCTCGAAATCGTCATCGGCTCGTGGTGCTTCGAAGTCACCCTGCACGATCCGTGCCTGTACCGCATCACGAGGGTCGGGGGTTCTCCCGTTGCTCCTGACGTTTCCGATGACCACGGCTTCCTCGAACCGGTGATCGGGCTCGGGCAGGTCGGCACCCGGGGCGGTCGTGATCAGGGCCGCTGCGGCGAGGCTGGCAATGCTCACTCTGTGGAACCTGTTGTTCATGGTTTTCGAACTCCGTTGTTCACATCGATCCCATGTCTAATGTCGCATTGTCCAGTCGATAGAGCCCCATCAACCAGTTCCCAATCGCAAATGGTTGGATAGCCATGCGGCCTGTGACGGTCCCGAAGCGAACCAGGTGCTTGTTGCGCATGTTGATCGGTTTGCTCAGGTTGGTTTCCACGCAATCAAACGGGGTTGGCGGCAGGCCTATGCAGCAGCCGTCCCAGCGATTCAGGGTGAGGAGAACCTCGCTCACCTCCTCGTTCACCAGCGGGGTGGAATAGTAGCCGTCGATCCGCACCCAGGCACCGTCGAGGAGCTCGATGTACGGAGGTGGTTCCAGCTGTCCCTTGGCGGCATCGATCGAATCGCGCGCACTCGCCAGGAGTTCCCAGCTGATGGTGTAGGGATCCCTTTCGGTTCCGTTTCCCGTCAGTATGAACCGGGCATCAAGTCGAATTGAACGTCCGTCCAGTCGCTCCACGAGGTTTCGCCTGGTCGGAGTTTCAGGTTCGGTCTCCTCCGGGGGCTCCTCGGTTGGTGCTTCCCCGATCGGTGCTTCGGAAGGTGCACGCTCGGCAGGGCGCTCCGAAACTTCGCCTACCGCACCAACCTCGCCAACCTCGCCAACCTCGTTCATCACGAGGCCGGGTTCTTCGGTGAATCCGTCGTTCTTGATCTGATCCGACCTGCCGACATCGATCGCGAAAAGGACTCCGCCGAGGAGAATCATCAGTCCGCTGATGGCGAGAATCACGCGCATGGGATCAGGGTAACGTCCTCGCTCCCCGCAAGTGATTCAATCAAAGACTGCGGAGAGGATCAGGTCCCGCACCGAAGTGCAGGGAACCGGGCCATGTTCCCGTGGTCGAGCTTCGGTGATCAGGACCGCTTCAAACCCTGATGCAGGGTTCTCACGGCCGTGTGATCCCTTCACCAGGGTGTCATCAAGGGGGATCACGTCGAGGGTGGTCCTGATTCCAGCCTTCATCAGAAGCAGTTTCCAGGCAGCACGCAGCTTGCTCCCCATGAAAAGCTCTCGTGGGTCGTAGCCCGGCTTGTTGTGGATGTCGACGGTGCGGGCATAGTCGGGCGCTCGATCCGGGTGGAGCCACCAGTCGTAGGTGAACCAGCTGTCGGCATCGCTGATCGCGATCAGGTCACCACTCCGGGCGTGCCGCAAACCGGCAGCTTCGATCTGCTCGCGTCCCAGGACCTCCTGGACGCCATCGACCGCTTCGATCAATCGCCTCACCCGGTTCGTGTCCTGGTCCTGCTGCACGTAGACGTGGGCGATCTGGTGGTCGGCCAGTGCGAACGCCCGGCATTCATCGGGAACCAGCATCTCCCGTCCGAGTTCCTCCCGCAGCGCCAGCAAGCCTTCCTGCCGCAGCATCCGGTTGAGAGCGACACCTCGGCGAACCGGTTCGATGCCGTATTCACTGACCAGGATCACCTTGACGCCTTCCCGGTCGAATCGCTCCAGCAGTCGTGCGACTTCGGCATCGACTTCGCGGAGATGCCGGGGGATCTCGGGATGATCCGGACCGAGTTTCTGCAGCCCGTAGTCCAGGTGGGGGAGGTAGACCAGTTCCAGGGTCGGCTTGCTTGCTTCCTCGACGTCGAGCGCGGCGTCGACGATCCAGCGTGTCGATTCGATCGACGCTCCGGGGCCCCAGAACTTGAAGAGGGGGAAGGTGCCGTGCTTTGCCTGCAGTTGATCCCGGAGTTCACCCGGTCGGGTCAGGCAGTCGGGGACCTTGCGCCCGTTCGCACGGTAGATCGGCCGGGGGGTCACGTAGACATCGACATCGGAGTTCATCGCGTACCACCAGCAGATGTTCGCGCAGGTGAACCCGGGGTCGCGTTGACGCGCGGTCTTCCAGACCGGTTCCGCCTCGACCAGTCGGTTGCTCTGCTTCCAGAACTTGACCTGTCCCTCGGTGCGGTCGTACCAGCCGTTGGCGACGATGCCGTGTTCGGAGACCGTGGCTCCGGTGAGCATCGAGGTCTGCACCGTGGTGGTCACGGCGGGCGTCGTGGTCGTCATCGTCCGCACTCCGCCGGATCGTTCGGCGAGGGCGGCGATCGCCGGGGTGTGTTCCCCGATCAGGTTCGGGGAGAGTGCCACGACATTGAGAACGGCGACTCGATTCATGGTGCTTCAGGTTCCCGTGATCCGTCGGTGTCCCCACACGGTGAGGAAGAAGAGGCCGAGACATGCCAGCGATATCCACAAGGGTAACTGCAGGTACACCGAGAGGTTCGCATCCATCAACGGGATCGCCGCGATCCACATGAGGATCGAACGAGTCGGTCTGGTCCGATCGGATCGATAGCGCCTGGTCGCGATGACCAGCCATCCGATCGAGAACAGGGAAATGATGCCGCTTGTGAGGATCTGGATCAATTGTGGTGAGAAGTACTTCCAGAATTCCTCGCTCGTGACCAGTCGGGCGAAGTAGAGGTTCTCGCCGAACCAGTAACAGCCCAGTCCGAGCAGCAGGCCGGAGGGTATGAAGGTGCTTGCCAGGCACAGGTTCTCGAGCCCTCTTTTCAGGGGTGGGCTGCTGGAACGCTCCAGTTGCTGCGGGTCGATTTCGATGCCGCATTCCGTGCAGTTGGCCGAACCGGTCGGACAGGGGTATCCGCACTGCTGGCAGAAGCGTTCTTCCCCTTCAGCCGGCACCTCGCCTCGAGCGATCCGACTGAACCCCGAGACGTAGAGGAAGATCCCGATGATGAACGGAAGCAACGGCCAGTAGACCATTGCGTTGAAGGAGATGTATCGCTGCCATGCCGTGGACTGGTGCGCGTAGCCGATCATCGCCATGATGCACGTGACGTACACCATCGCCCTGCACCCACCCATCAGGAAGACCGTCCAGCTCCCGGTGAGGTGGAGCCGGTTGTAGAGAACGATGAGGATGACGAGCAGGACCGCTGCCGCGATTCCCGCCGGCGAGAAGGGGACGTCCATTTCGCCGAGATGCGCCGCAACGAAGCCCACCAGCAGCAGCCCCGCCAGGATCATGATGACGGCGACCTTGACGGCAGTCCCGACCATGATTCGACCCGATGGGATCGGTCTCCCCGGGCGCTCCTCGCGGTCGATCCTCCGATCGAACACATCGTTGAGAATGAAGCCCGCCATGTAGAAGCAGGCGATCGCGGCCAGCATCGCGAGTTGCGGTGACCACCAGCCCATCAAGGCCCAATCGCGAAACTGCCATTGCAACACGCCCGTCGCTGCGACCGAGACCAGCACCCCGCCAAGCACGGTGGGGAGGTTGGACACGCGCGTAATCTCGAGCCAGGCTCTCGTTTCCGGCGTCATCCCGGATCCTCTTCGAGCAGCGTGCGCGTGAAGCGGAGTTCCTCGGCGATGCCTTCGGCGAGGTCCTCCCGGAACAGGCCTTCCGGCAGCACGCCCCAGGCGTAGGTCTCGACTTCCAGCATGGGCAGGTCTTCTTCGAATGCCTCGAAGCAGGCGCCGATCTCGCCCTGCGTGGTGCCGATCAGACCGAGGGACCGTGCGAAGACCGGAACGTGGAAGTGAACGCGCCATCGGCCCGTCGGTCCGTGCGTCTCGAGGGCCTCCGGAAGATCCTGATGGAAGCTGGTTTCGCCTTCAGCGGTCCTGACCACCGTCTGGTGCAGGTACTTGGGTTCGACGAACGATCGAAGCTGCGCCATCGCCTCGGTCCGCTGGTCTTCGTCGAGTCCGTCGAAATCGAGTTCCGGGCAGGCGGAGACCTGGATCTTGCCGACGGAGATACCTGCCGAGCGATACGCCTCGATCGCCGCCCGCTGTGGTTCGAACATGACCGCGGAGTGACAGACGTCGTGGCATACCCGGAGGTGTCGACGGGTGCGTTCCGGAAGTCGGTCGAACAGTTCGATCACGTCATCGGCGGTGTCCAGCACGCAGCCTGGTTCCGGTTCGAGGTCCACGTGGATCAGTTTCCCGGTCCGGTCCTCGAGCCGTTCCAGTCCCTCCGCGGTGGCGATCAACCGGTTCACCGATTCATCGAGTCCCTTGAAGCCCGCGCGCCAGCCGAGGGGGAGGGTGGAGATCGAACCTTCATGCAGGTCGTCCGGAAGGAGGTCCGCGAGGATCCCGGCCAGGTGCATGGTGTACTCGAAACGTTCCGCCGTGTTCCATTGCGGAACGTATACGGCATGCTTGACCACTTCGGCGTGGAAGTTCCCCTGGGGGAATCCGTTCAGCGTGAAGACGTGCAGGCCCATCGAGTCCAGTCGGTCCCGGAGTCGTCTCGCACCTTCGTTTTCGATGACTTCCCGTGCCGTGCTCTCGGGCAGCCAGAGCCCGATGCCCAGCCGACCGTTCCCGAGGGAGCGAGCGACCGCAACGGCGTGTCGCTCGAGATTCTGCAGCGTCTCCTCGAGCGAGTTCCCCGCGTGCACGTTGGTGCAGTAGCCGACCTGGAGTGCCTGGTCCTGCATGGGCAAGCCGCTCCTATCCGATGGAGGTGCGGAACTTCCCGCTTTGGGAGAGGAAGTTGAATGGGTTGTCGTAGGACACCTTGCGGATCATGTCCTCGAAGTGACCGCGGGCGCGCAGTTCCTGCTGGCACTTGGGAACGGCCAGTGGGTCACTCGGCCCCCAGTCTCCTGCGCTGTTGATCCAGATCCGCTCCTGCCCGTAGATCTCGAAGATGTCCGCGGCGCGCTGCGGGGTGCACTTGGTGTCGGGGTAGAGGGTCATGCCCGCCCAGAACCCGCGATCCAGCACCAGCTCCACGGTGTGTTCCTCGACGTGGTCGACCAGCACCTTGCCGGGGTCGACATCCGCGTTCTCGAGTGCATCGAGGATCAGCTTCGTCCCCTTGAGCTTGTCCTCGAGGTGGGGAGTGTGGATCAGGATCATCTGGTCGTGCCGCTTCGCGAGGTCGACATGCTCCTCGAAGATCATCAGTTCGTTCCGGGAGTTCTTGTTCAGGCCGATCTCACCGATCCCCAGGACGCTCGGCTTCTCGAGGAAGTCGGGAATGATCTGGAGGACCTCCCGGGCCAGGCCCAGGTCCTCCGCTTCCTTCGGGTTGATGCAGAGCCAGGTGTGGTGGGCGATCCCGTACTGTTCCGCTCGTTTCGGTTCGTAGTCGGTCAGGGTGCGGAAGTAGTCGAAGAATCCCTGGGCGCTCGAGCGGTCGTAGCCCGCCCAGAAGGCGGGTTCGGTGATCGCGACACAGCCGGCAAGGGCCATTCTCTGGTAGTCATCGGTGGTCCTGCTGACCATGTGAACGTGGGGGTCGATGTACACGTTGGGTCCGTTTCGCTCTGGGTCAGGTGCTCTCGTCCGGGTTGAACGCGCCGAGTGCACCCTTCATCGGGGCTTCGGCGATCGGATCGGTCGAATGATCGCTGAAGATCTCCTGGATCCTCCGCGCTCGACCGTCCTGATGCTTCAGCAGTTCCTCGATCGCCTTGCGCATCGCAACGATCCTGAAATCGTCGACGACCGCTCCATCACCACCGGCACGGTCGATCCGGTCGAGGAAGGCGGCAAGATCGATCAGCTTCGCCCGATGTTCGAGGAAGTACCGGGCTATGACCGCATCGCGGTCCATGGGGCAGTTGGCTTCGTTCATGTCTCACCAAGTCTAGCACGGCGACATCCCTCGACCACGGGTCAGACGACGAGGTGCTGCGTTCAAGCGGATTATCGCTCGAGCAGCATGGAGATCGAATCCCGCATCGCGGAATGGTCGATTTCGTGGACGTCTCGCTGGTGTTCGAGGCTCTCGACCAGGGTGATGGTCAGTTTCCCACCCAGGTGCTCCCTGAACTCCTCCAACCCGACCATGAGCTCTTCCACGCGTTTCATGGCTTGATCGACGATCGGCAGGCCGAGGGCGTCGAGCAGTCGAAGCGTTCTCTCTGCCAGTCCCTTTTCGGAAATGCCCATCAGGTCCGAATAGACCATGTCCAGTGCGAGTCCGATCGAGACGGCTTCTCCGTGTCGAAGTTCGAAGTCGGTCATCTGTTCGAGCTTGTGCGCGGACCAGTGCCCGAAGTCCAGGGGGCGGGCTTCCTTGAGTTCGAAGGGGTCGCCTCCGTCGGTGATGTGGCGAAGGTGCAGTTCCGCCGAACGGGCGATGATCTCATGTGCCGGTTCATCGGACCGGGCGATGAGCCGTTCCGATTCCTGTTCCATCAGTTCGAAGAGGGATCGATCCTTCAGCATTCCGATCTTCACCGCTTCACTGAAACCACCCCTCCAGTCCCGGTCGGACAGGGTCGAAAGAAGATTCGTGTCACAGACCACGGCGACCGGGGGTGCGAAGGTCCCGATGAAGTTCTTCTTGTTGAACTGGTTGATGCCGTTCTTGACTCCGACACCCGAATCACATTGAGCCAGGACCGTGCTGGGCATCCTGATCAGCCTGACGCCTCGGTGTGCGGTCGAAGCGGCGTAGCCGGCGGCATCAAGCACCGCGCCGCCGCCGACCACCAGCACCGTCGACTTGCGGCATATCCGATTCCTGTCGATGGACTGCAGGACCGAGTCGACGAGACTGCTGTCGTTCTTGCAGACTTCGCCACCGGTGGCGTGCACCACGTCCCTGAGCTCGGGGAGTCGGTCATGCTCATCGAAGTAGTTCTTCAACTGTTCGAGAAAGCGTGGGTTTTCCCGGGTCACCCCGTCATCGGTGACCACGATCAGTCCACGGTCACCCGCGTGCTGGTCCTCCCCGATGATGGAATCCCTGAGAATCGTGTTCTCCGTCGCCAGAGCACCACGAGTGAACATCAACCGATGAGTCCATGACACCTGGAAGGGGGCCTTGGTCTGGGGGTTCGACGACCCCCCGGATGATGGGGTTGGTGGGTTGGAGCGTTTGGTCATGTGGTGTTGCACTGGTGGGGTTCCCTACAGGGTAGGCGAACAGCCCGATCCAGGTCGTGGATCGGGCTGTTTCTTGATTGCCGCGGGTAACCGCTCCCTCGGCACTCGGAGGAAAGGCTACGGCGGAGGGGCGGCCACCGTAGCCCGCTCGAGTGAACATCACTCGGGCATGAATTCGTCTGTTTAATCCGTTTCCGGATCGATGAGCATGAAGTACGTCAGGTCTTTTCGTTCCACGAGAACTCGTATCGCTTTTTCCGCGGAGATCGCTTTTCGAATGGCATCCGAGAAGTCGACGGGGTCCACGAGATTCTCACCGTTGATTCTGCGAAGCACGTCTCCCGGGAGCAATCCAGCTTCGTCTGCAGGGCTGCCCTTCTCGACGGCTTCCACGAAGAGTCCGCTTCCGCTGGCAATGCCGAGAGATTCGGCCTCTTCAACACCCAGGGGCTTCACGATCAGGCCGACTTCCCCGACCTCGCCTCGACTGCCGCGAACGAACTCCTCGATGTTCGAAGGTCTTTCGATGAGCGATGCAATCACCACCATCGCCTGTCCTTCGCGTACGTATTCGATCTGCACTTCGGCATTCGCGTCGTGCTGCCCGACTGCTCGGATGAGATCCGCCGGGTCACTGGTCATCTCGTCACCGATCGTGGTGATGATGTCGCCGGCAAGGAGACCCGCTTCAGCGGCAGGTGTGTTGGGGAGCACGCTGCTCACCAGGACGGCATCCTCGCCCTCGTACCCGAAGGAACGGGCGAGTTCGTCGCTCAGGGGTTGAACCGCGACTCCAAGCCATCCTCGTTCGACTCGGCCGTTTTCGATGATGCTCGAGGAGACTCGCTCGACGATCGACGTCGGGATGGCGAATCCGATTCCGTTGGAGCCTCCACTGCTGGAGCGGATCGCGGTGTTGATCCCGATCACCTCTCCGTCCAGGTTGACCAGCGGTCCGCCGCTGTTTCCCGGATTGATGGCGGCATCCGTCTGGATGAAGCTTTCGTACCGGGCAAGACCCATCTGGTCCCGACCCACTGCACTGATGATTCCAGCGGTGACCGTCTGGTCGAGACCGAACGGACTCCCGACGGCGAGAATCCACTCGCCGACCTGGCTGTTCCTGGAATCTCCCAGTCTTGCCGGCGTCAGGTCATCGGCTTCCACTTGAATCACGGCCAGATCCGTCTCCTGGTCCTTCCCGACCAGGGTTCCAAGGACACGGGTTCCGTCGTGGAACTCCACGAGGATCTCGTCCGCACCTTCCACCACGTGGTAGTTGGTCACGATGTATCCCTTGCTGTCGATCACCACTCCGGTCGCACCTCCACGTCGCGGCGGCATCGGCATTGAGCCGCGTCCTCCCGGGTACGCTTCGCCACCGGGTGCCGCGGAACCGTGGTACGGGGCCGAATCAGTCACCTCGATCGAGACCACTGAAGGCGCCACGCCCGAAGCCACGCTTCTGAACGCCTTGGAGAGCTGGCGCGCATAACGGACTTCCTCGTTCACGTTCTCCGAGTCGATCGAAGTGATCGGGCTCGAGGCAAGCGTGGTGCCCGGCATCACGATCAGTCCGGCTGCTGCGAGCGCTGCTGCAAGTGTCGTATCCCGGCCGTTGAAGCGCACTTTTCCACTGTTGCCTGCGTTGTCGTTGAATCGTCTTGAAAACCCCATTGTCGAACTCCATGGGCGGGCTGGCTTCGATGAACCCGCGTTGGGAGGTTCGTCGGTAATCCCCGGCACCTGGGTGCCATCGAATCCCCGCAAACCTCGTTCGTCGTCAGTCGAAGTGGTGAAATTCAGACCACCTCCCGGACCGGTGCATCCCGGTCCACACCAGACATACGCCCGACCTCGATCCGGGTTCGCACTTTTGGCCCGTGACGCGCTGGGATCAGGTTTAGACGCGATCAGCCCGGGAAAACTTGTGAAGGCAGACTGCGGCGGCGACGCCGACGTTCAGACTGTCGGTTCCCGCAGTCATTGGAATCCTGGCCAGGTGACTGCACGCGTCGATCGAGACGGCACCAAGTCCCTCGAACTCGCTTCCCATGACAAGGCCAACCCGTTCCGGTTCCTCGATCGAGTCGAGGTGCACGGCATCCTCCGTGACCGCGGTCCCGATGAGTTCTATCCGATGATGCTCGCGAAGCGTCTCAAGGGTCTCGAGCCAGTTTTCCGAACGGTGAAAGGGAATCCTCAAGGCGTGACCTATCGAGACCCGGAGACTCTTTCGATACAAGGGGTCGTGACAGTCCGGGCTGAGAATGACGGCATCGATGCCGAACGCCGCCGCATTCCTGAAGAGCAGTCCGATGTTGTCGATGTTGTTGATCCCGTCACACAGCAGGATGCTTGCCGGTCGATCGAGGGGCGGCATGATCCTGTCCAGGGTCCGGGTCGCGGGATCCGGTCTGTTACCCAGGGCGAGAACGCCTCGGTGCAGGTCGAAACCGGCGATCTCGTTCATCACGTCCGGTCCAGCCACCAGCAGGGGGGTCCCGGGTGACGCCGAGGACTTGATCATCGCCATCATGCGATCCACCTGGGAATCGGAAACGAATACCGATCTGGTCATGCCCGGGAACTCGAGCATCGCCTGGACGATCAGGGGCGCTTCGCCGATGAACAAGCCCGGTCGAGAGCCAGCTCCTCGAAGATCCCGGTCACGGACATTCCGGTACTCGCTGATCCTGGGATCATCGGCCTCGTTGATTCTCGTGGGTGTGGATGCTGGTTCCATGGCCACCCATCTTCGCGGATGCTCGGGCTTCGTGGGGCGCCGGTACACTCCCATCGATGCCGATCGACCCGAATGACCGCGATTCCGACCAGGACGGCCCCGTCGAGGGTGGTGAGCGAGCTCCCGTTCTTCCGGTGATCGACAATCCTTCCGCTCCCAGCGAGGAGGATCTCCGTGTCGCGCGGATGCTCGAGCACACCATCGACGTGCCCGTGCTGGCTTCGGCGGTCGAGGCGCAGGAATCCGCCGATGCGGCGGACACCCTCGAGGCTCTCTCCGATGCCGACGCGGCCGATGTCCTCGGGAAGATGGGAATCGAATCTGCCGCGGAAGCGCTTGCCGAGATGGTGCTTCCTCTCGCGGCCGGCGTGTTGTCCGACCTGGTTTCCGACAACATCGCCTTTGCAGGTGCGATGCTGGAATCGATGGCTCCCGACGACGCCACCGACCTCCTCCAGGAACTGGACCCCGAGGAACGGGAGGCGCTGCTCGAGGAACTTTCCACGGTTCCCGAGAAAGCGCTCCGCGAACTTCTCCACTACGACGAGGAATCCGCGGGCGGCATGATGACCACCGAGTTCCTCGCGGTTCGCGAGGAAATGACCGTCGGTGAAGCGACCGAGTCGATTCGAAGGAGTGCGATCGACGAGGACACCCAGTTCACCTTCGTGACCGACTGGCAGGGGCGGCTTCGGGGCACCCTCAACCTGCGTCGACTCCTGGTCGCCGGCTCGGACGAGCTGATCAGCACGATCTGCGATCGCGAGGTCGAAGCCATTCCGCCGGAACTCGATCGCGAGGAGGTCGCGATGGAGTTCGAGAAGTACGACTTCCTCGTTCTCCCGGTGGTGGACCAGGACCAGCGACTGCTCGGGGTGGTCGAGGTCGATGACGTCATCGAGATCATTCGTGCCGAATCCACCGAGGATGCACAACGCATGGTGGGCGCGGGCAAGGAAGAGGCGGTCTACTCAACCGCCGCCGAGAAGCTTCGAGGTCGCTTCCCCTGGTTGTTCGTCAACCTCGTGACCAGCTCGATCGCTGCGATCATCGTGCTGCAGTTCGAGGGTCTCATCGGTGAGATAGCCATTCTCGCCGTGCTCATGCCCGTGATCGCCAACCAGGCGGGCAATGCCGGCCAGCAATCACTGGCGGTGACCCTGCGAGGAATCGTCCTCGATCAGATCAGGCCCAACCGGGCGCTTCCCCTGGTGCTCCGCGAAGCCCTCGTGGGTGCGATCAACGGAATCATCGGCGGAGTGATCGTGGGCATCGTGATCGGGGTCGTCGGTTCATTCTTCGGGGAGACCAGTTGGCGGCTTGGTGTCGTTGCCGGGCTTGCAATGACGGCCGCCCTCGCGATCGGAACCCTCACCGGCTCATCCCTGCCACTGCTCATGCGCAGGCTCGGTTTCGACCCGGCTACGGCCTCGACGATCTTCCTGACCATGGTGACCGACTCGATGAGCTTCTTCGTCTTCCTCGGACTCGCCTCGATGCTGCAGTCCTGGTTGATCTGAAAGTTCGTTCGAGTCGATCAGCCCTCGGGTTCGGTGTACGCGTCCATGCCCTCGCAACTGCAGGCAAGGTTCCGGTCGCCGTAGGGGTTGTCGACCCGGGCCACGTGCGTCCAGAACTTGTTGCTGCGCAACCATGAAGCAGGCCAGGCTGCCTGCTCACGGGTGTAGGGGTGGTTCCACTCGTCGCTTCCGATCATTCCGACGGTGTGGGGCGCGTTGCGAAGCAGGTTGTCCTCGCGATCCGCCTTTCCTTCCTCGATCGCCTTGATCTCCTCGCGGATCTTGATCAGGGCATCGCAGAAGCGGTCGAGTTCGGCCTTGGACTCGCTCTCCGTGGGTTCGACCATCAACGTCGCGGGCACCGGCCAGCTCATGGTGGGGGCGTGGAACCCGTAGTCCATGAGCCGTTTGGCGATGTCGTCGATCTTGATGCCCGCGGACTTGTCGAAGGCGCGGCAGTCGAGGATGAATTCGTGTGCGCACCGGTTGTTTCGGTTGCGATAGAGGATGTCGTAGTGCCCCTCCAGTCGCTTCGCCATGTAGTTGGCATTCAGGATCGCGATCTCGCTTGCGTGACGAAGGCCCTTGCCACCCATGCAGGCGATGTACATCCATGAGATCGGCAGGATCATGGGCGAACCGTAGGGTGCCGCCGAGATCGGTCCGATCGCCTGGTCGCCCGCGGTCCGGGGCGCACTGACGGGGTGGGTCGGAAGGTGCGGAGCAAGCGCACTGACCACGCCGATGGGGCCCATGCCCGGTCCGCCGCCGCCGTGGGGGATGCAGAAGGTCTTGTGCAGGTTGAGGTGGCATACGTCCGCACCGATCTCGGCGGGACGCGCCAGACCGACCTGCGCATTCATGTTCGCGCCGTCCATGTAGACCATGCCACCGGCCGCGTGGACCAGGTCGCAGATCTCCTTGACGTCGTCCTCGAAGACACCGTGGGTGGATGGGTAGGTGATCATGATCGCGGCAAGGGTATCGCCGCACTTCTCGATCTGGGCACGGAGATCATCGACGTCGATGTCGCCCTGATCGGTGCACTTGACCGGAACCACCTCCATGCCTGCCACCACCGCCGAAGCGGGGTTGGTGCCGTGCGCGGACAGCGGGATGATGCACTTGGTTCGACTGCGTTCCCCGCGGGCTGCGTGGTAGGCAGCGATCACCATGAGACCTGCGTACTCGCCCTGGGAACCCGCGTTGGGTTGCAGGCTGATCGCATCGAACCCGGTGATCTCGCCCAGCCAGGATTCCAGTTGTCGGAAGAGCTCGAAATAGCCTTCCGCCTGATCGGTGGGTGCGAAGGGGTGGATGTTGCTGAACTGGGGCCAGGTGATCGGAAGCATCTCCGAGGCCGCATTGAGCTTCATGGTGCAGGATCCCAGCGGGATCATCGAGTGCGCCAGCGAGAGGTCGCGGGACTGCAGCATGGTGACGTAGCGAAGAAGCTCCGTCTCGGAACGGTGTGAGTTGAACACCGGGTGGGTCATGTAGCCGCTGGATCTTTCGAGCTCGCCGAAGTCCACCGGCTCGCTGGGAAGTTCCTCGAGCTTCCGGGGCTTGCGGTCGGTGCCGACGGCAAAGACCTCCAGAAGATCCCGGATGTCGCTGTCCATCGTCGTCTCGTCGAAGGTGATGCCGACTGTTCCGTCCTCGTAGCGTCGAAGGTTGATTCTTCGTTCCGCCGCAGCATGGACGATCGCATCCGTGTCGCAGCCGGCGGCCGCTTCGATCTTCAGCGTGTCGAAGAACGGTGCGTCACCGATCTTGTGTCCGAGTTCCCGCAGGCCCGCAGCGAGGGCGGCCGTCATGCGGTTGATGCGTGACGCGATGGCTCGCAGGCCTTCCGGCCCGTGGTAGACGCCGTACATCGACGCCCCGATGGCAAGCAGGACCTGCGCGGTGCAGATGTTGCTGGTCGCCTTGTCGCGTCGGATGTGCTGCTCCCGGGTCTGGATCGCCATGCGCAGCGCGGGGTTGCCCTCGCTGTCCCGGGAGACTCCGATGAGTCGCCCCGGCATCTTGCGAACCAGGTTCTCCTTGCAAGACAGGTAGGCTGCGTGCGGGCCGCCGAATCCCATGGGAATACCGAAGCGCTGGGTCGAGCCCACCGCGATGTCCGCTCCCCATTCACCGGGTGAGACGAGCAGGCAGAGTGCCAGGGGGTCCGCGGCCGCAACCACCAGCGCTCCCGTCGCCGCGGCGCGTCTGGCAAGATCCGAATGATCGTGTACTGCGCCATGGGTGCACGGGTACTGGACGAGCACACCGGCCCACTGGCGCTCCTCGGGTTCGAAGTTCGAGATGTCGTCCACCACGATGTCGATGCCCAGACCGCTTGCCCTGGTCTTCATCACACCGATGGTCTGTGGGTGGCAGTCGTTGGCCACGAAGAACGCGGTTCGTGCGTGACGATGCTGCGCCACGCACATCATCATCGCCTCCGCGGCGGCGGTTCCCTCGTCGAGCAGTGACGCGCCGGCGATGGGAAGTCCGGTGAGATCGACGATCATCGTCTGGAAGTTCAGCAGAGCTTCAAGGCGGCCTTGTGACAGCTCGGCCTGGTAGGGGGTGTACTGGGTGTACCAGCAGGGGTTCTCGAGAACGGTCCGGAGAATGACCGGGGGCGTGATCGTCCCGTGGTATCCCATGCCCAGGTAGCTTCGCCAGGTCTCGTTTCTGTCACCGAGCTCGCGGATCACCTTGAGTGCTTCGCTCTCGGTGAGACCGTTGATGCCGGTCGGTCCCTCCAGTGCGAGTTCTCGACTGGTGCGAATCGCCGGTGGGATCGCTTCGGACACCAGGGTGTCCATGTCGGTGCACTCCAGTGTCGCGAGCATCTCCGTCACCTCAAGCGGGTCCGGCCCGATGTGACGATGCACGAATTGATCGGTTGGAGCGAACGATGAGATGTTCTTGGCTTGCTGCGTCGTCATGTCGACCTTGCTGGTGGTCTGGGCGGTAGTCACGGTGCTTCTGGCTTCCCTGCGGGCTTGGTGGTGCGTTGAGGATCCAATCGTCCAAGTATAGTTCATCCAATCCTGCGATCCTCATTCCATCACCCCGTTGGATCGCGGAACCACCCGGAAAGGACGATCGATGATCAATTTTCCCGTGGCCCTGCTCCTCGGCGGCCTTTCCCCCGTGCTGGCAGCCCCGCAATCAGGGGATGAGGCGATCCGGGACTGGTCGGCAATCAAGGTTCCGGGACGTTGGGAACACTCGATTGAACCCGATCGATCGCATCCCTTCGCGCAATTGGACGGAATCGCCTGGTACTGGACGGCCTTCGAACTGCCCGACGCCTGGTCTCTTGAAGACATGCAGCTGGAACTCGGAACGGTCGATGATGCCGATCGCACCTTCCTGAACGGTGTTCAGATCGGGTCCACGGGGGCCTTTCCCCCGAAACCCGCATCCGCATGGAACACGCCCCGGGTCTACGACGTTCCCGCAAGCCTGCTTCGCCGGGGCGTGAACGTGATCGCCGTCGAGGTCCATGATTCCGGCGGCCTCGGCGGTCTGGGTGACGAGAAGGGTTCGGTGACCCTCGGCAACCGCCAAAGACGACTCGACCTCGGGGGCACCTGGCTTTTTCGTCCGGGTGCGACAAGTCCCGCCGAAGCGCTCGACCCGTCCACCGACGCGGGTGAGGCACTGCTCCGGCATCAGTCTCGTTCCTTCGGTCCGGATCTCCCCGGTCAAGTGGACCTCGTGGTCGTCAGCGACGACATGCCGCCTCCCGACCTCGATGATGGTTCACGCATTGCGTGGTACGAGCAACCCGCCGCAACCTGGACCGAAGCCATGCCGGTGGGCAACGGTCAGCTGGGTGCGATGGTCTTCGGTGGCCCCGATCACCGGGTTCAGTTGAACCACGATGAACTCTGGGGCGGAACCCCGATCGACCGGGAGCGCGTGGTGCCCGAAGGAACCATCGATGAGATCCGACGTCTCTGGTTCGAGGGACAGGTGACCGAGGCCCAGAAGCTGGCGCAGGCGACCATGATGAGCGAGCGGTTGACTCGAAGTCATCAGACGCTTGGTGTCCTTGAAGCCCTGCCCCGGGCGCAGCGACCCGACCTGCTGACCGGGTACCGAAGAAGTCTCGATCTGGCATCCGGGATCGCCGCCTCGCAATGGCTCGAGGATTCGAGTGCGGTGCGCACCACCGTCTTTTCATCCGCGATCGATGATGTCCTGGTGATTCGTGTCGAGCACGATGCTTCGGGCGAAGTGCCTTCCCGATGGCGTTACACGAGAAAAGCCCCCGCAGAAGCCTCTTCGAGCGTCTGGCAGTACGAGGGCTCGACCCTGTTCCTGCTCGAGGGTCGCACGGCCAACGGAGACGCCGTGGGATCCGAATTCGCACTGGGTGTACTGCTGATTCCCGAAGGCGGACACGCTCGATCCGGACATCCCATGGCGGGCGAACCTGCTCCAGCCCGGGTGACCACGCACGACGAGGAGATCGATGTCTCTATCGACGTCGCTGGGATGGATTCGTCGATGACCATCCTGATCGCGGCTCGGACCACCCTGCGTCAACCCGGGGTCGACCCTGCCGAAGCGGTGCGTGACACGCTTCGTTCGGCGGCAAACCGTCCCTACGAACAACTCGCCGATCGACATCGTGTCGATCACCACCACTACTTCGATCGCGTCGCGCTCGACCTCGGTTCATCCGTCGCATCCCGTCAACCGACCGATCGGCGGATCGAAGCGATGCGTGACCCGTCGAACACCGACCCTTCGCTCTTCGCGCTGTACTTCAATTTCGGACGCTACCTGCTCATGGGGTCATCACGACCCGGGACGATGCCGGCGAACCTGCAGGGTCTCTGGAACGAGCACATCTCCGCACCCTGGAACGCCGACTACCACATCAACATCAACGTGCAGATGAACTACTGGCCGGCGGAGGTCACCAACCTCGCCGAATGTCACGAACCCTTCCTCGCAGAACTCAACCCCGGTCTCGCCCGACGCGGGCGGAAGACCGCATCCGAACTCTACGGCGCCCGTGGCTGGGTCGCCCACCACACCTCCGATGCCCACTGGTTCACGGTTCCCATCGGACGCACCGTCTGGGGGCTCTGGCCGCTCGGTGGAGCCTGGTGCACGCGCCACGCGTGGGAACATCATCTCCATGGAGGTGCATTGCAGGTGCTCCGTGATCGAGATTGGCCGATCATGCGAGGTTCCGCGGCGTTCTTCCTCGACTATCTGGTGGAGGATCCTGCGACCGGTCTCCTGGTCAGTGGTCCATCATCAAGCCCCGAGAACACCTTCATCACCTCCGATGATCAGCGGGCCGACGTGGGTATGGGCAATGCGATGGATCAGCAGATCGTTCGCGAACTCTTCGAGCACGTTCTCGCGGCAGCCGAGGTCCTCGAGATCGAGGATGAAGATGATCGAGTGGTCGGACAGGTGCGCGAAGCGCTTCCTTTCGTCGCGCCCACGCGCATCGGAGATGACGGCCGGATCATGGAATGGTCGCGCGCTTTCGGGGAAGCAGAGCCCGGTCACCGGCACATCAGTCATCTCTACGGCCTGCATCCTGGTTCGCAGATCACGCCTGAAGGCACGCCCGAACTTGCCGCCGCGGCTCGAAAGAGCCTCGACCATCGCCTGGCCAATGGCGGCGGTCACACCGGTTGGTCACGGGCGTGGCTGGTCAACATGTTCGCGCGACTCCACGATGCCGCGGCAGCCTACGAAAACCTGACTCTTCTCCTCGCAAAGTCGACGCTTCCCAACCTGCTGGACAATCACCCGCCTTTCCAGATCGACGGTAATTTCGGCGGGTGTGCAGCGATCGCCGAGATGATCGTCCAGTCGCACGAGCGAGGAACCGACGCAACACCTCCTGATCGGGGCTTCATCATCGACCTGCTTCCGGCACTTCCTCGATCGTGGGCCGAAGGGTCGGTTTCCGGGCTCCGTTGTCGGGGAGCGGTTGAACTCGTCTCACTCGAATGGTCGAAGGGCCTGCCGACGCGGGTTCGACTTCGCGGTTCACGCGGGTCTTCTCTCGAGATCAGGGTTCCCGACGGTGTCACGGTGCGAAGATGTTCGAGCAAGCACCTTCAGGACGGTCGCATCATCCGCATCGACATGAAGCCCGGTGAAACCATCCAGATCGACTTCCTTGCATCTTCCTGACAATCCGTGCGAACCGAACCGAAACTCGATCGTACAGACACTGGATTCAAGCACGGCCATGATTCACGAGCCGTCGTACCGGTCGCTATGTCGCGATCGAGGGTTACATTGCTATCAACGGTATAGATCGGGGAAACCGACATGACGTCGATCACTGCGCCAAAGCGGTTTGCAATATGGTCTCGAATCAATGGTTCCAAACGTCCCGGCACCTCCGGCTTGAGGGATGCTTACCTCTGGCCGGACCACGAACACCGCGAAGTCGACATGTTTATCCTTCGACGCTGCGGCCTCACCCATGGTTTCGAGGCGCTGGTCGTCGGCATAACCGTGTGTTGCGAGGGCAACAGGCTCACGGGCCTGATGGTGCGCGAGCGTGAGGCGACCCGGTTCAAACCAGGACGTGAGATCGAGATCGACCGGGTGCTCGGCCTTCGTGATGTCGTCTACCAGCGACTGATGCTCGGATCACATGCCGCCATCGACACTTCCGTGGTCCGCAGCATGAGCATTTCCACGGTCGGCGAATTCGGCTCCGCCCGACGCGCCCACCTGGAAGCGCTTCGCCGTTTCGTCACCCGGCGTGACATCTCCGCGGCAAGGGTCTCGAAATGGATCGCCGACATCGAGGAAGGCAGTCTCCTCG